>JBFXAF010000008.1:0-222059 GCA_050184585.1 Rhizobiaceae bacterium | reverse complement strand
CCATTGATCAGGGGTCAGTTCGTAACGCTTCGGCTTAGCCATCATCGGGCTCCAGATCAGCAGACCTGGCACCCGATGAATCACACATCGCCGCAGAATTGAATCCTGAATGTCGATTGGTCCTAGAACGGCAGTTTCATTCCCGGCGGCAGGGGCAGTCCGGCGGTCATCTCGCGGGTCTTCTCGGCCAGCGCCTGCTCGATCTTGGTCTTGGCGTCGTTGTGGGCGGAGAGCAGCAGGTCCTCGAGAATCTCGACATCGTCCTCCTTGAAGAGTGACGGGTCGATCTTCAGCGCCTTCATCTCGAACTTGCCGGTGAGCGAGACGGAAACGAGGCCGCCGCCGGCCACGCCGGTCGCCTCCATCGTCTGCATCTCTTCCTGCATGGCCTGGAACTTGGCCTGCATCTCCTTGGCCTTGCCCATCAGTCCGAGAAGATCCTTCATTCGTCACAACTCCTCTGAGGGTTCGTCGTCGTCCGCCCGCGGTTCGGCGGGCATTTCTGGTTGCAGTTCCACCGCGTCCGCGGCGGCCGCGTCTGGAATCCGCACGTCGATGATGCGCGCACCTGGAAACCGCGCGAGGATCGCCGCGACCGCGGGATCCGAGCGGGCGTCGAGGATCGCCGTCTCGCGGCGCGCCGCCTCCTCCTCGGCGAGCGTCGGCCCACCGCCCTCGCGCGACACGGAGACCATCCAGGTGCGACCGGTCCAGCTCTTCAGCCGGGTCGTCAGATCGCCGAGCAGCGTCTTCGGCGCATCACCGGTCAGCGCCACGTCCAGGCGGCCGGGCTCGATGCGCACCGGCTTGACGCAGCGCTTCAGCAGTACCTTGAAGGCGAGATCGCGATGCTTGTCGGCGAGCGCGGCGATGTCGGCGAGGCTCCTGACCGACACCGACGCCGATTCCGGCTCGACAGCCGCGATTGCGTCCGGCGTCGGCATTTCCGTGTGCAGCGTCGTTTCGACGAGGCGCATCGTCTGGCCGCTGCCAGGTCCAGACGGGATCCGCGCCGTCGAAACGGCGGGCGCCTGTCCCGAACCGGCCGACGCTGACGGACGCGCGGTCCTGCCCAAGCCATTGCCGCCTGCCGGAGGCGGCGTCTCGTCGCCGAGCGAGCGGATCACTTCGTCGAGCGTCGGCAGATCGGCGGCGTGCGCGATGCGGATCAGCACCATCTCTCCGGCCGCGACTGGATTGGGCGAGGACTGGACCTCCGGAATGCCCTTCAACAGCATCTGCCAGGTGCGCGAGAGCACCCGCACCGACAGCCTCCCGGCGAACTCGCGACCACGCACGCGCTCCTCGTCCGTCAAGGCGGCGTCGTCGGCGGCCGAGGGGACGAACCGGAGGCGGGTGACAAGATGGTTGAAGTTGGCCAGGTCGGCCAGGACGGTCGCCGGGTCGGCGCCTTCGTCATACTGCGCACGGAACTCGACCAGCGCGCCGGCGGCGTCGCCGCGCATCAGCTGTTCGAACAGGTCGATCACCCGGGCGCGGTCGGCGAGTCCCAGCATCGTCCGCACGGCGGCGGCTTCGACCCTGCCGCCGCCATGCGCGATCGCCTGGTCGAGCAGCGACAGCGAATCGCGCACCGAGCCCTCCGCGGCGCGAGCAATCATGGCGAAGGCGGCGTCCTCGACCGGCACGTCCTCCTTCAGCGCGATGTCCCGCAGGTGCTCGACCAGCACGCCGGCGTCGACGCGCCTGAGGTCGAAGCGCTGGCAGCGCGACAGCACGGTGATCGGAACCTTCCTGATCTCCGTCGTCGCGAAGATGAACTTCACATGCGGCGGCGGCTCCTCCAGCGTCTTCAGCAGTCCGTTGAAGGCCTGCGTCGAGAGCATGTGGACTTCGTCGATGATGTAGACCTTGTAGCGTGCGGAGACCGGCGCGTAGCGCACCTGCTCGATGATCTCGCGGATGTCGTCGATGCCGGTATGGGAGGCGGCGTCCATCTCGACCACGTCGACGTGGCGGCCTTCCATGATGGCGCGGCAGTGCTCGCCTTCGCTTGACAGGTCGACGGTCGGCCGGTCGATCTCCGCGGTCCTGTAGTTCAGCGCGCGGGCAAGGATGCGGGCGGTCGTCGTCTTGCCCACGCCGCGAACGCCGGTCAGCATCCATGCCTGCGCGATGCGTCCGGTGGAGAAGGCGTTGGTCAGGGTCCGAACCATCGGCTCCTGGCCGATGAGGGTGGAAAAGTCCCCGGGCCGGTACTTGCGCGCCAGCACGCGGTAGCCGCCCCTGGCTCTGTCGGTGCCTCCGGCCTCGGTCATGCGTCCTTGCCGTCCTCCGCGCCGCCGCTTCGCCCGAAAAGAGTTTCGCCCGCGCCGTGACCGGCCGTCAACGGAAGATGGACACGGGATGACGGGAGAAGGTGGGAGGCTGGAACAATGACCCGTTCCGTGGCTCGTTAGGGCTGCTTCCTTCCGGACCTGACCCGGTTGGCGAGTGGATCGTCCACCACCAACCTCCCGTTCCGCATATCGGTGACCGGGAACGAAAATGCAAGCCGCGAACCGGGCGCGCCTAAGGCACCGCCGTATCCGCCGGCTCGCCCCAGGTGATGTCTCGATAGTCGAAGCCATACTCCAGGGTCGGCTTGACGATACGGAAGTAGGGCGAGAGGTCGAAGTCGCGCGGCGTATAGAGCGAGTGGTGACGGATTTGCAGGATCTCCTTGCGCGAATAGGAGGACTGCGCCGACGGCCTCCCTGGCGCGCGGGTGATCTCTGGCAGGATCGGATAGCCGACGCGGCCATATGCCTCGGCTATCATGGACGAGCAGATCGCCCGCGTCGGATCGCCGGAACCGAAAGCGATCATTTGTCGGCGCCAGCGAACCGGAACGGGCGGCGTCGGCAGGAAATAGCGCGCCAGATCGAGAATGTTCTTCATGTCGTAGCGCGTGCCGATGCGCGCCACCATGAACTCGACCACGCGCTCGCGATCCTCGGGCGTCAGTCCGTGGGCTCGGCAGATCCGCGTGTTGTAGGTGCGGTACTTCGAAAGCGGCACGGCGATGCAGCCGTCGCCCAGATTGACCTCGACGAGCCGCGGCCGCTCGGCTCCCTCTGCCGGCGCGGGCAGTTCGTCGCCGACATAGAGCGCTGCGTGCGACCAGGTCGACTGGGTAAGATACTTGATGGCGGCGGATATGCGCTGGTTGCCCTCGACCAGGAGGATGTCGCCCGGCACGAGCGCGCGGCGCAGCGTTTCCGGGTCGGACGGCGTATAGGGCTCGTAGCCCGACGACTCGCTGACCAGCCAGCGCGCCAGCAGCCGGCCGAACCGGTCGAGAATTGTACCGCCCTGCTCGCTCATCCCGTTCCTTCGCCTTCGCGGCGCGGACTATGGCGGAGGCCTCGCCAAAGGTGAAGTGCGCCATCTGGCCCAAACGTTTGGCGCCGCCGCCGCTGCCGTCGCTGGGTCAGGAACCTATATGGTCTCCGCAACCGGAAGCGACGCCTCGAAGCGATGGCCCAGACCCAGACGAACCATCGCGCCCTGATCGCCACCCTGGCGGCCGGAAACCTCGCCGTCGGCATGGGCGCGTTCGTGGTGATCGCGGTGCTGTCGCCCATCGCGACCGATCTCGGCCTGTCAAAGGCCGAAGCGGGATTGGTGATGACCGTCTACGCGCTGGCCTATGCCGTCCTGTCGCCGGTTCTGATCTCGGTTACTGGGGCCGTCGGGCGACGCACGGTGCTCATTGTCGGACTGGCGATCTTTCTCGTCGCCTCGCTGATCGCCGGCCTGGTCCGCGACGCCGCCGTGCTGTACGCGGCGCGCGTGCTGATGGCGGTCGGCGCCGGCCTGTTCACCCCGGTGGCGGCGAGCATCGCGTTCACGACCAGTCCGCCCGAGAACCGCGGCAGGGCGTTGTCGGCCGTGTTTCTCGGCATGACGCTGGCGCAGGCGCTCGGCCTGCCGGTCGGCAGCTTCGTGGGTTACACGTTCGGGTGGCAGGCCGTGTTCCTCGTCGTCGCGGCGCTGGCCGCGGCCACGCTGCTTCTCAGCCTCGCCCTGGTGCCCCGAGGCCTGCCGTTCCAGACGAATTCCCTCGCGACGCTCGGCCAGGCGCTCATCGACTGGCGGAGCATGCTGTCGGTCCTCTTCACCGCCACGTTCACGGCCGCCGCCTATGTCGTCTACACGTTCATCGCGCCCCTGCTCGAACAATCGATGGGCTTCGGCCGCGACGGCGTCACGATGCTGCTTGCGGTCTACGGCGCCGGGGCGGTGTTCGGCAGCCTGGCCGCGGGATGGATGACCGACCGCTACGGATCGAGGACCACGATGGTCACGGTGACGACGGCCCAGATATTCATCACGCCCGTCTTCTCCTTGCTTCCGCTGCCGCTGCCCGTACTCACCGCGGCGATGTTCCTGTGGGCGCTGCTCGGCTGGTCGTTCATGGTCCCGCAACAGGCTCGCCTGCTGCGGCAGACGCCCGAGCGACAGTCGGTCGTGCTAGCTCTCAACGCGGCGTGCATCTATGTCGGCGCGGCCGTCGGCTCGGCGATCAGCGCCGTGGTGGCGGAACGCTTCGGCTTGCTCGCGCTGGGCTTCGCAGGTGGAGCGGCCATGGTGGCTGCCCTGCTGCACCTCGTGCTGTCGGAGCGTTTCAGCCCACGATAGGCTCAGGCGAGCGCGGCAAGGCGGTTTGCCAGACGGTCAGCCTCATCGGCCCGTCGGCTGGCTGCCCGGACCGCATCCGCCAACGACGCGCCGACGATCCTCGGTTTCTGGTCGAAGAGCTTCCGGGCGATCGCCAGCGCCTCGCGCGCGTTGGCCTTCTCCGCCCTGGCCAGGAGCTTCGTCAGCCACGCGGCGCCGGCAAGTCCCCCTGGAGGTTCGGAGCGGGTCATGACGAGGTGGCGCAGCACATGAACGTCGTTGAGCTCCCCCAGCCTGTCGCTCAACCGGCCGGCGTGTTTGCGGCGCTCTTTGGCGCCGCCGGGCCACAGATCGGCGAGCACGGAGACGTGCGCCGCATGCGCCTTCACCGCCTTGCGCATATCGTGGAAATCCTCCGCCGTCGCGTGGCGTCGCAACCGCGCCAGCGCGCGCGACGCCCGGCGCAAGGGCCTCGCGACACCCGCGGCAACGACGTCCGCGTCCCCGGGGGCGTCGAGAGCCGGCGAAAACCGTGATGCGGCGACCGCGCCCGCGTCACACCACGCGCGGGCGTTGTCGAGCGCCACGACGAGGCGGGCGTCGCCACCTTTCGGCCTGCGCGCCGTCAACTGCTCGCGCAGGCCCGACAGTGCTTCGGCGGCCTCCGGCTCGTCCTCGGCGAGCCGATCGAGGGTCTCGACGAGCGCCGCCGCTTCGCGCGCCGGGGCGAGTGTCCGGGACAGATCGCGATAGCGTGCGTTCTCGACGATGAAGAAGTCCTCGTTGGCGGCGCGCAACAGGCCAAGCACCGCACGGATACGCTTGAACCGCCTGCGGGCCTCGTGAACCCCTTCGGACGGTTCGGTGCGGGCAAGATCGAGCGCTTCGCCGATCGGCGCGATCTCCTCCGCGAGCAGTCGGCGCGCGGCGGCTTCCAATGGTTCGCCGGGGGCCAGCCGGGCGCTCACGGCGCCTCTCCCGGCCGGCCGCGCAGTGCGAGCGAAGAATTCAGATAGGCGGGGTCGTCGGTCACTTCGCGCCCGAGCCAGTCCGGCAGTTCGGCGTCGGCGACTTCGTCGGCGGTCTCGAGTTCGGCGACCACCAGGCCGGCGAGGGCGCCGGAGAACTCGTCGACCTCGAATGCGCGGCCGCGATGGCGCACGATGTGTCGGGTCTTCTCGACCGGTCGGCCGACGGCAAGGGCCATCATGTCCCGGCCATCGGCCAGCGGGATCGGATACTCGAATTCGTCGCGGACGCGGGCGGACGCGCCGAACTTCAGCGTCAGCACAGCCGTGTCGGACCTGATGCGCACGCGAACGCTGCGGTCGGCGGCCGATGCGAGGTAGAACTGCACCATCGGCGTGGACTGCTCCACCCGTTCCCTCCACGCACCGCGCGAGACGAGGAACTTGCGCTCCGCTTCCTTCGCCATGGCGCGGAGTAAAGCGGCCAACCGGCGAGCGCGCAAGCTCGCTTGACGTTAATCATTCGATTGATTAATAGGTGGGCATGACGACGCCGCCCGACCCGACCGCCCAGAGCGGCAACTCCGAAATGACGCGCAGTGCGCTCGTGCGCGCTTCGCTTAAGCTCTTCGGGCAGAAGGGATTCGAAGGAACGTCCACCCGCGAGATCGCAGCGGCCGCGAGAGCCAACATCGGCTCCATCGCCTACCACTTCGGCGGCAAGGAGGGCCTGCGCGCCGCCTGCGCGGCCTACATCGTCCAGACGGTGCAGGGCGTGGCCTCGCAGGCGCTGGCCGCGGAAGCCGCGCCCGTCGACGCCAATGCAGCTAGGGCGAGGCTGCACCTCGCGGCGGAAAGGCTCGTGAGCTTCGTGGTCGCCCGGCCGGAAGCCGGCGAGATCGTCCAGTTCGTCCTGCGCGAAATGGCGCATCCGACGGACGCGCTCGACACCATCTATGACGGCGTCTTCCTGCCCGTGCATGCTCGGCTCTGCGGCCTGTGGGCGATGGCCACCGGGCAGCGGGCGGAAGCCGAACACACCAAGATCGCCGTGTTCACGATGATTGGTCAGGCAGTCTACTTCCGTATCGGTCGAGAGGCGGTGCTGCGTCGCATGGGCTGGTCGGAGATCGGCCCCGACGAAGCGGCGAAGATTCTCGCCGTCGTCCACGCCAACATCGATGCCGCCCTGTCCCAAAGTGGAGGGAAACCATGAGCCTTCTCTGCTCCGTCCCGCTGGCCGCCGCGCTGTTTTCCGCTTGCGCGGCGCCCGGCCCATTCGCCGTCGGCTATGTCGAGGGCGACTACGTCCTGCTCGCGCCGATCGACACGGCCGAGGTGCGGTCGGTCTCGGTCGCGCGCGGCGAGCGCGTCGTGGCCGGCTCCACCGTGGCGACACTGGAAACGGCCGACGCGGAGATCGCCGTGCAGCAGGCCGAAGCGGCCCTCTCCCAGGCGGAAGCGCAGCTCGCCGACCTCAAGCTGGGCAAGCGTCCCGAGGAGATCGCGGTCCTGGAGGCGATGGTGCGTTCGGCGACGGCGCAGGCCGAGGAGGCGCGCCGGGTCCTGGCGCGCGTCACCGACCTGTTTGAGCGCGGCATCGCCACCCGTGCGCAGCTGGATGAGGCGACCACCCAGGTCGAGGTGGCGCAGGCGGCGATTGGTCAGGCCGAGGCGAATCTGGCGGTCGCCAAGCTGCCGGCTCGAGATGAGACGATCAAGGCCGCCGGCGGCCAGGTCGGCCAGGCCCGGGCAACACTCGAGCAGGCGCGCTGGAAGCTCGGCAAACGAACGATCACGGCCCCGGCGGCGGGTCGCATCGACGACCTGATCCGCTCTTCGGGCGATCTCGCCGGACCGACCGCACCGGTTCTGTCGCTGCTCCCGGACGGGGCGGTGAAGCTCAGGCTGTATGTGCCCGAACCTCAATTCGCCGCCATAGCGCTCGGGAGGCGTCTCGTCGTGCATTGCGACGGCTGCCCGGACGGGCTCATGGCGCGCGTCAGCTATGTCTCCTCCGAACCCGAGTTCACGCCGCCCGTCATCTATTCGCTGGAGACGCGCCAGAAGCTCGTCTACCTCGTGGAGGCACGGCCGGAGGGGAGTTCGACGTCGCTCCAGCCTGGACAGATCGTCGACGTGGCGCTGGCGGAAATCGAGTAGTTCCGATGGCCGCCATCGCGGTGCGCAATCTCGTCAAGCGCTTCGGCGACAAGACCGTCGTCGATCGCGTGACGATGACCGTCGAGGAAGGCGAGATCGTCGGGTTTCTCGGCCCCAACGGCTCGGGCAAGACGACGACCATCCGCATCATGTGCGGGCTGCTCACGCCCGACTCCGGCGAGGGCGAGGTGCTGGGCCACGACCTCCTCACCGAGCAGACGCTGATCAAGCGCGAGGTCGGGTACATGACCCAGAAATTCTCCTTCTACGAGGACCTGACCATCGAGGAGAACCTGATGTTCGTGGCCCGGCTCTACCGCCTGCGCCCGGCGGCGCAGCATGTGGCGGACACGCTGGAGGACCTCGGGCTCACCTCGCGGCGCAAGCAGCTCGCCGGCACGCTGTCGGGCGGCTGGAAGCAGCGCCTCGCACTTGCCGCCTGCATCATGCACAAGCCGAAGCTGCTCCTGCTCGATGAACCGACCGCCGGCGTCGACCCCAAGGCGCGGCGCGAGTTCTGGGACGAGATCCACCGCCTCGCGCGCGGCGGGCTGACCGTGCTCGTCTCCACCCACTACATGGACGAGGCCGAGCGCTGCCACCGCATCGGCTACATCTCCTATGGCAGGATGCTGGCGACCGGCACGGTCTCGGAAGTGGTGAGGAACTCCGGGCTCACGACCTTCGTCGTTGCAGGGCCGCGTCTCGACGAAGTGCAGGCGGCGCTGGCCGGCAAGCCGGGCGTGGAACAGGTCGCCCCGTTCGGCACGACGCTGCATGTTGTCGGATCGGACCGCGCCTTGCTGGAGGAGGCGCTGGCTCCGTTCGGCAGGCGCGCGGGCACCAGCGTGACGCCCGGCGAGACGAGCCTGGAGGACGTGTTCATACAGTTCATGGGCGCCTCGCGGGACAACATGCAATGACCCGCCTCCTCTCCTTCGCGCGGCTCGGCGCGCTGCTGATGAAGGAATTCATCCAGATGCGGCGCGACCGCATCACCTTCGCCATGATGCTCGGCGTGCCGCTGTTGCAATTGCTGCTTTTCGGCTTCGCCATCAACAACGATCCGAAGAGCCTGCCCGCGGCGCTGGTCACCACCGCCAACGATCCATACACGCGCGCCATGGTGTCGGCGCTGCAGATGACGGGCTACTACCGCTTCGATCATGTCGCCAGGACGGCGGTGGAGGCCGAGGCGCTGCTGGCCAAGGGCGACGTCGCCTTCGTCGTCACCATCCCGTCGGACTTTGCGCGCCGCGTCGTGCGCCGCGATGCGCCGCAGGTTCTGATCGAGGCCGACGCCACGGACCCCGCCGTCGCCTCGGGAGCCATATCGACGCTCGGCACCGTCGCCGCCAATGCCCTGCTGCGCGAACTTGGCCAGGAAGCGATCGCCGCCGAGCGCGCGGCGGGCGAACTGCAGGTGATCGTCCATCGACGCTACAATCCGGAGGGGATATCGCAATACAACATCGTGCCGGGACTGCTCGGCGTAATCCTGCAGATGACCATGGTGATGATGACGTCCATGGCGCTTACGCGCGAGGCCGAGCGCGGCACGATGGAGAACCTGCTCGCGATGCCGGCGACGCCCATCGAGATCATGCTCGGCAAGGTTTTGCCCTATCTGGTCGTCGGGGCGGTACAGGTGACGGTCGTGCTCGCCACCGCGAAGCTGCTGTTCGGGGTGCCCTTCGTTGGCTCGATGCCGTTGCTGCTCTCCGCCATCCTCATCTTCGTCCTGTCGCTGGTGCTGCTCGGCTACACGATCTCGACCGCGGCGCGCACGCAGATGCAGGCGATGCAGCTGACCTTCTTCTTCTTCCTGCCGTCGCTGCTTCTCTCCGGTTTCATGTTCCCGTACCGCGGCATGCCGGACTGGGCGCAGGTGTTCGGCGAGATCTTCCCGCTCACCCACTTCCTGAGAATCATTCGCGGCGTGATGCTGAAGGGCGCCGGCTATCCGGCCATCGCCTCGGAGGTCTGGTGGCTGGTGGGGTTCGTCGTGTTCTTCTCGGTCGTGGCGCTGGCGCGCTTCAGACGCACGCTCGACTGAGTTCCTTCCCAATCGTTGCAAAGAAGCATAGATTAGAACGGTTCTAATCTAGAGTGGTCAACTCATGCTTTCGCGCGTCCTCGGCTTCGGCCGTCGCAGCTTCGATTCCCTGACGGAGCAGGAGATGCTGGCCCTTGCCATCTCGTCGGAGGAGGATGACGCCCGTATCTACCGCGCCTACGCCGACGGGCTGGCCGATCACTTTCCCCAATCAGCCAAGGTCTTCGAGCAGATGGCCGCGGAGGAGGACCGGCATCGTGCGGCCCTCGTCGAGCGGCATCGCGCCCGATTCGGCGAACGCGTCCCATTGATTCGACGGGAACATGTGCGCGGCTACTTCGAACGCAAGCCGGACTGGCTGGTGCGCCCGCTCGGGATCGACCGGGTCAGGGCCAGCGCCGAAGAAATGGAGCGGCAGGCGGAGCTTTTCTACGTCGAGGCGACCAAGCGGGCGACCGACGCATCGACGCGGAAACTCCTGGGGGACCTTGCCGCCGCAGAACGAGGGCACGAATCGCTCGCGCGCCAGCTTGGTCTCGAGCACACGCCCGTCGATGTCCGGGCGCAGGAAACCGCAACCGAACGTCGGCAGTTCATCCTGACCTATGTGCAGCCCGGACTGGCGGGGCTGATGGACGGGTCTGTCTCGACTCTCGCCCCGATCTTTGCTGCGGCCTTCGCCACGGGCGACACTTGGCAGACCTTCCTGGTCGGCCTTTCGGCGTCGGTCGGCGCGGGAATCTCGATGGGCTTCACCGAGGCGGCTCACGACGACGGCAAACTTTCCGGGCGTGGATCGCCGGTCAAGAGGGGTCTCGCGTCGGGCCTCATGACCGCGCTCGGCGGTCTCGGGCATGCGTTGCCCTACCTGATTCCTGAATTCTGGACGGCGACCATTGTCGCGGCGGCGGTCGTCTTTCTTGAACTCTGGGCGATCGCCTTCATCCAGAACCGCTACATGGACACCCCCTTCCTGAGGGCGGCCTTCCAGGTCGTGCTCGGCGGCGGACTCGTCTTCGCCGCAGGCATTCTCATCGGCAGCGCGTGAGAGGGTGGGCGCGGCGCGCCCACCCTCCCGGAATCGGCCTACTCCGCGGCCTGCAGGTTGACCTTGCTCTCGGCGAGTTCGGTCAGCTTCTTGTCGGTCGCCCTCTCCTCGTCGAGGTTCTTCTTCAGAACCGCGGCGCAGTCGGACCGGCCGAGCTGCTTGGCCCATTCGACCAGCGTGCCGTATCGGGTCATCTCATAATGTTCGACCGCCTGGGCGGCGGCGATCAGCGCCGCATCCAGCACTTGCTTGTCGTCGACCTCGCCTGCGACTTCGTCAGCCTCCTTGAGGATGCCGTCGATCGCCGGGCAGTTGATGGCTTTCGCCTTCACCCCATGCATCTCGAACACCTGTTCCACCCGGCCGATATGGCCCTCGGTCTCCTTGAGATGCTTTTCGAAGCCCGCCTTCAGCATCGGGTTCGTCGCCTTGTCGATCATGTCCGGAAGCGCCTTCTTGATCTGCTTCTCGGCGTAGTAGATGTCGCGCAGCGTGTGCACGAACAGGTCGTCCAGTGTCTTGATGTCCTTCGTGAAGAAGCCCATGGCCTTGTCCCTTTCGCGAGTGTCCGGTGGTCGGGAGCGCCGTCATGCGGCGCGCCCCCGCCTTGCCCGGCAAACGCGGCAGGTTGCGGCTTGTTCCGTGAAACGGCGCCGCACGTCGATGTGCCCCATCTGCAACATGCGCCGCTGTTTCGGCCGCGGCCTCGGGAATGCCCGGAAAGGCGCAAGGTTCGGCCATGATTCGGGTGCGAATCCGGCCAAAGCTTAATGTCGCGTTCACCGCTTATTCACGGGTGCTCGCTTAGAGTGCCGTCTCAGGATCGGAAGGGACATCCGACGGGACGACAGGGACAAGAAAAAGATGATCATCTGGAGCCATTTCATTCAGGCCGCCTCGACGCTTCGCGAGTTCGTCGCCCCGACCTATCGACCGGAGCGCCACTACATGAGGGGTCCCGGGCCAGCCTGCGCGCGCCGCACGCGCACCGTCGAGGCGGGATTCGCCATCCGCTGATGCGGGACACCGCGTGCCGAGGTTAACGCGGTCTTAACGTCGACAAATTCCCTGCTAGTCTAACCCCATGCTCCGCCGGCATTCGCCAGCGGATGGTGGGGGGCGGTTTGGGTCGCGCCAGGAAACTATGCGCCGCAGCGCTGGTCGCGTGTCTGGGTGTGATCACCCTGCCTTCGCTTGCCGTGCGGGGCGTCGATGCGCTCGACCGGCTCGAACGTCACCGCTACGGCACAGGCCTCCCGTCGGCGGAGGAGGTCGGCGACCTGTCAGGCCGCTGCCAGGTCACGGCAGTGTTCGGGCCCGAGGCGGTGCTGTGCCCGACCGCGCTCGGCATCGACAGGTTCTCGCCATTCCTGGTCGCGGCCGTGCAGGCGTCGGAGGACCGTCGCTTCCGCTGGCACGACGGCGTCGACCGGGTCGCCATCCTTCGCGCCATCGTCGGATATTTTGGGCCGGGATCGGCGAGCGGGGGCAGCACGATCTCGCAGCAGGTTGCGCGGACGCTCTTCCTCAACCGTCATGACCGGTGGACAGGCTGGGATGACGATCTCGGATGGATGCCCGGCTGGACGACGGTCAGGGCCGATCTCGCCGCGTTCGATCGCAAGCGCAAGGAATGGATCGTCGCGCGTCGACTGGAAGCCGCGCTCGACAAGAAGACGATCCTCGCCGCCTATCTGAACGTCGCGCCGCATGCGGAGGGCCTCTTCGGGTTCGAAGCGGCGGCGCGACGACTGTTCGGCAAGCATGCGCAGGATCTCGCACTCGACGAATCGGCGATGCTGGTCGCGATGCTGCCGGCCCCCAATGCTCGCCATCCCGCGCGCAACGCCGAGCGCCTGGCGCATGCGACGGGTGGCGTGCTCGCCGACATGGTCGATGGTGGATACATCAGCAAGGCGGAAGCCCGGGTTGCGGCGGACACCGCGCGTCGCAAGCTCGAATCGGGTCGGGTGTTCGGAGGCAACGGTCGATTGCGCGCCAGCGCGCGGCGGCCATTCGAACACCGTCGCCTGCGAGACCTCGCGCGCGAGCAGGCGGTCCTGCGCGGTGTCGACCTCGGGCGGACTGCCCGGCTGTTCCTGACCCTGTCGCCCGAATTCCAGGCGATGGCCGACGACGCGGCCGCGGGCAGCCCGCGCGGCTACGTCACGTCCAGTGTCTTCATCGACCGGCGCGGCGAGGTTCTGGCGGTCGCCGGTCCCGACTATGCCGCCGCCCAATACAACGCCGCCTTCGAGAGCAGGCGGTCGATCGGCTCCATCGGCAAGGCCATGCTCCATGCGGCGGCGCTCGAAACCGGAGAGCTCGCCGAACGCCAGTACGCGACCTCGCCGCTCGACGGATATTCCCCGCGGGAGGACAGTCGCTGGTGTCGAGGCGCGATGGCTCCCGCGGCGGCGCTCGCGCATTCCTGCAACAGGCCTTTCGTCAGGCTGGCCGCGGCCCTCGGTCCGAAGGCGGGTGCGATGGTCAGGGATTTCGGCTTTGACGTGCCGGACAACCCGCTGCTGATCGCCACGGGAGGCGTGCACGCCAACGCGCTCACGGCGACGCGCATGATCGCCGCCTTCGGCAATGGCGGCTGGCTGCGCGATCCCGTCGCCTTCGCCGGCGCGCTGGACGCCGATGGCCGGACGATCGCCGCGCGGCCCGCGCCAGAGCCGCGGCGCGTGCTTTCCGACAAGGTCGCATACCGGATGATGGTCGATCTGCGTGGGCCTGTGACGGCCGACCACGGCACGGCGCGCGCGGCGGCCGGCAAGAGCAGGGCGGCGCATGTGTCGGGCAAGACCGGCACCAGCAACAAGGGGCGCGACGCGTGGTTCGTCGGCTTTACCGCCGATTTCGCCGGTTCGGTCGTCGCGCAGTCCGAGCGAGGCGGTACGATGACCGGCGGGAGCTATCCGGCGCAGTCGTTCGGGTCGGTGGTGGACGGCTACTGGATGCGGCGGAACTGGCTCGCCGGGCCGGCCGGTCAGGCGGCGCAGTCGCAACCGGTCCCCGGCCTCGAACCCACCCCCGCGAGGATCCGGGCGCTGGGTCCCGAACTCCTGCGCATCCTCGCCATGGTCGGCGGGGCGATCTGGCTCATCCTCCTGATGCGCCGGCCGCGCGCCAGATCCGAGCGCCCGCCATTGCCCGGCGACGTCGCCGCTCCCTCCGCCTATGTTCCGCCCGGCGAGGCGCTGCGGTCACGGGCAGGCGCGTAGGACGACCGGCTTCGCCGGGTCCTGGCCGACGATCCGGCACTCGCCGGCGGCGCAGATGGTCCAGCCTTCCCCCGTCGCGCCGGATGCGGCGAGCACGAGTTCCGCCTGCGGCGGCAGGTCGGGTTTCCACCGCCACCAGCCGTCGAGCAGGAGGGCCCCCTCCGCGGGTTCCATGCCGGCGCCGGACCCCTTCACGCGCGCAGCGACGATCTGCAAGCCGGCGTCCGTGAGCAGCCAGTCTTCCTCCCATCGAGACTTCTCGACCGAATGCGTCCAGGCGAGGGTCAGCGCGGCGGCCCCGAGCGACAGGGCCTTGCCGGCGGCAAACAGGCAGACGGTCATTCCGCCGCGCGGCCGATTGCGGGCACCTCGGCGCCGCGCGTACGCCACCAATGCCTGCCGATGAGCAGGGCGGCCAGCGCAAAGCCGATCTCATCTGTCACCGGAAGGGCGGCCACGAGTGTAAAGGCAGCCGCCGCGGCGAGCACGCGCTCGGCAAGCGAGAGCCTGGCCCGCAGGAACCCGATGACGGCCGCACCCCAGAGGCCTATGGAAAGGGCCGCCTTTACGATGATGTAGAAGACGGCCGGCCAGTATCCGATCGACCCCGCGAGCGTTCCGCCGTCTTGGAGCATCAGCGCGGGCGTATAGACCGCCATGAAGGGGATAACGAAGCCGGCGGCCGATATCTTGATCGCTTCCATCGAGATCCTCAGGCCACTTTCCTTTGCGATCGGCGCCGCGGCAAAGCAGGCGAGCGCGACGGGTGGCGTGAGATCGGCGAGTATCCCGAAGTAGAAGACGAACATGTGGCTCACCAGCAGCGGCACGCCCAGTTCGAGGAGCGCCGGCCCGGCGATGGTTGATGTGATGATGTAGTTGGGGATGGTCGGGATGCCCATGCCGAGTATGAGGCACGTAATCATGGTGAGCACGAGCGACAGGAAGAGCGAATTCTCGCCCACGGAAACGATGTACTGGCCGAACGTGTTGGCGATGCCGGTCAGCGTCATGGTGCCGATGATCACGCCCACGACGGCGCAGGCGACTCCGACGGGCAGCGCCGTCTTGGCGCCCTCGCCGAGTGCGTCGCGGCAGGAAGCCAACGTGTCGCGGCCACCCTTAACGAACAGGTTCGCGAGGATAAGAGCAGCCGCGGCCAAGAGGATCACGTTGATACCGAGCCTCAGGAAACTCGCTGCGATAAGGCCGAGCCCGATCCAGAAGATGACGCGAAGGGCCCGCGAAGGCAGCCCCATCGCGACCGAGGCGCCGAGAATCAGGAGTACGGTCAGCGACAGGCCGATCGTGCCAGCGAAGAGCGGCGTGTATCCGGAAAAGAGCAGCCAGACGAGGGCGGCAAGCGGTAGGATGAGGTACCAGCCACGGCGGAGGGCGGCGAGCGGCGATGGAAGGTCTGCCTTCGGGAGGCCGAGCAGGTTTCTGCGACCTGCCTCGAGGTGCACCATCCAGAACGCCGAGCCGAAATAGAGCAGCGCCGGAACGATGGCGGCCTTGACCACCTCATAATACTCAATGCCCAGCGTCTCGGCCATGATGAAGGCCACCGCGCCCATGACCGGCGGCATGATCTGCCCGCCCATCGACGCCGTCGCCTCGACGCCGCCGGCGAAGGCGGACCGATAACCGAACCTCTTCATGAGCGGGATGGTGAACTGGCCGGTTGTGACGACGTTTGCCACGCCCGAGCCGGAAATCGTGCCCATCAGGCCCGAAGAGATCACCGCGACCTTCGCTGGCCCGCCTCGCGCATGCCCGACAAGGCCCAGCGAGACGTCGGTGAAGAGCTTGATCATGCCGGCGCGTTCGAGGAAGGCGCCAAACAGGATGAAGAGGAAGATGTAGGTTGCCGACACGTAGATCGGGATCCCGTAGATACCTTCCGTGCCATAGGCCATATGGTCAATGATCTGTTCGAAAGCGTAGCCGCGGTGGTTGAGCGGTCTCGGCAGGTACTGGCCGAAAAGGCAGTAGGCCAGGAACATGCCGGAAATAATCGGCAATGGCGGACCCATGATGATCCAGGCCGCGGCGAACACGGTGACCAGGGCGACGACGCCCACCACGATATCGCGCTCCAGCGGGAAGCCGGCGCGCACGATCAGCGGCGCGTATTCCCACCATTGGTAGAAGGCCACGCCCATGCCCAGAATGCCGATCGCCCAGGCGAGGGTACGCAGCCAGGCCGGCTTGCCGGTCATCGCGGCGACAAGCGGAAAGGCGAGCAGGACTAGGAAGCCGACGTGGAAGGCGCGGACAACCTGACTCGGCAGGTTGATGACGTGGGCCGCGGAACCGATCTGGTAGAGCGAAAAGAGGACGGCGATCCAGAACAGAACGCGTCCCTCGCGCGACAGCGGGAAGCTGCCGTGCGTCGGATCATGGACGGCGGCGGCGACCGCCCTTTCGTCGACTGCTGTCATGAATGGCGCCCTCCCCGCGGCGCGGGGAGGGACCGTGCCGACTACATCAGCCCCTTTTCCTTGTAGTAGCGTTCGGCGCCAGGGTGCAGCGGGATCGGTAGACCCTGGGCGCCCTTTGCGGCGTCAATGACCTTTGCAGCCGCATGCGCCGCAACCATCTCGTCGAGATTCTCGAAGAGCTGCTTGGTCATCTGGTAGGCGGTTTCGTCCGACACGTCGTCATGCGTCACCAGGATGTTGGTGATTGCGATAGTCGACACGTCCGCCGCCTGGCCCTCGTAGGTGCCGGCGGGAATGGTGGCGGCCAGGAACGGCGCGCCCATCTTCTCGGCAATCTCGGCGGGCACCGCGACGACGGTCGTCGGGATCGACACGGCAAGATCCTTGATCGACGCCACCCCAAGTCCCGCGGACTGGAGCGTTGCGTCGAGCTGGCGGTTCTTGATCAGTTCGACCGAGTCGCCGAAGGGCAGATATTCGGTCTTCGCCAAGTCTTCGTAGCTCATGCCGGCGGCCGCGAAGATTGCGCGGGCGTTGAGTTCCGTGCCCGACTTCGGCGCGCCGACGGAAAGGCTCTTGCCCTTCAGGCTGGCCAGGTCGGTAATGCCGGAGTCCTTGGACGCGACAATCTGGACGTAGTTTGGATAGATCGCGGCGATCGCACGCAGCTTGTCGAGTTTGGCGGCGAAACCAGCCTCCTCGTTGCCGGCCCAGGCGGCCTGCACCGAGTCGCCAAGCGCGAAGGCGATCTCGCCCCGCCCCTGCTGCAGCAGGTTCAGATTTTCCACCGACGCCTTCGTCGACTGGACCTGGGTCTGAACGCCCTCGATCTTCTCGCCGTAGATCTTCGCCAGCGCGACGCCGAGCGGATAATAGACGCCGGACGTGCCGCCGGTCAGGACGTTGATGAACTCCTGAGCCTTGGCCGGCACGACAGCGAGCGTCAAGGCCACGGCGCCCAGGACAAGCTTGCGGTTCAGATTGAGCATTCCATTTCCTCCCTGTGGATGCAGTGATTGTAGGGCAGCAAGCGAATATTCCAACCCGCAAGAGTGCGGGGCTCATGATGCCTTCGTAGGGGGAGGCGTCCCGGTGCCGGATTGCCTGCGAAAGTTTTTCGGCCCAGCCTGTCGATCGGCCGATTGCTGACGCGACATTGTCCGGGACGCGATGACGCGGCCTTCAGTCAGGAGATCCTCATGCAGTTCATGTTGCTCATCCACTCGGACGACACCCCCTTCCGCACTGCGACCCCGGAGATGATCGAGAAGATGATGGGGCCGTATGTCGCCTACAACGAGACGTCGCGCGAAGCCGGCGCGCGCCTATCTGGCTGAGCGAATGGCGCGCCTCTGAACCCTACCAGAGCTTGTGCCGGCCATTCATGCCCGCGATGACAGGGTGCTTTCTCGTCGCCTCGCAGACACGCACGATGTTGACCCATTCGGGGCGCGGGGCATCGGCGACCGGGTGCCAGGCCGCGAGCATCAGGAGGTAGACGTCGGCGATCGACATCGTTTCGCCGGCAACCCACGCACGGCCGGCGAGGTCCTTCTCGATGATCTCGAAATAGCGGTCCGCTTCGGCGATCGACGCTGCCTGGACAGCCTGTATCCCGTCGCGGCCGGCGGTGCTCCTGTGCGGGAAATAGAACTTCATCAGAGCCGGATAGATTTCGGACGAGATGAACAGCATCCACCGCAGGAAAGCGGGACGCGCCGCATCACCGACGGCCGGGGCGATGCGCCCGGGCGCGATCTCGGCGAGATGGATGCAGATCGCGGCCGATTCGGTCATCGAGCCGCCGCCGGGCAGAAGGATCGCCGGCACCTGGTTCAGCGGGCTCACCGCGAGGAAGGCGGCGTCGGACGAATCGCGCGTCACGTCGAGCGTTTCGTAGGGCAGCCCGGCAAGCGACAGCGCCGCCTCGACGACGAACCCGCCCGAACCGGGTCGGCTGTAAACCCTGTAAGTCATGCTCCCCCCCTCGATCACCCGCGCCCCGACGCGCTCCCCTGACGCCCGGGATCGGCCGATCAGCCGCCGAGCCCTTCGAACAACGCCGTGGACAGATAGCGTTCCGCGAAGGACGGGATGATCACCACCATGGTCTTTCCGGCATTCTCGGGTCGGCGCCCCACGACGACGGCGGCTTGCAATGCTGCGCCGGACGAAATCCCGACCGGTACGCCTTCCAGCCGGGCAATCAGACGAGCATTGGAGAATGCGTCGTCGTTCGAGACCTTGACGATCTCGTCGAAGACCGACGTATCGAGGATCGCCGGCGCGAAGCCCGCGCCGATGCCCTGGATCTTGTGCGGGCCGGGCTGACCACCGGAGAGCACGGGAGATGCCTCCGGTTCCACCGCCACCATCGTCAAGGGCGGCTTGCGCGCTTTCAGCACCTGGCCCACGCCGGTGATCGTGCCGCCGGTGCCGATGCCGGAGACGACGATGTCGACCGCCCCCCCGGTATCATTCCAGATTTCCTCGGCCGTGGTTCGGCGATGGATATCAGGATTGGCGGGATTCTCGAACTGCTGCGGAATCAGCGCGTCGGGGATCGTTCCAACGAGTTCTTCGGCCTTGGCGATCGCTCCCTTCATGCCCTTGGCGCCCTCGGTCAGGACCAGTTCGGCTCCCAGGAGGAGCAGCATCTTGCGCCGCTCGATCGACATGGTCTCGGGCATGGTGAGGATCAGGCGGTAGCCTTTTGCCGCCGCCGCGAAGGCGAGCGCGATGCCGGTATTGCCCGAGGTGGGTTCCACGAGCGTGGTGCGGCCCGGCTTGATCCGGCCCTCGGCCTCGAGCGCCTCGATCATCGCGACGCCGATGCGGTCCTTGACGCTGGCGATCGGGTTGAAGAACTCGAGCTTGCCGAGCAGGTCGGCGACGATGCCCTTTTCGCGCGCGAACTTCTTCAATCGCACGAGCGGCGTGTCGCCGATCGTCTGCGTGATCGAATCATAGACACGGCCTCGTCCGGGCACCTTGGCCTTGACCTGCTCGTTCACGGGCATCTCCCTGGTTTGGCGTCGCCAACATAGGCTGCCCGGGGCGAATTGCCGAGTGGCCGCCGGCGACAAAATACCGTTCGGGCCGACTGGAAGCGAGGGCTACTGCCTGAAGGCGATGGCCGCCGCCGCTCCGACCATGAAGCCGGCCGCCGTGCGGTTGAGGACCTTGAGGGCCCGCGGTGAGGACAGGAACCAGCGTGCGCGTGCGGCGAGCACGAGATAGGGCACCAGCACGATCAGCAGCACGACGACCGTGCAAGCGGCGAGGATGAGGTAGTCGGTGACGGTGATCGTCGCGAGGTCGACCAGCGTCGGCGTGAGCGCGAGGTAGAAGACCATCGTCTTCGGGTTGCCAATCGTCACTGCCAGGCCGGAGAGGAAGCTCGCCACCGCGCCACCACGCGAGCGGTTCGCCTCGACGTTCTGCGCCACGACGCCGCTGCGCCAGATCGCGCCCGCCAGCCAGACAAGATAGGCGATGCCCAGCCACTTCAGGATCAGGAACGCCGTGCCGAAGGTCTGCGCCACATAGGCGAGACCGAGCACCACGGCGGTCAGATAGGTGAGGTCACCGACGACAAGGCCGAAGGACATGAACAGGGATGAGCGGAAGCCCGAGCCCAGAGCGCGGGCGACCAGCGCCGTGACCCCGGGACCGGGGATGGCGGCGGCAACCGCGAGCGCGCCGCAATAGGCGATGAAGCCGGGAAGCGTCATGGCAGTTCGTCCTGTCGCCCGCTTGTGACACCTGCATCGGGCGGGATGAAGCCACCCGGGCGAATGCTGCGATCAATCTTCGTGATGGATCGGACGCGGAGCAATTACCTGACCAGGAATCCCTCGCCCAGACGATCGCCCTCCTCCAGCCAGTACTCGGCCTTGCCGGAATAATGGGCTCGGCCGCCGACGCGCGCGACGATGCCGGGGCGGCCGTCGGCCAGCGTCACCGTCCGCGCCACCTCGCCGGTGAAGCGCGAGCCGACGATGCTCTCGAACAGGCGCGGCTCGCCGATGTCGACGCCGCCCTTCGCATGCATCGCCGCCAGCCGCGCGGTGACGCCGGAGCCGGTCGGCGATCGGTCGACCTCGGCCTCGGCGAAGACGCAGACGTTGCGGGTGGCCGCGCCGGAAGAGCCGTCGCCGCCGTCGGTGAGGATCGAGCCGTAGAGGAAGGCGAGGTCGGCATGATCGGGATGCGAGAGCGCGATCTCCGCCTTCACGCGGTCGCTCAGCGCGGTCGCCGCATCGACGAAATCCCGCGCGCGTTCGCGGCCGAACGCCAGACCGAACTGGGCGCAGTCAGCCAGGGCGTAGAACGCACCGCCATAGGCGATGTCGAAGGCAACGCTCCCGTAACCAGGGAGATCGAGCGAAAGGTCGCGCGCGAACAGGAAGGCCGGCACGCTCTCGAAGGAGACCGCGCCCGCCTTTCCGTCATTGACCTCCACCGAGGCGGCGACCAGGCCGCATGGGCACTCGATGTTGACCGCCGTCACCGGCTCGACCGCACTCACCAGGCCCTGGTCGACCGCCCAGCGGCCGAGCGCGATGACCGCGTGGCCGCACATGGTCGAATAGCCCTCATTGTGCATGAAAAGCACGGCAAGGTCGGCGCCGGGCAGGTCCGGTTCGACCGGGAGAACGCCATACATGTCGTAGTGGCCGCGCGGCTCGAACATCAGCATCCTGCGCAGATGGTCGAGGTCGGCCCGGACGCGGGCTCGCTTTTCGAGGATCGTTCCGCCACGGATCTCGGGATACCCGCCCGTGACGATCCTGACCGGTTCGCCGCCGGTGTGCATGTCGGTGACCGAAAGCCGTGTCATTTCGGCGAAAACAGCGCCTGGAGCTTGCCGAAGGGCATGCCGGCGCGCGAGAAGCCGAAGGTGCCGTCCTTCAGCATCTCCCGTGACGCGGTCTCCAGCATGCCGAATGCGTATGTGGTGAGCTTCGAGCCGAGGGAGACGCGTTTCGCGCCGGCGACCGCCAGTTCGGCCATGGAGAAGCCAGGCACCGCGAGCACATTGACCGGCCGCGTGACAGCCGAGCAGACGGCGCTGACTTTCTCGATGTCGGCCAGGCCCGGCGCATAGAGCACGTCGGCGCCCGCTTCCTGGAAGGCCTGCAGGCGCTTGATCGTGTCGTCGAGATCGGGCCTGCCATGCAGGAAGTTTTCGGCGCGCGCCGTGAGGACGAAATCGCGCTTCAGCGAACGCGCTGCTTCGACCGCCGCGGCGACGCGCTCGACGGCGTGGCCGAAGTCGTAGATCGGCTTCGCCGGATCGCCCGAGAAGTCCTCGATCGAGCAGCCGGCGAGGCCCGCGGCCTCGGCCGCGAAGATGGTCTCGGCCGCGGAATCCGCGCTGTCGCCCTTGCCTTTCTCGAGATCGGCGGAGACCGGCAGTTCGGTGGCGCCGGCAAGCTCCCGGCAGTGGTGGATCATCGTCTCGAACGGCACGCCGCCGTCGGGAAGGCCGCGCGAAAAGGCGTAGCCGGCGCTCGTCGTCGCCAGCGCCTTGAACCCGAACGATGCGAGCAGTCGGGCCGTGCCCACATCCCACGGGTTCGGGAGGATGAACGCCTCGCGCGCCTCGTGCAGCGCGCGGAAAACCTTGCCCTTGTTCATGGCTGAACCCGCGATTGATGACTGCCGCGAAGCCTACAGCATCCCCGGCGTGGCCGACAGACCGTCCAGGAGCCGATGTGGTTGGACCAGGGTCAGAAGCGCTGCTCGTTTTCCTGTCGCAGCCGCTCGAACGCGTCGGAATCGGGAACGTAGCGCTCCTGAACGGCGTCCCATTCATAGGCATTGGCGATCGTGCGCTCTGCGTCCTGTGGCGCCGGGTCCTCGCCACAGTCCTCGCCGGTCAGGGTGGTCAACTCTGTCACGGAGGCGTCGATGGTGGCGAATGTGCCGGTGGGGGGCTGGATGTCGAAGGCGATGCGCTGCGTGCGGTCGAATGCGCATGCATGTTCATCGAAGGTGAAGACGCCATCGATGAATTCGAACCGGTCGCCACGCAGCAGGGTGATGCCCGTCGTCTGGTAGACCTGGCTGGAGTTGAAGTGCAGGCCGAGCGTGAGGATCATGTCGCCGCCGCCGAGAGGGGAGATCGGCGGGTTCAGGAAGAAATTGCTCTCGTCGTAGCCGACATCGACCGCGTCGAGCAGGCGAGGCGTCGCATCGAGCCGGTAGAGCGCCAGCACCGCGAAGTTTGCGGCATCTCCCTCCGGACGGCCGATCTCGAACATCAGGAGCAGCCTTTTGCCGTCGGCCAGCGGGAGGGCGCTGATGCCGGTCTCCAGCACGGCGCGTTCCGGGGGGAGAACGGTCCGGTCATCGCCGGCCACGTGGCGAAGCGGCGTCACCTTGGTGCCTGTGGCCCATCCGTCCGGCCCGATGGCGGCATCGGTCACCACCTCCCGGACCAGGTCGAGATATGTTGCGCCGTCAACGCCCGGCACGCTGTCGCCAACTTCCGGGAACGTGACTTCCTGCGCCGACGCGGCGAACGCCAGAAGGATGGCGCCGACGAAACCGAGGACGAGACGCTTCACCTGCTCAGCCCGTTCCCGTGGAGCCGAAGCCGCCTCCGCCACGCGCGGTGGAGCCAAGGGTCCAGCGTTCCTCGATCCGCGCGCGTGTCACAGGCGCGATCACGAGTTGGGCGATGCGCATGCCGCGCGTCACCAGGAAATCGTCGTCGCCGAGATTGACCAGGATGACCTTCACCTCGCCGCGATAGTCGCTGTCGATGGTGCCCGGCGTGTTGAGACACGTCACGCCATGTTTCAGCGCGAGGCCGGAGCGTGGCCGCACCTGGCCCTCGAAACCGTCCGGTATCTCCATCGTCAGCCCGGTCGGCACGGCGGCGCGGCGGCCTGGTAGCACGAGCAACGGCCGGTCGTCGGGCACTGCGGCGCGAAGGTCCATGCCGGCAGCACCCGCGGTCTCGTAGGACGGCAGGGCCAGATCCTCGGCATGCGGCAGGCGAACGACGGAGATTGTCGCAGACATGGCGACGGTGTCCCCCACGCGATCGTCCCGGTCAACGGCCGGCGGGTAGAAAGCTCTGGATATCGCCTAGCGAACCTCCACCGGCACGACCGTCGTTTCCTTGATTTCTTCCATGACGAAGGAGGCGGAGACGTCGGAGAGCGGCACTCTCGCGATCAGGCGCTGGTAGAGCCTGTCATAGGCCCTCACGTCCGCGACGCGGGCGCGCAGCACATAGTCCAGGTCCCCGGACATGCGGTAGACGCCGGTGATCTCGGGGAACGAGGTCACGGCCGCCCGGAAGCGGGCAAGCCAGTCGGGATCGTGGTTCGACGTCCGCACGATGATGAACACCGACAGGCCGAGGCCGAGTTTCTCCGCGTCGACCAGCGCCACCCGCCCGGTGATGACGCCATCGTCCTCCAGCCGCCTGACGCGACGCCAGCAGGCGTTGCGCGACAAGGCGACCCGAGCCGATAGCTGGTCGACCGAGAGCGTGCCGTCGCGTTGCAGTTCCGCCAGGATTCTGCGGTCAATCGTATCGATTTCCGACGCCATCTTGGGATGAATGTCCCAAAGCCTATTGATGTGCAAGGACGAATTGGGACCGATGAACCATTTCGACATGGCAGACTACTCACCATCCGAAGCCCTCATGACGAAGGGAACCGCCATGACCGCCCACCTTGCCCGTCTGTTCACGACCCATCCCGAAAGCGTCGACGAGACCTATTTCGGCCACATGGCGTTCGCCGCCTGGTTCGCCTCGCGGCTCGCCTTGGCCGCCGGCGCGGCGCTGATTCACGCTTTCTTGCCTTTTCTGTTCGAGACTACGGCCTCGCGGATCGTGCGCGAGCTGGCCGAGCGGACGCACAACAGGGGACGGTGATGTGCCGGTGGGCGGCCTATCTGGGTGAAGAGGTCTTCCTCGAGGAGATCGTGGCCCAGCCGTGCCACTCGCTGATCCGCCAGAGCCATTGCGCGGCGGAGGCCCGGTCCGCCACCAATGCCGACGGCTTCGGCCTCGCCTGGTATGCGGGCCGGCCGGAACCCGGTCTCTACCGCGACATCCTGCCGGCCTGGTCGGACCCCAACCTGAAGAGCCTCTGCCGGCAGATCCGATCCGGCCTGTTCCTCGCCCATGTTCGCGCCGCGACGACCGGCGCGACAGCCCGCTTCAACTGCCATCCCTTCGTCGCCGGGCGCTGGTCGTTCATGCACAACGGCGAAATCACCGGCTTCGAGGCGATCCGCCGCCGGTTGGAGGCAGGGCTTGCCGACCGGCACTACGACGCCCTCGAGGGGACGACGGATTCGGAGCTGTTCTTTCGCCTGGTGCTCGATCGCGGGCTCGAGTCCGATCCCGAGGCGGCGCTGGGGCACGCCGTCGCCAGCGTGCTGGATGCCCAGCGCCGGACGGGGATCGAACCGGCATTCAAGCTCACCGCCGCCTTCTCCGACGGGGAGCGTCTGTTCGCGGTGCGCTACGCCACGGGCGGCGTCGCGCCAACGCTCTACACCAGCATGTTCGGCAAGGGTCGCTGCCTGGTGTCCGAGCCCTTCGACCGTGAGGGTGGCGAGTGGCACGCCATCCCGCCATCGAGCATCGTCATCGTCTCGAGAGCCGGCATGACCCTGAGACCGTTCGAACCGGTGCCGACGCCGCTCGCGCTCGCAGGCTGACGACGCGATATCACCGATCGGCCCCCCGATCCCCGGGAATGGCTTTCCGCTCGCGCGGCGTCTCCTGACAACTTTCGCGCCCCTACGTGCTATTGCGCGCCGCGAGTCGAGGAGTTCCGATGGCCGACCCCAGCTTTCCCGCACTGAAGGAGATCTTCGACCGCGACCGGTTCCGGCACATCGCGGCCGAGGCGGCGGCGGTGTGGCCGGCCTTCGACGGGAAGCGGTTCATGGCGGTCGCGACGAAGGACCTCGCCGCTCTCGGCATCATGCAGCGCGTGCGCCGGACCGCGACGGCGTTGCACGCGGTGCTGCCTGAGGACTTCGACCGTGCGGCGAGCATCCTGCGCGACTTGGCGCCGCGCGTCGGCCATTCCTTCGCGGCGATCGCGCTGTCGGAATATGTCGCGCTGTACGGCAGGAATCATTTCGACCGGTCGATGCAGGCGCTCAGGCACCTGACGCGCTACGGCTCGTCGGAGTTCGCCATCCGGCATTTCCTGGTCGGCGATTTCGACCGGACGCTGGCGGTCATGCGCGATTGGGCCGATGACGACAACGAGCACGTCCGGCGGCTCGCCAGCGAGGGCTCGCGTCCGCGCCTGCCGTGGTCGTTCCAGCTGAAGAACCTGATCGTCGACCCTTCGCCGACAATGCCGATTCTCGAGGCGCTCAGGGCCGATGGCAGCCCCTATGTGCGCAAGTCCGTGGCGAACCACCTCAACGACATCGGCAAGGATCATCCGGCCGCACTGATCGAACGCGTTTCGGGATGGGATCGCGGCGATCCGCGCACGGCCTGGATCGTCCGCCACGCGCTGCGGACATTGATCAAGAAGGGCGAGCCCGCCGCTCTGTCGCTGGTCGGCGCGACCGGCAAGGCCGAAGTCGCTGTCAGGCGCTTCACGGTCGAGCCGGCCCGGATCGAACTCGGCGAGCGCATCGCGATCACGGCGACGCTGGCCTCCGCGGCCGACTGCCTGCAGCGCCTGGTGGTCGACTATGCGGTGCACTATGCGCGCAAGGGCGGCGCGGCGAGCCGCAAGGTGTTCAAGCTGAAGGAGATCGACCTGCCCGCAGGCGGGTCGGCCGAGCTGTCGATCTCCCAGGCGATCCGAGACTTCTCGACGCGAAAACACCATCCCGGCCGGCATGTGGTCGAGTTGCTGGTCAATGGCGAGACGATGGCCGAAGGCGCGTTCGATCTGAGGATCGGCTGACATACGCGAAGCGGTCGGGCCGGTAGGGTTCGAGCAGCGGCTCGCGGCGGCCTTCCATGATCTCTTCCGCGAGGAACCGGCCGATGGCGGGCGCCAGCGTGACGCCCGAATGCGTGACGGCAAGGTAGATGCCGGGCGCGGCCTCGCCGACCACGGGGTAGCCGTCCTTCGGCGTCGGGCGGCGACCGACCGAATAGCGCTCATACGCGAGTCCCTCCGCGCCTCTCAGCATCGCCTTCATCGCCGCGAACAGCGCCCGCGCCGTCGCCTCGGCATGTTCGCCAGGATCGCCGCCGCCGAAATCCGCGCCGGCCACCAGCCGGCCTTCGGCGGTCTGGCGCATGTGAAGGTCTTCGGCCAGCACCACGCCGTGCAGCAACTTCGGGTGCGGCTTCGAATGCACCAGCAGGCCGGGCGGCGCATCCAAAGCGAGTTCGATATTGGCCGTGGCCGCGATCGCCGGGCTCGCGACGCCGGCAGCGATGACGACGGCATCGGCCTCGAGCCGGCCCCTGTCGGTGTCGACGGCGACGCGCCGGCCGGAGCGGTCGATCGCGCGAACGATCGTCCTGGCCAGCAGAACGGCGCCTCGCGCCGTCGCGTCGGCGACGATCGCCTGCGCCGCCGCTACCGGTTCGGCGACGCCCTCGCCCGGAGCATGAACGGCGCGCTCGGGCCATGCGACCAGCGCCGGCTCGATGCGCGCGGCCCCGTCTCGTCCGACGATTCGGATCGGGTAGCCCTGTTCGTTGCGTTCTGTCGCGAAGGCTTCGAGTTCGTCCGGCGCAAGGTCCCACAACGGGCCACCGCACCATGAAAGCGGTATGCCCGGACACTCGGCCGCCAGGCGCGTCCATTCGGCCATGGAACGCATCCGCAGCCGTACATAGGCTGGCGGATTTCCGGACGTCGCGTTGATCCAGGCAAAGGACGCGGACGTCGCGACGCCGCCCGGCTCGGCCGCGTCGATGATCGTGACGGTAGCTCCGCTCATCGCGAGATGCCAGGCGACCGAAGCGCCGACGATGCCGGCGCCCACGACGATGACCACCTTCGGTAGAGGCGCCCCCGCCATCAGCGTCCGAGACCGGCTTCGCGCACGCCCGCGAGATAGCCCCGGCTCACCGGGAGCTCGGCCCCTCCGCCAAGTCTCAGGAAGAGCCTGCCATCCCGGCGTGTCGTGCCGGTCACCGCATCCTTCGCGACCCAGTGCGAGCGATGGACCCTGAGACCGTCGACGCCGGCGGTCTCCGCGATTGCGTCCGCGAGCCGCATCAGAACGAGGGCGGAGCCCTTGTCGGTGTGGACCTCGACATAATGGTCCTGCATCGACAGGTGGGACAGCGCTCCCCGCCTCCCGACCGGCAGCCGGTCGAGGAGCGCGGGACGCGTCGGCGCAGGCGGTTCGGGGACGGCCGGCGAAGTCTCGGCGATGCCGGCGGCCGGCATCGAAAACAGCGCCACCATGACGGACACCGCCGCGGCGATGACGACGCAGTACACGATGAGCAGGAGCGCATCGACGGTCGGTCCGACATTGCCGAACAGGGCGGCGTTGAAGCCGATGACGATGGCCGCGACCGGCAGGCCTGCCAAAGCACCTGCCAGTGCGAAGCCCGGCGCGCCCGGCATGCCGCGGCGGCGAGCGACGCGGACGAGCAGGTACACCGTGCCGTGGCCGACGGCATAGGTGACGATGCCGATCGCCAGCCAGTAGCCGAGGCGCGGCAGGAGCGGCAGGGCGTCGAAGGTTCCGAACGGCCCGACCAGGCCGACCACCAGCGCGCCCGCGACGAGGGCGACCCAGACGCGGGGCGTCGAGAACTGCCGCAGCAGTTCGCGCTTCGCGAATTGCACGGGGCCGTCGTTCACGTCGCCGATCCGCGTTTCACGCATCCGCCTTTGAATGGCGGCGGGGCCGGCCGCTAGTCAAGCCGGCAATCGTCGAGTCAACCGCCCAGCAGAGGAACGACCATGACCCTCGAACCGCTGATCTCCGCCTCGCCCGCGATCCAGGTTCATGTCGCCGCGGCGGTCGCGGCCTTCGTCCTGGGTGGCGTCGTGCTGTTCCGCCGGAAGGGCGGGCGAACCCACATGATGCTCGGGCGCGTCTGGGTGCTGCTGATGCTCGTGGTGGTGTTCTCCTCGCTCTTCATCCACACGATCAGGCTTTGGGGTATCTGGAGTCCGATCCACCTGCTCTCGGTTGGCGCCTTCGTCTCGCTGGTCTATGGCGTCGCCATGATCCGCAGGCGCAACGTGTCGGCGCACAAGCGCACGATGCAGGGTACCTATCTCGGGGCGCTGGTCATCGCCGGTTTCTTCACCTTCATGCCAGGCAGGATCATGCATGAAGTGCTGTTATCGGGGACATCGCCGACCGAACTCGCCCTCATCTGCGTGGCGGCGGCGGGGCTCACCGCATGGGTCATCTGGCGCGGAGGGTCGCATCGACCCACTGTCCCCGCCTGAACGGAGGCCTCCACCCTTTCCGTTCGACAGTCCGCATCGCCGTCGCTATAAGCCCGCCACCGAACGGAACCCCGACATGGCGGATACAATCGAACAGGCGGTGGCGCGCCGCCGCACCTTCGCGATCATCGCGCACCCGGACGCCGGCAAGACGACGCTGACGGAGAAGCTTCTCCTCTTCGGCGGCGCGATCCAGCTCGCCGGCGAGGTGAAGGCCAAGAAGGACCGCATGAACACTCGCTCCGACTGGATGAAGATCGAGCGGGAGCGCGGCATCTCGGTGGTCACCTCTGTGATGACCTTCGAGTATGGCGACAACGTCTTCAACCTCTTGGACACGCCGGGCCACGAGGACTTCGCCGACGACACCTACCGTACGCTCTCGGCGGTCGACAGCGCCGTCATGGTGATCGACGCTGCCAAGGGCATCGAACCGCGCACGCTGAAGCTCTTCGAGGTCTGCCGGCTGCGCGACATTCCGATCGTCACCTTCGTCAACAAGATGGATCGCGAGGCCCGCAACACGTTCGAGATACTCGACGAGATCGAGGCGAAGCTGGCGCTGGACACCGCGCCGATCACCTGGCCCATCGGCCAGGGCAGGAGCTTTTCGGGCACCTATCACCTTGCGGAAAACGCTATCCGGGGCTCGGACGAGCAGGTCGAGCGTCAGAAGGTCAACGGCCCGGACTCGAACCGGGTCTCTGGCCTCCTGCCCGAAAACGAACGCGAAGCCTTCATCGAGGAACTGGAACTCGCCCGCGAGGCCTGCCGGCCATTCGACCTCGCCGCCTTCCGCGAGGGCCACCTCACACCGGTTTTCTTCGGCTCGGCGCTGAGGAATTACGGCGTGCGCGACCTGATCGAGGCGCTCGGAGCCTGGGCGCCCCCGCCGCGAGACCAGGAGGCGGACAAGCGCGTCATCCACGCCACCGAACCGGATCTGTCGGCTTTCGTCTTCAAGATCCAGGCGAACATGGACCCCAACCACCGCGACCGCATCGCCTTTGTCCGCGTCTGCTCCGGCACGCTGGAGCGCGGGATGAAGGTCAAGCTGGTGCGCACCGGCAAGCAGATGAGCCTCTCGGCGCCACAGTTCTTCTTCGCACGCACCCGCATCACCGCCGACGAGGCCTATGCCGGCGACGTGGTCGGCATTCCCAATCACGGCACGCTGAGGATCGGCGACACGCTGACCGAGGGCGAGGACATCATCTTCCGCGGCGTGCCGAACTTCGCGCCGGAAATCCTCCGGCGCGTGCGCCTGGGCGATGCCATGAAGGCGAAGAAGCTCAAGGAAGCGCTGCAGCAGATGGCCGAGGAAGGCGTCGTGCAGCTCTTCCAGCCCGACGACGGATCGCCGGCGATCGTCGGAGTCGTCGGCGCGCTGCAGCTCGACGTGCTCAAGGAGAGGCTGTCGGTGGAATACAACCTGCCGGTCGATTTCGAGATGGCCCGCTTCACCGTCTGCCGCTGGATATCGGCCGCCGACGATGCCGAGGTCGAGCGCTTCATCGAGGCGCATCGCGGCGATATCGCCCGCGACCTGGACGGCGACCCGGTGTTTCTGGCGCCGCACGGCTTCGGCCTGAACTACGAGGCCGACCGCTGGAAGGCGATCCGCTTTGACGCGATCAAGGATTATCAGGTGCGCGAGGCGGCCTGAGCCGGCCTACCCCGCCTTGGCCGTCGCCAATGCGTTGCCGAAGGCGGTGGCGAAGGTCTCGCGATCGTCCGGATTGAGGAACGCGCCGATCGGCACCCTGCGCCCCTGCCCCTCGACGGCCATGCGGGTGATGCCGATCTCCTGATGCCGGGAGACGGCGAAGCGCGCCCAGAATGGGTTGAACCGGTGCTCCACGGCGCGGCCCGACGGCGCCACCTTGCGGATCTCAAGCGCGGTGCGGGAGACCGAAACCTCCTCCCGGGCGCGGGCGGCGCGGTAGTTCAGCCGAAAGGCGACGTAGATCGCCAGCAGGTCGAGCCCGAAGAAGCCGAAGACCGGCCAGGCCCCGGCGCTCAGGAAGAACAGCCCGGTGGCGAGCCAGGCGAAACCGAGCGCGCCCATCAGGACGAGAAAGCCGGTGCGGCCGAGCGAACGGTGCGGGGTCAGCAATGCGCTGAATATCGGGCGGTCGGGTGGCGGGTTTGTCTCGTCCATTGCCGCCGATTATAGATCGGCCATGGACAAGCCCAAACCCAAAAACGCCGCCGCGCCGATCCGCCGCGATCCGAGCCTGCTTCGGCCGAGGCTGAGGCCGAGGCGGCCGCACCTGCTCTACACGCCCGACGAGGTGGAGGAGATCTTCCACCGCTTCTCCGTGCAGCGGCCCGAGCCGAAGGGCGAGCTGGAGCATGTCGACGCTTTCACCCTCCTGGTCGCCGTGGTGCTCTCGGCGCAGGCGACCGACGCCGGGGTGAACAAGGCGACGCGAGCGCTCTTCGCCGCGGCCGAGACGCCTGAAACGATGCTGGCCCTCGGCGAGGCCAGGGTCGGCGAGTTCATCCGCACCATCGGGCTCTGGCGCAACAAGGCGAAGAACGTGATCGCGCTGTCGGAAGCCCTGATCCGCGACCATGACGGCGAGGTGCCGGCCGACCGCGACGAACTCGTCAAGCTGCCCGGCGTCGGCAGGAAGACTGCGAACGTGGTGCTCAACATGGCGTTCGGCCAGCCGACCATGGCGGTGGACACGCACATCTTCCGGATCGGCAACCGGCTGGGGCTGGCGCCCGGCAAGACGCCGGAGGAGGTCGAGCGCGGGCTGGTCGCGGTCATCCCGGAAAAATACATGGGCCACGCCCACCACTGGCTGATCCTGCACGGGCGCTATGTCTGCAAGGCGCGCAAGCCGGAATGTCCGCTCTGCGTCATCGCCGACCTGTGCCGGGCGGTCGAGAAAACGACCTCGGTTCCTGCACCGCTGGTGCCCCTGGAACCGCTGGCCGAAGCCGTTCAGTAGCCGATGCCGCGCGCCATGATGGCCGCGAAGACCGGCACCAGCGCGAACATGACGGCCTCGGCGCGGATGAAGTTGCGGGCCACCGCGATCTCCGACTCCGGCACCACATAGGCCGGGTTGGCGGCCGCCGCCTTGCGCCACTGGATGATCCGCATCGTGGGCACGATCGACAGCAGGCCCATGGCGAGAAAGGCCGCCATCTTGGCCCAGAAGGCCCAGTAGGCGACGTAGAACTCCCAACCCTTCAGCCCGAACACCACGCGGCCGATGCCGACCAGGATCACCGCGCCGGCAATGGAGCCATACATGGAATCCAGGCGACCCACCGTCGCGAGATTGGCGCCTGCCAGGCCGGGCCGGACGAGAAAGGCCTCGGCGATGAAGATGCCCGCATACATCAGGATGAGCAGGTGATGCAGGATGGCGAGTATGAGATCGGTGGATTGCATGGCTACCTCGACCGGCTGAGCGCCCGGAACAAGCTACCCGTCTATCTTGACAGCGTCAACATTAGAAGCGGTCAGGCATTGCGGCCGGGTCCGGCCGCCGCCCCGGCGCCGCGCTCCGTGATCAGCTTGTGCAGGTGGACCATCAAGGCCGCGCCGAAGAAGGGGGCGAGCAGGTTCACCACCGGCACGAACATCACCCCGGCCACCAGCAGCCCGGCGATGAAGACGGAGCCGGCATGCCGCCTTCGAAGCGCCTTGGAGTCGGCCTCCGGCCGGAAGCGCATGGCGGCGAATTCGAAGAACTCGCGGCCGAGCAGATAGCCGTTGATGACGAAGAAGGCGATGATGTTGACGCCGGGCACGAGCAGAAGGACGAGGCCGAGCAGGTTGCCCGCCAGCACCACGCCGAAGAACTTCAGGGACAGCACCGCCGAACGGGCGAGAGGCAGCGCCGTCCCTGGCGCATCGGCGGGATAGGAGCGCTGCTCGATGCGCTCGGCGACATCGTCCTGGAAGAAGCCGGCGACGATGGCCGTGGCGGGCCCGAGCAGGAAGGCCAGCCCGATCGCGATGCCGATCCCGACGACGATCGTCGCCAGCGCCGAAAGCCAGCCGGCCCAGTCCGGCATGCGGTCGACGAGGTCGTCGACGAACGGCAGCGCCAACCAGTCGGCGAGGCCGCCGAGCAGGAACCAGAGGCCTATCAGCGCCGCGAGGGTCAAGCCGATCGTCTTGTAGAGGATCGGCCTCAGTTCGGCCGAGCCGAGGTCGGAGAGCGCGCGTCGGGCGGCTGTGAAGATCATCGGTCCGGGTCCAGCATTTGAAGGCAGATAGGCAGCGCGCCGCCCGCCCTCAAGCGTCGGTCACGGAATGTCCTCGGGACGCCGGCCCGGCCGGCCGCGATAGGTCGGGAACGACCAGCCGAACTTGAGCGCTCCCCCGCGAATGACGAAGGCGGTGCAAAAGGCGATGATCGCGGCCGCGAGCGTCGGAAATCCGCCGACATCGAGCACCGTGAAGGTTGCGGCGCCGGCGAGTGCGGCGGTCACGTAGACTTCGGGCCGGAGCAGGACCGATGGCTCGTGGCTGAGGAGATCGCGCAGGATGCCGCCGAAGGTCGCGGTCAGCACGCCCATCACCACGGCGACGGTCGGGGAGCCGGTGGCGGCGAGGCCCTTGGCGGCGCCCATGACGCCATAGGCCGACAGGCCCACGGCATCCAGCCAGAGCAGCAGCTTGTAGCGTGACTCGACGAGATGAGCGGTGAAGAACGTGCCGATCGCGATCGCCGCGCAAACGACGATGTAGGCGGGGTTCGCCACCCAGAAGACCGGCACACCGATGATCAGGTCCCGAAAGGTTCCGCCGCCGATGCCGGTGACGGCCGCCAGGAACAGGAAGCCGATGATGTCGAGCTGCTTGCGCGATGCGGCGAGCGCGCCGGTGGCCGCGAAGACCGCGACGCCGGCGTAGTCGAAGACGAGGATCGGGTTCATGGCGACCCAATTGGCGGTAGGGCGGTAGGGCAATAGGAATAGACCGCGCGGACCCTCGCGGGTCAATGCACCGAGTATGGCGAAGCTTTCCCCTGCTGCCTTATTGCCCTAACGCCCTATTGCCTTGCATCACGCGTCCTTCTCGGCCTGCTCGTTGACCGGCCCCGGTTCTGCAGGCGCTTCGGCGGCCGGCTTCGGCCCGCCCTTCGACACGCCGACCATGGCGGGTCTCAGAACCCGGTCGCCAATCGAGTAGCCTGGCTGCACGACCTGGACCACCGTGTTCGCCGGCACGTCGGCGTTCTGCACCTCGAACATGGCCTGATGGAAATTCGGGTCGAAGCGTTCGCCCTCCGGCGCGAGTTTTTTCACTCCGTGACGGTCCAGCGCCGACAGCATCGAGCGCTCGGTGATCTCGACGCCGTCGATCAGCCCCGCCAGCGCCGCGTCGGCGGCGGCGCGTATCTCGGCCGGCACGGCGTCGATGGCGCGCCTCAGATTGTCGGAGACGGCGAGCATGTCGCGCGCGAAGTTGGTGACCGCGTAGGCGCGTGCGTCCTGAACGTCGCGCTGGGTGCGCCGCCGCAGGTTCTCCATCTCGGCCGCGAGCCTGAGCGCGCGGTCCTTCATCTCCTCGTTTTCCTTGATCAGCTTGACGACGACCTCGTAGTCGCCGCCTTCGGGCGACGTTTCGGCCGCCGCCATCGCCTCCTCGTGGGCGCGCTCTTCCTTCGTCTGGTCGCTCATCGCGTTTCCCGCATCGTCGTTTCGTTCGGAATCGCGGCGGATATCAGCGCTCAGCGCCCGAAAATCAAGCCTTGGAGCGACAATCCGCGCTAACGCAGCATTCGCCCGACGAGTTGCGCCGTGTAATCGACCATGGGCACGATTCGGGCGTAGTTGAGCCTCGTCGGGCCGATCACGCCCAGCGCGCCGACGACCCTGGCGTCCTTATCCCTGTAGGGGGCCACGACGAGCGAGGAGCCGGAGAGCGAGAACAGCTTGTTCTCCGAACCGATGAAGATGCGCACGCCCGACCCCTGCTCGGCCAGGTCGAGGATCTGGACCAGGCCATCCTGCGTCTCGAGATCGTCGAACAGGCGCTTGAGAAGCTCGATGTCTGCCTGCGCGGTGACGTTCTCGAGCAGATTGGCGCGCCCGCGCACGATGAGGCGCGCCGGCAGCCCGGTTTCCGTGCCGGCCCAGACGGCGAGGCCGCGGTCGACCAGTTCGGAGGAAAGCGTATCCAGGGCGGACTGGGTCTCCTGCCTGCGGCGGTCGATCTCGGTCCGCGCCTCGGCCAGCGTGCGGCCGCGGATATGCGCGTTGAGGAAATTGGTCGCCTCCTGGAGTTGCGATGCGGTGACGCCGACCGGCAGGTCGAGGACGCGGTTCTCGACGTCGCCGTTCTGCGACACCAGCACGGCAAGCGCGCGGGTGGGCTCGAGCTGTATGAACTCGATGTGCTTCAGCGGCGCCTCGACCTTGGCGGCGAGTACGAGGCCGGCGCCGCGCGACATGCCGGACAGCATCTGGCTCGCCTCGGTGAGCAGATGCTCCAGCGTGGCGCCGGAGCCGGACGCCTTGACCTGAGCCTCGATGACGCGGCGCTCCTCGTCGGACAGGTCGCCGATCTCCATGAAGGCGTCGACGAAGAACCGCAGGCCCTGTTGTGTGGGCAGCCGGCCGGCGGAGACGTGCGGGGCATAGATCAGGCCGAGCTGCTCGAGATCGCTCATCACGTTGCGGATGGTCGCGGGCGACAGGCTCATGGGCAGGATTCGCGCCAGGTTGCGCGAGCCGAGGGGTTCGCCGTCCTTCAGGTAGGCGTCGACGATATGCCGGAAGACATCGCGCGAACGGGCGTCGAGGGACGAAAGGGTGGGATCGAGCACGGGCTTCGTCATGCGGTGGCCGAAACTCCTTGGCCCGCAATGATATAGGCTGCGCGTGGGCCAACTCAACACGGTATCCGCCGGCGTTTTCCTTTGCGCGCGCGGCGGGCTGCCGCTACAAGCCCGCCACGATTCCGGACCGGAAGGCAGGCCATGCGCCCCTCGAAACGACAGACCGACGAAATGCGCGCCGTATCCTTCGAGCGGGGCGTCTCAAAGCATGCCGAGGGATCCTGCCTCGTGCGTTTCGGCGACACCCACGTCCTCTGCACCGCGAGCCTGGAGGAGAAGGTGCCGGGCTGGATGCGCAATTCCGGCAAGGGATGGGTGACCGCCGAATATGGCATGTTGCCGCGCTCGACGGGCGAGCGCATGCGGCGCGAGGCCTCGGCCGGCAAGCAGGGCGGCCGCACCCTGGAGATCCAGCGCCTCATCGGACGCAGCTTGCGCGCCGTGGTCGACCTGCAGGCGCTCGGCGAGCAGCAGATCACCGTCGACTGCGACGTGATCCAGGCCGACGGCGGCACGCGCACCGCGGCGATCACCGGTGGCTGGGTGGCGCTTCACGACTGTGTCCGCTGGATGGAGGCGCGCAGCATGGCCACCGTCTCGCGGGTGCTCAAGGACCATGTCGCCGCGATCTCCTGCGGCATCCACGACGGAGAACCCGTGCTCGACCTCGACTACGCCGAGGATTCGGGCGCCGGCACCGACGCCAATTTCGTCATGACCGGCAAGGGCGGCATCGTCGAGATCCAGGGCACCGCCGAGGGCGAGCCGTTCTCGGAAGAGCAGTTCTCGGTTCTGATGGGGCTGGCCAAGAAGGGTATCGGCCGCCTGGTCAGCCTGCAGCAGATGGCGGTTGGGTAGCGGGTATCGCGGTGTTTGATCTTTCAACGACCCCCCTCTGGCCTGCCGGCCATCTCCCCCTCAAGGGGGGAGATTGGCTGTCGCGTAAGGTTTCGCCAACCGCCTACGTTGCAGAATGGGCGGAGATGCCGAAGCTGCTGATCTCCCCCCTTGAGGGGGAGATGGCCGGCAGGCCAGAGGGGGGTCGTTGCCGGTGTCATGAAACCGCCGGAGTGGGTTCATGACCCCCTCCGCGATCCTCGAATCGGCCCTCTACGTGACCGACCTCGCTGCGGCGGAGGCGTTCTATCGCGACGTGATCGGACTGCCCGTTCTGCAGAAAGTCGACGTACGGCATGTGTTCTTCCGCTGCGGCGACGGCGTGCTGCTGCTTTTCGACGCCGAAGCAACGCTGACCGCGCCGCCGCCGGACGCAAAGCTGCCGGTGCCGCCCCATGGCGCGACGGGACCCGGACATCTGTGCTTCTCCGCGACGGCCGACGAGATCGTCGCCTGGCGCAAGCGCCTCGAGGCGAAGGGCGTCGGCATCGAGGCCGAGTTGGAATGGCCTAAGGGCGGCCGCTCGATCTACTTCCGCGATCCGTCCGGCAACTCGATCGAGTTCGCCGAGCCGCGCATATGGGGAATCTGATGCGGGAGTTGGCCCGGGGCCAGAAGATCGTCGTCGCAAGCCACAATGCGGGCAAGCTGCGCGAGTTCGCCGACCTGCTCGGACCTTTCGGACTGGAGGCGAAGTCCGCCAAGGCGTTCGGCCTGCCGGAACCCGACGAGACCGGCACCACCTTCGAGCAGAATGCCCTGATCAAGGCGCTGGCTGCGACCGAGGCCACCGGCCTGCCGGCGATGTCCGACGATTCCGGGCTCGTGGTCGATGCGCTGGAAGGCCAGCCGGGCGTCTACACGGCGAACTGGGCAGAGCGTCCTGACGGCACGCGCGATTTCATGATGGCGATGCAGCGCACCGAACTCATGCTCCAGAAGGCTGGCGCGACCGAGCCGGCGCAGCGCACCGGCCGGTTCGTGGCCGTCATCTGCCTCGCCTGGCCCGATGGCGAGCACGAGTTCTTCCGCGGCGAGGCGGAAGGCGTGCTGGTCTGGCCGCCGCGCGGCGAACGAGGGTTCGGCTACGACCCGGTCTTCCTGCCGAACGGGCACTCACGGACCTTCGGCGAAATGGATCCCGCCGAAAAGCACGGTTGGGCTCCCGGGCAGGGCAGCGCGCTGTCGCACCGGGCCCGCGCCTTCCAGGAGTTCGCGAAGGCAAAGCTGGGCCCGACGTGACCCCCGACGACGCGCGCGCGCCCGGCTTCGGCATCTATGTCCACTGGCCGTTCTGCGCGGCCAAGTGCCCCTATTGCGACTTCAACAGCCATGTCCGCCACAGACCCGTCGACCAGCCGCGCTTCGCCGCCGCGCTGGCCCGCGAGATGGCGGCGATGCGGGCGAAGACCGGCCCGCGCGACGTAACGTCGGTCTTCCTCGGCGGCGGTACGCCGTCGCTGATGGATCCGGCGACGGTCGGCGCGGTGCTGGACGCCGTCGCAGCGAACTGGACGGTGCCAGACGGCATCGAGGTGACGCTGGAGGCGAACCCCTCTTCGGTCGAGGCTGGCCGTTTTCGCGGCTACCGCGCCGCGGGCGTCAATCGCGTGTCGCTCGGCGTCCAGGCCCTGAACGATCGCGACCTGAGATTCCTCGGCCGGCTCCACGATGTCGCGCAAGCGCGCCAGGCCATCGAACTGGCGCGCGAGACGTTCCCGCGCCTCTCGTTCGACCTGATCTATGCCCGTCCCGGCCAGACGCCGGACGCGTGGGCGACCGAACTGGAGGAGGCGATCGGGCTCGCCGCCGACCATCTGTCGCTCTACCAGCTCACCATCGAGGAAGGCACGCCGTTCTTCGCGCTCCACGCCGCGGGCAAGATCGCCGTTCCCGACCCTGACATGGCCGCCGACCTCTACGCCATCACCCAGGAGGTGACCGCGGCCCGCGGCCTTCCGGCCTACGAGATCTCCAATCACGCGCGGCCGGGCGCCGAGAGCCGCCACAATCTCACCTACTGGCGCTATGGCGACTATGCCGGCGTCGGGCCTGGAGCGCACGGACGCTTCGTCGAGCATGGCCGGCGCGTCGTCACCTTCACCGAACTGGCTCCCGAAACCTGGCTGGAGGCGGTCGAGGCAAGGGGCCATGGTGTGTCGGGTGGGGAGGTGCTGAGCCGGGACCAGGAAGCCGACGAATTCCTGCTCATGGGTTTGCGGCTTGTCGAGGGTATCGATCTGTCACGATACGAGGCGCTGTCTGGCCGATCGCTGTCCGGCGAACGGGTGACGATCCTGCGCGACGAGAAACTGGTGGAGCCTGTCGGCAATTCGCGGCTGCGCGCCACGCCGGCCGGCATGGTCGTGCTCGACGCTCTGGTCGCGGACCTGACGCGCTAGGACGGCTTTCCGCTTTCCGCGGAAGGGATACGTTCGCCCCGACGCGGAGCGCGACGGATCATGCTCCGTCTTTCCTCGGGCGTGAACACGGGCTTCCGGTCCTTGGAAAGCTTTCGCGCTTCGTCGGTCTCGCGGCCGGCATAGTAGGGCTGGTAGACGTCCTGGATTGCGAGCGGGTTCATGTCGTGGTCCTCCCTGTCACGCAACGCGGGAACGATCCGACGGTTCCCCCGGCCGCTTTGCGCCAGCGCCCGCCTGTGCCAACGTCGCGACATGAACGCGATGCCCGACAACGAACCGCCTCGACGCACCTTCCTCGTCGGCCAGGCGCAGATCGCCGCCCGGCCCCTGGCGCCGGCGCTCTATCTGGTCGCCACGCCGATCGGAAACCTCGGCGACGTCACGCTGCGCGCGCTGGAAACGCTCGCCGCTGCCGACATCGTCGCCTGCGAGGACACTCGCGTCACCCGCGTCCTGCTCGACCGATACGGCATCGCGGCCAGGCCCATCTCCTATCATGAGCACAACGCCGCCGAAGTCGAGCCGAGGCTGATCGCCGCACTCGGCGACGGCCGCTCGGTGGCGCTGGTCTCCGACGCCGGCACCCCGCTCGTATCCGATCCGGGCTACCGGCTTGTCCACGAGGCGGTCGCCGCGGGCCATCGCGTCGTCCCGGTTCCCGGCGCATCCGCCGTCCTGGCCGCGCTCACGGCGTCCGGACTGCCGACCGACGCCTTTTTCTTTGCCGGCTTCCTTCCCGTGAAGGACGGCGCCCGCCGGGCCCGGCTGGAGACGTTGAGAGCGGTGCCGGCCGCACTCGTGGTCTACGAATCTCCCAATCGCACGCCGGACACGCTCGCTGCCATGGCGGAGGTGCTGGGAGAGAGGCAGGCGGCGGTCGGGCGCGAGCTGACGAAAGCCTTCGAGGAGACCCGGCGCGGAACGCTCGCCGAACTCGCCGCGCACTATGCCGGCGCCGGCGCGCCGCGCGGCGAGGTGGTGATCTGCGTGGGACCCCCTGGAGCAACGGCTGCGCCCGAGGGCGAAGACCTCGACCGCCTCCTCTTGTCGCTGGCCGCGGAGATGCCCGCCTCCAAGGCCGCCAGTGAGGCGGCGCGCATGACGGGCGCGAAGAAGGCCGATCTCTATCGCCGGCTGCTCGACCTCAGGGACGATGGCTGAGCCGCGCGACCGGCTCGGCGCCTACCGCCGGGGTCACCGGGGCGAGTGGCTCGCCGCGCTGGCGCTGCTGGTCAAGGGCTACCGCGTCGTCGCCCGGCGCTACCGCACGAAGCTCGGCGAGATCGACCTGATCGCCCGGCGCGGCGATCTCGTGCTGATCGTCGAGGTGAAGGCGCGCGCCACGCTGATCGAGGCGATGGAGGCTATCGCTCGAACGTCCGAGCGCCGGATCGAGGGTGCCGCCGACCTCTGGCTGATGCGCCAGCCGGACCATGCGCGCCTGTCGATCCGCTTCGACATGGTGGCGGTGCTGCCGCGCCGCTGGCCGGTCCATGTCGAGAACATCTTTCAGGGCGGTCGCTGAGCGACGCCGCTACCGCCGGCGCGAGACCCGCATCGGCAGCCCGCCCTCGGGCTGGGTCGTGAGCTTCTGGACGGGCCACGGCTTGGTGTCGGGCAGCGTGTCGAAGCGGAAGCGCGACATCAGCACGGCCATGATGATCGCCGCCTCCTGCATGGCGAAGCTGGCGCCGATGCAGACGCGTGGGCCCGCGCCGAAGGGCAGGTACTGGTAGCGGTCGATCGCGTCGCGGTTCCGGGGCATGAAACGCTCCGGCATGAAGGCGTCCGGCTGCTCCCACAACCGCCGGTGTCGGTGGATCGTCCAGGGCATGATCTGGACCTGCGCGCCGGCCGGGATCGACAGCGTCTGGTAGCTGTCTGCGTCGATCGCCTCGCGGCCGATCGACGCCGCGGGCGGATAGAGACGCATCGCCTCCTCGAAGGCGGCGCGGGCGTGGGGCATCAGGTCGAGCCATTGAGCCGGTTCGGTGCCGGAAGCGACCACGGCGTCGGCTTCCGCCTCGATACGCTCGCGCTCCCAGGGCGTCTCGGCGAGGCAGTACAGGGTCCAGCCGAGGGCCCTCGCCGTGGTCTCGTGCCCGGCGCCGACGAAGGTGATGATGTTGTCCTCGATCTCCTCGCGCGACAGGCCGTCGGGGCCCTCCGCGTCGAGCAGCAGCGTCAGAAAGTCGGCCGGTGCGTCGTCCTGCCCGCGCGCGAGCCGGTCCTTGCGCATCGCGATCGTGTCGGCGACGATCCGGCGGAAGAAGGCCATCACCCGGCGGCCACGCAGGCGGCCGATGCGCGGGATCCAGTCCGGAGCCCCCAGCAGGTCGAGGGGATCGATGCGCCCCATCGTCTCGAACAGACGGTCGACCTGGTGCTCGAAACTGCCAGGCTCGCCTGCGATTTCGCCCGAGAACAGGGTCTCGGCGAGGATGTCGTAGGTGAGGTGGGTCATGTCCCGCGCCGCGTCGACGGTCGCGCCATCCTCGTAGCGCGTGGCGAACGCCTGCGTGCGGGCCAGCATCGGCCCCGCGAAACCGGCTATGTGGCGGGGCGTGAACACCGGCGCCATGGCCTTGCGCGACCGCTTCCAGATGCCGCCCTCGGCGGTCAGCAGTCCGTCACGAAGGATCGGCCTCAGGATCTTCTGCCGCATGCGGCCCATGCGGTAGTTGGAGACGTTGTCGACGAGGATGTGGCGGATCAGGCCCGGATCATTGGCGATGACCAGCGGTCCGCCGATCCCGCGCACCAGGATCCAGGGCAGGTTGTAGGACGGCTCCCCCCAGAGTTCGAGCGGATTGCGCCGGACGATACGGACCAGCTCGAGAAGCGAGGGCGGCCGCGTCCTGGGTTTCGGGGCAGGTGGAACGAAAGGGGCCGGCTTTGTGTCCATGGCGTTTTCCGGTTCCGACCTTAGGTCGCCGCATTCGTGAGGCAAAGCTGCCTTGACGCCGCAGCGTGGCGGCTCCAAGGCAGGTCGCCATGGCAGGGAGGTTTCGGCTTGAAGCAGAACATCACTAGCGCGATGGCGCTGATCGGGCTCGTCTTTGTTTCGGCGCCCGCCTTGGCGGAGCGTCTCGAGGACATCCAGCCCGGCGCCTTCCGCGCATCGGGCAAGATCGTGCGGGCGCCCGGCAAGCCGGTGGAGAACCTCTACTGCAAGCTCGAGGCGAGCAGGACCGACGGCGGCCGTTTCTCGATCGGCGGCCGTTGCGCGACATCGATGTCGAGCGGCAGCGTGACGATGGATTTCGCCGTGGTGACGCCGGGCGAGCGCTACCGGCTGGATGTCGAGCTCGCCGGAAACTCCCTCCCGGGCACGGACCCCAACTCGCACTTCGACGGGGCCGGAAAGGAGGGTGGGGCTGTGTTCAGGTCGACCGCGCCACTGACGGTGGAGGGGCAGACCTACGATGCCGAACTCACCATCGCCGTGATCGACGGCAAGCCGGTGCGGATGTGGCAGACGGTGACGCCCACTGGCGGCGGCGAACGGACCACGGTGCTCGACCTGGCAGTGAAGCCCTGACCGCGGCTCTCGTCGTCCCGGCAGGGGCCGTTCGCGCGACGAGGCGCCCGACGCGTCGTCCCTGCTCGTGATTTCGTCTCCTGGCGACGCCCGGGGCGCGATGGGAAACGCACTATCGAACCGTTGACGGACAACGGCAAAACGACCCGGCAAACCTTGGAAATCCTGCCTCGAAAGCCTATATCTCGGGCAGGTTCCGGCGCGCGATTCGGGGCCGTTCCAGTGCGCCGGCGAAGCAGCAGCCATCTCACGGTTTTTCATGAACGATCAGTCCGAGATCCTTCCCGGCGCGCCGGCTGAATACGGCGCCGAATCCATCAAGGTTCTCAAGGGCCTGGATGCCGTGCGCAAACGCCCGGGCATGTATATCGGCGACACCGACGACGGCTCGGGTCTGCATCACATGGTCTACGAGGTCGTGGACAATGCAATCGATGAGGCGCTGGCTGGCCACGCCGACCTGGTGTCGGTGACGTTGAACCCCGACGGCTCCTGCACCGTCATCGACAATGGCCGCGGGATTCCGACCGACATCCATCCCACGGAAGGGGTCTCGGCGGCCGAGGTCATCATGACCCAGCTGCATGCCGGCGGTAAGTTCGACCAGAACTCCTACAAGGTCTCGGGCGGCCTGCACGGCGTCGGCGTGTCGGTCGTCAACGCGCTCTCGGTCTGGCTGAAGCTGAAGATCCGCCGCGACGGCGGGGTTCACGAAATGACCTTTTCCAACGGCGACGCGGTCGCGCCGCTCGCGGTGACCGGCCAGTACCAGCCGAGCCACGCGCCGGGCACCTATGAGGGCCGCAGCGGCAGCGAGATCACCTTCCTGCCGTCGACCGAGACGTTCACCATGGTCGATTTCGACTATGGCACCCTGGAACACAGGTTGCGTGAGCTCGCCTTTCTCAATTCAGGCGTGAGAATCGTGCTCGCCGACCGCCGCCATGCGGACGTCAGGCAGGTCGAACTGCACTACGAAGGCGGCTTGGAGGAGTTCGTGCGCTATCTCGACAGGGCCAAGAAGCCGCTGATCGAAGCGCCGATTGCCATCCGGGCGGAGCGCGACGGCATCACCGTCGAGGTGGCGATGTGGTGGAACGACAGCTACCACGAGAACGTGCTCGCCTTCACGAACAACATCCCGCAGCGCGACGGCGGCACGCATCTCGCCGGCTTTCGCGGAGCGCTGACCCGGCAGGTCAACGGTTATGCCGAGACCTCGGGCATCACCAAGAAGGAGAAGGTCACGCTCACCGGCGACGATTGTCGCGAGGGCCTGACCGCGGTGCTGTCGGTCAAGGTGCCGGATCCCAAGTTCTCGTCGCAGACCAAGGACAAGCTGGTCTCGTCCGAGGTGCGGCCGGTCGTCGAGGGGCTCGTCAACGAAGCACTGGGAACCTGGCTCGAGGAACATCCCGGAGAAGCCAGGGTGCTCGTCGGCAAGGTGGTCGAGGCGGCCGCCGCGCGCGAGGCGGCGCGAAAGGCCCGCGAACTGACCCGTCGAAAAGGCGTGCTCGACATCACCTCGCTGCCCGGCAAGCTTGCCGACTGCCAGGAGCGCGATCCGGCGAAGTCGGAGATCTTCATCGTCGAGGGCGACTCGGCCGGGGGGTCGGCCAAGGGCGGGCGCTCGCGTCAGAACCAGGCGATCCTGCCGCTCCGGGGCAAGATACTGAACGTCGAACGCGCCCGTTTCGACCGCATGCTCTCCTCCGAGATGATCGGCACGTTGATCACCGCGCTCGGCACGTCGATCGGCAAGGACGAGTTCAACGCCGACAAGCTGCGCTACCACAAGATCATCATCATGACGGACGCCGACGTGGACGGCGCCCACATCCGCACGCTGCTTCTCACCTTCTTCTTCCGGCAGATGCCGGAACTGATCGAGCGCGGGCACCTCTTCATCGCCCAGCCGCCGCTCTACAAGGTGACGCGGGGCAAGAGCTCGCAATACATCAAGGACGAGCCGGCATTCGAGGAATTCCTGATCGGCCAGGGTATCGACGATGCCACCCTGGCGCTCGGTTCCGGCGAGGTTCGCGCCGGGGCGGACCTGCGATCGACGATCCAGGATGCGCTCGCTGTCCGTGGGCTGATCAACGGCCTCCACTCGCGCTATTCGCGGCCTGTCGTCGAGCAGGCAGCGATCGCCGGAGCCCTCAACCCTGAGATAGCGCTCGATCCCGCGCGCGCGGCGGCCATGGCCGAAACGATCGCCGGCCGGCTCGACACCATCGCCGAGGACACGGAGCGCGGGTGGACCGGCCGTGTAAACACGTCCAACGAGAGCGCCGGGGGCTATGTCTTCGAGCGCACGGTGCGCGGCGTGAAGGACGTGGCGCAGATCGATATGGCGCTGCTCAATTCCGCGGACGCGCGCGCGCTGGACCGGCATGCCGAGCGGCTGGGCGCGGTCTACGCTGCGGCGCCCGTACTGCGCCGGAAGGACGGGTCGCAGACGCTTTCGGGACCGTTGGCGCTGCTCGATGCGGTGTTCGCGGCAGGCCGCAAGGGCATCGCCATGCAGCGCTACAAGGGCCTCGGCGAAATGAACGCCGAGCAACTCTGGGAGACGACGCTCGACCCGAACGTGCGCTCGTTGCTGCAGGTCAGGGTCAATGATGCGACCGACGCCGATGCGCTGTTTGCCCGCCTGATGGGCGACGAGGTGGAGCCGCGCCGCGAGTTCATCCAGGACAACGCGCTGTCGGTGGCCAATCTGGACGTGTGATCATGTCTGTGGTGGCTGGTTCGGACCGTATGATGGCGAACACGTCACGAAACGGTCCGCCGCGTCGCCGAAGGGTCCGAAGGTCCCACGAAACGACCCGGCTCTCAGGACGCTTTGCGGGTTTGTGAAGCAGGCCAGCGGGTGGTTTCCTGCTGGAGGAGGCCGGGTTCGTCGGGCCGCTGGGACGATGGAACGCCATCAACCTTTGGAAAATGGGCCATCGCATCGATTCGGCGGGAAGCCGCGCAACGACCGGTGGGGCGCGGCGCCGTCCTGCCTCGGTTCGCGACTCGAGCCGCCTACTGCGGCGCCTTGGTTTCGGTGATCCAGAAGCAGGTCTGGTCGTCCTCGGCGCGAACGCAGGCGAGCCCGTCCTCGCGCTTCTCGACCGTCACCTCCTGCCCCGCCGAGTAGCCGCGGCAGGAGCCGTCCTGCATCCCCGTCGCCCAGATCGTGATGTACTCTGGGTCGAGGTCGGTGAGGGTGGCGAGCTTCGCCGCCTTCGCCTTTTCCGTGCAGGCCGGGCCGTCCCCGGCCATGGGAGCGGACCATGCGATGGAGGCGGCGGCGGAGATGAACCCCGCCGCCAGGAGGATCGTCGAACGGTGCCGGCTGTTGTGCGTCATGAACATGGGTCGCAGTTAATCAGGAACCCGCTGAAAGCGCCACCGCTGCATCCGGCGCGGTCTACGCCGGGCCGTCGGCCGGCATCGCCGCCATGTCCATGAACACCGCCTCGAATATGTGACCGTCGGGATCCTCGAAGGAACGGTTGAAGAGCCAGCCCATGTCCATGGCCGGGCGCGGGTCGGCGGTGCCGCCGTTCTTCTCGGCGGCCGCCACGATCGCGTCGACCTCGTCGCGGCTTTCGAGCGTCAGCGCATAGAGCGCGTCGGTCGCCATCGTGGCGTCGGCGATCGGCTTCGGCGTGAAGGTGGCGAAGTAGTCATGGTTCATCAGGTGGAAGACGATCGCATCCGACCACACCATGTTCGATGTCTGGTGGTCGCTGAACGCTTCGTTCTTTGAGCAGCCGATCGCCTCGTAGAAGCGCGTCGCGGTGGCGAGGTCCTTCACCGGCAGGTTGACGAAGATGGTCCTGGGCATTGTGGTCTCCTTCTCGGGCTGCGCCCCGCCTTACAGGTCTTTCTGGATGATCGTCGGGCTTGGATGGATGCAGACGAGCTCGAGGCGCCCGTCGCCGACATTCTCGAAGCGGTGCGGCACGTTGGCCGCGGCCACGACGATGTCCCCGGCATGGCCTCGCATGCGTTCGACGCCGACGGTGAACTCGGCCACGCCGTGCCTCACCACCCAGGTCTCCGGATAGGGGTGGACGTGCAGCTGCGAACCCCGGCCGGGATCGGCGTCGACGAGGAAGAACGACGATTCGCTGCCGTGGCGCGCCCCCTCGAAACGCACCGTCCGGTTGCCGCCCGCATGGGGTTCCTGGTGCCTGACGACGCTGAACATGGATGCCTCCTGCGGTTCGAATTATCTTGACGAGAAGATATATAGGCCGGAACTATCTTCACGTCAAGATAAATCTCTTCCCGCCGAGACATCTTCGCCCGTCGCTCCCCATCGTGTAGTCTCGGCGCCGGCGAGGGAGGGCGGGGCATGGCGCGGGCGAGGACGAGGGGCGATCACGTCGACCGGCTGCGGGCGCAATGGGCGCGCGAACTGCCGGATCTCGACACCGGGCCGATGGCCGTCATCGGCCGCGCCGTGCGCCTGTCGAACCTCGTGCGCCCGTCCATCGAGGCGACCTTCGCCAGGCACGGTCTCGATCGTGGCGAGTTCGACGTGCTGGCGACGCTGCGCCGCTCGGGCGCGCCATACAGGCTGACGCCGACCGAGCTCTACACCTCGCTCATGCTCTCCTCGGGAGGGCTGACCCACCGGCTGGACCGGCTGGAGAGGGCCGGCCTGATCCGCCGCGAGAAGTCGCCGAGCGATGGCCGCAGCATGCTCGTGGCGCTCACGCCGGAAGGCGAGGAACGCACCGAGCGGGCCTTTCGCGACGACATGGAAGGCGAGGCGGGGTTCCTCCAGGCGCTCGACGGCAAGGAGCGTGTCGCGTTGGCCGGCCTCTTGCGGAAGCTGATCCTCGGGATCGAGGCCGCCGACGGTCCGGACGCCGAAGCGTGAGGTCGCGGGGCGGCTACCGCCCCGCTTCCGTCAGCGCCTTCAGTTCGGCCTCGCCCAGCGCCAGCCTCGCGCCCCGCGCCAGGCTTTCGACCTGCCTCACCGACGTCGCCGACGCGATCGGTCCCGCCACGCCCGGCTGCGCGTTGATCCAGGCCAGCGCGATCTCGGCATGGGCCGCCCCGGTGCGCTCGGCCACGCTGTCCATCGCCGCGAGTATCGCCAGCCCCCTGTCGTTCAGGTGGCGCGCCACGCTGGAGCCGCGCGCGCTCTGCGTCAGGTCGTCCTTGCTGCGATACTTCCCGGTCAGGAAGCCGGCCGCCAGCCCGTAATAGGGGATGAGGCTCAGCCCTTCCGCCACCACGAGGTCCTGCACCGCGCCCTCGTATCTGTCGCGGGTGATGAGATTGTACTCGTTCTGCAGCGTCTGGTAGCGCGGCAACCCCTTCGCCTTGGATACCGCCAGCGCGCCGGAGAGTTGGCCCTCGTCATGGTTCGATGCGCCGATCCAGCGCACCTTGCCGGCCTTCACCAGACGGTCATAGGCGCCCAGCGTCTCCTCGTGGCCGACTGACGGGTCCGGCCAGTGGCTCTGGTAGAGGTCGATATGGTCGGTCTGCAGCCGCTTCAACGAGCCCTCGACCGCTTCGGCGATCCATTTGGCCGACAGGTCCTTCTTGCCCTGGCCCATGTCGGAGCCGACCTTCGTGAAGATGTGCACGCGGTCGCGGTTGCCTCGCGCCTTCATCCAGCGGCCGATGATCTTCTCGCTATCGCTGTCATTTCCCGGCACCCAGCGCGAATAGGCGTCGGCCGTGTCTATCGCGGAGAAGCCTTCGGCGACGAAGGCGTCGAGCACCGCGAAGGAGGTCTTCTCGTCGGCGGTCCAGCCGAACACGTTGGTGCCGAGCACCAGCGGCGCGATTGCGATGTCGGTCTGGCCGAGGCGGCGAGGGGTCATGGCATGCTCCAGCGTTTGCGGGAGCCTTATGGCCGCGCGGGGCGCACGCCGCAACCGGTCGTTTTGCAGGCAGCCGTCAGTTGAAGCCGAAGGACAGCCTGGCCGATCCCCCATAGGTGAGCTGCCCGCCGCCGAACTCCACGTTTCCGCCGATGCCGATCGACAGGCCGCCGAGCGTGGTGATGTCGATGCGGGGCTCGACGCGGGCCGACAGGGTGTAGTCGGTTCCCGTGACGCTGTTGGCGCTGAGCCTGCCGACGGCGTCGAAGCGCAGCGCGGGAGAGATCGTGGTTCCGCCTTCCGTCACATGGTTCCAGACCAAGCCGGGCCCGGCCGCCAGTTCCGCCGTATGCTGTGTCACGGACGGAATCTGCACGCCCATGGAATCCGCATAGGTGGACGACGTCTCGCCGAACCAGGCAAGCCGCGCGCGCGGCAGGAAGGTCCAGCTCTCGTGCTTCCATTCGCCGGTGAGCGTCGCCGCGGCCAGAACCCGCCGCGTCGCGAACTCGTCGGTATAGGTGCCCGCCGGATTGACGCTGTTCCACGACGTGCCGCCGGCCACCATGCCGTCCAGATAGAGGTTCTGCGAGAGGCGTCCGGTGAGATAGCCTCCGGCGAGCCAGCCGGTTCCCGAGATCGTCGCGGGGCCGGTCGTGGCGTCCATGGTCAGATGATCGACGGAGACGAAGGCGCCGGCCAGCAGGTTCGGCGTGACGAGGTAGTCGGCGCCGAGCGAGCCCATGGCGAAGGAGCCGCCCAGCGTGTCCCCCTGGGTTCTGGCGAAGCGCGCGTCCATCCAGACGTCGAAGCGGGTATCCGCGCGCGCCCCCCCGGCGCGTCCGGCGAAGCTGGCGAGGCTGCCATGCACCGCGGCCCCGCCGCCGTCGGCCAATGCGGGGAACATCGCCATCAGCTCGGAAATGCCCGTGGAGGCGGTCGATATGCCGTTCAGCCGGTCGATGCGGCGCTGGATGTCGCCGGGCAGGTCCGCGAGCATCAGCTGGCCGCGGACGACCAGCTGCTCCGCGATCATCAGCGTTGCCGCCGCATGCGTCACCGTGATCGTCACCCTGTCGGCGTCGGTGAGCGCGCCGTCGCTCACCGTCAGCTGGAACTCCAGCGTCGCCGGCGCGGGCGCGATGAAGGTCGGGGTGGCGGTGTTGGCGCCCGTCAGGGCCACGGCCGGACCGGTCGTCTGGATCCAGCGGTAGGTCAGCGCATCGCCGTCGGGGTCGCCCGAGCCCGACCCGTCGAGCGCGACGACCGTCGACGACTGGACCGTCTGGTCCGGCCCGGCGTCGGCCGTCGGCGACTCGTTGGCAGCCACTACCGTGATCGTCACCGTGTCCGTATCGGTGCTGGCGCCGTCATCCGCCGTCAGCTCGAAGGTCAGCGTGGCGGGAGCCGCGGGCGCCGTGAAGTTCGGCGTGGCGGTGTTTGAGCCGGCAAGGGTCACGGCGGGGCCCGCCGTCTGCACCCAGCTAAAGGTGAGCGGATCGTTTTCAGGGTCGCTTGAGCCCGAGCCGTCCAGTGTGACGGCTGAGGATGGCGGCACCGTCTGGTCGGGTCCGGCATTGGCTCCCGGGGTCGTCGCCACCGTGATCGTCAGGGCGTCGGTGTCGGTGTTGCCGTTGCCGTCATCCACCGTCAGCTCGAACTCAAGCGTACCCGTCGCCGGCGCGTTGAAACTTGGACTGGCGGTATTGGCGCCGGCCAGGGTCACGGCGGGACCGGCCGTCTGTATCCAGTCGTAGGTGAGCGGATCACTGTCGGGATCGGTCGATCCCGACCCGTCCAGGGTGACGGGTGACGCTGGCGGGACCGCCTGGTCGGGCCCGGCGTCCGCGATGGGAACGCTGCCCAGGGCGATATCCACCTCGTCGGTGTCGGTGCGCCCGTTCTGGTCGTCCACCGTCAATTGGAAGGTCGCCGTACCCGGTCCCGCGGGCGCGGTGAAGCTTGGGTTGGCGGTATTGGCGCCGACGAGTGTCACGGCGGGGCCGGCCGTCTGCACCCAACTGTAGAGGAGCGTATCCCCGTCCGGCTCGATCGAACCCGTCCCGTCCAGCGTTACGGTGTCACCGATCTGGGCCGTCTGGTCGAGCCCGGCATTGGCCGTCGGAGGCCCGTTCACCGTGATCGTCACCGTATCGGTATCGCTATTGGTGGGGCCGTAGCCGTCATCCACCGTCAGCGTGAACACCAGCACGTCCGGGCCTTCGGGCGAGGTGAAGGTCGGCTGGGCGGCGTTGGCGTTGGAGAGGCTGACGACCGTGCCGCCCCCCGTCTGCACCCAGGCGTAGTTGAGCGGATCGGCGTCGGGATCGGTCGAGCCCAGGGCGTTCAGGGTGACGGTGTCGCCGAGATTGACCTCCTGGTCCGGCCCGGCATCGGCCGTCGGAACGCCGCTCACGGTGACGGTTACGCTGTCGCTCCTGGTGCCGCCGTACCCGTCGTCCACCGTCAGCTCGAAGCTCAGCGAAGCCGGCCCCGCGGGGGCTGTGAAGCTCGGTGTGGCGGTGTTGGCGCCGGTCAGGGTCACGGCGGGGCCGGCCGTCTGGCTCCAGCTGTAGTCGAGCGGATCGAGGTCGGGATCGGATGCTGACCCGCTCAGGGTGACGGCCCCGGCTGACGGCGCCGTCTGGTCGAGCCCGGCATTGACGTTCGGCACGCCGTTCACGGTGATGGTCACCGTGTCGGTGTCGATGAAGGGCGTGCCGTCGCTCACAGTCAGCTCGAAGGTCAGCGAAGCGGGACCGGTGGGCGCCGTGAATGTCGGCGCGGCCGTGGTCGCGTCGGCAAGGATCACGAAGGGACCGGCCGTCTGCACCCAGCTGTAGGTGAACGGGGTGTCGGGGTCGCTCGATCCCGATCCGTTCAGCGTGACTGTCGCGCCTGCCGTGACCTTCGGCTGGTCCGGCCCGGCATCGGCGTTCGGCGGTCCGTTCACCGTGATGGTCACCGTGTCGAAATCGATGGCGTCGGTGATGTCAGCCACCGTCAGCCGGAAGGTCAACGACGCGGGGCCTAGGGGCGCGGTGAAGGTTGGGGTGGCTGTGTTGGCGCCGGTAAGGGTCACGGCGGAACCGCCGAGCTGAATCCAGTTGTACAGGAGGATATCGCCTTCAGGGTCGCTCGACCCCGTCCCGTCCAGCTGGACGGTTGAGCCCTGCAGCACCAGCGTCTGGTCTGACCCGGCATTGGCCACCGGAGGTGCCGCCGCGGCGATGCTGACCGGCAGGAGAAGCAGGGCGGCCAGCGCCGCCGCCGCGATTGCAAGCGCCCGGCCGATGAGGTCGACGCCGGCGGATCGGCTCCCACGCAGCATCCACCGCACGCAGGACAGCGCCCAGGACATTCCCCCGACCCCCGACACAACACGGTACGCGTGGGCGAACCGGAGGCCGCCATGCGGCCCGTGGCAGGAAATCTGTCAAGCAGGCTGACGCGGAGTCAATTGGGCGGCGGCGCGCCGCCGCACAATCTCTTGTTGTGTTGCTTGATAAGCACGACCTGACGGACAAACGACCGGGAGGCATATCGAGGAGCCCAGGAGTGTAGCCCTAGGATGCGGACCCTGGACGCCGAGCTTGGTCCGGGTCAGCGAGAACCTGACCGCCCGTCGTCGCCAATCGCCCGGCGAAGAATGTCATGGACAGCGCCGTGATCCGGACGTTCGGATGCTCGGTCAGCGCGAACCGGCTAACGACGGAGCAGTCCGGGCCGAACTCCAGGAAACCGCAGGCGCGTCGCCCGCCGGCCCGAACGTCTCTCCCTGTTCGGTGTTGAGGCATCGCGCGAAGCCGCCGGCCTCGTAGATGCCGCCGCTTCTCATCCCGGGGTAGAGCGTCATGCAAGCTCCTCGGGCTTTTCGGGCCGACTGCCTTGGACCGTGGGTGCGATGGATTGATGATCGGTAAGCGTGCCGCGGACGGTCACGATGGGGAGTTGCCGGCGTTGCGGCGCGTCCCAAACCGAGGCAATCTGCGTGTAGCACGAAACCTCCGCACCAGCCTCGTTGCATATTCTGCCCACATTCGTGGGATAGGTACATCTTCCTATGGCTGAGACCTCGATAGAATGGACTGACGCGACGTGGAACCCGGTGGCTGGCTGCACCATCCTGACAGCGGGTTGCACGAACTGCTACGCAATGCGGATGGCCGCACGGCTGGACGCAATGGGGGTCGAGAAATACGCGGGGCTCACGCGAAAATCTGGCGGTCGTGCAAAGTGGACCGGAAAGCTTTTCCTCGACCGTAGGTCTCTATCGATTCCTGCGACGTGGTCGAAGCCAAGGCGGGTGTTCGTAAACTCGATGTCGGACTTGTTTCATAGCGACGTGCCCGCCGACTTCATCATCGACGTTTGGCAGGCTATGGCCGAGACACCTCGACACACCTACCAAATCCTCACTAAGCGGCCCGACCGCTTGATCGAGATAGTCCCGTCGTTACGCAAACTGCCGAATGTCTGGCTTGGAACGAGCGTCGAAGATAACCGCGTACTACACCGGATCGATCAGCTTCGCGTTGTTCCTGCCGCGGTCCGATTTATATCCTTCGAACCCTTGATTGGGTCGGTCGCGACAGCAAATCTGACAGACATTCATTGGTCGATCGTAGGTGGCGAATCCGGACCGAAAGCGCGTCACATGGATCCGGTTTGGGTCGATGAGATCGAGCGTATGTGCCGGCGCGCGGGAACAGCCTTCTTTTTCAAGCAGTGGGGCGGCAAGAACAAAAAAGCTACCGGCCGCACACTCCACGGCCGGACCTACGACGAGATGCCGGCTGCTGCTGCCTAAAAGTCGAAGTTTCCTTGCCTTTCTGGATTACTTGCGACGCGCCAGAACGCGTGTGGAAGTTCGTGTTTCGCCAACATGGCAAGCCAATACAAGGGTTGCCTCGTCTTACCGGTGATCAGCTTAGAAGTAGGCGACCGCCATACGCCCAAACTTCCGACCATTTCCGACCACATCTGCCACACTGCCGGACGCTGCGACCGAGTGCTTCCGGGCGGAAGCAGGTCACGCCAGCCAGGCACGAATGTGTCAAAGGCTTTGGCGTCAGCGGCGGTATGCCGGTCGAAATTGCGCTGCAGGTCCATTTGACTGAGATGCACCAGAATGTCGATGCGGTCGAGTTTCGCCAGCGCTCTTAGGATTTCAAAGTTTAGTGCTTCAAGGTTGAAGGGGTCCAAGAACGCGAAGTGCAGATCGTGCGGATTTAGCGCGCTAACAGTCTGCCGAACGGTGGCGAGAGCCGAGCCAACGTGGCTTACCACCGGAGCGCCTAGAGCCTTGAGGCGTACTTCGCACGCTTTGACACAGGTGGGGTCGAGGTCAGCTATGTGTATCTCCGAGAATGGCACATGGCACGCCACGCTCATCTGCCAAGCGACAACAGCGCTCCCTTCGATGAAGGTGTTGGTGCCCTTGATCCTTGCTCGTCCAGGGCCGCAGTAGGGATCGATATATGTCGCGCCAGCCTTTCCCGGATCGGTCCACTTCGCTCGGACACCACGGGTGATGTCGACGTACCGCCGCAGGTAGTCATGCTTTGTCTTTGCCCATATGCCAACCTCGGCCGCGGGCAATCCGTCATCTCCGTCGATCAAGCTAACCATTGCCGAGAGCTGATACGATCCGCGCCGACTTTGCAATAGAAATGCTCATGCATAGCAAATCCTCTAATCCGGAGGGAAATGTCGCTCCTATTCTTCAGTCAGTCAACGGATTGGCACTTCTGAGCATGATTTACCTACCGCAGACACGAACCCAATTCTGCGAGGCTACGCGTTATCTCAACCCCTTCAACCTGTACACCGCCTCCAGCGCTTCCTTGGGCGTCATCTCGTCGGGGTTGATCGCTGCAAGCGCCGCGCGCAGCTCATCGGTCTTCGCCTTCCTCTCCGGCTCGCGCCGGGCCGCCACGGCGAAAAGCGGCAGGTCGTCCACCAGCCGTGACGCCTTGCCCGACATCTCCCCCTGTTCGAGCTGCGCGAGCACTTCCCTGGCCCGCGCCACCACGCTCTCGGGCAGGCCGGCGAGCCGCGCCACCTGCACGCCGTAGCTGCGGTCCGCCGCGCCCTTGCCGACCTCGTGCAAGAACACCACCTCGCCCTCCCACTCCTTCACGCGCATGGTGACGTTGGAAAGCCGCGTCAGCCGGGCGCCCAGCGCCGTCAGTTCATGGAAATGCGTGGCGAAGATCGTCCGGCAGCGGTTCGCCTCGTGCAGGTGTTCGAGTGCTGCCCAGGCGATCGACAGCCCGTCGAAGGTCGCCGTGCCGCGCCCGATCTCGTCGAGGATGACGAGGCTTCGTTCGCCCGCTTGGTTGAGGATCGCGGCCGTCTCCACCATCTCGACCATGAAGGTTGAGCGCCCGCGCGCGAGGTCGTCGGAGGCGCCGACGCGACTGAACAGCCGGTCGACCACGCCGACATGCGCCGCCTTCGCCGGCACGAAAGAACCGGTCTGGGCCAAGAGCGCGATCAGCGCGTTCTGGCGCAGAAAGGTCGACTTGCCGCCCATGTTGGGGCCGGTCAGCAGCCAGATCGCGCCGTTGCGAAAACCGTCCGACGGCGAGAGGTCGCAGTCATTGGCGACGAAAGCCTGCGCGTCGCGACGCAGCGCCTGCTCCACCACCGGATGCCGCCCGCCGGTCACCGCGAAGGCCAGGCTGTCGTCCACCACCGGCCGGCAGAAATCCTCCGACGTCGCGAGCCTTGCCAGTGCCGCCGAGCAGTCGATCACCGCGAGCGCGGCCGCGCCGGAGCGGATCGCTTCGGCCTCGCCGACCGTCTCGGCCGTCAGCCGGTCGAAGCAGCCGAGTTCGATCGTCAGCGCCCGGTCGGCGGCGTTGGCTATTCTCGTCTCCAGTGCGGCCAGTTCGGTCGTGGTGAAGCGCATCGCGCTCGCCATGGTCTGGCGGTGGATGAAGCGCGCCTTCGCCGCGTCCGTCCCGGTCATCGCCGCGTGGTGGTTGGCGGTCACCTCGATGTAGTAGCCTAGCACGTTGTTGTGCCGGATCTTCAGCGACCGGATGCCCGTCTCGTCGGCGAGGTCGCGCTCCATGCCGGCGATGACGCGCCGCGACTGGTCGCGCAGCGCCCGCATCTCGTCCAGCTCGCCGTCATGGTTCCCGCGAACGAAGCCGCCGTCGCGCTTCATCAGCGGCAGCTCGTCGGACAGCGCCTCTTCCAGATGCGTCGCCAGCCCCGCCGGCAGGTTTTTGAGCGCCGCGAGTGCGCTTGAAAGTTCCGCCGGCAGTTCGGCGTTGCCCAGCAGCCCGATGATGTCCCTTGCTGCCGCGAGGCCCGCCCGCAGCGCGCCGAGGTCGCGAGGGCCACCACGGTTGAGCGCCAGCCGCGACAGGGCGCGCGCGATGTCCGGCGCGCCCTTCAGCACCGCGCGCACGGCGTCGGCGAGCCTTGGCTCCTCCACGAAGAACGTCACGGAATCCAGCCGCTCGGCAATCCTTCGCGGGTCGGTCAGCGGCGCGGTGAGCCGTTCGGCGAGCAGCCTTGCGCCGGCCCCGGTCACCGTCCGGTCGATCGCCGAAAACAGCGAGCCTTCGCGGCTGCCGGATAGGGTGCGGACGAGTTCGAGGTTCGCCCGCGTCGCCGGGTCGATGAACAGGCTCGACGCCGCCTGCTCGCGCTCGGGCCTTGAGAGGGGAGGGCGCTCCGCCTTCTGCGTCTTCTCGACATAGGCGATCGCGCCGGAGATCGCCGACAGCTCCGCGCGCGAGAAACCGCCGAAACCGTCCGTGGTCGCCACCCCGTAGAACCGGCCGACGCGACTCTCCGCCGTCGCGCTGTCGAACAGCGGCGCGGGCTGCGGGCTCGCCACCCGCCCGACGATGTCGAACACCGTCTTCAGTTCAGGATCGCGGAACACCGGCTCGGCTACGATCAGCTCGCGCGGGTCGACGCGGAGAATGTCGGCCGCCAGCCGATCCGCGCTCGTCGCCATCACCCGGAACGCGCCGGTCGAGATGTCGATCCAGGCCAGCGCATGCTCGTCCCGCACCCGCCCCAGCGCCATCAGGAAACTCGCCTCCGACGGCGCGAGCAGCCTGTCCTCGGTGATGGTGCCGGGCGTGACGAGCCGCACCACGTCGCGCTTCACCACCGACTTCGACCCGCGCTTCTTCGCCTCGGCCGGGTCCTCGATCTGCTCGCACACCGCGACGCGATGCCCGAGCGCGATCAGCTTCTGCAGATAATCGTCGGCCGCGTGCACGGGCACGCCGCACATCGGGATGTCGGCGCCCAGATGCTTGCCCCGCTTGGTGAGCGTGATGCCGAGCGCCCGGCTCGCGACCTCGGCGTCCTCGAAGAACAGCTCGTAGAAGTCGCCCATGCGGTAGAACAGAAGGCTGTCCGGGTTGGCCGCCTTGATCTCGATATACTGCTCCATCATCGGCGTGACGCCGGCGGGCGCGCCCGCTCCCTCGCCCCTGGGGGCAGGGTGGCCGCGCAGCGGCCGGGTGGGGTCGCTGCCGTCGATCTCGACCGATCCTTCGTTCACGCCGTCGTCCGATTTTTCGCGAGCGCCCTGCTTGGCCCTTTACCGCTCCCGAGTGTAGCCTTAATCCCGGACGCTCCACAAAAAGAAGCAGTCAGGGGAAACGACCAGCATGGCCGCATCGCGCAGGAACGAGCCGACCGGACCCTCGGTCAGCGCGCAGGAGGCGCTCGATTTCCACGCCCAGGGCCGCCCGGGCAAGCTGGAGATCACGCCGACCAAGCCGATGGCCACCCAGCGCGACCTCTCGCTCGCCTATTCGCCGGGGGTCGCCGTTCCGGTGAAGGCCATCGCCGAGGACCCGTCGCGGGCCTTCGACTACACCACGCGCGGCAACCTCGTCGCCGTCATCTCCAACGGCACCGCCATCCTCGGCCTCGGCAATCTCGGCGCGCTGGCCTCCAAGCCCGTCATGGAGGGCAAGGCCGTGCTCTTCAAGCGCTTCGCCGACGTCGATTCCATCGACCTCGAAGTCGACACCGAGAATGTCGACGAGTTCGTCAACGCCGTGCGCTATCTAGGGCCCTCCTTCGGCGGCATCAACCTCGAGGACATCAAGGCCCCGGACTGCTTCATCATCGAGCAGCGCCTGCGCGAGCTGATGGACATCCCCGTCTTCCATGACGACCAGCACGGCACCGCCATCATCGCCGCCGCGGGCCTCATCAACGCGCTCGCCATCACCGGCCGCGACATGAAGGCCACGAAGCTCGTCTGCAACGGCGCGGGCGCGGCCGGCATCGCCTGCATCGAATTGATCAAGGCGATGGGTTTTTCGCCCGAGAACGTCATCCTGTGCGACACCAAGGGCGTCGTCTGGCAGGGCCGCACCGAGGGCATGAACCAGTGGAAGTCGGCCCATGCGGCGAAGACCGACGCCCGTTCGCTCGCCGACGCGCTGGAGGGCGCCGACGTCTTCTTCGGCCTCTCGGCCAAGGGCGCGCTGACCACCGCGATGGTCCAGTCCATGGCCAAGAACCCGGTCATCTTCGCCATGGCCAATCCCGACCCCGAGATCACGCCGGAGGAGGTCGCCGAGATCCGCACCGACGCCATCATGGCGACCGGCCGCTCCGACTATCCGAACCAGGTCAACAACGTTCTCGGCTTCCCCTACATCTTCCGCGGCGCGCTGGATGTGCGCGCCACCACAATCAACGACGCCATGAAGGTCGCCGCGGCCGAGGCGCTCGCCGCGCTCGCCCGCCAGGACGTGCCGGACGACGTCGCCGCCGCCTATCAGGGCAACCGCCCGAAATTCGGGGCGAACTACATCATCCCCGTGCCCTTCGACCCGCGGCTCATCTCCGCCATCCCCGTGGCGGTGGCCCGCGCGGCGATGGATTCCGGCGTCGCGCGGCGCCCCATCCTCGACCTCGACAAATACGCGCAGGAACTCTCCGCCCGCCGCGACCCGATCGCCTCGACGCTGCAGCGCATCTACGACCGCGTGCGCCGCCAGCCGAAGCGCACCGTCTTCGCCGAGGGCGAGGAGGAGCAGGTCATGCGCGCCGCCGTCTCCTATGTCAGCCAGAAGCTCGGCGCCGCGATCCTCGTCGGCCGCGAGGAGATCATCAAGGAGAACGCCCGCAACGCCGGCGTCGAGTTGAACCGCGCCGGCATCGAGATCATCAACGCCCGGCTGTCGCGCAGGAACACCATCTATGCCGACTTCCTCTACGAGCGCCTGCAGCGCAAGGGCTACCTCTTCCGCGACTGCCAGCGCCTCATCAACAACGACCGCAACCATTTCGCCGCCTGCATGCTGGCGCTGGGCGACGCCGACGCGGTGGTCACCGGCGTGACGCGCAACTATTCGACCGCGCTGGACGACGTCAGGCGCGTCATCGACACCCGCCCCGGCCACCGCGTCATCGGCGTCTCGGTGGTGCTGGCGCGGGGCCGCACGGTCATCGTCGCCGACACCGCCGTGCACGACATGCCGAACGCCGAGCAGATCGCCGACATCGCCGAGGAGGCCGCGGGCTTCGCGCGCCGCATGGGCTACGAGCCGCGCGTGGCGCTGCTCGCCTACTCCACCTTCGGCCACCCGCCGGGCGAGCGCTCCGAGCGCGTGCAGGAGGCGGTGAAGATCCTCGACAAGCGCCGCGTCGATTTCGAGTATGACGGCGAGATGGCGGCCGACGTGGCGCTGAATTCACGCGCCCAGCAGCTCTACCCTTTCATGCGGCTGACCGGCCCGGCCAACGTGCTGGTCATGCCGGCCTTCCACTCGGCCTCGATCAGCACCAAGATGCTGCAGGAGCTCGGCGGCTCGACCGTCATCGGCCCGCTGCTGGTGGGGCTGAACAAGCCGGTCCAGATCGTCCCGCTCAACGCCAAGGACTCCGACATCGTCAACATGGCCGCCATCGCGGCGTATTCAGCGGGAGCCTAACGCCGACCCTTACCTCCCCCTTGCGGGGAGGTCGGCGGGCTCTGCCCGCCGGGTGGGGTAGGTCCTATAGCTGAGGGGCCTTCACGAAGCGAATTCGTCATGCCGGTGGCTGACGAAAGGCCAGCGAACGCCGGGACGCTGCGAAGCAGCGGGGACCCGGCGGGATGTCCGGCAGGGCAGAGGCGCTGTCCCGCCGCGCTTGTCAAGCGTTGTCGGTGTCGCGGCCGTCCGGTTCCTTGGCGACGCCCTTGAACGGCCCGTCGGTGGACTTCCGCTCCATGAACTGTCCGGAACGCTCGTCACGCTTCTGCCATTCACCGTTATCGTGCTGAAACTGCGTGCGGCCCGTCACCGCTCCGCGGCGGTATCCGTCGCCTGTATTCTTCGCCATCACAATTCTCCAGGTCGTGGTCGACGACGTTGCCGACCTTGACCCAAGGTTAGCCTGATTCTCGTTTTGTTCCAAGAGAGAAGGAATGCAGTCCTACGCCGCCTTCAGCCGCTCGACTTCCTGCTCGAACGCGAAAGCCAGTTGCGCCGCCTCGTCCTCGGGCAGGAAGCGGCTCATCTGCCTGAGCAGATAGGCGCGGTTGCCGAGCTCCTCGGCGTTCCAGGGCATGCGCTCGGCCGCCCGCGCCTCGGCGATTATGTTGGCGATGCGCCGCCGGATGCGGTCGGGGTCGGCGCGATAGACGACCGGCGCCGCCTCGGCGTCGAAAAGCTCCGGCTGGTCGTTTCCGAAAAGGTCGAGCTGGTTGCGGGTCATCGCCTTCCCCCCGTCACCGCCCCGCCGCCGCGCGCTCCAGATTGAGCGCGAGCAGCCGCGCCAGAGCCTCGTCAGTGGAAATGTCTTCCGGCCAGCCATAGGCGGCGGCGACCGCCCGGTCGAGCGCGTCGTGCAGGTCGGCCATTGCGGGCGCTGATTGTACAGGTTGGTCAGCGTCCGTTCCTTGAGCTTCGCCGCGGCCTCGGCGTTCCTCGGCAGGATGCGGTCGGGATATTTGCGCGGTTCCTCGCCGGGCGCGGCCGTCGGCGTAATCTCGGGAACGATCTCGACGAGGTCCGGCGGATTCAGCCACGCACGCCGTTTTTCGTCCAGCGTCCTCGCGGCCGTCGCGATTCGCGCCGCGCGCGGATCGCCGGCATAGGTCGCGGCGGGGATGTTCGGCGTCAGGCCCTCGGGGAAGGGAAAGGTCTCGAAGGTCGTGGTGGGGGTGTAGCGGGGATCGTTGCCGACGCCGAGCCACGTTCCCAGCCTGAGCGACCATGCCTCGTGATAGCGCGAATGCAGGATGCCGAACGAGGTCTCGTCGTCACGGGCGATGGCGATGAGGGCATCGTCCGGCAGGGTCGGATCAGCAACGAGTACAAAGATGCGGTGCTTCGACACTCTGGGGGTGAATACGTACCGGTCGCCAAGCGCAGCCCTCATCTCGTTCCGAGGTCGCCAGAGGCCCCACCACCGAGCCATTGCATCTGCCCGATCCCGCACGTTCTCACGGGCAGCCCGAGCAGTTTCACGGATATGCTCGAAAACATCTCCGTAGAGTGCGGCTTCCTTCTCGTCGTACTTCGAAAGATCGATAACCCAGTTATCGCGGCTGTGGCCGGCAATATCGGCCCCGTTGCTGATCGGAAACAAGATATCGGAATTCGGACGGGCGTTTGGGTTCGTCGGCGCCGATAGCCATGATCGTGCCAGCATACCATCGACGTCAAAAGGTCCTCTGGCAATAATGCCTTGGAAAGCCATACCCGTATTCTCCTTCAACCGAAGGGCCTTCGTGAGGTCGCTCGCGCTGGCGGTCAGGTCGGCGAAGATCGCCGCAACTGGCTGCCCGTCGAGGCGATAGGCCGAAGCTGCGATCTCCCCCCTTGAGGGGGAGATGGGCGGCAGCCCAGAGGGGGGTGGTTGATGATGCCCGCGACCCCCCTCTGCCCTTCCGGGCATCTCCCCCTCAAGGGGGGAGATCGCCGTGCCGAAGGCCTCGCGAAAACACACGAGGCTGACGCGCACCGCCGCGCCGTCGACGATCCAAGGTTCGTCCGACCACGCCTCGAAGATCGTCGCGTCGTCCATCAGCCGTTCGAGCACGCGGCGGTTCGCGCCGCCCCGGATCGAGTTGGTCGAGACCAGACCCGCTGCCCGTGTCCGGCCACCGGCGATCGCCGCGCGCGCCTTCTCGAACCAGTAGCAGACGAGGTCGGCCTGGTGGGGAACGCGTGCATCGAAGATCGAAAAAAGCCTGTCGACGGACTCGTTCCCTAAACCATTTCGCAACAGTTTGCCGCCGAGGAACGGCGGGTTGCCGACGATAAACTCGGCCGCCGGCCATTCCGCCTCGACGAATTGCGTCGCCCCACCTTCCCGCACCTCGCTCACCAGCGCGTCGCGGCATTCGATGTTGTCCAGCCGCTTCAGGATCGGGTCGTCCTTGGCAAGGATGCCGTTCCTGATCTTCCACTGGAGATAGCCGATCCAGATCGTGGTGCGGGCCAGTTCGGCCGCATAGGCGTTGAGCTCGATGCCCTTCACGACCTCCGGCCCGATCAGCAGCGCCGTGTTGGGCAGTCCCAGCGCCTCCGTCTCCAGCACCACGCGGTTCTCGATGTCCTTCACCGCGTGAAGGGCGAGGTAGAGGAAGTTGCCCGACCCGCAGGCCGGGTCGAGGATGGTGACGCCGCGTAGCCGGTCGAGGAAGGCCGCGCGTTCGCCCTCCGCCGCGTCCTGTGGTTTCAGCGCCTTGCCGGTTCGCGTCGAGCGCGGCGGCTTGATCGACCCGTCGAGCAGGCCGGCGATGCGCGCCTTCACCGCTTCCCACTCGGCCGTGAGCGGTCTCACGACCACCGGCTCGACGATCATCATGATCTTCTCGGGGTCGGTGTAGTGCGCGCCGATCTGCGCGCGCTTGTCCGGGTCGAGGAAGCGCTCGAACAGCGTGCCGAAGATGGTCGGGTCGATCTGGTCCCACTCCATCGAGCCGAGCGCGGTCAGGATGTCGATCTCGGGCGGCGACAGTTTCAGCGCGCCGCGTCCGTCGAACAGGCCGCCGTTAAAGTGCGCGATGCTCTCGACGCCGTGGAAGGTGCCCTTGTCCATCGCTGCAAACAGCCCGTCGAGCATGGCCGTCACATCGTCGGGCCGTCGCGCGGCCGACCGCAGGAGTTTGGTGAAATAGTCGTCGGGCAGCAGCTTCGTGTCCTCTGCGAAGAAGCAGAAGACGAGCTGGTTGACGAAATGCGCCACCGCTTCCTTGTCCGGATTGCGGTGCTGCAGCCCTTCGGCGACCGCGAAGAACTTCTTCGCCGCTTCCGCCGTAAGCTGCGCGCGGGTGCGCTGCGGCTTCAGCCGCTCGGGATCATGGAAGACGCTGTGGAGGATCTTCCGCTTGTCGGCGTCCAGCAGGTCTTCGAGCGAAAGCGTGTAGGTCTTCGGGACCGTGTTCGTCCAAGCAGTCACGATCTTGAAATTCTCGGTGTCGCAGGCGACGTGCAGCGGCGGGTTTTCGAGCGCCGAGGCGTACCGGGTGAGCTGTTCCAGCGCGACGTCGAGATTGCGCTTGAGCTTCTTGTACTCCCAGGCGAAGAAGCCGCGTTTCCAGACGTCGGCGAAGCCGTCGCCGCCGCCGGTCTTTGTCACGCCTTTCTCGAAGGCGTACTCCTCGCCTCGCCGGTCGGCCTCCGCCGGCGTCGGATGTCCGAACAGGCGGCACAGGTCGATGAAGTGCTCCTGCGCGGCAGCGCGTTCGGAGAGTTTGTGCCCCCTCCACTTCTGGACGAACTCGTGCGGAGTCATGGCTGCGACATAAGCCTATCCAACGGCTCTCGTCACGTCTGACGGCCGCGCCCCCCTTTCCACCAGTCTGACCACCCCCAGAGGCAGGCCGTGAAGCTCCCAGAGACCGCGGATCAGTACCTCCAGCGGGTTCCTGAGCTGGTCCTCGGGCGCGCCGTCGACGGCCATGCTGGAGAGCTTGGCCTTCGCGTCGGCGCCATAGGATGCGATCAGCTCCGCAAGTGTCGAGCGCGGCAACGACAGTCTCCCCCCGTTGCACTGTGGATAGACTGTCGGCCTCTGTCGTTGCAACTCGTTCTGTCCTGCGCGCTCAAGAGATGACCCGCGTCTCCGCTGCCTCCCATGCTATGCTCTCCCCAAACGGAGAACCCACCCATGCCCCTCTTAGCCACCGCAGCCGTCGCCATGTGGTGGGACGTCGCCGAAGACCGCCTCGCCGAATTCCACGAATGGCACTCGAAGGAGCACCTGCCGGAGCGCCTCTCCATCCCCGGCTTCAATCGCGGCTCGCGCTGGCAGCGCGGCGATGCGGTCTTCGTCATCTACGAGCTGGCCGACTACGCGACGCTGACGTCTCCGGCCTACCGCGCGCGGCTCGACAACCCGACGCCATGGTCGACCGCGATGATGCCGCTGCACCGGAACATGGTCCGCAGCCAGGCGCGGATCGTCGCCAGCCGGGGCGCCGGAATCGCCACCTTCATGGCTACGCTCCGCCTGTCACCCGCCGCCGGCGGGCGCGACGCGCTCGACACGGCGCTGCGTGCCGCGGTTGCCGGCCTGCCGGAACGGAAAGGCATCACCGGCGCACATCTGCTCCACACCGACACACCGGCGGCGGGTCGGACGCGGGAGCAGAAGATCCGCGGCGGCGACGCCGCGGCGGACTGGATTTTTCTCGTCTCCGGACACGATGAATCGGCACTCGAGGCGGTGTTGTCCGAAGACCTCGGCCCGGCAGCACTTGCAGCGGCCGGCGCGGAAGGGGCGCCTCGGGGCGAGGTCTTCCGGCTGGTCCACGCCATGACCCCGGCCGACGTCCAAGGTTCCGACGTTCCCAGCGAAACCGGCGCGGCCTGATCCTACGGCGCTTCCCGCCCGCACGTTTCGAGCAGCGGCCCCGAAACTTCCTTCGCCCCCGCGAGCGGGAACTCTTCAGTCTTGCCCTCGGCGGTCGCGGTGATGACCCCGTCCGACGCGATGAAGTCCAGGAATTTCTGGTCGAACAGGATCTGGCCTTCGAGCACGAAACCGTCGTCCATCTCGATCCCGTAGCCGATCGCCCCGACCTCGATGTCGATGCCGCCGGCGCTGAGTGTGAAATCGATCTCCATCGCCTCGGTCGCGTTCGCCGGTTTGAAGTCGTAGTCGACATAGACGATCTTCACATGCGGGGTGCAGTAGAACGAGATCGGCGTGTCGGACTTGTCGGCGGTTCCATAACGCAACTCCGCGTTGAGCTCGTCGCCTCCGCCGAACCATGTCATCTCGGCGGCGGAAACCGGCTGCGCGAGGAGCAGGGCGAGCGCGGTGCAGAATCGTCTCAATTCAGTCTCCGGCCGGGGCGGAATGCCGCGAAAGCGCCCCGCGCGCGGGCCAATATGCCCGCTGTGAACAAATCCCGCCCGTCTTTCGGTGGCGATTCCGGCAAATCGTTGAAATCGTTCGGTTCGGTCCGCGCAAATTTCGGCGAAGGCGGAAAATATGTCCACCCCCCCGCCTCAACGACGTCGGCGGCGACCAAACCTTATTCCCATCGCTTTTGCGGTCAGGGCGGCGTAAGGACGGCGATGGAAAACAATCGCTTCGATACGCCGGTCACCGTCCGTTCGCCCGCGCCGGGACCGGACAGGGTCCTCAAATCCGCCCGTGAGGCGAACGACTACCTGCTCAACGCATGGCCCGGAAAGCGCGGTCCCAAGCACCGCGAGGCGCTGCAGGCCTGCCACGACGCGCTGGCCGGCGACAAGCCGGCGATGACGGCGCGCCGCGCCTTCGTGGCCGCCGCCCGCGAGGCGTCGGTGCTGGTCACCGACAAGGCCTGAGCGCCTACTCCTCTTTTTCCGCCGGCTGCTGTTCGTCGCTGGACGCGTCGCGCTCCTTCTTGGCGGCCTTGGCGGCCAGCTTCTCGGCCTTCTTGGCGGCCTTGGCGCGCTCGCGTTCCTTGCGTTCGTGATTGTAGTTCGGCGGTCTTGGCATGGGCAGGCTCCTCGTCTGTCGTCCCGGCCTAGGCAGTTCGCCGGCTCAACGCAACCCCGCGCGGCGAACGGCGGCCGGACTGGCTAGGCCGCGAAGCGCTGCGCGTCCGCCCCGTAATAATTGACGTAGCGGGCCGAGAGCTCCGACACCGGCAGCACGATGAAGACGTCCACGGTGCCGAAATCATGGTCGATCACGCAGCCGTCGCCGATCTTGGCGCCAAGCCTCAGATAGCCTTTGATCAGCGGCGGCATGCCGGCCGTCGCCGCGCGCGCCGACACCGCGTCGGGCGGCATCAGGTCCATCGTGTGGTAACGCGAGGGCACGGCGCGCACCGCCCACGGGCCGCTGGCGCGATAGTGGTGGGCGAGGAAGGTCAGCGCCTCGGCATGGGCCGCCGGCGCTGTGCCGTGGAAGGAGGCGCAGCCGGTCATCACGCCGATCGAATAGTGGTTCACATAGGCCCAGATCCCCTGCCACAGCACCTCGATGACCCTCCGTGTCCTATAGGGCTGGAGCACGCAGGATCGACCGAGTTCGAGGAAGGTGAGGTCGGGGTGGCGTTGGGCGAGCGATTCGAGCTCGAATTCGTCGCTGGAATAGAAACCGCCCGCGGCGCGCGCGCGGTCCTGCCTCAACAGCCGGTAGGTGCCCACGATCTGCCGGTTCGCCGGTCCGGGCAGCGACTTGTCGAACACAAGGAGATGATCGCAGAGCGCATCGAAGCGGTCCGAATCGCGCTGGTCGGTCAGATGGGCGATCTCCGGCCGCGCGCCGAGTTCCTCGTAGAAGACCCGGTAGCGCACGCCCTGGGCCGCGGCGACCTCGGTCTCGTCGGCGGCCAGCCGCACTTCAAGCGAACCGATGCGGCCAAGCGGGCCGCCCGACAGGATCGCCTCGGACTGCCTGCCGAAGAGGGGAGCACCGCCCGTCCGCACGTCACGCTCTTCGAGTGCTGTGTGCACGAGTGATTCTCCTCAGAGCCATCCCTCCTGGCGCGGGATAAGGACGCGGTGCAACAGAATGATGACACTACCGTGAACGGGAAGGGGGGGCAATAGTTCGACGTCTCACGATCCATGCACCGGCGGAGCGAACGCGCTCCAGGCCGGCGAGCAGACCTTCCCCGCCGGCAGCGTCAGGCGGCGGCCTGCGCCTCCAGCGCGCGCACCAGCCCATCCGGATCCAGCGGCTTGGTCACGAATCCCGAGGCGCCGTGGGCGAGAACGTGGTGGCGGGTCGCTTCCTGCCCGTCGGCCGAAAGCACCATGATCGGCACCGGTACGGACCCCTTCTCCTCCTCGTGACGCCGGATCGCGGCAATCGCGTCCATCCCGTCCATCACCGGCATGTGCAGGTCCATCAGCACCACGTCGAAGCGCTTCTCGCCCGTCGTCACCGCCTCCACGGCGGCGCGGCCGTTGCCGACCACTTCCACGACGTGGCCCGCCTTGCCGAGCGCCGCCTTGGCGAGCAGCGCATTGATGTCGTTGTCCTCGGCGATCAACACCGATAGGCGTTCCGCCTCGCGCCGCGCTTGTACCCCCGGCCTCGACCGCACCGTCGTCTCCGTCCGCACGCCTTCCTCCTTGCCCGGTGCAAGCACGCGCAAGAGCGTCTCCCTGCGAACAGGTCGCGCCAGGAAGTTGAGATACCCGGCCGCGCGGAACTCGCCGAGCTGTCCGCGGTCGGTCGGTGCGATCAGCGTCACCGCCTTCACCGGGCCGAACCCCGAGCGCCTCAGCCGCTGGAGCAGGCGCCCGTCGCGATGTTCGGTCGCAGCGTCGACGAGCAGGGTCGTCGTCTCTGCAGCGTGGACGGCCGCCTGCGCCTCGTCGACGGCGACGTGGGCGATTCCGCCATGGGCGCGTATCGTGCGTGCGATGGCGTCGGCTTCCACGCCATTGGCCGTGACGATGGTCACGCACGCTCCGCGGAGCGTCCTCGCCGCCGCACCGGCTGGCCTCACGGCGTCCGTGGCCGGCACGTCGACCGAGAATGTCGAACCGCGACCGCGCTCCGTATCCACGACGATGTCGCCCTCCATCGCCGCGACGATCCTCCGCGAGATCGCCAGTCCGAGGCCGGCGCCGCCATGGCTTCGCGTCGACGTGCCGTCCGCCTGCTCGAACTCCTCGAAGATCCGGTCGAGATCGGCTTCGTCGAGACCGGGTCCGGTATCGGTGACCGAGAAGCGCACGGCGGGCGCACCCCTGAGCGTGGTGCATGAGACGTCGACGGTGATGCCCCCGGTCTCGGTGAACTTGACCGCGTTGCCGATGAGGTTCAGCAGCACCTGCCTCAGCCTGCCCGGATCGGCGGTGATGCGCACCGGCGCGTCGGACGCCACATGGCATCCGATGCCGATGTTCTTGGCGAAGGCCCTGGCGGCCATGAGCTCGACGACACTCTCGGCTATCTCCCGAGGCGAGACCGGTTGCGGCTCCAGCGCAAGCTTGCCGGCCTCGATCTTCGAGAAGTCGAGCAGATCCTCGATCAACGCCAGCAGAGCGCCGGCCGATGTCGAGATCGCCGCCACATAGGTCGCCTGCTCCGGCGACACCCTCGTGTCGGCGAGCAGCTTGGCCATGCCGAGAATGCCGTTCATCGGCGTCCGGATCTCATGACTGACGGTCGCCAGGAATCGCGACTTGGCGACGCTGGCGAACTCGGCGCGCTCGCGTGCGTTGATCAGCGCCGTTTCTGCGCGCTTGCGATCGGTGATGTCGCGGGCAATCGCCCTGTGGGAGACGGCTCCGCTCTCCTTGTCGCGCACGGAGAGTTCGATCCAGGAGAACCAGCGCGTCCCGTCGCGACCGTGCACCGCGACGTCCGCCGAACTCAGGCATTCGCCATCCGCGAAGGCGGCGTCCGGCACGACGCCGACATGCACGCCGAGTTCTGCGAGCGTCTTGCCGGTGAGGTCGCGCGGGTCCTGGCTGACGAGGCTGGCGAACACGCGGTTGGCGTAGACGATGGCCCCGCTGCGGTCGCGATGAACCACGAGGTCTCCGAGTGCGTCGATGAGACCGCGGAAGCGCTCCTCGCTCTCCTGCAACTCCCACATCCGGTCGGCGAGCGACTCGAAGTCGGTCCGGCTGCGCCGCGTGTCCTCGTCGAGCCCTGCCGCGATGCGGTCCTCCATGGCGAGCCGGTGCCATAGGATCAGCAGCCCGGCGACGCCGAGAACCAGCAGCGCCGCCGTCAGGAAATGCGGTGCGCCGGTCAGATAGGAGATGCCGGCGGTAAGCAGGACGCCAACACGAAGGGCGAGTCGCGCGACACGCGACTGCGGCGACATGAGCTTGCTGGCGAGCACGCGCTGCGCCTTATCGGGGCGCACGGGATCGGGAGCTGGCCTTTGCAGCCGCTCCTCCACTTCCAGCTCATCGCGTTCGACGGACTCCGCCATCATGGCGAGAACCCTCGCATGCGAGGGCTTGAGGAAGCTTCAGCGCTATGGATCGAATTTTATCGGTTCGTCGCAATGCTACATGCGCACGACGACGCGGCCGCGAACCTTTCCGTCGACGATGTCGCGCGCGGTGTCGATGATGGCGTCGAACCCGATCGTCGTCGTCAGCGTGGCGAGCTTCTCGCGGTCGAGATCGCTGGACAGCCGCCGCCACGCCTCGAGGCGCAGCGGCTTCGGCGCCATGACGGAATCGATGCCGAGCAACGACACGCCGCGCAGGATGAAGGGTGCGACCGACGAGGGCAGATCCATTCCGCCAGCGAGCCCGCAGGCGGAGACCGCGCCGCCATAGGAGGTCATCGCAACTACGTTGGCGAGCGTGTGGCTGCCGACCGCGTCGATTCCGCCGGCCCAGCGTTCCTTGGCGAGCGGCTTGGCGGGACCGGAGAGTTCCTCGCGAGCGATGATCTCATCGGCCCCAAGCGAGTTGAGGTAGTCGGCCTCCGCCGGTCGCCCCGTCGAGGCGACGACACGGTATCCGAGTTTCGACAGCAGCGTGACGGCGACCGAACCCACGCCGCCCGCCGCGCCCGTGACGACGATCGGTCCGCGCCCGGGCGTGATGCCGTGACGCTCCAGCGCCATCAGCGCGAGCATCGCGGTATAGCCTGCGGTGCCGATAGCCATCGCGTCTTCGGGGCTCATGCCCTTCGGCAGCGGCACCAGCCATTCGCCCTTCACGCGGCTGTATTCGGCATAGGCGCCATGATGCGTCTCGCCGGTGCCCCAGCCATTGAGGATCACCTTGTCGCCGGGCTTCCAGTCGGGATGCGAGGACTGCGAGACGGTGCCCGCGAAGTCGATGCCGGGCACGAGCGGGAAGCGCCGCACGACAGGCGCCTTGCCGGTGATCGCCAGCCCGTCCTTGTAGTTGACGGTCGTTGCCTCGACGCGGACGGTCACGTCGCCGTCCATCAGGTCGGCCTCGCTCATGGCGCCGACCGTCACCGATTGGTTCTTGTCGGCGTCGCGCGTGACGAGAATGGCCTTGAAGGTTTCGCGCAAGGTCTTCTTCCCCCGTCTTGAGGTTCGCGGATTTTGCACGCGCCGCGCCACCCGGGTCAACGACCGACGCGATCACCGATCTCCAAAATGAAACCACCTCCCGGCACGGGGCCGGGAGGTGGTGATGACGGTCGTCGTTGTGACCGCTTACTTCTTCGCTGCGGGCTTCTTCGCAGCAGGCTTGGCCGCCGGCTTCTTCGCTGCGGGTTTCGCCGCAGCCTTGGCCGCAGGCTTCTTCGCCGCCGCAGCCTTTGCCGCCGGTTTCTTAGCCGCCGCGGGCTTGGCCGCTGGCTTCTTCGCTGCGGGCTTCGCTGCAGCCTTGGCCGCCGGCTTGGCGGTCTTGGCGGCGGGCTTCGCGGCCGCAGGCTTCGCGGCTTTCGCCGCAGGCTTCTTGACTGCACTCTTCGCCGGAGCTTTCGCTGCCGGTTTCTTCACTGCTGCTTTCGCCATGGGATCCCCCGGGGTCGATTCGCGCGGTCCGCTTCTCGCGCGTGCGATGTCGCCGCCGCGAATCAGAGCATGAATGAGAGATTCGCGAGATACAAGAGTCTACGATCGGCGAAACGACTAAACCCCCAAGCGAATGATCTCGGACGCCCTCTCGGCGATCATGATCGTCGGTGCATTCGTGTTGCCGCCGATCAGTGTCGGCATTACGGATGCATCGACGACGCGCAGTGCTTCGACCCCATGCACGCGCAGCGACGGATCGACCACGGCATCCGCCCCGTTGCCCATGCGACAACTTCCAACCGGATGATAGATCGTATCCGCGCGAGCACGGATGTGCTGCATCAGCTCGTGATCATCAGTAACGCCCGACGTATAGACTTCGCTCGACCGGAACGTGGCAAGAGCAGGCGCCTCGACGATACTGCGCATCTGCTTGGCGCCGGCGAGCAGCAGCGCCGCGTCGCGTTCGTCGGAAAGATAGCGCGGATCGATGCGCGGCGGCGCGAGCGGGTCGGCGCTGCCAAGTCCGACCTCGCCGCGCGAATATGGTCTTAGCACGCAGACGTGGCACGAGAATCCGTAGCCCCTATGCAGCTTGCGTCCGTGTTCGTCGACGATGGCGATGACGAAGTGGAGCTGCAGGTCGGGCCGCTCGATATCGGGCCGCGACTTCAGGAATGCGCCGGCCTCCGCATAGGGCGAAGCCATCATGCCGACTCCGTGACGCTTCCACCGCAGGATCTGCCTGACGACGTTCGGCAGTCCGCGCAGGCCGATGCCGATGCCGTCGGCCTGCGGCGACTTCCACGCCAGGATGAAGTCGAGATGGTCCTGGAGATTTTGTCCGACGCCAGGAAGATCGTGGCTCACCTCGATGCCGAAGCGCCTCAGTTCGTCTCCCGGCCCGATACCCGAGAGCATGAGAAGTTGCGGCGATCCGAATGCGCCTGCCGAGACGATGACCTCGCGCCGCGCGCGCACGATCTCGTCCTTGCCGCCGCGCCGAAACCTCACGCCGGTCGCGCGGCGGCCTTCCGTCTCGATGCCCGTCGCATGCGCATGCGTGAGGACGTGGAGGTTCGGTCGCGTCATCGCGGGATGGAGATAGGCGGCCGCGGCCGAGCATCGCTCGCCCTTTCGCGCGCCGTCATAGAACTGCGTGACCTGATAGAGCCCTGCGCCTTCCTGCTGCGGACCGTTGAAATCGCCATTGATCCGGATCTGGTTTTCCGCGCAGGCTTCGAGGAAGGCGCGCGTCATGGCGCGCGGCTCCTTCTGGTCGCCGACCTTGAGCGGGCCGTCGCCGCCGTGCACCTCGTCCGCGCCGCGTTCGTTGCCCTCCGCCTTGCGGAAGTAGGGCAGCACGTCCGACCAGCCCCAGCCCGTGCAGCCCGCGGCCGCCCAGTCGTCATAGTCGGACGGGTGGCCGCGCACGTAGAGCATTGCGTTGATGGCGCTCGATCCGCCGAGCGCCTTGCCGCGCGGCTGGAAACCACGCCGGTTGTTCAGGGCGGGCTGCGGCTCGGTTCGCAGCGACCAGTTCGCGATCGGCGGTCGTCCGGGCACGAGCGCGATCAACGCGCCCGGCGTCCGGATCAGCAGGTCCTTGCCGTCGCCGCCGGCCTCGACGAGGCAGACGCTGACGGACGGATCCTCTGTGAGGCGCGCTGCGAGCACCGAACCCGCCGAACCGCCGCCGGCGATGACGTAGTCGAATTCCATGACGTTCTCCCCCGCGGATGTTTCCGTTCGGCGGAACGATCAGAAACCCGGGAGGCGAGGATGTAAAGGGACGCGCGTCAGCGCGGCTTGGTGCGGCGCCAGGAATACTTCTCGCCGGCATCAGCGGGCTTGGCCGTCGGCTGGTAGTGCAGCGCGATGCCGCCGGTCTCTCCGCGCTCCAGGCGCTCGAGCAGGACCGGATGCGACACCTCGAACTCGTCGAAGCCGAGGCGCAGCATGTGCGGGAACTGGTCGGGCAGAACCTGCCCGACGGCGCGCACCGCGCCCTCGTAGCCGTGACGGCTGCGCAGCAGCTCGGCCTTCGAGAAACTGCGCCCGTCGTTGAACGCCGGAAAGGCGAGGGCGACCAGCGCCAGGTCGTCGAGAAACGGAATGATGGCGTCGAGCTGCTCACCCGGCATCACCATGACGCCGAGCCGTTCGCGCGCCGAACGCCTGCGCTCGGGATCGAGCGCCGCGACGACGGCGAGCGGCAGGATGAACCGCCCGTTGCCGGCGAGCGCGTCGGCGTCCGCGGCATGCCGCCACTCGTCCTCGCGGAAACCTTCCGGCGTCCACAGGCGGACGGCTTGCGTCGAAACGTCGGTCATCAACTCCTCGCGTGCCGCGTCGGCGGATGGCGTCTCGCGTGCCAATAGCGGCAGAGCGGTGCTCGCGGCAAGCATGTTCGCAAACGCCTAGAGCCCGGAGGAGTCGAGCGACTGGTCGAGGCCGGTCAGGTGGATGCCGCACTCGGTCTTCGCCTGACCGGCCCAGCGACCGCTGCGGGCGTCTTCCCCCGGCGAGACGGGCTGAGTGCAGGGGAAGCAGCCGATCGAGAGATAGCCGTAGGCGACCAGCGGATTTTCGCGGAGGTCGTGAGCGCGCATGTACGATGCGAGTTCGGCAGTGCCCCACGCGGCGAGCGGATTGATGCGGACACGCCGTCCCACCGCCTCGAATGCGGCCAGGGCGTTCCGCGTCGAGGCCTGGAAGCGCTTGCGGCCGGTGAGCCACGCGTCATAGGGCGCGACGCCCCGCGCCATCGGCTCGACCTTGCGCACGTCGCAGCAGGCGTCGGTGCTGCGTTGGTGGAGCGTGCCGTCCGGGTCGGTCGCGGCCAGCGCGTCCGGCAGCGGGTGGACGATCTCCAGGTTCTTCAGGCCGAGATCGGCGACCAGGGCATCGCGATAGTCGAGCGTCTCGCCGAAATGTTTTCCCGTGTCGAGGAAGACGATCGGCATCGACGCATCGATGCGCGCCACCATGTGGAGGAGCACGGCCGAATCCGAGCCGAAGGACGAGACGGCGGCAAGACCGTCGCCGAAGTGGTCCGCCGCGACGCGGATGATCTCCTCCGGTTCCAGCCGGCCGTAGCGGGCCTCCAGCGTCGCCGCCCTGGTGAGCGCTTCGATGCCGGGGCCTCGCTCCGGCGCGAAGGCCTCCGGCGTCGGGGTTCGCGCGTGGGCGTCGAACGCCATGTCACGCGACCCGGACATCCGCTCCATAGAGCGCCTCCCTGAAGGGTCGGGCTCCGACCCGGCGGTAGGTGTCGAGGAACTTTTCCTGCGGCCCGGCGCGCAGGCCGAGATAGGTGTCGACGATAGTCTCGATCGCATCGGTGATCTCGTCGGGCGCGAAGCCGCGGCCGATGATCTCGCCGATCGACGTATGCTCGTCACCCGACCCACCGAGTGTCACCTGGTAGAGTTCGGCGCCCTTCTTCTCGACGCCGAGGATGCCGATGTGGCCGACATGGTGGTGGCCGCATGCGTTGATGCAGCCGGATATCTTGAGCTTGAGTTCGCCGATCTCGCGCTGGCGCTCGGGGGACGCAAACCGCCTGGCGATGTCCTGCGCGACCGGGATCGACCGCGCATTGGCGAGCGCGCAGTAGTCGAGCCCGGGGCAGGCGATGATGTCGGTGATGAGGTTGGAGTTCGCCGTCGCGAGCTCCTGCTCGACCAGCGCGTCATAGACGGCGCGCAGGTCGGCGCGGGCGACATGCGGCAGCACGAGGTTCTGTTCGTGCGTGACGCGGATCTCGTCGAAGCCGAAACGCTCCGCCAGGTCGGCGACCGCCTCCATCTGCGCGTCGCTCGCGTCGCCCGGCGCCTCGCCGATACCCTTGAGCGAGATGGTGACCACGGCATAGTCGGGATGCCGGTGCGTGACCACGTTCTGATCGAGCCATTCGGAGAAGGATCGGGAATCGAGCCGCGCCTCGGTGATCGCGGCGTCTCCTTCCGGACGGGCAGGCAGGTCGGGCGGCGCGAAATATGTCTCGATCGCCCGGATGTCGGCTTCCGGCAGCTTCAGTTCGGTATCCCTGAGCGCCGCCCATTCGGCCTCGACCTGGCGGCTGAACTCCTCCGCGCCGGTCTCGTGCACGAGGATCTTGATGCGCGCCTTGTACTTGTTGTCGCGTCGACCGTGCAGATTATACACGCGCATGATCGCGGTCGTGTAGGACAGCAGATGCTCCTCCGGCAGGAAGTCGCGGATCTTCTTCGCGACGAAGGGCGTGCGACCCTGGCCGCCGCCGACATAGACGGCGAAGCCGAGCTCGCCCTTCTCGTTCTTCTTCAGGTGCAGGCCGATGTCGTGGACCTGGATCGCCGCGCGGTCGCGCACGGCTCCAGTGACGGCGATCTTGAACTTGCGCGGCAGGTAGGAGAACTCCGGATGCACGGACGACCATTGCCGCAGAATCTCGGCATAGGGCCGCGGGTCGGCTGCTTCGTCGGCCGCCGCACCGGCGAAATGGTCGGCGGTCACGTTGCGGATGCAGTTGCCGCTGGTCTGGATGGCGTGCATCTCGACCGAGGCGAGGTCGGCCAGTATCGCCGGCATGTCGGAGAGCGCGGGCCAGTTGTACTGGATGTTCTGGCGCGTCGTGAAATGACCGTAGCCCTTGTCGTAGACGCGGGCGATGTGGGCGAGCATGCGCATCTGCTTCGACGACAGCGTGCCATAGGGGATGGCGACGCGCAGCATGTAGGCGTGGAGCTGCAGATAGACGCCGTTCATGAGACGCAGCGGCCGGAACTCGTCCTCGGTGATGCGGCCGGCGAGGCGACGGTCCACCTGGTCGCGGAACTCGGCGACGCGGGCGTCCACGAAGGCCTGATCGAATTCGTCGTAGCGGTACATCGTCGGTCTTCCTGTCGTCAGGCGGCGGGCGCCGCCGTGGCCTGCTTGCCGAGATCGGTGCGGTTGGTCGGTCCGGCGACGCGGATCTGCTCGCGCAGCCGAGTGGGTCGGATGACGCCGTCGACGACGTCGACGTCGATCAGGTTCACGTCGACGACCAGGTTGTCGGCATGGGCCTGCTTGCCGATCGCCTCGAGGCGTTCCTCGCCGGCCTTGTCGGCGGCAAGCTCCGCGCCGTGGATCGCTTCGGCCCAGACGCCGCGCGCGTACCAGACGGCCTCGCCGTCGGTCAGCCGGTTTGCGGTCAGAACCTTCATGCGCCGCTTCCTTCGGCCAATCGCGCCCGCATGTGTGTCGCGAGCGGCGTCGAACGTTCAAAGCTGGCGCCGGCGACCGCGTCGCCGATGATGGTCATCACCGGTCCGTCGAGGTCGTCGCGGTCTTCGAGGCTTGGCAGGTCGGCGAGGGTGCCGTGGAACAGGCGGCGATCGTCGCGGCTGGCGTTCTCGACCACGGCGACGGCGGTGTCGGAGGCGAGCCCGGCCTCGATGAGCCGCGCGGCGACGTCCGCCGCGACCGAGCGCCCCATGTAGACGGCCACCGTCGCGCCGGAGATCGCGAGCTTCGCCCAGTCCGGCAGCGCGCCTCCCTTGAGGTCGTTGCCGGTCGTGAACACCATCGAGGAGTTGACGCCGCGCAGCGTCAGCGGCAGTTCGAAATCGGCGGCGGCGGCTAACGCCGCCGTGACGCCCGGCACGATCTCATAGGAGATGTTGGCCGCGCGCAGCGCCGCCATCTCCTCGCCGGCGCGCCCGAAGACCAGCGGGTCGCCCGACTTCAGCCTGACCACGCGCTTTCCCTGGCGCGCCAGTCCGATCAGGAGGTCGTTGATCTCCTCCTGGCTCTTCGAGTGACAGCCCTTGCGCTTGCCGACGCCGATCCGCTCGGCGTCGCGGCGGCCCATGGCGACGACGGCCTCCGGCACCAGTGCATCATGGACGATCGTATCGGCCTGCATCAGCAACTTGTGAGCGCGCAGAGTGATGAGGTCCTCGGCGCCCGGCCCGGCGCCGACCAGCGCGACGTGACCCTCCTGGGCCAGATGGCGGCCGAGCAGTTCGACCGCCGCCGCCTGCGCCTCGTCGGCATGGCCGATCTCCATTGCGCGCGCCGGCGCCCCCTCGAAGAACTCGTCCCAGTAGGCCCGGCGCTCGGCCTTCGGCAGCATGGCCTCGACGACGTGGCGCAGGCCCGCGGCGAGCGACGCAAGGCGGCCCAGCGAGGGCGAGAGCATGCCGTCGATGCGGGCGCGGATCTTCTGCGCCAGAACGGGCCCGGCGCCCTCGGTGCCGATCGCCACGGCCACCGGTGCGCGGTTGACGATCGCCGGCGTGAAGAAGTCGCAGCATTCCGGCCGGTCGACGGCGTTGACCGGAATCCCCAAGGTCCGCGCATCGTCCGAAACGCGCCGGTCGAGGGTTTCGTCGCCGCTCGCGGCGAACACCATGACGGACCCGGTGAGCAATGACGGGTAGTACGGTCCGCGCACGATCTCCACGCCGTTCCCCGCGGCCCATGTCGCGAGCGACGGTTCGACGCTCTCGGCGAAGACCTTCAGCACGGCGTTCGACTGGGACAGCAGCCGCGCCTTCGCGAATGCCTCCTCGCCGCCGCCGACGATGGCGACGACGCGTCCCTCCACCCGCATGAACACGGGAAAGGCGTTGAGTTTGGAATCGATGGTCATGGCGATGCGATCTGCTGGCTGTCACGCATTGTCGTTGGGCGGGACCTCAAACAGAAGGAACATGGTCGCCAGCGCCGGGACCGGTTGGAATGCGGGTTCCCAAATCGTCGCAATGCGGAGAAAAAAATTCTTCCCCCTGTTTCATGGCGTCGTCCAGCGGGGAACTGTCCCCCAGCCAGAGGCGTTTCGTGTCAGGTCGCACCGCCGCCCCGGCGGCATTACCTGATCCAGGAGAAAGACATGAACCGCATCACGCTCGATCACGACGTCTGGGTGCTCGTCGCCGACGGCGAGAAGGGCCTGTTCCTCCGCAACGAGGGCGATCGTCAGTACCCGCACCTGGAAGTGGTCCGGGAGATGCACGAGGAGAACCCGCCGACCCGCGAGCAGGGCGCCGACAGACCCGGACGTTTCAATGACGGTCCGAGCGCGCATCGCAGCGCCGTCGACGATACCGACTGGCACCGGGTCGCCAAGGAGCGTTTCGCCGTCGAGATCGCGGCGCGCCTCTACAAGATGGCGCACCGCGGCGACTTCGAGAAGCTCGTCCTCGTCGCTCCGCCGCTGGTGCTCGGCGAACTGCGCAAGCAGATGCACAAGGAGGTCGAGCAGCGGATCACCGGAGAGGTGCCGAAGACGCTCACCAACCATCCCGTCTACGAGATCGAGAAGATACTGCTCGCGGCCTGATCGTCACGACGACAAGAATTCGCGCAGCAATCCGATCTGTTCCGCATTCGCCAGTGTCGGCGCGTGGCCGCAGCCGGCGATCTCGACGAGACGCGGCCTCGGACCGCGCTGGACCATGCTCGCCGCGACGGCCGATGGCAGCACGTCCGAGGCAGCTCCCCTGACCAGAAGGGTCGGGGCGGTGATGGCGTCGTATTTGTCCCACACGTCGAGGTCGCCGCGATGATGCGTGAACTGCGTGACGATCGCGGGATCGTAGTGAACGGTCACACGACCCCCGTCGGTGCGCCTCGCGGACGTGTCGGCCATGCGGCGCCAGAAGGCGTCGGTGTTCTGGCCGAACGGGGCGTAGTTGGTCCTCAGCCACGCCTCCAGTTCCCGCACCGTGTCATAGACCGGCGGGTTGCCGACATAGGACGCGATGCGGCCGGTTCCGGCTTCCGGAATGTCGGGACCGATGTCGTTGATGACGAGATGGGTGATGCGCTCCCTGAGCGCTCCGGCCGCCAGCGTCACGCCGATCAGCCCTCCCATCGATGTGCCGACCCAGCGCAGCCTTCCGATCCCGTAGTGATCGAGGATGGCGAGCGCCGTGTCACCGAAGACGCGATACGAATAGTCGATCTCGGGCCTGGTCGCCCAGCTCGACAGGCCGCGACCCAGCGTGTCGGGGCAGATCACGAAATAGGCGTCCGATAGCGCCGCCGCCGCCTCGTCGAAGTCGCGGCCCGTGCGCGCCAGCCCGTGCCACATGACGAGCGCCGGCCTGGCCGGATCGCCCCATTCGGTGACGTGCATCTCGAAGCCGGCCGCTGGAACATAGACGGAGCGCGGTGCGGTCATCGGTGGACTCCCTTGCCCATCAGCGTCCCGGCGATGCCGGCCGGGAAGAAGTAGACGAGCAGGATGAAGAGGACGCCCAGCCAGAGCAGCCAGCGGTCCGGATTGAGCAGGTCGGGGACGAGCGGCAGGTTCGCGCTCGCCTGCGCGCCGACCTCCATCAGGTCCTTCAGGTAGAACTGGGCGATGCTCATCAGCACCACGCCGATGACCGCGCCGAGCATGGTTCCCATGCCGCCGATCACCACCATCAGCAGCACGTCGATCATGATGGCGAAGGAGAGCGCCACGTCCGGCCCGACATATTTGAGCCACACGGCCCGCAGCACGCCCGCGAGCGCGGCGATGACCGCCGCGATGCAGAAGATCGCCGTACGATAGGCGACCACGCGATAGCCGATGGCCTCGGCGCGCAGCTCGTTCTCGCGGATCGCCTGCAGCACCGTGCCGAGCGGCGAGGCGACGATGCGCATCATGGCCAGGAAGAGCACCAGGCTCGTCAGGAAGATGAAGTAGTAGAGCGCGACCTTGCCGTTGAGCGCGACACCGAACAGGCGCACCACCTTGCCGTCGGCGTCCTCGAAAAGCTTGCTGGCCGGCGAGAAGAAGCGCGGCAGCTCATAGGTCATGCCGTCCTCGCCTCCCGTATGCTCCGAGAGCTGGCTCGCCAGCACCAGAGCCACCGACGCGACCGCCAGAGTCACCATGGCGAAGAAGATCGCCTTGACGCGCAGCGACAGCAGGCCGATCAGCACGGCGAGCAGCATCGCTGCCGCCACGCCGATGCCGCCGCCGAGAAGGATCGCGTCGAAGCCCGGTCCCATCGTCTTCAGCGCGATGGCCGTTCCGTAGGCGCCGAGCCCGAAGAACATGGTGTGCGCGAAGGAGACGACGCCGGTATAGCCGAGCAGGAGATCGTAGGCGCCGACCAGCACGATGAAGATACAGATGCGCGCCGCGACTTCCTGGGCGCGCACGTCGGGGAACAGGAACGGCGCCAGCGAAAGGCAGATGCCGATCAGGCCGACGAGACCATAGACGATCAGGCGGCCGGCATTCATGGGTTGAACTCCGCCATCGAGAAAGACGCCGCCCCCTCCACCACGCTTCGCGTGGTCCCCCTCCCCCGTGAACGGGGGAGGATCGAGGACCCGGCCGGCCGCTCCGCTGGGTCCTCCCCTGCGAAGCGGGGGAGGGGGACCGCCGAAGGCGGTGGAGGGGGCGCTAGAACCATCACCCGCTCACCCCTTCACCGCAGGCTTGAGGCCCCAGGGCCGCCAGAGCAGGATCGCCATCATCAGGATCATGTTGGAGGCGAGCGACAGCTTGGGCGCGAGGAAAGCGACGTAGTTGGCGAGCAGCCCGACCATGATCGCGCCGAGCAGCGAGCCCTCGACCGAACCCAGCCCGCCGATGATGACGACGATGAAGACGAGGATCATCATCTCCGCCCCGATCGCCGGGGTGATCAGGGTCTGGTAGCCGGCCCACATCGCCCCCCCGATCGCGGCGAGCGCCGATCCCGCCATGAAGACGCCGATGAACAGCCGGTCGATGCGGAAGCCGAGCGCCTCCACCATCTCGCGGTTCTCGACGCCTGCGCGCACAAGAAGTCCGAGTCGCGTGCGGTTCAGGGCGATGTGCATGGCGATGTAGACCGCGAGACCGAGCCCGAAGGCGAACAGCCGGTAGATCTCGACCGACACGTCGCCAACGACGATGGAGCCGGTCAGGACCGCCGGACGCGGCACCGATACTGGCACGCCGCCCCAGATCACCAGGATGATCTGCTCGGCGACGATGAGCGCTCCCATGGTGATGAGGATCTGGCGCAAATGGTCCTTGTAGACCGGCCTCACGATCACGCGCTCGAAGGCCCAGCCGGCGACCGCCCCGAAAGCTGTCGCCGCGCCGATCGCGGCGAAGAGGGCGAGGATGTTGAGCGCGGCGCTGCCGCCGGTCACCCACGAGCCGAGCGCCGCCAGCACGGACGCCGCGATGAAGGCGCCGAACGAGACAAAGGCCGAGTGGCCGAAGTTGAGCACGTCCATCAAGCCGAAGATCAGCGACAGGCCGGAGGCCATCAGGAAGATCATCATGCCCATCGCCAGGCCCGCGATGGTCAGCGTCGCCCAGGTCGAGGGCTGCGCGATCAGGACGAACGCGACGATGCCGAGCGCCACGGGCAGTAGGTAGACGCCGCCGTAGCGGTCGAGGAGGGCGGCGAAGGCGTTCATCACCCCGCCCTCACTGGTGCGCCGCGAGCGACAGCGACAGCAGCCGCGTCTGCAGCGCCTCGTCGGCGGCGAGTTCCGCCATCTCGCCACGGTGGATGATGCGGCCGTCGTCGATCACGCCTACCCCGCGCCCGAGCGAGCGCGCGAACAGGAAGTTCTGCTCGACCAGCAGGATCGTCGTCTCCCTGGCGATCTCGCGGAAGGCGTCGATCATGGCGCGGATGATCGCCGGGGCGAGCCCCTTGGTGGGTTCGTCGATCAGGATCAGCTCGCGCCTCTCGATGATGGCGCGCGAGATCGCCAGCATCTGCTTCTGCCCGCCCGACAGCGCATAGGCCGGCTTGTCCCAGAACGTCTCCATCGCGGGAAACAGCGTGAAGACACGTTGCAGCCGCAGGTCGTCGAAGGCCCCGCCGGCGGTGGCGAGCCGCATGTTCTCCTCGACGGTGAGTCCGCCGAAGATGCCCATGTTCTCCGGCACGTAGGCGATGCCGAGGCGGGCGATGTCCGGCGTCCTCATGGCCGTGATGTCGTGGTGGCGGAAGACGATCGCGCCCCGGCGCGCACGCCAGAGCCCCATGATGGTCCTCAGCGTCGTCGTCTTTCCGGCGCCGTTTCGGCCGAGCAGCACGTGCACGCCACCCTCCGGCACGTCGAGCGAGACGCCGTGCAGCACATGGTACTGGCCGATGTCCGTGTAGACGTCGTCGAGGCGCAGGATCGCGGTCATGCCGCCTCCTCCGCGCCGACGCCGAGATAGATCTCGCGCACGACGGGCAGCGCCATGACCGCCTCTGGCTCACCGTCGGCGACGAGTTCGCCATTGTGCAGGACCACGATGCGCTCGGCCAGCGCGCGCACCACGTCCATCTTGTGCTCGACGAGCAGGATGGTGCGTGTCGTGTCTTCCGTGATCCCTGCGATGAGGTCGAGGATGACCGGCGCTTCGTCGACCGACATGCCTGCCGTCGGCTCGTCGAACATGAACACCGAGGGTTCCATGGCGAGCAGCATGGCGACCTCCAGCTTGCGCTGGTCGCCATGGGGGAGCGCCGCGGCAGGAAGATGGGCGGCCGCGCCGAGCCGCGTGCGGGCCAGATACGACATGGCCTCGTCCGCAACGTGCGACAGCCCGGCCGCGCGGGAAAATGCGCGCGGGCCGAAACCGCGCCGCGACTGCACCACGAGGCGCACGTTTTCGAGGACGGTGAGGCGCGGGAAGAGATTGGTGAGCTGGAAGGCGCGGCCGATGCCGGCCTTGGCCCGTGTCGAGGGCGCGAGCTGGGTGATGTCGCGTTCGCCGAGGAAGACGCGGCCTTCGGTTGGCTTGAGCTGGCCGGACACGAGGTTGAACCACGTCGTCTTGCCGGCCCCGTTCGGGCCGACGATCGCCGTCAGCTCGCCCGGCCTGAACGCGCAGGTGACGCCGTTGACGGCGGCATGGCCGCCGAAGCGGATCGTCAGCTTCTCGGTGCGGAGGGAAGGGGTCATGGCAGCAGGCAGTAGGGCAATAGGGCGGTAGGGCAGGAACGCCGTTCCTATTGCCCTACTGCCCTACTCACCTATTGCCCTAGCTCACTGCTGGTTGTTGCGGCCGAGCGGGATCTTCATCTCGTCCGCCTTGATCTCGCGGACCAGTTCGGGGATCGCCCACTGCACCGCGTCGTCCACCTTGATCTTGAAGTGGTACATCGACTGCAGCGCCTGGTGGTCTTCCGGACGGAAGGTCATCGGGCCTTTGGGCGTGTCGAACGTCATGCCCTCCATGGTCTTGATCAGCGACTCCGTCTCCCAGTCCGGCGCGGTTTCCAGCGCCTTGGCGATCGCCATGGCCGCCGCGAAGCCGCCGGCGGTGAAGAAGTCAGGCGGCGCGTTGAAGCGCTTCTGGTGTTCGGCGACCAGCCAGTCGTTCACCTCGTTCTTCGGCAGGTCGTAGTAGTAGTAGATCGCGCCCTCCATGCCGGGCACCTGCTTGTAGCCGACCAGCGCCGGGATGATGTTGCCGCCGGTCGAGATCTCGATGCCGTACCGGCTGGGGTCGGCGGTCGCGAGCGGCGTCATGGCGTCGATGCCGGCGACGTAGATGACGATCACCTTGCGGCCGGGCTGGTCCTTGAGCGCGTTGAACAGCCGCTCGATGGTCGCGGTGAAATCGGTCGTCTGCTGCGGCACGTATTCTTCGGTCACGATATGCGCGCCGCTGCCGTCCAGCGCGGTCTTGAAGGCGGCGATGCCGTCGCGGCCGAAGGCGTAGTCCTGCGCCAGCGTCGCGACATAGAGGTTCGCGTCGGGCTTCAGCGCCAGCGCCTGGGCTTGCATGTCCATCGAGGAGTTGCGCGACGTCTTGAAGACGAAGCGGTTGGAGTCCTTGCCGGTCAGGCCGTCGGCGACGGCCGGCTCGACGACCAGGATCTTCTCGTATTCGGCAGCCACGGGCAGCATCGCCAGCGCGACGCCCGACGAGGTGTCGCCGACCGCCAGCACCGTCGCCTCGTCCTCATAGGCTTCCGCCAGCAGCGCCCGCGCGATGTCGGGCTTGAACTGCGAGTCCTTCTTCACCAGCTCGAGCTTGCGGCCCTTGATCTCCATCGTGCCCTTAGTGGCGTATTCGAGGCCCATTTCGAAACCGGTGTGGGTCTGCTTGGAATAGGCCTCCAGCGGCGAGCCGCTGAGGCCGTGGATCAGCGCGATCTTTGCTGGCCTGTCCTGCGTCAGCGCGGGTTGCGCCGCCAGCATCATGCCGGCGGTCGCCAGCGCGGCGAAAAGTCGTTTCATGGTGTCTCCTCCAAGGTCTGCGAGCCCGTTCGGGGTCCCAAATCGTCGATGCGGGGGATGGTCGTGCTTGCGCGGCGCCCGCCTGGCTCAGGCTTGCAATCGCGACCCGCCAGCCGGATAAGACTGGTCGGCGCCGGCGGGTCGCCGGCCAACGCAAGGTCTGTCATCCTCCCGGTCAGGCCCCGTGGCAGCGCGATGTGCGCCGTCGCCCGTGAGTTCCTGCCGGACAGGACTATCGGCGAGGGAGCCGAAGGGCAGCAATATCGTAGAAATACGCCATCATGATCGACAACCCCGACCTGCACGAGATCATCTTCCATTCGGCGCCAGTCGGCCTCGTCTTGACGGAAGACAGGGTCATTCGCGCCTGCAATCCGGCCTTCGCCGAGATATTCGGCTACGAACGCTCGGAACTGATCGATCGCTCCTTTGCCGTCCTCTACCCCTCGCACGAGGAGTTCGTGCGCATTCGCAATGTCGGGGTGGAGCCCCTGAAGAAGACGAACCGATACTCGGACGAGCGCATCATGGCGAGAAAGGGCGGCCAGCTCTTCTGGTGCCGCGTGCGCGGACGCTCGCTGACGCGCGAGGACGATCCGCTCAGGCGCGCGGTGTGGAGCATCGCCGACCTGTCCGACTCGCGGCCGATCCTTGGCCTCTCGGCGCGCGAACGGCAGATCGTCATGCATCTCGGCGAAGGCCGCACCAGCAAGGACATCGCCCGGCTGCTGGCGATCTCCCCGCGCACGGTGGAAGCCTATCGGGCGAGGCTGCTCAAGAAGTGCTCGGCGGCGAACGTGGCCGAACTGCTCGCCCATCTCGGCGGCATGCCGCATTGAACCTTCCGAGGTCGTGAAATTGCGGCGAACCCTGGAAAACGCAGCGGATGCCGCGCTTCGGGCTTGCGCGCCCGGGTTGTCGCGAACATATGGGAAGCAAGGGCGTCATTCCCCGTGGAAGAGGCGAGCGCGACGATCATTCCGAACCAAGGGTAGACCATGCCGCACGAGACGCCGCTCATCGCCACCATCGTCGCGGGTTTCGGGCTTGCCTTCATCTTCGGCGCTCTCGCCAACCGTTTCAGGATACCGCCCCTCGTCGGCTACCTCGTCGCCGGCATCCTCGTCGGTCCTCACACGCCGGGTTTCGTAGCGGACCAGGACCTCGCGCTCGAACTCGCCGAGATCGGCGTCATCCTGCTGATGTTCGGCGTCGGCCTTCACTTCTCGCTCAAGGACCTGCTTTCCGTTCGCGCCATCGCGGTTCCGGGGGCGATCGTGCAGATCGCCTTTGCAACGGCGCTGGGCGCGGGGCTTGCCTGGTTCCTCGGCTGGAGCGCCGGCGCGGGGCTTGTCTTCGGTCTCGCGCTTTCGGTCGCGTCGACGGTGGTGCTGCTGCGCGCGCTGCAGGAGCGCCGTCTCGTCAATACGGAGAAAGGCCGCATCGCCGTCGGCTGGCTCATCGTGGAAGACCTGGCGATGGTCCTTGCGCTGGTCCTCCTGCCGGCGGTCGCAGGGCTGCTCGGCGGGCATGACAACGGAGCCGAGGCGACGCGCAGCGTTTTCGACTTCCAGTTCGACTACGGCATCTGGGGCGTGCTCGGTGTGACGCTCGCCAAGGTCGCGGCCTTCGTCATCCTGATGCTTGTCGTCGGCCGCCGCGTGATCCCGTGGCTCCTGCACTACGTGGCGCACACCGGCTCGCGCGAGCTCTTCCGCCTCGCGGTGCTCGCGATCGCGCTCGGCGTCGCCTTCGGCGCGGCCAACCTCTTCGACGTGTCGCTGGCGCTGGGCGCCTTCTTCGCCGGCATGATCATGAGCGAGTCGGAACTCAGCCATCAGGCCGCGGAGGAGACGCTGCCTTTCCGGGACGCTTTCTCGGTGCTGTTCTTCGTCTCGGTCGGCATGCTGTTTGATCCGCTCAGCCTGTTCGAGAGCACATGGCCGATCCTGGCGACCCTCTTCATCATCGTCTTCGGCAAGTCGATCGCGGCATTCCTGATCGTCATCGCCTTCCGCCATCCCATGGGGACCGCGTTGATGATTTCCGCCAGTCTGGCGCAGATCGGCGAATTCTCCTTCATCCTGGCCGAACTTGGGGTCGGTCTGGGGCTGCTCCCTGAGCAGGGACGCGATCTGATCCTCGCCGGCGCGATCCTGTCGATTCTGGTCAATCCGCTGACCTTCGCGGCGATCGACAGGCTCCAGCCGTGGCTTGAGCGGCGCGGCCATGCGGCGCCCGCGGTGATCGACGCCTCGGTCGCCACGGAAGGCGTCATGGTGGACGCGCCGCCGCCAGCCGCGAAGGTGGAGGGCGGCGTGCCGCGCAAGACCGGCCTGACCGGCCACACGATCCTCATCGGCTACGGTCGCGTCGGCAGCCTCGTCGGACAGTCCCTGAAGGAGGCCGGCGTACCCTTCCTCGTCATCGAGGACGCGGACAAGACCGTGGAGAAGCTGGAGGCCGAGGGCATCGAGGTGATCGTCGGCAACGCCGCCCGTGCGGACGTGTTCACGGCCGCCAATCCTACCGCGGCCAAGAGGCTCATCCTTGCGATCCCGAATGCCTTCGAGGCGGGCCAGTCGACCCAGCGCGCCAAGGCGGCCAACCCGGATATCGCGGTGATCGCCCGTGCCCATTCCGACGCGGAGGTCGAGTATCTGAAGGGACTCGGCGCCGCGCATGTGATCATGGGCGAGCGCGAGATCGCCATGGGCATCGTGGCGGAGGTGCTGGACAACGAGCAGACGCCGAAGTCCGAGGCCGATGCGATCGTCGATGCGATGTCGGAAGGACACGTCGTCGAGACGCCGAGCCACAATGAGGGGATTCGAGCGGATGGGGACGGAACCATCGCCGCCGGCGACGGCCTTTCCCCGGACCTGCCGAAATCGGCAACCTGAGCGGCTCAGACGTGCTGGCCGCCGTTGATGTGAATCTCGCTGCCGCTCACGTAGGACGCCTGCCCGGAGCACAGGAAGTAGATGATGTCGGCCACCTCCTCGGTCTTGCCGAGGCGGCGCAGCGGAATTGTCTCGACGATCTTGTCCGTCCCGGGCGACAGGATCGCCGTATCGATTTCACCCGGCGCGATCGCGTTGACGCGAATGCCGTGCGGACCGAAATCGGCCGACATCTCGCGGGTCAGTGAGCCTAGCGCCGCCTTTGACGTCGCATAGGCCGTGCCGGCGAATGGATGGACCCGCGTTCCGGCGATCGACGTGACGTTGACGATCGAACCCCGCGCCGCGGCCAGTTCCTTGAACAACCCCCGCGCCAGCATGATGGGCGCGAAGAAGTTCACCTGGAACACGTCCCGCCACACATGCATCGGCGTGTCGATCGAGTTCATCCGGCCGCCGTCCTTGAGCTTCGGTGAGATGCCGGCATTGTTGATCAGTGCATTGAGCCGTCCGCCATTCGCTTCGAGGCGATGCCTGATCTCGGCGACGGCCACGCCGACGTCCTCCTGGTCGGAGAGGTCGACCTTGATGTGGTCTTCGGGTCCGGCAGGCCACGGGCAGTCTTCGGCGAAGGCCTGGCGCGAGCAGGTGATCACCCGCCAGCCTTCGCGCGAGAAACGCTTGACCGTGGCGTGGCCGATGCCGCGGCTGGCGCCCGTGAGCACGATGGTCTTCCGTTCGGCGGGCTCGGCCATTGACCTCTCCTCCATCGCTTCTACCGGAGGGCGGTGTCGAAGGCGAGGCCGCTCAGTTTCCCATGATCACGTCGAGTATCGACGTCTCGCGCTTGCGCGCCGGCTGGCTTCCCCCGCCGCCGACCTCGGCCGAGGGGCGGCGGATCGATGCCGTATGGCCGCCATCGTCCGCCGCGGGCGCGCGGACGCTTCGGGGCGCGGGAACGCCGTCCACCGGCTTCGCGTTCACGGGCTTCGCCCTGGGCTGTGGGGCGGGAGCGCCATCGCCCAGCGCCGCGGCCGGCACGGGCTGTGCCGCCGCCGGCTCCGCGTTCCAGCCGCGCCTGTAGCGGCCCGGGAGTTCCGCCACGGCGACCCCTTCATGCGCCGCCAGCATGAATTCGTGCCACGCGGCCGCGGGCAGGGATCCGCCGGTGATGTTCTTCGTGGGCGAGCCGTCGTCGTTGCCAAACCAGACCCCCGTCGTGAGATTGGCCGTGTAGCCGACGAACCAGGCATCGCGCGAGTTCTGGCTGGTGCCGGTCTTGCCCGCGGCCGGCCAGCCGAACGCGGCCTTGCGGGCCGTGCCTGCCTCCAGCGTCTCGGACATCATCGCGTTCATCATTCCCACGACCTCGGGCGACAGCACGCGCTTCACGGCGCCTCGATGCTCGTAGAGCACCTTGCCCGAGATCGTCGTCACCCGGGTCACGAAATGCACGTCGGGCCGGTAGCCGCCATTCGCCAGCGGCACATAGGCGGCCGTGAGTTCGAGAGGCGTCACCTCGGAGGTGCCCAGCGCGATGGACAGATTGGCGTTGAGATCGGACTCGATGCCCATGCGCCATGCGCCTTCGACGACCGCCGCGGGGCCGACCTCGGCCGCGAGCTGCGCGGCGACGGAGTTGAGCGATTTCGCCAGCGCGGTCGTCAGTGTCACGCGGCCGAAATACTTGCCGTTGTAGTTCTCGGGCGTCCACTTGCCGATCCTGATCGGCGCGTCGTTGCGCACGCTGTCAGGCGTGGCCCCTTGCTCGATCGCCGCCAGGAACACGAACGGCTTGAAGGCCGAGCCCGGCTGCCGGCGGGCCTCCGACGCCCGGTCGAACTGGCTGTCGGCATAGTCCGCGCCGCCAACCATGGCGCGCACGGCGCCGGTGTTGTCGATGGAGACGAGCGCGCCCTGGCTGACGTGGAGCTTCTTGCCGCTCTCGCCGATCAGCCTGCGGATCGACGCCTCGCCCAGTCGCTGTAGGTCGCGGTCGACGGTCGTGTCGACGATGACATCCTCGCGCACGTCGCCGATCAGCGTAGGCAGTTCTTCCATCACCCGGTCCGCGACATAGTGCTCTGAACCGGTCCAGAAGGCGGAGACGCGCGCCGCCGGCGCGCTCATCGCAACCGTCAGCTCCTTTTCGCCGATCATGCCTTCCTCGCGCATCGCCGCGAGCACGAGCTGGGCGCGCTCGTCCGCCGCCTTCGGATCGCGCGCCGGCGAGAGACGCGACGGCGCCTTGAGCAGGCCGGCCAGCATCGCCGCCTCGGCCAGCGTCACGTCGCGCGCGGACTTGCCGAAATAGCGGCGCGAGGCGGCCTCGACGCCGTAGGAGCCCGAGCCGAAATAGACCCTGTTCAGGTACATTTCCAGGATCTGGTCCTTTGTGTGTTTCTGCTCCAGCCAGACGGCGAGGAGCACCTCCTGAACCTTGCGTTCGATAGTCCGATCGGGCTTGAGGAACAGGTTCTTGGCGAGCTGCTGGGTGAGCGTCGAGCCGCCCTGGTGGAAGCGGCCCGTCGTGACGTTCTCGAACATGGCGCGCGCCAGCCCGATCGGGTCGATGCCGAAATGCGAATAGAAGCGGCGGTCCTCGATCGCCATCACCGCCTGCGGGATGTAGGGCGACATCTCGTGCAGCCCGACGGCCTCGCCGCCGGTCATGCCGCGGTTGGCCAGCAAGCCGCCGTCGACCGCCACGATCTTGACGTTGGGCGGACGGTTGGGGATGGACCAGGTGACCGCGCTCGGAAGCTGCGCGCCATACCAGGCGACGACGCCTGCGCCGGCGATGCCGACCCATATGGCCATCACGAAGCACCAGTACATCATGCGGCCAACCAGCGCGCCGACGCCGCGTTTGCGGCGCCCGCCGCCACGGCGCTTTCCGGACGTCTTCTTCGTCGCCTTCCGGCGCGTCGGCGGCACGATGCGGTCGGCCTCGCTGACGCTGAGGCCCTTGGGCCCTTTGCCGCGCGCCGGGCCTTCGAAGGTCGGCTCGATGCGCCTGTTCCTGTTCGCCATGCGGTTCCCGTCCCATGCCGTTCCCGGCGCGGGTGGACACTAAATGCGGCGCTTTAAAGAGGGCTTAAGCGGTCGAGCGGACGGGCGGGCGCGCCGACGGGTCGACGCGCGCCCGCGTCAGGCGGACTTGATCAGCCGGATGAGGACGAGCAGCAGAACCGCGCCGATCGTAGCATGCACGATCGCCGCGAGGATGCCGCCGCCGAACGCCAGCCCGACCGTCGGGAACAGCCAGCCGGCGATGAAGGCGCCGACGATGCCGACCACGATGTTGCCGAGCAGGCCGAAGCCGTAGCCCTTGACGATCAGGCCGGCGAGCCAGCCGGCCACCGCTCCGATCAACAGGAAGATGATGACGCTCTCGGTGCCCATGTCCATGGATCGACCCTCCAGTCTCCTTGCTGATGGAATCAGATCGCGCGACGACTGTCGAGCGATGCGGACGAAGCCAGTCGACGGCCCCTTACGGGTCCTCGTCGCCGAGCGCGACCCAGGAATGCGGTTCGATGCGCTTCAGCGTGTCGCTGTCGGTGAAGGTCCACCATGCGCCGCCGCTGCCGCCGGGGCCGGCGCGATAATGCGCGAGCGACGTGTTCTCGACGCCGTCCCGGCTGCGCCACATCACCGTGACCTCGCGACCGTCCCGAGGCGCGGTTTCCATTGAATCGGGCATCTGTCGCTCCCCCATCGTGCCCCACAACGCATGTCGCCGCGGCCCCGTTCCGTCAGCTGTGGGCGAAGATGTCCTCCTCGCCCCATCCCATCAGGTCGAGCTTCGCCCGCGTCGGCAGGAAGCGGAAGCAGGCCTCGGCCTCCTTGGTGCGGCCGTCGCGCCGGAGCCGGGCGGCGAGCGCGTCGCGCAGCCCGTGCAGGTAGAGCACGTCGGACGCGGCATATTCGAGCTGGTCCGCGCTCAGCGTCTCCGCGCCCCAGTCGGACGACTGCTGCACCTTGGAGAGGTTGACGCCGAGAAGCTCCGCGCAGATGTCCTTCAGCCCGTGGCGGTCGGTGTATGTGCGCACCAGCCGCGATGCGATCTTGGTGCAGAACACCGGCTCGGCCATCACGCCGAACGCATTATGGAGCACCGCGATGTCGAAGCGGCCGAAATGGAAGAGCTTGGTGATCTTCCGGTCGCGGAGCAGGCTGACCAGGTTGGGCGCCCTTTTCTGCCCCGCCGCGATCTGGACGATGTCGGCGGTGCCGTCGCCGGGCGAGAGTTGCACCACGCAGAGCCGGTCGCGATGCGGGTTGAGTCCCAGCGTCTCGGTGTCGATGGCGACCGCATCGACCCGGTAATTGTTGAGGTCGGGCAGATCGTTTCGGTGGAAGCGGATCGTCATCGGCGTCCTCAGTTCGTCAGCGCGTGCAGGATGCGCGCCCAGGACCGCTGGCCCTTGTGGAAGGAAGTCAGGTCGTACTTCTCGTTGGGCGAATGGATGCGGTCGTCCTCCAGGCCGAAGCCGACCAGCAGCGATTCCATGCCGAGCAGCTTCTGGAAATCGCCGACGATGGGAATGGAGCCGCCCATGGCGATCGGCAGCGCCGGTTTGCCCCACTCCTCTGTCAGGGCCGCACGCGCCTTGGTGATGACCGGCGAATCATAGGCGAGCTGGATCGCCGGCGAACCGCCATGCTTCTCGAAACTCGCCTTGCAGTCGGCCGGCAGCCGGGCCTCCACGAAGGCGCGGAAGGCGGCGCGGATCTTGTCCGGGTCCTGCTTGTGCACGAGGCGGAAGGAAACCTTGGCGCTCGCCTTTGCGGCGATGACCGTCTTGAAGCCGGCGCCCTCGTAGCCGCCGGAGATGCCGTTGAACTCGGCGGTGGGCCGCGCCCACAGGAGTTCGAGGATGGAACGGTCCTTCTCGCCCGAAGGAACAGAGAGCCCGACCTCGCCGAGGAACTTCCCGGCCGTCATGCCGAGCCCTTCCCATGCCCGCTTGATCTGCGTCGGCGTCTCCTCGACACCGTCATAGAAGCCGGGGATCGTGACCTTGCCGCTGTCGTCATGGATGGCGCCGAGAACCTTGGCCAGCACCCGGATCGGATTGGCCGCCGCGCCGCCGAAATGGCCCGAATGCAGATCGCGGTCGGCGGCGTGGATGGTCACTTCCTCTCCGACCAGCCCGCGCAGGCCGGTCGAAATCGCGGGTGTCTCGCGGTCCCACATACCGGTGTCGCAGACCATGGCGAAATCGGCCTTGAGCTCCCTGGCGTTGGCCTCCAGGAACGGCTTGAGCGACGGCGAGCCTGATTCCTCCTCGCCTTCGAACAGGAGCGTGATCCTTGCCGGCAGGCTGCCATGGACCGACTTCCAGGCGCGGCAGGCCTCGACGAACAGCATCAGCTGCCCCTTGTCGTCCGACGAGCCGCGCCCGGTGATCACCTTGCGGCCCGGCTCCAGCTCCTTCACCGCTGGCGCGAACGGATCGTCGGACCACAGCTCCAGCGGGTCGACCGGCTGCACGTCGTAATGTCCGTAGAAGAGAAGATGCGGCGCGCCGGCGGGGCCTTCATGGTGTGCAACCACCATCGGGTGGCCTGTCGTGTCGCGCACGGACGCTTCGAAGCCGATGGTCTTCAGATCCGCCACCAGCCATTCGGCGGCGCGGCGGCAATCGGCGGCGTACGCCTTGTCGGTCGAGATCGACTTGATGCGCACGAGATCGAACAGCCTGGCGAGGCTTTGGTCGAGGTCCTGGTCGATGCGATCGAGGACGGGAGCGATGGCCGGCATGGGAAACCTTTCGAATCTGCGGCGCCAAACTAATGGCCACGGGCGCAAACGCAAAGGCGTCTACGCTGATCCGGCGGGTTCCCGAGGGGCTAGATGGACAAAAAAGTGCCGCCGTGGCGGAGGGGGGATACCACGGCGGCCTTACTCAAACACAGCAGCAGCCCGGAGAGGGGGATAAGGCTGCCGCATATGGTCCGGATTAGGCGGGGGACGGGCCTTAGGCCGGACGTTTCGGCGAAAACCGCCGATGACCGTGATCTGGCGATCCGAACGTGGCGATTCAAGGGCGCGAACATTACAATAGCGTAACATACCCGTGAAAGGAGAAAAGATGGGCGTCGAAACGCCCATCTTTCGGCCAATGGTGCCAACAAATTAGTCGAATGGTTCGACTACCGCCTTTGTCTCCGCCTTCCCGAAGAGTGCCCACGCCGCTGACTTAGAGGCGAGCGCACTTGGCTTTCTACGGCCGGACTCCCAGCTCTTAACGGTATCCACTGCCACACCAATGCGAGCGGCGAATTCGCGCTGAGAAAGTTTGTGGTCGCTTCTAATCTTCTTGATGTCGTCTGAGTTAGCCGGGAAATAGGGGCCGTCAAACTTCTTCCCCTTAACATCTTTCAGCGCACTCTTCAAAATGTGAGACAGATCGTTCATATCCACTCACCTCTTCTTGTTGCTGTTTCGCCCATATTGCACTATGGACGGCTAAGTGGACGGTTCCGGTACTTGTGCATGTTGGCTTCTCCTCAGTGGTAGGGTGCTAGTTAACTACGATCTGCAGGGCATCCAAGATCGCTTGGACTGCCTGCGCCAGGTTATCTGGGTCTGGAATCTTCCAGTCCCAGATATTCTTACTGCGAACAGCAAGAATTACAGCGAGATCACCATCAAAAAGCAGGTGATCATCAAAGGGAATTCCCAGAAATATTATAGCGACCTCATGTCCGGCCAAAAGACGCACAGTCTTCCTTCTAAGCGCCGGGAACTTCTTATCGAGAGGCTCGCCAGCCAAAGCATTGTCCGAAATTGCTAGTTCAACTATATATTTGTCTTCGATCGTTCCGCCGGCGTTCTTAAGTTCTCGACTTGCAGTCCGTGTAGTAATAATTCGGGCTGACATCGGGCGCTTCCCTTGCCTCATAAGAAAACGAGTCGTCCCCCCGTCCCCTTCGCTTTGGCAGGTGTACATGTACACCATGTATGCGAGCGTTGCAACGACCATTGTCAGTAGACCAGACGGGCTCAGAGAGCTAAGCGTTCGCTCCATGAAAATGGGCGATCATCTCTTCCTCGTTGACGGCTCCGGCTACATCTTCCGAGCCTACCATGCATTGCCGCCGCTGACCCGAAAGTCGGACGGCCTGCCGGTCGGTGCGGTGTCTGGTTTCTGCAACATGCTGTGGAAACTGATGCAGGATGCGCGCAACACGGAAGTCGGCGTCACGCCCACCCATTTCGCGGTCATCTTCGACTACTCCTCCAAGACGTTTCGTAACGAGCTCTATGCCGAGTACAAGGCCAACCGCTCGGCCCCGCCCGAGGACCTGATCCCGCAGTTCGCGTTGATCCGGCAGGCGACGCGCGCCTTCGACCTGCCCTGCATCGAGATGGAGGGTTTCGAGGCCGATGATCTGATCGCCACATATGCCCGGCTCGCCTGCGAGGCCGGCGCCGACACGACCATCGTGTCCTCCGACAAGGATCTGATGCAGCTCGTCGGCGAAACCGTGTCCATGTACGACCCGGTCAAGGACAGGGAGATCAAGATCCCGGAGGTCGTCGAGAAGTGGGGCGTGACGCCCGACAAGATGATCGACCTGCAGGCTTTGACAGGCGATTCCGTCGACAATGTACCGGGCGTTCCGGGCATCGGCCCGAAGACCGCGGCCACCCTTCTCGAGCAGTTCGGCGACCTCGACACGCTGCTGGCCCGCGCCGGCGAGATCAAGCAGGACAAGCGCCGCGAATCCATCATCGCCAATGCGGACAAGGCGCGGATCTCGCGCGATCTGGTCACCCTGAAGAACGATGTCCCCGTGACGGACGGCCTCGACGAGTTCGTGCTCAAGGTGCCGGACGGCCCGAAGCTGATCGGCTTCCTGAAGGCGATGGAGTTCACGACCCTCACCCGCCGGGTAGCGGAGGTCACTGGCGCCGACGCTGCGGCGGTCGATGCGGTCGAGGTGACCGTCGAACAGAGCGATGCCCACGGCCCCGACATCGGGTCGACGGGTCCGGCGCGACGCGCGGCCCCGTCGAAGGCGCCGGTCGCCGAGACGAAGCCGGCGAAGGACGGCGAGAACCCGATCTACGGCGCCGGCATGACGCCGCAGGCGCTTGCCGACGGGCTGGCCGCCAAGGCCGCGGCGGCGAAGATCGAGACGGACGCCTTCGCCGGCATCCGCGACCTTGCGACCCTCAACCAGTGGATCGACGAGGCGCGGGCCGCCGGCCGGATCGCGCTGCGCGTCGAGACGAGTTCGCTCGACCCCATGCAGTCCGACATCGTCGGGCTGTCGCTGGCCGTCGCGCCCGGCAAGGCGGCATACATGCCGCTCGGTCACCGTGCCGGCGACGACCTCCTGGCGAGCGGCCCGCTCGCCGGACAGGTCCCCGTGCGCGAGGCGCTTTCCGCGCTCGGCCCGCTCTTCACCGATCCCGCGGTCCTGAAAATCGGCCACAATTTCAAGCAGGACTGGCTGGTGCTGCATCGCCACGGCATCGACGTGACGCCCTATGACGACACGATGCTGATGGCCTATGCCTCCGACAGCGGCATTTCCGCCGCCCACGGCCTCGCATCACTGGCCGAGAAATGGCTGGGCAGGACCGTCATTCCGTTCAAGGATCTGGTCGGATCGGGCAAGAAGCTCGTCACCTTCGATTTTGTCGAGATCGAGCGCGCCACCGTCTACTCGGCCGAGGGTGTGGACCTCGCCATGCGCCTCTGGGCCGTGCTGAAGCCGCGCATGACGGCGAAGGGCGTCGTGTCGGTCTACGAGCGACTGGAGCGGCCGCTGGTGCCGGTGCTCGCCCGCATGGAGGAGCGCGGCATCCTGGTCGACAGGCAGATGCTGAGCCGGCTCTCCGGCGAGTTCGCGCAGCGCGCCGCGTCATTGGAAGAGGACGTCTACGCCGCGGCGGGCGAACGCTTCACCATCGGTTCGCCGAAACAGCTCGGGGACATCCTGTTCGACAAGATGAAACTGCCCGGCGGCACAAAGACCAAGTCGGGACAGTGGTCGACAACGGCGCAGCTCCTTGAGGAGCTTGCCGCCGAGGGCCATGAGCTTCCCCGCCGCATCGTCGACTGGCGACAGCTCACCAAGCTCAAGTCGACCTACACGGATGCACTGCCGGAATATATCCATCCCCAGACCCGGCGGCTGCACACCTCCTATGCGATGGCGTCGACGCCGACCGGCCGCATCTCCTCGTCCGAGCCGAACCTCCAGAACATCCCTATCCGCACGGCGGAAGGCCGGCGCATCAGGACCGCCTTCATCGCCGAGAAGGGCAACAAGCTGATCTCGGCCGACTACAGCCAGATCGAGCTTCGAGTGCTCGCCCACATCGCCGACATCCCGCAGTTGAGACAGGCCTTCGCCGACGGCGTCGACATCCATGCCATGACCGCGTCCGAGATGTTCGGGGTGCCGGTCGAGGGCATGCCGTCGGACGTTCGCCGGCGCGCCAAGGCGATCAACTTCGGCATCATCTACGGAATCTCCGCCTTCGGCCTCGCCAACCAGCTTTCGATCGAGCGCTCGGAGGCGGGCGACTACATCAAGAAGTATTTCGAGCGTTTCCCGGGCATCCGCGACTACATGGACGGCAGCAAGCAGAAGGCGCGGGATCTCGGCTACGTCGAGACTATCTTCGGCCGGCGTATCCACTATCCCGAGATCAGGGCGTCCAACCCGTCGATTCGCGCCTTCAACGAGCGCGCCTCGATCAACGCGCCGATCCAGGGATCGGCGGCCGACATCATCCGCCGCGCGATGATCCGCATGGATGCGGCCCTCGCCGAGGCGAAGCTGTCGGCGCGCATGCTGCTTCAGGTGCACGACGAACTGATCTTCGAGACGGAGGAAGCGGAGGTCGACGCGACCATGCCGGTGATCCGCAAGGTCATGGAAGGCTCGGCCATGCCCGCCGTCGCGCTCAAGGTGCCACTGCAGGTCGACGCCCGCGCCGCCGACAACTGGGACGAGGCCCATTGAGGTGGAGCTGCCGGTCGAGCTTTCGACGCTGCTTTCCTTCGCGCTCGCCTCGTTCCTGATCGAGCTCACGCCCGGCCCGAACATGACCTATCTGGCCCTGGTGGCCGCCAGCGAGGGGCGGCGTCCGGGTTTCGCGACCGTGGCGGGCGTCGCGCTGGGACTGGCGATTATCGGCGTCGTCGCCGCCTTTGGCGTCGCCGAGATCGTCCAGGCGTCGAACCTGCTCTACGAGGGCCTGCGCTGGGCGGGCGTCGCCTTCCTGCTCTATCTCGCCTGGGAGGGCTGGACGGCCGGCACGGATGTCGTCTCCACCAGCGAGGGCAAGCGCGGCCGCTATTTCGTGCGCGGCCTGGTCACCAACCTGCTCAATCCCAAGGCGGCGGTCTTTTATGTCGCCGTGCTGCCGACCTTCATCGAGGCGGTGAGGCCGGCGCTCCCGCAGACGATGACGCTGACCGCCGTCTACGTCGCGGTCGCCACCATCGTTCACGCGATGATCGTCGTTCTGGCCGGGACGCTGGAACCTGTCCTCAACGATCCTCGCCGCGAGAGGATCGCCCGGCGCGTGCTGTCCGCTTTGCTGGCGCTGGTCGCGCTCTGGTTCGGCTGGTCGACCGCGCGGTAGGTTTGAAAAAAAACGCGATGCAATTCTACTTTAGGTAGAAGTATCTCACAAATTCTTCCTTGCATGGTGTGCATTGCGAGATAGGAACGGGCAATCTTCCCAGGACTCTGGCCATGGCTTCTAACAAGCCTATCCGATATACGCGCCATGCCGAGACCGTGCTCGAAGAGCGCAAAATCAACAGAGATTGGGTCGAGACGACTCTGTTCACGCCGGATTGGGACTCGATAGACCCGGCGGCACCGGAGATCACTCGACGCTATCGCCCCGTTCCCGAACGGGATGGAAGAATCCTGCGCGTCGTATTTGTGGAAACCCCGGATGAAATCCGTATACTATCAGCATACTTTGACCGAGGTGCGAGAAAGCCTCATGCCGGTTAAGCTCGAATATGACCCAGTGGCGAATGCCGCCTACATCCGCTTTTCTTCGCAGCCAGTGGAGGAAAGCGAAGAGGTATCCGAGGGGATCGTGCTTGATTTTGATAGCGACGGACGTGTGGTCGGGATGGAGTTCCTTGCTGCCCGGGACCACCTGCCTCGCGACATGATCGAGAAGGCAGCGTAGGCCCTAAGCCGCGAGCGCCGCGCATTTCCCGCAGGTGCCGCGGAACTCGATGACCGCCTTGCGCGGGACGAAGCCCGAGGCGCCGACCCACGCGTCGAGCCGGTGCGCGATGGCGTGGTCGCTGAGTTCGCTGACCTGCCCGCACTGGTCGCAGATGGCGAAGGCGGTCATGGCATGGCCGTGGTCGTGTCCATGCGTTTCGGCGCAGGCGACGAAGGCGTTGAGGCTTTCCAGCCGATGCGCGAGCCCCGCCTTGATCAGCCCGTCCAGCGCCCTGTAGACCTGAAGCGGCGCACGGAAACCCTTCTCCCGGAGCTGGTCGAGCAGCGTGTAGGCGCTGAGCGGCTGCGCGGCGCCTTCCAGCGCCCCGAGCACGGCCGTCTGGTTCTTCGTCAGCTCGCTGCGTGCCGTCATCTGCTCCTCGCGGTTCCCGGCGCCTTCTTCGCATGCCTCGTCCCGGCTGTCATGCCGCCGGCGCGGTCGCCTACTTGCGCACGAAGACGATGTCGCCGCCCTCGTGCCCGGTCCGCTCGATCGGCCGGTACTGCGGCTCCTGGTCGGAATTGGCGATCACCGTCGGCAGGATCCAGCCGTCGAACAGTTCGCGCGCCGAGAAGGCGTCGTGTTCCATCTTCTCGAGCCCGTTGAGCAGGGCGCGGGCGAAGATCGAATGACCCGCGCCGCCGAGATCCTCGACCGGTTCGTTGTTGCCGGACGAGATAAGCACCCGCGAGCGCTTCTGCGAGAGGCTGAGCAGCGCCCGGTCCCGCGCCGCCTGGTCGATCGGCTGGGCGGGATCGCCGCCGCCGCGCAGCAGCGCGCCCGAGAAGCAGGAATCGGAGATCACGATCACCTTGCCGGCCTGCATGCGCTGGATGGCCTCGGAAATCGTCGATGCCGACAAATAGCTGATCGGCACCCCGGCCTCCGCGTCCGACGGCACCCAGAAGGCGATGGTGGTTCGCTCCTCGTAGATGCCGTGGCCGGCATAGTAGATCAGCACCGTGTCCTTCTCGCCGGCGACCAGCCCGATCCGGTAGAGCACCGTCTCGATGTCGCGCCGCGTGGCGTCGCGAAGCACCAGCGGCACGGCCTGTCCGCCCGGCAGCGTCGCTTCCGTCTCGAAGCCGTAGCGCTGCTTGAGGATCGCCGCCACCGCGTCGGCGTCCTCGAACGGCGTGCTGAGCGGGCTGAAGCCGGTTCGCTGCCGATCATAGGTCTCGTTGGCGATGATCAGCGCGAAACGCCTGCCTTCTCCCTCCAGCGCCTTCTTGTCGCCCTCGAAGACGAGTTCCAGCCGCTTCTCGTGGGTGCGGCCGTCGGCGGTGAGCGCCACGATCTCGACCTCGTTCAGCCCCGGCTTGAGCTGCACGTCGTGCGCGAAGGTGCCGTCGCCTCTGAAGGCCGCGGTCTTGCCGCCGACCAGCACCGCCTTCACCGGCGCCGACCAGCTCACCGCGCCCTCGATGGTGATCTCGGGCTTTTCGATCGCCGCCGCGCCGCGCTTCGGCGACGGGTTCGTGATGACGATCGCCTCGACCGCCGGCAGCGACAGCGTCGCGTCACCGAACAGCACCAGTTCGGGGTTCGACGATTCGACGCGGTAGCGCTGCTCGGCCGCGCGATCGCCGGTCGGCAGCACCTTCAGGCTCTCGGCCATCGCCCTGACGGTGACGCTGTCGCGGTTCTGGATCGCCGCCGCGAGCCTGAGCGTGAAGACGCCATAGACGCTCTCCGTGCCGTCGTCATTGGGGAAGGCCAGTTCCACCGAGTGCGAATCGCCGACGCTGGAATAGAAGGCGGCGAAGTCGCCGTGGCTCGGTTGCAGCCTGAGCGGCGGCGCGAAGGCATAGACGGGTCTGTGGTCGGGATTGCCGCTTGTCTCGACGCTCCAGATGTCGCTGTCTCCGGCCTTTTCCTGGCGGCCCGACATGTCGGCCAGCGAGGCGTAGCTGGTGTCGAGGGTGACGATCACGTCGGCGTCCCGATTGCGTACCGCCGTCGCGAAGTCGGCGACGTCGGAGACGGCCAGGACCTCCAGCACGCCGTCGGTCTGCTGGTTGAGCGCCAGGAACAGCCCGGCCCGCTCGGCCCAGCGTATCGCCTGCGTCGCCTCATGCTCCTGGTTGATGAAGTCGGCGTCCCACAGCGCGCTGATCGGGATCTCGTCGGCTGCGGCGCGCAGTTCGTCGGGAATGATCGCCCGCATCAGGTCGGACGGCCGGGCCGCGTTGCCGCCGAAATGGAAGATCACCCGGTCACCGCAGCCGGATCTCAGCAACGCCGTCAGCATCGCTTCCCGAAGATCGGCGCGTCCGGCCTTGTCGCCCGCCAGCACCACCAGGTCGGCCGAACCGACGCCGCGCGTCTCCAGCGACCGGGCGAGCAGTTCGACGTCGTTGTCCGGCCCCGACAGGTCGCCGAACGGACCGCCGGCGAAGGACGCCCCGATCAGGATCGCATGCACTTCGGGCCTGCGGTCGGGCGAACATTCGGGAGCCGGCATGTCGAAGTCGACATAGTCGATCAGCGGCTCGACCGTCCCCGGCGCGTTCGTTTTCAGGAACGCGTGGTAGGCCTCCGCGGCGGCGATCGGGTCCGGCGCATCCTCCAGGCCGGTCACTGCCGCGCGCGCCGGCGCCGCGAATATGGCGACGGCGGCCATGATGGTGAGCGCCAGATGAATATTGACCCCTAGCCCGCTTCGCCGGCGCCGGTCACCTGAACCGCGCATGCCGCCTCTCGCCTTCGTGACCATCGCGCCCAACCCCTTGGAATGCGGCCATTCTGACCGGTCTCCGTGATCGAATTTGGGCAGTAACCAATACCCAGGGTTGCGATGCCCGACCGGTTCCCAAATACTGACAAAATGTTACACGACTTGTCCGTCGCATTCGACAGACGCTGGGGCTTGGGAGAACTGACATGGTTATTTTGACACGCAGGAGCCTGCTCCTCGGCGCATCCGCGCTGACGGCTGCGGGCATGCTGCCATTCCACGCATCCGCGCAGGAGAACCGCAAGTACTATGCCCTGCTCGTGGCCGTGACCGCCTATCCGGACCTGCCGCCGAAGGCCAAGCTCGAGGGTCCGAACCACGACGCCGTGCTCGTCCGCCAGTATCTGGTCGAGCAGGCGAAGTTCGACCCGGCCAACGTCACCCTGCTCGCCGACGAGGTCGAAGGCGCAGCCGGCCTTCCGACCAATGCCGAGATCAAGGCGCAGTTCGCCGCGCTCGCCGAAAAGGTGACGCGCGACGATTTCGTCTATGTCCACATGTCGGGCCACGGCGCCCAGCAGCCGTTGCAGGATCAGGCCGCGAGCGACGAGAGCGACAAGCTCGACGAGATCTTCCTGCCGCGCGACACCGGCATGTGGGAGGACCAGACCAAGGGCGTGCCCAACGCCTTCGTCGACAACGACATGAAGTCCTCGCTGGACGCCATCCGCGCCAAGGGCGCCTTCGTGTGGATCGTCTTCGACTGCTGCCACTCGGGTTCCGCCACCCGCGCCGCGCCCGTCGGGGAGGAAAGCTACGCGGAGCGCAAGGTCGACTTCTTCGACATGGTCGCCCCGGACGCCAAGGAAGCCGCGCAGGCGGCCTATGGCGCAGCCGCCGCGGCGACAGGAACGCGTGGGATCGGCGATGACGGCGAACGCGCGCCATCGTTCAAGCTGAACTCCGAGCCGACCGGCGGCGAAGGCATCGCACGCGGCGGCATGGTCGCCTTCTACGCGGCGCAGTCGATCGAGACGACGCCGGAAATGCCGCTGCCGAAGGGTCAGCCGGACGCCACCAAGTACGGTCTGTTCACCTTCACGATCTTTTCCAAGATGGCGGAGAATTCGAAGGTGACATACCGCCAGCTCGGCCATGCCGTGCTGCAGCAGTACGCAGCCGACGGCCGCAGCCGGCCGACGCCGCTCTTCGAGGGCGAGCTGGACGCGCGTGTCTTCGGCTCCGAGATCGTCGAGACGGAGCTCCAGTGGCCGATCGCGGTCAAGGGGATGGCGGCGAGCATCCCCGCCGGCCTGATGCATCGCCTCAATCCCGGGACCAAGCTCGCCATCGTTCCGAGCCCCATCTCGGAACTGTCGGAGGCCGTGGGCTACGTCGAGATCGACAAGGCCGAGAACCTGTCGAGCCGGATCCGGCCGGTCGCCTTCGAGGGGTTCGCCGAGCTGTCGGTCGACAAGTTCCCCGCCAACGCCTACGCGCGCGTGGCCGAGCTGGCGGTCGACTACAGCCTTGTCGTGGCGCGTCCGGCGCCGGCGCCGGGTCTCGATGCGGAGGTTGCCCTGGCCAATCAGACGCTGGAGACCATCGCCGCGGACGACAGCCGCAAGTTCCGCATCAAGCTGGTCGAAGCCGGCGCTGAAGCCGACCTGCGCTTCGCCGTGGCGCGCGAGAACGCCATCGCGGCGACGGCAACAGGCGCCGCGGAAGCCACGGACAAGCCGGCGCTCTGGTTCCTGCCGCCGTCCGGCGACGTGTCGCTCCAGGATGGGCGCAAGCCGCCGCTGGTCTACATCGACACCGCCGATCCGGCGAAGTTCGAGGAATCGGTGGGCAAGAACTTCCTGACGATCTACCGGGCCACCAGCCTGTCCAGGCTCGCCGCCGCCTCGGACTACAAGACCGACCAGGTGAACGTGACCTTCCTCATCAAGAGGGCGGATACGGGCGAGATGGAGCCGCTGGTCGAGGCGAAGGTTCCGTTCGTGATGCCGGATGACGAAATCCACATCAAGGCGAAGAACAACTCGAGCAAGATCGTCGACATCAACGTGCTCTATGTCGGCAGCGACTACTCGATCACGCACATCGATGCCCAGCGCCTCGTTCAGGGCGCTGAGATCGAGGAGGGCCTCATCGGCATCACCGATGCCAGTTTCGGCATGGAACGCATGATCGCCGTGTTCACCGAGGCGCCCCCGCAGAGCGAGATCGAGGATCTGTCCTTCCTTGCCCAGGACGGCGTTCCCGCGACCCGTTCGGTCGGCTCTCGCTCTCCGATCGCTGGTGTCGCCGGCTTCTCCGACATGCTCATGGACATCGGACTTGCGCCGGCGACCCGGGCAGCGATGAAGCTCGGCGACAAGGGCGGCAACAAGGGCGCCGTGATGATCTTCCCGATGGAGACCGTCCCGCGCGGCTGATCCCGCTTACCCCGATCCCGATCCAATCCCGGCCGGCGCGGCATCCACGTCTCTTGCGCCGGTCGGGCGAAGCGTGTTCATTCCGCTCGCGCCGGCGCGCCGCGTGGCGCGCGGGCAGGGCGCATAGAGGTGCTCCCGTGACCCGTTCGATTCCGTTTGCGGCAAAGACCCCCCGGATAGCCGCCCTTCTGACCGCCGCATTGCTCGCGTGTTCCTCGGCGGTCGCCCAGACCAATTGCGGCCTTTGCAGCAAGCAGGTGGTCATCAACGCCGAACTGGCGGCATGCTTCCTCGAGAAGTACGCGGAACTCGTGCAGTCGGGCGAGGGAAACGTCATGGTCGATCTGAGCGATTGCGAGTCGCGCGGCATCGTTCCCGGCCTCCCCGGCCCCGGCCAGGTCGTCGTCGAGCCCGAAACCGAATTCCTGTTGTCGCGCGCCCAGCTTGACTGTCTCAAGCGCAAGTTGGAAGAGCCGGGGATGGTGCTCGACCCCTCCGCCACCATCGATCTGGAAAGCTGTGGATGAAGGCGCCGCGCCGCACGACGAGAAAGCAGACTGACGCGGCCCAAACGCCTGTAGCGGTGGCCGCGGCGGTGTCGCCGGCGTCGCCGGCGAGGAAGAAGACCGCCCTTCCCGAGACGACCGAAGGCTTTCCGTGGCCGAGCAACCACGAGATCAAGAAGGAGAGCAATCCCTTCACCGATCGTGATTGGCGCATGTGGCTCTACGCGTGGGCGGGCCTGTTCGTGCGGCTCGTGATCATCTTCGGCGCGAGCTTCACGGTCGTGCAGTTCCTGTCCACCCGCGAGCAGATCAGCGTCCAGCGGAGTTTCGAGCTCGTCGACCTGTGGGAGCGCGACGTCTATCAGGCGGCTCAGGACGCTTTGCAGGCCCGGCTTGCCGCGCTCAACCAGGTCTACGCGAAGGACTATCCGGCCAATCCTACCCAGGCGGAGATCGATTTCTATTTCCGCAAGCTTGGCGACACCGCGCTGACGGCCGAGGGCGGCGAGATGCCGCTGCCGGAGTTCTCGAAGCACTTCGAACGCATCGTCTACTTCCTGAACCGGGTGTCGTTCTGCGTGACCGAAGGCATCTGCGCCGAACGCGTCGCCGACGCCTACTTCAAGGACTATGCGCGTTCGTTCTGGTCCTACTTCTCCGGCTATGTCGCCCGCCAGCGCAAGGCGGGCTCGCCAAACTTCGCGGAGGCCATTGAAACCTACGTCAAGCGCGGCGAATCCGACGCGCCCGCGTCGCGCTGAAGTGACCGCCGGCCGGTCCACCCCCTTCGCCATGCTCGCGCTTGCGGCGCTGCTTGGGGTCGTGGGAGATGCGGCCGCGCAACAAGCGCCCGAGTTCTTCCTCGACCTCGACACCGGGGGCCACAGGGCCTTCGTCAAGGACATCGCCTTCACCCCGGATGGTGAGGCGCTGGTCACCGCGTCCGACGACAAGACGATCCGCGTCTGGGACTGGCGCACGGGCGTGACGCTGAAGACCCTGCGCGGCGAGATCGGCGAGGCCAACGACGGCAAGGTGTTCGCCGTCGCCGTTTCGCCTGACGGGGGCGCCGTCGCCGCCGGCGGCTGGTTCGGCCCCGGCCTCGGCGAGAACCCGCCCTATGGCGACATCCGTCTGTTCGACCTCTCGTCGGGCCGCATCACGGCGGTGCTCGAGGGACCGGAATACGCAGTCTATGACGTCGCCTTTTCCCCCGACGGGAATTTGCTTGCGGCCGGTGGGCAGGACGGTTTCGCCTATGTCTGGAAGGCCGACGGCGCGGGCGGCTGGACCCCTGACCGGCGCCTCGACGCCGATTCCGTGCATATCGAGAAGCTCGCCTTCGCGCTCGGCGGCAGGCGGCTTGCCGCGACCACCGCCGACTACGGCATCCGCCTCTGGAACCTCGACGGCGACGAGCCCGTCGAGATGCCGGACGCCGCGGTGCTGGAGGACACGCCGGTCATGGCGCTCGCCGTCTCGCCGGACGGTACGCTCTTCGCCACCGGCAATTCGGAAGGGCTGGTGCAGGTCTGGCGCGCCGAAGACGGCACGCTGGCCAACGTCTTTGCCGACCTGGGCTTCCTCGTCGGTGCGCTGACCTTCGCGGAAGGCGGCAGGAGCGTGGTCGCTTCCTGCGGTTACCGCTGCACCGACAGGAACCGCTCGATTGTCCTGCCGCTCGACGGCTCGGCCTCGCGCACGGTCGCGGTCCATGACGGCACGGTCTATGCCAGCGCGACGAGCCCGGACGGAACGCTGGTCGCGACGGCCGGCGGCACGCGGCACGAGATCATCGTCTGGAACCCGGCGACCGGCGAGACGACGAAGGCGATGGTCGGCTCCGGCGAGCCGGTCACGGCGGTCGGCATCGGCGAGGCCAACTCCGACATCGCCTGGGGCGCCGTGAACCCGTGCCCCGATCAGGTGGCCTGTCCGGACGTGCTCGCCGCGCTCCAACGTCACCTGCTGCTGCCGACCGCCGACCGCTTCTTCGAATATCCCGAACCACTCCCATCCGACCCATCGGGCTACGTCCGCTCCGTCCATAAGGATGGCCGTTGGTCGCTGACCGCCGCGCCCGGCGGCAAGCCCGTGCTCGACAACGCGGTGCTGGAAATCCGCGAGGATGGCGTGGTGGCGCGCACCATCACCAACGACGCCACCAACGGCTACCTGCACTCTGCCTTCTCGTTGCTCGCCGAGGGATTGCGGCTCGTCACGGGCGGCAGCGACGGGACGCTCATCGAGTACTTTTCCTCGACCGCCGAACAGGCCGGCGAGTATCGTGACGGCCACACCGGCGAAGTGAACGCGGTGGCGATCTCCGAACGCCACAATCTGATGCTCACCGGCAGCGCCGACCAGACGCTGAGGCTCTGGAACCTCGAGACGCGCGAGCTCATCGTCTCGATGTTCTTCGCCGGCGGGGAATTCGTGATCTGGATGCCGCAGGGCTACTACTACTCCTCGGACGAGGGCGACAAGCTGATCGGCTGGCACGTCAACCAGGGTCCGGCCCGGGAGGCGCGTTTCGTGCGCGCCGCGCAGTTGAAGCGCTACCTCTGGAGCCCCGAGATGGTGCGGCGCGCCATCGTCCTGCGAAGCGCGAAGGCCGCGCTCGCCGAGATGCGCCCTGGCGCCGACAGGGAGCTCGAACGGCTGCTCCAGCGCAAGCCGCCCGAGTTCGACATCCGCGTCGCCGAAGACCAGTCTGGCGCGCCGGACGGGCAAGTGACGATCGAGATCGTGGGCGTCGATCCAGAGGCCGCCGCCGGCAAGTTCACAGTGCTCTCCAACAGCCGCAACGTGACCGGCGTATCGACGCGGTCGATCAGCGGCGACGGCAGCCGCCAGGTGATTCATGTGCCGGTCGACGAGGGCGAGAACCGCATCGCCGTGACAGGCGTCAACGAGTTCGGCTATCTGACCGAACGGGGCGTGGTGGCGATCGGCAAGCGCAAGACCGGGCAGGACGCGAGGAAGGGCAAGCTCTACGTCGTGGTGATCGGCGCCGAGGATTATCCGCTCCTGCCGACCGCCTGCAACGGCCGCTCCTGCGACCTGACCTACCCGGTCGACGATGCGGCCGGATTCCTCAGCGTGCTGGCCGAGCGTTCGGCCCCGCTGCATACGGGCATGGAGGCGCTCGTGCTGATGAACCGGGAGGCTCTTGAGGAGACTCCCGACCGGCTCGATGCGGTCGCCCGCGTCGTGCCGCTGGTCGACATGATGGAGCCGGAGGCCGACATCATTACCGACGAACTCGCCGACTTCCTCGAGAAGCCGGGCCCCGACGACACGACGATCGTCTTCGTCGCCGGCCACGGCGTGAATGTCGGCGAACGCTATTTCTTCGTGCCCTCCGACGCGCGCACCCAGGATGACGGCGACTGGCGCCGCTCCTCGCTGGTCAACTGGGCCGACATCCAGGACGCGGTCGAGCAGGCCGAGGGCACGCGGCTCATGCTGCTCGATACCTGCCACGCGGCCAACGCCTTCAATCCCGCGCTGGAGAAGGCCGCCGCCGACGCGCGCATCGTCGTTTTCTCGGCCACCGCGGCGAACTCGACCGCCCAGGAGCGGCCCGAGCTCGGTCACGGCGTCTTCACCTATGCGGTGCTGGCCGGCATGCGTGGCGAGGCGAACACGTCGGGAGACGGCGTCAGGCTGCTTGGTCTCGCCGATTACATCTACCGCGAGGTGACGCGCCTCACCGACAAGCAGCAGAAGCCATTCTACTATATCTCCAATATGGAGAACATTCTGCTGGCGCAGCCGTGACGCGCGGCGCCCTCGTGGCCGTCATTCTGCTGGCGCTGTGCCGCGCCGCGATGGCCGCACCAGGGTGCCCTCCGGATGACGCCAACTTCGCGTCGCTCTACGACGATCCGGCGCTCTTCGAGAACGGCATCCAGGCCGTCGCCGACTATCCCCCCTCGGCGGAGCGCCTTACCGGCATCGTGGTGCCGCACCACCTGACAGCCGCGCATCTCGTGGCGCTGGGCTTCCGCGCCGCCTCCGCTCACGCATACCGGCGGATCGTCATCCTCGCGCCAGACCACTTCCGCGGTTCGACGAAACCCTTCGCGGCGACGTCGCGCGGCTTCGATACCCCGTTCGGGCCCGTCGCCGCCGATGCCGTCGCGGTCTCCCGCCTTTCGGCGGCCCTGCCCGATCTCGAGGAGTCTTGCCTGTTCTGGCGCGAGCACGGCGTGCAGGCGCTGCTTCCATTCCTGAAGCGGACATTCCCGGAGGCGGGGATCGTGCCCGTCGCCATATCGATAGGAGCCGACCGCGCCGACTGGGATCGGCTCGTCGAGGCGTTGGCCGCCATCGTCGACGACGAGACGCTGGTCGTGGAGTCCACCGACTTCTCGCATTACCTGCCGCATCACGAGGCGCGACGACGCGACCAGCAGACGCTGAACGTCATCGCCTCCGGTTCGCTTGACGCGCTTACCGTGCTGGAGCAGCCCGCCCATCTCGATTCCCTCGGCGCGCTCTATGTGCAGGCGCGGCTGCAGCGCGAGCGGTTCGGGGCCGAGATGCTCCCCGTCGCCAGCGAGAACCAGCAGCAGTACGACGAGCGGGCGATCGCCGAGACGACCAGCTACATGGTTCTGATCTACGGCCGCTTCGGTCCGGGCGCCGCCGCGCCAGCGCCCTATCGTGGCGATACGGTCTACTTCGCCGGCGACACGAATTTCGGCCGCGCCATGAAGCACGTCCTGATCCGCGACGGCGCCGAGGAGCGCGTGCTCGGAACGGTACGGTCGCTGACCGGCGGCCGGCCGCTGGTGGTCAACCTCGAAGGCGTGATCCTGCCAAACGTGCCCGAGGCGATCGACGACATGACGCTGGCCATGCCCGAGGATCTGACGATCGACTGGCTCGGGAAGCTGGGGGTCGCGGCGGTCAGCCTCGCCAACAACCATGCTCTGGACCTGGGAGCGTCCGGATATGCGGAGACGACGCGCGCGCTCGACGCCGCCGGCATCCCCCATTTCGGGCAGGGAGAGGCCCTGGCGCTCGGCGGCATCGACATCGTCGGCCTCTCCGATCTCGACACCAACGCGGCGCGTCAGGTCGATCTGCTCACGTCCGAACATCTGGATGCGCTCGTCCGACCCGATCCGGCCCGGCCGGTGATCGCCTTCGTCCATTGGGGCAGGGAGTATGCGGCCTCGCCGTCGGAACGCGAACTGATGCTGGCCGACGGCATGCGCCTGCGCGGCCCGGCGGCGATCGTCGGCGCGCACCCTCATGTCGCGTCGCAGGGGCTGTCAGCGCTCGCGGGGGGCGACGCCGTGATGGCCTACTCGGTCGGCAACTTCCTGTTCGACCAGGGCGCGGCACGGGCGTCCGGAGCGATGGTCGAACTCAGGGTGTTCCCGCAGGGAACTGTCTTTGCCCGGCCGGTGCCGCTCCCCAACCTCTTCGACCTTGCGAGGGAATGAGCGGTCAGCAACCCCCCGACGGGTCGAGATAGCATGCCGGCAGCGGAACCGACGACTGGAAGTCGGACGGCCGCGGGCGGAAATAGTAGAACGAGATCGGCTTAGAGCGCCGCTGGCTGCCGTCCGCGAGCTTCGCAACGACCTCGAAACTGTGGAACGACGTCATCGCGGCCCGCATCTTCAGGCGCGCCGCATAGGATGCGATGTTCTTGTTGCCTCGCATCGGTAGGTCGACGACGTAGTTCTGCTGGCCGATGGGGAACTCGATGTCCTGGTAGCGTAGCGCCTCTGGCGAGCCGCCAAATCCGTCGCCGCATTCGGCAAGCCCGACCGGCAGCTCGATCGTCGTCAGTGCGATCTCGCTCTGGAACGGTTCGCTCTGCTGCGTCACGCGCCCGTGGTCGTCCTCCCAGGAATAGTCCACCCGGCCGACCGCCATCGTCGCCAGCTTGTCGTCGCCATAGACGTATTCGAGCAGCTCGCCGAAGCCGACATCGTTCATCACCTTGTTGCGGCAGACCGCGAGCCCCTCGACCGACGGGCACGAGAAACGCTCGCCGGCCAGCTTCGCCGTATCGACGCCGGCCTCCGCCAGCACGTCCTCGATGTCCACGTCGATCCCGTTGTCGAAGTTGGCGATAGTGCGGGTGAAGCCGCGGCTGGTCGGCCCCTCGTGGTCGAGGCCGCGGAATGCGATGGTTATCGTCGCATCGCGGACCGCCCCCCAGCCGTGGTTCAGGAACGAAAACGTCGGCCGGAAGCCGACGCAGCCGAGGTGCTGCTCGATCGACATCATGGGCTTGCGGTAGGCGTCGCTGTAGGCGACCTGCAGTTCGAGCCCCTCCATCTTCGCCCGCCCTCCGTCGGTCGTTTGAACGCCGACCTCGACGAAGGCGGGCGCGCCGTCCTCCCAGTCGACCCCGGCAAAGATGTAGTCGCCGCCGATGGCGCCGGTGCCGTTCCAGGCGTTGTTCACCTCCTCGTCGCGCGGATAGATGGCGATGTCCTGTTCCTGAACCAGGTGCTGGTACTGCATTCCCGCTTCCTGGTTCATGCGCTCGTCGACGACCGCGCTGATCTCGAGGCGGTCCGCGTCGCCTCCGGACTGCGCCTTGATGAGGCCGCCGATGCGCGCGTCGGCCAGCGCGTCCGGACGGTTGCCGCCGACTTCCTTTCCGCGGTCCCATGTCGATTCGTAGCGCGTGCCGCCGGCCATGGTGGTCGTTCCCTTGCCATGCCGTTGACCGCCGTCGAACGTACCCGCGAAGATCTCGCCAGTGCGCGACAGGTAGCGGCCCGCGCCATGCGCAACGCCCGCGCGGAAGGCGCCTTCGTAGCGGTTGCCCGCCTCATCGAGCCAGACGCCGCGCCCCTCCATCCTGCCTTCGGCCCAAACGCCGTCGAAGAATGCCCCGCTGCGGAGTTCGAGCCGGCCCTCGCCGTGCGGCTGGCCGCCCCGCATCTCGCCGCGATAGACGCTGTACACGCCGCGCGGGTCGTAGCTCGCCGTGCCGCGCACGCGCCAGGTCAGCGTGCCCTTGCCGTTGACCGTTCCGTCGGCGGCGATGGTGGCAAGCGGATCGGCCGGATCGGGTTCCCAGACGAATTCGAGGTTCTTGTCGGGATGGGGGTCGCGCACACGCACGATGCGCCGCTCCACCGAACGGCTTTCGCCCAGATAGACGATCTGCGCGCGTTGGGCCCATGCGGCCCCTCGCTCGTCGTCGGCTTTAGCGCCCGCCGAACACGCCAGCAGGAAGAAACCGGCGGTTGCCAGCAAGGCTCGCGTTCCGACCATGATTCCCCCGTGCGCTGGTCCTCGGACTGTCCGGGGAGGATAGCCGCGCGCCGGTCGGCCGTGCAACAGCCGGAACGACCGGCCGGGAAACGCAAACGCCGGCGGTGGGCAGCCACCGCCGGCGTCAAGTCTTTAGCCGAAGCTTACTGGTTCAGGCTGTCGATCCAGGCCTTGTAGCCGGCGTTGATGCGCACGGCCGTGTTCGCGACGGGGCTTTCGGCCACGTTGACGCCGACGATCACGCGCTGGTTGTTGCCGTCGAGCGCGTAGACGGCGCTGCCGCTCGTGCCCGGCCAGGTATCGCAATCGTACTGGAAGTAGTCGCCTTCGATGTTCTCCGACAGCACGTTGCAGCTGGCGCGCCACATCGTGCCGGCCGGCTTGTCGCCCGGATAGCCGACGATGTTGGCGCTGAAGTCGCCGAGGTCTTCGAAGTTGTTGTAGCCCAGCCAGCCGACATGGTCACCGATCGGATCCTGCAACGTCACCACGCCGAGGTCCCACGGAACCACCGAGCCATAGTAGCCCTGGTAGTTCGTGATGTAGCCCTCGACGATGTACGCGGTCTCGTAGGCATAGCCGCCGAACGGCGCATCGTCCGCGGTGAAGCCATTGAGGCCGGGCACGAAGAAGAACTCGTCGAGCCACCCGCCCTCTTCCTCGTGGTTATAGAGGCAGTGAGCCGCCGTCAGCACTGTGCGCGGTCCGATCAGCGTGCCGGTGCACGAGGAGTAGTTGCCCGAGGGCGACTTCGACTCCAGGTAGCCGATCACGCGAAACGGATAGGTCTTGGTGTTCTTGATCTGGACGCGGTCGTCCGACCCGAACACCGTGCGGTCATCCTCTGCGAAGGCCGGATCGACGGCGTCCTTTGCCGGGGCCTCGGTCTTTTCCGGCGCCGTCATCGCCTTGATCGCGTCGCGCACTTCTTCGGGCGCCTCGACCCGGATCTCCTTGCCGTCGCGGGACCTGCCCACGGCGGTGAAGGACTTGATCACGGCTGCTTCGTCGGTCAGTGGGCCGGCGCGCGTCTCTTCGCCCGGCTCGAGCTGCGGCGTCGCCATCGGCTTGCCGCGGAGCGTGAAGCCCTCGGTCAGGCCGCTGCGCGGAGCCTCGCCATTGCCTTCGCTGCCGGCCGACAGATCCTGGGCCAGTGAGGGCACGGCCCAGACGGCAGTCGATACCATCGCCGCGAAGGCGATCCTGTTTGTAAGTTTCGTCATTGTGGGACTCTCCCAAAAGTCAGCAAGGAGCCGCTAGGAACCCTAGGATGATGTCCAGATTTTGGTCCCCCGAAAATAATTCCTGCGGGGGTTCTGGGCGTCATTCAAGGGGCCAGGGAACGGCGGATCGGCGCGAAAATCGCCCTCCCATCATGCAAAATTCGGGTGCTGAAAGGAAGCCGTGCGCAAGCCCTGATTGCGGAAATGGTTTCCGCGCGTCGATGCGATTGCGGCGAATGGAGGCTGCCGCCACAATTTCTCCCCGAATTTCGGACCGACTGGCCGAAGCGGGCCCGGGGGCTCGCTCCTTTTCGATAGCGCCGGGTTCGGTTATGACCGGCCATCATTCTGGAGAACAATCCGTGTCAGCCAATCGAATTCTCAACACGCTCGCCATGTCGGCCGCGCTGTCTGTCGCCTTCGTGTCGTCTTCGTTCGCCCAGGAGGAGTATCAGCGCCCCGAGTTGAACCCGGCCGAACGGGTGACCGCGGCGCGTGAGGCCGCGCTTGCCGAACAGGCCGATTCGGGCGATCGCGTCTTCGGCGGCAACGAGGCCGACAAGGGCGAATGGCCGTTCCAGGTCGCGCTGCTCTATTCGCCGCGCCTGGATTCCAGCGCGGCTTCCCAGGCGCAGGCCCAGTTCTGCGGCGCCAGCCTGATCGCGCCCAATTGGGTGCTGACCGCGGCGCACTGCCTGTCCGATGGCCAGGTCGGCGAATGGGCGCCGCGGCCGAGCGACGTCACGGTCCTGGTCGGCGCCACGGCACTGACCGAAGGACGCCGTTTCAAGCCGGAGAAGTTCTTCGTGAACGAGGGTTGGACCGGAGTGAGCGTCGACAACGACATCGCGCTCATCAAGCTCGCGGAGGCGACGAGCACGCCGACGATCGCGCTGCCCAGCGGGCCGGATCCCGATACCGGCAAGGCCATGGTCATTGGCTGGGGCCTCGTGGAAGGCGGTGTCGCGCCCGTCGACCTGATGGAGACAGAGATCGAGATGGTGCCGAACGCCACCTGCAACAGCGGCTTGAAGAGCATCTACAAGAACGACCTGCAGCGGCTGCTGAAGTCCTGGGCGTCCAAGATGCGGTTCTCGGACGACTCGATCGCCTCCGCCTCTGAGGCGCTGGCCGGCACCATGGCCGATCCGCTCACCGACAACATGATGTGCGCGGGTCTTCAGAAGGGCGGCCGCGACGCCTGCAACGGCGACAGCGGCGGTCCGCTCTTCGTCCAGACGCCCGAAGGCAACCGCCAGCTTGGCATCGTGAGCTGGGGCGACGGTCCGGTGGACGCCGATCTCGCCTGCGGCCATGAGAATGCCTGGGGCGTCTATACGCGCATCAGCCGCTACTCGGATTGGATCGAGACAGTCATAGCGGCCAATGGCGGTCGCGCCGAGCCGGGCGCCGCGGATGGCGGCGAGGCCGCCGGTGGAAGTGACGACGGTGTCGGCACCGCCGAGAAGCCGGCCGCGCAGTAGCACCACGCCCGTCGCGGCGGCGGTCAGCCGCCGCGACGGGTGTATTCGAAGTAGCTGAAGTCCGCCCGCGCGCCGCCGCCGCTGGTGTCGAAGGCGGCCATCCCGATGAAGGCTCCGGTGAAGGAGCCATGTTCCCCGCGTCCGCCCTCGTCCGAGATGACGCTGGCGTCCAGCACCGGGCCGAGCGAAATCCACCCGCCGCCGTCGTGCCAGAAGAATTGCAGCGAGGCGCCGTCGACCTCGGCCGCCAGGCGCACCGCCGCGTCCCCGGGCACGGGGATCGGCTCGCGCAGCGGGAAGTCCAGCTTTCCGTCCGGCCACACGCCGGGGCATGACAGGATCGTCAGCACCCGCCCGCGTCGCGCGTCGTGGGTGACGCCGGCGAAATGGAATTTGTGGCGGTTGTAGTAGTGCGTCAGGCCCGCGGCCTGCTGGAAATGTTCCGGCGCGAAAGCCACGCTTGTCTCGGCGCGGAACGCGAAATCCTCCTGGCGGCGCGCCACCAGCGCCTGTTCGTACCAGCTGCCGATCGATTCGCGGGCAAACAGCCTCAGTCCGCCCTTGCTCATCTCGAACAGCCGCTCGGGATGCGGCGTGCGCAGCCACTGGAATTCCGACGGCAAGGCGCCATCGCCGAAGTCGCGGCGCATGGACAGCGGCCGCTCGACCCGCTCGGCCGGGGAGGGCGCCGGAACGTCGACCGCCGGCGCCTGCCCGCCATGTTCGAGATAGAGCCAGCCGTCATCCTTCCAGACGCATTTCTGGATCGCCGTCTCGCGGCCGAGCGGCGAGCGCCGCAGCCCCGGCAGCGGTCGCGAAGTCAGGTGAGTGTGGTAGGTCTGGCCATCGGGCGTCTCGACGATCTGACCATGGCCGGCGCGCTGCAGCACCGCGTCGGGCGCGTCCTTCGACGTGATGAGATGCGTGGCGGGATGCATCTCGTATGGCCCTCCGATGTCTCGTGAGCGCGCCATCGTGACGGCGTGGTCGTATCCGGTGCCGCCTTCGGCGGTGGTGAGGTAGTACCAGCCGTTCTTCCTGAAGAGGTGCGGTCCCTCGACCAGCCCATGCGCGCTGCCGGCGAAGACATTTCTCACCGGCCCGATCAGCCTGCCTGCCTCCGCGTCGTACTCCTGAAGCAGGATTCCGGCGAAGGATGGATGCTTCGGCTGGCCGCCGACGCCGCTCGAGACGTGGTTCCAGACCATGTTCAGGAACCATTTGCGCCCATCATCGTCATGGAACAGCGAGGGGTCGAAGCCGCTGGAATTGACGTAGACCGGATCCGACCATGGGCCTTCGATCGACGGCGCCGTGACGATGTAGTTGTGCGCGTCCTTGAAGTTGCCGTCGATGCGCTTGACGTCGGTGTAGACGAGCCAGAACAGCCCGTCGGCATGCGACAGGCAGGGCGCCCAGATGCCGCCGGAATCCGGATTGCCCCGCATGTCGAGCTGCGCCGCGCGTTCCAGCGGCCGCTTCACCAGCCGCCAGTTCACGAGATCCGTGGAATGATGGATCTGCACACCGGGATACCACTCGAAGGTGGAGGTGGCGATGTAGTAGTCGCCGCCCACCCGGCAGATCGACGGATCGGGATTGAAGCCGGGCAGGATCGGGTTGCGGATCATCTCTCGTCCTAGTGCTGGCGCGCAGGCCCTTTGCGCTCGGCCGAAGCGGCCCAGAGGTTGATGTCGCCCTCGCGCGCATACTGGTCGATCTCGGCAAGTTCGGCTGCGCTGAAGTCGCGGGTCTTCAGCGCTCCGACGCAGTCTTCGATCTGCGCCGGGCTGCTCGCGCCGATCAGCGCCGTCGTCACCCGGTCCTTCCTCAGGACCCAGGCGAGCGCCATTTGCGCCAGCGTCTGGCCGCGCCGCCCGGCGATCTCGTTGAGCGCCCTGATATTGGTGATCGTCTTGTCGTTGAGGAACGATTGCCGGAGCGACTTGCCCTGCGCGGCGCGGCTCTCCGCCGGGATGCCGGCGAGGTACTTGTCGGTCAGCATGCCTTGCGCCAGCGGTGAAAAGACGATCGAGCCGATGCCGAGCCCGTCGAGCGTATCGAGCAGGCCGTCCTCCTCGATCCATCGGTTGATCATCGAATAGCTCGGCTGGTGGATGAGAACCGGCGTGCCGAGGCTCCGCAGGATGTCGGCCGCCTCGCGCGTGCGCTGCGAGTTGTAGGACGAGATGCCGGCATAGAGCGCCTTGCCGGACCGCACGGCCCGGTCGAGCGCCATCATCGTCTCTTCCAGCGGCGTATCCGGGTCGTAGCGGTGCGAATAGAAGATGTCCACGTAGTCGAGCCCCAGCCGCTTCAGGCTCTGGTCGAGGCTGGAGATGAGGTACTTGCGGCTGCCCCATTCGCCATAGGGTCCGGGCCACATGCCGTAGCCGGCCTTGGTCGAGATGACGAGTTCGTCGCGGTAGCCGGCGAAGTCGGTTCGCAGGATTTCGCCGAACGCGGTCTCGGCCGATCCCGGCGGCGGTCCGTAATTGTTGGCGAGGTCGAAATGGGTGATGCCCAGGTCGAAGGCCTTGCGGCAGAGTTCGATCTTCAGCCGGTGCGGCGTGTCCTCGCCAAAATTGTGCCACAGCCCGAGCGAGATGGCCGGCAGCTTCAGCCCCGACCTGCCGCATCGGTTGTAGGTCATCGTCGCGTAGCGGTCGTCGGCGGGTTGCCAGCTCATGGGTTTTCCTTTCGGTAGTGGACCGACCGCCCCTATCCGCCGGTGGGCGGGGCGGTCTAGGTCCAGCGACCTACTTCCGCTTGGGCGCCATCAGGGCCCTTGCCTCCTTCACGCCCAGCGCCGCCGGTCGCTCGCAGGTCGTCTGCATCGTCACGAACCTGCCGGTCTCGCCGGACTTGAGGATGCCCGTCATCACATCGACGGCGTGCAGCGACGCCTCCAGCGAGCAGCGGTGCGGGCGTCCCTCCTGGATCGCGATCGCCATGTCGGCCAGCCCCGAGGTGCGGTAGTTGGCGAGCATGCCCGTCGCGTGCTGCTGGTTCGGCACCGCGAAGGGGTGGTCCCACTTGGGGAATTTCTTCGCCTCGTCGGCCTTGGTCGTGTAGCGGACCTCGCCGCCGAAGAAGTTCGGATCCGGCACATGGATCGTGCCTTCCTCGCCATAGAGCTCCATCGGTTTGTGGCCGTGCTGCCAGACGTCCCAGCTCGCGTTGAAGGTGACAACCGCGCCATTGCGGAATTCGATCAGCGCGCACAGCGTCGTCGGCGTCTCCACCTTGATCTTCTGCCCGGCGCGCGGCTTCGACGTGATGGTGCGCTCGCGCGCCGGCGTCGAGGCGAGCGCCGCCACCTGCCGCACGGGGCCGATGAGCTGGATCAGGTTCGAGATGTAGTACGGCCCGAGGTCGAGGATCGGTCCGCCGCCCGCCTGGAAGAAGAAGTCCGGATTCGGATGCCAGTGCTCCATGCCGTGGCTCATCACATGGCAGGTTCCAGAGGTGATCCTGCCGAGCTTGCCCGAATCGATGAGGTTGCGGGCCAGCTGGTGCGCGCCGCCGAGGAACGTGTCGGGCGCCGATCCGACGCGAACGCCCTTCTTCTCGGCCCGCTTCTTCAGATCAAGCCCGTCCTTGAGCGAGAGTACGAACGGCTTCTCCGAATAGACATGCTTGCCGGCGTCGAGCGCCGCCTTCGACACGGCGTAGTGCGCGATCGGCACGGTCAGGTTGACGACGATGTCGATGTCCCGGGCCTTCAAGAGGCCTTCGACCGTGTCCGCCCGGACGCCGAACTCCTTGGCGCGGGCCTTCGCCGCCTCGTGATTCACGTCCGCGCATGCGCGCATCTCGATGCCCTTGAAGAGCGGCGCGAGACGGAAGTACGCGGCCGATATGTTTCCGCAGCCGACGACGCCGACTCCGAGTTTCCTTGCCATTGTGGATGCTCCTAGAAGGTCTTGGCCGCTTCGATGGACCGCCGCGCGAAGCGCTCGTAGTCGCTGGGCTTGTCGTGTTCCATGATGAAGTACTTTGCCGGCGTCTTCGTCCGGAGCGCCCCGGTCAGGCCCTTCCAGTCGACGGTGCCGTGCCCGACGTCGGCCCAGCCGTCCTCGTCGGCCGCCTGGCCCTTCGGCGCGATGTCCTTGACGTGCACGGCGACGATACGGTTGGCGTAGTCGGCGATCCACTTTGCCGGGTCTCCGCCGCCGCGGATGACCCATGCCACGTCGATCTCCCAGCCCATGTCGGGAGCGGAATCGAGTATGTGGGTCTGCGGAACCGAACCGTCGGCGAGCTTGGCGAACTCGAAATCGTGATTGTGCCATGCGAAGTCCAGACCCGCGCCCTTTGCGTTCTTGCCGATCGCGCCCAGCCGCTTGCCGAACGCCTTCCATCCCGCGACGTCCGACGGCCGCTGATCGGCGGCGATGTGCGGGCAGACCAGGAGCTTCATGCCGAGCGTCTTCGCGGTCGCGAGCACCGCGTCGAAATCCTTCTCCAGCGCATCAATCGAGAAATGGCCGGTCGGCATGGTGAGTCCGTTGCGGTCCAGTTCCGCGCGCAGACCCTTCGGGTCCGCATAGATCCCGCCGAAGCCCTCGACCTGCTCGTAGCCGAGCCCGGCGAGCGTCTTGAGCACGCCCTCCCAGGGCTGGAAGTTGCGCGCGCTGTAGAGTTGGAAGGACCAGGGCATTCTCTTGGACTTTCGTTGGCTGGAAGGATGATCAGATGCGGTTTTCGGTGTCGCCGTCGAAGATCGAGCCGCGCATCGGGTCGAAGCCGATGGTCACCTGCTCGCCGACGCGGGGCGCACGCTCCGAGGTGACGCGGACGGACAGGGGCTGGCTGCCCAGCCGCGTCCAGACGAGCGTGTCGGATCCCATCGGCTCGACGATCTCGATGGGCACCGTCGCGGAGAACGGCCAGTCGGCGCCGCTGTTCATGCTGACATGCTCGGGCCTGACGCCGAAGGTGACCTTTCTGTCGGTCACGCCGACCTGCTCGAACGCGTAGGTCGCGAGCGGCACCTCGAACCCGTCGGCCAGGAACACCGGGCCGCCGGAACGCCCTTCGAGCCTGCCTTCGAGGAAGTTCATGCCCGGCGAACCGATGAATCCCGCAACGTAGCGGTTGACCGGCCGGCTGTAGATGGTCTGCGGGCTGTCGAGCTGCTGGATCGTGCCGCCGCGCATCACCGCGATGCGGTCGGCCAGCGTCATCGCCTCGATCTGGTCGTGGGTGACGTAGATCATGGTGTTCTCGAGGCGCTGGTGAAGCCGCTTGATCTCAACGCGCAGCTCCGAGCGCAGCTTGGCGTCGAGATTGGAGAGCGGTTCGTCGAACAGGAACACGTCGACGTCGCGGACCAGCGCGCGCCCGATGGCGACGCGCTGCCGCTGGCCGCCGGACAGCGCCATGGGCCGCCGCTTGAGCAGCGGTTCGATCTGCAGGATCTCGGCCGCCCGCTTGACCCGCTTCTCGATCTCGTCCTTCGGCACCCTCTGGTTCTTGAGGCCGAAGGAGAGGTTCCCCTCGACCGACATCTGCGGATAGAGCGCGTAGGACTGGAACACCATGCCGATGCCCCGGTCCTTGGGCTCTTCCCAGGTGACGTTCTTGCCGCTGATGAAGATCTGCCCGGCCGTCACCTCGAGCAGGCCGGCGATGCAGTTGAGCAGCGTGGACTTGCCGCAGCCGGACGGTCCGAGCAGCACGAGGAACTCGCCCTGCTCGATGTCGAGGTTGAGCGAGCGCAGCACTTCGACGGAGCCGAAGTTGAGCGAGAGTTCGCGGACGGAAACGCTGGGCATCGTGTCAGCCTTTCACCGCGCCGGCGGCGATGCCGCGGACGAACAGCTTGCCGGAGACGAAATAGACGATCAGCGGCACGAGGCCTGTGAGCAGGGTGGCCGCCATGTTGACGTTGTACTCCTTCACGCCCTGGACCGAATTGACGATGTTGTTGAGCTGGACGGTCATCGGGTAGGTGTCGGGCTTGGTGTAGACGACGCCGAACAGGAAGTCGTTCCAGATGCCCGTCACCTGGATGATCATCGCGACCACGAAGATCGGCAGCGACATCGGCAGCATGATACGGAAATAGATGCTCCAGAAGCCGGCGCCGTCGACGCGCGCGGCCTTGAATAGCTCTTCCGGCAGCGAGGTGAAGTAGTTGCGGAAGAGCAGCGTCAGGATCGGCATGCCGAAGATCGAATGCACGATGACGAGGCCCGTCAGCGTGCCGTAGAAGCCCATCTCGCGCAGGATGATGACGATCGGGTAGAGCATCACCTGATAGGGGATGAAGGCGCCGAAGATCAGGATCGTGAAGAAGATGTCGGCGCCCTTGAAGCGCCAGTTGGCGAGCGCGTAGCCGTTCACCGAGGCGATTGCGATCGACACGATCACCGAAGGCACGGTGATGCGCACCGAGTTCCAGAAGCCCCTGCTGAGGCCCTCGCAGTTGAGGCCGGTGCATGCTTCCGCCCAGGCCTTGACCCAGGGTTGGAAGGTGATCTCAGCCGGCGGCGAGAAGATGTTGCCGAGACGGATCTCCGGCATCCCTTTCACCGAGGTGACGATCATCACGTAGAGCGGCAGCAGGTAGTAGAGCGCCACCACGATGAGCGTTCCGTAGAGCATGATGTTGCGGCGGGAAAGGCGCGGGCGCGGGCGCGGGCCCCGGGGGCCTGCGAGATGGTCGGCTGCTGCGTCGGCGCTTGCGCCGGCCATGTTGATCGTTCCGACGTTAGCCACGCTTCCGGCCTCCGAATTCGAGGTAGGCCCAGGGTATGAGGACGATCAGCACGGTGAGCAGCATCACGGTCGAGGCGGCAAAGCCCTGCGCCAGGTTCTGGCCGAGGAACATCTTGTCGTAGACGTACTTGGCCGGCACCTCGGACGCGATGCCCGGCCCGCCGCTGGTCTGTGCGACCACCAGGTCGTAGAGGCGCACGATACCGCTCGCGATGAGCACCAGCGTGGTGACGAAGACCGGCCGCATCATCGGTATGACGATGAAGAGGTAGGTCTTCCACATCGGGATGCCGTCGACCCTGGCCGCCTTCCAGATGTCCTCGTCGATGCCGCGCAGTCCCGCGAGCATGAGGCACATGATGAGGCCCGTGCCCTGCCACAGGCCGGCGATCAGGATGCCGTAGATGACGATGTCCTGGTTGTAGAGCGGGTCGAAGGTGAAGCTCTCCCAGCCCATCGAGCGCACCACGCCCTGGATCCCGAACTGCGGGTTGAGGATCCACTGCCAGACCAGCCCGGTGACGATGAAGGAGAGTGCGAACGGGTAGAGGAAAATGGTTCGGAACGTGTTCTCGAAGCGGATTTTCTGATCCATCAGCGCCGCGAGCAGGAAGCCGATCACCAGCGAGAAGATCAGCGACAGCATCCCGTAGATGAACAGGTTCTCGATCGAGATCAGCCAGCGCGACTCGCCCCACAGGCGGTCGTACTGGAGCGTCCCGACCCAGCGCTCTCGCGGCAGCAGCTTGGAGTCGGTGAATGAATAGACGATGGTCCAGATGGTGCCGCCGCTGAATACGCCGACCGCGACCAGCACCATGGGCACGGCGGAGATCTTGGCGGTGAGGTTGCGCGCCCAGACGCGCTCGATCGTTCCGGGCCGGGATGTGAGCTGGCCCCTGGAACCGGTCGCGCCGAGCGCGCCGGCGACGAGCAGCGCGGTGGCGGCGAGAAACAGGCCGTGCTTGCCGCAGAAGTCGACGAGGATGCCGGCGGACCGGCCGAGCACGACCTCGAGCGCCGGCAGGATCAGCGGCCCCAGGAAATCCAGAAAGAGAAGCAGGATCGCGAATGCGGCCCAGCCGAAGACGTGGCCGCGGAGCCGGTTGGCGGAAAGGGAAAATCCGCGCGGAAGACTGGAAACGATGGCGAACAGCGCCGCCGCCGCCATGGCCAGCAAAAGCCACGGCAGACCCGCGGCGATCCAGGCGCCCGTGGGCCCAAGGCCTTCGAGCAACGCGGAAATGCCGAGCATCATGGCCAGCCGCAGCACGAGTGCGCCGGCGATGCCGCCAATCAGCCAGCGCTCGCGCTGCTGCTGCCGCACCGGCTGGGTCGTGCCGACCGCCGGCAAGGTCTGTACGGTGTCTGCCATGGAGGAAGCCTCCCGATACGGCCTGCAAACCGCCACCGTGGCTCTTTCTTGAAGAGCGGCCTGGTCAGCCCGTTGCTACGCAGGAATCGCGGCCGGCCCGGAACCCGGGCCGGCCGCGCTCGGATCGGAAGATCAGTCGGCGGCCCCGATGATCTCGGCGTAGCGCTTCTGGGCGTCGGCAGCGCTGATCGCGTTGCTTGACCAGAACTCCGTCATCAGGTCCTCGATCTGGCCCTGCGTGTCGGGAGACAGCGTCTGGTTGCCGTCCGGCAGGATGTTGCCGGTGGCGAGGATTTCCAGGCCCTGCTTCATGCAGTCGTTGGCGGCGGCGAGGTCGACGTCGCCGCGAACCGGCAGCGAGCCCTTCTTGAGGTTGAAGTTGACCTGCACTTCCTTCGACAGCATCAGCGAGGCGAGTTCGAGCTGGGCCTTTTCCTTCTCCGCGTCCTTGAGCTTGGGGAAGTAGAAGGCGTCGCCGCCCGTCGAGATCAGCTTGTTGACGCCGAGCCCGGGAAGGCAGGAATAGTCCTTGCCGGCGACCTGACCGGCCACCTGGAACTCGCCCTGCGCCCAGTCGCCCATGATCTGTCCGCCGGCCTGGCCGGTGATGACCATGTTGGTGGCCTGGTTCCAGTCCTGCACGTTCGAGCCCTCGCGGAAGGCGCGGGCATTCGCTGCCGCCTCGAACACCTTGGCGTACTCAGGACCGCCCGCGACGTCGGCGTTCTTGTCGATGTTGACTGCCTTCCAGGAGTCGAGACCGGCGATCGCGATCGCGATCACGCCGAATGCGCCGGAAGCCTGCCAGGGCTGGTTGCCCATGGCGAGCGGCACCTTGCCGGCCTCGCGCAGCTTCGGTGCGGCCGCGACGAATTCATCCCAGTTCTTCGGAACCGGCAGGCCGACATCCTCATACGCCTTGTGCGAGAGCCACAGCCACTGCCAGGAGTGGATGTTGACCGGCACGCAATAGATCTTGCCGTCGAGCGTGCAGCTATCGAGCAGCGACGACGGGTGGATGATCTCCTTCCACTTCTCCTTCTCGGCCAGCTCGGTCAGGTCGAGCATCAGGCCCGCCTGCACCAGCTCCTCGGCCTGGCGGCCGTGATTGAACTGCGTGGCGCCCATCGGGTCGCCGCCGGTGATGCGGCTGATCATGATCGGGCGGGCGACGCCGCCCGAACCGGCGATCGCGCCGTCGATCCACTTGTTGCCGGTGGCGTCGAACGCCTTGGCGAACTCGGCGACCGCCGCGGCTTCGCCGCCGGACGTCCACCAGTGGGTGACTTCGAGGTCGGTGGCGTTCGCCGGTCCGGCGAACGGAAGCGCGACTGTCGCGGCGAAAGCGGCAGCCATCATTTTATAACGCATAGACGTTCCTCCCAAATCTGAAACGTTACAGATTTTTGCATATTGGAATTGGGGATGGGGCGCAACCCGTCGAAAGTCGATTCCGGCGATATTTTTCGCGTCCCGAAGAAATAATTGTGCTGCGCCGCAACAAGTTGGTGGGCAGCGCAACATCTTCTGCCTGGGAAATGAGCGCGGGGGTTGCGTTGCCGCGCTTTGACGGGCTGCTCCGAATAGCAGTGAATCAATGACCTGAAACGTTACAGTATTGCTTGCGCGCGCCCTGCCGCTGTGTCATGTGCGGCCATGGACGAAGGGGCAAACGATCGGCTTCGGCACGGCGGCCGGACTTCCAGGCGGGCGTCGAACGACGATCCGGCGACCGCGCCTGCTGGCGAGAGCGGCCGCCCGACGCTCAAGACCCTGGCCTTCATGACGGGTCTCGGCGTCACCACCGTCTCTCGCGCGCTCAAGGATGCCCCCGAGATCGGCGCCGAGACGCGCCGGCGCGTGCAACTGGTGGCGCGACAGATCGGCTATCGACCCAATCGTGCCGGGGTCCGCCTGAGGACGGGCAAGACCAACGTCATCAGCCTCGTGCTCGACACGCAGGAGCAGATCGGCGGCTTCGTCGCCGACATCATTTATGGCATTTCCGAGTTCCTGTCGGAAACGCCCTACCACCTGATCGTGACGCCCTACTCGCGCAACAACGATCCGATGGAACCCGTCCGATACGTCGTGGAAACCGGTTCGGCCGACGGCGTCATCATCTCGCGCACACAGCCGGACGACCCGCGCGTCCGCTACATGCTGGATCACGGTATGCCCTTCGCGACCCACGGCCGCACGGCGATGGGCGTCGAGCACGCCTTCCACGATTTCGACAACGCCGCCTTCGCCCGCGAGGCGGTCCGCAAGCTGCACGCGCTGGGCCGGCGGCGGATCGCGCTTCTCGCCCCGCCGCCGACGCTGAGCTACCACGTCCACATGCGCGACGGCTTCCTGGATACGATCGCCGAACTCGGCATGACCGAGGTGCCGCTGACCGACGTCACCGTCGACCATTCGCTCGACGAGGTCCGGGTCGCCGCGCGGCGACTGATGGATCGGAAGATGCGGCCCGACGGCATCGTCAGCGGCGCCGGCGGCGCGACCTTCGCCATCGTCGCCGGACTGGAGGACGCGGGGCTCAGGCTTCGCCGCGACGTCGATGTGATCTCGAAGCAGTCCTCCCGACTGCTGCACCTGTTCAGGCCGGAACTCTACACGGTCAACGAGGACATCCGCCTCGCCGGCTACGAACTGGCGCGGACGGTGGCGGGCGCCGTCGCCGGCACCGACGTGAAGAGCCTTCAGAGCTTGCGCCAGCCTCCCCCGGTGGAGACCCAGGTTTCGTGAGGCGTCGCGCCCCATTCCTTCTTCCCGATGGCCCGGCGGGATGACCCGTCCGTTGCCGACGATCCAGGATGTCGCCCGCGCGGCCAACGTGTCCACGGCGACGGTCAGCCGGGCGCTGTCCTATCCCGAGCGGGTGTCCGAAGAGACGCGTCGCCTCGTGATCGAGGCGATCGAACGCACCGGCTACCGGGTCAATCAGATGGCCCGCAACCTGCGCCGTCAGCAGACGGATGCGATTGTCGTCCTGGTGCCCAATCTCGGCAATCCGTTCTTCTCGCGCGTGCTTGCCGGCATCGAATCGACTGCCGCCCGCGCCGGCTACAACGTGCTGATCGCCGACAGCCGCGCGCCTCACGCGCGGGACGGACATCTGGCGGACTACCTCGACAACAACCGCGCCGATGGGATGATCGTGCTCGATGGTGCGCCGCCTGGCCTGTCGCTGGCCGCCCCGGCCCGACCACGGCGGCCGATCGTCTTCTGCTGCGAATGGGACGACGCGGTCGGGCTGCCGTCGGTCCGCTTCGACAATGCCGGCGGCGAGGTCCTGGCGGTGCGCCATCTCGCAGAACTCGGGCACACGGGGATCGGCCATGTGCTCGGTCCCCGCGAAAACGTGCTGACGCTGGCGCGGCTGGACGGTTTCCGGAGAGCGCTGACCGAAATCGGCCTGCCGGAGCGGGCGGACTGGGTGTTCGAGGGCGACTTCTCGCTCGACGCCGGCGTCGCCGCCGCCCGGCGCTGGCTGGAGCTGGCCGAACGCCCGACGGCCGTTACCGCGTCGAGCGACCAGATGGCCTGCGGCTTCATCGCCGAACTCCACCGCGCCGGGGTGTCCGTGCCTGGACAGGTTTCGGTTGTCGGGTTCGACGACATCGACATCGCGGCACAGTTCATTCCTGCGCTGACGACGGTCAGGCAGCCGCGCGACCAGATCGGCCAGCGCGCCGCGGCGATGCTGCTGGAACTCATCCAGGGCGGCGGGCAGGACGATGCTGGACCTGTCCTGCTGCCGCCCGAACTCGCGATACGCGAAAGCAGCGGCCCGGCGGCTTGAAGGGCGCGGCGCCCTGCCTTCCCTCAAGGAGCGGTGTGGACAAATTTCCGGCCCTTCATGCGATGCGACAGGATTTTGCCGGGTCCTTTCAAGCACTTCCTGCTTCCTGTCCCGAGCCGTAGCCGGAAATTTGTTCACTGCCCCCTTCAGTCGAGCGAATTCACCCGCTTTCGCGGTGCGGCGCCGGGCGGCGGCTGTGTCTTCGCGCGAAACGGAACCGTGCCGCGGCCGGGCCGGTCACGACCCCCACGGACCGTGGAACGCCCCCTCGGCATCGATCCGTTCGAAGCCGTGCGCGCCGAAGAAATCGCGTTGCGCCTGGATGAGGTTCGACGTCCCGCGCGCCTGCCGGTAGGAATCGAAATAGGCCAGCGCCGACGACAGCGCCGGGACAGGCAGCCCCGCCTCGGACGCCCGGGCGACGACCTTGCGCAGCGCCGGGTGGGCTTCCTTCATCATCGTCACGAAGGCAGGGGCCATCATCAGATTGGCGACCGCGCCGCCGGCTTCGAACGCGTCGGCGATGCGGCCCAGGAACTGCGAGCGGATGATGCAGCCGGCGCGCCAGATCTTGGCGACGGTCGGAAGGGGCAGGCCCCAGCCGAACGCCTGCGATGCGGCGGCCATCACGGCGAAGCCCTGCGCATAGGCCGCGATCTTGCCGGCGAAGAGCGCGAACTCCAGCTCGGTCAAAGCGGAAGCGCTGGGCTTCGGCAGCGTGCCCGTGGGGATCGCGCCGTAGACTTTCTCCGCGGCCTCGCGCTCGGTCTTCATGGAGGAGAGCACGCGCGCGGCGACGGCCGCCTCGATGCCGGTCGCCGGTATGCCGAGCGTCTGCGCCTCGATCACCGACCACTTGCCCGTGCCCTTCTGGCCGGCGCGGTCGAGGATCATGTCGACGATCGGCCTGGCGCTCTCGGCATCGTCGGCGGCGAGTACGGTCGCTGAAATCTCGATCAGGTAGGAGTTGAGCCGTCCCTCGTTCCATTTCGAGAAGACCGGCGCGATCTCCTTCGCGCCCATGGCGTGTCCGTCGCGCAGGATGCCGTAGATCTCGGCGATCATCTGCATGTCGGCGTATTCGATGCCGTTGTGGATGGTCTTGACGAAGTGGCCGGCGCCGCCGGTCCCGAGCCAGGCCGCGCAGGCCTCGCCCTCGTACTTGGCCGAGATGGCGGTGAGCACGGGCTCGACGCGCGTCCATGATTCCTGGGCGCCGCCGACCATGATCGAGGGACCGTGCCTGGCGCCTTCCTCGCCGCCGGACACGCCCATGCCGATGAAGGTGAGCCCGGTGCCTTCGAGTTCGGCGAAGCGTCGCACCGTGTCGCGGAAGTTGGCGTTGCCGGCGTCGATGATGATGTCATGCGCCGACAGAACGCTGCGTAGGAGCGCGATCTGCTCGTCGACCGCCGCGCCCGCCTGCACCATGATGATGATCGGACGAGGAGGGCGGATCGCCTCGGCCAGCGCCTCGATCGTGTGGCAGGGCACGATCCGGGACGCCAGCTCGCCGGCGTTCTTCACGAAGGCGTCGGTGCGCGCCGCAGTGCGGTTGAAGACCGCGATGCGGTGCCCGTTCTCGGCGATGTTGAGCGCGAGGTTCGAGCCCATCACGCCGAGGCCGATCAGGCCGATGTCCGCCTTGTCCATGTTTCCATCCCGTCGGGTCGTCTTTTCTAGGCGCGTCCGGCGCACCGCCATGATGATGGACGCGGGCGAAGCGATCCGTCAACGCGGTGCGGGGAAATCACAATGCTCCGTGGAGGGCGGGAGCTCCTCTGGATCGCAAGGCCGCCCCCTCCACCGCCTCCGGCGGTCCCCCTCCCCCGTAAACGGAGGAGGATCCAGGTCACGGGCGGCCGCAGCGCTTGATCCTCCCCTGCGAAGCGGGGGAGGGGGACCGCCGAAGGCGGTGGAGGGGGCCGGATATGGATTGCGCTACCCCAGAAACTCCGCCCTGGCCGGCGTAAAAGCGTCGATCAGGCGGCCGGCCTCTATGGCCACGACGCCATGAATTTCGTTCGACGGCGCGAGGAAGGAACCGCCCTTTTCCAGGCGCTGCGTCTTGCCCGAGACGGTCACGTCGAAGACCCCGTCGGCGACATAGCTCGCCTGGACGTGCGGATGGCTGTGCAGCGAGCCGACCGCGCCCTTCTCGAAGACCACCTCGACGATCATCATCGCGGCGTTGTGGGTGAGGATGCGACGCTTGACGCCAGGTTCGGTCGGCGTCCACTCGCCCTCGGCCGCACCCTTGAAGACCGGACTATCCATCGCCGCGCCTCCGTTCATCGCGCCAGCCACCCCCCGTCGACCGCCAGCACCGACCCGTTGACGTAGTCGGATGCCGCGCTTGCCAGATAGACGGCCGTGCCGCCGATGTCCTCGGGCCTGCCCCAGCGGCCGGCGGGAATGCGCTTCAAGATGTCGGTGCTGCGATCCGGGTCCGCGCGCAGCGCCTCGGTGTTGTTGGTCTCGATGTAGCCCGGCGCGATGGCGTTGACGTTGATGCCCTTCGACGCCCATTCGTTGGCGAGGAGCCGTGTCATGCCGGCGAGACCGCTCTTGGAAGCGGTGTAGGACGCGACGCGAATGCCGCCCTGGAAGGAGAGCAGGGACGCGACGTTGACGATCTTGCCCGGCCGGCCTTCGGCGATCACGCGGCGCGCGAGCGCCTGGCAAAGAAAGAACACGGCCTTGAGGTTGAGGTCGATCACCGCGTCCCAGTCGGCTTCGGTGAAGTCCACGGCGTCCTTGCGCCGGATGATCCCGGCATTGTTGACGAGGATGTCGATGGGGCCATGAGCGTCCCACGCCTGATCGACAAGCGTCGAGACGGCGCCTCGGTCGGAGAGGTCGGCGGCAATCGTCGCGATTCTCCCTCCGGCCGCCGCGACCCGGGCCTCGGTGTCCGCCATCGACGAACGCCCCACGGCGACGATCTCCGCGCCGGCCTCGGCGAGCGCCAGGGCTATGCCCTGTCCGATGCCGGTATTGGCGCCGGTGACCAGCGCGCGCTTCCCGGCGAGATCGAACGGACCGCTCACTTGAGCGTCTCGATGGCGACGGCGTCGACATCGCGGTAGTCGACATTGTCCCCGGCCATCGCCCACACGAAGGTGTAATTGGACGTGCCGGCGCCGGAATGAATCGACCAGCCGGGCGACAGGATCGCCTGCTCGTTGGCGACGACCAGATGGCGGGTCTCCTGCGGCTCGCCCATGAAATGGAAGACGCGCTGGCCGTCGGGCAGGCCGAAATAGAGATAGGCCTCCGAGCGCCGGTCATGCACATGGCAGGGCATGGTGTTCCAGACCGAGCCTTCGGCGAGCACCGTCATGCCGACCACAAGCTGGCAGGATTCCATCACGTCGGGGTGCACGAACTGGAAGATCGACCGCTCGTTGGATGTCTTCTGCGCGCCGAGGTCAAGGCGCTTCGCCTCGCCGATCTTGATGAGCCGGGACGGGAAGGTCCGGTGCGCCGGTGCCGAAAGCAGGTAGAACTTCGCGGGGTCTCCGGCATCGTCGCTCGCGAAGCTGACATCCCGAGAACCCATGCCGAGATAGAGCATATCGCGGTGACCCATGGCGAACCGTTCACCGCCCGCGAACACCCTCCCGCTTCCACCGACACTGACCACGGTCATCTCGCGACGATCGAGGAAATGTTCGGTACCGGTCTGCCTTGCCGTCGCGAGGGCAAGTGCGCCGCCGGACGGCATCGCGCCGCCCACCGTCATCCGGTCGAGGTGGGAATAGGTCATCCGGACCTCGCCACTCCTGAACAGGTCGTCGATCAGGAAGGCCTGCCGCAGACGTTGCGTGTCGTAGCCGCGCGCGGTTTCGGGGTCGACTGCCCACCGGGTCTCGATGTTCATGCGTTTCCTTTTCGATCTTCGCGGGAAATGGATTGCGACGTGGGTATCCCCTGCCTGACGAAGGCGTCATGCAGGTCGGCGCTCTCGAGGAGCCCCTGGTAGCGCCGCTCGTTGACCATCATGTATCGGTGCTGGCTGGCCGACAGGTGATTTCGCATCGCCTGGCGCGCCGCCTCCGGATCGCCGGCCGAGATCGCGTTGACGATCTCGCGGTGCTCGGCCTGCAGTAGGACCTGGTACTCAGGCACCCGTCTGAGTTCTTCCGATATGGTGGTGACCAATTCGCGCGGGATCGCCCGCAGACCCAGCGCGTCGAGGATCTCGACGTAGAACGGGTTGTTGGTGGCAGTCGCGATCGCTCGATGGAAGGCGAAATCGGCGGAGCCGGTGGATTCGCCGCGCTCGAGCAGTGCATCGAAGGTGCGGTACGCGGCGACGATGTCCGCCGCCTGCGAGGGTGAGCGCCGCTGCGCGGCGAGCGCTGCCGACTCCATCTCGATGGCCATGCGAACTTCGAGAACGTTGAGCACCATCGAGATCTTCTTTCCGATCTCGGAGAACATGCCGTCCGCCAGCGCCGATGCGCGGTCGGTGACGAACACCCCGGCGCCCTGGCGGGCATGCACCAGACCGTCGGCAGAGAGTCGCGCCACCGCCTCGCGAACGACGGTGCGGCTGACGCCGTATTCCTCGGCGAGCCGGTGCTCGGCGGGAAGCTTCGCGCCGGGCGCCAGCTTTCCGGCGACGATCTTTCCACGCAGTCCGTCCGCCATGCGGTCGGCGAGCCGCGGTTTTCGCCGAGAGGCCTGGTCGATCGTCGCGCGCGCGGTCATGGCAAGCTCACTTGAAAGCCGCCGGCAGCCACAACGAGATGGCGGGAACGTAGGTGACCAGCCCGAGCACGGCGACGCCGGCAAGGTAGAACGGCCAGATCGAACGCATGGCCTCCCACACCGATATCTTGGCGACGGCGCAGGCCACGAACTGCACGGCTCCGACCGGCGGCGTGTTGAGACCGATGCCGAGGTTGAGGATCATGATCACGCCGAAATGCACCGGGTCGACCCCGTAATGCACCGCGACTGGAAGAAAGATCGGCGTGGCGATGATGATGGTCGGCCCCATGTCCATGAACGTGCCGAGCAGGAGCAGAAGCAGGTTGATCAGCAGCAGGATAACGATCGGGTTCTGCGAGATCGTGCCCATCCAGTCGATCAGCGCGGCCGGGATGCGCAGATAGGCCATCAGCCATGCGAAGGACGCGGCCGTACCGATGATCAGCAGCACCATCGCCGTGGTGCGCACCGCGCCGAGCGTGGCGTCGACGAAGTCGCGCCAGCGCATCGAGCGATAGACGGTCAGCGTCACCAGCAGTGCGTAGAACACCGCGATGCATGAGCTTTCCGTCGCCGTGAAGACGCCCGAGCGCACGCCGCCGAAGATGATGGCTATGAGCAGCAGGCCGGGCAACGAATTGATGAAGAACCAGCCGACCCTGGCGAAGCCGGGGAAGGGCTCGGTCGGATAGCCGCGGCTGCGGGCGACGAAGTAGGCCGTGACCATCAGCGAGGCGGCGAAGAGCAGGCCGGGGATGATGCCGGCGGTGAACAGGTCGGCGATCGAGATCTTTCCGCCGGCCGAGATGGAATAGATGATCATGTTGTGGGAGGGCGGCAGGAGGAGCGCGATCAGCGCCGCCATCGAGGTCACGTTGACGGCGTAGTCCGCGCCATAGCCGCGCGCCTTCATCTGCGGGATCATCAGCCCGCCGACCGCCGCGGCTTCCGCGACCGCCGAACCCGAGATGCCGCCGAACAGGGTCGACGCGGTGATGTTGACCTGGCCGAGGCCGCCGCGAAGATGGCCGACGAGCGAACCCGCGAAATTGACGATGCGTTGGGCGATGCCGCCACGCACCATCAGGTCGCCGGCGTAGATGAAGAAGGGGATGGCGAGCAGCGTGAAGACGCTCATGCCGGAATTCATCTGCTGGAAGATCACCAGCGGCGGCAGGCCCATGTAGAGGATCGTGGCAAAGCTCGCCGCGCCGAGGCAGAACGCGATCGGCGTGCCGATCAGCATCAGGACGGTGAAAACGCCGAAGAGGATGAGCGCGGCCATTAGATATCCTTCGCGGCGGCTTGGGGATCGACGAGATCGGCCTCGTCGTGATGATCGCGGTCGACGTCGACGCCGGACCAGCGCAGCACGATGCGTTCGAGCGTGAACAGCGCGATGAGCACGCCGCCGACGGTCAGCGGCAGGTAGCGGAAAGCGCCGGAGATGCCGAGCGAGGGCATGACCTCGGCCCATTGGAGCCGCATCAGGACGACGCCGTAATAGACCATGCCGATGGCGAAGGAGAGCACCACGACGTCGGAAATGGTACGCAGCACCTTCTTCGATCCGGCAGGCAGCACGTAGAGCAGGACGTCGAAGCCGAGGTGGAAGTTCTCACGCACGCCGACGGCGGCGCCGAGAAAGATGAACCAGCTCATGATCATGATCGAGGAGAGTTCGGTCCACGCCTGACCCCAGTTGAGGACATAGCGCATGAACACCTGCCAGAACACGATCACCGACATGGCGACGAGGCCGGCCCCGGCGGCATAGAGCGCGCCAGTCGACAGGGCCGACAGCGATCGTCCGATCGCGGCGAGCGCCGGGCGTCGCTCGAGCCGCGCGGAGCTTTCGGTCGACTGGTGCTGGGACATTGGCTTCAACTCGCGTCGGTCGGGGCCGGCCGGAACCGGCCCCGTGATGCATGGCCGCCGCGACGGCGGCGGCCGTTCTCCCGCGGACTACTTCACCGCCTGGATGCGGGCGACGAAGTCCTTGAGTTCCGGCGTGTTGACATACTTGTCATAGACCGGCTTCATCGCGTCGATGAAGGGCTGCTTTTCGGGCGTGGTGATCATCGAGCCCGCATCCTCGACGATCTTGCGCGACGCCGCGACGCGGGCGTCCCACAGCTCCCACTGCTTCTCCATCGACTCGGCGCCGGCCTGCATGAAGATCGCCTTGTCCTCGTCGCTGAGCTTGTCCCAGGCCATCTTCGACATGACGAAGACCTCCGGAACGATGGTGTGCTCGTCGAGCGAGTAGTGCTTGGCCACCTCGAAATGCTTCGCCGACTCATAGCTCGGGAAGTTGTTCTCGGCGCCGTCGATGACGCCCGTCTCGATGCCGGAATAGACTTCGCCATAAGGCATCGGGGTGGCCGTCGCGCCGAGCGCGGCGACCATGTCGACGAACACGTCGGACTGGATGACGCGATACTTCTGGCCGGCGAGATCCGCCAGCGAGTTGACGGGCTTCTTGGAGTTGTAGAACGAGCGCGCGCCGCCGTCGTAGAAGGCGATGACGACGACGCCGTGCTCCTCGAAGCCGGCCGCCACTTCCTTGCCGATGTCGCCCGCCATGACCTTGCGCGAGTGTTCGGGGGAGGTGAAGAGATACGGAAGCGAGGGGATCTTGGTCAGCGGCACGAGGCTGTTCCACGGCGCCATCGAGACGCGGTTCAGATCCAGCACGCCCGAGCGCACCTGCTCGATCGTGTCGGCCTCCTGGCCGAGCTGGGCCGAGTGATAGACCTCGACCGAATAGCGGCCCTGGGTGCGTTCCTTCACCAGTTCGCCGAAGTACTTCACGGCCTCGACGGTCGGATAGCCGTCGGGATGCGTGTCGGACGAGCGCAACACCGTCTGGGCGCTGGCCGCTCCGGCCATGAGCGAGGCCGCCAGCGCGGCGGCTGTCGCGAGTTTCGAGAAATGCAGCATTGATACCTCCCGTTTCGTTCGGGCATTGGCGCCCACTCAGAGCCGATACGCCTTTCTTGCGAGCGTATGGGCAAGTTCGCCGGCCAGTTCGAACGCCTCGTCCTCCCTGAGCCGGTGTTCGGTGACGAGCCGCGCCAGGAAGGCGCAATCAACCCGCCGCGCGATGTCGTGGCGCGCCGGTATCGACGGAAAGGCGCGCGTGTCGTCGTTGAAGCCGACGGTGTTGTAGAATCCCGCCGTCTCCGTGGTCATCTCGCGGAAGCGGCGCATGCCCTCGGGGCTGTCATGGAACCACCAGGCCGGGCCGAGCCGCAGCGCCGGATAGACGCCGGCGAGCGGCGCGAGTTCGCGCGCGTAGGCGCTCTCGTCGAGGGTGAAGAGGATGACGGTGAGGCCGGGTTCGAGCCCGACGACGTCGAGCATGGGTTTCAGCGCCGCGACGTAATCCGTGCGCTGCGGAATGTCGAAACCCTTGTCGCGGCCGAAGGCGGCAAAGATTCCGGCCGAATGGTTGCGCCACGAGCCGGGATGGATCTGCAGCACGAGGCCGTCCTCGACGCTCATCCTGGCCATCTCGGTGAGCATCTGGGCGCGGAAGAGGGCGGCGTCGGCGGCGTCGGCCTTGCCCGCGGCGACGCGGCCGAACAGGCGTTCCGCCTCGGCGGCGGAGAGGTTGGCGGTCCGGGCGCTCGGGAAGCCGTGGTCGCTCGCCGTGGCGCCGCGCGACTTGAAGAAGGCCCGGCGCGCCCGGTGCGCGTCGAGATAGCCCTTCCACGTCGAGGTATCGCAGTTCGTGAGCTCGCCGAGCTTCACGAGATTTGCGGCGAAGCCTTCGAAATCCGGATCGATCGCCGCGTCGGGGCGATAGGTCGGCACGACGCGGCCCTTCCAGCCGGAGGCGGCGATCATGTCGTGCCACTTCAGGTCGTCGAGCGCGCCGTCGGTGGTGGCGATGACCTCGATGTTGAAGCGTTCATAGAGGGCGCGGGGGCGGAATTCGTCACGCGCGAGGCAATCGGCGATGCAGTCGTAGTACAAGTCGGCGTTCGCCGCCGAAAGCGGCTCGTAGAGGCCGAACAGCGTCGCGAAGGTGTGATCGAGCCACATCCTCGTCGGCGTGCCGCGGAAGAGGCGGTAGTGCGCGGCGAAGGTCCGCCAGATCGTGCGCGGGTCGGTCTCGACATGTCCGCCGTCGACGCGCGGCACGCCGAGGCTCTCCAGCGGCACGCCCTGGCTGAACAGCATGCGGAAGATATAGTGGTCGGGAACGACGAGGAGATTGGCCGGGTCCGGGAACGCCTGGTTTTCGGCGTACCAGCGGGGGTCGGTATGGCCGTGAGGGCTGACGATCGGCAGATCGCGGACGCTCGCGAACAGTGCGCGCGCGATGCGCCGCTGGGTGGCGTCGACGGGGAACAGACGGTCGTCGTCGAGCAGGCCCTGCAAGTCCGACATCCTCCCGATCGTCTTGCCGAGCCGCGTTCGTAGAGGCCGACAGGTACGATGTCAACGCTGGTATGGCAGATTTGTATGACGACTTTGCGTCAGCGCCGGCGCCGCTTGCGGCCGTAGATCTCGAAGCGGTGATGGACGATCTCGTAGCCGAGCGACTGGGCGATCTCCTTCTGCAGTTCCTCGATCTTGGGCGAAGTGAATTCGATGACGTCGCCGGTCTCGACGTCGATGAGGTGATCGTGGTGCTCGCCGGCGGCGGGCTCGAACCGCGCGGGCCCGCCCGCGAAGGCGTGGCGGTGGATGGCGCCCATGCCTTCGAGCAGCTTCATGGTCCTGTAGACGGTCGACAGCGAGATGGAGCCGTCCTCGGCGACCGCGCGCCGGTAGATCGCCAGCGCGTCCGGATGGCCCCCGGTGTCCGACAGGATGGCGAGGATGATCTTGCGCGGCCGCGTGATGCGCACGCCGGCGCGTCGCAGCTCGCGTTCGTAGTCGGCTTTCTTCTCGGCCTTCTTCGCCATCCGCGGACTATGCGCCAGTTGCTACTCAGTTGCAAAAGACAATTGGCCAAGGGACAAGTCGGCGACCGGCGGCCCGATAGCCAGTTGCAAACGAGTTGCAATTGCATTGACATGTGCCCGTCGGGCGGCTAGTGTCGACATGGCGGCGTCCCGCCCGTGTCCGGAGTCCTTCATGCGCAGCCTCATCGTGATCGCGACCGTCCTTTTTGCGCTGGCCGCGCCTGCCGCCGCCCAGGACAGGCTCAAGGTCGTCACCACCTTCACCATCATCGCCGACATGGCGCGCAACGTCGCCGGCGACGCGGCCGACGTGGAGTCGGTCACCAAACCGGGCGCGGAGATCCACAACTACCAGCCGACCCCGGGGGACCTGCTGCGAGCCCAGGACGCCGACCTGATCCTGTGGAACGGGCTGAACCTGGAACTCTGGTTCGAGCGCTTCTTCCGCAATCTCCGCGACGTGCCGAGCGTCGTGGTCTCCGATGGCGTCGAGCCGATGGGCATCGCCGAGGGACCCTATGCCGGCAAGCCGAACCCGCATGCCTGGATGTCGCCCGAGGCGGCGGTAATCTATGTCGAGAACATCCGCCGCGCCATGTCCGAGCGCGATCCGGCCAACGCCGCGACCTACGAGGCCAATGCCGCCGCCTATGTCGAGAAGATCCGGGCGACGGTCGGACCGATCAAGGCGCGCATCGACGCCATACCCGAGGCCGAGCGCTGGCTGGTCACGAGCGAGGGCGCCTTCTCCTATCTCGCCCGCGACTTCGGGCTGAAGGAACTGTTCATCTGGCCGATCAACGCCGACCAGCAGGGCACGCCCCAGCAGGTCCGCAAGGTGATCGACGCGGTGCGCGAGCATGGCATCACCGTGGTCTTCAGCGAGAGCACCGTCTCGCCCGATCCGGCCATGCAGATCGCCCGCGAGACCGGCATCCACTATGGCGGCGTGCTCTACGTGGATTCGCTCAGCGAGGCGGACGGACCCGTGCCCACCTATCTCGACCTGATGCGGGTCACCACCGAGACGATCGCCGCGGGACTGGCGGGATGAACGCGCCCGTCCAGTTCGCCGGGTCGGGTCCAGGTCTCGCCGTCGAAGACCTTACGGTCACCTATCGCAACGGTCACATGGCCGTCCGGCATGCGAGCTTCGCGCTTCCGCGCGGCACAATCACCGCACTCGTCGGCATCAACGGCAGCGGCAAGTCGACCCTCTTCAAGGCCATCATGGGATTCGTGCCTCCGGCCGCCGGGCGTGTCTCGATCTTCGGCGAACCGGCGACCGAGGCGTTGGCGAAGAACCTCGTCGCCTATGTGCCGCAGGCCGAGGAGGTCGACTGGAACTTTCCGGTTCTAGTCGAAGACGTCGTCATGATGGGCCGCTACGGCCACATGAACTTCCTGCGCATGGCGCGCGCCGAGGACCGGCGCAAGGTGGACGAGGCGCTCGCTCGCGTGGGCATGTCCGACTACCGCAAGCGCCAGATCGGCGAATTGTCCGGCGGCCAGAAGAAGCGCGTCTTTCTTGCCCGCGCGCTGGCGCAGGAGGGCAGGCTGATCCTGCTCGACGAACCGTTCACCGGCGTCGACGTGACCACCGAGGAGGCGATCATCGCGCTGCTCGGCGAACTGCGGGACGAGGGCTGCGTGATCCTCGTGTCGACCCACAATCTGGGTTCGGTGCCCCGCTTCTGCGACCGTGCGGTCCTGATCAACCGCACCGTGCTCGCCTCCGGGCCCGTGTCGGAGGTCTTCACCAAGGCCAATCTCGAAGTCGCCTTCGGCGGCGTGCTGAGGCAGTTCATCCTCGGTGGCGCCGATCTGCACGACGATGCGGATGCACGGCAGGTGACGGTGCTCACCGACGACGAGCATCCGTTCGTGATCTATGGCGAGGACGGCGGTCCGCCGGAGGGCAAGCCGTGAGGGCGCGGCGTTTCAGGGTGGAAGCGACGGGGGCTGGGTCATACCCCCACACCTTACCCCTCCCCTCAAGGGGGAGGGGGGTCGGCCTCGTCTGCGCCCTTCCTGCACAATGGTTGGATGAGAAGACACAAGCATCGATGTCCCCCTCCCCCTTGAGGGGAGGGGTATGGGGTGGGGGTATTTGCCGAGCCGAGATCAAAAGTCTCGATGCGCTAACCGGCAACGTCCGGAGCGCCGCATGACGTTTCTGCTCGAACCGTTCGGCTATTCCTACATGGTCAACGCCATGTGGGTCTCCGCGCTCGTCGGCGCGGTGTGCGCCTTCCTCTCGGCCTACCTGATGCTGAAGGGCTGGTCGCTCATCGGCGACGCGCTGTCCCACTCGATCGTGCCCGGCGTGGCCGGCGCCTACATGCTGGGCCTGCCCTTCGCGGCCGGAGCGTTCCTCTCGGGCGGACTGGCGGCGGGGGCCATGCTCTTCCTCAACCAGCGAACCAAGCTGCGCGAGGACGCCATCATCGGCCTGATCTTCACCTCCTTCTTCGGGCTCGGGCTCTTCATGGTGTCGCTGTCGCCGACATCGGTGAATGTGCAGACCATCGTACTCGGCAACATCCTCGCCATCACGCCGGAGGACACGCTGCAACTCGTCATCATCGGCGGCGTGTCCCTGGCCATCCTGCTCGCCAAGTGGAAGGACCTGATGGCGGTGTTCTTCGACGAGAGCCACGCGCGCTCGATCGGCCTGAATCCGGACCGCCTGAAGCTCCTGTTCTTCACACTGCTCTCCGCCTGTACGGTGGCGGCGTTGCAGACCGTGGGCGCGTTCCTGGTCATCGCGCTCGTGGTCACCCCCGGAGCGACGGCCTATCTGCTCACCGACCGGTTTCCACGGCTGATCCTCATCAGCGTCGCCATCGGCGCGGCGACGAGCTTCGTGGGCGCCTATGCGAGCTATTTCCTCGACGGCGCGACAGGCGGCGTGATCGTGGTGTTGCAGACGGCGATCTTCCTCGTCGCCTTCTTCCTCGCACCGAAGCACGGGCTGCTCGCGGCGCGGCGGCGGGCGAGGCAGGCGCTGGAGGAGGGGGCGTGATGATGCGCTGCGATGGTCTGCGCGGCAGCAATGCCCCCTCCACCACGCTTCGCGTGGTCCTTATGGGCGAGCCGCTTGTCTCGCCCGTCCTTCGGACCCCCCGTGAACGGGGGAGGATCAAGGTCGCGGCCGGCCGCTGCGCTGGTTCCTCCCCTGCGAAGCGGGGGAGGGGGACCGCCGAAGGCGGTGGAGGGGGCGGTCCGATGCGCGAGCCCGAGGCGTCCGCATGATGGACGCGCTCCTCCTCCCCTTCCAGTTTCCCTTCATGCAGACGGCTTTCGCCATATCGGCGCTTGTGGCCGTGCCGATGGCGCTGCTCTCCTGTTTCCTCGTGCTGAAGGGTTGGTCGCTGATGGGCGACGCGGTCAGCCACGCGGTGCTGCCGGGCGTGGTGCTGGCCTATGTCGCCGGGCTTCCCTTCGCGATCGGCGCGTTTGCCGCGGGCATGGTCTGCGCGCTGGCGACGGGCTGGCTGAAGGAGAACAGCCGGATCAAGGAAGACACCGTGATGGGCGTCGTGTTCTCAGGCATGTTCGGTCTCGGCCTGGTGCTGTACACCGCGATCACCACGGACGTGCATCTCGACCACATCCTGTTCGGCGACATGCTCGGCGTGGTCTGGTCCGACGTCGCCGAGAGCGGCACGATCGCGCTGCTGGTCTCGGGAGCGCTGCTCCTGTTCCGGCGCGACCTCTTGCTCAACGCGTTCGACCCGCAGCACGCCCGCGCCATCGGCCTGCCGGTGCGCCTGCTGCACTACGGCCTGCTCGTGATACTTTCGCTGACGATCGTCGGAGCACTGAAGGCGGTCGGGATCATTCTCGCCATCGCCATGCTCATCTCGCCGGGCGCGATAGCCTTCCTTCTCACCCGGCGTTTCGGCGCCATGCTGGCAGTCTCGGTCGCCGTCGCCCTCTTCGCCTCGCTCGCGGGCGTGTATCTCAGCTTCTTCCTCGACAGCGCGCCGGCGCCGACCATCGTTCTCGTCATGAGCGCCGGTTTCGTGGTCGCCTTCACGGTGACGCGCATCAAGGCGGCACGGACGCCCGAGACGGCGCCGCCAACCGGGCGGCGTCTCATGCCGTGAGGGGCGGTTGAAACGTTCACGTTTGCGTGACAAGCTGCCCGCACATTCCGGGAGGGGATGGAGAACGTCCTGAACAACAACATACGGGACGAGCGCATGGACAAGCTTGCCGAGCCGACCCTTGCGGCGCGGAGGGGAAGGAAGAGCATCGTCAACGTGCTGCCGCTCGCGCTTGTGAGGGCGCGCGAGGCCGTGATGCTGCCGTTCCGCAACATGCTCAGGCGGTATGGCCTGACCGAGCCGCAGTTCCGCGTCATGCGGACGGTCGCCGACTTCGCGGACATCGAGATGTCCGACCTGGCGCGGGTGGCCGCGCTCCTGATGCCGTCGCTGTCGCGCATCGTGCGCGAACTCGAGCAGCGTGGCTACATGGAGAAGCTGGCGGATCCCGTCGACATGCGCCGTCTGCATGTGCGCCTGACCCCGCGGGGCCACCGGCTCGTCGAATGCGCACTGCCCGACGCGGAACGCATCTATGCCGAGATCAAGAAGACGATGGGCGTCGAGAAGATAAGACTGCTCCAGGGCCTGCTCGCCGAACTCGAGACCAAGCTGGGTTACGCGCGGTTTTCCTTCGACGACGACGAGGAGCCGGCGGCGGATGTCGCGGCGATCGTGCCGCCGAAGGCGCGGGGCCGCCCCCCGAAGCGAAGCGCCGCCTCGCCCGACTGACCTGATCTCGACAGGGCGTGGCGCGATGCGGCAAACGTTGCCGCGCGTTGCTGGCCAAGGTCGGCCGGGCGCGGAACGGAATGGATCGGGATTTGCACGACATCGTCATCGTCGGAGCCGGACATGCCGGCGTGGAGACCGCCGCCGCATTGCGCCATCGCGGGTTTCCCGGGCGGATCACGCTCGTTTCGGCCGAGCCGGGCCTTCCCTATCAGCGTCCACCGCTGTCCAAGGAGTTTCTGAAGAGCCAGGACGATAGCGGCCTGCCGCTCAGGGGCGAGGCCTTCTATTCGACCGCCGAGGTCGGCCTCGTCACGGGCCGCCGGGTCGAGGCGATCGATCGCGCCGATGCGCGGGTGAGGCTCGATGACGGAACCTCGCTTGCCTACGACCATCTCGTGCTGGCGACCGGAGCGAGGAACCGAATGCCGCCCGTCGCCGGGCTGGTGCGCGGGGAGGCGCTGGAGCTGCGCTCGCTCGCCGATGCGCGAGCGCTCGACCTGCGCCTGCCGGCTCTGAAGCATGTGGCTGTCATCGGCGGCGGCTTCATCGGGCTGGAGGTGGCGGCGCTGCTGAGGGCGCGCGGCGTCGCGGTGGACGTGGTCGAGGCGATGCCGCGCCTGATGGCGCGGGTGCTGTCGGAGCCGATGTCGGCGCACTTCCGAACCATGCACGAAGCCATGGGCACGCGGCTGCATCTCGACGTGTTCGCCGACGCCCTGCACCAAAGCGAGGCCGGTCCCGAACTGATGCTCGCCAACCGACAGACGATCGCCACCGACGCCGTCCTCGTCGCCGCCGGCATCGTGCCGGAGACGGATCTGGCCGAGGCTGCCGGCCTGACCGTGGACAATGGCGTCGTGGTCGACGCGTTGCTGGTCACTTCCGATCCGGCGATCTCCGCGATCGGCGACGCGGCGCTGTTTCCCAATGCGTATACCGGCGCGATGACCCGCCTGGAATCGGTGCAGAACGCGGTCGACCAGGGCAAGGCGGTCGCGGCGCGGCTGACCGGCGAGCCGGCGCCCTATGCGGGTTTCCCTTGGTTCTGGTCGAACCAGGGTTCCGCGCGGCTGCAGATCGCCGGGCTGGCGACGGGGCATGATCGCGTCGTCTCGCGCGGCGAGGCCGGGTCGGAAAAGTTCTCGCTGTACCTCTATCGCGGCGAAAGGCTGATCGCGGTGGAGAGCCTGAACGCCGCCGGCGACCACATGCTGGCGCGCCGGCTGCTGGCGCAGGGGATTTTCGTGCCACCGGAGATGGCGGGAGATCTGGGCGCGGACCTGAAGGCGTTGCTGCCCAAGGCGGCGTAAACAGGTTTGCCTGGACCGCTGGTGCGGTATCCCCGGTTCAGGCATGGATCCTTTGGTCTGCGCGACGGCCTTCGGCCTGCTCCGCCAGAGGATGACGAAAGTCAGTGGGCCTAGCGCCCGCCGTCCAGCGTCGTCAGCGCGCCGTAGAGGTCGGGCCGCCGGTCGCGGAACAGCCCCCAGGCGGCGCGGGTCTCGCGCATCGCCGCGCGGTCGAAGCTGGCGGTGAGCACCGCCTCGCCGTCGCGTCCGGCATGCGCGACGAGTTCGCCCGACGGCCCGGCGATGAAGGACGAGCCGTACCAGGTCTGGACCTTGCCGCCGACCTCCTCGACGCCGATGCGGTTGGCGGCGGCGACGGGCATCAGGTTGGCCCCCGCATGGCCGCGCATGGTGACGCGCCAATGCTCCATGGAATCGAAGTCGGGCCGTCCTGGCTCTGAGCCGATCGCGGTCGGGTAGAGCAGGAATTCCGCACCCATCAGCGCCATCGAGCGCGCGGCTTCGGGGAACCACTGGTCCCAGCAGATGCCGACGCCGATAGTCCCGAAGCGGGTCGGCCAGACGCGAAAACCCGTGTCGCCGGGATTGAAGTAGAACTTCTCCGAATAGCCCGGCCCGTTAGGGATGTGCGACTTGCGGTAGACGCCGAGCGCCGCGCCATGATCGTCCACCATCACCACGCTGTTGAAATAGGCCTGGTTGCGGCGCTCGAACAGCGAGACGGGCACCACGACGCCGAGTTCGGCGGCGAGCGCCTGCATGGCCTGAAGGGTGGGATGGCGATCGAGCGGGCGGGCGCGGGCGAAGTGGCGCGGATGCTCCTCCTGGCAGAAATAGTGGCCCTCGAAGAGCTCCTGCACGACGACGACGTTGGCGCCATGGCCGGCGGCTTCACGAACCAGACGTTGCGCCGTCGCGAGGTTCTCCGCTGCGTCGTCCGAGCAGGCGAACTGGACGACGCCGATCGTTGTCGTCTCCGCCACGGTCAGCGGTCCTCGAAACCGGTGAGCACACCGACCGCGTTGACGCCGATCTCGTCGACCGCGTAGCCGCCCTCCATGATGAACAGCGTCGGCAGGCCGAGTTTCGCGATGCGCGCGCCGATCCTGGGATAGTCGTCGGACCTGAGCTTGAACTTGCTGATCGGGTCCTTCTCGAACGTGTCGACGCCGAGCGAGACGATAACAATGTCTGGTGCGTAGTCGGCGACCCGCCGGCAGCCGGCCTCCAGCGCGACGCTCCACTGCGCCCACGCCGTGCCGAAGGGCATCGGGAAGTTGACGTTGAAGCCCTCGCCGTCGCCTTGGCCGGTCTCGTCGGCATGGCCGAGGAAGAAGGGGTATTCGACCATCGGGTCGCCGTGCAGGTTCACCACCAGAACGTCGGGGCGGGAATAGAAGATCTCCTGCGTGCCGTTTCCGTGGTGGTAGTCGACGTCGAGGATGGCGACGCGGGCCGCCCCCTGGTCGAGAAACCACTGCGCGGCGACGGCGGCGTTGTTGATGAAGCAGTAGCCGCCCATGAATGACGAGCCGGCATGGTGCCCCGGGGGCCGGCAGAGAGCGAAGGCGGGCTCGCCGGCCTTCACCAGCGCGGCGGCGGTAAGCGCCACGTCGAAGGAGGACTTGATGGCGTCCCAAGTGCCTTTGACGAAGGTCGCGCCGCCGTCGAAGGAATAGTAGCCGAGCAGCGCCTCGATGGCTTGCGGCGGCGCGTCGCCGCGCAGTCCGCGCGTCGGCCAGGTGAAGGGGATCGCGGAACCGGATTTGCCCGCCGCCTCCCACCGGGTCCAGACCGTGGGCAGGAAATCGATGAAGTCGGCGCGGTGGACGCGCCTGGCGAGCGCGATGTCGTGTTCGGCGGGCGCCACGATCGCACCGAGCTTCACCGCCTCGATGCGCGCCTTGATGAACTCCGCCCGCGACGGCTTCTCGAAAGCCGGCACGATCGACTGGCCGATGAACTCGACATTGCCGGCATGGCCGGCGTGGCGGGGGGAATAGACGGTCTTCATGCGGAGCCCTCGTGGTCTCGGTAGCGTAGTCGGCGGGACGCGGCGGGGGCAAGCCGCTGCACCAACCCGCCGCCACGCGCGGGGCTGGCGCGGCGCGAAGGGCGGGTGCTAGCCTTGGGACGCAAGAGGGGAGCCGACATGGCAAATGCCGACCTGATCGTCACCAATGCCCGCATTCTGACCATGGACGACGGCAATCCGCGCGCCGAGGCGGTCGCCGTGAAGGACGGGCGGATCGTGGCGGTCGGCGACCGCGCGAGCGTGCGCGACCACGCGGGACCGGCGACGAAGACCATCGACGCGGGCGGCGGTTCGGTGCTGCCGGGCTTCATCGAATCCCACATGCATCTCTTCGCCGGCGCGGCGGAGCTGGATCACCTGCAGCTCGCCGGGGTCCACGGGCTGGACGCGCTCGGCAAGGCCGTGAAGGCATTCGCGGCGGACAGACCCGACGCGGTGTTGCTCCAGGCGCAGGGCGCGGACTACACCATCATCTCTGACGGCGAGCGCGTCACCCGCCACCATCTCGACCGCATCATCCCGGACCGGCCCTTCGTCATGGCCGCGCCCGACCATCACACCATGTGGGCGAACACGAAGGCCCTGGAGATGGCCGACCTCCTGAAGGGCAGGCAACTCGGGCCGGGCAACGAGATCGTCATGGGTCCGGACGGGCTGGCCGAGGGCGAACTGCGCGAGGGCGAGGCTTTTGGGCCGCTGGTAGCGTTCGCGGGCGAGGGCAGGGTGCGGCTCGGGCTCTCGACCGGCGGCGAGCCGGACCCGCGGCCGACCGCCGCCGAGCAGGCGTCCGACCGGGCAATCATGTTCCGCGGGCTCGAGTGGTGCGCGAAACACGGCATCACCTCGATCCACAACATGGACGGCAATTTGCACCAGCTCGAACTGCTGACGGAGTTGCAGGAAGAGGGCCGGCTGCTCTGCCGCGCGCAGATCCCGTTCCATTTCAAGAACTTCATGGAACTCGACGCGCTGGAGAAGGCGTCGATGATGGCGAAGCGCTACCAGTCGGACTGGCTGTCGTCTGGCATGGTCAAGGTCTTCTACGACGGCGTTCTGGATTCCTGGACGGCGGTGATGGTGGAGGATTATGCCGACCGGCCGGGCTGGCGCGGCGAGCCGCTGTTCTCGCCGCAGCGCTTCGCCGAGCTGGCGACCGAGATCGACCGGCGCGGGCTCCAGATCGCCGTGCATGCCATCGGCGACGGCGCGGTACGGGCCGTCCTCGACGGCTACGAGGCGGCGCAGAAGACCAACGGCCGCCGCGACAGCCGCCACCGCATCGAGCATATCGAGGTGACGACGAAGGACGACATCCCGCGCTTCGCGGACCTCGGCGTCATCGCTTCCATGCAGCCGCCGCATCCGCCCGGCGTGCCCGGCGGCTTCCCCGTCGAGCCGACGGTGTCGCGCATCGGCCGCGCCCGCTGGCCGTTCTCCTATGCGTGGCGCACCATCAAGGACACCGGTGCGCATGTCGTCTTCGCGTCCGACTGGCCGGTCTCGCCGATCAATCCGGTCACCGGCATCAAGCAGGCCGTGACGCGCAAGCCGTGGGCCGGCACCGACCCGGACCAGAGTTTTTCGCTGATGGAAGCGATCGCGGGCTATACGGTCGAGGGCGCCTATGCGGAGTTCGCCGAGGACAGGAAGGGCCGGCTGAAACCGGGCTATCTGGCCGATCTGGTCGTGCTGTCGGCGGATGTCGAAAAGGTCGATCCGAACATGCTGGAGACGGTCGTGCCGGTGACGACGATCTGTGGCGGGCGGGTGACCTATCAGGCGTGATCGGGGCGAGGCGCCTGCGTGCATGGCGATTGCATACCGGAGGCGTATGTTCGATTGACTTCGGATCGGCAGGTTCGGTGTTGAAGTTCAGGCATGGATCCTCGGGTCTCCGCGACGGAGCTACGCTCCTGCTCCGCCTGAGAATGACGAGGTGGATAAGGTTTCCGCTAGTCGCCAACGCTGAAGATTGACGGAAACGCCCCTGACATTCGTCATCCTCGGGCGGAGCAGGCCGAAGGCCGTCGCGGAGACCCGGGGATCCATGCCTGAACGTGGCCGCGAAGCGGCCGGATGAGGGGCAATACGCAATTGCCCTGCCCATCGCTGAGGCAGATGCCGAATGATCTGGCTCGCAGAGGCGGAAGTGCTAGCGCCGCATTGAATCCCGGTTCAACGCGGTTGCGAATCCGGTTGGCCTGTGCTGACATCCGGGAAATCCGAAGCCGCCCGCAAGAGGCGGCATCCAGAGTGGGGCGTGCTGCTTGCCGGAAAAACCGGATCGTAGTGCCATCGACGTTCGCGGCGTGAGCAAGATCTTCGGCTCCGGCGAAGGCAAGGTTGCCGCCCTCGACAACGTCTCCGTCACGATCCGCGAGAACGAGTTCTTCACACTGCTCGGACCGTCCGGTTGCGGCAAGACAACGCTGCTGAGGCTGATCGCCGGCTTCGATTTCCCGACCGAGGGCCAGATACTTCTCTACGGCGACGACATCGCGCCGCTGCCGCCCTACAAGCGGCCGGTCAACACCGTCTTCCAAAGCTACGCGCTTTTCCCGCACATGACCGTCGCCGGCAATATCGGCTTCGGGCTCGAAATGCTCGGCAAGCCGAAGGCGGAAGCGGAGGCTCGCGTCGAGCAGATGCTCAAGCTGGTGCGCATGGAGGCGCTGAAGAACCGGCGCACCAGCCAAATCTCGGGCGGCCAGCAGCAGCGCGTCGCGCTGGCCCGCGCGCTGGCCCCCCAGCCCAAGGTGCTGCTGCTCGACGAACCGCTCTCGGCGCTCGATTTCAAGCTGCGCAAGGAGATGCAGATCGAACTGAAGCGCCTCCAGAACCAGACGGGCATCACCTTCGTCTTCGTCACCCATGACCAGGAGGAGGCGCTGACGATGTCCGACCGGATCGCGGTGATGTCGGCTGGCAAGATCCTCCAGGTCGGCAGCCCGCGTGACATCTACGACCGTCCGGCGGAGCGCTTCGTCGCCGACTTCATCGGCGATACGAACTTCCTGACCGCCGAGGTCGTGGGAACTTCGGTTTCGGGCGTGACGGTCAGGCTCGCGTCGGGCGAGACCGTGGCGGCCGCGGTGCCCGAAGGCTTCACGCCAAGGGAGCGCGTGACGGTGGTCGTGCGGCCCGAACATGCGCGTCTGGTCAAGGGCAAGGCCACGCTCACGGGCATGCTGGAGAACGTCGTCTATTTCGGCACCGACACACATTTCCATGTCCGCCTCGACGGCGGCGAGACCTTCACGGTGCGGGAGCAGAACCTGCGCGGCACAGAAGCCGATTTCAGAGCCGGCGATCGCGTCGGCGTCGCGGTGGGCGCCGACTCGGCCCAGGTCCTGAGGGACTAGAGCGATGGCGACCGCCGCGGAGATCGCAGCAGAGCGCGAAAGGGCGGACATCCGCTCCCGCTGGCTGCTCTCGACCCCCGCGCTTGTCATCATCTTCCTCGCCGGTATCGGGCCGCTACTGGTCGTCGTGCTCTATTCCTTCCTGACGCCCGGCCCTTACGGTGACGTCAGATGGGATTTCTCGATCGACGCATGGGTCGGGGTCTTCTTTCAGCGCGACATCTTCGAGGGGACGCTGGGAATCGCCGACGCGCATCTGCAGATATTCCTGCGCTCGGTCCGCCTGTCGCTCGCCACGACGATCCTGACGCTGCTGTTCGGCTTCCCCACCGCCTATTTCATCGCCACGCGACCGGAGAAGACCCAGGCTCTCTGGCTCTTCCTGATCACGATTCCGTTCTGGACGAACCTGCTGATCCGCACCTTCGCGGTGATGGAGGTGATCCGCAACGAGGGCATCATCAACTCGGTGCTCACCGGCCTCGGCATCCTCGATGCGCCGGTCCAGATACTCTACACCGACTGGGCGATCGCCATCGGCATGATCTATGTCTACCTGCCGCTGATGGTGCTGCCGCTCTATGCCTCGATGGAGAAGATCGATTTCCGGCTCGTCGAGGCCGGCTACGATCTCTACGCCACGCGGTTCCAGGTGCTTTGGCGCATCATCATCCCGCTGGTGAAGCCCGGCATCATCGCGGGCTCGATCCTGGTCTTCATCCCCTCGCTCGGCGCCTACGTCACGCCGCGCGTGCTCGGCGGCGGCAAGCAGATGATGCTCGGCAACCTGATCGAGCTGCAATTCGGCGCCGGCCGCAACTGGCCGCTTGGCGCGGCGCTGGCGCTGACGCTCACGGTGATCGTCACGGTCGCGCTGCTCTTCTATGTCCGTTACGCCACCGGCTCGGAGCGCCGGCATGGTTAGGGCCTGTAATCATGATCGGTTTGGGCGCGGCGCGTGCCGGATTTCGGTCTCGGGCAGGCGAACCGACCGACGTGGTGTTGATCACCACGAGGGAGGTTCAACGAAGCCGGGGCCGAAATCCGCCGCGCCCCGAAGGGGTATGGCCGAAATCGGCCATCTCCGCGTCGCGGAACCTCGACGGAGGTCAACTCCGCCTTCGGCTCCGCTCCTTGACCTGACCGATTTCGCCTCATACCGCGCCTCAAACCCATCATGATTACAGGCCCTAAGACCTTCGCCATCAAGCGCCAGCCCGGCTTCGCGACGATCGCGATGCTGTGCTTCGGACTTCTCTACCTGCCGATCGTGACGCTCGTGGTCTTCGCGTTCAACGCGGGGCGGTCGGTCGCCGTCTGGGAAGGATTTTCGCTGCGCTGGTTCGAAGCGGCGTGGAACAACGAACGGGTCATCGAGGCGTCGATCCGCTCGCTGCAGATCGCCTCCGTCGCAGCGGTGGTGGCCACGGTCGCCGCGACGATGGCGGCGCTCGCGACCACCCGCGTCGCGCGTCCCTATCGCGGCCTGACGTTCAAATACGCCTTCATCAACCAGCCGCTGATGATCCCCGAAATCGTGACGGCCGTGGCGCTGCTGATCGTCTTCGCGCGCATCAAGGTCGCCACCGGCTACTCCGGCCTCGGCTACCTGATCGCGGCCCACACGGCCTTCTGCATCCCCTTCGCCTACCTGCCGATCCGGGCGCGGCTCGAAAGCATGGACCTGACCCTGGAGACGGCGGCCTCCGACCTTTACGCGACGCCCTGGAAGGTCTTCACCCGGGTGACGCTGCCCCTGCTGTGGCCGGGTATCCTGGCAGGCCTGATGCTCGCCTTCGTCATCTCGCTGGATGACGTGGTCATTACCGAGTTTGTCAAATCCGGCGGACAGGATACGCTCCCCACCTACATGCTCGGCCAGCTCAGGCGCCTCGTGACGCCCGAAATGAATGCGATCTCGACCGTCTTCCTCGCGATCTCGGTGCTGATCGTCACACTGTTCTTCTTCATCAACAGGCGGCGGACGTAGCGCCGAAAAAGGAAGGAAAGCGGACCATGAAAAGCAGAACGATTCTTGCCGCGCTCGGCGCGGCGTTGCTCGCCACGACGGCGCATGCCGAGGGCGAGCTCAACATCTTCAACTGGGGCAACTACACAGCCCCGGAACTGATCAAGAAGTTCGAGGAGGCCCACAACGTCAAGGTGACCGTCACGGACTATGATTCCAACGACACGGCGCTCGGCAAGATCCGCCAGGGCGGCCACGGCTACGACATCGTCGTGCCTTCCGCATCCTACGTGCAGATCTGGGTCGAGGAGGGGCTGCTGCTCGAATCGAATCCGAACCAGATGGAGAACTTCAAAAACGTCGATCCGCGCTGGGTCGACGTCGAGTTCGACCCGGGCCGCAAATACACCGTGCCATGGCAGTGGGGCTCGACAGGCGTGTCGGTCGACACCGCGGTCTACAAGGGCGACATCAATACCTCGGCCATCTTCCTCGACCCGCCGGCGGAACTGGCCGGCAAGATCAACGTCGTGCCGGAGATGGCCGACGTGATGCATCTCGCCGTCACCTACATGGGCGGCGAGCCCTGCACCGGCGACCTCGAGGTGCTGAAGAAGGTGCGCGACAAGCTGGTCGAGGCCAAGACCAAGTGGATATCGATGAACTACGGCAATATCGAAGCGATGGCCAAGGGCGACTATGCCGCGACCGTCAACTGGAACGGCGCCTCGATGCGCATGCGGATCGAGAAGGACACGATCCACTACGGCTATCCGAAGGAAGGCTATCCGCTGTGGATGGACAATGCCGCGATCCTCGCGGACGCCAAGAACGTCGACAACGCGAAGCTGTTCCTCAACTTCATCATGGCGCCGGAGAACGCGGCCCTGATCTCGAACTTCGCCAAATACGCCAACGGCATCAAGGGTTCCGAGCAGTTCATGGACCCGCAGATGCAGACGGCGCCGGAGATCGTGACGCCCGCGGAGTTCTCCGAGAAGGGCGCATTCATGCTGCGCTGCGCGCCCGACGTGCAGGAACTCTACACCAAGATCTGGACCGAGATTCAGAAGTAGTGACGACAGCGCTCTTCTCCCCGCTTGCGGGGAGAAGATGCCGGCAGGCTGATGAGGGGCGGCGTGAACATCTCAGCAGAAGGCGCTGCCCCTCATCCGGTCCTTCGGGCCACCTTCTCCCCGTGAACGGGGAGAAGGAAAGGGCCGCTGAATGACCTCCTACCGGAACTCGGAGCCTCGCCCGCCGATCATGAGCGGCTCGCCGCCGGCGGTGCGGCCGACCCGGCTCGACTGGGACCGGCCGCCCTGGAACCGCTGGTCGTTCCAGCACATCCGCGAGATCCTGCCGACGGCGGAAGTCTGGCGCGGGACCGGCCATCGCAGCCGGCTGGAGCGGGCGGAGCGCGACCTCGACGGGCTCGCCGTCGCGGCCGTGGACGGTGGCGAGACCACGCTCGCAGGCCTGCTGGACGAGACCTACACCGACGCCTTCCTCGTGCTGAAGGACGGCAGGGTCGCCTGCGAGCGCTACTTCAACGGCATGAGCGAGCGCACGCTGCACCTGTCGCAGTCGATGGCGAAGTCGGTCACGGCGACGGTGTTCGGCATCCTCGCGGGCAGGGGCGAGGTGGACCCGGACAGGCTCGTCACCGATTACCTGCCGGAGCTGGAAAAGACCGGCTGGCGCGGCGCCACGCTCCGCCACGCGCTCGATATGACCAGCGGCGTCCGCTATTCGGAGGAGTACACCGACCCCTATTCGGACGTCGGCCAGACCGACGTGGCGTCCGGCTGGAAGCCGGTGCCGCCGGGCACCGATCCGGCGTTCCGCTGGCCCGCGCATATGTGGGAGCAGATCCTCGGGCTGACAGAGACGGTGCGGCCGCATGGCGAAGCGTTCGAATACAGATCGATCGAGACGGACGTTCTTGCCTTCGCCATGGAGCGCGTCACCGGCCGGCGGCTGCCGCAGCTCGTTTCCAAGGAGCTTTGGCAGAAGCTCGGGACGGACGAGAGCGCCTGCTTCACGGTGGACGCGGCGGGCTATGCGCTGGCCGACGGCGGCTTCAACGCGACGCTGAGGGACTACGGCCGCTTCGGCCAGCTCATCCTCGACGGCGGGCGCGGCATCGTTCCGGAAAGCTGGATCGAGGAGACGCGCAGCGGCCGGCACGGACCGGAGTTCTCCACCTCGATGCCCGAAGCCTCCTACCGCAACCAGTTCTGGATCGAGGATCCCCGTTCGCGCAACCTGATGTGCCGGGGCGTCTTCGGGCAGTTGATCCACATCGACTTTTCGCACCGCATGGTGACGGTCAAGCTGTCGAGCTGGCCGGACTTCGTCAGCGTTCCGTTCTCGGCCGCCACGCTGGCGGCGATCCGCGCCATCGCAAGGGAGCTTTCATGAGCGATCTCGACCTCTGCTACCTGCCGGCCTCCGAGGCGTTGAATCTGTTCCGCAAGAAGAAGCTCTCGCCGGTCGAGCTGATGAAGGCGGTGATCGCCCGCTCCGAGAGGCTGAAGGACAGCGTCAACGCCTTCACGCACACGCATTTCGACGAGGCGCTGGAGCTGGCGAGGAAGGCCGAGGCGAAATACGCCAGGGGCAGGAAGACGGGGCCGCTCGAAGGCCTGCCGGTCGGAATCAAGGACGAGAGCTTCATCAAGGGCAAGCCGACCAGCGGCGGCTCGCTGCTGATGAAGGATTTCGTCGCCGACACCACGTCGCCGAACAACGAGCGGATCATGAAGGCCGGCGGCATCGTGCATGCCCGCACGGCGACGCCGGAGTTCTCCTGCGCCGGATACACATGGTCGAGGCTGTGGGGCATCACCCGCAACCCCTGGAACACGGAGATGACGCCGGGCGGCTCGTCCGGCGGCTCGGGCGCCTCGCTCGCCGCCGGCACCTCGGCGCTGTGCACCGGCTCCGACATCGGCGGCTCGATCCGCATCCCGGCTTCGGCCTGCGGCGTGGTCGGCTACAAGCCGCCCTACGGCCGCAACCCCGACGACCCGCCCTTCAACCTCGACTTCTACTGCCACACCGGGCCGATGGCCCGCACCGTCAGGGACGCGATTCTCCTCCAGAACGTCATGTGCGGGCCGCATCCCACCGACATCGCCTCGCTCAGGCCGAAGATCGAACTGCCGACGAAATACCGGCCTATCAAGGGCTGGAAAATCGCGTATTCGATGGACCTTGGGGCCTTCGAGGTCGACCCGGACGTGCGCAGGAACACGCTGGCGGCGCTCGACGTCTTCCGCTCGCTCGGCGCCAAGGTCGAGGAGGTCGATCTCGGCTGGGGACCGGAGGTGCTGGAGGCGGGAATGAAGTACCTTCAGCACCTCTTCGGCGCATACCTCTCGCGCTTCCTGCCGGAGCACGCGGACGATCTCACGAGCTACGCACGCCGTTTCGCCGAGGAGGGCGCGAGTTCGAAGGCGACCGACTTCGTCGCGAGCCTCGAAGTCGCCGGCAGGATGTACGAGACGCTCGGGCCGCTGCTGGAGCGGTACGACGTCTTCATCTGCCCGACCAACGCCCTGCCGGCGGTGCCGGCGCATCACGACCAGTCGCGCGATACGGTGACGATCAACGGCAGGGAGGTGCATCCGAGCCTCGGCTGGGTGATGACCACGCCCTTCAACACGATGAGCCGCTGTCCTGTGCTCTCGGTGCCGACGGGACATGCGGGCAACGGCGTGCCGACGGGCATGCAGATCGTCGGCCGCACCTATTGCGACGAGGACGTGTTCCGCGCCGGGCTGGCCTACGAGGAGGCGCGGGGAGCCTGGTACGACAGGAGGAAGACGCGACCGAAGATGTGAACCGAGGGGTCGGATCGCTTCGTCCGGGCAGTCTCGACAACGCTTCTCCCGCCGCATAGTGAGGGCCAGCGCCGGAGACACCCATGCCGAAGACCCTCATCGCGCCATCCGTCCTCTCCGCCGACTTCGCGCGGCTGGGGGAGGAAGTCGACGCCGTCGTGGCGGCGGGGGCGGACTGGATCCATCTCGACGTGATGGACGGGCATTTCGTGCCGAACATCACCTTCGGCCCGCCGGTCATCAAGGCGCTGCGCGGCAGGACGGACAGGGTCTTCGACTGCCATCTGATGATCGCGCCGGCCGATCCCTATCTCGCGGCCTTCGCCGAGGCAGGCGCGGACATCATCACCGTGCATGCCGAGGCCGGTCCGCACCTCGACCGCTCGCTCCAGGCGATCCGCAATCTCGGCAAGAAGGCCGGCGTGGCGCTGAACCCCTCGACGCCCGAAAGCGCCATCGAATATGTGCTCGACCGGCTCGACCTCGTGCTGGTCATGACGGTCAATCCAGGCTTCGGCGGGCAGGCTTTCATCCCGGCCGCGGTCGAGAAGGTGCGGCGCATCAAGGCGATGATCGGCGACAGGCCGATCCTCATCGAGGTCGATGGCGGCGTGACGGCGGAAACCGCGCCGCTGTTGACCGCTGCCGGGGCCGACGTGCTGGTCGCGGGCTCGGCCGTGTTCAGGGGTGGCGCAGAGGCGGCCTACAAGGCGAACATCGGGGCGATACGGACTGCGGCGGACGCGGCGAGGGGTTGAGGACCGACGCGAGGCTGGCATTCGACCGCCGCCGCACGTCCATAACGTTCCGGCATGGATCCCCGGGTCTCCGCGACGGCCTCCGGCCTGCTCCGCCCGAGGATGACGAGGTGGAGATGGTTGCCGCCAATCGCCAGCGTTGACGACCACTGGAAACGCCTTTGCATTCGTCATCCTCGGGCGACTGGAGCGAAGCGTAGGAAGACCCGGGGATCCATGCCTGAACGGTGAGGCCTCGCCGGCGGCGCAAACCTGCTGCCGATCGATGACTGTTGAGAAACCCGTTCATCGCCGATCCAAGTGGCGCTGCCTGCATTCGACAGCCGGCGCGCTGCCGGCACGTTCCGGCATGGATCCCCGGGTCTTCGCGACGGCCTTCGGCCTGCTCCGCCCGAGGATGACGAGGTGGATAGGTTCAGAAAACCTGCTGCCCGCCGATCCATATGGCGCCGGCGGTCAGATCGTCCGCGAGGTGGACGAAATCGGCGCGGCTGCCGGGTGAGAGCCGCCCATACGTCGGCGCGACGCCCAGCGCATCCGCCGGATAGAGCGACGCCATCCGCAGTGCTTCGCCGAGGTCGATTCCGACGCTGCGATGCATGAAGCGCACGGCGGACGCCATGTCGAGATCGGCGCCGGCAAGCGTGCCGTCGTCGAGCGTGAGCCTGCCGCCGGAGCGGCGGATGGCGCGGCCGTTCAGCGTAAATCCTTCAAGGCTGGTTCCGAGCGTCGCCATGGCGTCGGTGACCAGGAAGATTTTCCCAGGCCCGGCCTTGCCGCGCAGCGCGATGCCGACGGCTTGCGGATCGACATGGAAACCGTCGGCGATCAGCCCGGCAGAGAGGTTTCTCAGCGCAAGTGCTGCGCCGACCATACCGGGCTCGCGGTGGCCGAGCGGGCGCATGGCGTTGAAGAGATGCGTGACCATGCGCGCGCCGGCGTCAGCAGCGGCGCGGGCCTGCGCCAGCGTCGCGTCGGAATGGCCGAGGCTGACCGCGACGCCGGCGGCGGAGAGGCGGCGGATGCGGCCGGCCGGAACGACGTCCGGCGCGAGAGTCACCATCAGGTTGGGCAGGCGGCCGCGGGCCTCGACGAGGAACGCCTCGTCGGAATCGTCCATCGTCCGGATCAGCGCCGGATCGTGCGCGCCCTTGCGGGACGGCGCGAGGTGCGGGCCTTCGAGATGCAAACCGAGGAAGCCGGGGATGCCCTGTCGCGCTGCGTCCTCGCCGGCCGCGACCGCCGCGCGGGTCCTCTCCGGTGTGTCGGTGATCAGCGTTGGCAGCAGCGCCGTCGTGCCGAAGCGGGCATGCGCGGCGCAGATCGTCGCGATGGCGTCGACGTCCTGCCGGTCGTTGAGCATGACGCCGCCGCCGCCATTCACTTGCAGGTCGACGAAGCCCGGCGCGAGCATGCCGCCGCCGAGGTCGGTGCGCTGCACGCCTGCGGGGATGCCTGACGACGGGACAATTGCGGCGACCTTGCCACCGTCGACCAGCAGCGCGGCATCGTCGTGCCACGCGTGGCCGTCGAAGATGCGCGACGCGCGGAAGGCGATCATCGCTTGCCGCCGAAATGGCGCACGGCCATCGACACCGCGCCGCCGAGCGCGTCCGAGAGCGGTGCATGGAGCCTTTCGCGGTGACGTTCGGCGAGGTGGCGCGCCCAGAGTGGGGCTAGGCCGCCGAGCAGGCAGAGCCGCGAGCCGGGATTGAGCTTCAGCGCGTCCAGCGCCTCGTCTATCGCCTGAGCACTGGTCGCGAGGATGCGCGCCGCGACCGCGTCGCCGTCGTCGGCATGCTCGAAGACGAGCGGGGCCAGCATGCCGAAATCGGCGGGCTTCGACGCCGCGCCGAACTTCGATATCTCGCGGGCATCGCCGCCGAAACGCTCCATCACGGCGCGGGTGGCGGGCGAGGGCGGGCGGATGTCGTCATGGGCGAGCAGCGTCTCCTGGAGCAGGTCGCGGCCGAGGCGCGCGCCACCGCCGAGGTCGCTCAGCACAAAGCCCCAGCCGCCGATGGTGCGCGGCCTGCCCGCCTCGCGCGCCATGAAGATCGACCCGGTGCCGAGGATGGCGATGGCGCCGTCGTGCTCGCCGAGCGCGCCTTCGAGAGCGATGAGCGCGTCGCTTTCGACGACGCTCTTGGCGAAGGGCAGGCGCTTGAGGAGCGCCGCCTTGTAGCCGCCGACATTGGTGCCGGCCAGCCCGAGCGCGGCGCGGACGTCGGCGATGCCGGAGACGTCGAGCCCGGCGTCGCGGAAGGCGGCCGCTGCGGCGGCGGTGATGCTCGCCAGCGCGCCGTCGAGGTCGGTCATGATGTTGGCGGGACCGCCACGGCCGCGGCCGACGATCTCGCCCGACGCCGTGGCGAGAGCGGCGCGGCAACTGGTGCCGCCGCCGTCTATGCCGAGCAGAAGGGCCATCGTCGGCTCGCCGCTCAGGCGTCGGCCCGCATGGTCTGGCGCTGCGTGCCGAGGCCCTCGATGCCGAGTTCGACCGTGTCACCGGCCTTGAGGAATCGCGGCGGCTTCATGCCCAAGCCCACGCCGGGCGGCGTGCCCGTCGAGATGATGTCGCCGGGATTGAGGCTCATGAACTGCGACAGGTAGGACACGAGGTGCTTCACCCCGTAGACCATGGTCTTGGTGGAGCCGTCCTGCATGGTTTTGCCATTGACCTTCAGCCACATCTTCAGGTCCTGCGGGTCCTTGACCTCGTCCTTGGTGACCAGCCACGGGCCGATGGGCCCGAAGGTGTCGCAGCTCTTGCCCTTGGTCCACTGGCCCTGCCGCTCGGCCTGGAAGGCGCGCTCCGACACGTCATGCGCGACGCAGTAGCCGGCGACGTAGTCCAGCGCCTCGGCCTCGGTGACGTATTTGGCGGTCCTGCCGATGACGACGCCGAGCTCGACCTCCCAGTCGGTCTTCTTCGAGCCGCGCGGGATCAGCACATCGTCATCCGGGCCGACGATGGCCGAGGTCGCCTTCATGAAGATGATCGGCTCCGAGGGCACGGTGGCGCCGGTCTCGGCCGCGTGGTCGGAATAGTTGAGCCCGATGCAGATGAACTTGCCCGTGCCGGCGACGCATGGGCCGATCCGTGGATTTCCACGAACAACCGGCAGCGAGGCCGGGTCGAGCCTGGCCAGCCGCTTCAGCACCTTCGGGTCGAGCGCCTTGCCGGCGACGTCGTCGATCTCGCCCGACAGGTCGCGGATCCTGCCATCCGCACCCAGCAGACCCGGCTCTTCCCTGCCGGGCTTTCCATAACGCAGAAGCTTCAAGGCATTTCTCCCTTCAGTCCAAAAGCAGTTTGGCGGAGCAGATCGTCAAGGCAGACTCGCGAGCGCCCCCTCCACCATGCTTCGCATGGTCCCCCTCCCCCGTAAACGGGGGAGGATCGAGGTCACGGCCGCTCGCAACGCGTGATCCTCCCTTGCGAAGCGGGGGAGGTGCCGAGCGTAGCGAGGCGGAGGGGCAACAAGGCTGCCCGGTCCGTCAACCAGCCGTTTCAATCCCCGTAGGGCACCCAGACGTTCTTCACCTCGATGGCGCGGCGCAGGAACGTGTCGCCCTCGGCCTGCCGCCAGTCGAGCGTGCGGCCGGCCGTCGTCCACACGCGCTTCAGATTGCCGATCGAGTGTTCTTCCGCAAGCCGGCAGACATCGGCGTCGGCGACGACCCACAGCCCGTCGACATCGTCATGTTTCGCCAGCACGGCGCTGAGCTCCGCCGCGCGGCCGGTGACGATGTTCACCGCGCCGGCCGGCACGTCGGAGGTTTCGAGCACCTGGTAGAGGTCGGTGGCGATGAGCGGGTGTTTTTCCGAGGGCACGACGACGGTCGTGTTGCCCATGGCGAGCGCGGGCGCGACCAGCGACACGAAACCGAGAAGCGGCGCGTCGTCGGGCAGCACGATGCCGACCACGCCGACAGGCTCGTGCAGCGCCAGCGTGACGGCGCGCATCGGCGGCTGGTGGGCGCGACCCTCGAACTTGTCGGCCATGCCGGCGTAGTAGAACAGCCGCTCGATGGAGAGTTCCACTTCGGCCTCAGCGGCCTTGGGCGTGGCACCCGTCAGGCGGCGGATCCGGGCGGCAAACTCGCCGGCGCGGGCCGAAAGATTCTCGGCGAGGAAATAGAGCACCTGGCTGCGATTGTAGGCGGTCGCCTCTCCCCACGCCTTGCCGGCGCGGGCCGCCGACACCGCGTCGCGGATGTCCTTGCGGTTGCCGAGCCCGGCGTCCCCGGCGAGCTTTCCCCTGGCGTCGAGCACCGCGTAGGAATAGCCGCTGTCGGGCCTCACCTGCTTGCCGCCGATGAAGAGTTTCGCCGTGCGGTCGATGGCTCCCGCCTCGTCGGCGGAACCTGCGGCGCCCGACTTCGACGGCTTGATCGCCGCGCCATAGGCGGTCTTCGCGGCGAGATATTCGAACATGCCCTCCTTGCCGCCCTCGCGGCCGAAGCCCGATTCGCGGTAGCCGCCAAAACCGCAGGCGGCGTCGAACATGTTGGTGCCGTTGATCCACACCACGCCGGCCTTCAACTGCGGTGCGACGTGGAGGGCGAGGTTGACGTTCTCGCTCCAGACGGACGCCGCGAGGCCGTAGCGGGTGTTGTTGGCGATCTCGATCGCCTCCTCCGTGTTGCGGAAACTCATGACGGCGAGCACCGGGCCGAACACTTCCTCCTGGGCGAGGATGTTGGCCGGAGACACGCCGGTGGCGAGCGTCGGCAGATGGAAATAGCCGGTGGAGGGCAGCGCCTGGTCGGGCTGCCAGCAGAGCGCGCCCTGCTTCGCGCCTTCGGCGATCAGGCCCTTCACGCGGTCGAGCTGCGTCAAGTCGACCAGCGGGCCGATGTCGGTGTTCTTGTCGAGCGGGCTGCCGAGCCTGAGCCGCGACATGCGCGTCTTCACCTTGGCGATGAGGGCCTCGGCGATGCCCTCCTGCACAAGCAGTCGCGAGCCGGCGCAGCAGACCTGGCCCTGGTTGAACCAGATGCCGTCGACCAGTCCCTCGACGGCGGAATCGAGGTCGGCGTCCTCGAACACCATGAAGGGCGACTTGCCGCCGAGTTCCAGCGACAGCTTCTTGCCCGAGCCGGCCGTCGCTTTCCGGATGATCTTGCCCACCTCGGACGAGCCCGTGAAGGCGATCTTGTCGACGCCGCCGTGGTTGACGATCGCCGCGCCCGCCTCGGGACCGCCATGCACGATGTTGACCACCCCTTTGGGCACGCCCGCGCGCTCGCAGATTTCGGCGAACAGGATGGCGGTGAGCGGCGTGAACTCGGCGGGTTTGAGCACCACCGTGCAGCCGGCGGCGAGCGCCGGCGCGATCTTCCAGGCGAGCATGAGCAGCGGAAAATTCCACGGGATGATCTGGCCGACGACGCCGGCCGGCTCGTGCCCCGGGAACTCGCGATCCAGCGCCTGCGCCCAGCCGGCATGGTGGATGAAGTGGCGGATCGCCAGCGGCACGTCGATGTCGCGGCTCTCGCGGATCGGCTTGCCGTTGTCGATCGATTCCAGCACGGCGAAGAGGCGCTGGTGGCGCTGCATGGCGCGGCCGATGGCGTACAGCACCTTGGCGCGCTCGTAGCCGGTGCGCGCCTTCCAGGAGGGCAGGGCGCGCCGCGCCGCGGCGACCGCCGCGTCGATGTCGGCCGCCCCCGCGTCGGAGATATTCGCCAGCAGCTTGCCGGACGAGGGGTCCGAGACGTCGAAGACCTTGCCGGATGTGGCCGGCTTCCACTGGCCGGCGACGAAGAGGGCCTTGGAGAAGTCCCTTGCTGCGAGCCAGGCGTCGGCCTCGGTGCGGGCTTCCGGGGCCGGACCGTAATCCATGGCGTGATAGCGTTCGAGGATGTTCATGAGAGGTCTCCGGAACGTCGGAGGTTGAGCGGAATGATCGAACGACCCCCCTCTGGCCTGCCGGCCATCTCCCCCTCAAGGGGGGAGATCAGATGTCGCGTCTGCTTTCGCCAATCACCGGCGTTGCAGTCTGGGCGTGCGGACCGAAACTGCTGATCTCCCCCCTTGAGGGGGAGATGGCCGGCAGGCCAGAGGGGGGTCATGTCAGGCACGCGGAATCTCACGCCATCGCGTGGCGGTGGTTCGCCGAATAGCGGCCGGTGACGTGGTGTTCGAGCTGGCGTTCGATGTCGGTCAACAGGCTCGACGCGCCGAAGCGGAAGAGTTCGGGCTCGAGCCACGGCCGGCCGAGCTCCTCCTTCATCAGCACCAGCCAGTCGAGCGACGCCTTGGCCGTGGAAATGCCGCCGGCCGGCTTGAAGCCGATGAGATAGCCGGTCTCCTCGTAATAGGCGCGGATGGCGCGCACCATCGCCAAGCCGACCGGCAGCGTGGCGTTGACGGGCTCCTTGCCGGTCGAGGTCTTGATGAAGTCGGCGCCCGCCATCATCGCCACCATCGAGGCGAGCGTCACGTTGCGCAGCGTGGCGAGGTCGCCGGTGCCGAGGATCACCTTGATGTGCGCCTCGCCGCAGGCGGCGCGCATGGCGACGATCTCGTCGTAGAGTTCCTGCCACTTCGCGCCGAAGACCAGGCCGCGCGGGATGACGACGTCGATCTCGTCGGCGCCGTCCTTCACGGACGCCTCGATCTCGGCAAGCCGCGTCTTCAGCGGCGCAAGCCCGTGCGGGAAGGCGGTGGAGACGGCCGCGACGTGGATGCCGGTCCCTTTCACCGCGTCGACGGCGGTCGCCACGAACGGATGGTAGACGCAGACCGCGGCCGGGCGGATGGTCTCGCCGGCGATGCCGAGCGCCTCGGCGAGGTCGGCGCGGAACGGGTTGACCGCCTTGGCGCAGAGCCGGCGCACGCGCTCTTCGGTGTCGTTGGAGTTGAGCGTGGTCAGGTCCATCAGCGACACGGCGCGCAGGAGCCATGCCGCCTGGTTGTCGGCCTTGATCGAGCGGCGCTTGGTGAGCGAGCCGACGCGGCGTTCCAGCGCGCTGCGATTGACGCTGCGCATCGATTCCAGGAAGCCGAGGTCGAGCTTCATGCCCGGGTTGCGTGCGATCGCGTGCCCGGCCTGCGCGGTATTTGCGGCGGCGCGCGCGGGCAGCGCCGTGACGTTGCCGGCATCGCCGTTCTCGGCTTCCCGAAGCTTCACCATTCCAGGCCTCTCCGTGCCGGCGCCATGCCCCTCGAAGGCAGCATAGCGTCCCGGCGGCTTCTCCACGAGTCCCGCCGCGCCTGTAGCGCAGAACGCGTCGACTTGCACGGAATTTTGATCGGATGGTCAATTATGCGGCGAGCCGGGGCCGAAACCCGGAGGGAGCCCGACGGATTTCAGCGAATTCGGGTTCCCGCGTCAGCCGACGAAGGCGCGCTCGACCACGAAGGAGTTCGGCTCGTTGTTCGAGCCCTCGACGAAGCCGAAACCTTCGACGAGGCTCTTCAGATCCTTGAGCATCGCCATCGAGCCGCAGATCATGATGCGGTCGTTGGCCGGGTCGAGCGGGGTTATGCCGAGATCGGCATGGAAACGGCCGTCCTCGATGAGACGGGTGATGCGTCCCATGCGCGGGCTCTCCTCGCGCGTCGTCGTCGAGTAGAGCGTGACGCGGCCCTCGACCAGTTCGCCGATCAACGGATCGTTCTTCAGATTCTCGAACAGTTCGACGCCGTAGCTCAACTCGTCGTGGTCGCGGCAGGTGTGCGTGAGCACCACCTGGTCGAACTTGTCGTAGGTCTCCGGGTCGCGGATGAGGCTCGCGAACGGCGCGATGCCGGTACCGGTCGAGATCATGAACAGGCGCCGGGCGGGCGTCAGCGCGTCGAGCACCAGCGTGCCGGTCGACTTCTGCCGCATCAAGACGGTGTCGCCAGGCACGATCTTCTGCAGTTGGGATGTGAGCGGGCCGTCCGGCACCTTGATCGAGAAGAATTCGATCTCCTCGCCCCACGCCGGGCTGGCGATCGAATAGGCGCGATAGACCGGCTTCTCCCCATTGGGCAGACCGATCATCACGAACTCGCCGGAGCGGAAGCGGAAGGACTGCGGCCGGGTGATGTGGAACGAGAACAGCTTGTCGGTATAGTGCTTCACCGACGTCACGGTCTCGGCGTAGACATTGGCCGGGATGGGGAAGCGCGGCGCGGCCGCATTGTCGGAATGGTCCATCGTCTCGCTCGTAGTGCCGCGCAAGGGCCCGACTCGGGGCGGCGAACGCGGTCGCCGCGACCGGCCAAATGCCTGGAAGCGTTGAGTGCTTGTCAGCGACATTTATTCGTATACAAATGAATTCCGGTCAAGGTCGCGGGGCGGAAACGGGTTCCAAACTGTCGATATGCCGCAGGTCGTGCATTCCGGATTTCGCCGATGGATGAGAATGTTCGCGCGGGCGGCGTGGTGGCCGGCATCGACGTCGGCGGCACCTTCACCGACTTGATCCTGATCGACGCGGCCGACGCCGGTCGGGTCAGGGTGGCGAAGACGCCGACGACACCAGCCAATCAGGCGCATGGCGTCATCGCCGCGCTCGCCGCGGCAGGCCGCGATCCCTCCGGCATCGACCTCATCGTCCACGGTACGACGACCACCACCAATGCGGTGCTGGAGCGCCGTCTCGCCCGCACCGGCATGATCACCACGCGCGGCTTCCGCGACGTGATCGAACTCGGCAGGCGCACACGGCCGAACGCCTACGGCATGACCGGCGTGTTCGTGCCGGTGGTCCCGCGCGACCTCAGGCTGGAAGTCGGCGAGCGCGTCGAGGCGTCGGGCGCGGTGCGGACCGTGCTGGACGAGGAGGAGGTCCGCAAGGCGGTGGCGACGCTGCTCGCCAAGGGCTGCGAGTCGCTGGTGATCCATTTCCTGCATTCCTACGCCAACCCTTCGCATGAGCGCCGCGCCGCCGAAATCGCGACCGAGAGCTGGCCGAACGGCTACATCACCATGGGCCATGCGCTGCTGTCGGAGGCGCGCGAGTTCGAACGCGGCGTCACGGCCGCCGTCAACGCCGCCGTGCAGCCGGTCCTCGACCGCTATGTCGGCACGCTGCGCGACGAACTATCCGCCCGGGGATACGACCGGGACTTCCTGATCATGAACGGCAATGGCGGCATGATCTCCGCCCGCTTCGTCACCCGCGAGCCGGCGAAGACGGTGATGTCCGGCCCGGCTTCGGGCGTCATCGCGGCAGCCTACACCGGCAGGCGCGCGGGCTTTCCAAATCTCGTCACCTACGACATGGGCGGGACCTCGACGGACGTGGCGCTGATCCGGGACGCCGAGCCCGCCGTCACCAACGAGACCGAGATCGAATACGCCATGCCGATCCACGTCCCGATGGTGGACGTGCATACGCTGGGCGCCGGCGGCGGCTCGATCGCGCGAGTCGACGCGGCGGGACTGATCCAAGTCGGGCCGCAGAGCGCGGGCGCCTCGCCCGGGCCGATCTGCTATGGACGCGGCGGCAGCGAGCCGACGATCACCGACGCCAACCTCGTGCTTGGCAGGCTCGACCCCAACAAGCTGCTCGCCGTCGATAGTCCGGTGACCGTGGAAGAGGTGCGCTCGGTCTTCGTGGAGAAGATCGGGAAGCTCGCGGGCCTCGACGGCGACGACGCGGCGGGCGCGGTACTCCGCCTGGCCAACCTCAAGATGGCAGGCGCAATCCGCATGGTTTCGGTGTCTCGCGGCCACGACCCCCGGGATTTTGCCCTCTTCGCCTTTGGAGGGGCGGGGCCGCTGCACGCGGCGGCGCTGGCGCGCGAACTCGGGCTGCCCAAGGTGCTGGTGCCCGCGCGGCCGGGCATCACCAACGCACTGGGCTGCGTGGTCGCCGACCTTCGCCACGATTTCGTCAACACCGTCAACCAGCCGGTGGCGGGTCTGGATGAGGCGGCGATGGACGCCATCCTCGAACGCCATCGCCGTGAGGGCCGCGCGCTGATCGACAAGGAGACGGTGGCGCTCGACGGCGTTCGCACCACCCATTCGGCCGACATGCAGTTCGTCGGGCAGACGCACATCCTCAACGTGCCGCTGCCGGAGGGACGGGTCGAACGGACCGAATTGCAGCGACTTTTCGAGCAGGCCTACTGGCGCCGCTTCCGCGTCCAACTGCCGGAGATTCGCGCCAACCTGGTCAATCTGAACAGCTCGGTCACCGGCGTCAGACCGCCGGTCGACCTCTCCACGCTGATCGACCCGGCCGGTCGCGCCCCGACGCTGGCCGGCGCCCAGATCGGCGAGCGTCCTGTGCGGTTCGGCAAGGCCTGGGTTCTGACGCCGGTCCATGCACGCGAGAAGCTGCCGCTGGACGTCGAGATCGTCGGACCGGCGATCCTGGAGCAGATGGACGCCACGACGGTGATCCCGCCGGGCGACCGGGCGACCGGCGACGCCGACGGCAACATCGTGATTGCGATCGGGAGGGGGTGAGGATGTCCGAACTCGACGCCATCACGCTCTCGGTCGTCCAGGCGGCGCTCCAGCAGGTCTGCGACGAGATGGATCTCGCCTTCAGCCGGGCCGCCTTCTCGCCCGTCATCGCCGAGGCCAACGACCGTTCGGACGGCATCTACTCGGCTTCGGACGGTTCGCTGATTGCGCAGGGCGCGGGCGGGCTGCCGGTCTTCGTCGGCGTCATGCAGTACTCGACGATGACGATCATCGACATGATCCGGGAGAAGCGCTGCCTGCCGCCGGAACCGGGCGATGTCTACATCGTCAACGACCCTTATCTGGGCGGCACGCATTTGATGGATGTGCGTTTCGCCAAGCCGGTCTATCGGGACGGAAAAATCTTCTGCTGGCTGTCGAACACGGGGCACTGGCCGGACATCGGCGGCGCGGTGCCGGGCGGCTTCTCGGCGTCGGCCACGGCGGTCGAGCAGGAGGGGCTGCGGCTGCCGCCGGTAAAGCTGTTCAAGAAGGGCGATCTCGATCCGGAGATCCTCGCGATCATCACCTCGAACATCCGGGTGGCGGACCAGCGCATCGGAGACATCAAGGCGCAGGCCGCGGCGCTGTCGATCGGCGAGGAGCGCCTCGCCGCGATCCTCGACCGCTACGGCGACGAGACGGTCGTCGCGGCGATCACCGAGCTCAGACGTCGCGCCGCGGCGCAGATGCGCGCCAACATCCGCTCGATCCGCGACGGCGTCTATCGATCGAAGGCGTTCGTCGATTCCGACGGCGTCGTCGATGAGCCGCTGACGATCGCGCTGTCGGTCGAGAAGAAGAGCGATACGCTGACCTTCGACTTCTCCGAATCCAGTCCGCCCTGCGCCGGGCCGATGAACAGCGTCATCGCCACGACCCTGTCGTCGGTCTATCTGGCGATGCGTCACATCTTCCCCGACGTGCCGATCAGCGCCGGGGCCTTCGAACCGCTGATCGTCAAGCGCCCGGTGGGGACCTTCCTCGACGCGAAGTATCCGAGGCCGGTCTCGGGATGCGCTGCCGAGGTCTCGCAGCGGATCGCGGAAAGCGTCTTCGCCGCGCTGGTGCAGGCGCTGCCCGGCAAGGTGACCGCGGCGCCGGCCGGCTCGAGCGGCAATTTCGCGCTCGGGGGCCGCGATCCGGCGCGCCAGCGCGACTTCGTCATGTATCAGATCTCCGGCGGCGGCTATGGGGGCAATGCCGATCATGACGGGCTGACCAATGGCTGCTCGACCATCGGGATATCGAAGTCGCCGCCGGTCGAAGTGATGGAGCAGGCCTATCCGGTGCTCTACCGCGAATATGCGCTACGCGAGGGCTCGGGCGGCGCCGGCGAGCATCGCGGCGGCTTCGGGCTGGCCTACGAAGTCGAGCTGCTGCGCGGCGAGGCGCGTGCGTCGTTCGTCATGGACCACGGGCGTTTCGGCCCGCAGGGCGCGCTGGGCGGCAAGGACGGCGCGGTGAACACCGTCACCGTGTTCAGGGGCGGCGACGCGCATGTTCCTCCGCATCTATCGAAGGAGCAGGACATTCCGCTGAAAGCGGGAGACCGGGTCAAGGTCGGCACGCCGGGCGGAGGCGGTTATGGCGACCCCCTCAGGCGGCCCGCCGAGCGTGTCGCCGAGGATGTCAGGCTCGGCTACTACACGGCCGAGGAGGCGGAGACGCTGTTCGGCGTCGCCATCGCCGGCGGGGGCCTCGACGAGGTCCGGACGAAGGCGCTGCGCGGCCGCTGAGCCCGGAACTTTCGCGGCGCGACGCGGTTACCGGGCCGCGTCCTCAGGGGACGCGAGGGAGTTCCGCGTGCTCGACCGCCTTGCGAAGCAAGAATCCGAAGACCCGCCGCATCCCGCCGAGGCGGCGTCCCTGCTGCATGTCGGCGACGACGATCCCGGTATCCGCCGCAGGCGCTCCGGGCGCGGCTTCTTCTATGTCGGACCAGACGGCGACAGGGTCACCGATGCCCGAACCGTGGAACGCATCCGCGCGCTGGCCATCCCGCCGGCATGGACCGACGTCTGGATCTGCAGGAGCCCGCGCGGCCACATCCAGGCGACCGGCCGGGACGACAAGGGACGCAAGCAGTATCGGTACCACGAGAAGTGGGCGGCGTTCCGCGACGAAACGAAATATGCGAGCCTTGCCGCCTTCGCCCGTGCGCTTCCTTCGCTGCGCAAACGCGTCGACGCCGATCTGAGACGGCGCGGGATGCCGCGCGAGAAGGTGATCGCCTCGGTCGTCTGGCTGCTCGACAATGCGATGATCCGTGTCGGCAACGATTCCTACGCCAAGCAAAACGGCAGCTTCGGCCTGACGACGTTGCGCACGAAGCATGTCGCCATCGCCGGCTCGACGCTGCGTTTCTCGTTCCGAGGCAAGTCCGGCAAGGAGTGGAATCTCAAGCTCGTCGACCGTCGGCTGGCGCGCATCCTGAAGAACGTCGCCGAGCTACCCGGGCAGAACCTGTTCCAGTATTTGGATGAGGACGGCGAGCGCCGCGCCGTTCGATCGCAGGACGTGAACGACTATATCCGTGACGCGATGGGGCCGGAATTCTCCTCGAAGCATTTCCGCACATGGGGCGGCACGGTGGCGGCCGCCGGCGCGCTCGCCGCCACGCCGGTGCCCGAGACGAAGACGGCCATGCGCCGGACGCTCAACCTCGCCATAGACGAGGTGGCCGGCGTGCTGGGCAACACCCGCGCGGTCTGCCGCTCCTGCTACATCCACCCTCGGGTGATCGATGCATGGAGCCAGGGCACGCTGGAGCGGGGCCTCGGGATGGCGCGCGACAAGGTGAAACGCACGCCGAAGGGGCTCGACCGCGCCGAGGCGATCGTCGCGCGCTGGCTCGTGGAAAGGCCGAAGGCGGAGCGCGCGACAAGACCCGTCAGGTCAGCTTGGCAAGCAGCCTCGCCAGCGTCGCGGCCTCGCGTTCGGTCAGCGGGGCCAGCGTCTCGGCGGTGATCTGCTTCGCCAGCGGGACGAGGGCGGCGATGGCATCCCGCCCGGCCGCGGTGAGGCTCACCATGAGCCGTCTCTTGTCGCCCTCGTGCCGGGTGAGGGCAACGAGCCCGCGCGCCTTGAGCCGGTCGATGACGCCCTTGATCGTGGCGGCGTCCATGGCGACAAGCGCGCCGAGCTGGTTCTGCGACGTCTCGCCGACATCGGCGAGTTTGGCGAGCGCGGCGAACTGCGGCGGCGTGAGGTCGGAGATGTGCGAGGCGAAGATCGCGACATGCCGCTGGTGGGCCTTGCGCAGGATGAAGCCGACCTGGTCCTGGAGCTGATAGACGTCCGGAAGGTCCGGCGCCTCGACCAGCTTCAGGAGGTTCTTCTCGCCGCTCATCGCTGTCCGTCCCAGACCTTGATGTCTCCCGCCTCCAGCCCGCCCATGCGGCTGTGCACGCGCGGGCCGCAACTCATCGCCAGCACGAACAGGATCTCGTCCGGCCTGGGCCCGTCGGGCATGGAAACCGTCATGGCGTCGAAATGGCTGCGCACATAGGCGGCGTTGACGTGGCCGATGGGCACGTCGAGGCTGGCGCCGAACGCGCCGACCTTCATGGCGGAGGGAACGATGGCCTTCGCCTTGCCGAGACGGTCGCGCATGGCGTAGCCGCCCGGAACGTGCCAGAGCGCCCCGTGCTCGATCTCGCCATTCGAGCCGACGATCGCTCCCTTGCCATATCCGTCGATCGCCTCGATGTCGCCGAGGGCGGCGACGAGCCTGTCGGTCAGCAACAGGCCGAGCGGTTTAAGGTCGTCCATCGCGGGCTGGAGTTCGGCCGCGAAGCGACCGGCGAAGGGATTGGCCACCAGAGCCATCGCCGCCGCGCGGCGGCGCGGCCTGGCGGCGGGGCCTCCGTCGTGCAGGATCTCCTCGGTGAGCACCGCCACCTTGCGGATCGGAAAGTCAGGCATGGACGGGCTCCCTGTACATTTTTTCGTGTTGTGCCGACGCAAGCATTGTCCTGCCGACCACCCGCGTCTCGCCCTTGAGGAACAGGGCGGCGGCTTCGATCAGCCCTCGCCGGCGCAGATGTTCGGCGACAGCGGCGCCTCGCCCGAGCGCTTCAGAAATCTCGGGGGCGGAGAGCGGCCCGACGCCCGTCGTCACCAGACGGTCGGCGAGATCGCTGTCGGGCGCGAGGCCGTTGGCCGCTTCCCGCGTCACGGCAGGATGGCCGGGCAGGTCGACGGCGTTGGCGATGATCGTGGCAGCGGCGTCGGCCTGCGCGGCCGTTCGGGCAAGAACCGTGACAGCGTCGGCGATCCCGAGCGAGAAGCTTCGTCCCGGCCAGCCGCTGGTGGCGATCCCGCGCACGTCATCGGCGTGGTGGATCGTGAGCCGGTCGGAGAGCGCGTGTCCAGTTCCGGCGATCGCCGCCCCGATCGACGCGCCCGGCGTCAGATGGATGGCGACGTCGCCGCCGTCATTGACATAAGCCTTGTCGAGCCGCCGGCCCTCGACCAGCGCCGCGAGCGTCTCGTCGGCGACCGCGCCGGCCACGGCCGCCATAGGTGTGATGAAGGTTTCGGACAATGGCGCGACCGCGGCTTCCATTCGCCGCGCGGTCGAGCCCGCGAAGGCGCGGGGCAGGACGGATGCCGGCTTGCGCAGCTCGGCCAGCTCCTCGACCAGTTCGCCGAGCACGGTGTCGAATCGCGTCACGATCTGACGATAGGCGGCCTCGACTTCCCCCATCTCGCCGAATGCCTCGGCGATCAGGTCGATCGGTCCATGGTTGAGATGCAGCCGGCGGCCGTCGGCGAGCAGTCGCGCCTGCGGCCGGTTCATTGCAGGCGTTCCGGCGGCATGCGGCGCAGCGTCTCGAGCGGCGGCCAGGTGATTCCGGAAGCCGCGCCAGAAGCGCGGTGCGCATTGCCATACTCGCCGCCCTTGGCGAGCACGTCGGCGATCGTCCTGATCTCCGAAGCGTGGCCGCCGAGCCGCACATAGTCGTCGCGGCGGAGCGTGAACTCGATCGGCGCGACGAGCGCGGGCGTCGGCACGTAGCCGAATGCGTTTTCGGGCACCGTGGTCACGTCGACCATCAAGGTTATCCCGCCGCCCGGCCAGACATAGACCGGCGCTCCGCCGACGGTGACGAAGGTGCGCAGCGCGTGGACGGAGCGCGTCAGGTTGACCGGGTTCTCGACCACGCCGGCGCGCAGCGAGCCGCCCGCGCCGCCGACGAAGAGCACGGTGCAGAGCGCCGGCTCGCAGTTCTCCTCGATCAGGTCCACCGATCTGCGCAGCCGTTCGGGGAACGGCTTCTCGACTGGCCTGAGGTCCTCGTCCAGCTCGTAATAGGCGAATTGTTCGCCCGTGGTGGAGACCATGAGGATGGACAAGCCCGGCCGCGCGCCCTTCTTCGGGTTCCACTCGCCGAGGATCGACAGCGGATCGGAAATGGTCGTGCCGCCCCAGCCGAGGCCGGGCTCCGAAACCTTGAAGTAGCGTCCCGGCGTCGAGCGCCGGCCGACGATCTTGATGCCGGTGTCCTCCCAGCCAAGAACCTTGCCCGCCTGGTGCTCCGAGACGACGCCGGTGATGTGGTCGTCGACCACGACGACTTCGTCGACCAAGCCGCGCCATTGGGTGGCGAACATGCCGATGGTCGCCGATCCGCAACCGACGCGCATGCGGTTCTCGGCCTTGCCGTCGATCACCGGCGGCTTGCCGGCTTCGACCACGATGCTGGCGCCGCCGTCGATGGTGAGCTCGACCGGCTTGCGGTTGCACAGATCGAGCAAGGTCTCGCAGGTAACGCGGCCTTCCGACTTCGAGCCGCCGGTCAGGTGATGCACGCCGCCGAGCGACAGCATCTGCGAGCCGTATTCGCCGGTGGTGACGTGGCCGACCGCCTCGCCCTTCGCGCGAACCGTCGCGGTCCCCGGGCCGAGGTGACGGTCGGTGTCGATCTTCACCTTCACGCCGCAGTAGGAGAAGATGCCTTCCGTCACCACGGTGACGAGGTCGACGCCCTCGACCTCCTGGCTGACGATGAAGGGCGCTGGCTTGTAGTCGGGGTAGGTCGTGCCGGCCCCGATCGCAGTGACGAAACGGCGGCGGGCGCCAATCAGCGAGCCGTCCCACTCGGCGCCGTCGGCGAAGCGGACCACCGCGCCGCCGGTCTCCTCGGCATGATGCAGGATGACCAGCGGATCGGTGCGCACGATCTTGCCGGCGACGTTGCCATAGCGGTCGCAGGCGCCGGTGCGACCGTCGGCGATGTAGCACATCACCGGACAGGCGTCGCAGCGGATCTTCTCGCCGGACTGCTTGGCGCCGGGATCATGGGTCTCGAAGCGTTCGGAGAGCTCGCTCATGGGGCGGCCTCCCGGATCGCCGCTAGCACGCGGTCGGGTGTCGCCGGCAGGCGGGTCACCAGCGCGCCGGTGGCGTGGCGGATCGCGTTGAGGATCGCCGGCGCGGTGGGGATCAGGACGTGCTCGCCGAGCCCCTTCGCGCCGGACGGACCCTCCGGGTCAGGCACCTCGACGAGGATGCAGTCGATGGGGGGCACGTCGCCGATGGTCGGGATCAGGTAGTCGTGCAGGTTCTCGGTCCGGCCGGGAATGTACTCCTCCATGAGCGCCATGCCGATACCCTGCGCGATGCCGCCCTCTATCTGTCCCTCGACCATCAGCGGGTTGATGGCCTTGCCGACGTCATGCGCGGCGGTGATGCGCACGAGCTTCACCGTGCCCAGCCGGGTGTCGACGTCGAGTTCGACGAGCTGCGCCCCCCAGCCATACTGTGCGTAGGGCTTGCCCTGGCCCTTCTCGTCCAGCGGCGTGGTCGGCGGATCGTAGGTCTCCTCCGCGATGAAGACATAGCCGTCGGCGTCGGCGGGCAGGTCGGACAGCGCGATCCGGCGGCGGACATCGCCTTCGGCGACGACGATGGACGATCCGTCGAAGGCGAGGCTCGCCGCGCTCGACACGTTGGCATGGCGCAGGATCGACTCGCGCAACGCGCGCCCGGCCTTCTCGGCGGCGCGGCCCGTGACGAAGGTCTGGCGCGAAGCCGAGGTCTTGCCGGCGTCGGGCGTCAGTCCGGTGTCACCGCCATTCAGCCGGAACGACGACAGCGGCAAGCCGAGCGCGTCGGCGGCGATCTGGGAAATCACCGTGTTGGAGCCCTGGCCGATATCGACCGCGCCCTGGTGCAGCACGACCGCTCCGTCGGCCGCGACCGCGATGCGGATCGTCGAGGGATTGGGAAGCGAGGTGTTGCCGCAGCCATACCAGCACGACGCCACGCCGATTCCGCGGCGCACGATGCCGTCGCCGGCATTGAGGCGCGCTGCTTCCCCAGTCGCGCGGACCCATGCCGGCTTCAGCGCCTCCAGGCAGTCGGCGATGCCCACACCGGCTTCCAGCACCTGTCCGGTCACCGTGCTGTCGCCGTCGCGTAACGCGTTGTCGATGCGGATCTGCAGCCGGTCGGCGCCGACCCTGTCGGCCAGAGCGTCGAACAGCGTCTCCTGCATGATCGTCGCCTGCGGCACGCCGAAGCCGCGAAATGCGCCGGAGATCGGTCCATGCGTGTGGATCGCCCGAGCGGTCGCTCGATAGTCCGGCACGCGGTACGGCCCGGAGGCGTGAACAGGCACGCGGTTCGCCACCGTCGGACCCCAGCTCGCATAGGCGCCGGTGTTGAAGTCGCCGTCGAACACCATGCCGACGATGCGGCCCGAGCGGTCGGCGGCGAGCGTCGCGCGCATCGAGCCGGGATGCCGCTTGGTGGTCGACATCATCGATTCCTGGCGGCTGTAGACCAGGCCGGCCGGCCTGCCGGTCTTCAATGCCACAAGGCCGACGAAGGGCTGCACCGAGAGGTCCAGTTTCGAGCCGAAGCCGCCGCCGGCCGCAGTGGGAATGATGCGCACCCTAGCGGGCGGCAGGCCGAGCACCAGCGCCGTGTCGTCGCGGTCCATGTATGGCGCCTGGGTGCATGCCCGGATCACCAGCGTATCGCCGTCCATCTCGGCCCAGCCGGCTTCGGGTTCGATGTAGGCGTGTTCGACGAAGGCGGTCTCCATCTCGCCCGAGACCGAGATGGCCGCAGCGTCGATGGCGCCATCGGCGTCGCCGCGCTCGACCAGCCCCCGCACCAGGATGTTGCCCGGACGGTTCGGATGGATCGGCGCGCTGCGTTCGGCCGTCGCCTCGCGCGGCTCCATCAGCGACGGCAGCTCCGTCCAGAAGACGGGGAAATCCCGCGTATCGAGATCGGCGATGGCTCCCCGCTCGCCCGCGACCAGGGCCACGGCCTCGCCCCGGAAGCGCACGCAGCCTTCGGCGAGCACGGGCTGGTCGGCGAAGGGCGGGATGACGCCGTACCGGTTGCGGCCCGGCACGTCCCGCGCGGTGTAGACGGCCAGGACGCCCGGATGGTTGAGGATGAAGAGGTCGAAGTCGCCGAAGGCGAACTTCGCATGGTTGTGCGGCGAACGGATCGGCAGAACGACCAGTGCGTCGGAAGGGATGCCGTCCGCGCCATAGCGTTCCGTGCCGATCACCTTGGGTCCGCCATCGAGCCGGGCCGGCGACGCGCCGACCGCGCGACCGGTCTCCGGCATCGCCGCTGTGGTGCCGGCATCATGCTCGTGCGCCGTCATCACGGCGTCGATGATCTTGCGGTAGCCGGTGCAGCGGCAGAGCACGCCGCCAAGTGCGTCGCGGGTCTCCTCTTCCGACGGACGAGGGTTGCCGGCCAGCAGGGCGGTCGCCGTCACCAACAATCCCGGCGTACAGATGCCACACTGCGCCGCGCCATGCGCGAGAAACGAAGCCTGCAGCGCCGAGACGCGATCGTTCGCAAGCCCCTCGACGGTGGTGACGCTCCGGCCCGCGGCACCCGCGGCGGGCACGAGGCAGGCACAGACCGGGTCGCCATCGATAAGCACCGTGCAGGCGCCGCAGTCGCCCGCGTCGCAGCCGACCTTGGTCCCCATGAGACCAAGATCCTCGCGCAGTACGGCGGAGAGACGTTTGACCGGAGGCGCGGAAACGGCGGCGCGACGGCCATTCACCTCGATGATGATGGGCACGCCGCTCATGCCGCAAGCGCTTCCCGCGCGGTGGCCGCCGACAATGCGCGCGCGACGATCTCCCGCGCCGCGGCGCGCCGATAGGCGGCGCTGCCGCGCACGTCGTCGATCGGCGAGAGCCGCCACAGGTGGCGGTCTTCGACGATGTCGCCAAGCCTGCCGCCGGCCGGCCGGCCGATGAGGTCGGATTCCAGTTCAGGCAACCGGCGCGCCACCGCCGAGCAGGCCCCTACCGCGATGGCCGCCTGTGCGATCCGTCCGTCCCCGTCGACCGCAATGCGCGCTGCGACCATCGCAATGGAGATGACGAGATAGCGTCGCGCACCGAGCTTGACGAAGGCCGACCGGCCGGCCGCCGACAGCCTGGGTATGCGGATCGCGACCAGAAGCTCTTCGGTCCGGCGGCCGGTCTTGCGATTGCCGAGCACGAACTCTTCGAGCCTGAGCCGGCGTCGGCCCGTCTTCGATGCGAGTTCGACCTCCGCGTCGAGGGTCATGAGCGGGGGCACGCCGTCGGCCGCCGGCGAGGCGTTGCAGAGGTTGCCGGCGACGGTTCCCGTATTCTGGATCTGGATCGATCCCACTTCCCGCGCGGCGGCCTTCAGCCCGTCGAACGCGGCAGGCAGCGGCTGGCGCACGATGTCGGTCCAGGTCGTCCGCGCGCCAATCGTCCAGGCATCCGTGTCCTCGGAGATGCCCCGAAGCGCCTGGAGCCCGTTGATGTCGAGCACGTTCTCCCGCAACGGCTTGGCGCCCAATGACGGGTAGAAGTCGGTGCCGCCCGCAAGCACGCGCCAGGAACCGGCGGCGAGCAGCGCCAGCGCTTCCTCGACCGTTTCGGGCTTGGCGTAACGCGTCAACGCGTAGGCTCCGGTGGAGGCCGGGAACGCCCCGGATTTCGTTTGCACGCAAATGATATCAGGGTGGCGGCCGGTGTCAAAGCCGAGGCTGCGCCGGCCGATGTGTTGACGATCCCCGGGTTTTCCGGTGTCGTGCGACGATGGCTTCGCGGAGATCGGGGATGGCAAGGGCGCTGGTGGTGATCGACGTGCAGAACGACTTCTGCCCGGGCGGGGCTCTCGCCGTCGCCGGCGGCGACGAAATCGTGCCGGTGATCAATGCGATATCGCCTTCCTTCGATCACATGGTCCTGACCCAGGACTGGCACCCGCCCCATCATTCGAGCTTCGCTTCGAGCCATGCGGGCAGGGCCCAGTTCGACAGCATCGACATGCCCTACGGGCCGCAGACGCTTTGGCCGGATCACTGCATCCAGGGGTCGGCCGGCGCGGCCTTCCATCCCAATCTCAACCGGACCCACGCGCAGTTGATCCTGCGCAAGGGTTTCAGAACCGCGATCGACAGCTATTCCGCCTTCTTCGAGAACGACCGCACCACGCCGACCGGCCTTGCGGGCTATCTGGGGGAACGCGGCATCGGGGCGATCACGCTCGTCGGCCTGGCGACCGACTACTGCGTCGCCTACTCAGCACTCGACGCCGCCCGCCTCGGATTCGAAACCACGGTTAGGCTCGACGCCTGCCGCGCCATCGATCTCGGGGGCTCGCTGGAGACGATGCTGACGGCGATGCGGGGAGCCGGCGTCTCCCTGGAATGAACTACCCGACTCCGACGTAGCGCCTGACCGCGCTTGGATCGCGCCGCAGGTCCTCGACATCGACCGTCTCGCGGCTGCGGCCGTTCTCCATGAAGAGCACGCGATCCGCCACGGGCAGAACGGCCTCTACCCGCTGCTCCACCAGGATGGTCGAAACGCCGCGATCGCGCAGGCCGCCGATGGTCTCCCGGATGCGCGCGATCATTGACGGCATCAGACCTTCGGTCGGTTCATCGAGGAGCAGTACGTCGGGTTCGAGACACAGCGCGCGAGCCATGGCCAGCATCTGTTGCTCGCCGCCCGACAGAGTGCCGGCGCGTTGATGCAACCTCTCGCCCAGGACCGGGAAGAGATCGAGAACCCGGTCGCGAACGGCCGCGCCCCTGCTCCGCGCCATGAGACCGATCTCGATGTTCTCGGCGACCGTGAGCTCGGCGAACAGCCGCCGGCCCTGGGGCACGTAGGCGATGCCGGCCTTCGGAACTTCGTGGGCCGGCAGCATCGTCAGCTCGACATCCCCGAGCCGGACGGACCCCGCGCTAGCCGGCAACAATCCCATGATGGCCTTGAGCAGCGTCGTCTTGCCGGCGCCGTTACGTCCGAGCACGCACAGCACCTCGCCCTTGCGCAGCGTGAGCGAAACGGATCGCAGGGCCTGCACGGTGCCGTGGAAGCAGTCGAGGCCCTGGATCGTCAGCGCATCAGGCATCGACGCCGGCCCCGAGATAGGCGTCCTGCACGGCGCGATCGGCGCGGATCGCCTCGGGCGTTCCCTCCGCCAGGACGCGGCCGGCATCGAGCACGCTGATGCGATCGGCCAGACGCATGACCACGGGCATGTTGTGTTCGATCAGGAGCACGGTCGAGTCGCGCGCGATGTCCTTCACCAGCTCGATGAAGTTCTCGATCTCGCCGTCCGACAGGCCCTGGGTAGGCTCATCGAGTATGAGCAGGCGCGGTTCCAGCGCCAGACCCATGGCGACCTCCAGAAGGCGCTGGTGGCCGTAGGCGAGCTGGCCGGCCGGTGTCTGTGCCCGATCCGCTATCCCGGTACGGCGCAGCGCCTCGGTCACCCCCGTCCTGAGGGCGCGCCCGCCACGCGTCGCCCGACCGTCGAGAAGCCGCCGCTGCACGGCGAGCGCGACGTTGTCGAAGGCGGAGAGATGGGCGAAGACGCTGGTGATCTGGAAGGTGTAGGCGATGCCGCGCCTTACGCGCCGGTGGGCGGCGAGGGCGGTGATGTCTTCGCCCTCGAAGACGATCCGGCCGGCCGATGGGGCGATGCGTCCGCAGATCAGGCTGACGAATGTGGTCTTGCCGGCCCCGTTCGGGCCGATGATGCCTCTGATCTCGCCCCTGGAGACGGAGAAATCCACGCTGTCCACCGCCTTCAGCCCGCCGAACGAGCGCGAAAGGCCATGCGTCGAGAGAAGCGGCTCCATCAAGGCAGCCATGGCGCCCACCGTTGCCGGATCGTGCCGAGCACGCCCTTCGGGAAGAACAGGATGAGCACGATGAGCGCCGCGCCGACCACGAAGAGCCACGCGGACGTGAAGCTGCTGGTCACGTCGACGACATAGTACATGAACAGCGTTCCGATCAGCGGGCCGAGCGTCGTGGCCGCGCCGCCGGTCAGCACCCAGAGCAGGGGCAGGATCGAGTACTGGATCGACGCGAAGGTCGAACCGACATAGCCGAAGAGCAGCGCCCAGGCGGCGCCGGCGGCGGCGCAGATCACGCCTGAGACCACCGTCGCCGCGAGCTTGTTGGCGAAGGCGTCGTAGCCGAGCATCCGCGTCCGCTCCTCGTTCTCGCGAATGGCGACGAGCACGCGTCCGTGCGGCGAGCGTACGATGGCGAGCGTGATCGCGAGCACGACCGAGAACAGGGCCAGCGCGGTCATGTAGCGGCTGACCGGCGAGGTCAGGTCGAGGCCCCAACTCCCGACTTCGATCCGCCGCGCCTCCTGGCGGATGACCAGCCCCTCGTCGCCGCGTGTCCAGTCGCCGAAATAGAGCGTCGCCAGAAAGAAGACCTGGGCGAACATCATGGTGACGATCATGAAGGCGACGCCGGTCGTCCTCAGCGCCAGAATGCCGACGATGACCGAAAGCAGCGCGCCCGCCGCGAGCCCCGCGAGGAAGGCCGGCGCCGGCGTCCAGCCGAAATGCACCATCGACAGTCCCGCGCCATAGAGGCCGGCGGAAAAGAACATCGCATGGCCGAGGCTGAGCAGGCCCGTGTAGCCGAACAGCAGGTTGTAGCCCATGGCGAAGACGGCGAGGACCATGACGCGCGCCAGGACCCCGTGGTGATAGTCGGGCAGCAGGAAGTTCAGCGCGAAGAGCGCGATGACGACGCCGCCGTGCAGGGCGATGTCCCGGTTGGAGATCGCGCGACCGATCATCGCGGCGGGGTTCCGAACAACCCAGAGGGCCTGAAGACCAGGACCAGCGCGACGGCCAGCGTCGCGATCATCTTGGCGAGCGTGGGAGAAAAGAAGACGGAGATGACGCCGTCGCTGACGCCGATGAGCAGCGCGGCGACCACGGTGCCGCGCAGGGAGCCCAGGCCGCCGATGATGACGACGATGAAGGACAGGAGCAGCGGGTCGCGCCCCATCAGATAGTGCGCCTGGCTGATCGGCACGATCAGCACGGCGGCGAGCGCGGCCAGCATGGCGCCCGCCGCGAACACGCCCGCATAGACACGGTCGACCGGGATCGCGAAGGCCTTTGCCGTCTCGCTGTCATACTGCGTCGCCCGCATCAGGAGGCCGATGCGGGTGCGCGTCAGCACGTACCAGACGCCGACCAGGATCATGACCGAGGCGACGATGACCGACGCCTTGTACCCCGAATACCCGAACCAGGGGAACTGGATGCGGAATGAGAAGGGTGGCGCGACGGGTTGGGGCACCGGCCCGAAGGTCGACAGCGCCAGCTGCTGGATGATGTAGAGGAGGCCGATCGTCGCGACGATGGTCGCTTCCGGGTTGTAGTCGAGCCGCCTGAGCACCAGCCGCTCCGACACAAGTGCAACCGCTCCCACCAGGAGCGGGGCAACGACGAGCGCGGCCACGAAGCCGAGCGCGGGATGGACGCCGACGAGACCCGTGACGAACCAGGCGAGCACGGCGCCGAGCATGAAGAACTCGCCATGCGCGACGTTGACGATGCGCATGACGCCAAAGACGAGCGAGAGCCCCAGCGCGGTGAGCGCCAGAACCGCGGCGGTGACGAGGCCTTCGAGCGTGGCGAGAAGGAGATAGGGACCGAAGGCCATTCTATCGACGGTTCAGGCAGCACGGAGAGGAACCCTCCGGCCACACGGCCGGAGGGGGACATCGGGGCACGGCAAGGCCGGAAGCCGGCTCAGAGCGCCATCGTCGTGTAGTCGCCCTCGGGCTCGTAGAGCCCGTCCTCGATCGAGGTCTTGTGCACGACCTTGAGCTTGCCGCCCTCGACCTTGGAGATGTTCTGGACGCCGAAGCACTGGTGTATCTTGCCGTTGAAGGTCTTGGCCCCCTGGGGGTGCTCCGGACCTTCGGCGAACTCGGTGAGCGCTTCGGTCGCTTCGACGAGTTTGCCGCGATCTTGCGTCCCGGAATAGGAAGCGGCCTCCATCGCCTGCTTTATGACGTAGAGGGTCTCCCAGCAGCCGAACATGTGGGCCGCCGTCGAGACGTCCTTCGCATCGCCGACCGCCGCGCCGTTCTCGTCGATCCCGACGGCCGCACGGTAGGCCTTCTGGGCGTCGGAATCGTTGTCCTGCGCGTAGCGGGGCGAGCCTTCCCAGAAGTGCGAGCCGTCGAGGAACTCCAGTCCGGGGCTGTTGATGTCCACGGCTTCGAGCGAGTCGATGAAGCCGAAGAGCTGCGGCTTGTTCGAGCCATAGAACTCGCCAAGCTCCTTGACGAATGTGAGCACGGCCGGTCCGACCATGACGTGGTAGAGCACTTCCGTATCGGCGGGGATCTGCGGAAAGTATTTGGTGAAGGAGCTTTCCGTCGGCGGGATGGCGATCTGCGCGATGACATCGGCGCCCTGCGCCTTCAGCGCCGGCGGCAGGTAGTCGCGGTGATCGTAGCCGAAGGCGAAGTCCGGGAATATCTGGGTGACCTTCTTGCCCACATTGCCGGCGATCCACGGCGCCATCGCCTGGATCTGGCTCTTAACGTCGGTGATGCCCGGCTGGAAGACGTAGCGGTTCAGCTTGGTCGATGCGACGTGATGCCCCTCGCTCACCACGTAGTAGGGGATCTTGTGCTCGCCCGCCGCGGGAGCCGAGCCGATGACGACGTGGCTGAACAGGGTGCCGAAGGCGACGTCGCAGCCATGCTGGGTGGCGAACTTGCCGACCAGTTCGGCCCCGCGCGCGGGATCGGTGCCGTCATCCTCCACGACCACCTCGACCTGGCGGCCGTTGATTCCGCCCGCAGCATTGATGGCCGCCACCGCCGCGTTGGTCGTCTTCTCGTACCAGCGGCCATAGGCAGCGCCGATGCCGGTGCGATGGCACTGGAAACCTATCTTGATGGGCGCCGAGCTCTGCGCCTGCGCGTAGCGCACGAAACCCGGCGCAAGCCCCAGGCCCGCCGTTGCACCGAGGCCTTTCAGCGCCGTGCGGCGCGACAGTTTCGAGGTGAGGAGTCCGGAAGTCTTGCGATGCTCAGTCATGACGGTTCCCCTGTTTCTATTCCGCGTTCGTACCGCATTCGTAAGTGCCGCTCCGCACACCGACAGGAGCGGAAAAATCGCTTGTGTACAAACTAAATCACCAAAGGTTTTGCGACGCAAACCGATTCTGGGGTGGTGAGGCAATCCTGCCGAATGTATCAGCACGTGATACAAACTATTGACAAGCCTTTGTATCACCGTATGATACACGAGGAGTAGCGGATGATCGTCTCCTGGAGAGGCAAGTTCGTTGAGGAGATTGCCGCGGGGAGGGCTCCGAAAGGGTTCCCCTCTGATCTGGTTGCGCGGGCAGAGAGACGTCTGCGAGCGGTCGATCACGCGATATCCCTGAACGATCTCAGATCTCCGCCGGGAAACAGGCTGGAAAGCCTGGCCGGCGAGCGCAAGGGGCAGCATTCGATCAGGATCAACGACCAGTGGCGCATCTGCTTTCGCTGGACGGAGGCGGGCGCGGAGGACGTGGAGATCGTCGACTACCATTGAGAGCCGGGCATCAACGCCCCCACCTGAAAAGGAGTCACCCTCATGGCTTTTAAGTTTGCAAGGCCGATCCATCCCGGCGAGTATCTTCGCGAAGAGTTCCTGGTTCCGCTAGGCATCAGCGCGGGGGCTCTTGCGCGCCGGGTCGGTTTGCCGCGTACCCGCATCGAGAGGATCGTCAGGGAAGAGGTCGGCATCACGCCGGATACCGCATTGCGGCTGGCTCGCTATTTCCAAACGACGCCGCAGTTCTGGCTGAACTTCGATCAGGCTTACGCGCTTGAGATGGCGGAACGCGCGATCGCGCCGACGCTGGAAAAGATCGAACCGATCGCGCTCGACGCCGCCTGAACGACTGCTGGTTCCTACGCCGCCGTGGGCGTCGACAGCAGCCAGAGGCCGAGCACGGTGTAGCCGATCATCAGCATCGTCAGCGGGATCTGGCTGACGGCCGCGGCCTCGTTCGACGCATGCATCTTCTGGGCGATCGTGTGGGCCGCGAGCACGGCGAGCACGTGCCCGACGATGATCGCGCCGGCCTGCAGGTTCCACAGCACCCAGGCCGACTCCGCGCCCATGACTACGCCGGGCGTCACCTGCATGGTCGCCGTGCCGAACAGATTCCAGCCGAGCGAGAACGGGTCCGACAGCGCCACAAGCGCATATTGGCCATTGACCAGGAAGGACGTGAGGTAGTGGGCGAGATGGTAGGCGAGAGCGATCGGCACGATCGACCACACCAGCAGTCCGGCCGGGGGAAACAGGCGCTTGTGGCCAGCGAGCCGTTCGCCCGCGGCCACGCAGAGCAGGAACGCCGCCGACAGCAGCAGGAACGCGGACACAAGCCCGGTCGTGTTGGTCGGGATCAGCGCCGTGCGGCCGGGAAACTCCAGCGGATTGTAGCCGTTGGCGGCAAGCCAGAAGAAGGTGCGCGACAGGCCGTCAAACGAGACCGAAGCGAGCGCGAGCAGCAGGAACAGCGCGCCACTCGCCGGCAGCGCCTCGCCATCGGCCAGCCGCGCGCCGGGGAGGGAGAGGGTCATCCGGCCTTGTTCTTCCCGGCCGATCGGCGCGAAGCGTGCGATCAGCGTCCAGAAGGCGCCGAGGCATTCGCCGCGCCGCGACCATTGGTCAAAGCCGAACGTCCCGCAGGCGACGAGATTGAGGAGGAAGTAGACCAGCGCTGCGTTCGCTAGGCGGTATGGGTCGTCAGGGGCCGGATAAACGAGTTCGAACCAGGCGAAGGCAAGGAACAGGATGATCGCCGGCCACCAGCCCATGTCCTTCGGGAGCTCCAGAAACCCCTCGGGCCGCCCGTTCAGGGCCGCGGCAAGACGGGAAGGCGCATAAAGCGGATTGATCCACCGCCAAAGGTCACCGATCAGGCCCTGGAAGAGCGTCAGTGCGATCCACATCAGCGTCCATACGGTGAGGGGCAGGGGGTTGGAGAGCGGATCGCGGCTGCCCCAGAAACCGGCCGTGATCAGGATGGCTGCGACGAGCAGGCCGCCGAGGCTGGTCCAGATACGCAGGCTCTTCGGCAGGCGGGGCAGGGCGATGCGGGCTGACCGGTAGCGTTCCGCGAAACCCGCCGGCAGGAATGCCAGTGCGATGAAACTCGCGGCGACTGCCGCCGCGCCGCCGGCGACATAATAGCCGGTGGGGAGCAGCAGGACGAAGCCGCGATCGGAAGCGTGGGCCAGCGCGATCTCCGGCCGCAGGACGACCGCCGCGGCGACGGCGGTCGCGACGCCGCGCAGGACGTTCACGACCTAGACGAAAACCGCATGCTCGACCCGGTCCTCCTCTCCGAAAACCTTGAGATAGCGTTTGATCTCCCTAGCATCTCCGGTCGCCTTCGCCGGATTGTCGGAGAGCTTCACGGCCGGGCGCCCGTTCGCGGCCGTGACCTTGCAGACCAGCGAGATCGCGTTGAGTCCGTCGATGTCGACCGGCGCGCAGTCCTCGAAGTCGTTGGTGAGGTTGGTGCCCCAGCCGAAGGCCATCCGCACCTTGCCCTTGAAGTGGCGCCAGGTGTCCTCGATCGTCTCGACGTCCAGCCCGTCGGAGAAGATGAGCAGCTTCTTGCGCGGGTCGCGACCGCGTTCCCTCCACCATCTGATGACCTTCTCGCCGGCCTCGATCGGCGGTGCGCTGTCGGGACGGAAGCCTGTCCAGTCGGCCACCCAGTCCGGGGCGTCGCGCAGGAAGGCGGTGGTGCCGAACGCGTCGGGCAACACGATGAGGAGGTTGCCGCCATAGTAGCGCTGCCAGTCCTGCAGCACCTTGTAGGGCGCCGCGCGAAGCTCCTTCTCGCTGTTCGCCAGCGCCGCCAGCACCATCGGCAACTCGTGGGCGTTGGTGCCCAGCGCCTCGAGGTCGGTATCCATGGCCAGCAGCACGTTGCTGGTGCCGGTGAAAGCGTCGCCGATGCCTTCCTTCAGCGCCTCGACGCACCAGCGCTGCCAGAGGAAGGAGTGCCGGCGTCGCGTCCCGAAGTCGGAGATGCGGATGCCGTCGAGCTGCTTCAGGCGCTCGGTCTTGTCCCACATCTTCGCCTTGGCGCGTGCGTAGAGTACGTCGAGCGCGAACGGTCCCAACACCTTCATGGCCGCGCGTGATCGCAGTTCGTTGATGATGGCGAGCGCCGGGATCTCCCAGAGCGTCACGTCCTTCCACGGACCGTGAAATTCCAACTCGTACTGTCCGCCGCGCTTCCTCAGTTCATATGCGGGGAGACTGAATGTCTCCAGCCACTCAAGGAAGTCCGGCTGGAAGATCTGCTTGCGGCCGTAGAACGTGTTGCCGGCCAGCCAGATCATCTCCTTCTTGGAGAAGCGCAGCGAGCGAGCGTGGTCGAGCTGGGCCCGCAACTCGCCCTCGTCGATGTCCTCGGCGAGCCTGACCGTCCTTGTCCGGTTGATCAACGAGAAGGTGACGTTGACATCGGGATAGAGGCCCCAGATCATCTGAAGCATCAGAAGCTTGTAGAAATCGGTGTCCAGCAGGCTGCGGACGATCGGATCCAGCTTCCAGGCATGGTTGTAGACCCGCCGCGCGATATCGGTCCTGGTCATGTTGCTGCGCGATCCCTCGATGCTCGTGCGTGGTCAGCGCCTATAGCATCGAATGGGGTCGCGCGTCACAACGCGCCACGGGCAAGCGGCGCTTGGGGCACGGATGTCAGTTGCAGATGATATATGGCCGGCACTCGTAGTAGCCGTAAAAATATCCGCACTCCTCGAACCAATCACATATGAGAGGGAGTCTCTCGTCGACGGCAGCCAGGGAGCGGATTTCACCAGCAATCCCGACAACGATCGGATTTTCGGACGCAAGTGCGACGGCTTTGCCGACGACGACATCAATGTCGAGCACATTGGCCCGGCCGTCGACGGGTTCGAGGCCGACCGGCAGAGCAGCGATCATCTTGGCCGCTGCGAGCAGCGCCAGCGCGTCGCCTTTTGCTTCGCCGTAGGAGACGAGGCTCGCAGCGGTCTGGACGACGACGGCGTACTCGGCCTGCTGGCGAACCTTCTCCTCCTGCGCGATTGCGGCGCCCGTCAGCAAGGAAAGCAGCGCGATCGTCGAGATTCGCAAATAGAGCCGCATGTCGGTCTCCCAGGCCCGATGTCAAAAAGAGCCCCGCAGCGTGCCGCGGGGCTCTTGAAGGTCATGCGCGTTACGTCCGATCAGCAGACCAGATAGTAGTTGCAGTAGTAGTAGTTGCACACCTCGATGATGTAGCAGCCCTTGGGGTTGGCAGCGGCCGCGGCGCGCACGTCGCCGGCGATCTTGGTGATGATCTCGTCGCCGGGAGCGAGTTCCTCGGCCTTCTTCAAGATGGTCTCGACATCGAGCGCCGGACCCTGGCTGCCTTCGCCGGCGCGGATGTCGCCCGGCAGGCCGGCAATCATCTTGGCAGCGGTGACGAGAGCAAGCGCGTCGCCTTTCGCCTCGCCATACGAGGTCAGGCTGCGGGCGGTCTGGGCGGTCGCGGCGTACTCGGCCTGCTGCTCCGGCGTGAAGGCCTGCTTGTCCTGGGCCATGCTGGCGCCGGCGGTCAGGGCGGAAACCGCGAACATCGCGGCAATGATCAGTTTCCTCATGTCAGTCAGTCCTCTGTTGTGTCAACGTTTCGGCCTGCGCACGACCTTCGTGAGCAGTTGCCCTCCCCACCCAAGCCCCATCGCCCTTCACAACGGGATCGGCATGTGGATTCCGGTTTGGCCCCGCCATGCGGGGCAGGAGGGACGCCGTCATGCGCCGCCTCCCTTGCGCGCGAGGAAAGGCCGGATCTCGACCGCCAGTTCCTCGCTCAACTTTTCGGTTCCGGCCGCGGTCGACCGGCTCATGTCGGTCAGGCCGACGGCCAGGAGTTCTCGCGCCGCGGCGGCCCCCGGAGAGGCCGGATCGATGCCTGCGCGCAGGCCGTCCTGTTCGAGGTTGTCGAAGGCGGTGTGCGACTGGTTGATGCCGGGCACCGCGATGACGACCAAACGCTCCTGCAGGGCCGAAACGGGCTCGGCCTCCATCTGGAGAATGTCGGCGGTCTTGACTTCGCGCGAGCGCACGCGGTTCGCCGCGCCCTCCTGCGGCCAAGCCGTGGTGATGGAGAAATCCGAGCCGACCAGCAGCACCGTCACGTCGAGCGCCTTGCCGCCCTTGTTGTCCAGAGATACCGAAACGATGTCGCATTCGTCGAAACCAGGAGAATCACCGGCCGGCACGGGCAGCTCGTACGCATCGTCGTCTTCGGCGCAGCCGCCATCGACGATCGAGCCCGGCTTGGCCTTGCGCACCGAGAGCTGCGCAGTGAGCCCCAGACCGCCGCCGCCGTCGGTCGCCGTCGCCAGGCGCTGGAGCGCCAGAGCCTGCGCCATGCGCCGGACGGCATCCGTGACTTCCGACGCGGCGATCGCCGGATCGCCGGAGAGGGTGAGGCGGGGCGACGAGCCGGGGCCGTATGGGTCGATCAGGCCGGCCGCGCCCGAGAAGGCGAGCTTGCCGTCGACCAGTCCGACCGCGATGTCGTAGGCATCGCCCTTGAGCGCCACCCGCTTCGACAGCGACGGCGATGATACGGCCGTTTCGAGCGCCGCGAGCGCCGGCGCGTAGTCGTGGCCGTCCTGCGGGTCGACGCGCACGGGCTTCGACAGCGACAGCGTGAAGTCCAGCCCGGGCTCGGCGATGCGGGCGAAGCGCGCCTTCTTGAAAGCCTCCGCATCCGGGGTGCAGGCGCCGTCGTCGCCGCAGGGCCAGTCGATCTGCGACACCACCGCCTTGGTCGCCCCGGCGATGGTGACAGTGCCGCGGGCGACCGCCTGGTCGTCCGCATCCGCGGGATCATTGAACAGCGCGACGACAGCGCCGGGAACGACGCCGGAGAGTTCGCCGGCCCGCAGGTTACCCGCGAAAATCGGCCACTGCCGTGTCGGAGCGGCGGCGGAGAGGCGCAGCACCGGCTCGTCGACCAGGTCGCCTTCGACCTCCGGCGTCTGGGTTTGCATCATCGTGCCGCGCTTGATGTCGTTGACCACGGCCTGGTGCAGCGTGCGATAGGTGACCGCCGGATTCTGCCGGAGGCGCTTGAGAACATTGTAGGTGAAGACGCTGTAGAACTCGTCCGGGTCGCCGTTCCTGGCGGGCATCTCGAGCGCCGCCTCGTTCTCCTGGGCGGCATAGAAAAAGGCCGCGCGCCCGCGTCCTTCGGACGGCTCGGGCGCCGGCGCCGGTGCGCCAGTCGCGGCTTCCGTGAAGGCGTCGGCCGGGACGCCGAGTTCTTGCGGGTCAATGTACTTGTTTGGCGATTCGACGCCGGGCGCTGCGCGGAAGCCGGTCGCGGAATGGCAGGCGTCGACCATGCCGAAGAAGTCGGCCCCCTTGGCCAGCACCTTCCGGACACGTTCGTTCAACTCGTCGTCGAGCAGGCCGTTCTCGACACCGGCCGTGCTCCAGCTCTTGACGTCGTAGGGAAGGAAGATCTCGTCGCCGCCGCCGCCCTCGTCGCCATCGAAATCGGGTTGCTGCGATCCGTGGCCGGAGAAGAAGAAGAAGACGAGGTCGCCGGCCTGCGTCTCCTCGACGACTTTGTCGAGCGCCGCCAGGATCGCCGCCTTGGTGCCGGGGACCGGCGCTTCGATGCCTTCGGGCAACTCCTCGTGAAGGCCGTCGGCGAGCAGCTTGACGTTCGCCGGGTCGATCCCCAGTTCAGTGATGGTGCGGGCCACCTGAAGCGCATCGCGGCGCGGGCCCTTGAGCCAGCGGTCGGGCTTGAGCGCGGGATAGTCGGACACGCCAACGACAACGGCGCGCGTCTCCGCTGCCGCAAGCGGCGACGCCAGTGCTAACGCACTGACAGTTAACGCGAATAACCCCAAGCGCAAGGACATTGCAGCCGATAGTTGTTGGCCGCTCGCAACATTGCAAGCGGCTCGCCCACTGTCCAGTCAAAAGGGTAAATGCGGCCGATTCGGGCCATGAATCGGCCGCCGACGGGGCATTCCTGCAGCAACCCCGGGTTCAAGCGCTCACGGCACGACCAGGATGTCGAGTGCGCATCTGAAGTCTTCGGAGATCGGCTTCGGTCTGCGGGTTTCACGATCCACGTAGACGTGAACGAAGAAACCCTCGGCCGCCGCCTTTGGATCGTCGTTGCGGAAGAGCCCCACCTCGTAGCGCACCGAACTGGAGCCCAGCCGCGCCACCCTCAAGCCCGCCTCGACGACATCGGGGAATGCAAGTTCGGAAAAATACCTGCAACCGGTCTCGACCACCAATCCAATCTGAGCGCCATGCCGGATGTCCAGCGCTCCCTGCTCGATCAGCCAGCCGTTCACGGCCGTGTCGAACAGCGAGTAATGGACGACATTGTTCATGTGGCCATAGGGATCGTTGTCCATCCAGCGTGTGTGGATCGTCCGGAACGCCCGATAGCTGGAGCGGTCGCCGGCCTGTTGGCGCGCGTCGTTCATGTCTCCTCCGCTCCCTCGCTCGAGCGCGATCCCCGGGCGCCGCGCCGACGACGCAGCGCGACCTGGCCGGCGAGGCCGGCGCTCTGCGCCATCTCGGCGAACATCCAGTCGATGAACACCCGCACGATCGGCGCCTGCCTCAAATCGTGACGGCATGCGACGTAAAAGGCGTCGACGGCCGGCACGGTCAGGTTGAACAGGCTGACAAGCTGCCCCCGGGCGAGCAGCCCGCTCGCCGTGACGGTATCACCGAGCGCGACACCATGGCCATGCACGGCCGCCTCGATCGACAGGCGTGCGTCCGATAGATGGTGCCCGCGCATCCGTCCCAGATCCAGCGCGTCGGCCGCGGCCAGCCATGTGTGCCATTCGCGGCCGTCATCGGCGTGGAGGATGACGTGGTCGGCGAGATCGCGCACGCTGCGGATCGGCCGGTTGTTGACCAGTGTCGGGCTCGCGACCGGAAAGAGATCCAGTCCGGACCAGCGTTTCACCCAGCAGTCGGTCCAGCTCCCGTCGCCGTAGAGCACGCAGACGTCGACGTCGGCCGAGCGGATGTCGTCGGGATCGTTGGACGCCGCGAGCGTCAGCGCGATGCCGGGATACTGGGCGATGAAGGAGCCAAGTCGCGGGATAAGCCAGAAAGACAGGAGCGCCGCCACGCAGGTGACGGTCAGGGCGCCCGAGCTTGCCGGCCTGGTCATTCGCGCCGTCGCGGCGGCGATGCCTTCGAAGGCGTTCGAGACGGCCGGCAGGAGCTCGGCGCCCTGAGGCGTCAGCTTGAGCCGCCGGCCGTGGCGTTCGAACAGCTGCACGTCCAGCGCGGCTTCGAGCGCGCTCACCTGGTGGCTGACCGCGCCATGCGTGACGTTGAGCTCGCCGGCGGCCTTCGACAGCGAACCATGTCGCGCCGTCGCCTCAAAGGCGCGGAGCGGATTGAGCGGAGGCAGTCGGCGGGCCATCTCTTCTTGTGAGGATTCCTCACATGCAACACTAGAACAATATCAATTGATTCTCCAACGCCGTTGCGGAACACTGCCCCCAACCACAGAAAAAGACGGGATGGGGAACGCGGCCCGAGGGTACGCCAGGTGTTCGCGGAACGCCGCGGCGAAGCGTGCCTCGACAGGTCGAACGGAGGTCTGCCGGATGGGATACGATCGGGGAAAGCTGGAGGCGCTGCGCCGCAAGTACGGCGAGGCGCATGGCGGCGAGCTCTTCGATCCCGCGTTCCGCAAGGTGGCTGACAAGATATTTTCCAAAGGCGGCACGCGGGCCGCGCCCTACGCCGGCGTCCCGACATTCCTGACCGCGCCCTACCTGCCCGCCGACGGCGACAAGCCGGATTTCGGCGATCTCCAGGTCGCCATCACCGGCGTGCCGATGGACCTCGGCGTCACCAACCGGCCGGGCTCGCGCTTCGGTCCGCGTGCGTTGCGCGCCATCGAGCGCATCGGCCCCTACAACCATGTGCTCGGTTGCGCGCCGGTCTTCGACCTGCGCGTCGCCGACATCGGCGACGTGCCTTTCGCCTCGCGCTACCGGCTGGAGCAGAGCCACGACGACATTGAGCGCCGCATCGGCCAGATCGTCGCGGCGGGCGTCGTTCCGCTGTCGGTCGGCGGGGACCATTCGATCACCCACCCGATCCTCAAGGCGGTGGGCCGCGAGAGGGCGGTCGGCATGATCCACATCGACGCCCATTGCGACACGGGCGGCGCCTTCGACCATACGAAATTCCATCACGGCGGCCCGTTCCGCAATGCGGTGTTGGACGGCGTGCTCGATCCTTCCCGCACGATCCAGATCGGCATTCGCGGATCGGCCGAGTATCTGTGGGAATTCTCCTACGAGTCCGGCATGACCGTCATACATGCCGAGGAGGTGGACCGCATGGGCATCGAGGCGGTGATCGCCAAGGCGCTCGACATCGTCGGGGACGGGCCGACATACCTTTCCTTCGACATCGACAGCCTGGACCCCTCCTTCGCGCCCGGCACCGGCACGCCGGAAGTCGGCGGCATGACCACGCGCGAGGTGTTGGCGATCCTGCGCGGTCTCAAGGGCGTGAACCTTGTCGGCGGCGACGTGGTCGAGGTGGCGCCGCAGTATGACGCGACAACGAACACCGCGCATGCGGGCGCGCAGGTGCTGTTCGAGATATTGAGCCTGATGGTGTTCAGCCCGGCGATCGCCGGCAAGAAATAACGAGACGGGAACATGCCGGCAGAAAGCCGGCCGACAACAGAGGAGAAGCGAAATGAAGACGATGCTTTCCCGCGGCGTATCCCGCCGCTCGGTTCTGGCGGGCGGCGCGGCCGCCGCCGGCCTGCTCGCCATGCCAAACGTCCTGCGCGCGCAGGACCGCTCGATCAAGGTCGGCGTCTATGGCGGCTACTTCAAGGATTCGTTCGACAAGAACATCTTCCCCGAATTCACCAAGGCGAGCGGCATCGCGGTCGAGTCGGTCGCGGAGCCGACCGGCGAGGCCTGGCTCGTCCAGCTCGAGCAGGCGGCGAAGGCGGGCGCCGCGCCGGCCGATCTCTCGATGATGTCGCAGACCTCGACGCTCAAGGGCCAGTCGACAGAGCTTTGGACGCCGATCGATCCTGCCAAGATCAAGAACTACGGCGACCTGCTCGACCACTTCGTCAACAAGTATCTGGACGGCCGGGTCGCCGGCATCGGCGCGGTGGCATGGTACATCACGCTGGTCACCAACACCAACGCCTACCCGACCGCGCCGGACAGCTGGGCGGCGCTCTGGGATCCCGCGAACAAGGACAAGCTCGGCCTGCTGGCGCTGGTTTCCAACGCCTTCCTTCTCGAAGTGACGGCCAAGACCTTCATGGGCGGCACCAACGCGCTCGACACCGAGGAAGGCCAGTTGAAGGCCTTCGAGAAACTCGCCGAGGTGAAGCCGAACGTCCGGCTCTGGTACCGCGACGAGGCGCAGTTCGAGCAGGCGCTGAAGTCGGGCGAGATCCCGATGGGCCAGTACTATCACGATGTCACTGGTCTCGCCGCCGCCGACGGCCACCCGGTGCGCTCGACCTTCCCGAAGGAGGGCGGCATCCAGGACTCGGGCAACTGGTGCCTTTCGCGCGCCTCCACCAAGGTCGAGGAGGCGCATGTCTTCATCGACTACATGAGCCAGCCTTCGATCCAGGGCCTCATGTCGCGCAAGGTGGGCACCGCGCCGACACTGAAGAAGGAGGTGCTCGACCTGACGCCGGAGGAGTTCGCGTCCGTGTCGTCGGAGATCGCGCCGATCATCCCGCGCTACGACCTCTACACGACGAAGTCCGACTGGCTGAACCAGAAGTGGACCGAGTTGATCGCGGGTTGAACGGCCCGCCCACCTGGCGGATCCGCCGTGCCGGTCGCACGGCGGAAGGTCACGATGGCCGGGCGCCCGCGCTTCAGCGGTCCCCGGCCGAGTGATCCATAACATGTCGGTGTCTCCAATCGAACGGTTGGCCCATGTCCGGACTGGTTATCAGCAACGTCACCAAGTCATTCGGCACTTTCAACGCCGTTGAAAGCGTGAACCTGTCGGTTCCGCATGGCACCTTCGTCTGCCTGCTCGGACCCTCGGGCTGCGGCAAGACGACCCTGCTGCGGATGATCGCCGGGCTCGAGGAGCCGAGCGGCGGCAAGATCATGATCGACGACGAGGACATAACGCCTGTCCCGACGCATCGCCGCAACCTCGGCATGGTGTTCCAGTCGCTGGCGCTGTTCCCGCATCTGACCGTCGGCGACAACATCGCCTATCCGCTCAGGATACGCGGCCGGCCGCGCGAGGAGCAGCGGGCGCGCGTCGACGAACTCCTCAAGCTCATCCATCTGCACGGCTTCGCGGACAGGCCGGTGGCGAAGCTTTCCGGTGGACAGAAACAGCGCGTGGCGATCGCGCGTGCGCTCGCCATCTCGCCGCGACTTTTCCTGCTCGATGAACCGCTATCGGCGCTCGACGCCAAGCTGCGCGAAGCCATGCAGGTCGAACTGCGCCAGCTCCAGCAGCAGCTCGGCGTCACCACGATCGTCGTGACCCACGACCAGCGCGAGGCGATGACCATGGCCGACCTCGTCGTGGTCATGGGCCAGGGCAGGATCCGCCAGGCGGCGCCGCCGATCGAGATTTACCGCAAGCCGGCCGACGCCTTCGTCGCCGACTTCATCGGCTCGACCAATCTGCTCGAAGTCTCGTCGGGTGCTTCAGGCCAGGCGAGCGTGCTCGGCGGCGTCGTGGCCGGACTCGCCACGCCGTCCGGCAAGGCCTTCGTGTCGATCCGGCCGGAGGACGTGCAGGTGACTGCCCCGGGCAGGGGGACCGTCGACGGCACGGTGACCTTCGTGCGCGATCTCGGCGGCACCATCGAGACCTTCGTCGATGTGAAGGGCACGATGGTGGTCGCTGTCGCGACGCCGCGCGAGCGCCCCGAGGTGACGACCGGCCAGACGGTGGGCGTACTTCTCGCGCCGGACCGCTGCGTGGTGGTGCAGCCATGAGGCGCGAGGCGCCGAGATCGGTCGCCGACTACACGCCCCTGTTCTTCCCGGGGCTGATGCTGACCGTCTTCTTCGTCGTACCGTTCGGCATCATGATCGCGGTGAGTTTCTTCCGCCGCAATCCGGCGGGCTTCTATACCCCCGACTTCGTGGTCGACAACTACGCCCGCTTCCTCTCGGCCTTCTTCGGCGGCGTGCTCGGCTTCTCGCTGATGCTGTCCATCATCGTTGCCGCCTGCTGCGTCGTCATCGCCTTTCCGTTCACCTACCTCTTGACGCGGGCGCCGCGCCGTACCCAGACGGGCTGGCTGGTGGCGCTCCTGTCGATCCTGTCGCTCTCGGAAGTCATTATCGGCTTCGCATGGTCGACGCTGTTCTCGCGCACCGCCGGCATCACCAACCTGTTCGTCTGGCTGGGACTGATGGACGAGCCGGTGGCGCTGCTGCCGGGCTTCGGTGCGGTGCTGACCGGCATGGTCTACCAGGCGCTGCCCTACACGATCCTCGTACTCTATCCGGCGCTGGTGCGGCTCGACCCGACGCTGCTGGAGGCCGCGCGGACGCTCGGCGCGTCCCCTGTCCGCGCGTTCCTCAACGTGGTCGTGCCGGCGCTGAGAAACACCATCGTCGCCACCATCATCATGGTCTTCGTCTTCGCGCTCGGCTCCTATCTGCTGCCGCAGATCCTCGGCCGGCCGCAGCACTGGACCCTGTCGGTGCTGATCACCGACCAGGCGATCTACCAATCGAACATGCCCTTCGCCGCCGCGATGGCAGTGTTCCTCGTGCTGATCTCGCTGGCGCTTGTGGGCATGACGCTGTTGATCGGGCGCAGGGAGAATGCCGGATGAACGCCTTCCTTCGCCGGCTCTACTTCTTCCTGGTGGCGCTGTTCCTGACCGGCCCGATGATCGTGGTCGCGGGCGTTTCGGTGAACGAGAAGCAGGACCTCGCCTTCCCGCCGGTCGGCTTCTCGCTCGACTGGTACGGCCAGATATTCGCCAACCCGGAATGGCGCTCGGCGCTGATCGCCTCGCTGCTGCTGGCGCTGAGTTCGGCGGCGATCGCCGTCGCCATCGCCATGCCGCTCGCCTGGTTCCTGTGGCGCCGCATCGCACCGTGGGCGGGGATCTTCCAGGTGCTGGGACTGGCTCCCTTCATCCTGCCGCCGGTCATCACCGCGCTCGGCTTCCTCACCTTCTGGGCGACCGCCGGCTTCTACGGCCAGCCATGGACGGCGGCGATCAGCCACGCGATCTTCTTCGTCACCCTTCCGCTGGTGACCCTGTCTCTCGGCTTCGCCTCGATCGATCGGTCGCTGGTCGAGGCGGCGTCGACGATGGGCGCCGACGAGCGCACGGTTCTGAAGACGGTCGTGCTGCCGCTGATCCTGCCCTACATGGTCTCCGGCTACGCCTTCGCCTTCGTGCTGTCGCTCAACGAGTACATCATCGCCTACATGACGGTCGGCTTCACCATGGAGACGCTGCCGATCAAGATCTTCAACGCGCTACGCTACGGCTACACGCCGACGATGGCTGCGGTGTCGGTCTTCTTCGTCGCGCTCGCGGCGCTCGTCTTCGGGCTGATCGCCCGATTTGGCGACATTCGCCGCCTGCTCGGCGCCATGTCGTCCGAGCCCGGCTGATGAAGATCACGGCGCTTCAGATGGTCGCGAAGGCCGGCGACGTCGACGCCAACCTCGCGCGCATCGAGCGGGCGGTGGCCGAGGCGGCCGGCAAGGGCGCCAGGCTCCTGGTGGCGCCCGAGCTTGCGGTGACGGGTTATGGCGCGGCCGACGCGTTCGCCACCCTGGCCGAGGCATCCCACGGAGCGGCGGCCTCGCGTCTCGCAGCCCTAGCCGCCCGGCATGGCGTCGCCATCGTCGCCGGCTTCGCGGAGACGGCGGACGGCCGGGTCTGGAACAGCGCGCTCTTCGTCGACCCCTCCGGCCGGCGGATCGTCTACCGCAAGTCGCATCTCTACGGCGATTACGAGCGCCGCCATTTCGCCGCCGGCGAGCCGACGGCCAATGTCTTCGAGTATGGCGGCCTGAGGCTCGGCATGCTGATCTGCTACGACGTCGAGTTTCCCGAGAACGTCCGCCGTCTGGCCCAGTCCGGCGCTCAACTCGTCCTCGTCCCGACGGCGCTTCCGGCATCCGACCATGCCGCGCTGATCGCCCAGAAGATGATCCCGGTCCGCGCCTTCGAGAACCAGGTCTTCCTCGCCTATGTCGACCATTGCGGCGCCGACGAGCGCTTCGCCTATGCGGGCCTGTCCGGCATAGCCGCGCCGGATGGCGCGCTGCTCGCCAAGGCGGGCGTGAGGGAGGCGCTGCTCAGCGCGGAAATCAGGCCAGCCGACTATGCCGTCTCGGCCGCGGCGAACCCCTATCTGGCCGATCTGCGCACGGCGTAGCCCTACCCGCCCAGCCTTGCCGGCGCGAAGGGCTCGGCAGTCAGCCCCTGCGCGACAAAACCCTCAGGCGCAGCCCCCGCCACGATCAGTTCCGCCGCCAGAGACCCCAGCGCAGGCGCCGTCTGGATACCGAAGCCGCCCTGGCCGGCAAGCCAGAAGAAGCCGTCGGCCTTGGACGAAAACCCGACGACCGGAGCCTTGTCGGGGGCGAAGGTGCGCAGGCCCGCCCAAGAATGCGCGACATGGCGCATCGCGATGGTCGTCGCCTGCTCGACGTACCAGGCGGCATAGGCGACATCGAGTTCTTCAGGTTGCGCGTCGCAGGGCGGGCTCTCGGTCGCGTCGCATGGCGAAACCAGCAGCCGACCGGCCTCCGGCTTCATGTAGAAGGTGTCAGCGACCTCGGAGATTTCCGGCAGCGCGCCGACGTCGACGCCAGGCGCATCCACGGTGATCGCAGTGCGCCGGTAGGGGACGATGCCCAGCGCCGGCACGCCGCAGAGTTCGGCGAGAGCGTCGGCCCAGGCTCCGGCGGCATTGACGACCGTGCTTGCGCGAACCTCGCCGCCGCTCGTTTCCAGCGCCCATGCCCCGCCGTCGCGCCGCGTCGCCTTCACCTCGACCCCGGTCCTGATGATCCCGCCCGCAGCTCGCGCTCCCTTGGCGTAGCCCTGCAGGAGATTTTCCGCCTCGATGTCCCAGCAGTCGGGATCGTAGAAGGCGCCGGCAAGCCAGTCGGGATTGAGGATGGGCGCGCGTTCGATCGCGTGATCGACGGTGAGCCGTTCCAGCCCGTGCATCGTCGCGCTCTCGGTGGCGTAGACGTCGGCGAGCTGCGCGGCTTTCTCAATGTCGGCGACAATGAGATTGCCGCGCCGTTTGAGTAGCGCGGTCTCCGTGAACCCCGGCGGCGGCGCGGACAGGAACGGGTAGCTGATCGCCGCGAGCCTGGCGACGAGCGGCGTGTGGAAGCGGAAGGCGAACTCCGCGGCCGACCGCCCGGTCGCGTGATAGCCGAGCGCCGTCTCGCGCTCCAGCACGACAACCGTGCGCCTTCCGGCAAGATGCCAGGCAAGCGAGATGCCGGCGATGCCGCCGCCGACGATGGCGATGTCGAATGTCTCCGGCATGGTCTATCCCAGTATCCTCTTTCCCAGCGCGCTGAGCAGATAGCCGTAGGCAGCCTCCAGCGCTGCCCGTTTGGGCCTACGGCCGAGCCCGGCGAGAACGATGGCGCGCAACTCCTCGCTCGCCGCGACGCGTTCCATCATCGCCGAACATTCACGGAAGGAAAGCCCGGCCTCGCGCGGATCGCGGGCCATGCCGCGCGCCGCCGAGGCGTGCAGCACCATGCCGAAGCCGTCGGAGATGTCGGTCACCCGCTTGATCGCCTTGCGCGCAGCCTCGCGGATCCCGATCAGATCGATGTCCTCCATGGTGAGCGCCAGCATGTCGCGCTCCTCGATGATCCTCGCCTGCTCTCGGTTCGCCTTCTGGAGGCCGAAGAGCGCGGCCGATTCCGGCGAGACGACACGGCCGATGTCGCCGGGCTCGGAATCGATCCAGAGCAGCGCCGCTTCGACGGCATCGTCGTCGGCGGTGGCCAGCAGATCGTGGATGTGCTCCCGCTCGGCCACGATCCAGATCGGCAGGTCGGCTGGTGCGGGCACGCCGTCGCGCTTGACCGCCAGGCCGAGTTCCGCCACGCCGGCGAGGAAGGCGCGGGTCTCGTCGCGGTCGTGGATCGACGGGTCGGCGATCAGCCTGACCGCGGTCGGCCGCGGCGCGATGGCCTCGCGGCCGGCGAGATGCTTCTCGATGTAGGGCGACAGCATCGACTGCACGAGCGCGCCATAGTCCATGTCGAAACGCATCGTGTCGCCGACCGCGAACTTCTTCGCCTCCGTGATGTCGACGATCAGATGGTCGCTGGAAGCCGTCACGATCCCGATGTTTCGATGGCGCGGCTTCAGCCCTTCCGGCCGCATGTCGACGCGTCCGAGATTGACGATGCCGCGAAGCCGCGCGCCCTTGTCCTCGAAGACGACGCGGTTGCCGAACGCGTCGGGCCCGGTCTCGCCATCCGGGAGGGAGTGCTTGGTGCGAATCTCGATCAGTTCCGCCTCGAGCAGGAAGGCGTCGTCGCCGAAGCCGTCGAGCGTCCCGCCGGTGAAGGAGTTCTCGCCGCGCAGGATGGTCGAGCCGACGCGCAGGCTGTTGACGCGCGGCGGCATGGAAACGCCCTCGCTCTTCATCAGCGCCAAGTTGGAGGAATTGCCGCCCGAGATCATGTCGAGTTTCGTCCCGAACTTCTGCTCGACCTGATCGGCGAGGCGGCAGAGCGCCTCGAGCTTGCCGACCGTGGGCATGACGCCGCTGGCGCACATGAAGTTGGCGCCGATGCCGGCCAGCCGCAGCGACGGCTCGCGCATGGCGGTGGCGGCTAGCGGCATCAGCTCTTCCGGCGAAACGCCCTCCCGCCGGTCGCCCATGTCGAGCATGAGGATCACGTCATGGACGCATCCTTGTTCGGCGGCGGCTTCGGCCAGCGCATCGAGCACGGCCGGCTCGGAGTTCAGGCTGACCTCGCAGAGCCGCACCACCTCGGATGCTTCGGACACGGACGGGATGCGCAGCATCATCACGGGGCAGGTGATGCCGGCATGCCGCAGTCGCTGGATGTTGTCGGTGCGCGAATCCGCCAGCCCGGTCGCGCCGCCACGCAGCATGGCGCGCGCGACCAGCGGCGACCCGCAGGTCGCCTTGACGACGCCCCAGACCGAAACCCCCTGGGGGCTGAGCCATTCGGTGAGGCGCTGCGTGTTCGCGGCGATCACGTCGAGATCGATGATGACGGAGGGCATGCCGTCTCCAGGCAGAACCTGGGCCTTCTTAGCCCGTGGGCCGGGTGGCCGCCAGAGATCAGTGCGCGATCAGGATGGGCGCCGCCGTTGCGGCGTCCCGGCGGGCGATCCGATCGCGCCGCATCCAGCGGCGAACGAGCAGGAGTGCGACCACGCCGAGGCCGACCGACAATCCGATCCAAATGCCGGTGCCGTCCATGCCCGCGCGGAAGGCAAGCCACGCGCCGAGCGGCATGCCGACGAGCCAGTAGCCGAAGGCCGCATAGAGCATCGGCACCGTCGTGTCGTGAAGGCCGCGCAGCATGCCCGCCCCGACCGCCTGCGCGCCGTCGGCGACCTGGAACACCGCCGCCCAGAACAGGAAGCCGACCGCGAAGGCGACGACCGTGGCGTTGGCCGGAGCGGTCACGTCGATGAAGGCGGAGATCAGGAGCGTCGGAACGGCGATCATCAGCAGGCCCATCGTCGCCATGAAGCCGACGCCGAGCCAGAAAGCGATCCATCCGGCCCGCCGCACGCCCTCGGCGTCGCCCGCGCCGTAGGCGATGCCGACGCGCACGGTCGCCGCCTGCGACAGGCCCATCGGCACCATGAAACTGATCGAGGCGATTTGCAGGGCGATCGCGTGGGCGGCGAGCTGCGACGCGCCGATGAGACCCATCAGGAAGGCCGCCGCGTTGAACACCGTCACCTCGAACGCGAGGAGGCCCGCGATCGGCAGGCCGAGCCTGGCGAGCGCTCGGAAACGGGGCCAGTCGGCGCGCCAGAACCGACCGAACAGCCGATAGCGCCTGAACCGCGGCTGGATCAGGACCACGGCGGCCATGCCGATGAACATCAGCAGGCTGGACAGCGTGGTCGCCAGCCCCGAGCCCGAGACGCCCATCGCCGCGAATCCAAGATTGCCGAAGACGAGCACCCAGTTGGCGAACGCATTGAAGGCCACTGCCCCGAAGGCGATGGCGAGCGCCCAGCCGGGCCGCTCCAGCGCCGAGATGAAGGAACGCAAGACGATGTAGAAATAGAAGGGCAGCAATCCCCACATGAGCGTGCGCAGATAGGCGCCGCCGATCTCGGCGAGGCGCGGTTCCTGGCCCATGGCCGCGAGGATCGCGCCGCCATTCCACAGGATCGCCCAGATCGGCACCGCAACCATCATGGCCAGCCAGAACCCCTGCCGGACCGTCCGGCGCAGGTCGCGCACCGAATGGCGGCGGCGGCCGAGCGCGGTGGCCATCATTGGCGAGGTCGCGAGCACCAGACCCAGCCCGAAGATCATCGGCGCGAAATAGAGGTTGGCGCCCAGCGCGCTGGCGGCGAGCGCGTCGGGACCCAGCCGGCCGAGGATCATCACGTCCGTCGCGGTCATCGCGGTCTGGGCGAGATTGGTCAGCACCATCGGCCAGGCGAGCGCCAGCGTCGCCGCGACCTCGCGGCGCCAAAGGCTCCAGGGCGCCCGCGCGCCCGTTTGTGCCAACACGGTCATGGTTCCGGTCTTTCGCCTGCGGAGCGGCCTCACGGGCCCACGCCCCGCATTGCGACGAAATTCGCCGCGAGCGGCGGCTTCTGGACGAAGCGGCGGGGAATGGCAAGCCGGAAGGCTTGGTCCAGCAGTCAGCCGCGCAGGCGTTGCCAGAGGAGATCAAGCGCGCCCTCGGCATCGACGCGCATGGAGACATTGACCGGTGATCCACCGATCGGGTCCAGCGACAGCATGCCCGGATCGCCGGCGGTGGAGACAGAGAGCGGCATCGTCTCGACGCCGAACAGCTCCGGCCGCAGCGCGAAGAGCATCACGCAGGGATCGTGCAGCGGACGGCTCGCGCCGCCCGCCGTCGACTGGAAATAGGCGTCGATCAGCGCGCCGGCCGTGCTGGCGATGACACTTGATGAAGCGGCGAGTGCCGCCGTGTGCTCACGTGTGGCGCGCACCCGGCGCGTCACGTCGAGCGGGATCAGCGTCAGGTCGAGGCCGGCAGCGAGGACCGCCGCTGCCGCTTCCGGGTCGACCGCGAAGTTGAACTCGGCCCTGCCGACATTGCCGGGCTCGCGGACAGCGCCGCCCATGGCGATCACGCGGCCGATCCGACGCGCGGCGGCCGGGTAGTCGCGCAGCAGGAGCGCGACGTTGGTCAGGGGTCCGAGAGCGAGGATGTCGACCGATCCCGAGGGTTCACGCAAAAGGAGGGCCGCCAGCCACGAGACGGCGCCGGATCGCGATGGCACGGCCGGTTCCGGGACAGGGACGGCACCCAGCCCGCCTTCGCCATGGATGTCGGCGAAATCCTTGAATGCGCGCACCAGCGGTCGGTCAGCGCCCGCGATGACGGGAATGTCCGACCGTCCGGCCAGCGCGAGGATGCGGCCGGCGTTGCGGGTCGTAACGGCGATGCCGAGATTGCCCGCGACGGTCGTGAGGCCGGCGACGTCGAGTTCCGGCGAGGCGAGCGCGGCGAGGATCGCCACCGCGTCGTCTATGCCGGGATCGGTGTCGATGACGACCTTGCGGGCCATGTTCAGCGTCTATCGGCGAAGGCGGCGAGGATGCGCACCCAGGAGCGGATGCCCTTCCGGAAGCTCGACAGGTCGTATTTCTCGTTCGGGCTGTGGATGCGGTTGTCGAAGCGCGCGAAGCCCACCAGCAGCGCGTCCATGCCGAGCCGCTGCTTGAACTCGCCGACGATGGGAATCGAGCCGCCGGTGCCGGCGACGGCCGAGCGGCCGTCCCACTCCTCGGCGAGCGCGGTCAGCGCCGGCTGGAGGAAGGGATTGTCGACCGGGATGACGGTCGCGGCGCTGCCGCCATGATTGATGAAGGTCACCGAGCAGTCGGCCGGGACCCGCGCCTCGACATGCGCGCGGAAGGCCGCGCGGACCTTTTCGGGATCCTGCCCGGCGACCAGCCGGAACGAGATCTTGGCGTGCGCCTTCGCCGGGATGACGGTCTTGAAGCCCTCGCCGGTATAGCCGCCCCACATGCCGTTCACCTCGCAGGTGGGGCGCGCCCAGACTTGCTCCAGCACCGAGCGGCCCTGCTCGCCCGCCGGGATCGACAGGCCGATGTCGGCAAGGAATTTTTCGCCGTCGAAGGGCAGGCGGTTCCACATCGCCCTCACCTCCTCCGGAAGCTCGGCGACGCCGTCGTAGAAACCGTCGATGTTCACGCTTCCATCCGGCCCGCGCAGGCTGGAGAGGATCTCAGCCAGAAGCTGGTTGGCGTTGCGCGCTGCCGAGCCGAACATGCCCGAATGCAGGTCGCGGTCGGCCGTGGTGATATCGATCTCCTCCTCGACCAGCCCGCGCAGCATGGTGGTGATGGCCGGGGTCCGCTCGTCCCACATGTCGGTGTCGCAGACCAGCATCAGGTCGGCGAAGAGGTCGTCCTTGTTCGCCTCGAGGAAGGGGATCAGGTTCGGGCTGGAAATCTCCTCCTCGCCCTCGAACAGCATCGAGACACGGACGGGCAGGGATCCCGTCGCGTTCTTCCAGGCGCGGCAGGCTTCGACGAAGGTGAGCAGCTGGCCTTTGTCGTCCGAGGCGCCGCGCGCCACGATGTGGCTGTCGCCGCCTGGCTGCGGGACAAGCACCGGTTCGAAAGGTTTGGTCTTCCAGAGGCCGATCGGGTCGACCGGCTGCACGTCGTAATGGCCGTAGAAGAGCACATGCGGTCCATCGCCCGTGCGGTCGTGCGCGACGACCATCGGATGGCCGGCCGTGGGCCGGACCGACGCTTCGAACCCAAGTGCAAGCAACTCGCCCTCCAGCCAGTCTGCCGCGCGGCGGCAGTCCTCGCGGTGAGCCGGTTCGGTCGAGATGGAGGGGATTCGGATCAGCTCGAACAACCGGTCGAGGCTGGCGCCCATGCCGGCATCGGCCGCGGCGAGCACCGTTTCGAGGCGGTCTTTGGTCATCATGTCCTCCTCAGCCCGCCGCGTCGATGATCGCCATCTCGGCCTGGAACGCCCCGGCGAGCTGCAGCGCGTCGCGCAGCGCCTTCGTCTTCTCGATGGTCAACGTCTCGCGGTCGCGCATGATCCACCGCCCCGCGACCATGACGTCTCGGACGTCGGCCGGCATCGCCGCGTAGACCAGCGTCGCATAGTGATCGTATATCGGATGGAGCCGCACGGTGGACAGGTCGACGCGGATGAGGTCTGCTTGCTTGCCTGGCTCCAGCGAACCGATCCGGTCGTCCAGCCCGAGCACCGTGGCCCCCTCGATGGTGGCCATGCGGATCACCTCGACCGTTGGCATCGGCTTGCGGCTGCGCCCCAGGAGCTTCTGGAACATCGTCACGGGCCCGAATTGCGAGAACAGGTCGAGCGTGTTGCCGCTCATCGGCCCGTCGGTGGCGATGCCGACTGGTATTCCTGCCCTTCGCATCGCCTCCACCGGCGCGATGCCGCGCCCCGCCTTGGCGTTGGAGCGGGCGTTGTGCGCGACCCGTACTTCCGCCGCCGCCATCGTCGCGATGTCGGCGTCGTCGACATGCAGGCAGTGGGCGCAGATGAGCCCCCTGCGCAGCAGGCCGGCCTTCGCGACCACACCGACGGGTCGCAGCCCGTGATGGCGGGCGCACCACTCCATCTCCGAATCCATCTCGGCGAGATGAATCTGCACCGGCACGTCCGCATGGACCTCGGCCCAGCGCGCGACGCGGTTCATCACCGCGATGTCGGTGGAGTAAGGCGCGTGCGGCGCGATGGAGGGGATGACGCGCGGATGGCCGGCGAATTCCGCGACGAGGTCTTCGGTCAGCGCGAAGCCGGCGTCGATCGTCTCGTGGTCGGGCGGGTCGAAGTCGGCGATGGTCTGGCCGACGACGCCGCGCATGCCGGCGCGGTCGACCACGCGCCCGACCTCGGCCTCGAAATAATACATGTCGGCGACGGTCGTGACGCCGCCCTGGATCAACTCCAGCGCGGCGAGCGTCGTGCCGATCCGCACCATGTCCGGCGTGACGAACTTCCGCTCCATAGGCAGCACGTAGCGGTAGAGTCGGTCGTCCACGTCCTCGCCGAGGCCGCGGAACAGGGTCATCGCCATGTGGCAGTGCGGATTGACCATGCCGGGCATGACGATGTCGCCGCCGACGTCGATGGTCTCGGGCAGGGCGGGCGGCGGGCCCTTGCCGATCGCGGCGATGGTTTCGCCCTCGATGTGGACCCAGCCATTCTCGACCACTGGCATCTCAGATGTGCAGGGGAGGAGCGTGGCGTTGGTGATGAGGAGGGTCATCCCTAGTCACCGGTATCGTGCAAACGGCAGCGACCCCCCTCTGGCCTGCCGGCCATCTCCCCCTCAAGGGGGGAGATTGGATGTCGGCTATCGTTTCGCCAATCGTCGACGTTCCCAATTTTGCGGAAAGGCCGAAGCTGCTGATCTCCCCCCTTGAGGGGGAGATGGCCGGCAGGCCAGAGGGGGGTCGGTTCAAGATCGGTCACAGATGTGCCCATCACTCCACCCCCAGCACGCAGCACTGCTCGGGCTTCGGCACAAGCGTTGCCGTCGTGCCCGGCTCCAGCGGCGTCGACAGCGGGCCGTTGGCGACGAGCGGGCCGGCGGCCGTCTCGCAGCGGTACTGGTAGGCGCGGCCGAGATAGGTCCTGAGCACGACCTTCGCGGGAACCCCCGCCGCCCTCGCATCGACCGACACCGTCAGCCCGTCGGCGCGTGCCGCCAGAACGAACTCGTCAGGTACGTCGCCCAGGCGCCAGCCATCGAGGACGAGCACCGTGCCGCCGGCGAGTTCGGCTGTCGCCAGCGCGCCGTCGCGCGCGACCACCCTCATCGCGATCAGGTTCTCGAACCCCACGAAACGCGCCACGAAAGCGTTCTTCGGCCGCTGGTAGAGCGTCTCGGGCGTATCGAACTGCATGATCCGGCCCTGATGCATGATCGCCACGCGGTCGGAGATAGAGAAGGCCTCCTCCTGGTCGTGTGTGACATAGATCGAGGTCGTGCCGTTGGCGCGCTGGAGCTGTCGGATCTCGACGCGCATGTCGGTCCTGAGCTTTGCGTCGAGGTTGGACAGCGGTTCGTCCAACATGAGCAGCGGCGGCTCGATCACCAGCGCGCGCGCAAGCGCCACGCGCTGCTTCTGCCCGCCCGACAACGCGCCGGGCAGCCGGTCGGCGAGGGCGGAGAGGCCGACGCGCTCCAGCATCGCGCCGACGCGCTTGCCACGCTCGGCGGAGGCCAACCCGCGCTGCTTCAGGCCGAAGGCGACGTTGTCGATGACGGTGAGATGCGGGAAGAGCGCGTAGTTCTGGAACACCAGCCCGATGTCGCGGCGGTAGGCGGGAAGTCTCGCGAGGTCGCGTCCGCCGAGCAGGATTCGTCCGGCCGTCGGTTCGAGGAACCCGGCGATTGCGCGCAACGTCGTGGTCTTGCCGCAACCGGAGGCGCCAAGCAGCGACACGAGTTCGCCGGCCTCGACGGCAAGCGACAGGTCCTCCAGCACCTTGGTCGACCCGTAGTGGACGGTCAGGTTCTCAATGGCGAGGGCGACGCTCATCGGACGGCCCTACCGCGCCACGACGGCGAGGCCGAGCGTGCGCTCGACGATCACCATGACGATGACGGTCAGCGCCATCAGCAATACCGAAACGGACGCGATGGTCGGGTCGAAGAACTGCTCGACATGGGCGAGGATTTGGATCGGCAGGGTCGAGACGCCGGGACCAGTGAGAAAGAGCGAGGTCGACACGTCGTTGATCGAGGTGATGAAGGCCAGGATGAAGGCCGCGACGACGCCGGAGCGGATGTTGGGAAGCACGATGGTGAAGAAGGTCTTCGCCGGCGGGCTGCCGAGACTGACGGCGGCTTCGGCGATCGAGAAGTCGAAGGAGGCGAGGCTGGCGCTGACCACTCGCACCGCATAGGGCAGCACCAGCAGCGTGTGGCCGATGAGCAGCGTCGGCAGGATCGGCAGGCCGGCACCGACCGCGACGGACTTGAGCAGCGAGAAGCCCAGCACGATCTCGGGCACGAGGATCGGCAGCACGAACATCGTCGACAGCCACGACGGCAGCGCGATCCTGTAGCGCGCCAGCGCATAGGCTGCCGGGATGCCGATCAAGAGCGCCAGCGAGGTCGACACGACGGCGAGCTGGAAGCTGGTCACCATGGTGCGGCGGAACGCCTCGATGGCGAAGATGTTCTCGAACCAGCGCAGCGACAGGCCCTGCGGCGGGAATGTGAGATAGGTCGTATCGGAGAGCGCCGCGCCGACGACGATCACCAGCGGCAGCATCAGGAAGAGATAGACCAGCGCGGCGAAGCTTGTCAGCAGGGGATGCGTGCGCGTCGGCATCAGGCATGGGCCGGGTTGAGACGGTGCGCCAGCCGGTTCATGCCGAGCACGACGGTGACGGTGACCACGACCATGATGGCAGCGATGGTCGAGGCGCCGACCCAGTCGAAGGCGACCATGGCGCGCTGGTACATCAGCGTGCCCATGACCATCTGCCGCTCGCCGCCGAGCAATTGCGGGGTGGCGTAGGCGGTGAAGGAGCCGGTGAAGACCAGCACCGCACCGACGATCAGGCCGGGCACCGCGAGCGGGAATGTCACCTGGCGGAAGGTCGCGGCAGGCGACGCCCCGAGCGAGGCGGCGGCCTGCGCCATGTCGCCAGGGATGTTCTCCAGAACGCCGACGAGGGTGAGGATCATCAGCGGCACGAAGAGGTAGACCATCGCGACGATGACCGCGCCCTGCGTGTAGAGCATGGAGAAGGGTTCGTCGGTGACGCCGAGCCATATGAGCGTCGAGTTCACCATGCCATTCTTGCCGAGCAGGATGAGGAAGGCGAAGGAACGCACCACCACGCCGGTGAGCAGCGGGAACACCGCCGCCACGATCAGCACGCTGCGCAGCCGTCGCGGCGAGCGGGCGACCACGATCGCCGTCAGGAAGCCCACGACGACCGAGATCGCCGTCGTGGCGAGGGCGATCTCCAGCGTTCGCCACAGCACGTTGCGGCGAAAGCCGCTCCCGAAAAAGGCGAGATACGGCGCGAACACGCTTTCGCCTTCGTTGAAGGTCGTGGCGATGGTGCCCGCCACGGGGAGGATCAGGAAAACCAGCACGACGAATGTCGCCGGGGCGGCGAGCCACCAGCCGGCATGGCGCTTCAGCATGAGTGCACCTGTTGTCGCGATTCAGCCCCGGCTTGGGGTGAGACTCGACTCAAGGTAGCGGAGGAGAACTCGCCATGAGCCCTCACATGCCGAACACTTCGTTCCAGCGGTCGATCCAGCCGTCCTTGGCCGCGTTCATCTTCTCGTAGTCGACGCGCTTGAGGCTGGCGACCATGTCGGCCCCGTAGGTCCACTGCTTCGCCTGTTCCGGTGTCAGCCTGACCGATTTCGCCACGGGCGCGTCGACGCCGTTCTCGGCAAGCGTCTGCTGCAAGGCGGGGTCCAGCACGAAATTGATGAACTCGTGCGCGAGCTCCGCTTCCGCGGCGCCCGTGGGGATGTTGATCGTGTTGAGCGTCGCCACCGCGCCGTCGGAGATATCGGCCCAGACGGCGGTCGGTACCGCGGCCTGGATCTGGCCGAGCGTGAAGTCCTGCGCGATCGAGGCGGTTATCTCGCCGGTCGAGAACAGGTTCACCAGCTCCGAGCCCGTGTTGTAGTTCTTGACCACGTTGGGTTTCAGCGTCTCGAGCGCCTCGAAGGCGGCGTCCGGATCGGCGAATGCGTCGGCGCCGGCATGCTCGCCGGCGATCATGACGACCATCGGGCCAGCCGTGGTGGTGACGTTTGGCAGCGAAAGCTGACCCTCGAACTCCGGCTTCCACAGGTCGCCCCAGGAGGTGATCGGCGTCTTCACCTTGGCGCTGTCGTAGATGATGCCGACGCGGCCGATCGTGTAGGCCGGGCCGAATTCGCCCTGCGGCGCCTGCGCGAGTTCGTACGCCTGCGCGAGGTTCGGCACCTTCGCGCGGTCGACCGGTTGAAACAGCCCGTCCTTGATGCCGATCTGCGAATAGGCGTCGGTGAAGTAGGCGACGTCCACGCCCTGCCCGCCACGGATCTTGATCTTGTTCAGCCGGTCTGCGTTGTTGCCCGTCTCGAACACGATCTCGCAGCCGCATTTCCGCTTGAACGGCTGGACGATGAACTGGTCGAGCTTCTCTCCGTTGAAACCCCACCAGGAGACGGTCAGCGTCCTCGATTGCGCCATCGCCGACGAGGGGAGGGCGAGCACGGCGATGATGCCACACAGGGCGATCACCCTCGTATTCAGGGTAGGCATGGGTCGTGGCCTCTCGCTCGGTGGCCGGGACGGGCGTTCGTCGACCGGCCGCGGAAGCCTATGTCCCGGATGGGGGGCCATCAAGCCCAAATGTTGGACAGGCGTGGCGTCACCGGGTCACTCCGTTTCCGTCCGCCACGCGCCATTCTTGTCCCGCGTCACCGTCACGACCGGGCGACCTGCCTTGCGGGCCCTGGCGATCGTATCTCCGACGCTGCCCTTTCCCGACGAACCCTGGCCATCGTGGATGGCGACGAGAATCCCGCAACTGCGGATCACGTCGAGCGCCTGCGCCGAATGGGCGTCAGCCTTGCCGTTCGTCGCCGCCAGCCGGACGCTGCCGATCGGGCGGAGCGAGTCCCCCGTGACGCGTTCGTCCGGTGAAGCGACGGATCCCCGATCGCTCAACCAGTCGCCGGTCGCGTTGTCCCTGTAGGGGAAGACCAGCGTGGGCTTCGGCAATCCGAGGCCCAACCATCGTTCCACCGCAAGCCGGTCGGCTCCGGGGGCGTATCCGGTCACGAGGCCGACTGCCCGGCCTTCGGCCACGATCGCCGCGAACAGCCGGTCGAGCACCTCGGCGAGCCCGTCGGGCCCGCCCACGCGGGACAGGTCGCGGTGGCCGATGAAGCCGAGCGGAGCCGGCGTCGCCGTTCCCCACAGCCAACTCGACGAGACTTCGATGCCCTTCCTGAAGGCTTCGGTGGCTATCGCGTTCGCGATGGCTATGACCCCCTCAGAGGGTGGTTCGTGGAACAGGAAGCGGATACGGCAGAGTCGCTCTGCCACGCGAGGTTCCGACAACAGCGCCTTTGCCAGCCTGGTCGCCGTCGCCCGCAGCGAGGCTGCCCATCTCGGCTCGACCGAACCGAGAATGGCCAGGTCGATCTGGGTCACCAGTCCATGCGAAAGCGCTGGTTCGCGACCCACCCAGCGCGGCTCGGGTGGCGTCCGCTCGGAACCCGCGCCGAGCGCGAGCGTCAAGCGGGACGATTGGGCGGGCCATGCGCTGACGCGGTTCCGGTCGTGCCCGCCACCGTCCACGAGCGCCCTGAGCAGCACCGCGTCCCAGCGTTTCGTCATAGGGTCCAGCCGGTCCCAGCCATGCATGTTGGGGTGGAGACGGCGTTCTTCGTCTCGCCTGGCGCCGTCCGCGAATGTCGGTCGCCAGCCTTCAAGGGCGCGATCGATGGTCCAGCGATCATGCTCCGCGATGGCGACCGAAGCGATACGCTCGGCGCGCATCCGCTCCTCGTCGGTCGGTCTAAAGCCGTCATCGCCCTTCCACCAGAGATCCGGCAGCGGCCCGCGGACGATGCGTGCATAGTCGAAACGATGCTCGATGCCGATGAAGCGTTCACGCAAGGCGTCGTCGACCACAGGAATGCCGCGCTCGCCGCGACGCCACTGCGCCCCGAGGTCCTCGAGCTTCATAGCGGTATGTCGATGAAGTCGGCGGTTCGCGGTGCGCTTCGTCTCGTCGAGTTCGTTCCACGCGGCGTCGGTGAACCTGAAGTCACTTGCCTCGCGCCGCATCTGCTCACCCGTCGCGACGTACTGGGCATGCAGCGCCCGAGGGACGGCGTCGGGGTCGGCGTCGCACGCGGCGGTGGCCGCCATCGCGTCTTCGAGGGAACCGAAGGTGTGAGCCATTCCGACGCCGGGTGTCGACAGCACGGGCGTGTCGCCCGCATGCCCGCTCCATATCCGGACGTATATCGGCGCGGCGGCGCGCCTTCGCCTCAGCATGGCCGTGTGCAGCGCCAGCGCACCGCGCAGATTGAGCGAATCATCGCCTGTCGCGAACACCCAGACGGTGACGCCTGCGCCTTCGCTGCAATGTCGTGCGATGGTCTCGTCGGAACCGAAGTCGGTCTTTTCGAGGTCCAGCGCGTCGAAGGCGATGTCGGGCCGCGCCGTCGCCGGCAACCGCCCCGGCTCGTCCTCCCCCGCGAACAGGGCGGGGCTGCGGCGGCGGAATCTGGCCTCGGCGGCGCCAATGTCCCTGTCGAGCAGGGTGATGCGCGGTGGGCCAAGGCCGCGCCGCCAGGCGGTCAACAGCGTTTCCACGGCAACGGCCTCGCCCTGCGCGCCGCAACCGATCACGACCAGATGCACGCGCGCCTGGCCGGCCTCGAGCGCGATACGGTCGAACCGCGCGGATGCGATCAAGGCTTGGGCGGCTTCCGTGGCGAGGCAGAAGCCTCGAATGCCCGGCCCGCCCAGGAACCCGCGCGGGGCGGAATCGGCAAATCCGGTCGCGAGATCGGGATCGTTCAGAAATGCCGTGACGGATGGGCCATTCCGGCCGACATGGCCGCGCGCGGCCTCTGCCGCATCGAGCGTGCGCATGTCGTCGCCGAGCGCCGCGACGATCTTGACGCAGCGATCGAGATCGACCTGTCGAAAGGTTGACAGGCTGGCGGGATTGCCCTCCACCAGCAGAACCTTGTCACGCCGCGCGACATCCCTGAGATCGGGGGTCACGCCGCGGTGGATCGCGGTGACCAGGAACGGTCCGCGCCGCTTGCTGTGAAGCTCCCTCGCCACCGCCTGGCCAAGCGGGCCATAGCCGAGCACCACGGCGCGCCGGCCGCGTCTGAGCTTCTGGGTCTGGATTGCGAACCATTGCGCCGCACGCGGAACCGCCAGCGTCAGCGCGGCCAGCGCGCTGAACAAGGCGGCGGAGAAGCGTGCGATCTGCAGGAACGGGTTGAGCGTGTAGTCCGCGGCATTGAAGTCGAGTACGAAAAGCCTGAGCGCATTGTAGAAGGCGTTGACGGTCTGTTCGAGCGTGAGGCAATGCAGGAGCGGCCCGCCCTCGCAAGCCATCGCCTCATCCGCGATCAGGAAGCCGGTCGCGCCCAGCATCAGGATCACCGCGAAAGCGACGAAGAGCCAGTATCGGCGCAGCCAGTCCTTCATCCGGGATTCCGTATGCCAGTGCGCGGGACGTTATGGGCCGCAAAGAAAAAATGATAGTGGCAGAACGTTGGGGAGCTGCGGGACGGTGTCGTGACGGACAGCCAGGACCATTGGGAAGGCGTCTACCGGACGAAGGCGGAGACCGAGGTCAGCTGGTTCCAGGCCATCCCGGCGCCTTCAATGGACTTGCTGTCGAAAGCCGGGATTGGCCGGGAATCCGCGATCATCGATGTCGGCGGCGGCGCTTCGACTCTGGCCGATCATCTGATCGACGCGGGATACCGCGACGTGACGGTCCTCGATATCTCGGCCTCGGCCCTCGCGGCCTCCAGGCGGAGACTTGGGCCAGCGGCCAGCATCGTTTCATGGGTCGTCGCCGATGTGACGGGCTGGCGCCCGGATCGACGCTACGACCTGTGGCACGATCGGGCTGTCTTCCATTTCCTTGTGACGCCTGAAGCCCGCGCGGCATATGTCGCGACCCTGCGTGCGGCGCTGCGGCCGGGCGGCCATGTCGTCATCGGCACCTTTGCCCTCGATGGCCCCGAGAAATGCAGTGGCCTTGCGGTGCAGCGATACGACGCCGAAGGCCTTGGCCGGGAACTGGGCGCGGGTTTCAAGCTCGTCGATAGCCGGGACCACGATCACGCGACACCCTGGGGGTCGACGCAGAAATTCAGCTTCGGCGTCTATCGGCTCGAACACCCGGCCGACGGCGAACGCACCTCAGCCGGCTGACAACAACCGGCCTGTCAGCTCGGCCAAAGCCGCTGGAAACACGCGGAACCCGAAATCGGAGTGCATTCGCTCCAGCCTCGTATGGTAGTCCCGGCCCCACGGGCCCATGTTGATCGTCGGGATGCCGGCAATGGCGAAACGGTCCGACCCGCCCGCGACCGCTCGCCACGCGGGCGTGTTCGCGGCGATAGCGTCGATCGACGCGGCGTCCGCCTGGCCGAAGAAGCTGACGTCCGAGATGCCCGGAAAGTAGCGGACGGTCCGGAAGCCGGCTCCAAAACGCGCAGCCGACCACGCAGACGTCTCCTTCGCCGCATGCTCGAGCCGCCGGGCATTCTCGTCCGCGCCAAGCGTGGCAGGCAGATAGGGCACCGACGCGAAGCCGAGCACGACCGCAGGCCCATGCCGCCCGGACAACATCCAGATGTGCTCCGTGAGCCGCCGGCATTGTTCGGGGAGATCGTGGTCCGAGGAGGCAAGTTCGGCAGCGAGCGCTTCGACCACCGCAGCCGCGCCGGCATCGCGGGCGAGCACTTCGCGGTGCAATTCATCGAAGCTCAGGATGGCGACGTCATCGATCGTCGCGCCGGCGCCGAGCGTTTGCGATCGCGATGCGAGACTTGTCGCATGGGCGCTCGCCGCGCGTTCCGACGCCCGCGTCATCGCGCCCAGCACGTCGCGCGGTCCATTCCGGTGGAGCGCCACGTTCCAGTACATCCACACGCTCGCTGGCATGGTGACGTCGTAGGCGGTCTTGGAATCCTTCATGCCGAGCAGCGTCGGCCCGGCGCCGAGTTCGTCACCGGTGCGCTCGGTCAGTTCCGGCAGCCATTCGACTTCAGCCGCCAGGGCGCCAGCGAGCGCCGCCGCCCCGAAGCCACGGAAAGTGTCGGCGACGTGCTGGGCGCGTCCGACGACCAGTGCGCTGGGAAGCAGCTTGCCGACGGACCCGAGGGAGATCATTCGGCCGAGCGTCCCGTCGCCTTCGTCGCCGGTGGCGTCGAGGTTGACTGCGGCGACGATGTTGAGGCCGCGCCGAGCGGCAATGTCGCCGATCACCTCCGCCATTCGCCGCGCCCCGGCCGAGTTTCCCTCTTCGTCGGGAACGGCGACGAAGAGGATGTTGCCCTGCCGCCTATCGTGCCTGGCCAAGGACTCCGCGACCGCGATGCCGGCAGCCAGACCCGCCTTCATGTCGAGAAGACCGCGCCCGGCGATGAACGCTCCGCTCTCCAGGTCCTCCCGCGCCCTTGCGGCGCGCTCGTCGAACGGCTCGGTCGCGATCTGTGCGATCAGTGCGGGTCCCAGCCGTTCGGGATCGAGCGCCAGCGGTTCCAGCGCGCCATAGCAACTCGTCTCGACAGTGTCGAAGTGTCCGGTCAGCACCACGGTGCGCGCGCCTTCGCCGCGCAAGAGGCCGAGCACGCACGCGCGGGACCACCGTCCGCCGGGCACCGGCACCGTCCACACCGCGTCCGGGTCGTCGCGGAAGGCAGGGCTTTCGCGCAGCTTGGAGGCAAGGCGCTCCGAAAACGTCGCTTCGTCCGCCGTGCCGGTCACGCTCGGGATGGCCGTCATCGCCAGCGCCCATTCGCGGGCGCTGACTTCGAGTTCGTCCGGTTTCATCAGGCGGTCGCGATCGGTTTCGGCGGCAGGCGACATGGCGATGGCGCGCCTCGCTCCGCCTTTTCGGGGAGCCTTTCCGTCCACGCTTCGACCGACATCATGCACCTCACACTGGTTCCGCGAGGCTAGCCGCGCTCCGATCCGCACGCAACGCATCAAACCGCCGTTGCAAATGAAGGGCGAAGCCCTAATTTGGCGCCGATGACTCCGCAGGATATCACCAAGCTCATCGTCAGGGTTTCGATGAGGGACCGCGGCGCGTTCGATCTGCTCTATCGGCAGACGAGCGCGAAACTCTTCGGCGTGTGCCTGCGTGTCTTGCGTGACAGGGCGGAAGCCGAGGAGGCGCTGCAGGAGGTCTACGTCAAGATATGGACGAAGGCCGATCGTTTCGCCGTCTCTGATCTCAGCCCGATCTCATGGCTGGTGGCGGTCGCGCGCAACCACGCCATCGACCGAGTGCGGGCCCGTCGGCAGGCGACCGTCGATATAGACGCCGCGCTGGACATTGCCGATGACGCGCCGTCACCGGAGGCGCGGGCGGTGGCGGGCGCTGAAGGCGAGCGCATCCATCACTGTCTCGAGGAACTGGACAATGACCGGGCGGCGGCCGTCCGGGGCGCCTACCTGAAGGGCGAGAGCTATGCCGAACTGGCGGAGCGCCACGGTGTTCCGCTCAACACGATGCGAACCTGGCTGCGTCGCAGCCTGATGAAACTGAGGGAATGCCTCGAGCGATGAACGGGCTCGACGACAACGAACCGGACGGCGGCGGCGACGACGTTCTCGCCGCCGAATACGTCGTCGGTGTCCTGCCGGCGGACGAGCGCCGGGCCGCGGCCGAGCGCCTGGAGCGCGAGCCCGGCTTTGCCCGGCTCGTCGACCGTTGGGAAGTCAACCTGTCGCCGATGGCGTCGGCCTACCCGCCCGTCGAACCTCCTGCCGCGGTGAAGGCGACGATCGACCGCCGCCTGTTCACACGGCCGACGCATGTCGCGAAGTCCGGCTTCTGGTCGAGCCTGAACTTCTGGCGAGGCCTTGCCGTCGCGGCGCTCGCCGCGTTGCTGCTCTACATCGCGGTCCCCTACATCGCGCCGTCGAGCCAGGCGCCGGCCGAACGCTATGTCGCCTCGCTCGCGCCCCACGACAGTGACGTGCATTACTTCGTCGTGGTCGACGAGACGAATGGCGACATCGGCCTTTCGCATGTCACCGGCGCGCGGGCCGACGATCGCGACTTCGAACTCTGGCTGATCGAAGGGGGCAACGCCCCGCGCTCTCTCGGCGTCATCCCGGTCGGCGCGAACGTCCACCTGTCGCTGGCGCAGGAAATCTGGTCAAGGCTGGCGCAGGGCGCGATCCTTGCGATCAGCCTCGAGCCGGCAGGCGGCTCGACGACCGGCCAGCCGACCGGCCCCGTGGTGGCCCAGGGCGACCTGGTCTCGATCTGACCGAAATCCGAACTGATGGCTTGACCGTCGCGGAAGAAGCGAGCGGGAACGCTGCGCTCCGCCGCCTCCGCGACGTCACCTCGGCGCGTGGTCGGCCGCACCCCCACGGGAGAAGAAACGATCCAAACGAAGCGAGAGTTTCATCGGCTGGAGATGAAAAATTTGCAGCAAAATCCGAAACTTGGATAGGCCATGTCCGTATCTCCACTGTCCCGTCAGAGAGGGAAGATCAACCAAGGAGATCACTGACATGCTTCGTTTCACTGCCTCGCTAGCCGCCAGCGCCGTCGCTCTTTCCGCGCTCGCAACCGTCGCCTTCGCCGAGAACCCGATGGTCGGGGGCGCAGCGATGTACGCCGACAAGAACATCGTCGAGAACGCGGTCAACTCGAAGGACCACACCACGCTCGTCGCTGCCGTCCAGGCCGCTGGTCTGGTCGAGACGCTTCAGGGCCCCGGCCCGTTCACGGTGTTCGCACCGACCAACGACGCCTTCGCCGCGCTGCCGGCCGGCACGGTCGACACCCTGCTGAAGCCCGAGAACAAGGATCAGCTGACCAAGATCCTGACCTGCCATGTCGTGGGCGCCGAGGCGTTCGCGAAAGACATCATGAAGATGGTCGACGACGACAAGGGCGAGCACCCGGTCAAGACCGTCGGCGGCTGCACATGGACGGCCAAGTACGAGGGCGACAAGGTCACCCTGACCGACGAGAACGGCAACGTCGCCAACGTCACGATCGCTGACGTCGACCAGTCCAACGGCGTCATCCACGTCATCGACAAGGTGCTCCTGCCGAAGATGTGAGCCCGCGAGGCGCGCTTGAACCCGTGACACGGCCGGCGGACTCCGACGCTCCCTCTTGAATTCCGCCGGCTGGCGGACGCCCGCGAAGGCCGCTCGAACCGGCCGTTGCGGGCGTCCCCTTTTTCGGGGGCGGGTGTAACGTCCGCCCCGCCCGACGCGAACAGGAACCAGGAGGACCAGACGATGAGACGTCGCGATTTCCTTTTCCGCGCCCCTGCGGCGCTGGCGTTTGCGGCACCGTGGCTGATGACGCGAGGTCCATCCGAAGCTGCCGCGGCTTCGTTCGAGGTCGTCAGGAGCGAAGCGGAGTGGAGGGCAGTCCTGTCGCCGGCCCAATATGCGGTTCTCAGGGAGCACGATACGGAAAGGCCTGGGTCGAGCCCGCTGAATGCCGAGAAGCGCAGCGGCATGTTCCACTGCGCCGGCTGCGACCTCGCGGTCTACTCATCCGAGGCGAAATATGATTCCGGCACCGGTTGGCCGAGTTTCTGGAAGGCCGAGCCGGGTGCGGTCGGCACCAGCATCGACAAGTCGCTGTTCATGACGCGGACCGAGTGCCATTGCAGCCGCTGCGGCGGACATTTCGGACATATCTTCGATGATGGCCCGCCGCCTACCGGCAAGCGACACTGCATCAACGGACTGGCGTTGACCTTCAGGCCGGCCTAGCCGCCTCGCGCGGCAAGCGCGATGGCAGCGCGCAGGTCCTCGATGCCAGAGCCCTTCTCCGACGACGTGGCGAGAACACCGGGAAACGAGGCCGCTCGCCGGATGACCTTCGCTGATGTCTCCGCGATCAATCGTTCCACCGCGGGCGCCTTTATCTTGTCCGTCTTCGTCAGCACCACCTGGTAGGAGACCGCCGCCCTGTCGAGTAGGTCGAGGACCTCATCGTCGTTCTTCTTGATGCCGTGGCGCGCGTCGATCAGCAGATAGACGCGCTTGAGCGTGACGCGTCCGCGCAGATAGTCGAAGACCAGCTTCGTCCACAGGTCGACCTTCTCCTTCGGGGCGCTGGCATAGCCGTAACCCGGCATGTCGACGATCGCGAGGGGCGGCAAATCGCCCGCGGCCCCCGAAAAGCCGTCGGGAACGAAGTAGTTCAGTTCCTGCGTGCGGCCCGGCGTGTTCGACGTGCGGGCGAGACCCTGACGGCCGAGCAGCGCGTTGATCAACGACGATTTGCCGACGTTGGAACGGCCGGCGAATGCGATCTCGGGAGGACCTAGCGGCGGCAGCAGGCCCATGTCGGGCACGCCGCGCAGGAAGACCCACGGCTTGCTGAAAATCCCTTCACCAATGTCTTCAGGCGCGGTCATGGCTATCCGAGCGCCAGCGCGCTGCCGACGAGGCGAGGCGGTTTGACAACCGAAATCCAGCCGGCCATCAACCTGGCTACTCCGCTGGCGTCGGCTTCTTGCGGAATAGAGCGATCAGGTTGTCCCAGAGTTCGATCTTGGCGCCCTGCCGCTTCATGATGATGCCCTGCTGCAGGATCGACAGGGAGTTGTTCCAGGCCCAATAGATCACGAGACCGGCCGGGAAAGACGCCAGCATGAAGGTGAAGATCACGGGCATCCAGTTGAAGATCATCGCCTGCGTCGGATCCGGCGGCGCCGGGTTCATGCGCATCTGCAGGAACATGGTTACGCCCATGATCAGCGGCCAGACGCCGATCAGCAGATAGGCCGGCACGGCAAAGGGCAGGAGCCCGAAGAGATTGAAGATCGATGTGGGATCCGGCGCGGCGAGATCCTGGATCCAGCCGAAGAACGGCGCATGCCGCATCTCGATCGTCACGTAGAGCACCTTGTAGAGCGCGAAGAAGACGGGAATCTGGATCAGGATCGGCCAGCACCCAGCCAGCGGATTGATCTTCTCCGTCTTGTACAGCTCCATCATGGCCTGCTGCTGCTTCATGCGATCGTCGGCATGTTTCTCGCGCAGCTCCATGATCTTGGGCTGCATCTTCTTCATGTTGGCCATCGAGACGTAGCTCTTGTTGGCCAGCGGGAAGAAGATCGCCTTGACGATGACGGTGGTCGCCAGGATCGCCACGCCGAAATTGCCGATCAGCCGGTACAGCCAGTCGATCAGCCAGAACATCGGTTTGGTGATGAAATAGAACCAGCCCCAGTCGATGAGGAGCTCGAACTGGCGGATCCCGCGGCTCTCTTCGTAGCCGTCGACCTTCGCCACTTCCTTGGCGCCGGCGAAGACCAGCGTCTCGACATTGGAGGTTTCGCCTGGGGCGATGGTCATCGCGTCGGTCAGGAAGTCCGCCTGCCAGCGCGCCCGTCCGTCCTCGAGATAGGTGTAGCGCGGCTGGAAGGGCTGTTTGCCGGGAGGCACCATCGCCGCCGCCCAGTACTTGTCGGTGATCCCGAGCCACCCGTCGGACGACTTGCTGGGACGGATCTCCTTGTCTTCCTCGACCTCGTCGTAATCAATCTCGGTGAGGCCTTCCTCGCCGGTGACGCCGATCAGCCCCTCGTGGAGCACGTAGATGCTGCCATGGGTCGGCTTGTCGAAGCGCGTGACGCGCCCGTACCCCTGGATCGCGACCGCCGACCCGCTCGCGTTGGTGACCGCATCCGAGACGGTGATCATGTAGTCGTTGTCGATGGCGATCGTACGCTTGAAGGTCAGGCCCTTGTCGTTCACGAAGGTCAGCGTGACGGGTGTCGCCGGGGTCAGTGTCGGTGTGCCCTCGACAGTCCACTTCGTATCGAAGCGCGGCACCGCGCCGGTCGATTCGCTACCGACATAGCCGATCTCGACGAACTGGCCGTTCGGCAGCGTCGAGGGATTCAGGAGCTCGATCGTCGGCGAGTTCTTCTCGACCGTCAGCCGGTAGTGCTTCAGCCGGACGTCGTCGATGCGCCCGCCGGTCAGATTGATGGAGCCCGAAAGGCTCGGCGTGTCGAGCGGCACGCGCGGATCGGCGGCGAGCGCCGCCTCGCGGGTAGCGGCAGGAGCTCCATCGGTGCCGGGCGGGCTCCCCGGCACGCCGCCTTCCGGCTGGCCAGGCGCTTCGCCTCCAGGCTGTGCGGGCTGTCCGGGTTTCTCCTGCTCGGCCTCGATCCGCGCGTCCTCGCGCTCCGCCTCGATGCGCGGGTTCACGTAGAACACCTGCCAGAGCGTCAGAATGAGCACCGACAGCGCGATCGTGATGAAGAAGTTGCGGTTGTTTTCCATCGAGGTCCCTGGACCTAGCCCCGGCGCCCGGCGCGGACCCGTCGGCTCAGTTCTGAGGCGAGATCGCCGAAGCGGGCGCCAAGGATGTCTCCGCGCCCGACGATCACATAGTCACTGCCCGCCGCCATGTCACCTGCGGCATGGAGGCGGACCGCTTCGCGCAGTCTCCTGCGGATGCGATTGCGCACGACGGCGTTGCCCACCTTCCTGGTGACCGTGACGCCGAAGCGCGCAGGGCCGTCGTCGGCGCGCGCGAGGACCTCGAGCAGGAACAACCGCCCGCGGCGCTTCTCGCCGCGCTGGACAGCCTTGAACTCGGCCCGCTTGCGAAGCCTCTGGATATCGACGCCGGAGTCCGGCAATGGCCCGACCGTCAGGCGGACAGGCGCTTGCGACCGCGATTGCGGCGTGCAGCGACGACGCCGCGGCCGCCCTTGGTGGCCATGCGGGCGCGGAAGCCGTGCCGGCGCTTGCGGACAAGCTTCGAGGGTTGATAGGTGCGCTTCATTTTTTTCAATGCCGCGGCGTGCGGCCCTTCTTGGTTCTGACCCGTATGGGAGCAGGAGCGTCCCGCACGTCTCTCCGGCACGACCAAAATCGCGCCGGCTCATTAGGCCCGCGGGTGGCGGGCTTATAGGGAGAAGGGCCGAACGAGTCAATTCCGGCCGGCCTCTCGTGATCGCAAGACAAGACCCCGCCGGAGCGATCCGGCGGGGTCGGTTGCATTGACGTGGGGGCGACGATCAGTCGTCCTTGCCCTGCTTCTTCAGCGCGGCGCCGAGAATGTCGCCGAGCGAGGCGCCGGAGTCGGTCGAGCCGTATTGGGCGACCGCCTCCTTCTCCTCGGCGATCTCCAGCGCCTTGATCGACACCGACACCTTCCGGGTCTTCTTGTCGTAGGAGATCACGCGGGCGTCGACCTTCTGGCCGACCGCGAAACGCTCAGGGCGCTGCTCGTCGCGATCACGCGAGAGGTCGGACCGCTTGATGAACGCGTCGAGGCCGCTTTCGACCAGCCGCACCTCGATGCCGCCGTCCTTGATCGCCGTGACCTCGGAGGTGACGACCGCGTTCTTGCGCAGTTCGCCGCCCTGCGCCGCGCCGGCTTCGCTGCGGCCGCCGCTTTCGCGCGCCAGCTGCTTGATGCCGAGCGAGATGCGCTCCTTCTCGATGTCGACGTCGAGCACCTGCGCCTTGACCATCTGGCTCTTCTGGTACTCCTCGATGACCTGTTCGCCCGGACGCGTCCAGTCGAGGTCGGAGAGGTGCACCATGCCGTCCACGTCGCCGTCGAGCCCGATGAACAGGCCGAACTCGGTCTTGTTCTTGACCTCGCCCTCGACCAAGGACCCGACCGGGTGGTCGCGCGCGAACGCTTCCCACGGGTTCTCCAGCGTCTGCTTGAGGCCGAGCGAGATGCGGCGCTTGGCCGGGTCGACCTCGAGCACGACGACATCGACCAGCTGCGACGTGGACAGGATCTTGCCCGGGTGCACGTTCTTCTTCGTCCACGACATCTCGGACACATGGATGAGGCCCTCGATCCCCGGCTCCAGTTCCACGAAGGCGCCGTAGTCGGTGATGTTGGTGACCGTACCCGAGATCTTCTTTCCGATCGGGAACTTGGTGCCGATGTCGTTCCAGGGGTCGCTCTCGAGCTGCTTCATGCCGAGCGAGATGCGGTGGGTCTCCTGGTTGATGCGGATGATCTGCACCTTCACCGTCTGGCCGATGTTGAGGATCTCGGTCGGATGGTTGACGCGCCTCCAGGCCATGTCGGTGACGTGCAGCAGGCCGTCGATGCCGCCGAGGTCGACGAACGCGCCGTAATCGGTGATGTTCTTGACCACGCCCTCCACGACCTGACCCTCTTCGAGGTTCTGGACGATCTCGGAGCGCTGCTCGGCGCGGCTCTCCTCGAGCACGGTGCGGCGCGACACGACGATGTTGCCGCGACGGCGATCCATCTTGAGGATCTCGAAGGGCTGCGGGTTGTGCATCAGCGGGGTGACGTCGCGGATCGGGCGGATGTCGACCTGGCTGCGCGGCAGGAACGCCACGGCGCCGTCGAGATCGACCGTGAAGCCGCCCTTGACCTGGTTGAAGATGATGCCTTCGACGCGCTCGCCCTTGGTGAACTTCTCCTCCAGGCGGACCCAGCTCTCCTCGCGCCGAGCCTTCTCTCTGCTCAGCATGGCTTCGCCGAGCGCGTTCTCGATGCGCTCGACATAGACCTCGACGATGTCGCCCGGCTTCATCTGGCCGTCCTTGGCCTTGGCGCCGAACTCCTTCAGCGGCACGCGGCCCTCGACCTTCAGGCCGACGTCGATGACGGCCATGTCCTTCTCGATCGCCGTGACGGTGCCGCGAACGACCTGGCCCTCACCGGAATGTCCGGTGGAAAAGGACTCTTCGAGCATGCTCGCGAAATCGTCGCGGCTCGGATTCATATTTGCCATTGTTTCTCCTGGAGACCCCGTCTCAGGCGGGGTGGCGCCGTGGGTTAGCGTTGCGTTGCGCCTGCCGGCGTTCCGGGCGGAAAGGCCCTTGGCCGCTTTCGCGGCAACCGGCGCATGGAGAATGCGGGCAGGCGGGTTGTTTGCCTGAGGCAGGCGCCTTCGAATTCGCCTCTCAAGCCTTGTCCCGCTTGGCCACGGCGTCATCGACGATCGACCGAGCGGCGCGGAACGCGGCCTCTATAGACATTTCGGACGTGTCCAGCAAGTGCGCGTCGGCCGCCGGCCGCATCGGCGAGTCGGCGCGGCCCGCGTCGCGTTCGTCGCGCCGGCGGATATCGGCGAGGATCGTGGCGAAGTCCGCGGTTCCGCCGCGGCCCTCGATGTCGCGCAGCCTGCGTGACGCCCGTACCTCCGGGCTTGCCGTGACGAAGAGCTTCACATCGGCGTCGGGGCATACGACCGTGCCGATGTCGCGTCCATCGAGCACCGCGCCCCCGGGCTGGCGCGCGAATGCGCGCTGTTTCTCCACCAGGATGCGCCGGACCTCCGAGATGATGGCGACCCGCGAAGCAGCCTCTCCAACGCCGTGGGTGGACAGGGACTCCCGGTCGATCGCCCCTAGATCGACGCTGCGTGCCGCCTCGGTCGCGCGCGTCTGGTCCTCGAGCGCCCAGCCGGCGGCCAGCATCGCCTGTGCGACGGCGCGATATGTCAGCCCGGTATCGAGATGCGGCAGGTGATAATAGTCGGCCAGTCGTCGACCCAGCGTGCCCTTGCCGGACGCGGCCGGCCCGTCGATGGCGATGAGAAGCTGCGTCGGTGCGGTCATGCGGCGCATGAAGCCGAGGCCGCCGGCAAAAGCAAGCGCCGACGGGGACCCCGGTTCAATGCCGCGCCCACTGCCGCCATGCATATGCGGCGCCCACCGCGACGACGGCGATCGGCAGGATGACGAAGGGGATGAGCCCGATCGGGAGGAAAGCGAATCCGGCGATCGTCCCCGCTATCCTTCCGACGGGCGAGTCGAAACCCAGCACCTGCACCACCAGGGCGCCGGCCACGATCAGCCCGCATTGCGCCGCGAAGAGCCAGAACAGGACGGCGAAGACTCCGAACCGGACGCCGAAGCGGAACCGCTCGACGAGGTAAGGGCCAAGCGTTGCGCCAACAAGCAGCACAAGCGGCGAGAGCGCCTGGAGATCGTCCATCCGGGATCAGCCGATGTCGGCCCCGAGCCCGGTCATCAGGTCCATGAACTCCGGGAAGCTGGTGGCGATCATGGTCGAATCGTCGATCGTCACCGGCTTCTCCGACGCCAGCCCCATGACGAGGAAGGCCATGGCGATGCGATGGTCGAGATGCGTGGCGACGGTTCCGCCGCCGAGCCCCCCGCCGCCCGGCCGGCCACGAACCGACAGCCAGTCCTTGCCCTCGGTGCAGTCGACGCCGTTGGCTTCGAGCCCGCGTGCGACGGCGGCGAGGCGATCGCTTTCCTTGACCCGCAACTCGTCCAGACCCTGCATCAGCGTCTCGCCCTCGGCGAAGGAGGCGGCGACGGCCAGCACCGGATACTCGTCGATCATCGACGGAGCGCGGTCGGGAGGGACGCTGACGCCTTTCAACGCCGAACCGCGGACACGCAGGTCGGCGACCTGTTCACCGCCAGCGCTCCGACGGTTCAGGACCTCGATCGAGGCGCCCATTTCCTGAAGGGTCAGGATGAGCCCGGTGCGCGTCGGGTTCATCAGGGCGTTCTCGATGGTCACGTCCGAGCCCGGAACGATGGCGGCGGCGACCAGCGGAAATCCGGCAGACGAGGGGTCGCCGGGCACGGCGATGGTCTGTCCGGTCAGCCTGCCCTGGCCCACGAGGCGGATGGTGCGCACGCCATCCTCGGCCGTCTCGACCTCGAGTTCCGCGCCGAAGCCCTTCAGCATCGTCTCGGTATGGTCGCGCGTCATCACCGGCTCGATGACAGTGGTGACGCCGGGCGTGTTCAGCCCGGCGAGCAGCACGGCCGACTTGACCTGCGCCGAAGCCATCGGAACCCGATAGGCGATGGGAGCGGCGATGCGCGGGCCGCGGATGGTGAGCGGCATGCGATCCCCCTGCGCGGCCTTCAGCACCTGGGCGCCCATCTGCCGCAGCGGATCGAGCACGCGGCCCATCGGCCGCTTGGAAAGGGACGCATCGCCGACGAAGGTCGTCTGCATGTCGTAGGTGCCGACGAGCCCCATGGTGAGCCGCGAACCGGTGCCCGCGTTACCGAAGTCGAGCGGAGCGTCGGGCTCGACCAGCGCGCCGTTGCCGACGCCCTGGATCACCCACTCCTCGGCCCGTTTCTCGATCCTGGCGCCCATCGCGCGCATGGCGTCGCCGGTCCGCATCACATCCTCGCCTTCGAGCAGGCCCGTGATGCGCGTCTCGCCGGCGGCGAGCGCGCCGAACAGGAACGAGCGATGCGATATCGACTTGTCGCCAGGCACGCGCGCGCCGCCGCGGAGCGCTTTCGATCGATGCGCGGTGGCGGGGCGCGGCGGGAGTTCGTGGCTCATGGAGGTCTGTTCCGCGGCGACGGCCGCGCTGGAGAAAGGTTGGCGCGGCGGTGTCCTACCATGCTCCGACCGCCCGGTCATCCCTCGTGTCCGCACCTCGGAAACGGCGGAAATGGAGGCTTCCGGGGGGCGCTCGTTTAGGCTTTGACAGTGCCGCAAACTGCGATTATGGGGACCGGACTTTTTTGGCGAGGCACCCAGTGGCAAAAACCGAACTCGGAACAAAGCGGATCGATCCAGAGACCGGCCGCAAGTTCTACGACCTCAACAAGGACCCGATCGTGTCGCCCTATACGGGCAAGAGCTATCCGCGCTCCTATTTCGACGCCGGAAGCGAGATCGCCGTCGAGGAAGAGGAAGAGGTGGCGCAGAAGGAACTGGACTCCGAGGAAGAGGCGCCGGAGACCGTTTCGCTCGAGGAGGCCGACGAGGAGGCGAAGGGCGGCGACGAGCTTCCCGACATGGGTGACGACGAGGATGTCGATCTCGGCGACGACGAGGACGACACCTTCCTCGAGGACGAGGAAGAGGAAGAGGACGACGTCGCCGACATCATCGGGGTCGGCGAGGACGACGACGAGGTGTGATGCCCGGCTCGACGCCCGAAGAAAGGGACCGGGCACTTGCTATTGAAATGGGGCGGCGCTAGAAGCCGCCCTCGACGGCGCGAGACCCAATCAGCGCCCGACCTTTTTGCCGGAAACGGCGCCGGCCTCGGCCGGGTGTGGGGCCATAGCTCAGTTGGGAGAGCGCTTGAATGGCATTCAAGAGGTCAGGGGTTCGACTCCCCTTGGCTCCACCATTTCTGCATTTCCCGGTGAAATCGCCGCCAACGCCTTGAAAGGCAAGGTGCTTTCGGCGGTTCGATAGCCTCCATTTCGGAGGTATGGCAACCGACCACCAAAGGCCAGTCTGAGCAGTAGTTGCTTGTCTTCCAATCGCTCGGAAGCCCAGAGTTTGCGGGGATTTGCAAGGAACTCCATCGCGGTTCGATAAGTCGCCTTGAACCCCACGGCTGGTTGCCCGTATTTGGTCAGCTTTTCGCTAGAGCGACATCCGACCTGACTGAATCGGGATTCCCAAATCAGCGTTGAGATGATTCAAGCTGGTTGCCGGATTGGAGGCCGGCAGCCATGTCGAAAGCTCTGTCGGTCGATCTTCGGAAGCGTG
>JBFXAF010000007.1:227500-280953 GCA_050184585.1 Rhizobiaceae bacterium | reverse complement strand
CCGCCCCCAATTTGCCAAAACCGTCCCCACTACGCAATGCCAAAAACGCACGATTTCTCTAGTGTTTCAATGTGATTGAGCGTGATTCTGCGGGATCGAAATGAATGAGTGGGGTGATTGTGCACAATGCCGCTGCTAGCCAGCGCCACCCAGGGCAGGTAGTCGGCGAGCCGGGTATTGCGGTTGCGGTATTCTGCGAGGTTCATCATGGGCCGGTCCTCTTGCTCAGACCGTCAGATGCGCGGGAATGCGCAGATGGCGGCGTCCGACCTCGACGAAGAGCGGATCGCGTTTGGCGGCCCAGACCGCCGCGATGTGTCCGATCGCCCAGATCGCGATGCCGACCAGCCAGAGCCGCAGTCCGAGACCGACCGCGCCGGCGAGCGTGCCGTTCATGATGGCGATCGCGCGGGGTGCTCCGCCCAGCAGGATCGGTTCGGTCAGTGCCCGGTGAACGGGAACCGAGAAGCCGAGCAGTTCGCCGCCCTGGTCGGAAGCGCCCGCCATCAGACGAGCGCCCCGCCGCCGAAGGAGAAGAAGGACAGGAAGAAGGAGCTGGCCGCGAAGGCGATCGACAGACCGAAGACGATCTGGATCAGGCGCCGGAAGCCGCCGGATGTGTCACCGAAGGCGAGCGTCAGGCCGGTGATGATAATGATGATGACGGCGATGATTTTGGCGACCGGTCCCTCGATGGATTCGAGGATGGACTGAAGCGGCGCCTCCCAGGGCATGGAGGAGCCTGAGGCGTGGGCAGCGGGCGCCGTCATCATGGCAATGACCACGACCGACGCGGCGGTCGCCAGTCTCTGGCGGGTGCTATGCAGGGTCTGGTTCATGGGAGCGATCCTTTGCGTTTGCTATGGGAAGGGGGGTGTCCGGAACCTCAGTCGTTCCCGCGAGGCGATAGTCGCCATCGGGAGTGAGGCCCTCGACGCGGGCGAGCTCTGCGAGGCGGCGAGCAGAGCCGCGTCCCGACAGCACCGCCACGAGATCGATGGTCTCCGCAATCAATGCGCGCGGGACGGTGACGACGGCTTCCTGGATGAGCTGTTCGAGACGGCGGAGCGCACCGAGCGCCGTGCCCGCGTGGATCGTACCCACGCCACCGGGATGGCCGGTGCCCCAGGCTTTGAGGAGATCGAGCGCCTCACTGCCACGGACCTCGCCGATGGGAATCCGATCGGGGCGCAGGCGCAAGGACGAGCGGACGAGATCGGAGAGCGAAGCGACGCCGTCCTTCGTCCGCATGGCGACGAGGTTCGGCGCGGCGCATTGCAGCTCGCGCGTATCCTCGATGATGACGACGCGATCAGCGGTCTTCGCAACCTCGGCCAGCAGCGCATTGGTGAGCGTCGTCTTTCCGGTCGAGGTGCCGCCTGCAACGAGGATGTTGGCTCGAGCCGCGATGCCGCCCCGCAGGGCTGATGCCTGCTCCGCCGTCATGGTCCCGGCGGCGACATAGTCATCGAGGGTGAACACCGCTACGGCGGGCTTGCGGATCGCGAAGGCCGGCGCCGCCACCACCGGCGGCAGAAGCCCTTCGAACCGATCTCCCGTCCCGGGTAGCTCCGCCGAAACGCGCGGGCTTCCGGTATGGACCTCGGCCCCGACATGATGGGCGACCAGCCGGATGATGCGCTCGCCGTCCTCGGATGACAGGGATTCACCGGTATCGGACAGGCCTTCGGAAAGGCGGTCGATCCACAGCCGCCCATCCGGGTTCAGCATCACTTCGACGACACCTGGGTCTTCTAGGAAGCGAGCTATGGCCGGGCCGAGCGCGGTGCGTAGCATCCGCGCGCCGCGAGCGATCCCTTCCGAATTGTGATGCGAAGCCGCCATCTGATCCCCGATCTCACGGGGACGAACCAGATGGTCCCCGTGCGGGGATGATTAAAAGAGCCTGATTTAGGGCTGATTCAACAAGTATTTAGCGTCGTAGTAGCGTAGCGTGCAAATACAGGAAGACGGCGGCGACGTCCTTCACCCATTGGTCAATTACCGATTGACGCGCTGATGTCCTCAGAAATCTCTTGCCTGAGCTTCGGCCCCTTGGCCAGACGGCGACCCAGAGCGGTGATGAAAGCCTCGTAGCGTTCTCCGGCTTTGGCACGGGCCGCTTGGGCGGCCGGTTCCGGCAGGGCCGGTGTCGTCGCCAACCAGAATCGCACGAAGATGGCCAACGTCTCGACAGAAATTCCGACATCACGTTCGAGGCGCGTCAAACGGCGGTCGAGCTGGTCGAGACGCTTGGCGGTCACGGCTTCGCGTCTTTCAGCATCGTCTGGCGACAGGAAGGAGGCGATCGCTGCCTCGGCGATCATGGACTGTGATTGCTCGCGACGGGCGGCATAGTCCGTCAGCATGGCCATGATGTCCGGGTCGAGATAGACGGAAATCTGCGCTTTCTTCTTGCGACCAGACATGGGCTAGAGGTCCATCCCATCGTTGGGGTCGAGCGAAACCTGCCGCGCCACGCGTTGCATCATGCGGTTCATCCGGCTGTTGCGCGCGATCTCCTCCTGATCGTCATCGACAGGATCGATCTCGAATTCGTTTTCGAGCGGCTCCTTCTTCTCGACGGGCTTGGTGCGGCTGAGCTCCGGTTGACGCCGCCGTTCGGAATCCGTCGTGTCCTCGTCCTCGGCAGCGCTGGCCGGTGCGTCGGCGGTGAATTGCGAGCTCAGGGGCAACGGCAACGCGGTCCAATCATCGGGTTTTGTTTCCGTCGACTCGGGTTTCGAAGGCGGCGGCAGAATGCGTTCCTGGAAGCGCTGGTCTTTGTAGTAGCGGACCTTCTTCGCACGGATCGGCGATGTACCAGCGACCATGACGATTTCGTCGGCGGGAGGAAGCTGCATGACCTCGCCGGGCGTGAGCAGCGGGCGTGCTGTCTCCTGCCGCGACACCATCAGATGACCGAGCCAGGGCGAGAGCCTGTGCCCGGCATAGTTCTTCATCGCCCGCATCTCGGTCGCCGTGCCGAGCGCATCGGACACGCGCTTGGCGGTACGTTCGTCATTGGTCGCGAAGCTCACCCGGACATGGCAATTGTCGAGGATGGAATTGTTCGGCCCGTAGGCCTTCTCGATCTGGTTTAGCGACTGCGCGATCAAAAAGCTCTTGAGCCCGTAGCCCGCCATGAAGGCGAGCGCACTCTCGAAGAAGTCGAGCCGGCCGAGGGCAGGGAACTCGTCCAGCATGAGCAGCAGCTTGTGCCGCGCAGTCCTCGCCTGCAGGTCCTCGGTCAGCCGGCGACCGATCTGGTTGAGGATGAGGCGGATCAGCGGCTTGGTCCGATTGATGTCGGACGGCGGCACCACGAGGTAGAGAGTCGCCGGACGTTTGCCGCCAACCATGTCGGTGATGCGCCAGTCGCAGCGGCGCGTCACCTTGGCAACGACGGGATCGCGATATAGTCCGAGAAAGGACATGGCGGTCGACAGGACGCCGGAGCGCTCGTTGTCCGACTTGTTAAGCAACTCGCGGGCTGCGCTGGCGATGACCGGATGCGGGCCGGCGTCGCCCAGATGCGCCGTCTTCATCATGGCGGCGAGCGTGGATTCGATCGGGCGCTTCGGATCAGACAGGAAGGCGGCGACGCCGGCGAGCGTCTTGTCCTTCTCCGCATAAAGGACATGGAGTATGGCGCCGACCAGGAGGGCGTGGCTGGTCTTCTCCCAGTGATTGCGCTTTTCCAGCGAGCCCTCGGGATCGACGAGAATGTCGGCAATGTTCTGGACGTCGCGTACTTCCCATTCACCACGTCGAACTTCGAGCAGCGGATTGTAGGCCGATGATTTCGGGTTGGTTGGATCGAACAGGAGCGCACGGCCGTGTCGGGCGCGAAAGCCTGCCGTGAGCTGCCAGTTCTCGCCCTTGATATCGTGGACGATAGCCGAGCCCGGCCAGGTCAGAAGCGACGGAATAACCAGACCGACGCCCTTGCCCGAGCGGGTCGGCGCGAAACACAGGACATGCTCCGGTCCCTCATGGCGCAGGTAATTGTCCTTGAGCTTGCCGAGGACGACGCCATCGGGTCCGAGCAGGCCGGCAGCCCTTACTTCATCCGGTTTTGCCCAACGCGCCGACCCATAAGTGTCGACATTCTGCGCCTCACGTGCGCGCCAGACCGACATGAGGATAGCAACTGCAATGGCGATGAAGCCACCGGAGGCGGCGATGATCGCGCCCTCGATGAAGATCGGCGGCGCATAGGCATCGTAGAAGTACCACCACCAGAAGAAGGCTGGCGGATAGTAGATCGGCCACCCCCCAACCTCGAACCAGGGCGCGCCGAGCTGCAGCTGAAACCCGAGACGCCAAGCGGTCCACTGCGTAGCCGCCCAGGTGGTGGTGAGGACGATGGTGAAAACGATGAGGATTTGCCCCCAGAGGATTTTCGTACCTGACATGGCTTCCGTTCCGCGCAAATATTGGAACGCTGGTGACCGAGTGCAGCGAAGACAAGGGCAATTACTGCATCGTCGTAGAAACGGCTTTCGGGGGATAGACAAAGGCGCGATGCGCGGAAGTGAAAGCCACCTGATTGTCCAAGGAAGCGCTTCAAATCCCGTCGGTTCGAGAAATCGACTCGTTGTCGAAGAGCGCCCATTGCACCGTTGGAGCTGCGGGCTACCGCAGTTCGCGGCGCAAGATCGTCTCGATCAGCCCACGATGTCCCCGTATGTTGCCAGCGGAACCATGTCCCCAAGCGACCCGGCGAGCGAAGCGTCGAACGTCACGAACGCATCCGCTTGTAGTCTGGTCAACGCAATATACTCGGCTTGTAGCGTGTCATCCCAACCGAGTTCCTCGGCTATGTCCCACGCGACCTTTTGAAGGAGCCGATCGCCGAGCAACCGGATCTTCAACGCCCTCATGTGGTCAAGTCGGGCATTCGCTTCCTTGCGATCGAATTCCTGACGACCAACCGAGGCAAACAGCGCGGACAATATCTGCGACCTCAGCAACGTTGGCGCGACGAGACTATTTTGGGGTGGTATCACCGCGCGTTCGCAGACAAGCCGCAATGCGACATTCAGGCCGATGACAAATCGCATGGCTGAATCCTCCTTGCCTACTGACACATTAGCAGACGATCACTGCGATGCGTCGAAGGGCAAGAGCTTCGCGTCGAGAGAACTGCTGCTCTCTTCCAGGCTCTGCCGAGTTGCGAACGGTTGCGCTGCATGGCCAGGCTGACCTTCACCGCTCCAAATCGGAATGGTAGGTTTTGTCTATGAGCGATGAAGCGGTACAGGATTATCTTTCAGACAAGAACCAACGAGCAATTCCGGTGTTTATGCTGTTCCGACGGCATGCGCTGGCGGCTGGCGAAGGGGTGACGGAGAAAGTCTCGCGCACGATGGTTGCCTGGAAACGTAAGCGCACGTTCGCGACAGCCTATGTAAAGGGGAAGTACCTTGAATGCTCCATCGACCTTCTTCATCCCGTGGAGCACAAGCATCTGAAAGCCTCCTTTCATACGACGAAGAAGGTCGTCACCAACCGCTTCACGCTGGAGCCGGACGAGGCCGTGGATGCCGAGATGCAGGCCTGGCTTCGCCAAGCATTCGCCGAGGTGGGGCAAGGCACGCGCATCATTTGACGTCCCGATGTGGCTCCGTGGTGATACGCGACACTTCGGAGCCGGCTTCGTCAATGATCGAGGCGCCGCAGGTCTAAAGTCAGTCGTCTTTCACTTGCCGTGAGACAAACCACCGTGTTCCGTCGGGCGACCGAAAGCCTCCGCGCCGGTCACCATCGCCTTTCTCCATCATCGGCTGCAGCACTTCGGCGCCCGCTGCAGTCGCGCGATCGAAAACAGCATCGGGATCCTCAAGATAGAGGTGCAGCATCGCCGGCGGCCCCTCTGACTCGCCCATCATCAATACGGTGTCGCCGATCCGACATTCCGCATGCATGATACCACCTGCGTCGCGTGGTATGACTCTAAGACGCGTTGCAGCGAACACGGTTTCGCAGAACACCAAGACGGCCTCGGCATCCTTAACGAGCAGGTATGGAGCAAGATCGGTGTAGCCATTGGGTTTGTAGGCCATGCGAGAATTGTCGCGGACGCGCGGGTGGCCTGTCAAGCTCAACGCGCCAGTCGGCAGACTGACGGCAACATCGTTGGGCTCGACGTCGGCCCGAACAATCGACGCCGACAATCTCATCGCCCCAGTCCCCGCTTGCGCCCGAAACTCCAGTCGACACCACCGTCGCCACGCGCGACACCCGAGATGTGGTGGCCGAGATGCTTCTCCATGGAGGGTGTCCAGGGCACGAGCTGGAAACCGAGGCCGTCGTCGATCATCGCGAAGCGCCCAGAGGCGAGCGACAGTCGCTGGCGATAGGCGCCGGCGACATATTCGCCGCTGACGGCGCGCTGGAACGGTTGCCCGGTCTTCGCCGCCAGCTTCTCGCCGACTTCCTCCACCTCGCGCTTACGAAGCGTGTCGATGAGATTGCGGCAGAAGACGATCCGCCGACCCTGCCGCTCGGCGAAGCCTTCCCCGATCAGATGGTCGGCCCGCCTGTCGAGGGCATTGCGCACCTCCGCACCGAAGCCGCCTTCGGAGAGCGCGGCGGGTTCGCGCGCGATATTCTGACGATCGAGCCAAGTCGCGCCCGACGCGGTCACCTGCCGCTCGGTGTCGAGATCGGAGCGCACCGCGAGTGCGACTCGGCGCCGGCCACGGGAATCGTCATAGGCACGTAACTCGACGATCGAGCCTGGCGCGCTGTCGCCGGCCGCGTCGAGATCGGCGAGCTTGATGTGGTGGGACCGCCCGTCCACGCCGTCGACCACGGCATATGCCGTACCTTTGAGCTCGTCATCGAGACCACGCTCGACCAGGCGCCCGACGATCGGCGCATCGAGACTCTCCGCTGCCAGCACATAGTCGGCTGATCCGCGCTCGATGCCACGCTCGGTCAGCGCGCGGTGCATGCGCTTGATGATGTCGCGGCGTTCGCCGAGTGCGCGCAGCGTCGCTTCGGCCTTGTCGCCGATCATCCATTGACCGGGGCCGACCTGCTCGGCCAAGCCGAGCGTCTCCAGCTTGCGCAGGCGCCCGACCTTCAGGGCGTGGAACTCGTCGGGCTGCTCGCCCAGGCTGGGTGCAAGATCGATGACGCCGGTGCGTCGGCCGTCGCGCACGAGCTCGCGGTCGAGTTGCGTCCAGCGCTCCTTTTCGATCTGGCTTTCGAGGCTGCGGCGGATATCGAGGTCGGTGCGCGGGCCGAGCTCCAGGGTGATGAGGTCGCGCGCCCGGTCGCGCATGCCTTCTTTGATGTAGTCGCGCGAGATGACGAGGTCTTCACCATCATCGCGCACACCGCGCACGATGAGATGGACATGCGGATGCTCAGTGTTCCAGTGATCGACGGCCACCCAGTCGAGTTCGGTACCGAGATCCTTCTCCATCTGGCCAACGAGCTCGCCGGTGAAGGACTGGAGGTCGGACATTTCCAGCGCGTCGTCGGGCGAGACGATGAAGCGGAAATGATGCCGGTCGTCCTCGCAGCGCTCGGTGAAGGCCCGGCTATCCGCTTCCTCCTCTCCCGGCCCAAACAGACGCCCCTTCTCCCCGTCCCGGGTGACGCCGTCGCGGCGCAGATAATCGAGATGGGTGCCCAACGGCGCTGTGCGCGATGAATGGCGAACCACGCGCGCCTTGATGACGGCGCCGCGTGAGCGCGCGGTGATGAGGCGATTGGCCTGGATGCTGGCCCGCTGGCCATGGCCGAAGCGCGAGCGGTTGCCGGAGGTAGCACGCCCTGATCGCGAGACGCCGCCGCCCGCCTTCTTCGCGGCCGCCAGCGCCTGGGCGATGAAGGGACGCGCCGCCTGCGCACGGGTCGAGCGGATGCGGCCAGGACGAATGCGGACCTCGCGGTCATCGGCCATAGCGTTGTCCCGCAATGTGCGAAAAACTCTGCGAATCTCGGGCGTTGAGCGCTCGCCGCACATTGCGGCGGAGCTGGGCAATGTGCGGAACGCGCCAGAAAATCCCAAAAAAGCAACCGACCGACCGGCGCGCAATGTGCGCCTTTTTATCCTGCCATCGGTCTGTTGTGGTTCCTGCGGCTACCCTTCGCGCACTCCATGACACGCCAGAGCCCGAGATCATGCGATGAGAGCTGCAACGCGTCATGGTTCACCCCTCGTGTCATCCTGAGCAACGAAGATCGCTTTCGGATGTAACTGATCCTCGGGATCCCGCTGCACCGGCACGGAAGCGGAAGTGTCGTCCGGGTGTTTGTCGGTGGTGCGGTCCGCGACTGTCCGGCGGTCAACTGAGCGCGGGACGAACAGCGGCGCCTCGCGCCAGTCGGGCGGCGGTGATGGCACAGCCGGAGCGCCGGGCGACGGCACCGTTGCGCCCAGCGCCGGTGCAAGCAGAGCGACATAGGCGCGTGTTTCCGCGGGCAGCGGACGGCCCGTCGCGAGGTGCTCGTCGTAGCGATCCGGTCCCGCATTGTATGCCGCGAGCATCGCCGGGATCGTGCCGTAGCGGTCGTACATCTCGCGCAGATAGGCCGCGCCCGCCAGGATGTTATCGCGCGCGTCGAAGGGATCCGAGCCGAGCCGATGTCGAACCCGCAGATCATCCCAGGTCGCCGGCATGATCTGCATCAATCCCTGCGCGCCGGCTGGCGAGATTGCGCGCGTGTCGCCATCGCTTTCGACGTTCATGACGGCGACGATCCAGCGTTCGGGAATGCCGAACCGCTGCGCCGCCTCGGCAATATGGGCGGCAATGGGATCGTGGACTTCATGTCGTCCGGTTGGCGTTGGCTGCGCGCATACGTTGCCGGTGTCGAGCACAGCGATGATCAGGCCGGAAAGGAGAAAGAGGGCAATGCGGCCGCAAGGACCGCATCGCCGTAGTGCTCCTGGAAAGCCGATGAACAGCATCGGTTAGTCCTGCTCGTCGCGCTTTTTCGGACGGGTCCAGTGCAGGCCCCAGTCGCGTCCATCCTCGTCCGACTGGAACAGCCGGGCGCGCACCGGAAACGCGAATGCCGGGTCATCGAGGACGACGGAGATGAACGTGCCGGCACGGTCGCCGGTATGTTTCCATCCGGCGCCGACCTCGGGGCCGGTCTCGTCGCCGAGATGAACGCGGTAGGCCGGTGCGTTTTCGCTGTCGGCGTTTTCGGCCGTGACGAAGGTGAGCTCGCAGTCGAAGGACAGCGAGCGCATGCGACCGCTGTAGCCGTTCTCAGTGCGCGTGAATTGACCGATCTGGGGCATGTTGAACTCCTGTTTGGATGCGGTGGGATTGCGCGAAAGCGTGCGTCGTCACCGCGTCGGCGCGCGCCAGACGAAGCGGCCATCGCCGTCTTCGTCGGTGTAGAGAGGGACAGCCCGGCCGATGACGGTCGTCGCCGGAAGCGGTCCGAAATACCGCCCGTCGAGGCTGTCGGGGACTTGCCAGTTCATGAGGAAGAGTTCGTCGTCGGCAACGACGCGGCAGCCGCTCCAGACCGGCAGCGGGCGGTCGAGGCGATCGCGGTCGAGCGCCTCGCCCATCTCGATTCCGTCGACCGTGATGGTGCGGCCGATCCGGCACACGCGCTGTCCCGGCAGGCCCAGGACGCGCTTCAGGATGGGCACGTCGCGGCCGATATAGCCGCGCTCGACCATGAAGCCCTTGAGCGGCTCGGGCGGCATCACCGCGACCAGGTCCGGAACTTCGAGGCGTTCGGCGGGTTCGATCCGGTAGAGTCCGATCGGCGCGCTGGCCGATACGTTCCAGACGAGCTTGAGCGATGTCGGAACGAGGGCAGCGGCGGCAACGGCCAGCACAGCGAAACACGTCTGCTTGACATAGCCGAAGCGGGTCATCGTTCGATCTCCCGCCGCTTGAGCCATGCCTGATGGCGGTCCCGCGTGTAGGGACGCGGCTCCTGGCCGGCGCTCATCCGGTGCCCCACGTGACGCCAATGATCGGGGGCGGCATCGCAGGGATCGACGCCGGCGGCTTCCACCGCGTCGATGTGCTGGAGCACTTTTTCGACCTTGGGCCAGCCTTCGATCTTGAGAAGGATTTCGCCGCCGGGGCGCACGAAAGGCAGTGTCTGGTATGCGGCGCCGGGCTCGACGGTGCGCACGATGTCGATGCGCGAGATAACCGTGCCATAGTCGTTGGCCGCCCAGCGCACGAAGGCGAAGATGGCGCCGGGACGGAAAGATACGACGCGTCGGCGTCGGTCGATGATACGCTCGCCGGCCTCACGGCCGAAGCGGATCCAGTATTCGATCCTGCCCTCGATCCAGGTCGGTTCGACATGCGTGAGTGCGTCAGGACTGTTTGCTGACGAGGTCGGGCTGGCGCCGACACCCGGGACCGTGGCGCCGGTCATGATGGATCTCCTTCGTCATTCGGGAATTCGCGGGCGAGCAGCTCGCGCAGCATGTCGGCGACGGTGACGCCGCGCTGGAAGGCGCTGATCTTGATGCGGCTGCGCAGCCCGGGCGTGATGTCGATGGTCAGGCGCGCGGTGAACCCGGAGGGCTTGCCGTCACGGAGAGCGGCATCGGCAGACCTGATCCATTGCTCGGGATCGCCCGGTCTCGTGGCGAAGGCGCGGCGGTTTGGAGGGTCGCTCATGGTGCGAGCCTTCCGATCTCGGCCGCCAGCGCCGCCACTTCCCGCGCGGCGATGCTGTCTGGGTCGCACTCGCAAGCGAGGCGGCCGGACTGGGCGGCTGAGGCGAAGATGACGCGCTGGCCGATCGTCGCGCGCAGCGCCGGCGGGTCCTGGTCGGCGAGCGCTTCGCCGGTCTCGCGCGCGATGATGGTTCGTGCCGGACAGCGGTTGAGCAGGAAGCGCACGACCAGTTGCGGACGGAATATCCGCGCCTCCTCGATCAGGCGCAGGATCTCCGCCGAGGCCCAGCCATCGAAGGGTGACGGCTGAACGGGAATGAGGATGACGTCGGCAGCAAGCAGCGCCGAGCGCATCAACCCGGCGACCCGCGGCGGACCGTCAATGACGACGTGGTCAGCGTGACGGGCGAGCTCCGGGGCTTCGTGATGGAGCGTGTCTCGCGCGAGGCCAATGACGCCGAAGCGCCGCTGTAGGTCCTCATGGCTGCGCCGTTCTGACCAGTCGAGCGCCGATCCCTGCGGGTCGGCATCGATCAGCGTGACGCTATTCCCTTCACGCGCCCATTCACCCGCGAGGTGCAAGGCGAGCGTTGTCTTGCCGACACCGCCTTTCTGATTGAGGAGCGCCGCAATCATGACGTGCCTCCCGCACCAGTACGGGCCGGATCGCTCTTGGAGACAGCGTCGTCATCGCGTTCGGAGAACGCCGTCTGCCGCCTCCGCTCATCCTCTTTTCGGCCCGTCGGAGAGCGGTTTTCCCCAGAATGCCGGCCTCTTAAGAAGTTAGCTGGGGTAACTGTTTCTGTTCTCGTCGCGTGTGAAGAACTCGCTCTTGGCCATACCGTGAACGGTGATCCGACCGGCTCGTGCCGGTCCACCACCAACCGGAATGGAGAGAGACGATGGACTACTTTGCAGGACTGGATGTTTCCCTTGAGATGACGAGCATCTGCATCGTGGATGCTGATGGGGTCGTGATGAAGGAGGCAAAGGTTGCTTCCGAACCGGACGACCTCGTTGCCTTTTTCGAGCAGTGCGGCATGGCGATGAAGCGGATCGGCCTCGAGGCCGGAGCCCCGTCGCAATGGCTGTATGGCGGAATGGCTGAGGCCGGGCTGCCGGTCGTGTGCATCGAGACGCGACACGCCAAGGCAGCACTGTCGGCCATGCCGAACAAGACCGACCGCAACGACGCGCGTGGGATCGCAAACATCATGCGCACCGGCTGGTTCCGCGCCGTGCATGTGAAGACGCAGACCGCGCAGGAACTGCGCTTCCTGCTGGTGGCGCGGCAGACGCTGGTGCGCAAGCTGATGGATATCGAGCTGGCGATCCGCGGCATGCTGCGCAGCTTCGGGCTGAAGATGGGCGCTGTGTCCAAACGCAACTTCGAGGCGCGCGTCCTGGAACTGGCTGGCGACCGCGCGATGCTGATGCGGGCGCTCAATCCGATGCTGACTGCGAGACGCGCCCTGGCTCTCGAATATGCCAACCTGCAGAAGGTGGCCATAGACTTCGCCCGTGATGATGACGTGTGCCGCCGGCTGATGACCGTGCCCGGCGTCGGCCCGATCGTGGCGCTGACCTATCGCGCGACCATCGACGTGCCGTCGCGGTTCCGGCGCTCCAAATCCGTTGGCGCGCATCTGGGGTTGACGCCGCGCGCATACCAGTCCGGCGAGGCCGACTGGACCGGAAGAGTATCGAAGAGCGGCGACGCGATGGCGCGGGCAGCGCTTTACGAGGCCGCGCACATCCTGCTCATCCGTGTGAAGCGCTGGTCGTCGCTCAAGGCGTGGGGCATGCGGCTGGTGAAGAACCGGGGACATAAACGCGCCGTCACCGCACTCGCACGCCGGATGGCCGTGCTCATGCACCGCATCTGGGTCGAGGGAACCACCTTCATCTGGAAAACGGGTGACGGCCAGGCAATCACACGGAAGTCCGTTCCCGCTGTTTAAGACGGTCTGCCTGTCATCCGCTTGGATACCGGCTGACGCAAGCTGAGAGTTCCGCTGCGGCGGAGAGATGTCCCCCGAGGGGACGAGGGTTCGGGTGAGCACGTAAAGATTCTTGTCCGCATCGCATTCTGCGACAGCGAAGACGCGAGTTAGCTTGGCCGCCCGACCTTCCGATCCCTGCTTGTGGCGATCCTGATATCGACCACGGAAAGAAGCGTGAGCCGCTCGGGGTGATGTCGACGATCCGCTCATGGCGTGTCCTCCGGCTTGATGCCTGGAATCCACGGAGGACGAACAGATCGGGATTGCTCTTTCGCAGCTTGTTGCGAACACGCACGATCACTGGCAAGTTGATCGCGGGCGGCACTGGGCGCGTTCTTCACACCCACAGAAACAGTTAAAGAAGATTCTTTGTTAGACTCTAAGTTAAGGGGTCGATTTTCGCTTTCTGTGGAAGAGGTTAGATGCGGTTTGGGTTCCCGATAGCACGATGGGTCGGTTCCCGATGGCACGATAGTCCGGGTTCCCGATAGCACGAAGCCGTCCACAGGGTTCCCACAGGCCGGAACGGGCTCGAAGGCGAGCAGCGTGCGGCCGCCCGCCTCGACCTCGAGAAAGAGCGAGTATCCGGGCAGCGGCTGGCGGCGGATGATATGGCGCAGCTCGAAGGCGAAGCGCTTGTAGGGCGAGAGGCTGCCGGATTTCTGGTGGAGATGGCGGAAGTCGAAGCGCCAGCCGCCGCGCTGGCGACCGCCATGCTTGCGCACCAGGCGATAGAGCCAGCGATCGAGCCCGCCGGTCAGGGCGAAATAGGCGCGGTCGATGGTCAGCACGAGCCCGTCGTCGAGCACGGCGCGATAAAACCAGTCCGGCACGATCAGCTCGATACCGTCCGGCCGGCCTTGATGGTCGGTACGCTCCCGCCATTCGTTGATCCAGGAGAAGCGATGACGCCGGCCTTCGCTCGGCTGACGGATCGAGGTGGAAACGGTGGTGGACTGGAGGCGGTCGAGGGCGGCCTTGAGGCGCTGGTAGTCGCGCATCGACGTGCCGCGGCCGACGAAGGTCAGGATTTCATAGGGCGTCGCCACCATCAGGCGCGACGTGCTAAATCCCGCATCGCGCGCCTCAACGATCTGGCTTGCGGCCCAGATGAGGATGTCCGCATCCCAGATGGTCGCCATGCCGTGGTCCGGCACGGCCTCGACGCGTATCGTGATCCCACCGGTGGTGAAATCGATCGGCGCGATGCGATGGGATTTGGACAGGGAGAAGAAGGGATAGGCCATGAGATCCTGCGCGTCTCGTGGCGCGAAGTCGCCGGGGAGCGCCCGAAACAGATCGAGCTGTCCTCGCTCAGAGAGGGACCGACGCCGCACCGTCATTCACGAAACCGTCCACGCTCAGCGCGCGTGGCGGCCGGGTTGCGGACTGTCGGGGAGCGTCTGAGGTTTCGCGGGCAATACGCGCCCGCGCGGGTCCGAGGTGGACGTCACGGCGCCGCGCGCCGCCCAGGCTTCGAGGTCATCGACGGCGTAGACGACGCGGCCACCGAGCTTGCGATACGCTGGACCAGTTCCGTAGGTCCGGTGCTTTTCCAGGGTGCGGGCGGACAGGCTGAGGAATTCGGCGGCTTCCTTCGTGCGCAGGAAGCGGGGCGGCAGTGCGGCTTGATCGATTCGCATGAATAAGGCCTCCGTGGGGTAGCCGGTGACCGCTGCGGTTCAGCGGCGAGTGGCGACCACGGTGGCGGAGAAGGAATGGCGCGAGGGAGTGCGAAGATGTCGAAAAAGATTCGCACCCCACCCGAGCGCCGAAGACCGATCAGGAAGCTGCGCCGGACTTTGGCGTCATCGGGCTCGGTGTTTGTAAAGCAGTGTGCGATAGCCGCCGGCCACAAGGTCGAAGCCAGTGTGCACCCGGCGCATCACGACATCGCGCAGCGGCATCGATTTCCATGAAATCGCGCTGTCGCGCTCTGCGCCGAACACGGCCTCTGCGATGTCCTGATATGTGGCGCCTGCGCGCCGGCCATCGATCGCCCGGAGCATTTCGATGAGATGGCGCCTGCGCTGGGCCGTGAGGCGATTGTCTGGTGTCGCTCGATGATGGACGAGAGCGTCGCGGAAGCGGAACAGCGCGTCGACGCGATCATGGAGAAGCGGATCGACGGGCGTGAGGACGGCCACGGGGCCACAAGGTGCCTTGCCGTCAAGGGCAATGGCGGCGAAGCGCTCACCGGCGAGGACGAAGCGGAGATAGAGGCCTTCCTCAGCCGATCTGGCGCTGATCGGATCGACGGCGATCGTTGCCGTGATCAAGCCTGGCACGACTATCGGTGCCAGAATGACTGCGGCCGGATCGACAGCGGGACTCCAGAAGATGTCGGCGTTCGTGGCGGGCAGGTCCGGAGGTATCGGGAAAGCGCAACCCCCAGTGCGCGTTCAGCGCCGCTACGGCTCGGTCATCCGACAAATCCGAGGCCGCGATTTCCCGATGATAGTCGGAATTGCGCCGGAGGAATTCCCAGGCGAGTTCCGCCGAGTTCAGGTCTTTCAGATATCGATATGTCTCGGCGTCTCGCCAATTCCCCTGCGCCATCATGCCGATTTTCTCCCCGACTCTATGCAGTGGGTCCGCATGTCCTTGGAAGATCGCGGCAAAATTGAACTCTGGATAGCGGGGCAACCGGCATATGGCGATGCGATCTGTGCATCACCCTCGGGCGTCTAGTGGTAGGCGGATCGCAGGAGGTCGCGGTAACCGTTCTCCGTCATCCACCGGGCACGTGCGAGATGGGTTTCGTGAACCCGCATGGCGCGTTCGGGTTGCTTGTCGGGGTCGAGGCCGAAGACCACGCGAACGACTTCACGCCAGTGTGCAGCGTCCGCCTCGGCGTCGAGCAATCGCAGATAGGTCACGAAATGGGCGCGGTCGTAGTCTGTCAGATGCTCACTCTTCGGTGGTTCATCCAGGAAATCGGCTTTGCCCATGTGTGCTCCTGTGTCTCGGCGCGGAGCCGCAACTCGCTATGGTTAACGCAATCTCACCAAGATTGTAGAGGGGTACCGCGAAATCGCTGTGACGGAGACGGGCATCGCACCGGTCGGCAGATTCTCTGTCAGACCGACGTTTCCTGATCCTGCCTCGCCGCGCTATGAACGATCATCACCCCTTCGCCTCGGTCGGAGTTCAGGAGAACAACGCCGTTCGCTTCGAGGGCCCGGCGAACCTGATCGCGTGTGCTCTCGTACACCCTCAGATCATTTTCCGATTCGAGGCGCTTGAGGGCGGTTAGCGATATTCGGGCCTTGTCAGCGAGCGTCTCCTGCGTCCAACCCAGCAACGCGCGCGCGGCCCGCGACTGTCGGGCGGTGATCATGCATGATCACCTCCTACAGTCACGAATGCGCACGCCAGAACTACGGCTTCTCTATTCGGACCAACCGGATAGCGTGGTTTCCCTCACTCCCAGCGGATCATTTACATACTATAGTTGATAAACTTAAAGTGTGTAAACCGCGATCTTCCTGCGCATGGATATGCGCAAACTGGTCGGCCGGAACTTCGCCCGCCTGCGTCGGGAGAAGGGCCTGACCCAGGAAGAGGTCGAAGCGCGTTCCGGCTTCAGCCAGCAATATCTCAGCAGCCTCGAACGCGGCCGGAGGAACCCGACCGTGATCACGCTGTATGAGCTCGCCCAAGCCCTCGGTGTCAGCCACGTCGATCTGGTCGAGCCTGACGACGAGGTTTGAGCGGCACACCCGCGAGGATCATGCTTCTCTTCGTGGTCGGTACAAGACCGCCACAGGATGGGATCAGAGGAACCGGCGGGACAATCTAAATTGCGACATCACCTCGGCATCGGCCTTGGCGGTCAAGTCGTATTTGCGCGCTCGCCGTTCCCCGTCCCCTCGCGGGGAGGTGCCTCGACCGAGTTTACCGGTCGAACCCTATGTCGATGAGGCCGCGCCTTCCGGTCGCTTGCCCCAGTCGAATTCCGTTCCATCGATCCACATGCGATGAAGGATCACGGCGATCTTACGCGCCAGCGCGATGATCGCCTTCTTGTGGCCTCGGCGTCGCGAGATCCGTGCACCCCACGCCTTGAGCGCCGACCACCGCTTCACTCGCGTCAGCAGGACTTGCCCGGCCTCATAAAGGAGGCTTCGCATCATTTCATCGCCCCATCTCGAGATCCGTCCGTTGCGGTCAACTTCGCCGGATTGCTGCTTGCGCGGTGTCAGTCCAAAGTGAGCACCGACTGTGCGGGAACGCGTGAAGCGGGACGGAACGTCGACCGTTGCCCGGAACGTCAGTGCGACCAGAGGGCCGACGCCGGGAACCGTCATGAACCGGCGTGTCACCTCGTCATGCCGAGCCAGTCGGACAATCATGTCGTCCAGCCGGCCGAATTGCTCTCTCAGGGAGCGCCTCGCCAACAGCAACGCATCCGCCACTGGCTCCAGGTCTGTTTCAGCGATCAGTTCCCGCACGCGTGGCTCGAAGTCGCGAGCCGTCACCTTTCCGAGGTGATAGCCGAAGTTGCGGATGAGTCCGCGGATTTCGTTCTCGACGTCCTGGAGTTTATTCCGCAATAGCTGCCGTGCGGTGAGAATCGTGCGCAGACGCTGGCTGTTGGGCGTCTTGACGTGAACCGGCTTAAACAGGCCGACGCGCATCATCTGGGCAATGCCGCGCGCATCGTGCCGGTCGGTCTTGTTGAGCTGCGCAGCAAGCGCTGCCTTCATATGCCGGGTCTCGACGCACACGACTGGGAGACCAGCTTCCGCCAACCGCCCATAGATATGTTGCGACAGCATCCCGGCCTCGAGACCGACACGAACAATCGAAAACCGAAGTGACAGGATGTGCTTTACGATCTCCTCGGGATCGGAGGCGAGCTTGCGTTCGTGCACGACGTGACCATCGTGATCGACAACGCAGAGATTGACGGTGCGGGCAGAGACATCCAGCCCGATATAGTGACTGTGAGACATGCCGAGTCCCTTTCGAATCAAGAAACGGCACTTCTCATAACCAATCTACAGACGGTTTTGTAAACTACGACTATTTCAGTCGTTCTTCACCGATTTGGGCTGACGGTGGCTCGGTCAGTATTGCGATATGCGATGGGCCGCCCGCCAAGGCGCGAGGTCGGATTGCGTGTTCCGGGCTGCGCAACAAGGACGCAATACGTTTCTGTGCAGTTGACATGTTACAGTCGTTACACATAGAGTGATCGTATGTCGGAAATCTCTTGGCTCCTGCTTACCTATAAGGTGCCCGCCGAGCCGGCGGCGAAACGGATCGCCGTCTGGCGGCGGTTGAAAGGGATGGGCGCCGTCTATCTGCAGAACGGCGTCTGCCTTTTGCCCAAGACGGACGACCATGTCCGCCGTCTCAAGATGCTTGAGAACGATATTGCGGAGGCCATGGGCGAAAGCGTGATCCTGGAAACTGTCGCGCTCGACCAGGCGCAGGAGAGCAAGGTGATCGCCCGCTTCAAGGCGGACAGGGACGACGCTTATGAGGAGTTCATCGACAAGTGCGACGACTTTGAGCGTGAGGTCGCCAAGGAGGTCGATGCAAAGCACTTCACCTATGCAGAATTGGAAGAAAACGACGTTGATCTGAAGAAGCTGCAGGGCTGGCTCGCCAAGATCAGAAAGCTCGATTTCTACGGGGGGGCCCGCGCCGCCGAGGCCGAAGAGCGGCTGAAGGGGTGCGAAGCCGTGCTCGATGACTATGCCAAGCAGGTCTTTCACGCCCATGACGAGAACGGATGAAGGAGGCAGACGGAAAAACAACGCGTTCATGATCAAGGATGGGGATGGGGTCCCCCGATAACCGCCTTCAAGGCTGATGACTCCTACCTGGCGCGATGGGGCGCAGGTAGGAGCTTATTGCCCAACTGCTTCCCGAGCCGCCGCAGCCATTGAAACTTGCTCGGGAAGGAGTTTGAAAATGATTTCCTGGTCTTCCGCCGCGCCGGCAATCGGGTCGGCATTTCTCGCCTCTCTTGTCGAAGTGGTCGAGGCATTCACCATTATCCTGGCCGTCGCGACATTGCGTGGCTGGCGTCCGGCGATGCTCGGCACGGCCGCGGCCCTTGCCGTCCTCGCGGTGACGGTCCTGGCGCTCGGGCCGCTGCTCGACCTAGTGCCTTTGCATCTACTGCAACTCGTCATCGGCATCCTGCTGCTGCTTTTCGGGATCGGCTGGCTGCGCAAGGCAGCGCTCAGGGCAGCCGGCGTCATTCCGCTGCATGACGAGGATGCCATCTTTGCCGATGAGTCCGCCCATCTGACCGAGGAGGCCGCGCGGCACAAGAGTTCGCTCGAATGGATTGCCGGCATCACCGCGTTCAAGGCCGTTCTGCTTGAAGGGCTCGAAGTGGTGTTCATCGTCATCGCGGTCGGCGCCGGACGGGAACTCCTCTGGCCCGCGAGCCTCGGCGCGCTCGCCGCCTGTGCCTTGGTTCTTGCGATAGGAGCGATTGTGCACCGGCCCCTGTCCCGTGTGCCGGAGAACACCCTCAAGTTCGGCGTCGGCGTCATGCTTTCCGCGTTCGGCGTGTTCTGGACCGGCGAGGGGCTCGGCATCGAATGGCCCGGCGCCGACCTCGCGCTCTTCACTTTTGCGCTGATGTTCCTGCTTGCGGGCATCGCCGCTTCGAAACTTGCAACAAGGCCGAACTTGGAGATAGCGCGATGACAAGCAGGAAAAAGAAAATCATCCGAACCGTTCTGGCGGGCCCGGTACTGGTTCTTCTGCTCGCCGGCGTTTATCTCGGCACGCTGCAGCTCGTCGGAAACTTTCATGAGGTTGTTCCCGGCACATTATATCGTGCGGCGCAGATCACCCCGGAACACCTTTCAGACTACAAGAAGCAATATGGCATCCGCACCGTCATCAATCTGCGCGGCGCAAATCCCGGTTCCGATTGGTACGATGCCGAACTGAAGGCATCGGACGCACTGGGTATCAGCCATCTCGATTTCAGGATGTCCGCAAGCCGAGTCCTATCGCAGCAGCGCGCTGAGGAACTGATCGCACTTATGCGGTCCGCTCCAAAGCCGCTGCTGATCCATTGCCAGGGCGGCGCGGACAGATCTGGTCTCGCCTCGGCCCTCTATCTCGCCGCGATCGCCGGTGCGCAGGAAGAGGCGGCAGAGAGGCAGTTGTCTCTCCTGTCTGGCCATATCGGCATCCCGTACCTCTCTGCGGCCTATCCCATGGATGAGAGCTGGGAAGATTTCGAGCCATGGCTCGGCTTCGCCGCCAACTGATTGGAGGAACATAATGACTGTATTGAAGGACGTAGTTTCCGAGCTGGTGAGCATGTTCGTTGGCGACGCGCGCCTGTCAGTTGCGATACTGGCCATCGTTGCGGCGGCGGCTGGAACGACGAGCATCGCAGCGGTCGATCCTCTTCTGGGCGGCGCCATCCTTCTGGGCGGGTGTCTTCTCCTGCTCGTGGGCGTTGTCTACGTGACCGCTCGGCGGCACTGGTCTGTTCAAGCAACCGGTTTTCGACGCAATGAAGTCCTCGCCATCGTAGAGATCAAAGACACGATGGGCTTGCTGGATCGCGCGGCATTCTGGTTTGCACGTTTGCATCAGCGCAGAGCCCTGCGTGAACTCGATGAGCATCTCCTCGACGACATTGGGGTCAGCAAAACAGCGGCCGAAGAGGAAAGCCGCAGGCTCGACTGATGTCGGAACACTGGATGCTTCTTGTATGGGTCGCCATCGGAAGCGCGCTCGGCGGTGCTGCTCGCTTCTTCGTCTCCGGACTGGTTGCGCGGGCTGTCGGCGAAACCTTTCCCTGGGGCACCATGACTGTGAACGTGACCGGGTCCTTCGCGATCGGCGTTTTGTTCTCCCTGATCGAGCCACATGGCCTCTTTGCGCGTCCCGAGGCCTGGCCGCTGGCCGTGATCGGATTCCTGGGCAGCTACACCACAGTATCGTCCTTCAGTCTGCAGACGCTCGCTCTGCTCCAGGACGGGGAGCGGGCAAGAGCCATCGGCAATGTCGTTCTGTCGCTCGCGTTGTGCCTGTCCGCCGTCGCGGTCGGGGTGCTGGGTGCGCATGCGGTCCTGACCGGCGGGGGTGTGTGATGGGGGAAAGGGTCAAACATGGTCGCTGGAGGGCAGCGTTCGACGCGCTGCTTCTCTACCTGTTCGTTGCAGCCGGTACAGCCATCGGTGGTATTGCGCGGGCGGCCGTTTCGATCGTTGCCCTTGAGATCGCCGGACCGAGCTTCCCATGGGGGACGCTGATCGTCAACGTCATCGGCTCCTTCGTGATTGGTTTCTTCGCAGAACTGACCAGCCCCGGTGGGCGGCTGTTCCTGAGCGCCCGGACGCGCCAGTTCGTGATGACCGGTCTTTGCGGCGGGTTCACGACCTTTTCCGTATTCAGTCTGGAAACTTTCCGCTTTGCGGCGGACGGTGACTACCCGCGCGCCGCAGTCAATCTCGGCATTTCCCTAACCGCGTGGCTGGTTGCCGTGTGGCTCGGACATGTCAGCGCAACACATTTCAACAGGCTTGGAGGATAGGATACATGCAGATACCCAAGGACGCACAGCTTCTGCGCATCTTCATCGGCGAGGATGACAAGGACGACGGCCGGCCGCTCTACGAGGCGATCGTCCTGAAAGCCCGCGAGATGCACGTCGCCGGCGCAACCGTCATTCGCGGCGCGATGGGCTTCGGGCATTCGAGCCGGCTTCACACCACCAAGATCCTGCGACTGTCCGAGGATCTACCGCTGGTTATCGAGATCGTGGACAGCGAGGAGAAGATCGGCGAGTTCCTCCCGGTTCTGGAGCAACTGATGCAGACGAGCGGATTGGTCACGATCGAGAAGGTTCGGGTGCTGCAATACGGGCCGAACTCACAATGACAGTTCTTCGCTTTTCCAATATGAGCTCAGGAGAAGCAACAAACTTGCCGTGGCATGGTCTTTGGGCGCACCCTGAATACCCCATCTATTTTAGTCGCTCTTGGCAGGATTCGCTACCGATTTCTCGTTATTTTGCGGGATGAAGCCGGGAAGTCGCGGGACTGATTCGGTTGCCGACGGCGTTGGCCCCGCCCGGACTTGCCGGGCGGGGCTGATGCGGGCCTCAGTCGCCATTGCGCCGGTTGGGGCGGGACCAGATGAGGTTGTAGCCGTCGCCTTCCTCGTCGTCGAAGAGGTTGGCGTAGATCGGGGCGGTGAAGCTCGGATCGTCGAGCTTGAGGCCCAGATAGTCGCGGCCCTCATTGGAGCGCTTGGACCAGGCGGCGCCGATCTCGGCGCGGCCGGCATAGACCCGGTGGCTGGGAGCGTTCTCGCCGCTCGCCTTGGTGTCGGGAACGATGCGGACATTGCGGGTCTGCAGGCTGAGGGTGACGATTTCGCCGGTGAACTCATTGCCGGACTTCTTGAAGCTGCCGATGGTCGCCATGATTAAGTCTCCTTGATCTTGAGTTCGAGCCCGCACCATTGCGGCCTCGATGGCGATCGGCAGGCCGAAGGCGATTGACGACGCATCGCTTGCGACCGCAGCGTCAGCGGAGGATGGCGGCCGGGGAACTTTCTTGTCTCGCGAGGAATGGCGGCGCAGCCGGCAGGGGAAGAAAGTTGACCGGCGCCATTGCGGCAAAGGCGATCGAGGCGCAGCCGGTCTTCGGCCAGATCAAGCCATTGAAGAGGCCGTTTTGAGCGGTCGACAACAATGATCGTGCCAAGGAGACGATGGAGGCCCTTTGCGCATCGAGTCGTCCGGCACCGTCAGCGGCGGATCACCTCGACCAGCAGACCTTTCCCCGTTTGGAACGACAACGGCACGGGTGAGCGGCAACCCCGAATCCAGCCATCGCCATACTGGCCGTGCGACCGGCGATGCAGTTCCAGTGACCTGATGTGACGCGATAGTCGTGGACGCGGCCCGACGATCCGATCCCGCCTTCCACGGCCAACAAGGCGTGACAGCGACACGGTCACCTTCCGAATACCGCCTCGGCGCTTGGACGGGTCAGGCTCGCGCGATGCTCTGTCCCTGGGCCGCGGCCGCAGCGAGTGTCGTCAGCCGGATATAAGATGTGATGCCGATGGCGAGACTGCCAATCAGGGAAAAGACGAGCTGCCACACAGGGGACGGCACGGCGTGCTTGACGATGCCGTGCGTCGCGTGAAACCCGGCAATCGCAGCCGGCACGACGAAGGCCAGGGCAAGGGCCGCGCGCAGCCACAGCGAGCGTGCAAACATGAGGCCGGCCTGCAGGACCACGAGCGTGAGGAAGGCGGCGATGGCGCCGATGGCAGTGCCGCCGGCAACGCCGGCGCCGGCATGATAGGCCCACAGGCCGATGACGACGCCGGCAAAGGCTGGTAGCGCGAATATGGCAAGGGTGAACAGCAGCCAGCAGCAGAAGCCGATGGCGGCGATGCCGAAAAAAATGCTGAGGATCATCATGGTGGTGCCTCCGTGACGAATGATCGAACGGACGCGCCTTCCACCACCACCATGGCGCACTGAACGTATAGCCGAAAACGCCCGAAAGCGGGAGTGGAAATCGGCCCCCGTCTCGGCGCGATCGGTATGGTGACGGCGGCGCTCATGCGCCGCCGCTGCCGAATTTCCAGACCGGGATGCCGAGCTTCCTGGCCTTGTCGGCTAGGTTCTCCTGGATGCCGGTGCCGGGAAAGACCATGACGCCAATTGGCAGAACATCGAGCATCTGGTCGTTGCGCTTGAAAGGAGCGGCGCGGCCGTGCTTCGTCCAGTCGGGTGCAAACCCGATCTGCGGCACGTTGCGGTGATCGGCCCAGCGGGCGGCGATCTTCTCGGCGCCTTTCGGCGATTTGCCGTGCATCAGCACCATGTCGGGGTGCTTGGCATGGACCTGGTCGAGCTTGTCCCAGATCAGCCGGTGGTCGTTGAAGTCGAGCCCACCAGTAAGGGCGACCTTCGGTCCATCGGGCAGGAGTACTTGTGCGTCGGCGCGCTTCCGGGCGGCGATGAAGTCGCGGCTGTCGACCATTGCCGATGTCAGCGCGCGATGGTTGACCCGTGATCCGGTTCGCGGTGACCAAGGCGTGCCGGTGGTGCGAAGATAGTGCTCGGCGGCACTTTCGCGGAAGAACTCCAGGCTGTCGCGGCGTTCGATGAGGCTCTTGCCGACCTCGATCAGCCGCTCGAGCTCGACGGCTTTGACCTCCGAGCCGTCCTGTTCGCGTTGCCGGCGCTTCTGCCCCTGCTCGTTGTCATCGAGCTTGCGTTCCACCCGGTCGACGGCGCGGTGAAAGCTGTTGACGGTTGACCAGAGCAGGTCGTCGAGGTCGAAATCAAGCGCTGTGTCGGCCATGGTGGCGATCAGTGCGTCGAAGATGTCGGAGACGGCGCCCTCGATGGTGCGATCTTCAGGGACGGGTCTCGGGTCCGGCGTGTTCTCGTCGTGGTGATAGCCGTAGAGCTGCAGTTCACTCAGCGCGAGGTCGGTCGGAGAGGTTTCGTGGTGGGGTTCGAAGGTGTCGTCGTCTTCATGCGCCATGGGGGTGCTCCCTTGTCGGTTGGCCGCGCCCGCCGCGGCCTTCATGGCGCCGCAAGACGGCGGGCGGGCCGGGCTTGCACCCGGAAGCCCGAGCGGACGGGCCGGAGCGTGAGCGGAGGATGGTGGAGGCCGGCGATTTTGCCTCGCGATGGAAAGGCCCGAAGGGCCGCCGGAAAATCGTCGGCCGCAGCCATTGCCTGCCCGGCCCGGCTGCCGTCCGGTCGCCCTCTGAAGAAGGCCGGGGCGCGGCCCTCTCCGACATCGATGGGAGCGCCCGCGCGTGACGGCGGTGGCACCGGCCCCAACCATACCACTTCCCGATTAGGCCAACTGAGCGGTCTTCAGAAAGCGTGCGACATCCTGCGGCGCGAGCTGGACCCGAACCGATGCCGTGAGCGCATCCAGTCCGCGCAGTCGCAGATCTTCGTTGAGATCGCCCAGCATCGGCGTGATGGTCAGCGCCTCGATTCCCTCGGCCTCGGCGCGTTCGCCCAGACTGTCACGCGCCTCTTCGCCTGCCGGATCGTCGTCGCGCACGATGTAGAGACGGCGCAGCGTGGCCGGGAGTGCGAGGGCGGCGAGATGGGCGGCGGAAAGCGCTGCCGCCATCGGCATGTCGAGAAGAACGCAGCGCAGCGACAGCATGGTCTCAATGCCTTCGCCCGCCGCCATGACCTCGCCCGCCACGCCGAACCGCACCGCATTGCCGAGCAAGTCACCCATGGCGCGTCGCGGGGTGTCGATCGGCGCCTTGCCAAGCGTCGCTTCGCTGAAGCCGTTCGGATCGAGCCAGGTTCGATGGGCGCCCGTCTGGTGTCCATCGAGATCGGTGACGGAGGCGATCACGGCCGGCCAGGTTTCGGTCGGCGCATGCTCGTCGGGCCGGTAGTAGCAGCGTGGATGGAATCGCAGCGATCCGGTTCCGTGCAAAGCCGTAATGCCGCGACTACGGAAATACGATTCTGCGAGCGTACCCGCGATCGGCCGGGCCATCGAAAACAGCCGCTTCGCCGCGAGTGGCGAACCCGTCGGTGCGGGCGCCTTCCGTCGATATGATGATGTCGGTTCCGGTTCGGGATGCGGCAATGCCAGGAAGCGCCGTGCCTCATCGGCAACGTCCTTGAAATCGACAAGGCCACAACTCTCGCGGATGACATCGAGGAGATCGCCATGCTCGCCAGTCGCGGCGTCGGTCCATTTGCCCGCCGCGCCCTTGCCGGATTCCGGGCCGACGAGGCGGACGAACATCGAGCGCCCTGCCGTATTGCGAACATCGCCTACCATCCAGTAGCGGCCCTCGCGCCGTCCGGCGGACAGGTATTCGTGGCACACGGCCTCGGCCTGCCGGCCGAGACGGTGCGCGAGGTCGGATGCGTCGCGCGTCATCATGCAGCCTCCCGCTCGGCGATGCGCTCGATCGGAAAGCGCTCCAACAGCTTGGCAAGGATCGCGGTGCCGGAGGCGTCGGTCGGGACGAACAAGCGGAACTTCCAGGAAATGATCTCGCCGAACAGGCCATAGGCCTTGAGACGATCGCGCATCGTGTCGGTGAAGCCGGTGAGCTCGATGCGGTTCGCGCCCATGACGCGGACGCGGCGAAGTTGTAGCCCCTCGACAAGGTCGAGAATCGTGCGGCCGTCTATCAGCGCGGCAAAGGCGTCGTCCGGGGCGAGCGCCGTCGTACCAGTGTCGGTGGCGGTCGCTGCCCAGGCGGGCGAGACACGCCGGCCGATGATGCGTTCGCCGGTATCGGTCTGCAGCCGGTAGACCCGCGTCGACTCGTTCGGCAGGCGCTTCCAGATTGGCAGCAGGAGGCCGGCCACCATATGGATGATGCTGTCGGTGAACTGGGGCACCGATGCGACTTCCGCCTCCCAGGCTTTCGTGAATGCCGCGCGGTCGGCTTCTATCCAATGGGTGTCGCCCATCATGGTGACAGGCACATTGGTCGCCTCCATTGGTCGGATTAGGCGCACGCGGCGTTCGACCGCGCCGTCATCGTCGATCACGCTGGTGGTCGGGATACGCACCGCGGCCCGTCCGGAGCGCTCGTTGACGAGGAGCGCCGCGCGGGGATCGGTGAGATGGTCGAGCGCGTCATCGAGCGTGACCGGGCGGTTGCGCTCGCGCTGGGCGATGGTGAGCAACGTCGTCACCGCGCCGGTCGCGGGATGCGTGTGGATGGCCTGCCGGTCGGTGACGGTGAAGCGCTCGGCGCGCAAAGTTTCCAGGCCGACATCATAAGTGCCGCAGGCGAGCGCGCCCTCGATCCGGGTCGAAAGGAGCTGCTCGAAGCTCGAGAACAGAATGTTCTGGAGGTCGATGGTGAGCGCCAGCAGCCGGTTCAGGAATGTGGTGATCGGCGGCAGCTCATCCTTGATGCCATTGGCGTCGGTGAGCTTGAGCCCGGTCGACGCCTCGAAGGTCTGGAGCGGGCAGCCCTCGACCTTGCCGGCGACGATCAGCAGATAGAGCCGGCGCAGCGCATCGCGCGCATAGGCGCTTTCGAGATTGTCCTCGGCGCGGAACAGGCCCTGACCCCCGGTCTGACGCTGGCCGCGCGTGATGGCGCCGAGCGTGTCGAGCCGGCGCGCGATGGTGGAGAGGAAGCGCTTTTCCGCCTTCACGTCGGTCGCCACCGGCCGGAAGAGCGGAGGCTGCGCCTGGTTGGTGCGATTGGTGCGTCCGAGACCCTGAATGGCGGCATCGGCCTTCCAGCCCGGCTCCAGCAGGTAGTGGACGCGCAGCCGCCGGTTCTTCGCGGCGAGATCGGCGTGATAGGAACGTCCGGTGCCGCCCGCATGCGAGAAGATCAGGATGCGCTTGGCATCGTCCATAAAGGCTGCGGTCTCGGCGAGATTGGCGGCGACGGCACGGCCTTCCACGGCCAGACGGTCGCCCTTGCGGACGATGCGGCGCGAGCGGCCGGTCACCTCGGCCACCCTACCGGTGCCGAAGCGCTGGACAATCTGGTCGAGCGCGCCGGGGACGGGCGGCAGCGAGGCGAGCTTTTCGATCAGCCGGTCGCGCCGGGCGACGGCCTCGCGGCTCTCGACGGGCTGGCCGTCGCGGAACACCGGTCGCGAGCAGAGATTGCCCTCGCTGTCGGTGAAGGGCTCGTAGAGCTGGACCGGGAAGGAGTGCGCCAGATAGTCGAGCACATATTCGCGCGGCGTGATGTCGACCTGGACGTCGTTCCAGTCCTCGGTCGGAATCTCGGCCAAGCGCCGTTCCATCAAGGCTTCCCCTGTCGAGACGATCTGAACGACGGCGGCATGGCCGGCGGCGAGATCGGCGTCGATCGAGCGGATCAGCGACGGCGTCTTCATCGCCGTGATGAGATGATTGAAGAAGCGCTGCTTGGCGCTCTCGAAGGCGGAACGGGCGGCGGCTTTGGCTTGCCGGTTGAGCGTGCCTTCGCTGCCGGTGACGTTGGTCGCCTGCATGGCGGCGTCAAGATTGTTGTGAATGACCGCGAAGGCGCCGGCATAGGCGTCATAGATGCGCCGCTGCTCGTCGGTCAGTTCATGCTCGACCAGCTCATATTCGACGCCTTCGTAGGAGAGTGAACGAGCCTGATAGAGGCCGAGCGCTTTCAGGTCACGCGCCAGCACTTCCATGGCCGCGACTCCGCCATCCTCGATCGCCTCGACAAATTCTGCCCGCGTCGCAAACGGAAAATCCTCGCCGCCCCAGAGGCCGAGCCGCTGGGCATAGGCGAGATTGTGAACCGTGGTGGCGCCGGTCGCCGAGACATAGACCACGCGCGCATCGGGCAATGCGTGCTGCAGGCGCAGCCCGGCGCGACCCTGCTGCGACGCGGCCTGGTCGCCGCGCTCGCCTTTCGATCCGGCGGCATTCTGCATGGCGTGGCTTTCGTCGAAGACAATCACTCCATCGAAGTCCTCTCCCAACCAATCGACGATCTGCCGGACGCGCGAAACCTTCGATCCGCGCTCGTCGGAGCGCAGCGTGGCGTAGGTTGTAAAAAGGATGCCTTGCGAGAGGCGGATCGGGGCACCCTGGCGGAAACGCGACAGCGGTGTGACAAGGAGCCGTTCCTGACCGAGCGCCGACCAGTCGCGCTGCGCGTCCTCGATCAGCTTGTCGGACTTGGACACCCAGACGGCGCGGCGGCGGCCCTTGAGCCAGTTGTCGAGCAGGATGCCGGCGACCTGGCGGCCCTTGCCCGCGCCGGTGCCGTCGCCGAGGAACCAGCCGCGCCGGAAGCGAACGGCGCCATCGTGATCATCCGCGGCCGCGGTGACGACATCGCAGGTTTCATCGACGGTCCAGGCGCCGGCGAGATGCTGACTATGGGCTTCGCCCGCATAGATCACGCTTTCGAGCTGGGCGTCGGACAGAACGCCATCGACTATGAGTTTCCGCGGCAGATGCGGACGATAGCTCGGCTTTGGCGAAGCGACCGAGGCCATGGCCGCCGATTGCACGAGCCTAGTCGGGTGCGCCTGAGACCCGGGAATACGGATCGACTGAAGCGTGTAAGCCTCATAAAGCGCATCGGTGAGCCGCGCGCCTCCCGGCGGCGTCCAGTCGACGGTCTCGTAGTCGAGCGCCACGCCCTCCGGCGCGGACAGGATCGGCGCTTGTGTGGTGCTGGCCGGTGTGGGGAGCGTACTATTGGTGGGAGCCGGCCGGATCGTGCGCGCAAGGCGTACCGGCAGCGCCACTGACGGACGCCGCGGCACCTGCGCAGCGATCCAGGCGAGCAGCGTGGCCACATCGGCGGCCAGGCCCGGTGATGCGGGAAACACGGCCGGATCGTCGGCCGCGATCTTGTCGATCACGGTCAGCCGGGTATCGATGGTCGTGCCGTGCCGGGCGTAAGCCGCGCCGTCGATGGCGGCTGTGAAGACGATGCGTCCGCTTTCCTGCAGGCGGACGAAGGCATCCCGCCACTTCGGCGCGTCGGGCGCGAAGCTGGCGCCGGTGATGGCGACGAGCCGCCCGCCGGGCGCCAGGCGCGCCAGCGCGGAGGCGATATGGCGATAGGCGGTATCGGCCATGCGGCCCGATACGTTTGCCATTGCCGAGAATGGCGGGTTCATCAGCACGACGCTGGGCACGACGTCAGCGTCCAGATGATCATCGATCTGGGCCGCGTCGAAACGCGTGGCGGATAGAGCCGGAAAGAGAGAAGAAAGGAGATCGCCGCGTGTCTCGGCGAGTTCGTTGAGGCGGAGGCTGCCTCCGGCGATCTCGGCAAGAATGGCGAGCAGGCCGGTGCCGGCGGACGGCTCCAGCACGATGTCATCGGCCGTGATGGCGGCGGCGGTCGCCGCGGCGAAGCCCAGAGCGAGCGGCGTCGAGAATTGCTGAAAGGCCTCGCTCTCTTCGGAACGGCGCGTGTGCGACGGCAGTAGATCGGCGATTTTTGCAAGCAGCGGCAGCGCAGCCGCCGGAGACCCGGCTTTGCGCAGAAGCGCCTTTCCGTATTTGCGGAGGAACAGGACCGTCGCGCCTTCGCAGGCGTCATAGGCGGTCTTCCAGTCCCAGGCGCCATCGGCGTCGGACCCGCCGAAGGCGGCGTCCATCGCGGCGCGCAAAGCTGGCGCATCGATGTGGCGGCCCTGTTCAAGATGCGGCAGGAGGAACTGGGCGGCGTCGACCAGTTGGGGTGCGGCGCCGGTGCCAGCAAGCGGTTGGGCGGCGCCGGCGAGCGCCGCCGTCGGATCGATCTGTGTCATGGGGAGAACCTCGGGAGAGCGGGAACGGGACGAGCAGGCCAGCGCTCTCTCTCGGACCGAACCGGCTCAAACCCGTCCCGGCCTACCTCTCCCTCTCACGGCGTCTCCGGCGCCGGTGGGACATAGGCGTCGTAGGGGTTGCCCTCGGCGAGATGTCCGAACGGCGTGAAGAGAAATTCCTCGCCGTCTCGCCCGACGGCGCAGACGACGTAGCGCGGAGCGCCAGTCGCGGCGTCGGTGCATTCGAGCAAAGCCAGATTTCCGTCGGCGGCCGCGCGCAGCAGCGTCTGGAAATTGGCGCGGGCATGATCGGGAATGCTCATGGCCGGCCTCCCCGGATCGTATCGTCGAGCCAGCCGTGCGTGCCGATCCAGGCGACCGTGTCGCGGCGTGCGAGATCGAGCACATGCGCGCCGCCGCCAAAGGCGTTCACCCGCGGACGCGAGCAGGTGTTCGCCCATTGAAATCCCCAACGGCCGGTGAGCCCGAAGGAGTCGGCACAGCGCAGAACGAAGTCGATGACCCGTTGCGGATCGCCGGTGCCATCATCCCGCATCCAGAGGTTCGAGCCTCCGTGGCCGGGGTCGATCGACAGTAAGAAGCCGTCGGAGGGCGGGTCTGCACCTTCCGCGCAAAGGTCGTTGTACAAATCCAGCGCGCGGGCGGCGTTGTCGGGCGTGCCAACATCGAGCAGGTACGAGAAGTGCGTGAAATAGTCAGCCATGACGCCTCCTGAAACAAGAAAGCCCGGCGCGATGGCCGGGCGATGGAGATTGGCGGGAAAGAGCGGCGGGGCGGCTGGCGCCGCCCCGCCCTCGGTTCATACGGCCGCGACGGCCTGCGGATCGTCGGCGCCGTCGTCTTCGGAGTCCTCGCCCCCGGCGAGAAACGCTGGAAGCGCATCGGACTCAGCCCCGTCATCGCCTGCACTGACGTCATCGGGCTTGGAGAGGCGCAGCGGCACGGGAAGCCAGCCGCTGTCGGCGAGAAGCCGTTCGGCTTCCTTCGCCATGTCCGGCTTTTTCAGATGATCGATGAGCTGCGTGGTCTCTTCGCCCTTGGCCTCGCGCACCGCTTCGAGAATGCGGGGCTTGGTCACGCGACCGAAATAGTTGTCGACCGTTGGCCGCCAGCCGACCTCCACCATGTCCAGCCCCACGGCACGGGCCAGCCGGTCCGCTTCGCTGATGCGCTGCTGCACGCCGTGAGACGTCGGCCCCGCACCATAGGGATTGGCCTTCTCGTAGAGCGCGTTCACGCCGAACGAGACGCAATGGGCGAGCAGCGCCAGGCGGCTTGCCTCGTCGAGCCCGTCGATCTTCGCCCAGAGCGCCTCGTCATCAGCCGGCAGGTCGGCCTGCCATGCCTCTTGCCGCTCTTCGACGGACTTGGCCGACGGGCTGTCCCTCAGATCGTCGGCCTGAACGGAGAAGAAGACGTGGCGAACGGACGCTTCGAGGCAACCGGGCGAGGAGCCATGCCGGAAGGTATCGCGGACGAGCTTGTGGAGGAGCGCCGTCAACGCGACATGCGGATTGTTCGCCAGCGCGTCCCGCAAGGCGAGCGTGCGATGCGCGGTGAGCTCGGTGACCAGTCGATCGGGTAGCGGCTTGACCGTGTCTTCCTCCTCATCCGGGCTCTCGGCCTCACCGCCCACCGTGATCACAGTGCGCTGCACGGCGCCGCCGGGCTCGGCCACCGTGTTGCCATCGACGCTCGCGTCACCGTCGCCCTCGGGCACCTCGTCCTCAGGTCGGACATAGCCGCGATCGACCGAAAGCTGCCCATCGTGCCGAATGCTGACGAAGGCGCCGGCCCGGCCAATCTCGGCAGGATCGTAACGCATCGGCCGATCCTCAAAGGCCTCCAGCGCCGTCTCGATCTCGCCGAGCCGCTCGTCCACCTCATCGGGCAGTTCGTCGGCCTTGGCATACTCAGCTTCGAGCCGGTCGAACTCCTCACGTAGGGCCGCACGACTGGCGCGCTCATCGTCGGTCAGATCGAGAGGCGTGCCGACAAGCTGCCGCAGCCCATGCGTATGGCCATAGGGAAAATCGGCGGCGACCTCGATCCACTTCCAGCCTTCTTCGGCGATGGTTTCCGCCTCGGCCTTGAGCTTGTCGGCGACGAGCCGTTCGAGCAGCGGCACGTCCTCGATCCAGCCACCGTCGTCGTCCTGGAACAGGTCACGCATGACGGAGCCGCCCGCCTCTTCATAGGCCGCGATGGTGACGAATCGCACGCGCCGGTCGGAGGCGCGGACGGTGTTCTCGGTCAGCATGCGGCGGATCTGATAAGGTTCCTTCGACCAGCTATGCTGGATCGATTCCCAGACCTGCTCCTGCCGCGCATGGTCGGACGAGACGGTGAAGGCCATGAGCTGTTCCAGCGTCATGCCGTCGTCGGCATAGATGTCGAGGAGGTTCTCCGACACCGTCACGAGCTTGAGCCGCTGCTTGACGATGTTGACCGAGACGAAGAAGCGCGCGGCGATCTCCTCCTCGGTCAGGCCCTGCTCGCGCAGCGTCTGGAAGGCGCGGAACTGGTCGAGCGGATGCAGCGGTGCGCGCTGGACATTCTCGACCAATGAATCCTCCTCGGCCGAAATGTCGGTGCTGCCCTCGCGCACGATGCAGGGCACCGGCGTGGTCTTGGCGAGACGCTTCTTCTTGGCGAGGAGCTCGAGCGCCCGGTAGCGGCGGCCGCCGGCGGGAATCTCGAACATGCCGGTCTCGTTGCCGTTGCTGTCCACGACCGGGCGGACGTTGAGGCTCTGCAGCAGGCCGCGACGGGCGATGTCCTCAGCCAGTTCCTCGATCGAGACGCCGGCCTTAACCCGCCGGACGTTGGACTGGCTGAGCACGAGCTTGTTGAAGGGGATGTCGCGCGAGGCGCTGAGGGTGATCTTCTGACTGGCAGTTGCCATGGTGGGTTACTCCGCGACGGGCGCCGAGAGCCTTTCTCTCGGCTTCCAACCCGTCACGGAAACAGGGTGCAGCCCTCTCACTCTTCCTCCTGGTGGCTACGGCGAGAAGACCGAACCGATAGAGCGGAACGGAAGTCAATATCCGCCCGGCAGAGACGCGGCAGCGATCGTGAGCAGCCGTTCGCTCTCGACGATGCTCCCCGCCTGACGCGCTGCCTCGGCATAAACCGATAGCGGGAACGCGGCTTCGAACAGGATGTCCCGTTTGATACCCATGCCGAAGGGCAGGCGCACCGAGATTAGCTCGGACAGGCTGAAGCTGCCGATCTCTGGGCTGCCGAAGCCGAGATCGGCGAGACCGAACAGGGTATCGCCATCCGCATCCAGCTCCGTAGAGAGCCAGGTGCCGGCGCCGATGGGATTGAAGAACTTGACCACCGGCACGTGGTCGATGTCGCGCTGCCGCCCGTTGGCGAGCAGCCGGTCGCGCAGGTTGTCGGTCACGAGGATCATGCCACCCTCCTGTCGAGAGAGAGTTCTTCCCCATCGCGCCGTTGCTCGTCTTCAGGCAGGAAGGCCAGCAGCCAGTCGGCGGCCTTGCTCGCCTGGCTGGCAGCGCGGACGATGGCGCGATTGTCTTCCCGCAGAACCTCCAGCCAGGATCCGATGTAATCGGCGTGCCGAACGGTCGGCTCAATGCCGAGCGAGGCGCAGCAGAATGCGGCGTTGATCTCCGCGATGAGCTCCTCAAAGGCGTATTTCTTCGAGCCGAACGATCCGGAGAGATCGCGGTTGAGCCGGTGGGGCGCGCCGCTGGCGTGACCGAGCTCGTGCAGCGCCGTGCGATGCCAATTGACTGGCTCGAAATAGGCCTGCGGCGGCGGTACCTGCACATAGTCGTGCGCCGGCACGTAGAAGGCGCGATTGCCGCCGATGCGGAAATCGATCCCCGTCGCTTTGATCAGGGCCTCGACGCGCGGTTCGACCAAGCCTGGCGGCACCGGCGGCGCTGCGTTCGCCACATCCTCTGGCAGATTCTCGCACTGGTCGGTATTGAAGACCGTGAAGCGCTTCAAGAACGGGATCGCCTGCGCGTCCTCGCCGGTTTCGCGAGCACGCCACTTCTCGTCCTCCGGCACGAAGCGGTTGGCATAGACGACGGTGGTACCGCGTTCGCCCTTACGGACATTTCCGCCGAGCGACAATGCTTGGCGGAAGGTCAGCCAGCTCTGACCGGAAAAGCCACGCTCGATCACGCCGCCCCACAGCAGCAGCACGTTGATTCCGGAATAGGTTCGGCCGGTCGAGGCATTCTTCGGAAGGCCGAGCGGCGCCTTCGCCGCCGCCGTGCCCCAGGGCTGGACCCAGGGCACGCGGCCGGCCTCCAACTCGGCGATGATCTTGTCGGTGATCTCGGAATAGAGATTGGTCCGGTCGCGCCTGGCACCGGACCTGCGGTTCATTCTGGACATCGCGGTTCTCCGCGACGGGCGCCGGAGGCCTCTCCTCCAGCCTTCAACCCGTCACGGCAAACCGGTCCGCACTCTCACTCTCAAACGGGGGCGTTGCGGGGGAATCCCCCGCTCGAAGGGGTCGGCCGAGACTACAGGCTCGGCCGCAGGGGAAGGCTTTCCCCTCCCAGCCTTCCAGATCCCAATCTAGAGGGTTCCAATTAGCGATACATTGACTTCCAATCAGCCGACATGGATGGTTCCAATCGTCGGGAGCCCGAGGACTTGCCTCTTTGACGCAAGATCAGATAATACTACTTACAGGGACTGGGGCACATTACTTATTCTAAGCCCCATTTCCGCGCACCCGCTCGCGTCTGCTGATTGCATTTTGCCGCAAGCACCCGAGCGTACTCGCGTCTTGGTACAACAGAACAAGTGAACTCGTTGGGTCCGTTGCGTTCAAAGATTGCAATCGCGGGTCTCGGGACGTCCCGCAGCGGACGCAATCTGACGCGGTGAGTATTATTTTCGAAATGAGTCAAATGCACACGAATGTCCTCGGAACCAAAATGGAAAAGGACTTCTTTCGTTTGTGCAGGGCCTACACCGAAATAGGCCGACAGCGTCGCCACCGGTAACTGGATTTGATACCCCATAACGCTTGCATCGGGGGCTCCCGTCTCTCCGGCCAGTATCTGAAGATAAAGCCTTCGGGGCGGCTTGCTAAGCGGGTCAAGCTTGCGCAAGACCGAATCCCTCTTCCGGGGATTTTCGATGTCGAGAACTTTTGCGAATAGGGGCTTCGGAGCGGCTTTTGCCCCGACCGACAACGGAGGCTTCGCTGGCTGACCAGATTCCGATTTGGCGCTGCCGTCTGCGTCGCCTTCCTGATCCAGCCGGTTCTGTGCCTTCATCGACCGAACGAACGAAATGTCAACTTCGACGGCACTTCCTTTCACATAGTTCCAAACCCCTTCAAGGTCGGTTGCGATCCTGGAGCCTCGGGGCACTTCTATTCTTGTGCCCAGCTCTACGTTCCGGCTCAGCCCCGCGCCGGTCAGGTTGGCCGATCCAACGATGGCCTTGAAATAGTCGTCTCCTTCAAAAAGCATAAGCTTGGGGTGAAATACGGCGTTGCGATACTTGTCTTCAAAGGCCCCGCAATACACGTTCCCCGGATAGAGTTCCTTGAGATACAGCCCGTAGAGAAAGCTGTCAGGGGACGTGACATCATTGTCGAAGCCGTATGCAGTCTCCAAAACGCCGCCGGCCCGCAAAAACTGTTCGAGTTTTTCGGAGATAAGGCCTAGTCCGTCCCACCGCGCATAGGCAACCGCGAAGCATACTTTCGTCAGTCCGCCTGCCGCCAGGATTTCGTTGATTTGCGAATAGAACCGGGCCTTTCCTTCATAGGTCTGGCTTACTACTCGGAGTTTTCCACCCTTCTTTGCCATGAAGTCTCACGCAACCATATCGGTTTCGGTGCTGCCGGCCGCAAGCGCGCTCAAATATGCGAGGCACAAATCGCAGGAGCGGTATTGACCGCCGTACAATTCCTTTTCCTGCCGCTCGACAATTGGAAAGGTAGAATAGATATACCGAACATCATCGCGATCCGTGATGCCATACAGATGGAAGAAAATGGCATCGAGTTTCGCGCGCAGCCTAAGCCGCCGTCCTTCGTCCCATCCGAACGGCGGAAGGAGGTTTCCACCATCATCGGTGTAGCCCATGTCCCGCGCGAACGGCGCCATGTCCTGAGCCGTGTATGTAAGCTCCAAGACAATATCGCGCAGGAGTTCGGCGGCCGAACTCGATCCAAACTTCGTTTCGTAGAAGCGCTCAGGCAAAATCACCGGAAGCTGCTCGACGATGAACAGGTTCAACGTCTGGCCCTGCACCTTTTGCCTTGTAATATAATCGAAGGGTATCGAATTGAGGTTCGCAGCAAGCAGCCACTCGTCCCTGGTATCATCTTCGCGCAATAGCAATGGCACCTTGTTGCCAAAGGCGACTGTAGGCAACAGAGCCGCAATAAACGTTCGCACATTGGTCGGCGCAGTTATTTCCTTGAATCCGAGAACCCATCCCGCCCCGGCGGACCATTTGCATTTTTCTTCCAATACCCAGAACTGCGGAGCCGGAAGCCACGACGAGTCGCGATGTTGCTCCAATGTTGCGGGTTCCGGTTGTGCGGGGCGGTGCTGGTTTTCCAGATTGACGACTACGCTTGCCGCCCGGTGGTCAAAGGCCTGAATCATCTTGCCTTCATAGAGGGGAACCCAATCTCCTTTCGGGCTACCATAGCGATTTCCCCCTTTGTGCCAGCCTCCTTCCTGTTCTTCCAATTCCCGGCGCGTCCGGAAAAGCCCGGAGTCATTGGTCATATGAAACATCGTGGAGTATTTTAGCGGCCACGGTTTGATCTCCTGGTCACCAGACCGGTTAGACAGGATTTTCCCGCTGGAATAGATTGCTGTTGTTAGCTCGGCATCACGGCGCGAGCGGAATATCGGCGCAGTGCCTGTGTTGGGATTTACCCGCGCGAAATCTTCGGCAGTGAGCGGGAAGCGCTGTTCAGGGTCGTTTAGTTCGGCGACACTTTGCAGGAAGAATGCGCACATGGCTGCTTCGGCTGTCGGTGACGGACTTGCGACAAAGACGCAGAATTTGAATCGACTGTCGACATCGGGGAAGAAAGGAGCAGCATTGTAGCGCGTGCGCCGGTTCTCGAAATCGTACAGCGCCTTCAGCCGACCTTGTGTAGAAACACCTTTGAAAAACGTCGACGAAGTCTTGTCCGATGCGATACCGGATGGCGTGAGCAGTCCCACCATGCCGTCCCGCTTGACCAGCGCCATGGCGCGCTCGACGAAGAGCGAATAGATATTCACGTCGCCGCCCGACAGCAGCGGATAATCGCCGCCGGACCGGGCCATGCGCGTTGCAGCTTCCGCGCGCTCGTTCGCCTTTATGAAATCGACGGAAAGTGGATCGTCATTCCTTTCCAACTCGTCGATCATCCGCTTGCGATCGGCCGCTTTCTGCGCAAAGGCAATCTCACGCTTACGCGCGGCAAACCATTCGACTTGCTGGAGCTTCATGCGGTCCCACGGCGGATTACCGATGATGGCATCGAAGCCGCCGGACAGGCCTTCGTCTTCCCAGTCCGTCCACACGCCTGGAAACGCGACCTGCCAGTTCAGGAAGCGCTCTTCGGCTACCAGCTCGCGCGCTATGTTCAGGATTTCGAGAAAACGGCGGCCGTGGTCGTCGCGCACCTGGGGCTCGCGCTTGCCGAGCGCAATCTCGAAAGGATCTCCGAAGGCGCCGTCGAAGTAGCCCTGAATGGCCTTGGCGTTGTCCTTCCCTTTCAGGTCTTGCCATTCGATGGCGTGCAGCAGCGAGAGGAACGCATTGAGCGGCGCAGTCATCACCTGAACGCCTTCAAAGATTTCCTGCGAACGGTGCGCTTCCGCGATTTCCGCATCCGGCAGGCCCTCGATGGTCTGCATCGAGGCGGCCGAACCGAGCGCGGTTTTCACCGGCTCGTGCAGGAGAAGCGGACTGCCATAGGCCGTCGCTTTCTCGATGCCCGTCTTCACCCAGGAGCCGAACAGGCTGTCGCCGCAGCGTAGGTGGTGGTCGAGGAAGGAGAGCGGTGCGCCGACCGTAAAACTGTGCAGCCAGAGAGCGACTTTGGCCAGCTCGACCGCCATCTGATTCTTGTCGACGCCGTAGACACAGCGCTTCAAGACCATGCGGCGGATGATGTGCCGGTCATCGAGCTGCTCGGGATCGACCGTCCAGCTCCGCTCTTCCGCGTTGCCGAGGATCGTGTTGCGGATGCCTTCAATACGGTCGGCAAGCGGCGAGATATAGTCAGCCCACTCAACCATGGTTTCGGTTTCCGCCATGGCGGTAATGACCTGGTCGGCCATGTAGTCGACAAGGCTGACAAGGAAGTGTCCGGAGCCCATGGCCGGGTCGCAGATTTTGAGATCGAGCAGCCTTTCGGCCGGATCGAGCCGCCTTAAAATGCCGAGCTTGCGCCCTTCATCCTGATCGGAGGCCGCGAGTTCTTCGGCCTTGTTCCTAAACACGGCAAGGCGCGCTTCGATCAGAGGCTCAAGCGTTTCGCGGATGATAAGATTCACGAGGTCGTCGGGCGTGTAATAGCTGCCCGAGCCCTTGCGCGCGAAGATGTTCGGGCGGATGTCGACAACCGCGCCCTCCCTTACGACTTCGTGTTCGAGAAGCCGTTCGTAGATCGAACCGAGCTGCTGCACACTCAGGTCGCGATAGTTGATGTATTTGCGCGTGTCGCCGGCGCGCTCGAAAGAGAGCATGTCGATCACGTCCGCCATGACAGAGTCGGAAAGGCGCACCTGCCGCAGAAGCGGCGTACGCTCGGGGTCGAACAGCCCGCCATTGTATGGCGGCAACCCGATCGAGGTGTCGCCTTCGTCGATGGCACGGCACAGATCGTCAAGGACCGACCAGTACCGCGCCGCCGTATTCGAGAACGTATCGCCCTTGTCCTTGCGGTCACCGACATCGAGCCGTACGCGATCACGCAGACCGTAATCGTCGTAACGGCGGTCATTGACCGGCAGGAGGTCCCGGTCCTCGGCATAGAGGATGAAGAGCAGCCTGTAGAGAAGGATCAACGCCGCTTCGCGCACATCCTGGAGCGGCGCGTCCGGCGCCTTGTCTGCAATCGAGCGCGCAAGCAGCGGGTAGAGCTTGTCGAACACGAGGTCCGACAGGTCGGAGGCAACGCGCTCTTCATAGAACTTGCCTTCTTCGAGGGCGCGGACATGGAAGGTGCGCGGATCAGTCGCCGAAGGAAGGAATGCTTCCCTGCGGAACACCAGTGCGAAGACGCGTAAGGCATGGCGCCTTTGCTCGTCATTGAGCCTAAACAGGCTATCGCCATGTCCGGCGATTCCGAGGACGGCTGCGAGGTCGAGTTCAAAGAACTGTTCGGACACAGAGCGCGCGCCGGAATAGTAAAGCCGCCACCTGCCGCCATTCGTCAGGATGCCCCACCGCAGGTTGCCGGTGGTCAAGTCATCGACACGGCGCAGATAGCGGAGCATCTGCGTTGATGGCGCCAGTTCCTCTCCCCGCTTGCCGGATTGCCGATCGAGCGGCCGGCGCCAGCGTTTGGACTCCACGATCGCGAGGCCGAACTGGTATCGTTTGTATTCTTCAGGAAAGCGGTCGGCCTGCGTCTTGGTGTCGGCATCGGCGAACAGCAGGCCGTCCGGCACGTCGTCCCGTCCCTTCACGGTCAGGTTTAGCTGGCGCATCGCCTGGTCCCAGCCCAGCCGCCGCAAGACAGGCCAGATCAGGTCATCTTCAGTACGTGTTTCATTGGGCGATTGCCCCACCGGGAAAGCAGCGAACACGGCAGCCAAATCTGCGGCCAGCGCATCGATGTCATCATCACTGATGCTTTTCCAGTCCGCGTTACTGACAATCGACTGTGTCAGAAAATCGCTGGTAAAAAGACTGCCCTGAAATACGTTCTCTATCATACGCTTATTCTACCCAAGCGAACCTGCTGCCCAAATGTTAATAGCGCCGCCGCACAACTTATACCCACCGAAATCCCCCCGCTTAGGAGGCCGCCCGCGCCTTGCGCGGCAGGCTAAGGCAGGAGGCGGCGTTCGAAGCGCCGATCAATCCGACGACCATTTCGATATGCTCCGGCGGAACGCGCATGCGGGCGCCTTGCAAGGCAGCAATGATCGCTTCTATCTGCCTTTGCGGCCCGAGGGCCGTTTCGGTGAACCCGTCCGCCAGCAACTCGGCCGTGGAAACGACCGGCAGCGATCCAAAGCGGGAGGCACAGATTTTCCGCGCCTTTCGCTCGTCGATCATCGCTATTCCGTTCATCTGGACGGCGCAGGCGATCGTCGCCGCCTCTCCGTCATCAAGCGTCATCGCCGCGGAGCCACTGATCAGGGTCTCGTAAATCGCAAGTCCCTTTGCGTCGAGAGCAGCGCTGCCGACCGCTCCGCCGTCAACGAGCGCCTTTAGCCGCTCTTCGTCATCGTGGCCGTTTCGCGAGCCGAACCGCAGTTCCGCACGAACATTGTCCGTGACGACAAAAGGGGACGGAACGGCATCCAGTATCTCGGCGGCACATTCCGTCGCGTTGAGATTTATGACAACGCTTGCATCAATCACGATCGTTCGCGGAGCCTCAGTAAGGAAGCTTGACAAGCTCATTGGCCTCGCTTTCCTCGTTTTCGGCTCCGTCCAGCAGCTCCCGTACCTCATGGCGATCAAGCTTCAGAAGGCGCGCTAGCTGCCCTTCACTATAGAACCCGCGTTTCCACGCTTCGCGCGCGAGCAGTGCCAACCGCGGCGGCACGGCCCCCTGTGCTTCAACAAGGCTGCTGCCACGGAGAGGCAGTTCGCCCAGCACCTGACGCGCTTGCTCGTCGGTGATTCCGCCGTTGGTCTGAAACCAGTCCCAGGCACCGCGCTTGGCAAGCCCCAGCTCTTCCAGCCTGCGAACGATGGCCTCGCGGGCGACCCCGAACGCGCTTGCCAAAAGGATAATATGACGGCGCGTAAGATGGGTCTGTCCCGCAGTGATTTCGGCGAAGCGCTGTCTCACCGCCCGCGCGGGAGTAACGAAGCAGCGGCCGAAATGATCGGCATAGCGCTCTTCGCGGGAGTGCGGGACTTCCCCTTCCGTCAGGACTTCGGGTTGCCGCCGCGCGGAGTTGAAGTGACCAAGTTCATGTGCGCCGGTTTGGATGATACGTCCAACGGGATGACTGGCATTGAGCAGCATGCATGCACCCACGGCGTCGTCATAGGCAAACAGGCCAGAAATCTTGCCGTCCAGAGGCCGCACATAGACCCTTATGCCAAGCTGGAGATCGAGCAACGAGACAATATCGAGAACCGGCCCCGCGCCGAGCCCCAGCCAATCACGAAGGTCCTGGGCGTCCTGCTCCGCCAGCTGCCGGACATCGCCGGGCAAGATCGGCCGCTCGGGTGGGTAGTTGCGCACACGTTTGATGCCGAGCGCGTTTTCCAGCTCCACTTCGGCACTGACAAGATCGTTGAGAAGGCCGGCAGCGCGTTCGGCAGCGTCATCCGCGCTATGGGCAAGCTTTCGGAATCTTGGCACCATATCCAGATGAACGGCTTCTTGCCGTAGAATGGCATTCGCGGACGTCCCGTAAAGCGAACATAGTTCCTGCAGCTCGTTCGTTTTAATACGGCGCTGTCCCCGCTCGATCGCAACAAGCGTGGTGCGCGCGACATCAATTTGTTCGGCAGCGGCAGCTTGCGTTAACTGGGCGGCCTCGCGCGCGATACGCAGCCGCTCCCCGATTTCGCTGTCCGGCAGGGTTTCGATATTTGCGTTCATAGGCCTGCCTGCACCCACTGCCTGACGAAAGAATTGCTTCCCATCGAATGCACGAACTCCTTCCATTCACGGGCATGCTCCGACAGCATCCGCGTGAGAGATTCTTCGGTTTGATCCTTGCTCAGCCCGAGCGCAGGCCCGAGCAGAGTGGCATGGCGGCGGACGACAGGGAGGCCGTCTTTCGACGCCAGGTCGGCCAAATGGTCCATGTGCAGCACACCTGCAATCGCGTACTGACGGTAAGCGGGAGTCATCCTCGTGAAATTCCGATCGACGGCCTCCTCCAAGGTGCCCGCCATCAAATCAGTGCAGATATATGCATCTTCCGCCTCGGTAAGCGCCGCAGCATGTACGCTTACCCGCCGCAGCATACAGGCCGCGCAGACACCGCATTGCCGCCTCTTGCCGTTGACCGAGCTCCAGCGGTTGCTTCTCCAGCACGACCGCGTCGCATGCCAGGTATTTCCTTCGGAAAGAGCCGCGAACGATCGAAGGGTTTCCCCCTTGGTGTTCCATAGTCTCGGGAATACGTAGCGTATTTCCCTGCGGAACAGCGCTTTCAGCAGCCGCTCCATTCTTTGCGTGAACCGGGGATGGTTCCGGTAATCCGGGTAGGCGTGAAGGACGGGAGCGATAGCGGGACCAATTGCTCCCTGCCCGCTTTCGGGGATGATGATTTCGCCTGCGCCGGAAAGATATGCCGCGATCCCGCTGATCAACGCGAACTTGAAGCCGCGGCTCCGCGCACTGGCTTCTCTATTCGGCATGTTGCAGGGAACGTTGTAGGGAACCAGCGTGAAGGGCTCGCGACGACTCTTCTTGTCAGGCCGCCCGATCTCATTGCTCCCCACTCGGACGCGCACGAGCTTTGCTCCCAGCCCTGCGCCCACCAAACCCGCTACGGCGCGCGAATCCATGCCATCGCTATAAGCGAGCACTGCCTCAGTCGGCACGGGCAGGTTCAGGTAGTCATTGTGCGGGGACGGTGCCGGGTTTGCGCGCCCGACAAATTCGACCGACCAGTAATCGCCCGTCAGGAAGCCCGCGGCATCAAGCAGGGCCGACGACAGTTCGCTGTCATTCCACCGGTCCGGGTCATGGACAGGGATACGCAACGCAATCCGGCGCGCCCACCCACGCGGGGGCCGTTTCAAAATCCTGTCTCCGTATTCTATCGCCGCTGCGACGACCATGGCGTCGTAGATGACAGGCTCCCAACTTGCGAAGGCATAGGTCTCCAGCGCTTCGGTAGAAAACTCGAAATCGCGGTCAAGATCGAAAGCAACCCAGCCGCCGGACGCGGCACCCCCGCGCTCGGTAACCTCGATCGACTTTTCAGGAATCCTGCTTTGACCCACGCCGGAACTCATAGGGGCGGCCCCTCATCGATTCCGGTATGCCTGGGCAGCCGCGAGGCCGGTTTCTGCCGTATGCCAGGCGATGCCAGATCGCTTGCGAGCGTGCCGAACGCAAATCCGTCCCGGGTTGCGTCAAGGCGGTCACGAACAAACCCGGCACTTCGCGCACTTGCTTCGCGCAGGTAATGTTCCTCCACACCGCGGAAGCAGTCGCGGGTATACTGCTCAAGTGCATTCGCCAGCGCAGTCCGGCAGGCAGCATCGCCGTAAAGCCCGTTACCGGCGGCTTCGATTGCGCAGTCGATAAAGGTATTTCCCAAAGCAGACCCGCGGCAGCCCGTTCTCAGCGCCTCTATTTCCCCGAGCCTGTCTTCGGCAAAGAGATAGCCTTGTCGGCCGACCCCCAGAACCTCGCGAACGGATTCAACCGGGAGCCCCTTTGCGTCCTTTCGCAGCGCATGGGTGATGGCCTCGCATACGTCATCAGCCGAGAAAACGGCCTTGGCGGCCCTTTCGGCAACGTCCCTCCAGCGCCGGGGCATCGGCAGGCTTCTATGCGGTCCATCACTCATCGCGAATCTCCATGTCAGAAGAATAGACGAAAATATCTGACAATGTCAAATCTGGGAGTCGATCTTGCTGCGTGCGATATGGGCGCTGCTGTATTGGCGTCTATGCGCGTCAGAACGCCCACGTGATCCTGGACTGGCAGACCACCTTCGCGCCAGCTAGGGCCCGTGTTCCCCGCTGTCTGTTCTCTTATTGTTCTCTACCGGGATTCGGGATATGATTAGGTGAGGGCGGATTGATAAGGAGCGCCAATGGCCAGGAAGCGCGTCTCTGTCACACGCGAAAGTGACAGCGGCCGGAACATGCAATTCCGGGACAATTATCGCGGCAACGCAATGAGCCGGTCGCAGTTTGTCTCCGCGATTGAGAGCGGCAAGTACCCAAACTACCATGTCCGAACCATCAACGGGGTGAAAACCCCGGTGTCGAACCCCGACGAGTCGGAGCGCAACAACCTCGACTAGCGGACCGCGACATGAAAGAGGCCGCGCTGATGGCGCGGCGTCGTTATAGCTGGAATCCGGCGGCCTCTGCCGTCATGCTTGTACCCATCGCCGCCAGTACGATCAGGGCTTGCCCTGACAAGTTGCGGAAATAGTTCAAACACTTCGTTGCGATCGTCTTCATGCGTTTCTCTTTCGAGGTTTTCGTCAGAGTTTCTTTCATGTCACCACGTACCTTCCTGCCCACCATCTCGATGAGCGCGATCAGAAAAATGGCGACGGGCAGCACGACGGCGATTGGTATCGATCCGGCAACAACTCCGAAGAACACCTGCAATATAGGCGTTTCGGCGGCGCATACAACAGCAGGCCGGTCAGCGATAACCACCCTTACTATCGCACCGGTGCAGTATTCCTCCTTGCAGCGGCCGCTTGTGAGTAAAATTTCCGAAATCCCTTGAATAAAGTGGTCAATCCAAGGACTCTGGCTTCGTGCTTGAAACTTGGGCAGGGGAGATGCAATGGACAAGCCGGTCGGCACCGCGATATTGCCGGAAGCCATAGCAGCCGCACTACAGCGGCCCTCCGGCGCGCGGTTCTATAAATGCGCCCTGCAGGTCAACCCTTACGAATACGTGACGCGTCATCCGAAGGGAGAGGCCTTTGCGGATGAAGATTCATACAATACCGCCGTGCTGGATGCACTGCAGACGCAGGGCGTGGAAGTCATCGCGATCACCGATCACTACCGGGTCAAATCGGGCCTGAGCCTGGCCGCCGCGGCCGAGCGGCGCGGCCTGCATGTCTTTCGGGGCTTTGAAGCCTGTTCAAAGGACGGCGTACACCTGTTGTGCCTGTTCGATCCCGGCGCTGATATCGACAAGATCGACCGCTTTATCGGCGATTGCGGCGTTCATGATGACTCAGAAGATTCCCCAGCTGGCACCAAAGACTGCGACGAGTTGATGACGGCCTGCACGAAGCGGTGGGGCGGCATACCCGTGGCAGCGCATGTCTGCTCGGCCGGAGGCCTGCTTGCAACGCTGCGCGGGCAGCCCGCCATCAAGGCATGGCGGCACGAGCACCTGCATGCCTGCTGCCTTCCGGGGCCGGTCGATCAGGCGCCGGAGAGCCACCGGCCGATCATCCTGAACCGCAACGCGGATTATATGCGCGAGCGTCCGGTCGCCGTCATTAACGCGCAGGATGTGAGTTCTCCCGCTCAGGCCGCTGCGCCCGGCGCGAGTTGCTGGATCAAGATGGCGTCCGTCTCGGTGGAAGGTCTGAAGCAGGCCTTCCTCGATCCTGTCTCGCGCATTCGGCTTGTCTCGGACGAAGAGCCCGAAGACCATAGCGAACTGCTGGCTATCGCCTGGGAAGGCGGGTTCCTGGACGGGATCGGAATCCACTTCAATGACAATCTAAACGTGATGATCGGCGGCCGCGGAACCGGCAAGTCCACCATTATCGAGAGCGTTCGCTTCGTGCTTGATATCCCGCCGCTCGGAGACGAAGCCGCGAAGCTTCACAAGTCGTTCGTATCGCAGGTGCTCGGTGCGGGAACGAAAGTATCGCTGCTCCTGCGATCGCATACCCCGTCGCCGCGGGAATACCTTATAGAGCGCACGGTTGGAAACCGCGCCACCGTAAAGGATTCATCCGGCGAGCTCACGGAACTTTCCACGCGCGACGTGTCCGCCGGGATCGAGATATTCGGGCAGCACGAGATATCCGAGCTTGCCCGCAGTCCCGAGCGCCTGACCGGGCTGCTTGACCGCTTTGTCGAGGCCGGCGCCGGCGATGCGGCGAAACGCAGCGAAATCCGCAACCGTCTCGGCGACACAAGAACGGAGATCGCCGGGATCGAGACGCAACTGAAACGGATTGACGATGAGCTTTCTGCGCTTCCCGGTTTGCGTGAAACCCTGCAGCGCTACAGAGATCTCGGTCTTGAGGAGAAACTGAAAGACAAGAAGCAGCTCGTCACCGAAGAAGGCGTCCTGAAAAGCGTTGATGCTATCATTGACGATGCGGAGGAGATGCGGGAGGCCTTCGGCGAAGAATACGCGCCCGACGTTTCCCGTCTTGACGAAGAGAACCTGAAAGAACTTGGCGGCGCAGACATTCTCCGCAAGGCGAAGCCGCACATCGAGACATTCAAGGCCGAAACCGCCGCTGCACTCGCCACCCTCGATAGCGCGATTGAAAAGGCACGCGCCGGCCTGCAGAGCGTTCGCGCGGAATGGGACGGTCGGAGCGCGCAGGTTGAGGAAGCGCACCAGAAGACGCTGCGGGAACTCGCCAAGGACGGCATAGACGGCAGCGAGTACACGTCCGTGCTGCAGCGCATCGAGCAGCTTGAGCCGAAAAAGACCCGGCAAACTAAACTTGCGGATGAGCTGAAAGAGGCGAACAAGAAACGCCGCAAGGCGCTCGAGGAATGGGAGGACACAAAATCCGCACAGTTCCGGGCACTCGAACGCGCGGCGAAGAAGGTCAGCCGTAAGCTCGGCGACCGGGTTCAGGTCGGCGTTACCGCGACAGGCGACCGGGCAGCGCTCGAAGAGCATCTGCGCACGCTTGGCGGCCGCGTCTCCGACATGGTGCAGGCGCTCAACAAGAAGCAGCCGCTTTCGGTGAGCGCCCTCGCGCAGGCCTGCCGTGAAGGCAAGGAAGCCATACTGGACGCGTTTCCCATGCCGCCCGCACAGGCGGAGAAGCTTGCAGCTGCCAGTTCATCCTTCGTCATGGAACTGGAAGAGATTGACCTGCCGGCGACCACCACCGTGCAGCTCAATGTTGCGCGCGAAGGTGCACCGGCGGTATGGCGGAAACTGGATGAGCTATCCACCGGGCAGAAAGCCACCGCCGTCCTCCTGCTTCTTCTGCTGGATTCGCCAGGTCCGCTCCTGATCGACCAGCCCGAGGACGATCTGGACAACCGGTTCATCACCGATGGGATCGTACCGCAGATCAAGCAGGAGAAGCGGCGGCGTCAGTTCGTCTTTGCGACCCACAACGCAAACATACCCGTCCTGGGCGATGCGGAATTAATCGCGGCACTTGAACCCGCCGCGTCGTCGGATGGTGCGGAAGTACATTTGCCGGACAGGAATCTCGGTTCGATCGACTCGGACTATGTGCGGGAATTGGTCGGAGAAACCCTGGAAGGCGGAAAGGCGGCTTTCGAGATGCGGCGCCTGAAATACGGGTTCTGATGTGATAGCGAAGAGAGGCAGCCTCGGAAGGACGAAGACCGAGAAGAGGAAGAAGCCGTATTCCAAGGCTTCGGACGACGAAAAAGTCGCGCGCAACTGGAACAAGGCGCTCGGACTTTATGAGCGCGAAGAATGGTCGGTTGCGGTGCTGCGCTGCGCGACCTGCCTTGAGTTGATGGTCAATTTCGTGATCCGGCAGGAGCTTGTGACGGAGAAGAAGCTGCCCCTGCAGTTCGTCGATAAGCTTCTCCAGAACGCGAACGGCATTCACAACAAGTACCAGAATCTCTAAGCGCGTGACACAGATCGCGCCGGCTCGGTAGGCGTCAATCATTCTACCTTTGTGCGCGTCGCGTGATTTTCCTCGCTTTGATTTGAGCGATCCGTCCGGACATTGATCGCTCGGGCCGGTTTTCTGGCCTTCTTGTACGGTCATCCAATGGCTTTTCGCGCCTATTCTAGCCTCACGTTGGCCAGCGAGGCGGCGATAGCGGAGATCGGGCGGAATAGAACCAGCGGATCGTCTTTCGAAGGCAAAAAGCCGCGTCGCAGCCAGAACTGCGCAGCCTCGGCATCGACAGCATTGACCATAAGCGCGCGCCCGCCGACCAGAGTCGCCGCCTGCACGCAGCGTTGTAGCGCGTGTTTCAGTAGCCCCGTGCCGATACCCCGACCGGCCCAAGCCGTGTCGGTGGCCAGTTGGCCGAGAAGGAGGCAGGGCACTGGGTCCGGCGGCTGGCCTGTACGGATAGAACGGGGCAGCGCCGAAGGAACAACGGCGGTAGGCGCAAGGCCGTAGTAGCCAACAACCCGCCCCGCGTCATGTACGACCATGACAGCGGTGAACCCCCTTTCCTGATTGGAAAGCGCCCTCGTCCTTAGCCAATGGTCGAGGGTGGGCTTGCCACAGGAGAACTCGGAGACGTCATGGGCAGCGGTGAGCGGTTCAGGAGCCGATAAGGGCAAGGCCTCACCGCTTAGTGACGTAACCGGCCTCCCAAGGGGCCGGCCGCTCGGCCAGTTCGACGATTTCAGGAACCGGCGCGGCCGGAGCAGATAGCACCTTCATGAAGTCGGCAAAGCCCTCGGGGCTCATACGGATCAGCCTGTTCTCCATGACGACGTCTTCGGCGGCGCGAACGGCGGCATCGCGCACGAAATCCGTGCGCGAGCGGCCGCGCAACGTGGCGGCTCGATCGATCATCGCGACATCCGACTCCGGCAGTCGCATCGAGATGGGATATTCCTTGCGGTCGCCTGTGGTGGCCATGAGGCACCTCCTTCAACTGCAAAGATAATGCCTTGTAGCGCTAAATGCAATACGCTATGATCGACGAGACGGATATTGTGTCCGAGTTTGCGCGTGATCATGAGGAGATGCCAAGCGGGAGTTCATATGCGCAGCCGGAATCCTTGGAGCCATGCTAGGTCATTTCGCTATGCCAGCGCCCGCTATGTTGCGCGGCCATGCGCAGTGATGCGCGAGAGCGGGCGGAATGCCGCCGAGTATTCGCCTTTCAATTCAGTTGCTTATCGTGATCGGGGCATGAATTCTGCTCTGTATGAACCGCAAAGCAAGCCAATCGAGAACGGGCGTCATGCCGATCGAGCGCGAAGAATTGCTCAAGGCGATGCTCGTCGAGACACCGGAGCTGAGGTTCACGCCGCGGGGCGATCCCGACCCTCGCCTCGTCCGTTTGATCGAATTTCTCGCACGGCAGGCGGCTCGCGAATTCTTCGAGAAGGAAATCAAGAGGCAGGGCTCACGCGGCTCCTGATCGGCTTGGGAGACGCACATTGAAAGTCGCTATCTACGCCCGTTATTCCTCCGACAACCAGCGCGATGCGTCCATCGCCGACCAGTTCCGCATGTGCCGTCTCCATGCCGAGAAGCAGGGCTGGGTCGTCGTCGAGGAGTATTCCGATCACGCCATATCGGGCGCCTCGCTCTTGCGGCCAGGCGTACAGGCGTTGATCTCTGACGCCACGCGCGGCCGTTTCGATCTCGTTCTTGCCGAGGCGATGGATCGCCTCTCGCGAGACCAGGAGGACATTGCCGGTCTGTTCAAGCGTATGGCCTATTCGGACGTGAAAATCTTCACCTTATCCGAGGGCGAGGTCACCCACCTTCATGTCGGCCTGAAGGGCACGATGAACGCGCTCTTCCTCAAGGATTTGGCCGACAAGACGCGGAGAGGACAGCGCGGTCGCGTCGAAGTCGGCAAGTCCGGTGGCGGAAACTCCTACGGCTACGACGTCGTCAAGAAACTCGACGCGAACGGTGAGCCGATTCGAGGAGGTCGGACGATCAACGACGCTCAAGCCGAAGTCGTTCGGCGCATCTTCCGCGACTATGTTGCAGGCAAGTCGGCCAAGACGATCGCCTTCGCGCTCAACAAGGAAGGCATCCCGGCCCCGTCAGGTGGCGATTGGGGTTTCAGCACGATCAACGGCAATCCGAAGCGCGGGAACGGCATCCTCAACAACGAGATGTATGTCGGCAAGATCGTCTGGAACCGACAGCGCTTCGTGAAGGATCCGGACACGGGCAAGCGCCAGGCACGACCGAACCCCGAGGAAGAGTGGGTGATCCAGGACGTGCCGGAACTGCGGATTCTGGACGACGAACTCTGGGAAGCGGTGAAGACGCGCCAGGCCAGAAACCGGCTCGCACGAGATGAGAACGGCCACGCCGATGTGGCGACGGTCAATCGGCGCCGGCGGCCGAAGTATCTCTTCTCGGGTCTCACCAGATGCGCGTGCTGCGGTGGGGGATACTCGGCGATCTCTGCGACGCTGATCGGCTGCTCCACAGCCCGGAACAAAGGCACCTGCGACAATCGGGTCAACATCCGCCGCGATGAACTGGAGTCCCGCGTCCTGAACGCCCTGCGCACACGCCTTGTCGATCCGACGCTCTTCGCCAGGTTCTGTGAGGTCTTCACGCAGGAGATCAATCGTCTTCGCATGGAAGGTCGCACTGAGATCGCCGCGGCGGAAGCAGAGATCGAGAAGATTGATCGTGAGTTGGCCAAATTGCTCACGGCCATCAAGTCCGGCGGACCGATCGAAGCCATCGTCGACGACATGAAGCGCCTGGAAGCCCGTAAGGCAGAGCTCACCGCGTTCCTGGCGACAGCCGATGACCCGCCGCCCCTTCTGCATCCCTCGATGGCGCAGCTTTACCGCTCGCGCGTCCAAGGTCTCTACGACGCCTTGCAGGGCCAGGACGAGGAAAAGCGCACAGAGGCCGCCGATATCATAAGGACGCTGGTCGAGGACATCGTGCTGACGCCGGTGGACGGCAAGGTGGAGATCGACGTGCGCGGCGATCTCGCTGGAATCCTTACGCTTTCCGTCCAAACGAAAAACCCCGCCGGTGGGGCGGGGTCATCGCAAGTAAAGATGGTTGCGGGGGCAGGATTTGAACCTGCGGCCTTCAGGTTATGAGCCTGACGAGCTACCGGGCTGCTCCACCCCGCGTCAAAGCTGGTAGAAATCGTCGAGAACAAACATGCGCTCCGCAGACCTGGCAGCGACCTACTCTCCCGCGTCTTGAGACGAAGTACCATTGGCGCTGGGGCGTTTCACGGCCGTGTTCGGAATGGGAACGGGTGCAGCCACCCCGCCATAACCACCAGGTCAGCGGAATGCATGTTTATCGAGAAGCTGTTCATCTGCCACGCACCACCGGGTGGGCATGGAGAATGAGAACGATCAAGCCGATCGAGCTATTAGTACCGGTAAGCTTCATGCGTTGCCGCACTTCCACACCCGGCCTATCAACGTGGTCGTCTTCCACGACTCTCAGGGAATACTCGTTTTCAGGTGGGTTTCCCGCTTAGATGCCTTCAGCGGTTATCCCGTCCGTATATAGCTACCCTGCAATGCGGCTGGCGCCACAACAGGTCCACCAGAGATACGTCCATCCCGGTCCTCTCGTACTAGGGACAGATCCTGTCAATATTCCTACACCCACGGCAGATAGGGACCGAACTGTCTCACGACGTTCTGAACCCAACTCACGTACCGCTTTAAATGGCGAACAGCCATACCCTTGGGACCTGCTCCAGCCCCAGGATGCGATGAGTCGACATCGAGGTGCCAAACAACCCCGTCGATATGGACTCTTGGGGGTCATCAGCCTGTTATCCCCGGCGTACCTTTTATCCGTTGAGCGATGGCCCTTCCACGCGGGACCACCGGATCACTATGACCGACTTTCGTCTCTGCTCGACTTGTCAGTCTCGCAGTCAGGCAGGCTTATGCCATTGCACTCAGCGAACGATTTCCGACCGTTCTGAGCCCACCATCGCGCGCCTCCGTTACTCTTTGGGAGGCGACCGCCCCAGTCAAACTACCCACCATACATTGTCCCGGACCCGGATGACGGGCCGCGGTTAGACATCCATAGAGATAAGGGTGGTATTTCAAGGGTGGCTCCACCGAGACTGGCGTCCCGGCTTCAAAGCCTACCACCTATCCTACACATGCCACTACGAATGCCAATGTAAAGCTATAGTAAAGGTGCACGGGGTCTTTCCGTCTAACCGCAGGAACCCCGCATCTTCACGGGGAATTCAATTTCACTGAGTCTATGCTGGAGACAGCGGGGAAGTCGTTACGCCATTCGTGCAGGTCGGAACTTACCCGACAAGGAATTTCGCTACCTTAGGACCGTTATAGTTACGGCCGCCGTTTACTGGGGCTTCGATTCAAAGCTTGCACCTCTCCTCTTAACCTTCCAGCACCGGGCAGGCGTCAGACCCTATACGTCGTCTTGCGACTTCGCAGAGCCCTGTGTTTTTGATAAACAGTCGCTACCCCCTGGTCTGTGCCACCCCCCCACACTTGCGTGCGAAGGGGTCACGCTTCTTCCGAAGTTACGCGTGCAATTTGCCGAGTTCCTTCAGCATAGTTCTCTCAAGCGCCTTGGTATGCTCTACCAGTCCACCCGTGTCGGTTTCGGGTACGGTCTGTACGGAGGAGCTATTTCCTGGAACCACGCGGCAGCCCAACCAATCCGATAAGGTTGAACTACTTTGATGATCCGTCACTACCTCCAGGCCCACGAATATTAACGTGGTTCCCATCGTCTACGCGTTTCCGCCTCGACTTAGGGGCCGGCTAACCCTGCTCAGATTAACTTTAAGCAGGAACCCTTGGACTTTCGGCGGGGGAGTCTCTCACTCCCCTTACGTTACTCATGTCAGCATTCGCACTTCCGATACCTCCAGGAGCCCTCACGGGTCTCCCTTCGCAGGCTTACGGAACGCTCCGCTACCGCTTGCATTGCTGCAAACCCGAAGCTTCGGTGTATGGCTTTAGCCCCGTTACATTTTCGGCGCAAAGACCCTTATTTAGACCAGTGAGCTGTTACGCTTTCTTTAAATGATGGCTGCTTCTAAGCCAACATCCTGGTTGTTTTGGGATCCTCACATCCTTTCCCACTTAGCCATAACTTGGGGACCTTAGCTGTCGGTCAGGGTTGTTTCCCTCTTCACGACGGACGTTAGCACCCGCCGTGTGTCTGCCGACTAGTACTCTCAGGTATTCGGAGTTTGGTTAGGTTTGGTAATCCGGTGAGGACCCCTAGCCCATCCAGTGCTCTACCCCCTGAGGTATTCGGTCGACGCTCTACCTAAATAGATTTCGCGGAGAACCAGCTATTTCCGAGTTTGATTGGCCTTTCACCCCTAGCCACAAGTCATCCCGAACTATTGCAACAGTTATGGGTTCGGTCCTCCAGTAAGTGTTACCTTACCTTCAACCTGCTCATGGCTAGATCACTCGGTTTCGGGTCTAATGCGACGAACTGAACGCCCTGTTCAGACTCGCTTTCGCTGCGCCTACACCTACCGGCTTAAGCTTGCTCGTCACACTAAGTCGCTGACCCATTATACAAAAGGTACGATGTCACCCTTGCGGGCTCCATCTGTTTGTAGGCAACCGGTTTCAGGTACTATTTCACTCCCCTTGTCGGGGTGCTTTTCACCTTTCCCTCACGGTACTAGTTCGCTATCGGTCATGCACGAGTACTTAGGCTTGGAGGGTGGTCCCCCCAATTTCAGACAGGATTTCACGTGTCCCGCCTTACTCGAGGATCTGAACTCGCATTACGCATACGGGGCTGTCACCCACTATGGCCCAACTTTCCAGAAGGTTCTGCTTGTCTCGCTCAGATCACTGGCCTGGTCCGCGTTCGCTCGCCACTACTAGCGGAGTCTCTGTTGA
>JBFXAF010000007.1:0-222500 GCA_050184585.1 Rhizobiaceae bacterium | reverse complement strand
AAGGTGGCGAGCATCGTCCGCTGAGTTAGCCGCGGTTCACCCTCTCGACGAGGGCTGGGTCAACCAGGCGACGACCGCCGACGACGCGCACATGACCGCCGACACGAACGCAACCGTCGCGAACGCATGATTCGACGCCGCGATGCGCAGGGTCTCTTCCGCGGCGTCCAAATCCGTCGAGGGCGCCGCACCGAACTCGATCCCCGGAAGCCGGCCGTCGGAGTTGATGCCGAAGACGATTCCGGCCAACGCGCCGAGACCGGCGACGGCCAGGAGCCCGGCGGTCCTGGCGACGGCGTTGTTGACGCCGGAGGCCAGACCCGTGTCCTCATCCGGCGCCGCCAGCATGACCGCCGCCGACAGCGGCGATACCAGGAGCGCCATGCCCAGCGCCTGCAGCACCAGCAGCGGCAAGGTCAGGCTCCAGAGCTGCATGGCGTGCATCGTGGCGCCGAGGCCGGCATAGGAGATCGCCATCAGGATCGCACCGAGCGTCAATGGCAACCGGGGCCCAATGCGGTCGGCCCAGCGTCCGGCGACGCCCGAGAGCGTGGCGATGGCCAGCGACAACGGCAGCAGCGCCAGGCTCGCCTGCCACTCGGGTTTTCCCCACGCCGACACCAGGGTCATCGGCAGGAAGAAGAGCACGGCGCTCAGCGCGAAGAACAGGATCAGCGTATAGACATTCGCTCCGCTGAACGCCTTGGAACGAAAAAGCTCGAGCTTGATCATCGGCGACTTCGCCTGGCGCTCCCACAGGATGAAGGCGATCATCGCCACCGCCCCCAACGCGACCAGCAATGTTGGATCGGCCACCCTTTCGGCGGTGGGCAGGCCGTACTCGGTGAGGCCCCACGCCGCCAGTCCGAGCCCCATGGTCGCCAGTACGGCGCCCGGCACGTCGAGCCTCCTTCGCACGCTGGGTCTGTCGCCCGGGACCCTGAGCCAGAGCATCGCCAGCGCCACGAGTCCTATGGGCACGTTGATCGCGAAGATCAGCCGCCACATCCAGACATCGCCGAAGGACAGCGCCATCCCGCCGACGAAAGGACCGAGCGCCGTCGTCATCGACGAGAACGCGGCCCATTGGCCGATCGCCCTTCCGCGGGTCGCTGCCGGGTAGGATTTGGCGATGATCGCGAGGCTTCCCGGCACCATGAGCGCGGCGCCGATGCCCTGTGCGGCACGGGTGGCGATGAGCGTGTCGGCATCTCCGGCCAGCGCGCAGGCGAGCGATGTCGCCATGAAGATGGCGATGCCGGCCGCGAATATGGTGCGGACGCCGAACACGTCGCCGGCCGCGCCGCCGATCAGCACGAGCGCCGCGAGCGGCAGCAGATATGCGTTGCTGATCCACTGCGCGTCGACGAGCGAAGCACCCAGATCGGCGCGGATCGCCGGCATGGCGAGCGCAACCACGGAACCGTCGATGAACCCCATGGAAGAGGCGAGGATGGCCGAGATCAGGACGAAGCGCCGCGCCTCCGGCGGACAGATCACTCGGCCGTTGGCAGGCGTGACGATGATCGGAGGTTCGGCGGGGACTGTATCCATGCCCGCGACATTAGCCGCGCGCCAAGATACCGTTTACGCGCCAGCGACGCCGAAAGACGGTGCCACGACCCTCAGAGATGCACCAGTATGTTGACGAGCCGGCCGAACGGGTCGTTGACGAAAAAGCGCCGCACGCCCCAGGGTTCGGTTGCCGGCCCGTAGATGATCTCATGCCCTGCCGCAAGCATTCTGGACAGCGCTTCGTCAAGGTCGTCCACCTCGATCGACAGCTCCGGTACCGGTGTGCCGGATCCCCCTTCGCTGGCGAAGCTGACCTGCGGCCGCTGTTCGCCGTCATTGCCGAAGGTGGCGATCCAGCCGTGGTCCATCAGGACGTGGAGGCCGAGGATTCCCTGATAGAATGCCTTGGCCGCGGCCGGATCGCGGGTTTCCATGTTCGCGACGATGCGCTGCACTCGCATGGATGGGCCTTGGTCCTATTCGGCGAACTCCACGGCGACGCCCGGCTGAACCATGCGCGCGAGTTCGGCCGCGTCCCAGTTGGTCAGCCGCACGCAGCCATTGCTCTCGCTCTTGCCGATCTTGGAGGGTTCGGGCGTTCCGTGGATGCCGTAGGTCGGCTTCGACAGTGCGATCCAGATCGTGCCCACGGGGTTGTTCGGCCCGGGCGGGATCGTAAGGATCTTGTCGTTGTCGCCCTGCTTGAAGTTGAGCTTCGGATTGTAGGTGTACTCGGGATCGAACGCCACGCGCGCCACCGTGTGCTTGCCGGTCGGCGAAGGGGTCGCCTCCGATCCGATCGTCGCCGGATAGACGGCGATCAGCCTGCCGTCCTCGCCATAGGCGCGCACCTGCTTCCGGCCCTTGTCGGCGATGATCCGGCTGACCTTGCCTTGCCGCTCCGGCCCGACATTGGCGACCTTGATGATCGTGCCCGGCCGTCCGAAATTGGCGTCCGGGTTGAGCGCCTTCAGGTAAGCCTCGTCCATGTGGAACTTTTCGGCGAGCTTCTCCGCCACCGACGTGTAGCTCATCCGTTCCAGCCTGGCCTTGTCTCCGTAATCGGCGGGCACCGAGGCCACGAATGGCCCGGCCGCGTCCTCCGGCGTGATGCGGTAGTCGACCAGCGGATCGCCGCCGCTCTGTTCGAGTTCCCGCCGGATCCCCTCCGTGTCGGTGGAGCGCAGCACGCGCCCGGTCACCTGCGAATACGCCGCCAGCGCCTTGTCCACATTCGAGCCGAACCTGCCGTCGATGACACCGGGCGATACGCCGGCGCGATCGAGCAGCACCTGTAGCGCGGCGACTTCCGGACGCGCGCCGAACGTTGTCTGCGGCTCGATCGATGGTTTGACGGGTTCGACGATCACCTCGCCTGGCTGTTCGTCCAGTGGATCGGGATCGCGCGCCGCCAGCTGTTCGTCAGGCGGGGACAGCGGCGCCCGTTCCACGATCTTCGGTTCGACGGTCTCGGATCCGGGCATGGCGTCCGGTTCGGCGAAATCCGGTTCCAGGAAATCGGGTTCCGCGACTTCCGGCTCGATCGGCTCGGGTTCCCGCTGCAGCAGTTCGGGTATGGGGATGCGTTCGATCCGGGGTTCCCGTGCGGCGCGCCGTTCCTCGACCGAAGGCCGGATTGCGCGCGGCCGAACCTCGACGTCGTCCTCGTAGCGCGGGCGAGCCCGAACGACGCCGTCCTCCGGGTATGTCTCGACGAAGACGTCGCGGCCATCGGGCTCGCGCAGGCGCCGGCGCACCTCATCCTGCTTGCGGCGGTGCAGCGCCTCCATGTCGTCGGGATCATCGAGATAGTAGCGGTCCTGCCGCCGCTCCCTCTCGCGCAGCATCTCGCGGATCGCCCGCCTGTTGCCGGCGCTGCGGGGGCGCTGCACGGCGATGATCTCGCCGGTCCAGCGGTCGACCAGCACCCGCCGGCCGTGTCCGTCGAAATACACCTCCACCTCGCGGCGCTGCGCGAGCTGGAGCGGCGCATCGCCCGGGGACATGGCCTGCGCTTCCGGGGAACCCGTATCCGGCACGGCCCTGGCCTGCGCGTCTACGGCCGAGATGCCGGCGACGGCCGCCGACAGGACGAGGAGCCTGCGAATCATTGCCACCCTCAACCTTCACTTTGCCGGGACGGCGTCAGCCGTTCCCGCGATCGCCACCCCGCCGTGACCGAAGCTGGAGCTTCGAACATGAACGGGGCATGAAAATGGCCGCCTCGCCGCGGCGATTGTGGGGAAACATCGCGGAAGTTGAAAGTCTTCTCACGCGGAATGGTTAGCCAGCCCGGCCCTCAGCCTCTTCGGCAGCTTCGCGACCACCAGCCGATGGCTTTCCCGCAGGTAGTCCCGCAGGCCCTGGTCGTCCATCGTCTGGTCGTCGCGGCGCTGTATCCACGTCATGCCCCTCGAAGCGAGGTATGGCGCCGGCCTCGACCCTGGCAGTTCCTTGAGGTTTTCGAACGCCGTCGCCGAGCATTTGAAGGTGACCGCGGACCCGTCGCCGTCACCCTGTGCGGCGATGGCGAAGACTTTGCCGCCGACTTTCCAGACGTGTGCGCCGCCCCACTGGACCACAAGTGTGGTCGCCGGCAGGGCGGCGCAGAAGCCACTGAAGTCGTCGAGCGTCAGGCCGCCTCGTCCTTCCGAATGTCGATGGACCGCGACCGGAAGTTGAGCCGGTCGGACCCCGCGGTGACCGCGACGGTCGTCCCGTCGAGGATTTCACCGCTGAGTATTTTCTCGGCCAGAGGGTCCTGGAGTTCCTTCTGGATCGCCCGCTTGAGCGGCCGAGCGCCATAGGCGGGATCGTATCCCCGCGCCGCCAGCCATCCGAGCGCGTCGTCGTCGAGTGCGAGCGTGATCTTGCGATCCGTGAGCAGCTTCTCCAGCCTTGCCAGCTGGATTTCGACGATGCGGCCCATGTCCTGGCGGCGCAGCCGGTGGAACAGGATCACCTCGTCGACCCGGTTGAGGAATTCCGGCCGGAACGAGGCCTTCACCACGGCCATCACCTGGTCGCGCACGGCGTCGACGTCCTCGTTCTCGCCGAGGTTGACCAGGTATTCCGAGCCGAGGTTGGACGTCATGATGATCAGCGTGTTGCGGAAATCCACGGTCCGCCCCTGCCCGTCTGTCAGGCGGCCGTCGTCGAGCACCTGGAGCAGGACGTTGAAGACGTCGGGATGTGCCTTTTCGATCTCGTCGAAGAGCACGACCTGGTAGGGCCGCCGCCGCACGGCCTCGGTCAGAGCCCCGCCCTCCTCGTAGCCGACATAGCCCGGAGGCGCGCCGATCAGCCGGGCCACGGAATGCTTCTCCATGAACTCGGACATGTCGATGCGGACCATCGCGGTCTCGTCGTCGAACAGGAAGTCGGCCAGCGCCTTGGTCAACTCGGTCTTGCCGACGCCGGTGGGCCCGAGGAACATGAAGGACCCTATGGGGCGGTTCGGATCCTGCAATCCCGCGCGGGCGCGTCTCACGGCCTTTGACACCGCCTGCACGGCCTCGCCCTGGCCGACGACGCGCTTGCCGATCTCGTCCTCCATGCGCATCAGCTTGTCGCGTTCGCCTTCGAGCATCTTGTCGACGGGGATGCCGGTCCAGCGCGACACGATGTGCGCGACATGGTCGGGCGTCACGGTCTCCTCGACCATGCCGCCCTTGCCGTCCTGTGCCTCGGCCTCGGACAGCTTCTTCTCCAGGTCGGGAATCCGTCCGTAGGCCAGTTCGCCCGCCTTGGCGAACTCGCCCTTGCGCTGCGCGATCGCAAGTTCGTTCCGCACCTCGTCGAGCTGCTTCTTGAGGTCGGCCGCGAGGCCCAGCTTCTGCTTCTCGGCCTGCCACCTCGCGGTCACCTCCGCGGACTGCTCCTCGAGGTCGGCGAGTTCCTTCTCGAGCCGGACCAGCCGGTCTTTCGATGCGTCGTCCTTCTCGATCTTCAACGCTTCGCGCTCGATCTTGAGCTGCATGATGCGACGGTCGATCTCGTCCAGCGCCTCGGGCTTGGAATCGACCTGCATCCTCAGCCGCGACGCCGCCTCGTCGACGAGGTCGATCGCCTTGTCGGGCAGGAAACGGTCGGCGATGTAGCGGTTCGACAGCGTCGCCGCCGACACGAGCGCGGAATCCGAGATGCGCACCTTGTGGTGTTGCTCGTATTTTTCCTTCAGTCCGCGCAAGATCGAGATCGTGTCCTCGACCGTCGGCTCCTCGACGAAGACCGGCTGGAAGCGGCGGGCGAGTGCGGCGTCCTTCTCGACGTGCTTGCGATACTCGTCGAGCGTCGTTGCCCCGACGCAGTGGAGTTCGCCCCGCGCCAGCGCGGGCTTCAGGAGATTGGAGGCGTCCATCGCGCCGTCAGCCTTTCCGGCGCCCACGAGGGTATGCATCTCGTCGATGAACAGGATGATGTTGCCGTCGGCGGACGTGACCTCCGACAATACGGATTTCAGCCGCTCCTCGAACTCGCCGCGATACTTGGCCCCGGCGATCAGCGCGCCCATGTCGAGCGCCATCAGTTGCTTGTCCTTGAGCGATTCGGGCACGTCGCCATTGACGATCCTCAGCGCCAGTCCTTCCGCGATCGCCGTCTTGCCTACGCCGGGCTCGCCGATCAGCACCGGGTTGTTCTTGGTGCGCCGCGACAGCACCTGAATCGTGCGCCTGATCTCGTCATCGCGGCCGATCACCGGATCGAGCTTGCCCGCGCGGGCGTCCGCGGTGAGATCGCGTGCATACTTCTTCAGCGCATCGTAGCCCTGCTCGGCGGAAGCCGAGTCGGCCGTGCGGCCTTTGCGCACGTCGTTGATCGCCTGGTTGAGCGCCTGGGCGCTGACCCCCGCCTTCTTCAGGATCTCGGCCGTCTTTGCGGACGTTTCCATGGCGAGCGCCTGCAGAAGCCGCTCGACCGAAACGAAGCTGTCGCCGGCCTTTTTGGCCAGTTCCTCGGCGCTGGAGAAGACCTTGGCCAGCGGCTGCGCCATGTAGAGCTGACCGTTTCCGCCCTCGACCCTGGGCAGCGCCTTGAGAGCCGCCTCGATGCCGATCCGCACGTCAGCGGCTCTGCCTCCGGCGCGTTCGATCAGCGACGCGGCCAATCCCTCCTCGTCATCCACGAGGACTTTCAGCATGTGTTCCGGCGTGAACTGCTGATGATTTCTGGACAGCGCCATGGTCTGCGCCGACTGGATGAAGCCGCGCACGCGCTCGGTATACTTTTCGGGGTTCATGTCTGTCTCCGTTCCTCCCCGGCCCGCCTGGCGGCGCCGGTTCCGATGTTGGCGACGGGCCCCTCAAACGAAGCAGGCCCATTCCCCGCCGATATGGGTATTGCCACTTTTTCGCTCAAGCTCCTTTGACCAGGGTCAAGAACGAAAAACGGCGGGCCCTCGCCCGCCGTCCCGGAATTCCTCCGTCGTGGCCGAGGATCAGTCCTGGGTGGTCGCCACCGGCTGGTCCGCCTCGGCCTGAGGCTGCGTCGAATCGGCGGCGGCGCCATCGCTTCCGCCATCGTTCTCGCCGAACCCACCCGCCCCGGCGGCGTGGTCGGGGCGGCGGCCGCGGCGGTTGCGGCGATTTCGCCGCATCTGGCCGTCGTCGACCCCTTCGCCGTTTTGATGACCGTTCGCACCGCGGTTGCCGTTCTGCTCGCCCTGCGGCTGCGAATAGGCGACCTCGGCGGGCATGCCCTCTATCACCGGCTGCGGACCGGTTCCCACCGCGATCGGCTGTTGGGGTGGGTTCGAGGGTTGGGCGAAATCAGGCAATCCGACCTCGTCGCCCTCTTCGTCGAGATAGTCGTCCCCGTCTTCGCGGGCGAACTGCTGCTGGTGCTGGGCGAGCTGCGCCTGCGCTGCCGCGATGATGCGGTTGTAGTGTTCGGCGTGCTGGAGATAGTTCTCGGCCATGACCCGGTCGCCGGAACTCGTCGCGTCACGAGCCAGCGTGGAATACTTTTCGGCGATCTGCTGGGCGGAGCCGCGGATTTTGACGTCCGGGCCGTTGCTCTCGTAGTTCCGCGTCAGGGGATTCGGCCCCTTGCGGTTGTTGTTGTTATTATTGTTGTTGTTATTGTTGCGCCCGCGCATGCGCCTGTTCTGCTGTCCTGGCCTCATCCCGATCTCACAAAAGGAAGTTGAAACTCGCGGCGGCGCACCCTGCGTGCCCGCCCGCCGGTACCGTCCTGACGGTGTTCGCCCGCTCAAATTGCGAAGGCGCCACGTACCACCCTAGTTCCGGTTCACTTGCCGGAAGAACCGCAAAAGCCAAAGGGCTTCGCCTACGCAAGAAGGCAGTCTGTCTGTTCAGGAAACCGAATCGGCAACAGCACTGCCTGCTTCGTCTTATCCGGTTGGGGCGGAACCTATCCGCATTCGCCGGTGATTCCAAGTCCTATTTCGCATTGCGACATTCGGCGCCCGGGCGCTCGAAGATCAGCACCCGGTCATTGCCGCCGAGGTCGCGTTTCGCGCCGCGCAACCGCCAGCCTTCGGCTTCGAAGACCGCTGCGGCGCTTTCGCGCTGGTCATGCCCTATCTCGACCGCGACAAATCCGCCTTCGACCAGATGGCCTGCCGCGCCCGTTGCGATGGCACGGTAGGCATCGAGCCCATCCTCACCGCCGATCAGCGCCCTTGCGGGGTCGAAGTCCTTTGTCGACCGGTCGAGGGCGGCATGGTCTGCGACTGAGATATAGGGGGGGTTCGACAGGATTGCATGAAATCTTCCTTCGACCTCCGCGAACCAGTCTGACTGCAGCGCTTGGAACCGATCCGCGAGGCCGTTCGCGCGGGCATTGGTCGCCGCGGTGGAAAGTGCATCCTCGGACACGTCCGTCGCCATGGCCGTGGCGAGCGGAACCTCCGACAGTAGCGCCAGCGCCACAGCCCCCGTGCCAGTGCCGAGATCGAGGATATGGCAACCGCCCTCCCGCGCGGCGATGTCGCGCAGCCTGGGAAGCGCGGCGTCGACCAGCGTCTCGGTGTCGGGCCGTGGCTCGAGCGTTTCCTTCGACAGGCAAAGGCGCAAGCCGTAGAACTCGCGCCAGCCCAGGATGCGGTGTACCGGCTCACCCGCCAGCCGGCGCGCAAGTGCTGCCTCTAGCGCTGCTGCTTGCAGCCCTCCCACCTCTTTCCCGGGATTGGTGATCACATCGGCGTGCGACGTACCGGTCGCGTCCTCGATGAGCAGTCTCGCGTCGAGGTCCGGCGTCGGCAGGCCCGCCTCCAGGAGCAGCCGACGCGCCTGGAAATGCAGGGCGGCCAGTGTCAGCATCGGAGGGTCGAAAGTGCGCGATCCATCCGCCTACTGAATACCCTCGGCCGCGAGCAGTTTCGACTGGTGGTCGGCGATCAGCGCCTCGACCACCTCGTCGAGATCACCCTCCATCACACGGTCCAGCTTGTAGAGCGTGAGGTTGATGCGGTGGTCGGTGAGCCGCCCCTGCGGGAAGTTGTACGTGCGGATGCGCTCCGACCGGTCGCCCGAGCCGACCTGCAGCCGCCGTGCCTCCGAGCGCTCGTCGGCCGCCCGCGTCCGCTCCATGTCGTAGAGGCGCGCCCTGAGTATCTGCATGGCGCGCGCGCGATTCTGGTGCTGCGACTTTTCCGCCGAGACCACCATGATCCCCGTCGGCAGATGCGTGATGCGCACCGCCGAGTCGGTCGTGTTGACGTGCTGGCCGCCGGCGCCCGACGCCCGCATCGTGTCGATACGGATGTCCTCGGCCTTGATGTCGATGTCGACCTCCTCGGCTTCCGGCAAAACCGCCACGGTGGCCGCCGACGTATGGATGCGTCCACTCGCCTCCGTATCCGGCACGCGCTGCACGCGATGGACGCCGGATTCGAACTTGAGATGCGCGAACACGCCCTTGCCCGACACCGTCGCGACCACCTCCTTGAAGCCGCCGACCTCGCCGTCGCTGGCCGACACGAGCTCGAACCGCCAGCCCTTCGAAGCCGCGTAGCGCTCGTACATTCGGTAGAGGTCCCCGGCGAACAGCGCCGCCTCGTCGCCGCCCGTGCCAGCGCGAATCTCCAGTATGGCGTTGCGCTCGTCGGCCACGTCCTTCGGCAGGAGCAACACGCGAATGTCCTGGGTGAGTTGTTCGATGCGCTGCTCCACCCCCGGCAGGTCGGCTTCCGCGAGCGCGCGCATCTCGCCGTCCGTGGACCTGTCGGAGAGCATCGCCTCGAGGTCGGCGCATTCGGCCTCGGCCTTGCGCAGCGCCCGGATACTGGCTGCCATCTCCTGCAGCTCCGCATACTCCGACGCCAGCTTGACGTAGGCCTCCGGCGACGGGCCGGCCGCCATCTGCGCCTCGATCATGTCGAAACGCTTCACCACCTGGTCCATCCGTTCGGCGGGCAGCGAGGCCGTCAAAGCGGGACCCCGTGCTGTTCGGCGAAGGCGGTCAGTTCCGCCCGCATGTCGCGGCCGACGCCCGGCTTCGACAGGGCGTCCGCGAGCAGGGTTTCAAGCTCCGCCAGCGGCAGTTCGTTGAGCATCGCCTTCACCGGACCGATGGCGGCCGGCGACATCGAGATCGAGCGGTAGCCGAGACCGATCAGCGCCATGGCCGACACCGTCCGTCCGGCGAGTTCGCCGCAGAGCGTCACCGGCGTCGCGGCAGCCCTGCCCGCGTCGACGATCTGCTTCAGCACCCTCAGGAACGGCACCGACAGAGGGTCGAAGCGGTCCGCGAGCTGCGTATTCCCGCGATCGGTCGCCATCACGAACTGGAACAGGTCGTTCGAGCCCACCGAGACGAAATCGACGGACTTCATCAGTTCGTCGAGCTGCCACAGCAGCGACGGCACTTCGAGCATCGCCCCGATCTTCAGGATGTTCGGCAGGTCGTGCGCGAAGCGCGACAGGTGGCGCACCTCCTTGTCGATGATCTCGCGCGCCTGGAATATCTCGCCCAGTTCCGTGACCATCGGCAGCATCAGGCGCAATTCGCGCCCGCCTGCCGCCTTGAGCAGCGCCCTCACCTGGGTGCGAAGCAGCGCCGGGCGGTCGAGCGTCAGCCGGATCGCCCGCCAGCCCAGCGCCGGGTTCTCCTCGTTGGCGGTGTTCTTGAAGTAGGGAAGCACCTTGTCGCCGCCGATGTCGATGGTGCGGAAGGTGACCGGCTTGCCCTTCGTCGCGTCAAGCACGTCGCGATAGAGGGCCTCCTGTGCCTCGGCCCGCGGAAACGTCGCCGCCACCATGAACTGCAGCTCGGTGCGGAAGAGGCCGATGCCGGCGGCGCCCGACTCCGCGAGCTGCGGCAGGTCGACCGAGAGCCCGGCGTTCATGAGCAGGTCGACATGCTCCCCATCCTTCGTCGTCGAGGGCTTCGCGCGCAGTTCGCGATAGAGTTCCTGCCGGCGCGCCCGGAAACGAACCTTCTCGGCATAGGCGGATTCGACATCCGGCTGGGGCCTCAGATGGATTCGCGCGGCCTCGCCGTCGACGATCGCCGCATCGCCGTTTTCGGCCATTGAGACGGCGCCCTTGACCTGTCCGACCACCGGGATGCCCATTGCGCGGGCGACGATCACCACATGGCTGGTGATCGCGCCCTCCTCCAGCACGAGGCCCCGCAGCTTGTCGCGAGGATAGTCGAGCAGTTCGGCGGCGCCCATCGAGCGGGCGACGATGATCGCGTCCTTCGGCAGCGCCGCGGCGATCTCGCCCGGCCCCTTGCCCATCAGCTGTCTGAGCAGCCGGTTGGCCAGGTCGTCGAAGTCGCTCATCCGCTCGCGCAGGTAGGGGTCGGTCATGTGCAGCATGCGCGCGCGCATGTCGCTCTGCACTTTCTCGACCGCCGCCTCAGCCGTCAGGCCGTTGCGCACGGCCTCCTCGAGCCGTCGCACCCAGCCGCGGTCGTTGGCGAACATCCGGTAGGCTTCCAGCACGGCCCGGTGCTCGCCCTCGAAGGCGACGTCGCGCCGCGACAGCATGTCGTCGATGGACAGCCGCAGTGAGCCGAGCGCTGTCTCCAGTCGTCTCAGTTCGGCGTCGCTGTCCTCGTTGAACAGGTCGGTGACCACTATTCGCGGCTCGTGGAGCACCACATGTCCAAGGCCGACCCCGTCGTTGAAGGCGACTCCCGAGAAGCTGGTGGGCCGCCTGAGATCGAGTTCCAGTCCCGGCCGGGTGAGTCGCGCCAGGTCGCCCGTGGCGATCATCTCGGCGATCACCATCGCGGTCGTCTCCAGCGCCTCGACCTCGTCCTCACGGTAGGTGCGGTTGGTGCGGTTCTGGACGACCAGCACGCCGAGCGTTCTCCCGGCCCTCAGCACCGGCACGCCGAGGAAGGAATTGTAGGCTTCCTCTCCCACCTCGGGCAGGTAGGCGAAGGCCGGATGCTTCTGCGCGTCGGAGAGGTTCAGCGCGCGCGCGGAAGCCGCGATCGTGCCGACCAGCCCCTGTCCCAGCCTTAGCTGCGCCAGGTGGACGGAACTCGGGTTCAGGCCCTCGGTGGCGTAGAGCTCGAGCACCGAGTCGGCCCTGAGCACGTAGAGCGAGCACACCTCGGCCACCATCTTCGAGGCGATCTCGCGAACGATTCGGTCGAGCCTCTCCTGCGGCTCGAGCGCCTCCGCCATGAGTTCGCGGAGACGCCGAAGCAAGACGCGCGGTCCGGCGGGCTGTTCACGCATCGATGCATTCTCTCCAGCGATCCCGCGGCGGCTCCACAATGGGATCGACGCGGGACTCGTCCGTTGAATCTACTGCTTATCCAGCCCGTAGACGGAATGCAAAGTGCGCACGGCGAGCTCCGTGTACGGGCCATCGATCAGGATGGAGATCTTGATCTCCGAGGTGGTTATCGCGCGGATGTTGATGCTCTTTTCCGACAGCGCCCTGAAGGCGGTCGCGGCGACGCCCGCATGGCTCCTCATGCCGATGCCGATGACGGAGACCTTGGACATGCCGGCCTCCGACTGAAGAACGTCGAACCCGACCGTTTCCTTGATCCTGCCGAGCACGACGAGCGCCTTTTCCAGGTCCCCGGACGGCACCGTGAATGTCATGTCGGTGAACTTGCCGTCCTCGGAGATGTTCTGGACGATCATGTCGACATTGATGTTGGCCTCGGCCAGCGGCCCGAAGATGCCGGCGGCGACCCCCGGCCGGTCGGCGACGCGGCGCAGCGAGATCTGCGCTTCGTCCTTGGCGTAGGCGATGCCGGTGACGACTTGCTGTTCCACGATCTCTTCCTCGTCGCAAATGAGGGTCCCGGGCGGGTTCAGGAGGTCGCCCATGCCCGGCGCGTCCGGATCTTCGAAGGATGACCTGACGAAGGTGCGCACCCTGTGCACCATGGCAAGCTCGACCGAGCGCACCTGCAGCACCTTGGCGCCGAGCGAGGCCATCTCGAGCATCTCCTCGAAGGAGATCTTGGCCAGACGCCGCGCCTTGGGCTCGATGCGCGGATCGGTCGTGTAGACCCCGTCCACGTCCGTGTAGATGTCGCAGCGGTCGGCTTTCACCGCCGCCGCGATGGCCACGGCGCTTGTATCCGACCCGCCACGTCCAAGCGTGGCGATCCGGTTGTCGGGCGCGATCCCCTGGAATCCGGCGATCACGGCGACCTGCCCCTCGCCGAAGCGCCCGACCAGGAACGAGCCGTCGATGCCGGCGATCCGCGCCGCCCCGTGGGCGTTGTCGGTACGGATCGGGATCTGCCAGCCCTGCCAGGACCGGGCATGGATGCCCATCGACTGCAGCGCGATCGCCAGCAGCCCCGATGTGACCTGTTCGCCGGACGCGACGACCGCATCATACTCGCGTGCGTCGAAGAACGGCGTGTTCGAGCCGGTCGCCTTCGGCATGCCCTGCACCCAGCCGACCAGCTCGTTGGTCTTGCCCGACATCGCCGAGACGACGACCGCCACCTCGTGGCCGGCGTCCACTTCGCGCTTGACGTGCCGCGCCACGTTGTGGATGCGGGCGAGGTCGGCGACGGACGTACCGCCGAATTTCATGACGATGCGGGCCATCGGAGCCTTCGGAACGTCCCGTATTCCGGCTGTGAACCAAACGAAAGCGCCCCGTCTGTCCGGGGCGCGAAATCGCCGGCTCATTAGCCAATGATGGATCGCGACGCAAGGTTGCGTCGCGTCGCGCTCAGTCGGCGTCGGCGAAGAAGCGGTGGATGTTCTCGAACTCGTCGGCGATCTCGGCGAACACGGTCACGAGGGCCGGATCGAACGCCCTTCCCATTTCGCCGATGATGATCGTGACCGCCTCCGCGTGCGGCAGCGCCTCCTTGTAGACGCGCTGCGACACCAGCGCGTCATAGGTGTCGGCGATCGCCATCAGCCGGCCGGAGATGGGTATGTCCGGCCCGGCGAGGCCTCGGGGGTAGCCGGCGCCGTCCCAGCGCTCGTGATGTGTATGCGCGAGTTCCTGGGCGACTTCGAAGAACGGCGTGCATGTGCCGAGATGCCTTTCGGCATTGGCGATGGCCGCACGCCCCATCTCGGCGTGCGTCTTCATCACCTCGTACTCGTCGGCATCGAGCTTGCCCGGCTTGAGCAGGATGCGGTCGGGGATGCCGACCTTGCCGATGTCGTGCAGCGGCGCGCTCTTGTAGAGGAGATCGATCATTCCCGCCGTCAGTCTGTCCGCATGGACGCCCCGGTCCCGTGCCGCCTCGGCCAGCACCTTCACGTAATGCTGTGTCCGGCGCAGGTGATTGCCTGTGTCGTTGTCGCGGGTTTCCGCCAGAGACGCCATGGCCAGAATGATCGCCTCCTTGGCCTTCACTGCCTCTTCCTTGGCCTCCGCCAGCGAGTTGAACAGCGTCACATTGGTCATCGCGACGGCCGCGCCATTGGCGATCTTCTGGAGGGTCCTCACCTCCTCGTCGGATGGCAGCCGGCGCTCGGCCCAGTATGCGCCGATTGCGCCGACCGGATCGTCCTTTCGCACCGGCACCATGGCGAGGCTCTTCACGAAGGTCGGCCGGTACGCGGCGTGCGGGATCCGGTCATCCGCGAAGATGTCCTCGATCACCACCGTCTCGCGGTTGAGCATGGCCCAGCCGGAAATGCAGGATTCCAGCGGGAAGCGCTGGCCCTTCCACAGCGGGGCGATCGCATCCTCGTCGGCATAGTGGCACATGCCGCGGTCGCGCAGCACGAAGGTGACGCCGTCCGCCCCGATCAGCGCGCGCGCATGGGTGCGCACCACGGCCATGATCTCGTCGAGGCCCCGCGCCATCGAGAGTTCGAGCGTCAGGTCGTCGACGCCGAACGGGATCCGGTTCTCGACAGCTTTCGTCGCAAGGCGTGCCATGACCCCGTCTCCCGGCAAGCAAGACCAGGAAACGGGTATAGAGCCGCCTTGGTTAGAAAACCCTCAACGCCTAATTACAGCACGAGCTAATCAATCTTGCTGCAATATCCCGAAATATTGCAGCCGGTTCCACCTATGGCGGCCACGGCCTACGCTTTCAGCCGATAGCCCGTCCGGAACATCCAAGCGATCACCGCGAGGCAGAGTACCAGGAACACCATCGTCATGGCGAGGCTGACGCCGATTCCCACGTCCGAAGTCCCGAAGAACGCCCAGCGGAAGCCGCTGACCAGATAGACGACCGGATTGAACAGCGAGACCGTCTGCCAGACCGGAGGCAGCATGGTGATCGAATAGAATGATCCGCCGAGAAATGTCAGCGGGGTGACGATCAGCAGCGGCACGAACTGCAGCTTCTCGAAGCCATCCGCCCAGATGCCGATGATGAAGCCGAGCAGCGAGAAGGCCACGCAGGTGAGCACCAGGAAGGCGATCATCCAGAACGGATGCTCGACCTGGAGCGGCACGAACAGGCCGGCGGTCATCAGGATGATCACCCCCAGCATTAGCGATTTCGTCGCCGCCGCCCCGACATAGGCCACCACCGCCTCGAAGGGCGAAACCGGCGCCGACAGGAGTTCGTAGATCGTGCCGACGAACTTCGGGAAGTAGATGCCGAAGGAGGCGTTGGAGATGCTCTGCGTCAGCACCGTCAGCATGATCAGCCCGGGCACGATGAACGTGCCGTAGCTCACCCCGTCGATCGCCGTGATCTGCGAGCCTATCGCGGCGCCGAACACCACGAAATAGAGCGAGGTCGAGATCACCGGCGAGATGATGCTCTGCAAGAGCGTGCGGAACGTGCGCGACATCTCGAACACGTAGATCGCCCGGATGGCCTGGAGGTTCATGGCCGTTCCTCCCGCACGAGGTCGACGAAGATGTCTTCGAGCGAACTCTGCCTGGTCTCGATGTCGCGGAAGCGAAGCCCCTCGTTCGCCATGTCGGCGAGCAGCGTCGTGATGCCGGTTCTCTCTGCCTGCGTGTCGTACTCGTAGGCGAGCGTACGTCCGTCCTCGCCGAGGGTGAGGCGATCGGCGAGGGCGGCCGGCACTGTCTCGACCGGCTGCGCCAGTTCGATGGTCAGCCGCTTGCGCCCCATCCGCTTCATCAGCGCCGTCTTGTCGTCGACGAGCACGATCCTGCCCTTGTGGATGACGCCAACCCGGTCGGCCATCTCTTCGGCCTCTTCGATGTAGTGGGTGGTGAGGATGATGGTGACGCCCGCATCGCGCATCGCGCGCACCAGCGCCCACATGTCGCGCCTCAGTTCCACGTCGACGCCCGCGGTCGGCTCGTCGAGGAACAGGATTTCCGGTTCGTGGCTGAGCGCCTTGGCGATCATCAGCCGCCGTTTCATGCCGCCCGACAACGCCATGATCTTCTCGCCGCGCTTGTCCCAGAGAGAGAGGTCCTTGAGTATCTTCTCGATCAGCGCGGGGTTCTTGGCCTTGCCGAACAGGCCGCGCGAGAAGGAAACCGTCGCCCACACGGTCTCGAACGCATCGGTGGCGATTTCCTGTGGCACCAGTCCGATCATGGCGCGGGTCTTCCGGTAGTCGGCGACGATATCGTATCCGCCGACCGTGACCGACCCTCCACCCGGATTGACGATGCCGCAGACGATCGAGATCAAGGTCGTCTTGCCGGCGCCGTTCGGGCCGAGCAGCGCGAAGATCTCGCCCTTCCTGACCTCGAGATCGATGCCCTTCAGCGCCTCGAAGCCGGACGCATAGGTCTTCGACAGGCCGGAAATCCTGATCACCGCCTCGCCTGTCGGCGAAACCCCCGCCGCCTGGGCGACGCTCGACGGCCTGACCATCTCGTTCATCAATGCAACCTCCGCGGTCGTCCCCACCGCGCAGGCCATATGGGGCCTCTGGACCCGCCAGCCAACCGCAAGGCGCGTGAAAGCTGACACATCTGGCCATTTGTCTAGGAACGTGCGGCTATGGTTGGGGGCGCGGCGGGCAGCGTCCGGCCGCTCACCGAGCCCGCGTCACCCGCGCCGTCGTCCGGGTCGACGCTTGTTCGGCAGGCGGTGGGAACACGAGATGTCCGCCGTCACGCGTGATGCTGGCCGTCGAGTGACCCGTCCGTGGGTCTGTCGGCAGCTCGCGAACCGCGCTATTGCGCGATCATGACCAGGCGGACCGCGACCTGCGCCTGTGGCGCTCTCAGGGTGGAATGCGAGGGCGAGCCGGTTTCCGTCTCGCTCTGCCATTGCCTGGAATGCCAGCGCCGCACCGGCGGCGCCTACGGGATCGCCGCCTTCTTTTCCCGGGAGAACGTCGTGGTTTCCGGCGACATGCGCGACTGGGCGCGTCCCTCCGACAGCGGCTTCGACGTGCTCCATCATTTCTGCCCGACCTGCGGAAGCACCGTCTGGTGGGAGCCGGGCCGCCTCGCCCACCTCGTCGCCGTCGCGGTGGGCGCCTTCGCCGATCCTGCCTTTCCGCCGCCTCGGCAGTCCGTCTACCTCCAGCACCGCCATCCCTGGGTCGAGACCGCGCCCGGCGTGGCGATGCCTCGCCGCCCTTGACATCGGCCGCCACGCGCCCGACTTGGTTTCCTCTGGAAGAGGAGCCCACGCATGGCCGAGGCCCGACGATCGACCGTCGACGACCGTGAGGTCGAGCGTTTCTCGAAGCTCGCCGCCGAATGGTGGAACCCGAACGGCAAGTTCAAGCCGCTCCACAAGTTCAACCCGGTGCGGCTGGTCTATATCCGCGACCACATAGCCACCCGATTCGGGCGCGACCCGCGTGCGGCGCGACCGTTCGATGGACTGCGCATCCTCGACATCGGTTGCGGTGGCGGCTTGCTGTGCGAGCCGATGGCCCGGCTTGGCGCGACCGTTGTCGGCGCCGACGCATCCGAGACCAACATAGAAGTGGCGAAGCTGCACGCCGCGGAAGCAGGCATCTCGATCGACTATCGGGCGACGACAGCCGAGGCCTTGGCCGACGCGGGCGAGCGGTTCGACGTGATCCTGAACATGGAAGTCGTCGAACACGTCGCCGATGTGGGGCTCTATGTCGCCAGATGCGCCGAGATGGTGAAACCCGGCGGCGTCATGTTCGTCGCCACGATCAATCGCACGCTGAAGGCGCTGGGCCTCGCCATCATTGGCGCCGAGTACGTGCTGCGCTGGCTTCCCCGCGGCACCCACCAGTTCGGCAAGCTGGTGCGCCCCGACGAGCTGGCGAAGGCGCTTTCCGCCGCCAACATGTCGGTCATCGACCGCGCCGGGGTCGTCTACAACCCGCTCGCCGACCGCTGGCAGCGGTCATCCGACATCGATGTGAACTACATGGTGCTGGCGGAGAAGCTGTCGGCTGCGTGACGTCGGCGGCACGTCGGGCGACTTTCGTTCAAGGCAATCGCGCCGGGGCGCGTTAGAAGTGCGCAGGCATCCCGCCGGAGCGCACCATGGACCACGATGATTTCCGCCGTCTGGCGCTGTCCCTCCCTCACACGGAGGAGAAATCGCATTTCGCGCACCCGGATTTCCGTGTGCGCAACAGGATCTTCGCCAGCTTGAAGGACGATCTGCACGGCGTCATCAAGCTGACGCCTGACGAGCAGCGCGTCATGGTCGACGCCGAACCGTCGATCTTTGCTCCCGTCAAGGGCGGGTGGGGGCGCCAGGGCTGGACCGAGATGGCGCTGTCCGCCACGGACGCGGTCACCGCGTTGGGGGCGCTTCGCACCGCATGGCGCAACGTCGCGCCGGCTACGCTCAGGAAGGCGCTCGACAGCGCGGAACAAAGAAATCCGGGCGCCAAGCTTCAGGTCAGGGCAAGCCGAAAATGGTGAACTTCGAGAACCGGAGCGGAGCGTACATTTGGGTACGTGAGCACCGAAGCGGAGAAGGTTGCCATTTGCAGGCCGCCATCACCTGAAGCTTCCTAGTTCTTGTCGTCGGGGAAAACGGGCAGCGGCATGAAGCCGACGCCCTCCTCGGCGAGGCTCTTGGCCTCGTCCGGCGTCGCCTCGCCATAGATGCCTCGCGCCTCGGTCTCGCCGAAATGAATCCTGCGCGCCTCCTCGGCGAACTTGTCGCCGACATAGTCGGCGTTGTCGCGGAGCTTGGCGGTCATCTCCTTGAGCTGCGCCATCATCTTCTTCTGCTCGGCGCTGGCGGCCAGCGCGAGCTTCTCCTTCTTCCGCCCGGTCGACACGGCGGGCGCCATCAGCGCCTTCCCGACCTTGGCCGAACCGCAATGCGGGCATTCGACGAGCCCGCGGCTGGCCTGGCGATCGAAATCCTCGCCGTTGCGGAACCACGCCTCGAACCCGTGATCGCGCTCGCAGCTGAGCGAAAAACGGATCAAGACGCCGCGCCCCTGAGCGCCTCGGGCCGGCCGAAACGCTTGACCTCGAACTCGCGCGCGTTCTTCAGGTTCGGAACCTTGCGCCGAGCGGCAGCCGAAGCCTCGGTGTCGATCTCGGCCACGATCACGCCGGGCGCGTCGTTCGCCGCCTCGGCCACGATGCGGCCCCAGGGATCGACGATGAGCGAATGGCCATAGGTTTCGCGCCCGTCCTCGTGCTTGCCGCCCTGCGCGGCGGCGATCACCCACGCGCCGTTTTCGATGGCGCGGGCGCGCAGCAGGATATGCCAGTGCGCCTCGCCGGTCTGCCGCGTGAAGGCCGCCGGCACGGTCAGCACCTCGGCGCCGCCCATCGCCTCGGCCCGGAAGAGCTGGGGGAAGCGCAGATCGTAACACACTGCGAGGCCCAGCCGTGCGAATGGCAGGTCGGCGACCGCCGCGACCGTCCCCGCTTCGTAGGCGGAGCTTTCGCGCCAGCTCTCGCCATTGTCCAGATCGACGTCGAACATGTGGATCTTGTCGTATCTGGCGACGAGCTCGCCGTCGCGGCCGAACAGGAAGGCGCGGTTCGCGAGCTTGCCGTCGGCCCTCAGGATCGCCGTCGAGCCCACATGGATGGCGACCCCCAATTCGCGCGACAGCCGCGCCGCGGCCGCCACCACGGGGTCCCGATCCTCGGAGGTGAAGGCCGACTTGCGGGCGTCCTTGTCCCGCACCAGCGCGCCGGTCATCTCCGGCGTCTGCACATAGATCGCGTCGTGGCTCGCCGCCTCGCGAACCCGCGTCTCGAACTCCTCGACGTTGCGGGCGACGTCCTCGCCCGACCGCATCTGGATCGCGGCTGCCTTGAAGATGCTCATGCGGCCTCTCCCCCGTTCGGTGTGCCAGTCGCCAGCAGCGCGTCGAGACGCCCCTGCGCGTCGAGCGCATGGAGATCGTCGGAGCCGCCGACATGAACGTCGCCGACGAATATCTGCGGAAACGTGTATCGGCCCTTGGAGCGCGAGATCATTTCCTGCCTGAGTTCGGGCGAGAAACTGGCGTCATGCTCCGTATAGGCGACGCCCTTGGCGTCGAGCAGCCGCTTCGCCGCGGCGCAATATCCGCACATCATGCGTGTGTAGATCGTGACGTCGACCATGGTCCGGTCCATTCTCCAGCCGGCTATATAGGTCCTGCGTCGTCGGCCCGGAAGTCCCCCGGCAGCACGCGCGCGAAGGTCAGCACGTCGACGGCCCTCGCCCCACCGCGCTTCAGCGCCCGGGTCGCGGCCGCGACGGTGGCGCCGGTCGTGTAGACATCGTCGATCAGCAGCACGCGACGGCCCGCCACGTCGATCTCCTGCGCTTCCGGCACGCGGAAGGCGCCGCGCACGTTCTCCTCGCGCCGCCGCTCTGGAAGCCCGACCTGATGCGCGGTCGCCCGCACGCGCTTCAGCGCTGCGGGAGCGAACGGTCTTGCGGCCTTCCTTCCGATCGCCCGGGCAAGCTCCGCGGACTGGTTGAACCGCCGCGCGAGGAATCGCCGCCAGTGCAGCGGCACCGGCACGACAACCTCCGATTCGGCGATCAGCTCCTCGCCGGCGCGCATCATCCAGCCCGCCATCCACGGCGCAAGTTCGGTCCGGTCATTGTACTTCAGGCCCTGGACCATGCGCCGCGCCACGCCCGAATAGGCGACGGCCGCCCGCGCCCGCTCGAAGGGTGGCGGATTGGCGATCGCCTCGGCGGAGAGGAAGCCTTCGCCCATGTCGTAGGCGAATGGCGTTCCCAGGACGGGGCACCAGGGGCGCTCGAGGAAGCGAAGCTTCGGCCAGCATTGCCCGCACAGCGTACCGGGCTCGCTGACCAGCCGACGGCAACCGGCGCACATCGGCGGAAACAGGATTCGGGATGGCGCGCGCAGCGCCGCCCGCGCGAGGGCCTTGATCTCGAACACTCGATCGGTCACCACCCGGTAGCAGCGGAGCGGAGCATAGACCCACCCGCTACCGAACCGCCACCCTCTAGGAGACGGCAGTCCGTTTGGAACCTCTTTTCGACATGTCGATCGTCGTCGAGCGCCGCCGGCGAGCCGCGGCCCGGCCAGTGCCGGGCGCCGATTTCCTCGCCCTGCGCGCCGCCGAGGATCTCGGTGAGCGTCTGGCGACCGTAGAGCGTCGGTTCGAACGCGCCGCGTCGCTTTTCTGCGGAAGCGGCCTCGCCGCGCGGGCGCTCCGCGCCTCGGGCAAGGTGGGAGATGTCACGCGCGTGGAGGCCCACCCGGACCTGCTTCGTGGCGACGCAGGGCAGATCGCCGCGCCGGAACTCGTGCCGTTCGCTCCCGAAAGCCTCGACCTCGTCGTTTCGCTGCTGCATTTCCAGGACGTCAACGACCTGCCCGGTCTGCTCGTGCAGATACGCCGCGCATTGAAGCCCGACGGCCTGTTTCTCGGCGCCTTTGCGGGAGCTGGCACGCTGGGCGAACTGCGTGATTCGCTTCTCGACGCGGAAACCGCCATCTCCGGCGGTGCGAGCCCCCGCGTCAGCCCCTTCGTCGACATACGCGACGCCGGTGCGCTTCTGCAGCGCGCGGGTTTCGCCCTTCCGGTCGCCGACCTCGAGCCGGTCACGGTCCGCTATGACGATCTGTTCGCCCTAGCCCGTGATCTGAGGGCGATGGGCGCCACCAATGCGCTCGCGGCGAGATCGCGCAATCCGGCCCGCCGTGAGCTCTTCGCCCGCGCCGCGGCGGCCTACGCCACGCGATTCGCCGACGCGGACGGGCGGATTCGCGCGACGTTCAATCTCGTCTGGCTGTCGGGATGGGCGCCTCACGAGAGCCAGCGTAAGCCGCTGAAGCCGGGCTCGGCGGCCGTTTCGCTGACGAAGCTTCTGGGAGAGGAGGGCTAGCCTTCAGTCGGTCCAGGAAGCGTCCAGGGTCGCGCCGATATTGTTGAACATGCCGGTCATGCTGTTGGTCGCCTGCGACAGGCCGCCGACGATGGCCAGCGAAAGCACCCCGACGATCAAACCGTACTCCACGGCTGTCGCGCCCCGTCGGTCGATCAGGAACCTGTGGAATCGTCGCATCATCGGCCTCGTTACTCCCGCGATACTGCTTGCATTCCGTTAAGGAAGGTTAACGGACCAGCGTTAACCAACCCTTTCTCAGCAATCGCCGACACGCGCGCCGTTGGTGCGGATGTAGCAGACCGAATCCGGTGACGGCTGCAATATGCTGCGGCGCACGGTGTATGCCCCTGACGGGCTCACGGAACCGGTGCTCGTCATGTCCAGGCTTTCGGAGAAGTCGCTGTTGTAGGCCTGCTGTTCGCCCGACAGGTCTTCCATGATCGGCACCAGGATCAACGCGAGCGCGATAGCCGCGGAACCAAACAGGAGGGTGGCGCGCAGGGCGCCGATGCCTGCGTCGCCGAGGCGCCAGCCGCGCTCGTTGCGCACGAGATCCCAGGTGTTTTCAGGATCCATGATCGACTCCGCATGCATTGCCGGGGCCTTCCTTATGGCCCGTCATTTCAAGCTTTCATGTTTGGCTAAACGTTTCCTTAACGCTGCCGGCGCCGCCGCCGCAGGAAAGTCGCCGGCCGACCTGCGAAAGGACGGACCCTGCCCTGTCGCTAGTCACAGGAGATCGATCAGGAACGGAATCAGCGGCGCGTCGGCTGGCGGCATCGGATAGTCGCGCAACGCCTTGGGCCGGACCCATTTGAGCGTCTGTCCTTCACGGGGGTGAGGCGTGCCCCAGAAGCGGCGGCAGACGAACAGGGGCATCAGCAGATGGAAGCTCTCGTAATCGTGGCTGGCGAAGGTGAGCGGCGCGAGGCAGGCGATCTTCGTCTCGATGCCCAGTTCCTCGGTCAGTTCCCGCACCACCGTTTCCTCGGGCGTCTCGCCCGGCTCGACCTTGCCGCCTGGAAACTCCCAGAGCCCCGCCAGTTCCTTGCCCGGCGGCCGCTGCGAGATGAGCACGCGTCCGTCGGCATCGACCAGCGCACAGGCGGCGACGAGGAGCATGCGCCTGCCGGGTTTCGTCTCGCTCATCGCTCCTCCGGCGGCCGGCGGTAGTGATAACGGTAGGCTTCGCGGAAACCCATCTTCCGGTACAGTTCGATGGCCGCCCGGTTGTCGGCCTCCACCTGCAGCCATGCGGTTCGCGCGCCGGCGAGCCCGCCCCATCGGATGGCCGAGAGCATGAGGTCATGCCCGTGCCCCTTGCCCCGTTCGGTCTCGCTGGTGGCGACCTCGAACAGCCCCGCGATGCCGCCGTCCTGGACGCAGACCAGGGTCGTCACCGGCGCTCCGCGCCGCTCCAGCACGAACAGGCCCGCATTGACCTTCACCGAGCCGATGACTCCCGCCATGCCTTGGGTTGATTCCTCGTCCAGCCCGTGCACCTGCGCGGCGGCGCGCATGAATTGACGGATGTCTCGCACCGGCTGCCGGTGCGTGGCGCGCTCGACCTGGGCGTCTGTGATCGCGGTCTCCATCACCAGCGATTCCGAGAAACTGCTCCATCCTTCGCGGTCGAGATGCCTGTCCAGGTCGTCGCCCGACAGCGGCGACAGCCGGAAGGTCAGCGGCTTGCCCGTATCGGCGAACAGACGCCCCGCGGCGGCGATGCGCTCCGTTAGACGGCCCGTATCCCTGGGGTCGAGCGGATTGACGGAATTGAGCCGCTTGGCCGGGTGGCCTGGGGTCAACCGGATGACCCAGGTCCCGTCATAGACGACGCGCGTCGCCGGCCAGGCGCGGAAGCCGCCGGCCTCGTAGCGCCGGACAGTCGGCAGATCGGGGATGCGGGCGGTCGCCTCCCCCACCTGTTCAGCTCCGATAGTCGCCGTTGATCTCGACATAGGCCTTGGTGAGATCGCACGTCCACACCGTCGCCTTGCCCCTCCCGATTCCAAGGTCGGCCCTGATGCGGATGCGATCACGCTTCATGTAGGCCGACGCCTCGTCCTCCGAGTAGTCGGGGTCGCGCTCGCCAGCGTTCGCCACCCGTATCTCGCCGAAGTAGACCGATAGCCTGTCCCGATCGGCCGGTTCGCCTGCCTTGCCGACGGCCATCACCACTCTGCCCCAGTTGGCGTCCTCGCCGGCCGCCGCTGTCTTGACCAGCGGCGAATTGGCGATCGACAGCGCGACGCGCTTCGCGGAGCGCGCCGATTTGGCGCCCGTCACCGTGACCTCGATCTCCTTGCGCGCCCCCTCGCCGTCGCGCACCACCTGAAGCGCGAGGTTCTTGAGCAACTTGTTCAGCGCCCTGCGGAAAGGGGCGAGCCTGGCGTCGCTTGCATCCGTGATGCGCGGCGCGCCGTCTTTCGCCGCAGCGCCCGTCGCGAAGAAGAGCAGCGTGTCGCTGGTGGATGTGTCGCTGTCGACGGTCACCGCGTTGAATGTCTTGCCGACGCCCTTAGAAAGCAATCCCTGGAGCACGGGGGCTGCGATCGGCGCGTCCGTTGCCACGAAGGAGAGCATCGTCGCCATATCCGGCGCGATCATGCCCGCCCCCTTTGCGATACCGTTGATCGTCACCTCCACGTCCCCGAGCTTCGCGGTCGCGGTCGCATATTTCGGATAGGTGTCCGTCGTCATGATCGCCTTGCCGGCGTCGCGCCAGCGTTCACCGCTCGCCTCGACGGCGAGACCGGCGAGAAGGCCCGCGAACCTGCCGGCGTCGAGCGGCTCGCCGATCACGCCGGTCGAGGCCAGGAAGACCTCGGACGGCGCGCAGCCTACCGCCTCGGCCGCGGCCTCGGCCGTCATGCGGGTCGATTCGCGGCCCTTCCTGCCGGTGAACGCATTCGCGTTGCCCGAATTGACCACCAGCGCGCGGGCGCTGCCCGCGACGAGGTTCGCCCTGCAATGGTCAACCGGCGCCGACGGGCACTTCGACCTCGTGAACACGCCCGCGACCGCTGTGCCCGCGTCGAACACCATCAGCATCAGGTCGGTGCGGTTCTTGTACTTGATGCCCGCCTCGGCCGTCGCGATGCGCAGGCCCCGTATGGCCGGCAGCTTTGGCGTGGATTTGGGAGCGAGCGGCGAGACCGGATGCGACATGGCAGGCTCTGAAGGGCTGAACGGAACGGCCTCGTTTGCCCGAGACGGCTCTCCTGCGCAAGACTTGGGGACATAGCGACGCGTGCCGGGTAGCGCCCGTCTCCGCCCCGGGCTTACTGGAGCATCAGATCCTTGTCCGCGCCCTCGGCGAGGGCGCCAGCGAGATCAGCACGGTCAGCTGGTGGCGCGACATGGACGCCGTGCGCGCCTTCGCCGGTGATGATCCGGCGCGCGCCCGCTGCGATCCCGAGGACGATCGCTTGCCCGTCCACCGCACCGAATCCGTCGAAGGCCACCGCGTGTGGTCGAGCGACATCCTCACGTGTGACGGCTGTCGCGGCGCGCGGACCGCGGGGCTACTTCGCTCCGTCGATCCCGTCGACGGCGGCCTTGAGCGCCGGATCCTTGATGTCGATCGTGGCCGCGCCGCGCAGTTCGCTGACCAGCGCGAAGTAGCGCTCGCGGATGAGCATCGTGCGGAACTGGTCCTTCACCTGTTCATACGCCGGCGGCTGCTGCTGACGCTTGTCCTCCACCTTGATGATGTGGAAGCCGAACTGGCTCTGCACCGGTTCCTTGGAATGGGCGCCGACCTCCAGCGCGAAGGCGGCCTGCTCGAACTCCGGCACCATCTGGCCGGGGCCGAACCATCCGAGATCGCCGCCATTGGCGCCCGAGCCGGGATCCTTGGAGACTTCCTTGGCGATGGTCTCGAAGTCCTCGCCGGCATCGAGCCGCTTGATGATCGCGTCCGCCTCCTCCTTCGTCTCGACGAGGATGTGGCGCGCCTTCACCTCGTTGACCGGCGGCGTCTCCGCCACATGCTTGTCGTAGCGCGCGCGGATGTCCGCCTCGGTGATCGTGCCGACGATCGTCTGTTCGATCACCGCCGCGTGCAGCGCCCGCTGCCTGAGCAATTCCATGCGCCTGACGAAGGTCTCGTCCTTGTCGATGCCCTTCTTCGCCGCGTCCGCCGCCATGAGCCTGATCTCGATCAGCGCCGAGAGCGCCGCCGCGCGCTTCTGTTCCTCCGGCAGACGCGCGAACTGCTCGTCGAGCTCGCTGGCGGCGAGCGCGAGGTCGGCCTCGGTGATGTCCTGGCCGTCGATGGTCGCGATCACCGCGTTCGGATCCGGTGCGGCGGCCGGCGGAGTCGCCTCCTGCGCCATGGCCGGCACGAGGGGCGCGGCGAGACAGGCGGCAACGAGAATGACGCGGATCAGCGGGAATTTCATCAGCGGAAGGCTCCTGGAAAGGGGTAGGCAGCCGGTGAACCGTTCTTCCGCCGCCGGCCATATCCCGATGACGCCGGCCTCCTCGGGCCCGGCGTTGACATCGATAGTGCCCCCTCTTATCTGTCCCCCGTCCTTGCGTCCAGAAGCGTTTTCGGGCGCGTTTTCCTTGAATCTGCTGGCGTTCACGGCGGGTTCGGCCAGCGGCGGAGCCGCGTCGGCCATGGCTTCGGAAAGGCTTCTGAATGGTCAGTCTCGGCGGCATCGCCCGCAAGATCTTCGGGTCCTCGAACGACCGTCGCGTCAAGGGGATGCGCCCGCGCGTGGAGGCCATCAACGCGCTGGAGAAGGACGTCTCGGCCCTGTCGGATGCCGAACTGCGCGCCAGGACCGACGAATTCCGCAGGCGGCTCGCCGAAGGAGCCTCCGAGAAGGATCTTCTTCCCGAGGCATTCGCCACCGTTCGCGAGGCGGCCAGGCGCGTTCTCGGCCTGCGTCCCTTCGACGTCCAGCTGATGGGCGGCATGGTGCTGGATTCCGGCTCGATCGCCGAGATGCGCACCGGCGAGGGCAAGACGCTGGTCGCCACCCTTCCGGTCTACCTCAACGCCCTGTCGGGCAAGGGCGTCCACGTCGTCACCGTCAACGACTACCTCGCGACCCGCGATTCCGAGTGGATGGGGCGCGTCTACAAGTTCCTCGGCCTGACCGTCGGCGTCATCGTCCACGGGCTGTCCGACGAGCAGCGCAAGGCGGCCTATGCCTGCGACGTCACCTACGCCACCAACAACGAGCTTGGCTTCGACTATTTGCGCGACAACATGAAGTACGAGCGCGCCCAGATGGTCCAGCGCGGCCACCACTATGCCATCGTCGACGAGGTCGATTCGATCCTGGTCGACGAGGCGCGCACGCCATTGATCATCTCCGGTCCGCTCGAGGATCGTTCGGAGATGTACAATCTGATCGACGCCATCATCCTCAAGCTCGTGCCGGCCGACTACGAGGTCGACGAGAAGCAGCGCACCGCGACCTTCACCGAGGAAGGCACGGAGAAGCTCGAGGGATTGCTCAAGGAGGCTGGCCATTTCAAGGGCGACCACCTCTACGACGTCGAGAACGTCGCGATCGTCCACCACATCAACAATGCGCTCAAGGCGCACCGGCTGTTCTCGAGGGACAAGGACTACATCGTCCGCAACGGCGAGATCGTCATCATCGACGAGTTCACCGGCCGCATGATGCCCGGCCGGCGCTACTCCGAGGGTCTGCACCAGGCGCTGGAGGCCAAGGAGCATGTGGCGATCCAGCCGGAGAACCAGACGCTCGCCTCGATCACCTTCCAGAACTACTTCCGCATGTACAAGAAGCTGGCCGGCATGACCGGCACGGCCGCCACCGAGGCCGAGGAGTTCGGCAATATCTACGGGCTCGAGGTCGTCGAGGTGCCGACCAACCTGCCCGTCACGCGCCTCGACGAGGATGACGAGGTCTACCGCACGGCGGAGGAGAAGTACCGGGCCATCGTGCGCGAGATCAAGGAAGCCTCGGCCAAGGGCCAGCCGATGCTCGTCGGCACGACCTCGATAGAGAAGTCGGAGAGCCTCGCCGAGAGGCTGAAGAAGGAGGGCCTCAAGGACTTCCAGGTCCTCAATGCCCGCCATCACGAGCAGGAAGCCCAGATCGTCGCCCAGGCCGGCAGGCCCGGCGCCGTCACCATCGCCACCAACATGGCTGGCCGAGGCACCGACATCCAGCTCGGCGGCAACGCCGACATGCGTGTCGCCGAGGAACTCGCCGGCGTGCCGGCCGGACTGGAGCGCGACGAGAAGGAACGCGCCATCCGCGCCGACGTGCAGCGGCTGAAGGAGCAGGCGCTGGCCGCCGGCGGTCTCTACGTGCTCGCCACCGAACGCCATGAATCGCGCCGCATCGACAACCAGCTTCGCGGCCGCTCGGGCCGCCAGGGCGATCCCGGCCGCTCGAAGTTCTATTTGTCGCTCCAGGACGATTTGATGCGCATCTTCGGCTCGGAGCGCATGGACGGCATGCTCCAGAAGCTCGGACTCAAGGAAGACGAGGCGATCACCCATCCCTGGATCAACAAGGCGCTGGAGAAAGCCCAGAAGAAGGTCGAGGCGCGCAACTTCGACATCCGCAAGAACCTGCTCAAATACGACGATGTGATGAACGACCAGCGCAAGGTGGTGTTCGAGCAGCGCAAGGAGCTGATGGACGGCGAGAACCTGTCAGACACGGTCGCCGAGATGCGCCAGGACGTGATCGACGACATGGTGGCCAAGCACATCCCCGAGAACGCCTACGCCGAGCAGTGGGACGCCGCGGGCCTCAGGGAGGCTGCGCGGCAGTACCTCAATCTCGATCTGCCCATCGAAGACTGGGTCAAGGAGGAAGGCATCGACGAGGAGGCCATCCGCGCGCGCATCACCGAGCAGACCGACAAGGCGGCCGCCGAGCGCGCCGAACGCTTCGGCGCCGACGTGATGACCTATGTCGAGCGCTCGATCCTGTTGCAGACCCTCGACCATCTGTGGCGCGAGCATCTGGTCAACCTCGACCATCTGCGCTCGGTCGTCGGCTTCCGCGGCTACGCCCAGCGCGACCCGCTCAACGAATACAAGGGCGAGGCCTTCGAGCTCTTCCAGTCCATGCTCGGCAATCTGCGCCAGGCCGTCACCGCCCAGTTGATGCGCGTCGAACTCGTCCGCCAGGCGTCCGAGGCGCCGCCCCCGCAGGCGCCCCAGGCCATCGGCCATCATGTCGACGCGACCACCGGCGAGGACGATTTCGGCGAGGGCATGAACGGCGGCGGACAGCTCGCCGCCGTGATGGAGGCCACACCCCGCACCGTCGCCGCCGAGGACCGCGATGCCGACGACCCCGCGAGCTGGGGCCGCGTCGGCCGCAACGAACCCTGCCCCTGCGGCTCGGGCAAGAAATACAAGCACTGCCACGGCCAGTTCGCGTGAGGCCCCGCCAGGCACACACCGGTTGACGCCCGAGACACCTCGCCTTAGGCGAGGTGGATGGCCGCGTGGTCCCCATACCGGGCAAGCGTTGCATCGACGGTGAGGACGGTGAGCTGTTCGACCGCAGCCTGTGCGACGAGCATGCGGTCGAATGGGTCGCCGTGAAATCGCGGCAACATGAAGAGGGCGTGCTCGGCGCCTACTGTCACTTCCCTATAACCGCTTTCAAGCAACCGGCCTCGGAGGCGACGCGCATCGACCTGAAAATCGGGGCGGCCAAGGCCGTTCTTGATGGTCGTTTCCCAAAGGCTGACGACGCTGAAATGAAGCTCGTTGTCTTCGGCCTCCATAAGGCCGGCGGCCTGATCCGGAACTCGATGCGGTTCCGCTGCCGCCCACAGCAGCAACTGTGTGTCGACGAGCAGCCTCATTCGTCGCCGTAGAACATTCGCTCGATTTCTTCCTGCCCCATCGTGTTGAAGTCGTCCGGAACCGTGAACTCACCCTTCATGAAGCCCAGCCGCCGCGGCTTGCGCTCTTCCTCGACGTCGAGCGGCACGACCTTCACCATCGGCTTGCCGGCCTTGGCGATGATGAACGGCTCTCCCTTCGCCGCTTTTTCGACGAGCCGGGAAAGGTGCGTCTTGGCTTCGTGGATGTTGATCGTGTCCATGATCTGCAACCGAGTGAACTAAGTCCGGTAAACTTAGTTTACTCGCTCGATTTATGCAAGGCTCTCCCTCGCCGCCCCCTGCGGCTTGGGCAGGAAGTACAAGCACGGCCACGGCCAGTTCGCCTGAGGGCTGGCTGAAGGGGGCAGGGCGAGCCGCCTAGTCGCCGGCGTGCTTGCGCGCGTCGACCGCGAGGTCAACGAGCCTGTCGATCTGCTCCGGCGTATGGTCGTGCATGACCTGGAGCCGCCAGCGACAACCGTTGCGGGAGACAGCCGGATACTCGACCAGGTTGACCAGCGCCCCGTTGTGGAGGACGTAACTGGTCATCAGCCGTGAGCGGCGATTGTTTCCAAGCACCACCGGCACGATGGCGCTCTCCTTGCCCAGCACATCGAAGTCTCTGCTCTGCAAGGCATTTCTCAGATAGACGATATTGCTCATCAGGCGCTCGCGCCGCGCGGTTCCCTCGGCGCTGTCGACGATGTCGAGGCAGGTGAGGACCGCCGCCGCCTGCATGGGCGACATCGAGTTCGTAAAGGTGAGCGGACCGCAAGCGTAGCGCAGCGCCATCTTCAGTTCCGTGCGGTTCGACGCCACGAAGCCGCCGTTGGAGCCGAACGTCTTGGAGAAACTGCCCATCACGATATCGATGCTTCCTGAGACGTTCTGGATCTCCATGTAGCCTCGCCCCTTGTCGCCAAGGGCGCCCAGGTCATGCGCGACGTCGAGGACGAGAGTCGCATCATATCGGCGGCAGAGCGACTGAAGGGCTTCGATCTCCGGAACATCGCTGTCCATCGAAAAGACGGATTCCGTCACGACCAGGATGCCGCACCTGGGATCGGCCGCCCTGATTCTCGCCAGTCTGCGTTCGACGGCGACGTTTGAGCAGTGCGGGAAGCGATGGACGTTCTTGGTTGCGGCGTCTGCACCCTCCTGGAGACACGCATGCGCAAGCACGTCGATCACCACATGATCGGTAGGCCTGACCAGCGTCCTGATGATTCCGTAGCCGGCTCCCCAGCCGGTGGGAAACACCGTCGCATCCGCGAGACGAAGGAATTCGGCTAGCCTTCGCTCCAGCCGCACCGTCAGGGCCGTCAGCCCCATCAGCGCGGCAGAGCCCGCGCTATGGACGCCATATGTCGAAGCCGCTTCGACGACGGCAGATACGACCCGATCGTCCGTGGCGAGGTTCAGATATTCCTGCGACGCGAAGTTTACCCCTGAGCGCTCGACGCCGCCACGATCGAAGGCAGTCAGTTCGGCTGCGATGCGTGAGGCAGTGTACTTGCTGTAGGGGTCGACCCCCGCCTCCAGCCGCGCATCCAGCCAACGCGTCAGGCCTGCCCATCTCGATATGAGATCGACGTCGCCCTCGTCATAGTAGTCCGTCGTGACGCCTTCGTAGATATCCGGATCCGTCGGCGCAGCGGTCCGGATGTGCTCGACTGTGCTGTGTTTCATGAACCCGTTCGTTCGACGGCTAAACCCAAACGGCACGCCTCCGCGACGCAGGATGGCCAATGATGCCGGATTTGCATGATCCATTTGGGCTATTGCCCGGGATTGGGAACCTAATGCCCGGCCGGCACGAGCTGCGCCAGCAACCGGGCCAGATCCGCCTGTCGGGCGCAGGCGGTCTTGTCGAGCACGCTCTTCAGCTGGTTGCGCACGGTGTTCACGCTCTTGCTGCTGGAAACCGCGATCTGCTCGACGGTCTGGCCCGCCGCGATCCGGGCGGCCACGTCCGCCTCGACGGCGGAGAGGTCGAACAATGCCTGGAGCAGCGGCGTCGCTCCCGTCGGCTGGGTCGAGGCCCGCGTCAGCACGAGAATTGCAGCCGCGTGGCCGAACAGGTCGTGCGCGGCGCGCCTGATCGGCACGACATGAAGCACTCCCGGCGACGTTTCGTCGCCCGCGACGAGCGGCAGCGATCGAACGCCCCGATCCGTCTGTATCGCGGCAAGCGCCTCGCCGAGTTGCTGCTCCGCGCGGCGGTCGTTGAGGGCGATTCGGTCGCCGGCCCGCGTCGTCCAGTGGGCGCCAGCCGTAGCGAACTCCGCATTGGCGACCAGCACGGCGCCGGACGCGGTCACCGCGCAGGCGGCGAGTCCCAGCCCCGAAAGCGTTTCGACGGCCGTCCTTGCCCGCTCGAAGGCGAGACGGGCGGAAAGCAGCGTCGCCCTGGCCAGGTGCGGCCGCTGGGCGTCCAGCCATGCAATCGTGTCGGCCTCGAATGGCAGGCGTCGGTAGGCCCGCTCGACGTGAACGACCACCATCTCGCCGGTCGGCATCGGAATCGCCGTCGCCGCTCCGTCGCCGTAGCCGCGTGGGATCATCCAATCGCGGAACACCGGAATCTGTTCGCGCCGATCGAAGCCGAACGCCTCGTAGTCGGAAATGAATCCCGCGCGACGGACGGTTGCGAGATAGCCGGTGCGTTCATTGTTCGGATAGAGCCGGAAGAACTCCGTCGCCGCATTCTCGTATTCGGGCGAGGACGTCACCAGCCGGACGTCGGCGCCCTTGATCGAGAAGATGATCGCGTCACGGCACGTAGTGCGTTCGGCGAGGCTCGCCAGCAGCGCTGGCCAGAACTCCGGCAGAACGGCCGCTTCATAGATTCGGTCCTCCAGGCCGTCCGCCTCTCCACTCCCATGAACGGTCGGCATATCTCCCCTTTGCTCCCTCAAGGCCGTCTTACCGGAAACACAGCTTAGGCCAAGCTCGCGCTCCGCGTTGGCGTAGCTGATCCTGGCGGGATCAATTGAGCCAGCAGCCGGGCCAGATCCGCCTGTCGGGCACAGGCGGTCTTGTCGAGCACGCTCTTCAGCTGGTTGCGCACGGTGTTCACGCTCTTGCCGCTGGAAACCGCGATCTGCTCGACGGTCTGGCCCGCCGCGATCCGGGCGGCCACGTCCGCCTCGACGGCGGACAGGTCGAACAGAACCTGCAAGAGGGGGGTGGCGCCCGTTGGTTCGGTCGACGCCCGCGTCAGGACCAGGATCGCCGCGGCGTGGCCGAACAGGTCGTGGGCGGCGCGCCTGATCGGCACGACATGGAGCACGGCGGGAGGCGTTTCATCGCCGCCGACCAGCGGCAGGGAGCGCACGCCCTGATCCGTGGCGATGGCGCCGAGCGCCTCGTCGAGCTGCTGATTGGCTCGCTTGTCAGGAAGCGCGATGCGATTGCCCCCGCGCGTCGTCCAGTGGGCGGCGGCGTCGAACTCCTCGTTTGCCACCAGCACCGCGCCCGAGCGGCTCACGGCGCAGGCGGCGAGCCCCAGGCCCGCCAGAGTCTCCACGGCTGTCCGGGCGCGCTCGAAGGAAAGCCGTGCGGAGATCAGGGCGGAGCGCGCGAGATGCGGACGCAGCGCATCGAGGGTTACCACTTCAGCGGGATTGGTCGCCCTGGAATGGCGACCCTCGTTGTGGAACAGGATCAGTTCCCCGCTCGGCAGCAGGACGACGGTTGCGATTCCGTTGCCATAGCCGCGCGGCGTCAGGAAGTCGCGGAAGATCGGGATCGTTTCGCGCTCCTCGGGAGCGAACACGTCGGCGTCCGACACGAAACCCGCACGCTGAACGGCCAGCAGCCTTCGCATGCGCTCGTTGATGCCGGGAAAGGCGGCGAAATAGGCCTCGACATCCCGCTGGAAGTCGGCCGTCGATGCCATGTAGCGAACGTCGGCGCCGCGCACCGAGAGCAGGACCGAGCCAACGCCCTCGGTTATCCGCGACATCTGTTGCAGAATGCCGGGCCAGAACTCCGGCAGCACCGCCGCTTCGTAGATTCGATCTTCCAGGCTGTCCGCCTGCCCACCACCGTGAACCGCAGGCATGTCTCCCCCTGTCTCCCTCGGGCAAGAGACTACCGGAACGATGTCCGAGCGCAACCTGCGGACGAGGGTGCGGTGTGCTCAGATGCCCGATCCGAAGAGCTCGCCTTCGTCCTTGCCCTGCCAGGGTTCCGGCATCGAGCCGCCGGATGTGCGGCCTGCGCCGGGCAGCGGCATCCAGCATTTCAGCTCGGGATCGGCATAGGCGAAGATCTGGCCGGGGTGGGAATCGGCCGCCCGCCAGCCCTCGATGCCGAACTGGTCGGCCTTCGCCCAGTAGGCGACGTCGACCTCGGCGGGACCCTGCTCGGACGGCCGGATGGTGACCAGGATGCGCGAGCCGTCCTTGGGCGCGTTCGCCATGGTCCGCCAGCGTTCGTCGTCCGCCATTTCCGTCCTCCTCGCTGGCGCCGTGCCGCCGGGAGGCATCGTATGGGATGGGGACGGCAGACGCCAAGCCTTGGTCGATGAGGCCGCAAACAATCGGCCGGGAGGCTTGCGGCCGGCCGCGGCACCCTTCCTTATCCCCCTGCGGGAGAAGGGAAGGCTGCAACGGTAAGTGGACAAGATCTCCGCCCATCTCCAACCTTTTCAACAACTTCCACGATTTCTTGACGCGTTTTCTCCACCTCCCCTCGGACCGCCACTATCCTTGGCCGCAGTTCCTTCCTCGGGAACGCCGGTCATGACGGTGATTGCGCGGGGAGGAGCCGGCGCCTCCGTCTCGCCCTCGTAAGGCGGGACCGGGGAGGCTCCGCCAAAGGTTCCCCTGCGGGCATTACGACCCGTGCGTGCCGGACGGTTGCACTTAAGCCCGTCCAGGTTGCCACCCTGCCAGCGGATCGGCCGGGCAGCGACACGGACGGGGGAAGCGGATCGGGCGGACGCCAAAAGTCGCCGGCGGGGCGCGGGGATCGCGCCACGTAACTATCATTCGGAAGGCTCGGCCCTCGCGCCCCGCTTCCCGACCTTTCAATTCAATGGCCAGACGGAGGAGATTCCGGGCGTGGCGGCGGTGAGACGCAACCCCACACCTCGTCATCCTCGTGCGACCGGAGCGAAGCGAAGGGAGACGCGGGGATCCATGCCTGAACGGAGACGAGATGCCGGCGGAGCCATGCAAGGAAAGCGGGTCCGGCGGGGCAACGCCCAACCGTTTCTTAATCCCTCTGGCCTAGACATTGGACGCGACGGAAGCGGAGAGTTTGGCGTGCGTTTTTCGGCGGCCACGACGGCGGACCGGATGTTGCCGGAGCGGCTGGCGCATGCCGCGCGGCCCTTGCTCGACCGTCTCGACGCCGTGCTCTTCACCGCCGACGAGCGCGGCGAAGCCGGCCGCATGTCGGTCATCGCCTTCTCCATCCGCATCGTAAGCGCCGTCATCGCGTTCGCCAGCCAGGTCCTGCTGGCGCGCTGGCTGGGCAGTTTCGAGTATGGCGTCTTCGTGCTCGTCTGGACGACGATGATCATCGTCGGGAACCTCTCCTGCCTCGGCTTCCACACCTCGGTCATTCGCTTCATCCCCGAATATCGGGAGAAGGGTATGTTGGGCGAGCTGCGTGGCGTGCTGCTCGCCAGCCGCCTCGTGGTCATCGTGGCTTCGACGCTGATCGCCGGGCTGGGCATCCTCTTCACCTGGCTGCTCGTCCCGACGATCGAGGCCTATTACGTCATTCCGTTCGTTCTCGGCTTCATCTGCCTGCCGATGATCGCGCTGTCCGACATGTTGCAGGGCATTGCGCGGGCCAATGCCTGGGCCTACCTCGCCCTTGGCCCCACCTACATCACCCGTCCGATCCTGATCCTCGCCTCGATGGGCGCGGCGCTGGCCCTCGGTTACCGGCCCGATGCGGTGACCGCCATCATCGCGGCGATCCTGGCGACCTACGTTACCACGATCATCCAGCTCGTACGCGTCACCGGGCGGGCCGACGGGCGGGTGGCGCCCGGCCCGCGCAGCTACCTGATCGGAGCGTGGTTCGCGGTCTCCTTGCCGATCTTCCTGGTCGAGAGTTTCTTCTTCCTGCTCACCAACGCCGACGTGCTTCTCGTCGGCTTCTTCATGGAGCCGCACGACGTCGCGGTCTATTTCGCCACGGTGAAGACGCTCGCGCTTGTCCACTTCGTCTACTTCGCGGTGAAGGCCGGCGTCGCCCAACGCTATGCCTCGTTCACCCATGGCGACCCGTCGCGACTGGCCGCATTCGCGCGTGAGACCGTGTCGTGGACGTTCTGGCCTTCCGTGGTCATGGCCATGGCGGTGCTGGTCCTCGGCAAGCCGATGCTGATGCTGTTCGGACCTGGGTTCGACGTGGGCTATCCGCTTCTGTTCCTGCTCGTCGCGGGCGTCGTTGCCCGCTCCGCGGTAGGGCCTGCCGAGAGCCTGCTCACGATGAGCGGGCACCAGAACGTCTGCGCGGGAGTCTACGCCCTGACGCTGGCGATCAATGTCGCGCTCTCCGTCGTCCTGATCCCCGCCTATGGCCTGTGGGGCGCGGCCATCGGCACCGCGGCGGCCATGCTCTTCGAAGCGTTCGCCCTATCCTTCACCGTGTGGCGCAAGCTCGGCATCGTCATGGCGATTTTCCTTCCCGTCGGGCCGTCCCGGAGGATGCGCTGATGGGTGCCACACCGCTGCTGGAGGAGATGAGCGGCAGTCCTTCGGCGCCCCTGATCGCGGGGCTGGCGGGCTTCGGCCAGTCGGGGATCGAGGTTTCCCACGAGGAGAGCGTGGACGGATCACGGCCGCTGCGCCGCCTCGCGATCTATCCCGCGGCGGCGGGCTTCGACCTCGTCGAGGAACTCGACCACCTGGCGCGCCGCGCCATCGAGCCGAACGTCTTCTTCAACCCCCGCTTCCTGGCGCCGGCCATGCCGCGCCTCGAGGACCGGGAGGTGCGGCTTGCGGTGATCCGCGACGGCGACGACGTGAGGAGCAGGCTGCGCCTGCTGGTCCCCTTCTCCGTGGAAAAGCCGGCGACGCCCTTCGGCGTGCCGGTGCTGCGGACGTGGTCGAGCCCCTTCGGCCCGCTCGGTACGCCGCTGCTCGACCGCGACGACCCGGAACGGGTTCTCGAAGACTTCTTCGCCATGTTGGCCCGGCCGCATCTTCGGATGCCGCGCGTGTTCGTCATGCCCGACATCCGTCTCGACGGACCGGTGGCCAGCCTCGTGCGCCGGGTGGCCGAGACACGGGGATTGCCCCTGGCGGAAAGCGGCCGGGTCGAAAGACCCTTCCTGGAGAGCGGCCTCGCTCCCGACGCCTATCTGAAGACCGCGCTGGGTTCCCATCACGTCCGCGAATACCGTCGGCTTCGGCGCCGTCTCGCCGAAAAGGGTTCGCTCGAACACGTCGTCGCCGGAACCCCCGACGAAGTGCGGCTCGGGCTGGAGACATTCCTCACCCTTGAAGCGAGCGGCTGGAAGGGGCGGGAACGCACCGCAATGGCGATCGACCGCTACCGCGCCGCCTTCGCGCGAGAGGCGGTGCATCGCCTGTCCGAGGAGGGCATCTGTCGCGTGCACTCGCTGGTTCTCGACGGTCGTCCGATCGCCTCCATCGTCGTGTTCGTCGAGAGCGGCATCGCCTATACCTGGAAGACCGCCTATGACGAGAGCTTCGCCGCCTTCTCGCCAGGCACGTTGCTGATGCTCGATCTCTCCGCCGCGCATCTTGAAGATCCCAACATCGAGGCGACGGATTCTTGCGCCGTGCCGGACCATCCCGTGATGAGCCGCATCTGGACCGAACGCCGTCCGATGGGCACCCTGATCGTCGGCGTGACGCCGGACGCCGACCGCGCGACACGGCAGGCCGCCGCCCAACTCCACCTCTACCGGGAGACCCGCAACATGGCGCGCATCCTGCGCAATCGGGTCAGGCGGCTCCTGCGTCGCTAGGCGCGGTCCGCCTCGTCGCGCGCACGGTCGCGGAAGATGCGGCGGATGACCTTGCCCGTGGTGGTGAGCGGGATCGACTGGACGAACTCGACCTCACGCGGATACTCGTGCGCGGAAAGCCGCTCTCGCACCCACAGCTTGATGTCGTCGACCAGCTCCGGCCTGGCTTCGACGCCATCCTTGAGAACGACATAGGCCTTGACGATCTCAGTCCGGATCGGATCGGGCTTGCCCACCGCCGCGGCCAGCGCGACCAGGGGATGGCCGATCAGGCAGTCCTCGATCTCGCCCGGCCCGATGCGGAACCCCGCCGAGGTGATCACGTCGTCGTCACGCCCGAAGAAATGGACGTAGCCGTCCTCGTCCTCGACGCCCTGGTCGCCCGTGGTCATCCAGTCGCCGATGAACTTCTTCGCCGTCGCCTCCTCGTTCTGCCAGTAGCCGAGGAACATCACCGGGTCGGGCCTGAGCACCGCGATCTGGCCGGTTTCGCCAGGCCTCGCGCGGCGACCTGCGCCATCGATGACCGCAACCGTATGGCCGGGCACCGGCAGGCCGATGGCGCCGGGCCGCGTCACGCCGATCGCGCCGCAGGACGACAGCACGAGGTTGCACTCGGTCTGGCCGTAGAACTCGTTGATGGTGACGCCGAGTTCGGCCTCGCCCCATTCGAAGGTCTCGCGGCCGAGCGACTCGCCACCGGAGCCGAGGGTCCTGAGATCGAGCCGGAACCGCTTGCGGATATCCTGAACCGACTTCAGCATCCGCAGCGCCGTAGGCGGCACGAAGGCGTTGCGCACCCGCATCTTCTCGGCGAGCAGAAGCGCGGCTTCAGGGTCGAACCGATCGAAGCGGCCGGCGACGACCGGCACGCCGAAGAGGAGGCCGGGCAGGAGAACGTTGAGCAACCCGCCCGCCCATGCCCAGTCGGCCGGCGTCCACAGCCTGTCGCCGACCTGCGGCAGGAATTCATGGTGCATCTGGACGCCGGGCAGGTGGCCGAGGAGCACGCGGTGACCGTGCAGCGCGCCCTTGGGCGGACCCGTCGTGCCGGAGGTGAAGATCATCATCGCCGGTTCGTCCGGCCCGGTGTCCTCGGCGGCAAAGACGGGATCGTGGTCGGCGACCAGTTGAGCGAAATCGAGTGCGCGGACCGAAGCGCCGTCGATCGAGACGATGCACTCGAGCGCGGGTAGCCGACTGGCGACCTCCTCGAGCTTTGAGAGCCCGACGCCATTGGTGACGATCGCCTTGGCGGCCGCCGTCTTCAGCCTGTACTCGATCGCCTCGATGCCGAAGAGCAGCGCCAGCGGCACGGCGATGGCGCCGAGCTTGTAGATCGCGACATGGGCGATCGCGGTCTCGAAGCATTGCGGCAGCAGCAGCGCCACCCGGTCGCCGCGCCCCACGCCCATCGCCTTCAGCGCGTTGGCCAGCGCGTTGGAGCGCGCGGCGAGCTCACCATAGTTCAAGATGCGCGGCTCGCCGTCGACGCGATATTCGAGCAGCGCGGTACGGCCGGGTTCACGCACCGCCCAGGCGTCGGACACGGCCACGCCGATGTTGAACCGTTCCGGGATCGACCAGCGGAAGTCGCGGTAGAGTTCGTCGTAGCTCCGCCGTCGTTCAAGCATTGACCCGGCGCGCCCCGCTGTCGCTTCGCTTGCCGGGGCTATACGCTCCTCGTCGTTGCCGTCAACGACCGAGGAGAGGTATCGATGCAAAAGACGCTGCCGGCTTTGGCCGTCCTCGCGATCCTGGCCGGATGCGGCCAGGACGAGGCCCAGCCTCCCGCCCAGACGGGTGACGTGTCGATCCGCATGGCCGAGTTCGAGGGCCGCAAGGCCAGGTGCGAGGCGGGCGAGACGATCATGAACGCTTACTGCTTTATCAAGCCCAACGGCAGCGTATCGGCCAGCAGCGTGCTGTTCATCGAGGCGGCCGACGGGACCATGGAGGTCGAATGCGTCGCTGGCGGGCGAGACATCCGCATCTTCTGCCTGAAGAATTGATTCAGGCGTCGGAAACGCGTTTGCCCCGTAGGGGTCAACGATCGAAAGGTTGGTGCCCCTGGCCGGGATCGAACCAGCACGCCCGTGAAGGCAACAGATTTTGAGTCTGCCGCGTCTACCAATTCCGCCACAGGGGCCCACCCCGAGGGTGGAACGGCAGCGGACTACACGCCAAGCCGCTTGTCCGTCAACTCGAAGGATGACGTCGCAGCCAGCCGTCGGTGACGACGGCCGCGAAGCACCTGCTTGTGATCGACGCGTCGCGTTGTCGCGCGGAAGGAATCCGACTAGAAGGCGCGCGGCAAACCTGTTCCGGACCCCGAAATGCTTCGCAGGCTCTACGACTGGACCATGTCGCTCGCACGCACCCGTCACGCCGAGCGGGCGCTGGCCGGCGTGTCGTTCGTGGAAAGCTCGTTCTTCCCGATTCCGCCTGACGTCCTGCTCATCCCCATGGTCATCGCCGATCGAGGCAAGTGGATACGCTACGCGCTGGTCTGCACCGTCGCCTCTGTCCTCGGTGCGTTGCTGGGCTATGCGATCGGTGCTCTCCTGATGGATGCGATCGGCCGGCCGATCCTCGCGCTCTACAGCGCCGAAGGATCGTTCGATCAGATCGCCGCATGGTACAATGACTGGGGCGCCTGGGGCGTGCTCTTCGCGGCCGTCACGCCGTTCCCCTACAAGGTGATCACGATCTTCTCCGGAGCGACCGGACTGAACCTCGTCACGCTCATCGTGGTGTCGATCATCGGTCGGGGCCTGCGCTTCTTCCTGGTGGCATGGCTCCTGCACAAGTTCGGAGAGCCGATCCGCGAGTTCATCGAAAAGAACCTCGGCCTTCTTTTCACCGTCTTCATGGTCCTGCTCATCGGCGGCTTTGTGGCCATCCGCTACCTCTTCTAGATCACCATGCAGAACTCCGCCCCGACGACCCGCACCTTCGCCGCAGCCCTACTAACCATCGGCATGGCGGGCACCGTCGGCACGGCGCTCGCCTTCCAGCACCTGGGCGGCTACATCCCCTGCAAGCTCTGCCTGGAGCAGCGCCTTCCCTACTATGTCGGCGCGCCGCTGATGCTGCTCGCCTTGCTCGCGGCGGTCTTCAGACTGCCGGTCTGGATCGTGCGCTGCCTGCTGCTCGTCGGTGCGGCGCTGATGGTCTGGAGCCTCTATCTGGGCGTCAATCACGCCGGCGTCGAATGGGGCTGGTGGCCGGGACCGACGGATTGCGGCGCCGTGGACGCGCCCCCGTCGAGCGGGAACATCCTCGACCAGATCGACCAGGCGATCCCGCCGTCCTGCGACAAGGCGGCGGGACGCTTCCTCGGACTTTCCTTCGCCGGCTGGAACGCCGTCGCAAGCCTCGGCCTGCTGGCCGTCGCGCTCCGGGGCGCGCTGAAGCGCGATTGAAACCGAACCGGTTCAATCTGGTCGAACATTGCTCCAGAACTCGCGGACCGCTCTCAGGGCTCCAGTTCGACGTCCCAGTAGAGATAGTCCATCCAGCTTTCGTGCAGATAGTTCGGCGGGAAGCGCTTGCCGTTGTTGTGCAGATCGTGGACCGTCGGCTGAAAGGGCGCCTGGACCGGCCACATCTTCGCGTGCGCCGGCAGCATGCCGCCCTTCCGGAGATTGCATGGCGAACAGGCCGCCACCACGTTTTCCCAGGTCGTCTCGCCGCCGCAGTGGCGAGGAACCACATGATCGAAGGTGAGGTCCTCGCCGGTGCCGCAGTACTGGCACTGGAAGCGGTCGCGCAGGAACACGTTGAAACGCGTGAAGGCCGGGTTGCGCGACGGCTTCACGTAGCTCTTGAGGCTCACCACGCTCGGCAGCTTCATCGAGAAGGTCGGCGAGGAGACGCGGTGCTCGTACTCGGCCACGATGTTCACGCGGTCGAGGAACACCGCCTTGATCGCGTCCTGCCAGGACCAGAGCGACAGCGGATAGTAGCTGAGGGGACGATAATCCGCGTTGAGGACCAGCGCGGGAAGCCCGTCCGGAGACACGGCGATCGTCAAATCTGTCTGCTCCCTGGTCCCTCACAGCGATCGGCGCGGATATTCTAAGCCGCGGATGTCAGGAATGTGAAGCGGCCAGACGGCAACAAATTCAACGAAATCGACCGGTTCTTGGCGCTTTCTCGGTGCGTCAGATCGTCAGAACGGCCTCCCGGCCCCTGATCCGCCGATAGTAGGCCCAGAACAGACGCGACGCGACGCCGCGCCAGGGGCTCCATGATTCGGCGATCCTCGCGAGCGCCCTTTCTCCCGGGCGCGGATCGATTCCGAAAGCCGCGCCCACGGCCGTCTGGAGCGCCACGTCCCGTGCCGGGAAGATGTCGGGATGGCCCGCGGCGAACAGTAGGTAGACCTCGGCCGTCCACGGCCCGATGCCGTGCACGCCGCTCATGCGGGCGATCGCTTCCGCTGCGTCCAGTTCGGCGACCGACTTCAGATCGAGGCTGCCCTCGGCAACGGCCGCTCCGATCGCGACGAGCGCTTTCTGCTTTGGCCGGGACATGCCTGCGCGGCGCCAGATGTCGTCGGAGATGTCCGGCATGGCCCGCGCCGCGAGCGGGTCGACGAGTGCTCTGAGCCGCGCCATGATCGCGTCGGCGCTCGCCCGCGACACCTGTTGGGACACGACGATGGACACCAGGCTCTCGAACCCCGGCGCCGTCAGCCTCAGCGGTACCTCACCAGATACGGCGCGGATCGCGGCGAGCCGCGGATCGATCGCGACGAGCGCGTCCAGGCCCTCCTCGATGTCACGTTCGCTTGTGATCCGCCGCATTAGCGCCTGCTTGTGTGGGGAAGGCAGACACCGTAGCAATCCGCGCTTCCGCCGTTCAACCTGCCCCCGTCAGGCTCATGACAGTTCCCGTCTTCCGCTTCGCGCCCAGCCCCAATGGCGAACTCCATCTCGGCCATGCCTACTCGGCCTTGCTCAACGCCGACATGGCGAAGGCGCGCGGCGGGCGTCTGCTGCTGCGCATCGAGGACATCGACGAGGCGCGCTGCACGCCCGAGTTCGAGGCGGCGATCTATCGCGACCTCGAATGGCTGGGGCTGGAGTGGGAGACGCCGGTCCGGCGGCAGTCGGATAATCTCGCCGACTATCGCGCGAAGCTCGATTGGCTGGTCAAGGAGGAACTTGCCTATCCGACCTTCATGACCCGCGGCGAGATCCGCGACAGGATGACAGCATTGCAGGCTGCCGGGCGACGCTGGCCGACCGATCCGGACGGCGCGCCGCTCTATCCGGGCGACGATCGCCGCATGGCGCGACGGGAACGCAAGCGCCGGATCGAGGCGGGCGAGCCTTTCGCCTGGCGGCTGAACACCGCGGCCGCGCTCGAACGACTGACGCCGGTGCGACGCTCGCAGGGGTGGACGACGCTCCGTGACGACCACGGGGACGCAACCGAACGGGTGGAACCCAGCCCGACGCGTTGGGGCGATGTCGTCATCGCCCGCAAGGACGTGCCGACGAGCTACCACCTGTCGGTGGTCACCGACGACGCCGCGCAGGGGGTCACCCATGTGGTGCGGGGACAGGACCTGCTCGCCGCAACCGACATCCACTGGCTGCTGCAGACGCTCTTCGGCCTGCCGAAGCCAATCTACTTCCACCACGCGCTGATCCCCGGCCCGGATGGGCGCAAGCTCTCCAAGAGCTTCCGTGACAGCGGCCTGCGCGCGCTCAGGGATGTCGGCCGCACCCCGGCCGACATCCGTCGCATGGTCGGACTGGTTTAGGCCGCCGCGCGAACCAGCTTGGCCGTCGCCAGAAGCCCGGCCATATCGGTCACCATGGGCTTGATATGGCGGTCGTACTCGCAGGCCGTGTCGATCTTCGGCAACTCGAAGAAGTTCTTGGACGTCGGCAGGAGCACGAAACCCGAGTTGCCGGCGAGCACGACCCGGCCCGCGGAGCCCGGCCAGGTTGCGTGCAGGCCGTCGAGCGCCTCGACGAATCGCTTGTTGACCAGCTTGACGGCCGCTTCCGGATTGTCGGAGCGGAATTCGTAGCTTTCGTCCAGCGAGGGATCGCCGGTCGTCACTTTCCCCAGACTGCTGAACAGGTCGCCGAGCGAGCCCATGACGCCGCGCGAGCCTCTCGTGGCGATCAGCTTTCCCGGAAACGGGTTTGTGAGGTCGAAGGACAGGATGATGCCGCTGAAGACCCGGACATCCGCCTTCTTGTCCTTCTGCCTCGAGAAACTGGCTTCGAATGCCTCGAACTTCATGCCTTGATGCCCCCCGGCGATGACGTCGTCGAAGCGTTGCCGGTTGTAGTTGCCGATCGCCTGGCGCGGCAGGTTCCGGAACGAAGCCGGCTTTGCCCCCTGTCGGTAGGTGACGTTTTCGAGGAAGGCGAAGAGCCTGGGAATGAGGCTCCTGCGGAAGTTGCGCTGGAGTTTCCGCACGGGTCCTCCCGTCAGGTAGTAGACGAAGATGCCGACGACCACGCTGAACACGCCGGCCAAGCCGAAGACCAGGAGCGGACCGTCGCGGCTCGCCGCGTTGATGTCGACGCCTCCGACCACCTCCGGCGCAGGCGCAGGGCCTCCGAACAGCCAGAAGGCGAACGCCGCCAGGAGCATGACGGCGACGACGGCGTATCCGCCGAGAATGACCTTCCTCCGCCACGCGACGCGCGCGATCGCCGCCGCCCGCTGTTCATTGTAGATGACGAGATCGTCCCGGATCGCGGCCTGTACCGCCTCGCCGGGCATGAATGCCGACGCGTCCATGCAGATCACCCCTGAAATGCCCAACCGTTCCCGCGGTGCGGCCGCGGCCGTTACCCGCGCGTCGCTAGTTTCCGTCGAAGGAGAATGCGGGACGGAATCCGGGCGGCGCCACGACAATCATGGCGCGAATCCGGCGACGATTACAATCGCGCCAGCCCTGCCTTCGTGAACGACAGCACCACCAGGACGAGGAATGAACCGGCAAGTCCGACGCCGGAAGCGACCAGCACCTCGTCGAAGCTGTAGCCCAGGCGGTTCGCCGCCCCGATGGCGAGGAAGAAGCCGCTCGTCAGAACGACCATGTTGCCCAGCGGACCGAATCCGTCGTCGCGCATCAGCGCGTCGAGCGCGGAACCGAACACGAGGGAGACGACGCCGACGGCGGCGACGGCCATCAGGAGCCAAAACGGGTCGAGGTCCAGAAGCATCGCGGCGCTCCGCCCGGCTGCCCCACCCGACCCTTCAGCACGGCTGAATCTATGTTTCAGCCCTTTCGCTTTGCTTGACGGTTTCGTTCGCATTAGACGGATCGGCTTCATTCAGTGGAAAGCCGGTCCCGCCCATGGCCATCCTAGCCCGCCTCTCCCCGGCGCTCTTCGTCTTCCTGTGGTCGACCGGCTTCATCGGTGCGCGCTTTGCCATGCCGTGGGCCGAGCCCTTCTCGTTTCTCGCGACACGGTTTCTGATCGCCGCCGCGATTCTCGGCGCCATCGCGGCTATGATCGGGTCCCCCCGCCTCGAGCGCGGCGAGGCTGCTCACGCGGCCTGGGCGGGCATCCTCATGCACGGCGTCTATCTCGGCGGCGTCTTCTGGGCCGTGCGAAACGGCATGTCGGCCGGGCTTTCGGCCCTCATCGTTGGCCTGCAGCCGCTGCTGACGGCGCTCATGGCGGCCCCGGCGCTCGGCGAACGCATCCTGCCACGCCATTGGCTGGGCCTTGCCGCCGGTCTCCTCGGCATCGCGATCGTGCTATGGCCGAAGCTCGGCGCGCCGGTCGACACGCTGTCGGCGCCGGCGCTGATCGCCGCCTTCGTCGCCGTGCTGGCCATGAGCGCCGGCACAGTCTGGCAGAAGCGCTTCGACACGGGCGGCGACCTCGTTCGTTCGACCGCCTGGCAGTATGTCGGGGCCGCCGCCTTGATGGCAGCCGGCTCGCTGGCCTTCGAGACGCGGACGTTCACGCTTTCAGGCGAACTCGTCTTCGCCATGGTCTGGCTGGTTTTCGTGCTGTCGATCGGCGCAATTTTTCTCCTGATGCGGCTAATCCGTAACGGCGAAGTCTCGCGCGTGGCCTCGCTCTTCTACCTCGTGCCGGCGGTCACCGCGCTCATCGCCTGGCCACTGTTCGGTGAGACGCTCACCTTGGTGCAGATCGCGGGCATGGCCCTGGCGACCCTCGGCGTCGGGCTGGCGAGCGCTCAGCCGACGCGCGCGCGCGCCTCGCGGTAGCGCGAGATCGCGGCGTTCAGTTCGCCGCCGAGGATGAAGATCGCGGAGATGATGTAGAGGAAGACGATGGCGATCATGATCGACGCCAGCCCGGCATAGGTCGTCACATAGGACGAGAAATTGTCGAGATAGGTCGCGAACATGGTCGAGCCCGCAAGCCACGCGGCAAGCGTGAAGGCGATGCCGGGGAGGATGTGGGTGAACGGCCGGCGCCCGTCGGGCAGCCAGAGATGGACGATCACCAGCCCGACCACGATGACGATCGAGGCGATCGCGATGCGCCAGAAGGTGATCGTGCCCATGTAGGGCTCGATCCACACGAAGTTCGCCTGCGCCAGCCTCGCGATGAGCGGCGCGAAGACGAGCAGGACCGAGATCGCCAGGAAACCGATCGTCGCCATCAGCACGAAACCCAGGCTCTGCACCCGGCGGAACATGAGCGAGCGCGATTCGACCACCCGATAGGCGCGGTTGAGCGACGTCCTCAGGGCTTCAATGCCGTTCGAGGCGAAATATGCGGCGAGCACCACGCCGAAGGTGAGCAGGTCGGTGCGCTGGACCGTCAGCACGCTGACCACCTCCCGGGCGATCGGCTCGGCGATCTGGTCGGGCCAGGTGTCGAAGACCAGGTGCACCGCCGTCTCGGCGAACGCCTGCGCGCCGAGAAAGCTGGCGAGGGTGGTGGCGAAGATCAGGAAAGGGAACAGCGCCATCAGCGCGGACAATGCGAGGTGGCTCGCCATTGCCCAGCCGTCGTCGGCATTGAAATGCCCCAGCGCGTCCCCGAGCACGCGGCGGATGGCGACAACCTTGCGCATCGGGAGCGAATCCGTCCGTTGTTCGATCGCGGCGAATATGGGAAGCCTGTTCGCCGCTTTGCAAGCGCGGCTTAATCCGGTGAAGTGCATGGCACAACCCCGCACCATCATCGTCACCGGCGCCTCGTCGGGGATCGGCGCCCATTGCGCGCGGGCCCTCAGGCGCGACGGCTGGCGGGTCTTCGCGACGGCGCGCAAGCCAGAGGACATCGCCGAGCTCGAAGCCGAGGGCATGGAAGCGTTCTATCTCGACTACCGTGAACCAGGATCGATCGCCGCCCTTCTCGAATCGGTGTTGGCGCGCACCGGCGGCAGGCTCGATGCCCTCTACAACAACGGCGCCCACGCGCAGGCCGGCGCCGTCGAGGACCTGCCGGTCGAGGCGCTGCGCGAGCAGTTCGAGGCAAACCTGTTCGGCTGGCACGACCTGACGCGCCGCGTCATACCCGTCATGCGAAGCCAGGGTCGCGGCCGCATCGTCAACTGCTCGTCGATCCTTGGCCTGGCGCCGGTGAAGTGGCGCGGCGCCTACGCGGCGTCCAAGCACGCCCTGGAAGGGCTGACGCTTTGCCTGCGCGCGGAACTTGAGGGTTCCGGCATCCACGTCTCGCTTATTGAACCGGGACCAATCGTTTCGCGAATCGCAGCCAACGGGCTTCCCTACTTCGAGAGGCACATCGACCACGAGAACTCGGTCCATCGTGAGGCTTACGCGGCCCAGCTCGCGAGATTGAGGGCCGGTGGGTCGTCCTCGAGGATGAAGCTTGGTCCCGAGGCCGTGCATGCGGTTCTTCGCCACGCCCTGCTTTCCGCGAGGCCAAGGCCGCACTATGTGGTGACCACGCCGGCGCGCATTGGCGTCATCTTGAAACGCATCCTGCCGGCTCGGATGTTCTACCGGCTTCTTGCATCGCAGGCCTGAGGGCCGCACCACCGGAACGCCCCATGTCGACAGCTTTCAACATCCTCGCCGTTCTCGTGATGATCGCGGTCGTCTTCGTGCTGATTCGCGGCCTGATCAACATGATGCGCGGCGGATCGGGCATCACCTCCAACAAGCTCATGCAGGCGCGCGTGTTCCTGCAGTTCCTGGCGCTGGTGTTCATCCTGCTCGCGGTCTATTTCACCCGCGGCCCTTCCTGACCCGCGGGCCGGAGGGGCCGATGGTCAAGCTCAACAAGATTTACACGAAGACCGGCGACGACGGCACGACGGGACTGGGCGACGGCCAGCGGCGGCGCAAGGATGATCCGCGCGTCGAGGCCTACGGCACCGTCGACGAGGCCAACGCCTGCGTCGGCATCGCTCGGACCCATACCGCGGAAGCGTACCCCGTGATCGACTCCATGCTGGCCCGCATTCAGAACGATCTCTTCGATCTCGGCGCCGATCTGGCCACGCCCGATACCGGCAAGCCGCTCGGATACGAGCCGCTCCGCATCGTCGAAAGCCAGGTGGTCCGCGTCGAGTCCGACATCGACACCCTCAACGCAAAGATGTCGCCGCTGAAGTCCTTCGTGCTGCCCGGCGGGACGCAGGCATCGGCGGCGCTGCATCTCGCCCGCACCGTGACGCGGCGGGCCGAGCGGCTGATCGTGGCGCTTGCCCAAGACCCCCGTGAACGGGTCAATCCGATCGCGATCCGCTACATCAACCGGGTCTCGGATTTCCTGTTCGTCGCCGGCCGGGCGGTCAATGACAACGGAAACGCCGACGTGTTATGGGTGCCGGGCAAGGAACGTTAGTCGCCCGGCGCGGGCGGGAGGGCCGGGCTTGTTCATTCCGCTCCATGACGCGAACAGCCTGAAGCACATCCAGCTTCAATATGTGACGATCGGCCTGATCGCCGCCAACGTCATCGTGTTCCTGCTCACCTCGATCGGCTCCGAGGATGCGGTCACCGCCGCCGTAATCGGCCTCGGCTACATACCGTCGACCATCTACGACATAGCCGAGCGGCCGCAGGAACTTGTCTACGTGCCGGACTATGCGACCTTCATCACCTATGCCTTCCTGCACGGCGACATCTTCCACCTTGGCGGCAACATGCTGTTCCTGTGGGTGTTCGGCGACAATGTCGAAGACGCGCTGGGCCATCTGCGCTATCTGGTCTTCTACCTGTTGTGCGCTGTTGCCGGCGCCTTCTTCCACGGCTTCGTCGCCCCCGCGTCGCAGGCGCCGCTGATCGGCGCTTCCGGCGCGATCGCCGGCGTCGTCGCGGCCTATCTGATGCTGCACCCGCGGGTGAAGATCTGGGTGCTTGCCTTCGGCCGCATCCCCCTGCGCGTCCCGGCCTGGATCGTGCTCGTGCTCTGGATCGGCTTCCAGTTCCTGATGTTCGCCATCGGCGGCGACGACCAGATATCATGGGCCGCCCACATCGGCGGGATCGTCGCCGGCGCGCTGCTCGTCCTTGCCATGCGCCGCCGCAACGTGCCGCTGTTCGACCGGGAGATCGTCACCCCCAGATCGGTCGAGGTGAAGCCTGCTTCGCCGCCGGCGGAGCCCGAAGCGCGCTGGGGACGCCACTAGGCGAAGCTTTTTTCAAACGATTTTGCCGCGGCGACGCGTATTGACGCTGTTGCGGGGCATGACTACACCACCCGCGCGTCGCCTGCCTGGCAGCGGCGCCGTCATGCGCGGGCGCGACGGCAGGACCGTGCATCGTGTCGGCATTCGGCAATTGGATCGGTCGGCAGGGTGGTAGAAGCCCGCCGGAAATCCCCATCGGAGAGGCAGAACGAGCATGAAGGTGCTGGTCCCCGTCAAGCGGGTGGTCGACTACAACGTCAAGATCCGTGTGAAGTCGGACGGTTCGGGCGTCGAACTCGCCAACGTCAAGATGTCCATGAACCCGTTCGACGAGATCGCGGTCGAAGAAGCGATCAGGTTGAAGGAGGCGGGCAAGGTCGAGGAGATCATCGTGGTCTCGATCGGACCGGCGCAGGCGCAGGAGACGCTGCGCACGGCGCTCGCCATGGGCGCGGACCGCGCGATCCTGGTCAAGGTCGAGGAGGCCACCGAGCCGCTCGGCGTCGCCAAGGTGCTGAAGGGGGTCGTTGACGCCGAGAAGCCCGGCCTCGTCATCCTCGGCAAGCAGGCGATCGACGACGACGCCAATCAGACCGGCCAGATGCTCGCCGCACTGCTGGGCTGGAGCCAGGGCACCTTCGCATCCAAGATCGCGATCGAAGGCGACAAGGCAAAGGTGACGCGGGAGGTCGACGGCGGTCTCCAGACGGTGGAGCTCAGGATGCCGGCGATCGTCACCACGGACCTGCGTCTGAATCAGCCTCGCTATGCTTCGCTGCCGAACATCATGAAGGCCAAGAAGAAGCCGATGGACGAGAAGACGCCGGCCGACTTCGGCGCCGACGTGAAGGCTCGCCTCAAGGTCATCAAGACCGAGGAGCCGGGCGGCCGCAAGGCTGGCGTCAAGGTCAAGACCGTTCAGGAACTGGTTTCCGCGCTCAAGGGCGCGGGCGTGATCTGAGAATTCCGATGAGGCCGGCCTGCAAACGGCCGGCCTCTGCGCTTCCGGTGCTCACGTACTCAGGTACGCTCCGCTCCGGTTCTCGAAACCAACCGTTTTCGGCTCGGCCTGACCGGAATTCCGGCGCCTGACGCAGAAACGGCTAAGTCAAAGGTGACTTACAATGGCCATCCTTCTCGTCGCCGAACACGACAACGCCTCGCTCTCCGACCAGACCGCCAAGACGCTCTCCGCGGCCCTCAAGATCGGCTCGGACGTGCATGTGCTGGTCGCTGGCAAGGGCGCCAAACCGGCGGCAGACGCCGCCGCCAAGCTGAAAGGCGCATCGAAGGTGCTCCTCGCCGACGCGCCCGAACTGGAACAGCGTCTGGCGGAGCCGCTCGCGGCGCTGATCGTTTCGCTCGCCGGCGGCTACGACACCATCATCGCGCCCGCGACCACCTCGGGCAAGAACGTGATGCCGCGCGTCGCGGCCCTGCTCGACGTCATGCAGGTTTCGGAGATCGTCGAGGTTGTCTCGTCCGATACGTTCAAGCGGCCGATTTACGCCGGCAATGCGATCCAGACCGTCCAGTCGACCGACGCCAAGAAGGTCGTGACGGTCCGCACGGCCTCCTTCCAGTCGGTCGGCGAAGGCGGCACGGCATCGGTCGAGACCGTCAACGCCGCATCCGATCCGGGTCTGTCGACCTTTGTCGAGAACCGCCTGTCGGAGAGCGACCGCCCGGAACTGACATCGGCCAAGATCATCATCTCAGGCGGTCGTGCCCTGGGTTCGGCCGAGAAGTTCCAGGAGGTCATCCTGCCCGTCGCCGACAAGCTCGGCGCCGCAGTCGGCGCCTCGCGCGCCGCGGTCGATGCCGGCTATGCGCCGAATGACTGGCAGGTCGGCCAGACCGGCAAGGTGGTCGCCCCGCAGCTCTACATCGCCGTCGGCATTTCGGGCGCCATCCAGCACCTCGCCGGCATGAAGGACTCCAAGGTCATCGTGGCGATCAACAAGGACGAGGAGGCGCCGATCTTCCAGGTCGCCGACTACGGCCTCGTGGGCGACCTCTTCACCGTCCTGCCAGAGCTGGAGAAGGCGCTGTAGACGCCCAGTTCCCATCGGGACTATTGTTTCAGGGGCCGGGGTGGACGCAACCACCCCGGCCCTTTAGTTTGCACTGCAACATAGAGGACGGAGGCGGGCGGAGCCAGCATGGGCAAGATCGGCACGGTTGGTGTGATCGGCGCGGGCCAGATGGGTAGTGGCATCGCCCATGTGTCCGCGCTCTCCGGCTATAAGGTGAAGCTGTTCGACGTCTCGAAGGAACGCGCCGAGAACGGCGTCGCCACCATCAACGGCAACATGGCGCGGCAGGTTGCCTCCGGAAAGCTGGAGGATTCGGCGCGCAAGGGTGCGATGGCCAATATCTCCGTGGCGGAGAGGATGGAGGATCTGGCGACCGTCGATCTCGTCATCGAGGCGGCGACCGAGGACGAGCAGGTCAAGCGCAAGATCTTCGCGCAGCTCTGTCCGCTCCTGAACCCCGAGGCCCTTCTGGCCTCAAACACCTCTTCGATCTCGATCACGCGGCTCGCCGCCCAGACGGACCGGCCGGAGCGTTTCATCGGTATCCACTTCATGAACCCCGTGCCCGTCATGAAGCTGGTCGAACTCGTGCGCGGCATCGCCACCGAGGACACGACCTTCGAGGCGGCCAAGGCCTACGTGAAGAGCCTCGACAAGACGATCACCGTCGCCGAGGACTTTCCGGCGTTCATCGTCAACCGCATCCTCCTGCCGATGATCAACGAGGCGATCTACACGCTCTACGAAGGCGTCGGGTCGGTCGAGGCGATCGACACGGCCATGAAGCTGGGCGCCAACCACCCGATGGGACCGCTGCAGCTCGCCGATTTCATCGGCCTCGATACGTGCCTTTCGATCATGCAGGTTCTGCACGATGGCCTGTCCGACTCCAAGTATCGCCCCTGCCCGCTGCTGGTGAAGTATGTCGAGGCGGGCTGGCTTGGCCGCAAGACCGGCCGCGGCTTCTACGACTATCGCGGCGAACTGCCCGTTCCGACGCGCTGATCCCTCAGGCTAGAGCCTTTCATCTCTTGATGGAATCGCTCTGCCGGAGGGAATTCGGGCCAAGGTCGAGGGCTTCGGCGAAGGTCGATGTGGTGCATCGGCCGAGCCGGAGACCGAAGGATTTGGCCCGAATTGACCCGGCCCCCCAGAACGCTTTGTTGGTTTGCAACGCAAACCAACGGGTGGTTTCCCGCTGGCGGGCGCCCGCTTCGTCGGACGGACTTGGCCGATGCACCACATCGACCTTCGCCGTCCTCCTGGCGGGTCGCCTCGCCATCGGAGAAACAGAGCTGTTTCCATCAAAAGATGAAAGGCTCTAGGCTGCCCGACCCGTAGCGGCGATGCGGCCCCTGCCGCCGGCCTTTGCCGCATAGCAGGCCTCGTCGGCACGCGCGACGATCTCGTCGACCGCGCCGGACTTGCCGTCGATGGCGGCGATCCCCGCGCTCGCGCCGACCTTGTGCCGCCGGCCACGCCATTCGAACTCCGTCGCCGCCAGCCGGTCCACCAGTACCTGCGCACGCCTCCGCGCCGTCGTCGCATCGCAGGACCGGAAGATGATCGCGAATTCGTCGCCTCCCAGTCGCGCCGCGAAGTCCCCGGGCTTCAGGATGCGCCGGATCGCTTCCGTCACGCGCTTCAGAAGCGCATCTCCGGCGGCATGTCCCGAGGTATCGTTGACGGACTTGAAGTGGTCCATGTCGACATAGACGAGCTGATGCTGGTTCCCCGCACCGTCGGATTCCGCGACCAGGTCGGTCATCGTCTTCATGAACGACGTTCGGTTCGCCAGGCCCGTCAGTGCGTCGTGCGATGCCGCATGGGCGAGTTCGCGCTGCAAGGTCCGGGCGTCTGTGAAATCCTGGAAGACGATGACGAGGCCGCAAAACTCCTGGCGCTCGTTGACGATCTGCGACACGACCTCGCGGATGCTGCAACGACCTCCATCCTGGCGCACCAGCACGGCCCGGCCGTTCGATGCCGAGGTTTCGGCTGCATTGGCGAGGCGACGGGCAGGCAGATGCTCGCCAGTCTCCTCGTCGACGGAGCGGTAGACCGTCTCGAGCAGGCATCCGGTCGCCGCTGTCTCGCGGATGCCGGTGAGCTTTTCGGCGACGGGGTTCATGAACGTGACACGGTCCTCGGCATCGGTGCAGATCACCGCATCGCCGATGGAGCCGAGCGTCACCTTGAGCCGCTCCTTCTCATCCGCGAGGGCCGCGGCATAGGCCGTCTGCCGCTGCTCGGCTTCCTTGCGCTGCGTGATGTTTGTCAGCGTCCCAATGGCGCGCGTCACATTGCCCTCGGCGTCGCGCTCCAACACCTTGCCGCGATCGAGAATCCAGATGTGATGGCCCGATTTGTGCCGCATCCGGAACTCCGCCTCGAAGATGGTGGTCCGACCCTGCATGTGGGCGAGGTCCGCCTCCGCGATGCGGTCGCGGTCTCTTGGATGAACCATCATCAGCCAGCGGTCTGGGTCACCGTCCAGCTCGCCCTCGGCATAGCCGAGCATCGCCGCCCAGGTCGCGGAATAGCGGACTCCCCCCTTGCGCGTATCCAGCTCCCACACGCCCTGTCCGGCGCAGGCGAGCGCGAAGTCCCAGCGGGCCTCGGCCTCGGCGAGGGCCGCGGCCGACTTTCGGCTCGCATCGATGTTCTCGATCTGCGAGACCAGATAGAGCGGCGCTCCGGTCTCCTCGTCGGATATCACCGACCCGGAGACTCGAGCCCACACAGGCTCGCCATCGCTGCGCAGGTAGCGCTTCTCGAAACCGTAGGACTTGGCGCGGCCCTCGCGGACCTTGCGCATCATGTCCATGCCGATCCCGACATCGTCGGTGTGAGCGATGTCGGAAAAGGCCACGCCGATCAGATCGCTCGGGCTACGTTCAAGCATGTCGGCGAAGGCACGGTTCGTCTCGAGAATGCGACCATCGAGCGTGACGATGACGACGCCGATGGCCGAATCCTGCATGGCCCGGCGAAACCGCTGTTCGCTCTCCGCGATGCGTCGCTGCTCTCTGCGCAACCGTTCGATCAGCAGGGCGCCAAGCAGCGGAAACACGATCGTGATCGCCACGGCGACCTGATAGCCATTGGCGAAGGTGGTGAGTTCGGACCGCGCCGGGGTGAGGCCGATCATCGCCGCGACGACGAAGGTCAGGCCAACCGCCATGGCCACGATCGCCATCGCGAAGGGACGAGTAGACCCGGCGGCGAGCATCATCGGCACCATGACGATGATGAACGGCACGTCCGTCGCGGTGGATCCCATGAGTGCAACCAGGCAGCACCCGACAAGCCAGCTTGCGAGCCGAAGTGTCGAACGGCCCGACGCAAGGGCAGCCACCGATTCCTTCGACGCGAGCAGCAACACCGGCAGGAACAGCGAGAATGAAAGCGCGTCCCCGGCAAGCCATCCGGCCGCGGTCTGGCGCAGAGGCCAGTCGAACAGAGAATGCCCCGCAGCGCCGATGGCGAGACCGGCGGCGGCCGGCGCGACGTAGCCGGCCAGAAGCAGGGTCACGGCATAGTCGCGGATGTCCGGGTCGGCGTTGCCCGGCCAGAACCCCCAGCGACGCACGAGGAATGCTCCTGCCGCGACGCTGAATGCGTTCGCCGTGGCGAAGAGCAGCGAAATCTCCGTGAGATTGTCCCGCGCCAGGTTCGCCGCCATCGCGCCGACAAACACGGCGACCGAGGCTGGCGTCAGACCTATTTCCCGGTTGCGCAGCAGCAGGCCGACCGCCAGCACGTTCGCGAACCAGACGCAGATCGGCGCCTCGCCGGGCACGAACATCGACATCGAGACGAGTGCGGCAAGGCAATACGCCATCGCCAGCCCGACCAGCAGACCGGCGTGTCGCCAGGAGAATTCGACCGTACGCATTCCTTCGTTCCAGCCCCACCAGCGGAACTATTCACCCCAACCTGTGACCGACGCGTTTAAGGAAGGGTTGCAGGGGCGTCCTATCGTCCTTGCAGGACATGAAGCGCCATCGCCATGGTAAACGGCGGGTTAAGCGCGCCCCACTCCGACGTCAGAGGCCGGCCGCCTTGCCGATCAAGGCCTTCGCATCCTCCGACGACCATTCGGCCGGGCCATTCATGTGCGCGAGCAGGCAGCCCTCGGTGTCGATGAGGAGCGTCACCGGCAGTCCGAGCGCAAGCGAGCGCCGCTTCAGATCGTTGAAGACGCCGAGCGTCGCGTCGCGATAGTATCCAAGCGCCGTGACGCCGGTTTCCTCGAGGAATTTCCTGGGTTTGGTGTCGTCGCCAGTGTCCACGTTGACGGCGACGACTTCGAAGGTCTCGCCACCCATCTCGACTTCGAGCTGGTCCAGTGCCGGCATTTCCGCGCGGCACGGAGCGCACCAGGTCGCCCACAGGTTGAGAAGCACGGTGCGGCCCTTCATATCGGCGACCGTCATGGGCTTGCCGTCAGGGCCGTCGAATGCGAGGGACGCCAGCGACTGCGGAGGATCGGCCGGGAGCATAGCAGCCACCTGGCCGGTCGCTTCGGAGCCGACCTCGCGCGCGAACTCGGCCTTGGCAGCACAGGCGGCGTCGGCCGCATCGACCGGCGGCTGGTTGCCACCCGGCCCGCCACTCACGTATACGGCGACCGCGCCGGCCAGCGCGCCGGCGACTGCGGCGACGATGATGGCCAAGCGCGCCGGAAAGAGCTTCTTCTGTTCTGCCATATCGAACCCTGGACGCGGTTAGCACGATGAGCGACGACAAGGCCAGCAACCAGATGTGGGGCGGGCGTTTCGCCGCGGGCCCATCGGCGATCATGGAGGCGATCAACGCCTCCATCTCCTTCGACAAGCGGCTCTACGCCCAGGACATCGCGGGCTCCATCGCCCATGCCGAGATGCTTGCGGAACAGGGCATCATTTCGGCGTCCGACCAGAAGCAGATCGTGGCGGGGCTGAAGACGATCATCTCCGAAATCGAGGCAGGCACGTTCGTTTTCTCGACCAGGCTCGAGGACATTCACATGAACGTCGAGGCGAGGCTCGCGGAGCTGGTCGGACCCGCCGCCGGTCGCCTGCACACCGCCCGCTCGCGAAACGACCAGGTGGCCGTTGACTTCAGGCTTTGGGTCAAGGCGGAGTTCGGCCGCACCGCGGCAGCTCTCAAGACCCTGATCTCCGCGCTGCTCGACAAAGCCGAGCAGCATGCGGCGTCGGTCATGCCCGGCTTCACCCATCTGCAAGCCGCGCAGCCCGTGACCTTCGGCCATCACTGCATGGCTTATGTCGAGATGTTCGGCCGCGACCTGTCGCGCGTGCGCGACGCCATGGAACGCATGGATGAAAGCCCGCTTGGCGCGGCGGCCCTGGCTGGCACCGGCTTCCCGATCGACCGTCACGCGACCGCGAAGGCCCTCGGTTTCCGCGAGCCCACGCGCAATTCGCTGGACAGCGTCTCCGATCGCGACTTTGCGATCGAGTTCCTCGCGGTCGCCGCACTGACCGCGACCCACCTCTCGCGGCTCGCGGAGGAGATCGTCATCTGGATGACGCCGCAGTTCGGTTTCGTGAAGCTGTCGGACAGCTTTTCGACAGGCTCTTCGATCATGCCGCAGAAGAAGAATCCCGACGCGGCGGAACTCGTTCGCGCCAAGACCGGTCGCGTCAACGGCCATCTCGTGGCTCTGTTGACCGTCATGAAGGGACTGCCGCTGTCCTATTCCAAGGACATGCAGGAGGACAAGGAGGCGGTGTTCGATGCGGCCGACTCGCTGGAGCTCAGCCTTGCGGCGATGGCCGGAATGATCACCGACCTGGCCGTCGACGAGAAGGCGATGCGCAATGCCGCGGCAGCCGGCCACGCCACTGCGACCGATCTCGCCGACTGGCTGGTGCGCGAGGCGGGCCTTCCGTTTCGCGAGGCGCATCACGTGACGGGCCGCGCCGTCGCGGTGGCCGAGGCACGCCGCACCACGCTCGACCGCGTGCCGATCGCCGACCTGCAGGCATTGCATCCCGCAATCACCGACGCGGCCTATGCCGTCCTCACAGTGCGCAGTTCCGTCGCAAGCCGGAAATCCTTCGGCGGAACCGCCCCCGCACAGGTCCGCCGGCAGGTCCGCTACTGGCGCAAGCGCCTGAAAAAGGCCTGACTGCATGGGTGCAAGATCGGGGAAACTCCGCTAGAGCATTGTTCAATCGTGAGACGGACCCGACGATGACCGCACGCAAGCTTCTGACGCTGCTGACATTGGCGCTCGCCGTGAGCGTCGCCGGCTGCGGGCGCAAGTCGAGCCTCGACACGCCCTACCAGGCTGCTCTCCAGGCGCGCAAGGACGCGGAGCGCAACAAGGAGCCGTTGCCGCCCGAACCTACGCCGCCTGAGCCGGACAAACGCTTCGTGCTCGACGGATTGATCGACTGAGCAATACCGGGCCTCGACGGTGAACCATTTCGACTATCGCGACGGCGTGTTGCACGCCGAGGACGTGCCGGTGCCGGAGATCGCGGGGACGGTCGGCACGCCATTCTATTGCTACTCCACCGCCACGCTCGTCCGCCACTTCCGCGTCTTCTCGCGCTCGCTCGACGGGCTCGACCCGCTCGTCTGCTATGCCATGAAGGCAAACTCCAACCAGGCGGTACTGAAGACGCTTGCCGCCGAGGGCGCCGGCGCGGACGTCGTGTCGGAAGGCGAGTTGAGGCGCGCGCTGGCCGCCGGAATTCCACCGTCGAAGATCATGTTCTCGGGCGTCGGCAAGACAGCCGCCGAGATGGATTTCGCGCTCGCGGCAGGCATCCACTGCTTCAACGTCGAGTCCATGCCGGAGCTGGCGCTGCTCTCGGCGCGAGCGGTCGCCGCCGGCGCGACCGCTCCCGTCTCGCTGCGCATCAATCCGGACGTCGACGCCAGGACCCACGAGAAGATCTCGACCGGCAAGGCCGAGAACAAGTTCGGCATCGCCTGGAAGGAGGCGAGGCCCGCCTATGCCCGCGCCGCAACGTTGCCCGGCATCCGCGTCGTCGGCATCGACATGCACATAGGCAGCCAGATCACGGAGCTGCAGCCCTTCGAGGAAGCATTCGCGGTGCTGGCCGATCTGGTCGCGGCGCTGCGCTCGGATGGCCATGCGATCGAGCATGTCGACCTCGGCGGCGGCCTCGGCATCCCCTACCGGATCGACAACAGCCCGCCGCCCCTGCCCGACGCCTATGCAGCCATCGTGCGCAAGCATGTGACGCCGCTCGGGCTGAAGCTCGTCCTCGAACCCGGCCGGCTGATCGTCGGCAATGCCGGCATCCTGGTGGCCAGCGTCATCTACCTCAAGGAAGGCGACGCCCGGAATTTTCTGATCGTCGACGCGGCGATGAACGACCTGATACGCCCCACGCTCTACGACGCCTTCCACGCCATCCGGCCCGTCGTCGAGACAAGCGCCGGTGGCAGACGGCTGAAGGTCGATGTGGTCGGTCCGGTCTGCGAGACCGGCGATTTCCTCGGTCATGATCGGGATATGCCGTCTCTCGCGCCGGGCGACCTGATCGCCGTCTCGACGGCCGGCGCATATGGCGCCGTCCAGGCAGGCACCTACAACACGCGCCTGCTTGTCCCCGAGGTGCTTGTGAATGGTGACCGCTTCCATGTCGTGCGCCCGCGCCCGACCTATGAAGACCTGATCGGCCTCGACAGCGTTCCGGACTGGCTGGACTGACGCCGCTCTCCGGCGCGTTCACGTTCGCGTCACACCGCCTCGCCTTCGCCGCACTTGGTGTTATTCTTTCGAGTCGTGGCCGCCGGGCGGTGGCCGCCGGCACGAAGGTCAGGTGAATGGACGGCAGGCCGGGCACGGCTTACAAAAACGGGCTCCCATCCGGTCTCGGCCGGACGCGTTTCGTCATGGGTCTGGTAATGACCCTGGAGCGACTCTGGCCGCTTGTCCTCCCGACGGTGATCGTCGCCGCGCTGTTCCTCACGGTTTCCTGGTTCGGGCTCTTCCGCGCCATTCCCGACGCCGTGCGACTGGTGGCAGCCGCGCTCTTCGCGCTCGGGACAATCGCCGCGCTGTACCCGCTGCGCTGGTTCCGCCGGCCGCGATCGGTCGAGATCGACCGCCGCATCGAGCAGGCGAATGTCCTGATCCACAATCCCATCGCGGTCCAGACGGACCGTCCCAGTGGCCGGGCTGACAGCTTCTCGGACGCGCTCTGGCGCGAGCACCAGCGGCGGATGGCCGCGCGCCTCGGGGGGCTGGGCGCCGACACGCCGCGCACGCGCATACCCGAGCGCGACCCCCTGGGGCTTCGGGCGGCAGTGGCGCTTCTCGCCGTCGCGGCATTCGCCTTCTCGTTCGGCCCGCTCGGAGGTCGCGTCGGGGACGCGTTTCGCGCGCACGCAGGCGCCGACGTCATCCCGGCGCGCATCGACGCCTGGGTCACGCCGCCGACCTATACCGGGCGGGCGCCGATCTTCCTCACCTCGGACGCCAACCGCGAGACGGCCCTCTTCACCGTTCCCGAAGGGAGCGACGTCGCGTTGCGCATCACCGGAGGCGCGGGGGGCGAGCAGCTCCTCTACTCCGAGACGTCGGGTTCGGTGCGCGACCTCGGCGTCGCGCCAACGATCGAAAGCGCCACGCCCGGCGCGCCCGCCGGTGCGGCGCAGTTCTCCGGCAAGCTGATCACCGACGGCGTGCTCGAACTGCGCGCCGGCGAGGAGACGGTCCGCAGCTGGAGCTTCGCAGTGACGCAGGACCGGCCGCCCGCGATCCGCTTCACCGGCGATCCGAAGCGCGCCGTGAACGGCTCGCTCGAACTGGCATACGAGATAGAGGACGACTATGGCGCCGCCTCCGCGAAATCGGTCTTTGCGCTGGCCGACCCACCGGCCCCGGGAGCGCGCCCGCTCTACGGCCCCCCGGAGATGCCGCTGTCGCTGCCGCGTCGCGGAGGCATCGCGGCCAAGGCGACGCGCGACCTGACGGAGCATGTATGGGCGGGCGTAGCCGTGCGCCTGCTGCTCGAGGCAGCGGATGCCGCGGGACAGACCGCGCGCAGCGAGGCCAAGTCCTTCCTGATGCCGGAGAAGCCGTTCGCCAATCCGCTGGCGAAGGCGCTCGTGGAGCAGCGGCGCATCCTGTCGCTCGACGCCAACGATACCCGGCGCGTCCTCGACCTGATCGACGCCATCACGCTGCGCCCGGAGGATACGTTCGACAATCCTTCCCACTATCTCGGCATCATGACCGGCCGCACCAAGCTGCGCATGGCGGAGACGGACGACGAACTGCGCGCCGTCGCCGATTACCTGTGGGAGATGGCTCTGGCGATCGAGGAAGGCGGGCTGACGGATGCCGAGCGCAGGCTGCGCCAGGCTCAGGAAGCGCTTCAGCAGGCGCTGGAGAACGGCGCCAGCAACGAGGAGATCGAGCGGCTCATGCAGGAGCTGCGACAGGCGATGAACGAGTTCCTGCGCGAGTTCGCCGAACGCGCCCAGCGCGACCCGAACATGGCGCAACAGATGCCCGAACCCGGAAAGGAGATGCGCCAGAGCGATCTCCAGCGCATGCTCGACGAGATCGAGCGCCAGGCCAAGGAAGGAAACCGCGACCGCGCGCAGGAACTTCTGTCTCAGTTGCAGGACATGATGAACAACCTGCAGGCGGACCGTCAGCAGGGCCAGCAGGGCGAGCAGAACAGCGAGATGCGCCAGCAGATGGACAAGCTGGGCGAGATCATGCGGCGTCAGCAGGAACTGATGAACGAGACCTTCCGCATGGATCAGATGCAGCGGGGCCAGCGTCAGCGCGGGGCGGACCGGGGCGAGCAGCGTGGAGAAGGTCAGGAACCCGGCGAGGGCCAGCAGCCCGGTGAAGGCGGCATGACCCCCGAGGAGTTCGCGGAGGCGTTGCGCCAGCTGCAGGAGGGCCAGGGCAAACTGGAGAGCGACCTGCAGGCCCTGATGGAAGCGCTGGAAGGACTCGGGATCAAGCCCGGACAGGGTTTCGGCGAGGCCGGAGAGGCGATGGGCGAGGCCGAAGGCGCCCTCGGCGAGGGAGAGAGCGATCGCGCCACCGGCGAGCAGGGCCGTGCGCTGGAGGCGCTGCGGCGCGGCGCCCAGGACATGATGCAACAGATGCAGCAGGCCATGGAAGGCGACCAGGGCGGCGGTGAAGAGGGCGGACGCCAGCAGAATTCCGACCGCGATCCGCTCGGTCGTCCGAGAGCGACGACGGGACCCGACTTTGGCGACTCCGTCGAGGTTCCCGACGAGATCGACGTCCAACGCGCACGCCAGATACTGGAGGCCATCCGCCGCCGGCTCGGCAATGCGCTTTCCCCGCAGCTCGAGCGCGACTATCTCGAACGCCTCCTGGAGATGCGCTGACCGCGCACGGCCCGCGCCCCTCCATCACGTTTGCGATTCAATGCGTTGCGCGCATTCACGTTTTCCGTGCACCAGGTGGCGTTTGTGAAGGAACTGTGACAGGGCCATGACAGTTGTCCGGCTACTGTCACGGAGTTTCATGAATTGGCGGTCGCGGTCGCGCAGCGGAGATTGTCCGCCGGCAAGAAGGTTCGGCGGGCTCCCCGGCGTTCAGGCGTGGCCGTTGCGCGCACCGTCTCGGCGCTGTTCCTGGGCGTTGCGCTGGTCGTCATCGTCGAAACCGTGGTCCGTGGTTCCCTGACGGCCGGTGCGCTCTTCTCGGTGTCTCGCGCCGGCTTGACCACCGCCTGCCTGTTCGCGCTCATTGCGCTCCTCATCGACGGGCTAATGGCCCGCCGCTACGCCGGATGGCTGCTGCTCGCGCCCTTCTCCATCGTCATGGCGGTCGTCGCCTCACATAAGGCGAACTACCTCGGAGACCCCCTCTATCCGTCTGACTTTCTCTACTCGCGTCAGATCGTCGAATTGCTTCCGCTGCTGGTGCGCGAGCGGCCCCTTGCGGGCGCCGGCCTGGCAGCGCTGATGCTTGGGTTCGTCGCCACGCTGGTCATCGCGCTCCGTCATCTGAAGAGGACCCGCCTGCCGCTGCCACCGCGAGCCCGCCTCGCACGACTCGCGATCATCGTTCCGGTGGCGATGCTCGGCGTGCTGCTGATGGACTACACCTCGTTCTCCTGGACACGCGACCGGCTGGGCATCTTGCCCATGATGTGGGACCAGAAGGAGAACTACGCCCACAACGGCTTCACACTGGCATTCGCCCTCAACGCGCCGATGGCCCACGTCGTCGCTCCCGATGGCTACTCGGAGGAAGCGATCGATGCGGCCGCGCCGCCGCCCGGCGCGGATGCGTCCCTACCGTTCGAACGGCCGGACATCATCGTCGTGATGAGCGAGTCCCTGTGGGACCCCGCTCTGCTGCCCGGCGTGGAGATCACGCCCGACCCGCTGCCCACAATCCGTGAATTGCGATCGGGCAGCGTTCACTCCCCGGAATTCGGAGGCATGACCGCCAATGCGGAGTTCGAGGCGCTGACGGGCTTCTCGAATGCCTTCCTGCCGTACGGCAGCATTCCCTATCAGCAGTACGTGCGTGGTTCGGTTCCTTCGCTCGCATCCTTCCTCGGCAAGGAAGGTTATCGCACGCTTGCCATCCACCCCTTCGTGAGCTGGTTCTGGAACCGCGCCAACGTTTACGAATCCTTCGGCTTCGACGAATTCCTGTCGGAAGAGAGCCTTCCGGGAATGGAGAAGCGCGGTCCGCTCGCCTCGGACATCGCCCTGACCCGCGAGATCATTGGGCAGGTCGAGGCCAGCGAACGACCATCCTTCATCTTCGCCGTGAGCCTCCAGGGTCACGGCCCTTACGAACCCGGCCGTTATCCGGACTCGCCGATCAAGGTCGCCACCGAAACGTCCGAGTGGACGCGCGGCTCTATCCAGACCTACGCCGAAGGCGTAGCTGACGCCGACCGTGGCCTCGCCCTGCTGCTCGAATGGGCGAGGAACCGCGATCGTGAGACCGTCATCGTCGTCTTCGGCGATCATCTACCGCCGCTCGGACCGGTCTATGTCGAGACGGGATTCATGCCTGACCTGGTCGCGCCACGCACCGGACCGGCGGACTTCATGTCCAAGGTGCGCGAGACGCCGCTGGTGGTCTGGTCGAACAGCGACGGCGCCATCCGCGACCTGGGAGCCGTAAGCCCCGCGCTTCTCCCCTACTACCTGCTCACCGCGGCAGACATCGACCATCCGTTCTACACGGGTTTCCTCGGCGAGGTTCAGGACCGCTTCAAGGTGATCGACCGCCATATACTGGTCGACGCGGACGAGGAGGTCGCGCGCGACTGGCAGCGAAGCCAAGCGATCGACCCGTTGCTCCGGGACTATCGGTTCGTGCAGTATGACATGATGTTCGGCGAGCGCCACAGCCAGGGCCGCTTCTTCCCGGCGCCGGCCGGCGGCGGCGGGCCGCCAGTCGCCACCGGGACGCCGTTCAATCCGTTTGAAGCGCCGGTCCTAGCGCCCGCTCGACGCGGCCCCGGATTTCCGCCAGCGTGAACGGCTTCTGCAGAACGTCGACGACGACGCCGTTCAGTTCCTCGGCCCGTTCGCGCTGGTCGGCATAGCCGGTCACGAGCAGTATCTTCAGGCCCGGGAAGCGAGCGGCGGCGCTCTTCGCCATTTCGATGCCGTCCATCGCCGGCATGCGGATATCGGAAAGGACCAGGTCGTAGCTGCCCGATACCGCCTCGATCCGCTCCAACCCGCTTGCGCCGTCACAGGCCTGATCGATGGAATGCCCGGCCCTTTCCAGCGCGCGGGCGGCAAGGATGCGAACGGACTCGTCGTCCTCGACGATCAGGATCTTGGCCATGCGACGAGTATCGCCGGCATTTCTTTCGGTTCCCTGAAGGACCTCTCAGGCCTCGCCGCGCACCACCCCGACGAAGGGCAGTTCCCGAAAGGCGTGCGCGACGTCCATGCCGTATCCGACGACGAAGTAGTCGGGGCATTCAAATCCGACGAAATCGGCAGCGAGGTCGATCTGGCGCTTGCTGTGCTTGTCGAGAAGGACGGCGATCGACACGCTGCGCGCGCCGCGCGAGAGCATGAGGTCGCGTGTGTATTTCAGCGTCTTGCCCGATTCGAGGATGTCGTCGATGAGAAGCACGTCGCGGCCCGCCACCTCGTTGTCGATGTCGCGCAGAAGCCTCACCTCGCCACTGGTCGTGCCGGCGCCGTAGCTGGAGATGAAGATGAATTCCACCTCGGGCGCCAGGCCGGTGTCGTGCATCGCCCGGATGAGGTCGGCGGCGAAGATGAACGACCCCTTGAGGATCGAGATGACGAGCAGATCGTGATAGTCGCGGTCGGCGATGTCCTTGGCGAGTTCGAGGTTGCGGCGGGCGATCGTCGAGGCGCTGAACAGAACCTCAATATCCTTGCCCCTGACGACCGGCATCGGCGCTGACCTCGCTGAAGGTGACGGTGACTCTCTCCAACCCGTCCTTAGGCGCTTCCAACCGGCTGGAAAAGTCGAAACGCCCGCCCGGTTGGAGTGGCCTGTCCGATGTCCCCAGCTTGTAGCGCGTCATCCGCCCGTCGCGACCCGTTGCCGCGATCTCGATGCCGGGAAGCATGCGCGGGTATTTGCCTTCGTTGACCGCCGCACCATCGACCTGCAGCATCCGCTTCGCGGCAGACTCCCTCACCCGGTGCCGAACATCGACGATACGCAGCCCATGTGCATCGCGAGCGCCCATCGTCGCGGCGGGCTCGGGCGGACGCACCAGCGCATGACCGCCAGATACCCAGAACGCACAGGCGGCGAAAGCCACGCCAAACGACCAGAACATCGGGCCGCCGCGCGATGGCCGCGTCTGCCCAGCGGGTGCGATCAGTGTGGCCATGCCCTGCGCCGGCGCTGCCGGTGATGCGGTGGACTCCGTGCCTGGACGCGTCCGTGCGGCCGAGGGCAGCGACACGAATTCAGCGTCGACGATGTCTGCCTGACGTCCCCGGCCTCCATGCGGCAGGGCGCCAGTCATGATTTCGCCGGAAACCGGGCGTGGCTTCGGCTCCTCGGCCATCGGCGCGGGGTCCTCCAGGGAATATCTGGTTTTCAGGACGTAAACGGTTTTGGTTAACGCTTCGCGACCTGATCCCCATGCTCCGACTTAACCGCCGGTTAACCATGTCGCCCGAAGGTCGAGCCCGGTCGCGCGCTTGCGAATGCGGGGCCGTACGGGAAGCAAACCGTTCCTCGGAAGGCCGGCCTTGATCACATTCGAGAATGTCGGGCTTCGCTATGGGATGGGTCCGGAGGTGTTGCGCGACATCTCCTTTCAGCTTCCCGAGCGATCGTTCCAGTTCCTCACCGGTCCTTCGGGCGCCGGCAAGACGACACTGCTGCGCCTGCTTTTCCTGGCGCTCAAGCCAACGCGTGGTCTGATCAACGTTTTCGGCAAGGACCGGTCGCGCATCTCGCGCAGCGAACTGCCGCTGCTCAGGCGTCGCATCGGCGTCGTCTTTCAGGATTTTCGCCTGCTCGACCACATGACGACCTACGAAAACGTCGCCCTGCCCCTTCGGGTGCGCGGACGTGACGAAGCCGGCTACCGCGCGGATGTCATGGAACTGCTTCGATGGGTCGGGCTCGGCGAACGCATGCATGTGCTGCCCCCCGTCCTGTCCGGCGGCGAGAAGCAGCGCGTCGCGATCGCGCGCGCCCTGATCGAGCAGCCCGAGATCCTGCTCGCCGACGAACCGACCGGCAACGTCGATCCGCAGCTTGCGCGGCGGCTCCTGAGACTGTTCATCGAACTCAACCGGCTTGGCACCGCCGTCGTGATCGCGACTCACGATCTCAACCTCATGGAACAGGTGGACGCTCGGCGCATGGTGCTCGCGGCGGGTCGGCTTGACGTCCATGACTGAGCGAGCCGCATCATCCGATATGCCCCAGGACATCGCGCTCGGCGCGCCACCGCCGCCACGTCGCGGGCTCGCGCCGATCGTCCCACAGGAAAGCGTCGCCGGCCGCGCGCTGGTTCTCGTGATCGCCATCATGACCTTCCTCTCGTGCCTGACGCTGGGCGCGGTGACGCTGGTGAACGATACCGCCTCGGTCTGGCAGAGCCAGATCGCGCGTGAGGCGACCGTCCAGATCAAGCCGGTCGACGGCATCGACATGGATTCGGCGCTGCAAGCCGCCCACACCGTCGTTACCGGTTTCGCCGGGGTCGCGGCAGCGCGAATCGTCGATCGTGAAGCGACCGCGCGGCTGCTGGAGCCATGGCTCGGCTCCGGCATCAACCTGGACGAGCTTCCGGTGCCGAGACTTGTCGTCATCACGATCGATCGCGCGAACCCGCCCGATTTCCAGCAAATGCGCAACATGCTTGCCACCGAGGTTCCTTCCGCGAGCCTCGACGACCACCGGACCTGGGTCGATCGCCTCGTTGCGATGGCGAGGACGACCGTGACCATCGGGTTCGCCGTGTTGGGGCTCATGCTCTCGGCGACGGTGCTTTCCGTCGTCTTCGCAACGCGTGGCGCCATGGCTGGCAACGGGCATATCATCGAGGTCCTGCATTTCGTCGGCGCTGAGGCATCGTTCATCGCGGCAGAGTTCCGGCGCCACTTTCTGACAACCGGACTGAAGGGCGCCGTCTCCGGCGGCGCGGCCGCCGTCTTCGTCTTTCTCATGTTCTCCGTCTGGTCCGCGAGCAACATGGCGACGCCACAGGCGGACCAGGCGAACGCGCTTTTCGGCGCCTTCTCGATCGGCGTTGCCGGATACGCGGGCGTCGGCCTGATCGTGCTGGTCGTCGCCGCCCTGACGGCTGCGACATCGCACTTTACCGTTGTCACCTATCTGTCCGACATCGAAACGCGGCGGCCCGAAAGTTGAAGCCGCCGCTCACGAAAAACGACGGGCTGCAACGCATTTTGTACGCAAAAAGCGCCAACCGCTTTGGGGAAGCCCAGATTGCCGGGTAGCTTGAACGCATGAAGGGACAGGATTGGACCGAAGCGGCCGGTGGATCGGCGCGGCGGCATGTGATCGCGCCGCGCGTGCTGGCCTATGCGCGCATGTCGATGCTGGCCGCGTTTGTCGCCGTGATCGGCTTCGTGACCGGTTTCGCCCTCTTTGCTACATATGTCAGCAGTCTGGCGACACCCCCCGACCCCACCCGTGCCGACGCCATCATCGTCCTGACCGGCGGGCAGGCGCGGATCGACGCGGCGGTCGACCTTCTCCGGGCCGGCAAGGGCGAGCGCCTGCTGATCAGCGGGGTCAACCCGGTGGCCGATCTCGAGGACTTGCGGATCGCCACGGGAGCCGAGGCAGACCTTTTCGCGTGCTGCGTCGATATCGACCACGCCGCTCTCGACACGATCGGCAACGCCGAGGAGAGTGCGAAATGGGTCGCCTCGCATGCCTACGGACGCGTGATCCTCGTCACCAACAACTACCATATGCCGCGCAGCATGCTTGAGATGACGCGGCTCAACGGCGACACCGAGTTCGACCCCTACCCGGTCGTCAATACGCCGCTCGGAAACGGCGGCTGGGCGACCAACCCGGACGCCGTGCGGGTGATCTTCACGGAATACGCGAAGTATCTCGCCGCGATCGCCCGCGGAGCGCTGCCCGCGCCCTCGTCGGAGGGTGCAGTGATGAATGCCTCCGTCAGCCTGAACTGACGCCCTTTCACTTTTTGCGGCGCATGGTGTAACCGACGGGCGATCCGCCGGACCCGACAATGCTCTACCTGCGCTCGACGACATTCAACGCGGCCTTCTATGTCAACCTGATCGTCCAGATGATCTTCTGGACGCCGTGGTACTTCCTGGCGCCACGCAAGACGGCCTGGTTCGTGCCCAAGTTCTGGGCCCGGACATGCCTCTGGCTGCATCGTGTGATCGCCGGTGCCAGGTCGGAAATCACCGGGCATGAGAACCTGCCCGGGGGCTCTTTCATCCTCGCGCCGAAGCACCAGTCGTTCTGGGATGCGATCTCCTTCTTCCCGCACCTCGACGATCCGCTCTACATCCTCAAGCGCGAGCTGACGTGGATTCCCTTCTTCGGCTGGTACATCATGAAGATGCGGATGATCCCGGTCGATCGCGGCAGTCGCTCCAAGGCCCTGAAGGCCGTGGTCGCCGCCACGCGTTCCGAACTTGCCCGCAACCCGCGGCAGCTCATCATCTACCCCGAAGGGACGCGGCGCGCGCCTGGAGACGTGCCGGCCTACAAATACGGCATCGTCGAACTCTACGAGCAACTCGGCCTGCCGGTCGTTCCCGTCGCACATGTGGCCGGGCTCTGGTGGCCTCGCCGCAAGTTCCTCCGCTACCCGGGCGCCATCAAGGCGCGTTTCCTGCCGCCCATCCCACCGGGTCTCGGCAAGGAAGAATTCATGCAGCGCCTCATCGGCGAAACCGAGGCCGCTTGCGACGCGCTCCTCGTCGAGGCCGCAATCGGTCCCGACGCGCCGCCCATGCCGCCGACTGCGCGCAGGAGGCTGGCGGAACTCGGCGTTCAGCGCGCCAGCTGAGCGTCGACCAGACCTCCGACCTCCTCGAGCCAGCGATCCCTGATGTGGAGCGCCGACAGATGGGTCAACGTGTTGGCGAGATATTCCTCATTGCGGCCAGACTGCCCGACCGCGCCAACAACGAGCGCCGCCGCCGCCGTCGGCGTTTGCGCGCCGGCATACTGGTGGTGTCCGCGGTCGACGATGTAGGACACGGCGGCGACCCGCCGGCCATCGTCGAGACGGACCGGCAACAGTCGCTCCAGGTAGACGCTGGTGACGAGTTCGCGGGCGCGCAGATAGGCGAGCACCTCGCCTCGCAGTTCGTCGGGTACGCGGAAGGCGAGGCCGATGCACGACCCGCCACGGTCGAGGCCGAGCACCAGCCCCGGCCGTTCGCGGGTTCCGCGATGGACGTGGGAATAGACACAGAGCGAACGCCGAAAGCCATGCAGCCGCGCGCGGCGCGTCTCGACATGAGCGAAACCAGGTCGCCATATCAGTGAGCCATAGCCAAAAACCCAAAAATCGCCCATATGGCCTTGCCAGTTACAAACGGCGCCGGAGGTTCTCTCGGGCTGCTTCGGTTAGCGAGCGCCGCTGCATGACGTCAAGTTCGGTTCGGTCTTCGGTATGAGCCGGCGCTTCGCTTGGCTGGCTGCCTTCATCGTGGTCCTGTTCGGCGGCTACACGGCCGGCTGGTTCTATCTCGCCGGCGAGATCGAGACGCGCGCGCGCGCCGAGATCGCAGGGTTCTCCGGCGAGGGCCGGTCCGCCGAATGCGTCAATCTCGACGTCCGCGGCTACCCATTCCGAATCGGCCTCTGGTGTGACGGGGTGCGCATCGTCGATCCAGGCGAAGGCTTGGAGCTTTCCGCCAACCGGCTGCGCTCGGCGGCGCAGATCTACGATCCGTTCCACATCGTTGCCGAGGTGGACAGCCCAGCATCGCTTTCGCTGCAGGGAATGGGCTCGATCAGCGCCGACTGGGACGTCCTTCGCGCCAGCGTCCGGGCGAGCTTCGATTTCCCCGAGCGGGTGTCGGTCGAGACGAGGGGCATCGAAGCGCTGCTGGCCAACGGCATGGGCTCGTTTTCCGCCGCCGAAGCGCAGGCGCATCTGCGCCGGGCCGAACAGGATCTCGAGATCGCGGTGAGCTTCCACGGCGCAACCTTCGGCGATGAGGTCTTGCGCGGCGGCACGCTGCCCCCGCTCGACGGCGCGTTCGACGCCATCATCGAGGGCGGCGTGCGGCTCGTGCGTCAGGCCGGCAGTTCGCTGCGCGGCGTGGGAGGAACGCTCAGGACCCTATCCCTGTCGACGGGCGCCAATGCGTCCGTCGCATTCTCCGGGCCATTTTACATCGCCAGCGACGGCCTGGTCGACGCGGAACTGATGCTCAAGGTTCGCGACCCCGAGGCGATTTCGGATGTGCTGGAGAACCTGTTCCCGGACGCACGCGAGGAGATCAGGCAAAGCCTCATCGGGCTGCAGGCTTTCGGCGTGGAGGCCGAGGTGCCGCTGCTCATCGAGGGAGGCCGCGTCAGCCTCGGCATCCTTCCGCTCGGAGAATTGCCGCCGCTACGTTGATTTCGGCGCCGGCTGCGGCGCCAGCATCTCGGGATGCGCAACCGCCTGCCGGCCGAAATCGGGCACGTCGATCTCCTGCCCGGCATCGATGATCGATCGGCGGATCTCCCGGGTCCGCGTGAACAGGTCGAACAGCTTTTCGCCGTCACCCCAGCGGATCGCACGCTGGAGCGAAGACAGGTCCTCCGAGAAGCGCGCCAGCATCTCGAGTATGGCCTCACGATTGTGCAGACACACGTCTCTCCACATCGTCGGGTCGGAAGCGGCAAGGCGTGTAAAATCGCGAAAACCCGAAGCCGAGTATTTGATGACCTCGGACTTGGTCACTGCTTCCAGGTCGTCGGCGGTGCCGACGATGTTGTAGGCGATGATGTGGGGCAGGTGCGAGACGATCGCGAGCACCATGTCATGGTGGTTGGGATCCATCGTGTCGACCCTGGAGCCACAGCGCTCCCAGAACGTCGTGAGCCTGGCCACAGCCTCCGGATTCGCGCCAGGGGGAGGCGTGAGAATGCACCAGCGGCCTTCAAACAGCGTGGCGAACCCGGCATCCGGTCCAGAATGCTCCGTCCCTGCGATCGGATGACCGGGAATGAAATGAACACGGGAAGGCATATGCGGCGCCATCTGCGCAACGACCGACGCCTTGGTCGAACCGACGTCGGTCACGATGGCGCCATCGGCAAGCGCCGGTGCGATCTGCTCGGCAACCGCGCCCGAGGCGCCGACGGGCACCGAGACGATCACGAGGTCGGCGTCGCCAACCGCTTCGGCCGCGTCCACATGGTAGCTGTCCCCGAGCCCGAGTTCGCCGGCGCGCTTGAGCGTCGGCGCACTGCGTGTCGAGATGGCGACATGCGCGGCCAACCCCTCTCGGCGCACGGCACGCGCCAGCGACGAGCCGATCAGGCCGACGCCCACCAGGGCGATACGCTCGAACATGGGCATCGGCTCAGCTCTTCATGAATTCGGCGAGCGCGGCGAGCAGCCCCCGGTTGGCTTCTTCCGTCCCAACGGTGAGGCGCAGGGCGTTGGGAAAGCCGTAGGCCGTGACACGCCGCAGGATGAAGCCGCGGGACGTCAGGAACGCGTCCGCCTTCTCCGCCGAATGCTCGACATCGTCGGGAAAGTGGATCAGGAGGAAGTTGCCGACGCTCGGCGTGACCCGTAGGGCAAGCTTGCCGATGCCCTCGGCGAGTTCAGCCAGCCAGCGCTCGTTGTGAGCGACCGCACCTTCGACATGGCGGCGGTCACGTATGGCGGCGACGCCGGCTTCGATCGCGACGGCATTGACGTTGAACGGCCCGCGCATGCGGTTGATCGCCTCGGCGACATGCACCGGCGCATACATCCATCCGAGCCGCAAGCCCGCCAGGCCGTGGATCTTCGAGAAGGTCCGGGTCATGACGACGTTCTGCTGCGACGAGACCAGTTCGATCCCCGCCTCGTAGTCGTTTCGACGCACATACTCGGCATAGGCCGCGTCGAGCACGAGCAGGACGTGCGGCGGCAGGGCGGCGTGCAGCCGTCGCACCGCCTCGAACGGCACGTAGGTGCCTGTCGGATTGTTGGGATTGGCGAGGAAGACGATCTTCGTCTTCGGGCCGACGACCGCGAGGATCGCGTCGATGTCGGCGCGCTCGTCTGCTTCCTTCGCGACCCTGGCCGTCGCGCCGGCGGCCTGGATGTAGATCTTGTAGACCAGGAACCCGTGCTCGGTGATGACGGCCTCGTCGCCCGCTTCCAGATAGGTCTGGGCGAGAAGCCCGAGGATCTCGTCCGAGCCGTTGGAACAGACGATGTTGGCGGGGTTCAGCCCGTGCGCCTCGCCGATCGCCTCGCGCAGCTTCGTCGCCGAGCCGTCGGGATAGAACTCCAGGGCGGCCGCGGCCTTGCGCACCGCTTCCTGCGCGGCGGGCGAGGCTCCGAGCGGATTCTCGTTGGACGACAGCTTGTGCACCTTGGCGACACCCGGCGCCGCGCTCTTGCCCGGCACATATGGCGCGATGTCCATGACGCCGGGCTTCGGCTTCGGGCGCATCGGCTGGGTCATCGGGAAGGTTCCGGTTGGCGGGCGTGGAGCCTCTACCAAGTCTTTCCGATTGACGCAAAGGGCCGCCCGCCGTAAGAGCAAAACGATCCGTGGTGATTTGCCGGTCGGCTTGCAGCCACGTTAAACAACTCGCTAAAGGGCCGTTTGCGGAACCTGACCGGCTTTGCGGAAGCAAGGGCCGGTTTTCTTTTTCGCGAAGCAGGCCAGGCAGGAAAAGTCGCATGGCCGTCACGCGCCAGAAGAAGACCGTCAACGAGGCGAACGAGCCTTCGAGCCCCGTCCTGCGTTTCGGCACGGACAAGCCGCTGCGTCTCGAAGCCGGGAGCGTGCTGTCGCCATTTCAGATCGCCTACCAGACCTATGGTGAATTGAACGACGCGCGCTCGAACGCCATTCTGGTCTGTCACGCGCTGACAGGTGATCAGCATGTGGCCAACACCAACCCCGTGACCGGCAAGCCGGGCTGGTGGGATCTGCTTGTCGGTCCAGGCCTCATCGTCGACACCGAACGCTATTTCGTCATCTGCTCGAACGTGATCGGCGGTTGCCTCGGCTCGACCGGTCCGGCCTCGATCAATCCGCAGACCGGCACGGCGTATGGCCTCGAGCTGCCGGTCATCACCATTCGGGACATGGTCCGTGCGCAGGTGATGCTCGTCGACCATTTCGGCATCGACCGCCTGTTTTGCGTGCTGGGCGGATCAATGGGCGGCATGCAGGTCCTGGAATGGTGCTCCAGCTACCCCGAACGCGTGTTCTCGGCATTGCCCATCGCCGCGAGCGCAAGGCATTCGGCGCAGAACATCGCCTTCCACGAAGTCGGAAGGCAAGCCGTGATGGCCGACCCCGACTGGCGGGGCGGCCGCTACTTCGAGTCAGGCGTTAAGCCCGAGAAGGGCCTCGCCGTCGCCCGCATGGCCGCGCACATCACCTATCTTTCGGAAGCCGCGCTCCATCGCAAGTTCGGCCGCAACCTGCAGGACCGCGACAGCCTGACCTTCGGCTTCGACGCGGACTTCCAGATAGAATCCTACCTGCGCCACCAGGGCATGACGTTCGTCGATCGCTTCGACGCCAATTCATACCTCTACATGACGCGATCGATGGACTACTTCGACCTTGCCGCAGACCATGGCGGCCGGCTCGCCGAAGCCTTCAAGGGCACCAAGACGCGCTTCTGCGTCGTATCCTTCACCAGTGACTGGCTCTTCCCGACGGTCGAGAGCCGCGAAATCGTCCACGCACTGAACGCCGCAGGCGCGTCGGTGTCGTTCGTCGAGATCGAGACCGATCGCGGCCATGACGCCTTCCTGCTCGACGAGCCGGAACTGTTCGGCGCGATCCGGGGATTCATCGGATCGGCTGCACGAGCGCGGGGGCTCGAATGACGATCAACGCATATCCCCGTATCGACCTCGCCGTGGTCGCCGGCTTCATCAGGCCTCGGGCGAAGGTGCTCGACGTAGGCTCGGGCGACGGTGAACTCCTGAAGCTGCTCGAGAACGACAGGCAGGTCGACGGCCGCGGGGTCGAGATTTCACAGCGCGGGGTCAACGAATGCGTCGCGCGGGGGCTATCGGTCATCCAGGGCGACGCCGATACCGATCTCGTCTTCTATCCGGATCGCGGCTTCGACTACGCGATCCTGTCGCAGACCTTGCAGGCGACCCGCAACCCCAAGATCGTGCTCGACCAGCTGTTGCGCATCGGCGAACGCGCGATCGTCTCCTTCCCCAATTTCGGCCATTGGCGGGTAAGGACGTCGCTGATGCTGCGCGGTCGCATGCCGGTGACCCGCGACCTTCCCTATGCCTGGTATGATACGCCGAACATCCACTTCTGCACGATTCGCGACTTCGTCGCGCTCTGCGATGAGCTGGGCGCGAAGGTTGAGAAGGCCGTCGCGCTCGACGCCGCTGGTCAGAAGATCGGCTTCTCGATGCCCTGGTGGTTCTGGAACTTCTTCGGCCAGCAGGCGGTGTTCCTGCTCAGGCGCTGAGCTATCTGGACCGCCGGGAAAGCACTGCCGCGACGAGGGCGCCACCCGGCAGGCCCTGCTGCCTCAGACCGTCGAAGACGACCTCGCCCGCGAATCGCGCCGAGGACAGATCGACGTCGGCCGAAAAACGCGCGCCGTTCAGCCAGACCTTGCCCTCGAACTCGGCTTGACGAAAACTCGCGGCGCCGTCGAATGCCGAGCCATCCAGCCCGAGGGTGTCCTCGAATACCGATCGAGAGAAGTCAGCGAACCCGCCGAACCGACACTCGCCGAGGCCGGCGTCGCCATGAAAGCGCGAATCGGCGAACGTCACGGATTGTTCGAATCGGGTCCCCCGGAACCAGGTGTCGCGCTGGAACTCCGTGTCCGCGAAGCAGGCGTGGCCCCCGAAGGATGCACAACGGAACTGCACGCTGCCCCCGAAGAGCACATGGCTGAAGCTCGCCCCCGCACGGAAGGCGGCGTTCTCGAAATGGACACGTCTGGCAAAGGCGGCGCCACCGAACTCGGCATCGGCGCCTACGTCGATGGCGTGGAAATGCGCGTCGGACTGGAAGACGCACTGCGCGAAGCTAACGCGATCCGGGAAAAGGAAGCCGCCGAAGTCCGCCCCGCGGGCGAATGTCGTGCCCGAGAAATCGCTTGCGGCCAGAATCCGCCACGCAGCCGTGGCGGCCATGTCGTCCGCAATGTCTCGACCGAGCAGCGCCATGTCGATCGCCCACCGGTTCCAGTGATCGGCTCCAGCCCTTGCCCGCTCGATCGATGCAGTGCGACGCGCGCCGACGAGCACGTCGCTGGCATGCTGAGCATTCGCGGCCGTCGCGAGAACCGTTTCGAAATCAGGTACGTCCCATAGCCACGGGCTGCTTTCGAGCAGCCTGCCCTGCCACGGTCGCCTGGCACTCCTGAACACGCGGAACATATGCCGAGACCGGTCCCCCATTAACCGATCATTAACCAGCGGAGTGCCTGCGATCAAGTCGGGTCGCGGAACCGACCCACAGCTACCAGTCGCTCGGTGGTACATTGATGGCCGGCTGGAAGCGCTGATCGCGCTCGCCCGCCGTGCAGTCAATGGGCCTTCGGGCGGCGGCGGGCATGGTGGAAGCATCGGGTTCGAGACCGCTGATCTCGAGCACCAGCTTGCGCCGGATCGCAATAGAGAGTTCGCCCTGATCATAGACTGGAAGAACGAAAGCGCCTGGACCGCCCATCACGCATTCGGCGTAATAGCGGTCCAGCTCGCGAAAGGTGCGCGACGGATTGATCAGGATCGGCAGCCCATTGACCACGATCCCGGCCGAAACCGCCGCGTCGCGGGCGAGCGTGACCGCGCGCCCATCGTTGTTGGGCCCGTCGCCGGAAACGTCCACGACCCGGCGCGGGCTCTCGATGCCGTTGCCGTCGAAGAGACCCGCGGCATGGTCGATGGCGCCTGAAATCGAAGTGCCGAAACGCGAGTCGGCAACGCGCGACTCGATTTCGCTGGCGAAGGCCTCTGCGCTCGCTGGCCCGTCGATGATGCGCCAGCCGACGATCGAACCGGTCTCGATTCCACCTGCCCATTCGAAATACGTCAGTGCGATGCGGCCGCGCGCGCTGCGACGGATTGCGTCGAGCACATCCGGGTGCCTGAGCGCCGCCGCATAACCCGCCCGCTGGAGCACCAGTTCCGAAGGGTCCATTGAACGCGATACATCGACCGCCAGTACCAGTTCGACGTCGACCTCGGCCACGCCGGGCCGGTCGATCGGCGCGCCGCAGGCGATGCACAGTGCTAGGGTCGCGGTTTCCAGCATCGTCGGCACCGTCTGACGCGAAATCGGCCAAATGAAGGACGGTCACCGTCTCGAACATTGCTCTAACGCGCCGAACGCGTGGCGCCCTGCGGCGCCAGAACCGGCACGAAGACGCGTCGCGACGAGCGGGCAGCCACGGGCAGACCCTGGTAGAGCCGCTTCTGCGCCTCCACGACGATGGCGCCCGAGAAATAGGGCCAGAACCGGCGACCTGTCGTCTCGAAAACGCCATTGAGCCGCAACAACCATCGGCGGGGCGTCGGTGGAAAGAACAGAGCCTCGGCGAAGGCGCCTGGCGTAAAGTTCGTCTCGCGCAGAAGTTCGGTGAGTTGGGTTCGTGAGTAGGGTCGCCCGGTTCCAAACGGCGTATGCTCGAAGCGGGCCCACATCCCGCGCCGGTTGGGGACAACGATCACCAGTCGACCGCCGGGCGCGAGCACCCGCCAGATCTCCTTGAGCGATTCGCGCGGGTTCTCGGCATGCTCGAGCGCATGCACGAGCAGCACCCGGTCGACGGATGAATCCATCAGCGGCAGGTCCTCGTCGAAGACCAGAGCCGACGCGGACGGACCACCAGCGGGCCAGTTCACGGCGCCCTGCGACGCCGGCATGAAGGCGAGCACACGTTCGGCGCCGGCGCCGAAGCGCTCGAGCCAGGGGACCGCATAGCCAAGGCCCACCAGACGTTCGTTCGGCAGCTTGCCCCAGACGTCGGTGAGCCCGGCGGCGATCGAGCGCTCCGCCAGACGCCCGGGAACGGTCGAATAGAAGGCGCGGAGGTCCACGATATCGGCGTTCATGGACGAACGGTAGTGCCTGGCCCGGTCCGGTTCAAGCAAGCGGGGGTGACAGCAATAGGCCGCGTCCCTATGTTCCGCGCCCTGGAACAAGGAGACGATCATGGCCCTTCGCATAGAGCAGTTCATGTGCAGGACCGACAATTTCGGCATTCTCGCGCATGAACCGACGAGCGGCCGTACCTTTCTGGTCGACGCGCCGGAGGAGCGCCCGATCGTCGAAGCGATCGGACGGACCGGCTGGACGCCCGACACGCTGCTGATCACCCACCATCATCCGGACCACGTCGAGGCAAATCTAGCGCTCAAAGAGCGCTTCGGCGTCGAAATCGTCGGGCCGGCAGCCGAGGCGGCGAAAATCCCGGGCATCGACCGACGGGTCGCCGATGGCGACCGCTTCGCCTTTGGCGACGAGGAGGTGCGCGTCATCGCCACGCCGGGCCATACGTCGGGTCACGTCTGTTACCATTTTCCCAAGGCCAAGGTTCTCTTCGCGGCCGATACGCTCTTTGCCCTCGGCTGCGGGCGCCTCTTCGAGGAAAAGCCGCCGGTAATGCATGCTTCACTGACCAAACTTGTCGGATTGCCAGTCGATACCGTCGTGTATTGCGGTCACGAGTACACGCAATCGAATGCGCGCTTCGCGCTGACGATCGACCCAACCAACCCGGCTCTCAAGGAACGCGCGGCCGAGATCGACCGGCTGCGCGCGACAGGAGAGCCGACACTGCCCACGACGATCGGCGCTGAACTTTCGACCAATCCGTTCCTGCGCTGGCACGACCCCGCGATCCGCGAGAACCTCGGCATGCAGAATGCGTCGGACGTGGATGTCTTCTCGGAAATCCGCAAGCGCAAGGATGCGTTCTGAGCTTCAGGCCGCCTTCAAGACGTAGGCGAGCGCTATGAGCAGTTGAGCCGTGTAATAGGTGAGCCAAACGGCGACCCGCATCCAGCCACGGTGGCGCGACGTCTCGTCGAGCATGAATCGCTCGGTTGCGAGCAGCCCGTCGGAGATCATGAACAGGACCGCCCCGACGAGAATGGGCAGGCTGTTGAGGGTGAGTGCGGCAAGCCACATCACGAAGATGGCCGCGGCATAGATCAGCACGGGGAATCGCTGGCGGGAGCCGACGAGGGGCCATAGCAGCGCGACCATGCCGAGCGCGCCGAGAGCCATTGCGATGACGACGACAGCGCGCGCGACATCGTGGAGGAACGGCGCCGCGGCGGCACCCTCCAGCGAGAAGAGCGCGATGTAGAAGAGGTGCGCCGCGAGGAAGCTCGCCAGACCGGCAAGGAACGCCGCCTCGCCTTTCCGCGAAAGGAAGGCGTCGCCGGCCGCGCTGGCTGCAAGCCCGGCAACGAGCATCCATGGCCCGGCCGACATCGTCGCCAGAACAGCCAGCAGCGCGACCGCAAGAACCTTGACCGCGCTGCGACGCCAGGACGGCGGCATTTCCAGCACGAAGCCATAGATCGTCGCCGCGGCGACGGAGAGGACCAGCGTTGCGTTCGCAGGCGCTTCGATGCCGCCTGGAAACAGCATCATCGCGAGGACCTCGCGGTGGTGGTCCCGGACAGGAGCATCGACTTTGCAGCAAGCACCGCTCCGGCGGTGATCAGCGCGCAGGCCATCAGCATAGTGATCGTCGGCTCGGCGAAACCCGTGGCGATCAGCACCAGCGTCGACAGGAGCGGTGCAGCATAGCTGGCCGCGCCAAGGACCTGGATGTTGCCGCGCTTGACGCCATGATCCCATGTGTAGAACGCCGCCCCGACCGGCATCAGTCCCAGGGCCAGGACCGCTCCCCATTGGCCGGCCGTCGTCGGAAGCACCGTCTCTTCCAGGATGAGATGGCAGGCAAGGGAGAGTGCCGCCGTCACCGCGCAGAACCATGTCACCACGGATGTCGGCACGTTGGGAAAGCGCCGCGAGAGCAGCGAATAGGCGGCCCAGACGACGGCGCACAATCCGGCCATCGCATAGCCGAATCCGTAGCGGGCATCGAAAGCGATCCCGTCGCCGCCGGTGACGATCAATGCCGCTCCGGCGAACCCCAGCAGCGCGCCGGCAGCGTGATGCCAGTAGAGCCTTTCGCCCGGCACGAGCGCCGAACCGAGCACGATGAGCAAAGGCCACAAATATGCGATCAGGCTTGCCTCGACGGCGGGAGCGTTCCTGAGCGCCGTGAAATAGAGGAAATGATAGCCGAACAATCCCGCAACACCGATGAGCCAGACAAGTGGAGGGATCGGTTCCGTGGCGCCATCAGCCCACCCCAGCCACCGCGCCGCCAGACCCACGGCTGTTCCGATCGAGAAGGCCAGGGCCGACAACAGGAACGGGGGGACGCCCCCCGAGGCGTCGGTGAACAGCGCGAGCAACGCCCACATCACGACCGCAGTGAATCCGATAAGGGTTGCCCGCGCCATGATCCCTCCGCCAAGCGCGGCGGAGCGCGCTGACTAGTTGCTCGCCTTCAGGCTTCGGGTGCGGATCGTCACCGGGCCGAACCGGGTGCCCACGGAAGCGTGAACGGGCGCATATATGCCGGTTCCGCCAAGCTGCGCAAACGTGATGTCGACGCGGCTCTTGTCGCGCAGGTAGCCAAGCGACTTGTTCGTCGGATAGTAGCCCGCGACCGGCACGAGCCTGGCGCTGCAGACCACCGCGCCCGCCTCGGTGCCAGGCACCCTGGCCGGCGATGCCTTAGACGCAGACAGCACGATGTCGGCCCTGAACTCCCCGTCGAAGACGCGGACGGTCCTTCCACAGACCGCGGCCGGCGTATCGGCCTTCACCAGCGCGGCCGAAAGCGGATCCACCACCGCCTTCAGATCCTTCGCCGACACCTTGACCCAGTGGGCATGCCGGCTGGGCAGATCCGGTGTGTTCGTGACGGCGGCGACGGAATCCGACTTGAAGGCGAGGTGGGTCTTCTTCGCCTTCTCGCCATAGGTATAGGCGACGACATACCCCCGCGGGCGGGTCGTTTCCCCGGCAAAGTTGCCGGCGGCGTAGGTGGTGCCTTCGGTGCTGTCGAAGAAGCGCGCAAGGCCGCTGCTCTTGATCGAACCATGCACCTCGAACGCATCGGAAGAGATCGTGCTGCTGAACGTGGACTTGGCGACGCGGATGCCGAGGTACTCCACCGAGTACTCGGTGACAAAGGAATGTTTCCCGGCCGCGCCCTGGGCGCCGGCGGGCAGGCAAAGCAGCAATGCTGCGACTAGGATGCTCGAGGTTTTCTTCATGCGGACCCACGCTGCGGCCGGTCTGTCCCCGCGACGTCGATCTTGCGTCAGATTGGGGCGCGATTGTGGTGGCGCTCAAGGTCATCGTGGCGCGACGTAGCTCGATCGTGGCGATCGTTCGTCGACGTCGTGCCGGTCCGCTGGAGGTTGTGTCGTGATGCGCAGGCTCGTTCTCGTGCGGCACGACCGCGGCCCCCGCGACGATCGCGTGTCCAACTACTCCGTCTCCGCCGCCTTCGAGGCCGACTACCGTCACCCGTTCGACGGCGAGGCGCTTCCAGAACCCGGAGCCGACATCGCGGGCGCCATCGTTTTCGGCGGCAAGTACGAGGTCTACGAAACCACGAAATACCCGTTCCTTCGCGACGAGGCCCGCTGGATCGAGTCGTGCATGCGGCGCGGCATCCCGGTGCTCGGCATCTGCCAGGGCGCGCAACAGCTTGCCCATACCCTGGGCGCCAGGGTCGGACCGCCGCAATCGGGCATGCATGAGTTCGGCTATTACCGCCTTCGCCCGACGGATGCGGGGCGCGCATTCATTCCCGACGCCCTGGTCGTGGCCCAGGCGCATTTTCACGCTTTCGACATTCCTGCCGGGGGCGAAAAGCTGGCCTCGTCGGACCTGTACGACAACCAGGCCTTTCGCTACGGCGACACGACGTTCGGCCTACAGTTCCATCCCGAGGTGACAATCGAAGGCTTCCGCCGCTGGCAGGCGGCGCCTTGGGCGATGTATGGCCGACCCGGGGTCCAGTCGCGAGAGGAGCAGGACGAGCTGATGGTCGCGCACGACCGCGCTCAGGCAGCCTGGTTCTACGATTTCCTAGGCCGGCTTTTCCCGCCCACCACCTGATTCGCTACCGGACGAATTCGGACGGCACGTCTGGAACCCTGCCCGGCGTCGCGCATTATTGCTGCCAGAAGATGCCCGCATCTGACCGATTGTTGCCCGGATGATTGGTTTCCGGATCGTTACAAACGTCACTTCGGCCATCATCGGGCAGAAACAGTCCAGTCCTAGGTTGCTTGTCACAGGGGAACGAGAACAGAGGCCAAGTCCCATGAACGGCTCCGCCAACACCCACCAGACCACCCGCTATTCGCTGCCGAGGCTCCGCCTGCGCCAGCGGTCGGCCGATCATCCGATGGCCATGTTCGCGATCATCGTTTCCGCGGCATTCGCCACAATGGCCTTGAGCCCGTCCTCCCAATCCGCGTTCGCATCGACTGGCGAAAGGTCGGAAGTCGTGGATACCGTGCGCACGACCGCGAAGACCAGCCGCCTCCCGGTGGTGAACGAAGCGGCCCGCGTCTGCGAAGGGCAGGCCTGGGGCGACGAAACCTTGGATTGCCTGCTGGTCATCGCAAGGGAGTCTGGCAAGGCGCGCCAGATCCGAATGATCGCCGATGCCGGACCGGCCGGCAACGCACCGAACGTTTTCTAAGTTCTATCCGCGCATCCTCCAGCGCACGGGCCATCGCCGTTCCTGCCGGCGGTGGCCCTTTTTTTTGCCTCCCGGGCTCGAGTTCGTTTCAGCTCGCGTAGGTAAGCTGGTCGGATACGGCCGCGAGCACGCCGCGTACATCGAGCGTGCTGAACGGCTTCTCCAGAAGCTGCGGCCGCAGATGCGGAGCGACCGCCTCGATCTCGTTGCGGGCGCCGATCATGTCGCCCGTCACCAGGACAAACCGCCGCGCAAGGTCGGGCCGGTGGCTCACGAGTTCCGCGTGGATCGTCATCCCGCTCTTGGCCGGCATCCTGAGGTCGCTGAAGATGACATCGGGGCTATGTTCGTCGATCATCGCCGAGGACGTCGTCCAAACCGTCGTGACACTGGACTTGAGTCCCATCAACTCGAGAATGTCCGCCAGCGAACTCGCTACATCCGGCTCGTCGTCGATGATGAGCGCACGCCGGATCTCCGTGGCCTTGCGCTGCGCCGGTTCTGCCCTCGGATGCGCGCCCACCAATGTCGGCAGTTCGACGACGAAGCGGGCGCCATGGGGCTTCACTTCCTCGAACCAGATGCGGCCATTGTGGCGTTCCACGATCGATCGCGAGATCGACAGGCCGATGCCCGTGCCCACCCCGGCTGGCTTCGTGGTGAAATAGGATTCGAATATCCGCTGACGGATCTCCTCCGCGATGCCCGGCCCGTTGTCCTCGATCGAGAAGCCGGCCGTCCCCGCACCGCGGAACGTCCTGACCTTGATCCGTCTGTCGCCATCGCAGGGCAGCAGCGCGTGCTGGCTGTTCACCAGAAAATTGGCGGCGACCTGCGTGAGATGGTCCGCGTCGCCCGATACCAGGACCGGCCCATCCTCGAGCGCGGCGTCAACGGCGATGCCGGTCGAGCGCGCACCGTAGGCGGTCACCTCGAGTGCCGCCCGAACCACCGAGTTCAGGTCGGTGTCGGCATGGCTTGGCGGGTGAAGCCTGACCATCCCGAGGAAGCTCTTGACGATGCGGCCGCAACGTTCCGCCGCCGCACGCACCTTCTCGGCCCGCGCTTTCGTCGCCGGGTCCGACGAGAATTCGTGCAGCAGCGTGGACTGCGCGACCACGACCGCGAGCGGGTTGTTCAGTTCGTGCGAGACTCCCGCGAGCAGCGAACCCATCGCGGCCATCTTCTCGTTCTGATGCAGCCGGTCGCGCTGACGGTTGATCTCGTCCTCGGCCTTGCGTTGCTCGCTCAGATCACGGATCGAGCCCAGCATCAGCCGGCGGTCGGCGACCCGAACCACGGTCGTGGTGAGTTCGATCGGGAACACATCGCCGGCAGCATTCTGCGAAACGGTCTCCAGCCGGTTGTCGAGCATGGGCGCCCCGCGGCCTGCCATGTATTCGGCGCCGTTGGCATAGCCCGTCCGGTAATGGGTCGGGATGATGGTATCCAGCATGTCCTGGCCGATGATGTCGTCGCGTGCGAACCCGTACATGCGCTCTGCCGCAGGATTGAATTCGACGATCTTGCCGGTCTCGTCGATGATGATGACCGCGTCCATCGCGGCCTGCAGCATCGCCGCCCTGATGACCTCGCCGACATGCTCCTGGGTGCGGGAGCGCTCGATCGCATCGCCGATCGCGAAGGCGACGATCTCGACCGCCGCCAGCTCTTCCTCGGACCAGACCCGCTGGTGGATACAGTCGTTGATCGCCAGCGACCCCCAGCCATGGCCGTGAGCGAACACCGGGATAGACATGAAGGACTTTATCCTGCGGCTCTCGAACTCCCGACGGAGGAACCCTTCAATGTCGCGGGTGAGCCCGGTGAACATGAAGCCCTTGCGGCCTTCCGACGCGATGCGGCTCAGCAGAGGGTCCGCGTGCACGGTCGCTTCGTCGATGATCGTCGGCGTGCCGCCGATGCCTTCAATGGCGTCATCGAACCACAGGGCATTGACATCCTGGGCAAAGCCCGTCGTCGGCAATTCCCTCAGTTCGAACAGGATCGCGCGGTGCGCACCAAGAGCCCGGCCCAGGATTTCGAGGCACCCCCCGATCTCATCACGCCAGTTGGCGGCCAGTCTGAGCCGTCGCACGACGCGGGCCGCCGCCACCGAAACCGTCGGATCGGCGATGCCGGGATCCATGGATGGCGGGATCGTTTCGATCATCGCCATGTCATGCGCGCCGTTGCATGAGGACGCAAGCCGGTCAGTTGTTGTCCGCGACCGGCGCCGAGAAGATGTAACCTTCGCCGCGCACGGTTCGCAGGAACCGCGGACTGGCCGGATCGGCCTCGATCTTCTTTCTCAGCCGCATGATCCTTATGTCGATCGCGCGTGACGTCTCCGGGTCCTCGATTACGCCGATCGCCTCGGAAATGCTCGACCGCGTGAGCAGGCGGTTCGAACGCGTGAGGAAGACTTCGAGCACGTCGAACTCGCTCTTCGAGAGTTCGATCGCACCGGCGGGTCCGGTGACCGTGCGGGCATCGAGGTCGGCGCTGAAGTCACCGAACTGAACCACGCGGCGGGAGGCGGCGCCGTCTGCCTTCGCCTTCGGCGATGCGTCGAGCGGAACGCGGCGCAGGACGCTGCGAACCCGCGCCAGCAACTCGCGCAGTTCGTAGGGCTTTACGATGTAGTCGTCGGCTCCGAGTTCGAGCCCGACGATCCTGTCGATCGAGGTGCCGGCCGCCGTCGCGAATATGATCCCGATCGGCATCGAGGACCGCAGGTGGCGCGCCAGGGAGAGCCCATCCTCTCCCGGCATGGCGATGTCCAGGATCGCCAGATGGAAGGTCTGCTCCGCAGCCAGCGCGCGCATCTGCGCCGCGTCTCCAGCCGATGTCACATCAAAGCCATTCGCGGCGAGATATTCGACGACGGCATCGCGCAGGTCGGGCTCGTCCTCGACAACGACGATACGTGCGCGCAGTGTCTTCTCGCCTCCGCTCTCAGCGGACAGTAGATTCGCAACGAACATGTTGTCCAGTCCAGGAATTTGTAATTGATTTCAAGGAGCTATGCATAGTGGCGCGGGCGCTTGTCGTTCTTGTCGGGCTTGAGCCCGGCTTCCGGGCGGCGCTGTCGGAACATCTGGAACGTCGCGGCTACGATGTGATCCGCGTCGATGGCTCCTGGCCCGACGGCTTCACGCCAGCAGGCCGTTCGCCCGACATCGCGGTAGTCGACCTTGCGGCCAGCGGTTTTGAACCGCTGCGGCAGCGGCAGGGAAGCACCTCGCCGGCATTCGTCATGATCGGCGCCGCCGGCGATGTGATCGAGCGCGTGCTTGCCCTCGAACTCGGCGCGTCGGACGTCGTGGACCGTGACATCGCGCCTCGGGAACTTGCGGCGAGGATAGGCGGGCTCCTCGGTCGTCGCGGTGGCGGGCCGGAACTCGTGGTGTTCGAGAACGCCACGGTCGATCTGAGGGCCGCATTGGTGATGCACCGTTCGGGCAGCGAGGAGACCCTGTCTCCCGGGCAAGTGGCCTTGCTCCGCTACTTCCTGTCCAATCCTCGAAGGGTCCTTTCGCGCGAAGACATCATCGCTGCGGCGCCTGCCGAAGTCGCAGACGCCTTCGACCGTTCCATCGATTCGCGGATCGTGCGCCTGCGACGCAAGCTGGATACGGAGAGCATCGTGACGATACGCGGCTCCGGCTACCGGTTCGAGCCTCCGGGAATGCGTCCGGGTGAAACGCCTCGAGGCTAGCGCTGCGACCGCATTGGCGCATGGACGGATGCGACCGTCATCGGATCGACGGCGGCGATATCGGTCCGCTCCTTCATCAGCACGGCGCCAACGGCCAGAATGCCGAAGAGCGCCTGACCGTAGAGCAGTGCACTGAGTATTGCGGCAGCTTTTCCGGACTTCATCACGCACGTCCTTTCGCATCCCAGATCACGACGCGACCACCAGCGACACAGCATCCGCCATCCCGGAACTCGCAGGATCGCCCCAGAGGCCGATTGCCGCGAAAAGCGCCGTTGCGACGCCCACGCGCACCAACCAACGCAATGCAGCGGGAGTAGTTCCTAAAGGGGTCGGCCGATGTCTCATGGCGCCTTTCTCGCCCCACGCTGTATCTGGATCATGCCGTTGGAACCCCCGATTGTTGCAGGCGGGTTTCCTTCCCGGCAGCCGCGCCGCTGTCCGATAGCGAGGATATGAAACACAAACGAAACAGAAAACGCGCACACCGAAATCGAAACGAAACATGCCGCAACGATAAGTCGGACATCGAGAACCCCGGATGCGAGACCTCATCATGTTTGCCGCCCTCCCCACCAGGCTGATCAACATCGCCGCCTGCGCCGCCCTCGGTGTAACCTTCCTTCTCGGCACCGCCTCCGGTCGCGCCGAAGCGGCGAACAAGATACTGGCTCGCGTCAGCCTCTCGGCCCAGACGATGGACATCATCGTGGACGGCCACCAGACCTTCCAGTGGAAGGTTTCGACGGCGGGGAAGGGCTACGTCACTCCCACCGGATCGTTCACGCCGACCCGCATGCACGAGATGTGGTACTCGAAGAAGTACGACAACGCCCCGATGCCGCATTCGGTGTTCTTCCACGGCGGCTACGCGGTGCATGCAACGCCGCACGTGAAGAACCTCGGTCGCCCGGCCTCGCACGGCTGCGTTCGTCTCCATCCCGACGACGCCGAGGATTTCTTCACGCTGGTCGAGACTTTCGGTCCTTCGAACACCAGCATCGTCATCGTGAACTAGAGCAATGTTCGACGAGATTGAACCAGTTCTGTTTCCTCGATGGCGAGGCGATCCGGCAGGAGAGACGCGACGGGCGATGGGGTTCCATCGTCCGAGCGGCTCGACGAAGCGGGCGCCCGCCAGCGGGAAACCCTTCGGGCCGGGTCAATTCGGGCCAAATCCTTCGGGCTCCGGCTCGGCCGATGCACCACATCGACCGTCGCCGAAGCCCTCGACCCTGGCCCGAATTCCCTCCGGCAGAACGATTCAATCTGGTCGAACATTGCTCTAGCATCCGCGGGGGTCGCGAAGGCGCCTTGGCGGCGGGCCGGCGCCCGGCCGCGACCCGGAAGCGGAAGGAGGCGCGGCTCGCGCGCGAATGCGCGGGCCGCAGCCCCGGACAAGCGAACGCCGACCCCAAGGGCCGGCGTTGCTGTTTTCGGATATCCGTCGCCTCAGTTGATGCGCCTCGGCTTCTTCTGCAGGCCGGGCAGCTTCGGTTGGGCGACCGCCGCCTTGGGAAGGCGCTTGACCGGCCTGGCTTCAGGCTTCTTCACCCGCGCCGGCTTGATCTCCGGCTTCTTGAGCCTCTGTGGCTTCACCTCGGGCTTCTTGATCTTGACCGGCTTCACGTCCGGCGCCTTCACGCAGACACCCTTCACCCTCCGCTCGTCGGTCGCGCACGCCTCGACCACGGTCGGCTTGCGCACGCAGGTCTTGCCCTTGGGCACGAAGCCCTTCTTGCAGAAGATCGAGACGGACGGCTTGTCGACGCACTTTCCCTTGACGATGTGCTGGTTGTCTCCGCAGTGCGGCGCTGGGGTCACGATGAAGGCCGGGATCTTCACCTCCGGCTTGCCGAGGTTCGGGCGCGGCGAGTCTGCGAGATCATCGGCCGGCGGATCGATGGCCGGATTGGCGCAGGTGAAGTCGTGGCTGTCGACTGAGACAGTCACCGGGGCCGGCGTCATCTCCTGCAGCGTGCACTGGATCTTGCGGGTCTTGTTGATCGAGATCTCGTGCGTCGCGTAGGCTTCGAACGCCCCGCTCCCCTGGTCCGCGCCGAGGGCCGACCCTTCGAAATAGGCGCCGTTGGAGCATGAAATGCGATAGTCGAAATTGCCCGGGGCCTGACGGCTCACGCCGAAGAACACCGTGCCCTTGCGCGGGCAGGACTTGTCCTTGCCGGCGGTATCCGACACCAGCACCGAACCCTTCCACGTCGCCTTGGGCTTCGGCAGATCGGCATTGTTGTCGTTCGGCTCGGAGGCGAAGCCGCCCCCGCCGGCGCCCGTGCAGTGCACGGTGATGTCCTTCCAGCCGTCGAACGGCGCGAACGCGTCGCCCACGATCTCGGTCTTGAACTGGAAGTAGGAGGTGGTGCCGACGTTCTCGAACTCCTGCCAGGTGGCGAAGTATCCGTTCTTGGCGGCGTCATAGCTCGACCAGGCGTCGACCAGTTGCGAAGTGATCGGGCCGCCATCCTTCTGCCGCCAGATGCGCATTTGCACGGCGCCGGCCTTGCTGGTCTCGGCGCGGCTGGTCACCTTGAAGGCGGGGCAGACGGTGCCTGGGTTCGAGCCGGGAACCTGGTTGTGATAGGTCGTGAGGAAGAGCTTCACGTCCTCGACCTTGAACTCTCCGAGATCGTGCTTGAGGTCGTCGGCCGACGGCTTGACCACCGGCTCGCAGATCACGTTGACGTCGAACATCGCCGTCCGCGTGTGGTCGATCTCATTCGGGTAGTGCGGCCACGGACCCGCCTCGGCTTCGGGCAGAAGGTTGCCGACATTGCCCCAGTCCTTGTCGCTGTCGGCGATGAAGGTCGCCGGCAACTGGTGCGTGAAGGTGTGGGCCTTGGTCGGGCCGTCGGCCTGGAGCTTCTCGTTGCAGCGGGCCAAGATCTGGTCGCCGAGCGTGATGCCCGTCCCGGACACGCCGATGAGCGACGACTGGAACGAGATCGTCTCGTTGGCGAAAAAATCGCGGTCGAGGACGTCCGTGCTCCAGATCGCGGGCATGAAGGCACAGCCGTTGTCGGAACATTCGCCGAGCACGACCGCCACGTCCCAGATCATGCCGGGATACTTGGTGTCGATCGACATGTTGCCGGTGAAGTTCATCGCGCCGGGCTTGATGGCGTCCCACTTGACCTTGTCAGTCGATATGACCCGTACGGTGGCGGGCACAAAGTAGGGGTCGGTCGAGAACGACATCGAGTTGAGACCCGCGGTGTCGGCGAGCGCCGGACCGGCGAACGCGGCGAAGGCAAGCGCCAGCGCGGCGGTGGAAGTAGGCAGCGTGATGGATCTGGGCATGTTTCTCTCCTCAGGATTGGCTTTCCGGAGAGTGTGTCGCTGCGGTCGGGCAATTGGTTCACGACGCGGCGGCGAGCGTCGACCGCCGCAAAGTCATGAGCCCGCCAGCGGGACAGGCGGGCTTGGCGATCACGTCTTGGATCGGCCGTCTGGCGCCTTTCGGTGATTGATGCAATCGCTCGGATTCCATCAGGCCTGAAAGGCTCCAGACCGTTTAGTTCGGGACCACCGTGCGCTTGCCGCCCGGCTGTCGGCGAGGCAGCGACTTCAGTATGCCCGGCTGCAAGAGCAGCCTCGGCACGTCGACGCCGAGGGGACGACAGTTCGGCGGCTTGCCGGTCGTGCCAGCCGGACAGCGCGTCGCCTGAACGTCCACGCATTTTCCGTTGCGCACCCTTTGACCGCGCTTGCACGCCATTGGCCTGGGCTCGGCCACGCAGCGGCCATTCACCAGCTTCTGGTCCTGTTTGCACTCCACCACCTGCTGGCGGCACTGGCCACGGACCAGACGGCTTCCCCGCGGGCAAACGCACTGTCCGTCCTTGGTGCGAACCTGACCGGGCAGGAGCCTGCACTGCTGGCTCTCGGGCTGACCGCCCGTGACGGCCCGGCAGGCGCCGTTGCGCAAGCTGGCGCCCTTCGGGCAGACACATTCGCCCGCTTCCGTCCGCACCATCCCCGCAAGCAGCGTGCATGGCTGCGGCTTGGAGCCGGTACCCGTCTGCGGGCGAGGTTCCGGAATCGGGATCGAAACCGCCCGTTCGGGTCCAGATAGCTCGAAGCTATGGCAGGCATAGACCGAACCGCCGGCCGGATTGCCGGTCCCCATGCTCCGTTGGGCCTCCGGCAGAACCGCGACCGGGGTTTCGGGGTCAAGCACCGCCACGCAAGCGCGGCCTTCGTGCGGGCCGTCCCTTCCTCCGAAGCGTCCGTCGCCCGGAACGACCACCGTCATCCTGTGGACACGGCTGGCACCGGCCGCGAGCACCAGATCGACTGTACATGAGACCGGCAGCGATGTCGGCCCCTCGGCGCAGCCAAAGGGAGGTGCGATCTCGGTGACCGCCACGTCCTCGATACGGCCGAAGCCCTCGATTCCGACCGCGTCGGCAATCCTGACAGGTCCGGCGAAGTCGGAATGGCCGACATTCGTGACGGTGATCTCGAACGTGCAGGGCATCCCGACCGTGCACTGCCGGTCGCCAGTCTTCCCGACGGCGATGGTGGGCTTCTTCGGCTCGTCCGGCCCGCAGGCTAGGTCGACTGGTGATCCTGTCTCGGATCGTCCGGCGCGTCCTTCGCCAGGTCGCCAGATCTCGACGTCGCCGATGTCGCCCCTGGGTCCGGAAACCTGGGAGAACCCGTCATAGTCCACGAACCATGAGCCGGACGGTCGCTCGTCCTGCCCTTCGCCACGGGTGTTGCGCGTGATCCGAACACCGCGGACCTTGAACAGGCCGCCCGCGCCCGGCGGGCCGGCGATCGCCGGATCGTCGCGCAGGGAACCGCCCGTCATCACGATCGTGTCGGAGCAGCCGCGCCTATCGGACTTACCATCGGCCAAATAGTCGTAGTGCAGATCGATGCCGCCTGACTGGCGAGATGACCGCGCGAGTCCGGGCCCATGCTCCCGCGGCACCTCGACCCATATCGACTTCGTCACCGGGTCGTCCTGGTTCGCACGCCGGTAACGCAGGACGACTCCATCGCTCGAACGGGCGATCTCGCCGTAGTCGTATCGACTTCCAATCTGCCCCCGCCGCGCGAGATACATGAAGCCCCGACCGTCGAAGGCGATGTCGGTGACCGGGATATCTGCGCCTGCAACGGTCAACTCGCGGCGCGCATCTCCGGCGAAACGCCCGTCGGCGGCAATGCCGATCGACCAGACTTCCGCACGTTCACCCGCGGCATAGTAGACCCGGTCGCCATGCACCTGCACGCCCCAGACGCGTCGCTCGTCGGGCGTGAACCCCCATGTATCCGGGTCTTCGCTGTCGAAGGCCGCATCATGGATGTCCATTACGGGACCGTCGTCGGCGACGGGGGCCAGGCCACCGGCGGGGCGGCCATCGACACCGTGGTCGAACGTGTCGATCAGCGCGCCGCCCTCGCCGATGCGGTGAACCAGGCCGGAATCGAGATCGGAAGCGAAGAACTGGCGATTTCGATCGTCGAAGGCGATGTCGCCGATGCCGGGTCCGCTATTGGCGTCGATCGCCGAAAACAGCGACACGGCGCCCGACTCGCCGTCGATCTTCCAGATCGCGCCCGGTCTGCCGCCGTTCTTCTCGGCGAACTGCCCTTCCATGAAGGTCGCGCCCGGCCTGCCGCGACGCTGGCGCTCGGGCCGCCCGTCACCGTCGACGTCAGGCGTGACGATGCCGATCCCGTATAGCGAACTCGACGCGGCGTAGAGGTCGGGAACTCCGGAAGTGCGGCCATTTGACAGCCCGTCGTCATAGGTCATCGCGAAGACCAGTCCGATCTGGCCCGCGGTCACCTCGAAGGGCGGCGGCGTTGCAAACGACTGACCTTCTGCGGGCCTGCCAAGCGCCGACACGTCGAAGATGCGCAACACGGCGCGTGACGGATCGATGAAGGTCTCATCGACGGGATCGACGCCTGCCGCGATAGCCTGGTCGAGATCCGGAACGTGGGTCCCCGGGAAGCCGGTGACGGCCATCGCCCCCGGGAATATGATCCTGGTTTCCTGAGCGCCAACCGGCGACGCGGCAAGCGCGACCGCAAGCAAGGCCGCCGCGCCGGTCGCAAGCCGCACGGCAAGGCATCCGGAGGCGCTGACAAACAGGCGGGACCAGCGGGCGCTGCGCATTCGGCTCCTACCAATCGGAAGAATTGCGGCGGAAACGGGAGCGACACGAGCCGATCCCTCGCCTCCGGCATTCTCCCCCTCGATACGACCGTCCCTTGCTGACAGGAGCCTAGGGCGGCGGCCGTGGAACGTCAACGAAACGGGCGCGGAGCCGGAGCGCCGGGAACTTCGGCGTCCGACCCATGCTTGCCTCGACCCGCCTCGCGCGCTGTCTTCGTCGACCAAGTGATGACCCTGCCTTCTGCGACCGCAGGAATACGGCGCAGGTGGTTTGTCGCGACGCGCCGCGCAAAGGTTCATTGGTGTCGCATCGGGCCGTGCGGGCCGGGCACGGCCAAGGGGTTCCCAAACAATGGCCGAGCGACCTACTGTCGGGCCGTCCACCGATTCCTACCGTACCCATGCATCCGCTTCCTGCCATTCAGTCCCGCCCGCCCGGCACCGACGCATTCGGACGGAAGGTCCCGCCGGCCGATCACCCATGCTGACGGGACCAGGGCATGGGGACCGGCCGGAAATCGAGCGGCCGGCCAGCGACTTCGCATACCGTCCCGACATAGACGGTCTGAGGGCCATTGCGATCATTCCCGTCGTCGCGTTCCACGCGGAACTTGCCGGCTGGGGCGGCGGCTATGTCGGCGTCGACGTCTTCTTCGTGGTCTCCGGCTTCCTCATCACCTCCCTTATCCTTGCCGAACACGCTGACGGCGGGTTCTCCTACTGGGGCTTTCTGGAGCGGCGCGCGCGGCGGCTGGTGCCGGCTGCCATACCCGTAACGTTCTTCGTGCTCCTGGCCGGCTGGTTCATTTTGCTGCCCAACCAGTACCGCGAACTCGCACAAAGCGTGACCGCCTTCTGCCTGTTCTTCGCCAACCACTATTTCCTCAGCGAATCCGGCTACTTCACCGCATCGGAACCGGTGCCGTTCCTTCACACTTGGTCGTTGTCGGTCGAGGAGCAGTTCTACTTTCTGCATGCGCTGGTGCTGATGATCGCGCTGAGGTACCGCCCGGCGCTTCTCCCCTATCTGCTTGCCTCGGGGCTCGTCCTTTCCTTCGTTCTCGCCGAGACGCTGGTCGGGAGCGGCTACCCGACGACAGCCTTCTTCATCGCGCCGTCCCGCTTCTGGGAGTTGTATGCCGGGGCGCTTATCGCGGTCTGGCGCGGTGCACAGCCGGGAGCGACCCTCCCGGTGCTGATGCGGCTGGCCGGTATGGCGCTGATCGCCTATCCAGTCTTCAGCTACGATGAGGCGACTGCGTTTCCGGGCGCGGGCGCGTTGCCGCCCGTCCTGGGGGCGGCCCTGATCGTCCATGCCGGCGGACGCGCCACATCGGATCTGGCCTATCGCCTGCTTGCGGCTCGGCCGGTCGTCTATGTTGGCCGCATTTCCTACTCACTCTACCTTTGGCATTGGCCGCTCCTGGCCTACGGGGCATCGGCGCAGCAGGTGCTTCCGGACTGGTGGCGGATCGGTGCGGTCGCTGCGGCGTTCGCGCTTGCAGCGATGTCCTATCACTGGATCGAAGCGCCGTTCCGTCAGCGGCAATTGCTGGCGACGCGCCGGAGCCTGTTCGCGGGCGTTCTTTCAGGCGGCGCGGCGATCCTCCTGCTCGCGTTCGCGATCAACGTCACCAAGGGGCTGCCCGAGCGCTTCCCACCCATTCTCAGGGAAGCAATCATGCCTGAACCGGTCGATTCGACGGCAGTCGATTGCGCCTCCCTTGAACGGGCGCTGAGCGACGAATTCTGCACGATCGGCGACTCGTCGCGATCCACCGTCGACTTCGCGGTGTGGGGCGACAGCCATGCGATACCCTATTGGACAGCATTTCGGGACGCGGCGGAAACGCGCGGCCTCAAGGGTGTCTTCTTCAGTTACGCGGGGTGCCCGCCGTTCCTGAACATCGCCTGGAAACTCGACAATTACGACTGCGTCGGATACGGAGCCGCCGCCGATCGCTTCATCCGCGAGCACGACGTCCGCACCATCTTCGCCATCGGACGCTGGACGACATACCAACGACGCCCGAGCGACGATTCCGAGCCGCCCTACGGACGACCGGATGCAACCCGACTGGATGAGTTTCCCGAAGCCGCCGACGAGAACGGGCGCTACTTCGTTGAGCGGATGGTCGCGGGCGCCGATCGCCTGATTGCGGATGGGCGCAGACTGGTCATCGTCGACCCCGTTCCGGAGTACCTTTCAGGCATCAGGCAAGTGTACGTGAACCACCTGCTCTGGGGCTATCCGATCGACGGCCTGCTTCAGGCGCGGGAAGCCTATCTCGAACGCAACACCCTTGCCTTCGGTGTCTTCGATGTCCTCGATCGATCGGAAAACTTAGACCGCATCGTGCTGCTCGACACACTTTGCCCCGGCGACATGTGCCTGCTGACCGACGAACAGGGTCATCTTCTCTACCGCGACGGCGACCATCTCAACGCGCGGGGCAGTGGGCGGGTCGCCCCTCTGTTCGAACACGCGCTCGACGCGATCACGACGCCGCGCCAGACCGGGGATTGAGGCGCACCTCGCAGCAACGCTATCATGAGCGATGAACCTTTGCGGCGCGTGATGCGACATACATCCGAAATGCCGGGCCATGACGCCTGATTCCGCCTCCGACCGCGACCTCGTCGCGCGCATCGGGCACGGTGATCGCGCCGCGATCCGGCTTCTCTTCACGCGGCACCACGCACGGGTCTACCGCTTCGTGGTGCGCCAGACGGGATCGGATTCCATGGCCGACGACATCGCCAACGAGGTCTTCCTCGAAGTCTGGAAGCAGGCCGCCCGCTTCGAGGGCCGATCCGAGGTCTCGACCTGGCTGCTCGGCATCGCGCGGTTCAAGGCATTGTCGGCGAGGCGCAAGCGTCGCGAGTCGGAACTCGACGAGGAGACGGCGGCGGCGATTGCCGATGACGCCGACACGCCCGAGGTGATGGCTATGAAGGAAGACAAGGGCGCGGCCATCCGCCGGATGGTGGATGCCCTGCCCGAGGAACACCGCACGGTCATCGACCTCGCCTACTATCACGGCCGTTCGGTCACCGAGATCGGCGATGTCCTTGGCATTCCGGTGGCCACGGTGAAGACCCGCATGTTCTATGCCCGCAAGAAGCTCGGCGAGGCTCTTGCCGCGGCGGGTCATGACAGGGGTTGGCCATGAGCGACGATCCGATCATGTCCCGACGCGACGAACTGGAGGCCCTGCTGCCATTCTACCTCAATGGCACGCTCGACGGGGACGACCTGGCTGCCATCGAAGCCTGGCTGGCTTCCGATCCTCAGGCCCAGGCGGCCCTCGGCGAAGCGGAACTGGAGTTCTCCGAGACGAACGCGGCGAACGAGACGGTCCGGCCGCCCGTCGACGCTTTGTCGCGCTTCAACCGCAGGCTTGACCAGGAAGCAGGCCCGGTACGCGAATCCCCGACGGCTTCATGGCTTTCGGGAGCACTCGCAAGCCTGTTCGGCCTTCCGGTCGGGCTCGCCTGGGCGACGGCCGCCGCCGCGGTCGCCCTGCTCCTCGTCCAGACCCTGTCTGGACCCGGACCAGGCGCGCCGGGCTATGACATCGCCGGCGACGAGGACGACCTCGGCAACCGGCCGTTCGTGCTCGTCACATTCCGCAACGATGCGCGCATGGCCGACATCGCCGCGTTCCTGGATGCCAACGGACTCGCGATCGCCGGCGGCCCTTCTGCGAGCGGCGTTTTCAGGATCGCCGTGCAGACCGAAGACCAGGCTGCTTACGACCGCTTGCTCGGCCTCATTGCAGCCCAGCCTTTCGTGGAATCTGCGCTCGCGGGCCGGAAACCGGACGATGTGGACTAGCATTCGGAAGTCACTGTTCGTCGCAGCGATCGTCGCCGCGGCAGGGCCTGCATTTGCGCAATCGAACCCGCCCCGCGCAGAGGAACCGGCAACGGAACGAGCCGTGCCCGATCGCGACGACGTGCGGTGCGCCGACGGCACCCCTCCCACGGACGATCCCGCCGTCCCGCCATGCGGGCAGGACGAACTTGGCTCCGATGTCGGCGCGCATGTTGTGTACCTGCCGGATCTCCTCGCCGACCTCTTTCCCAACCTGATCGACCGGGTCGCGGACACCGTTAGCCAGACAGGGCGGGTTCTGCCCGGAGACGGAGCTCCGGTTCCTGACCCGCGGCCAGTCAATCGCGTCGATGCCGCCCAGCAGAGGGACGTTCAGTCCGGTGACGCAGGAGGCGCGTCGAGGGAGCGTCCGCCCGCACCGGGAGCGCCTCCGGCGCCAGCGGCGCCGGTGCGCGCGATCAGCGGCGATTTCGTTTCCGACGAGGTGCTGGCTACGATCGACGGCGGTCCGGACACGGTCGCGGCGGTCGCGGCGGCCTACGGACTCGAGGTCCGCGCCCAGCGCCAATCGGAACTGCTCGGCGTAGCCATCGCGCGCTTCGGCGTTCCCGATGGCCGCCCGGTCGGCGTCGTCATCGCCCAACTCGAGACCGATCCGCGTACGCTCGCCCGAGCCCCGAACCACCTCGTCGACCTCCAGCAGGCCGCCGCGGTCGCCAACTACGCCTTCGAACGAATCGCGTTGGAGCCATCGACAGCCAACGGCCGGGACGTCCGCGTCGCGGTCATCGACACCGCCGCGGATGAGGACCACCCGGCGCTCGGCGGCGTGATCGCGGAGAGCTATGACGCGATGCCGGATCACCCGATCACGGACCGTCGCCACGGCACCTCGGTCGCGGGGCTGATCGCCGGCGTCGGCGACACGCCCGGCATCGCGCCCGGGGCCGCCATCTACCAGGCCCGCGCCTTCGAGAAAGGCCGCTCCACCATGGACATCATCCTCGACGCGCTGGACTGGTCGGCCTCCCGCGGCGTGCGCATCGTCAATATGAGCTTCGTCGGACCGGATAATGAACTGCTGGAGGCCGCCTGCGCAGCAGCGCGTGCCCGCGACATCGTGCTCGTGGCCGCGGCAGGCAACAACGGACCCGGCGCCCCCTGGGGCTATCCCGCCGCCTACGACGGCGTCATTGCCGTGACGGCGACAGACGCCAAGGATCGCCTGATGCCGCAGGCCAATCGCGGCCCTTATGTCTTCGTCGCGGCGCCGGGCGTCGACATGGTCGCTCCGGTCGACGGCGGCGCCGATCTGGTGACGGGCACGTCCTTCGCCTCCGCCATCGTCACCGGCGCGATCGCAAACGCCCTGCACCACGGGCCGGAACGATCCGCCGACTGGGTCGAGGCAGCGCTTGCGGAGACCGCCAGCGATCTCGGCGCCGAGGGCCGCGACAGCGACTTCGGGCACGGCCTGCTCAACTACCGCGCGCTCGCCGCCGTGGAGTAGTCGAATCCGCGTCGCAACTTTTGGCGGATCGACCCTTGGCACCAGGGGCAGCGCCAGCCAATCTGGCGAAAGAACGAAACCAGCGGGGACAGCGCGGCGCCGATGAACAAGTGGCGACTACTCATCTACGTCTGCGCAGCGGTGGGTCTGCTCGTGCTCGGATTCGTCATGGCGACGATGGGCATGTGGGCCTGCGATCCGGCGGCCCTGCCCGGCGACGGATTCTGGACTTGGCGTAGGCGTCTCGTCGAAGCATTCTTTCTCGCGGTTTTCGGGGGGTCGCGCGCCTGCTTCGCCGGAGGGGCGGGCGACACGATGGTCACCATCGCCGGTTACACCCCGATCGCGCTCGGCATTCTCGCGGTCGCGGCCCTGATCTGGGAAACCGCCGGTCGGCGAGCGCGGCTCGTCTGGCTCGCCCGTCGTGGCGGCCATGCCGTGCTGGCCGGCAACCGCTCCACCATCCACGCGCTCGATCGCCGCGAGCGGCGGCAAGGGTCCGTCCTGCACATTGCCATCGATCCGACGTCGGCCTCGCAACTGGCGCGCGCACACCCGTTTCGGGAACTCGCAATCATGTCGGACCGCGCGGACGCGCCGCGCCTTGTCTCGCGTTTCGCCGTTCGCAAGGCGCGCGTGCTTGCCGCGGCGACCGACAGCGACCTGTCGAACCTGGCTCTCTGCGAGGCCGCGATCCGCAGCGGCTCAGAAGCCGAACTGCTCATGAGACTCGAACAGCCTTCCGTGCGCGCGCTGGGCAGCCTGGCGCTTCGCCGCCTGGCGCGCGAGGCGAAGGCCGAACTTACCGTCGTTTCTCTCGACCAGCTCCAGGTGAGGCGCGGCGTGGCGCTGGCCATGCCGGGCCGATATGTCGTCGAGGGCGCGGAGCGTCACCACCTCGTTGTATGCGGCAGCGGACCGGCAATGCAGGAGGTCGCCTTCCAGCTCTCCCGCCAGGGGTTCGGCCTGGAGATTTCGCCTCCGCTGCTCACCATCCTGCGCACGGGCCAGTCCGATTTCGCGGCCGGTGCTCTCGATCGCCTGGCCAGCTGTTCCGCCGCCGTGACCCTGTCGATATCGTCAGTGGACGCGACCGACCCGCTCGCCGTCGAACGTGCGATGTCCGCGGCGGCGCTGAATCCCAGTGCACTCTCCTCGATCCACTGCATTGGCCAGGACCCGGCGGAGGCGGACCAGCTTGCACGACATTGGGAGCGCGTATTGCTCGACTTCGATCTGCCAGTTCCGCCAATCGTGGTGTATGCGGATGGCGCGTCGATCGGCGAAACCGGCATGATCCGCCATGCCGTCGCGGTCGATCTCGCCGACGCGCGCGACGTCGCCAGGCGCATGGACGCCCGGGCAAGGACCGCGCACGAAACCTACCTTGAAGGCGAGCGGCGCGCCCGTGGCGCTGCGTTCGGGAGCGCAGCCGCGGAGAAGGACTGGGCCGTGCTCCCCGACACGTTCCAGGACGAGAACCGCAACGCCGCCGACCATGTCGAATACAAGCTGGCCCTTGCGGGCTTCGCGGTGCGACCCGTCGGAGGCCCCGCGGCCACGTTGAAGAGCGAGGACATCGAAGCACTGGCGCCGATCGAGCATGCCCGTTGGCTCGCCTCACGAACGGTTGCCGGGTATCGCTGGGCGGCCGAGCGCGACAATGACAGGCTGCTGCATCCAGACCTCATACCCTATGAATCGCTGACGGAAGACGGCAAGCGCAAGGATCGCGACACCGTGGCGGCGCTGCCAGCGTTGCTCGCGCTCGGCGGCGAACGCACAGCCCGGGAGATCGTGGTGGGCGCGGTGCTGGGCCCGGATGAGTCGGTCGATGCCGCGCATCTGATCTCGGCCCTTTTCGATTGGGCAGGCCGCCATCCGGAGCGCTGGCCGGTCGTGCGCATGCCGCTGGACGGCATTGGACCCGTGGCGCTCGCGGAGGCGCTCGCCGGCGCGGGGTTCGCCACGGAGTTTGTCCAGGATCGTCCCTTCTTCGCCACGCTTCCGACGCGAGACCGCGCGAGGCTAGCGGAGCGCACGGCCTCCGTACTCGCGCAGGCGTGGCGCATCCGAACGACGCGCGCGCACGGGCAGGCCCGGGCATGGATCGCCGCGGCAAGCCCGGTCGTCATCGGGTCGAATGGAGAGGTGCATGCAGAAACGCTGCCTTGAACTGATCCTCGTACTCTTCGTGGTGTTCTGGGGCGCAGCCGTGGCGCAGGCCGCAGCGGTCGTCATCAAGCCAGACAAGCAGGAACAGACGCGCAAGCGCATCCAGGACCAGCTCGGCCCAAAGGCCAGCTTCGCGCTGGTCGTCGGCATCTCGGAGTTCGACAGCGCCAGCTGGCCGGATTTGGGTGGCGTCGAGCATGAGTATGGTCAGGTCATCGCATCGCTCCGGAACCAGAATTTCGAGATCGATCCGGAATCGCGGATCGGCCGCGTCGACAAGGCGACGCTCCGCGAAATCATCACAGGCTTCATCGACAAGCACGGCAATGCGGCGCGCAACCGACTCGTGATCTACGTCGCCACCCACGGCTACAAGAACGTGCAGGATCCCGAGGCATACGGCTATCTGGTGACGAGCGACAGCGTCGCCCCGGGCGCGACGACCTTCGCCGATCGCGCATTTTCGGTGAAGGACCTGTCGACGGCGCTCGGACGCGAATCGATGCAGGCGCAACATGTGTTCATGTTCTTCAACGCCTGCTTCTCCGGTTCGATGGTTCCTGACCCGATGCGCAGCCAGCAGCTCGAGACCGGGCTGCCGAACGCGAAACCGCCGGTCGCGCTTTCGCCGGAAGTCGCCGACTGGACGCTCGACCTGCTCTCGCTCAACGCCCGCATGGTGCTGACGGCGGGCAGCGACGACCAGGAAGTCCCCGACCGCAACAACCCCTTCTCGCTCGCTTTCGTCGCCGGTCTCGGCGGGGCGGCCGATGCGGACGGCGACGGGCTTATCCTTGGAACCGAGCTTGCCCAGTTCATGCGCGGCTTCGTCGCCCGGGAGACCCGCAAGGCAGGACGCGCCAACGATCCGGCCTTCGCCGTCATCCCCAAGATCGTGCCGCCGTCGAAGAAGCGTGACGATGCCCGCGAGGGCCTCGACTATGCTCTCCAGGGCGATTTCGTCTTCCTGTCGCCGAAGGGAGCGCGCGAGACCGCGAGCGCCGGCCTCGACGAGAGCGAGGAGATCCTCAAGGCGCGGGCCAGCCGCCTGCCACCGCGCCACTTCACCGAATGCGCCGACTGTCCCGTGATGGTGCAGATGCCCGTGCCTCCCGTCGGGGAGATCGGCGAGAAGGAGGCGCGGATCGCCATCGCCCGTACCGAAACGACATATGCCGAATGGGATGCCTGCTTCCGCGAACTCGGCTGCAACCGCTACATCGCCGACGATGGGCGAGGACGCGGAGACCGGCCTGTCGGCGGGGTCACCTGGCAGGACGTGCAGGAGTATCTCGCCTGGGCCAGCTCGAAAGCGCGCCTGCAGTGCTCGGCCTATCGCTTGCCGACGGACGGCGAATGGATCGGAGCGGCTCATGCCGACAGCAATCCGTTCGACCAGGTTTCGCAGAACGGAAAGGCGGTCTGCTGGGGCTGCGGGACCGGGCATGACGGCTCCGAGGCGGCGGCGGTCGCCTCGCTGCCGGCGAACTCCCTTGGCCTCTACGACATGTTCGGCAATCTGTGGGAATGGGTCGACGCCGAGGGTGTGGAACGCTGCACGATCGACGATCTCAACAGGCAAGGGGGATGCGAGCGCCCCGGCAAGGTGCTCGGCGGCTCCTTTGCCACCCAAGCGGCGACGCTCGACCGCCCGATCCAGCTCGCTGACGTTCCTCGTACCTCGAACGCGCGGCCTTGGAGCCTGCCCACGGTCGGATTCCGCGTCGCGTGCGACCTGAAGTAGGGACCGAAACCGTCAGCGCGCCATCGCGTGGTACTCCGGGTTCGGGCGCATGTCGACCGCCGCCGCCACCCGGTTCGACATGTTGAAGAACGCGGCGCAAGACGCGATGTCCCAGATGTCGAGGTCGGTGAAGCCTGCATCGCGCAACATTGCACGGTCGACCTCCTCGATTTCCGCGGGCCGCTCGGTGAGCTTCACCGCGAAGTCGAGCATCGCCTTCCGGCGCGGCGTCAGGTCGGCGGCCCGGTAGTTCATCACCATCATCTCGCCAAGCGCCGGATCGCCGGACAGTTGGCGTACGGCGGCGCCATGGGCGGTCAGGCAATAGTAGCAGTGGTTTATCGAGGAGACGGCGACGGCGATCATCTCGCGCTCGAGCTTGGAGAGCCCGGATTCCCCAAGCATCAAGTCGTTATACATCTCAGTGAAGGCGCGCAGCTTCTTCTCGTCGAACGCATAGGCGAGAAGCACGTTCGGAACGAGGCCGAGCTTTTCCCGGCACTTGTCGAAATAGGCCGTCGTTGCGTCGCTGAGCTCGGCCGGCTCCAGATCCAGCGCCGTCACCCGTTCCACCATCTCCGTCATCTCCCTTTCACGCCCCGCCGCTTATTCCTGTGCCCGAGACGCATCGGCAATCGCCAAAGGCGGCGACTCTGCTACGATAGCCGGAAAACGATGTGGTGGGAGGAGGATCGTCCATGGCCAGCGTCCGGACAAAGCGCCCGGCGGCGAAGGCGGCCGCGTCCAAGCGGTCCAGGTCCGCGCCCGGACCATTCGTGGACGTGCTCAGGCGCGCGCCGGCCGAAGACCTGTCGGCCTATCGTGACGCCGACATCGGGCGAGCGGCAGTGCTCGCCGAGCAGGCGGTGGCGAAGCACCGGAAGGGACAATCGGTCGTCGCGGTGGACAGCGACGGCGGGGTCATGCGGGATGGCAGGCCGGTCACCGTCATCACGGTCGTCAATGACAACATGCCTTTCCTGTTCGATTCCGTGATGGGCGAGATAACTGACGGCGCACAGGAGCCGTTGCTGGTCATTCATCCCGTTGTATGGGCCCGGCACGGCCGCGGCGCGACCGATCTGGTCGCCGAGCCCGCCGGGCAGAAGCAGATCACCGACATCGATCGGCTGAGCGTCATTCACGTCCATATTCCGCGAATTCCGGATGACCGCGCGGATGCGCTCGCCGAACGCCTCCACAAGGTGCTCGCACAGGTGCGCGCGGCGGTCGCCGACTGGAAGCCCATGCTCGCGCGGCTCGACCGCGCGATCACCGACTTGCGTTATGCACCGGTGCCGCTCGACAAGGGCGCGGTCGATGAGGCCATTGCCTTCCTCGAATGGCTGCGCGACGACAACTTCACCTTCCTGGGCATGCGCGAGTTTGTCTATCGGGGCGGGGAGACGAGCGGCAGCCTCGAGCGATCGGATGCGCCGGGTCTCGGCATCCTTGCCGATCCCAAGGTTCTGGTGCTTCGACGTGGCAACGAGGCGGTCACCACCACGCCTGAGATCCGCGCATTCCTGCACGGCCCCGATCCGCTGATCGTCACGAAGGCCAATGCGAAGTCCGTCGTCCACCGCCGCATCTATCTCGACTATGTCGGTCTCAAGACCTACGGGGCGAAGGGCAAGCTGACGGGCGAACTGCGCATCGTCGGCCTGTTCACGTCGACGGCCTACACACGGTCGGTGACGAAGATCCCCTATTTGCGCTCCAAGGCCGACCAGGTCATCGCCCGGTCCGGTTTCGACCCGCACGATCACTCCGGCAAGGCGCTGATCAACGTCGTGGAATCCTATCCGCGCGATGAACTCTTCCAGGTAGCGGTCCCGACGTTGCGCAAGCACGCGGAAGCGATCCTCGCGCTCGGAGAGCGCCCTCGCATCCGCGCGCTGGTTCGCGTGGACCAGTTTGATCGCTTCGTTTCCATCATCGTCTTCGTGCCGCGCGACCGTTACGACAGCCGGGTCCGCGAGAAGATCGGCGACTACCTCAAGACCGCGTTCGACGGTCGTCTTTCGGCCTTCTACCCCGCCTTCCCGGAGGGTTCGCTCGCCCGCGTGCACTTCATCGTCGGTCGCTCCGGCGGCAAGACGCCGAAGGTCGAGCCGGCGGCAATCGAAGCGGCGATCCGCGACATCGTGCGGACCTGGGAGGATGCGCTCGACGAGGCGGCCGAGGCCGCGGGCGCCGAAGCAGGGCTGGCCTCCATCGCAGCCCGCTTTCCAGAGAGCTATCGCGGCTCGTTCACCGCAACCGAGGCGCTAAGGGACGCCGACCGTATCGCCCGTCTGTCCTCCGACAACAGGATCGCCATCGACTACTATCGCCATGCCGATCAATCGAAGGAACAGGCGGCGCTCAAGATCTACCATCACGGATCGGCTGTCGCGCTGTCGAGGCGCGTTCCGATCCTTGAGAATATCGGCTTCCGGGTCATCAGCGAGCGTACGTTCGAGGTGACCGGCGAGGACGCCGACACCGTGTTCGTGCACGACATGGAACTGGAGAACGCATACGGTCGACCGATCGACCTCGCCGACGGCGGACTCCTGCTCGAGGACGTGTTCCTCTCCGTCTGGCGCGACGCGGCGGACAATGACGGCTACAACGCGCTGGCCCAGACCGCCGGTCTTTGGTCGCGCGAAATCGCGGTGCTGCGCACCTACGGCCGCTATCTCCAGCAGGCAGGCATCCCTCAAAGCCAGGACTTCATCGCCGCCGCGCTCAACCGCTACCCGGACATTGCACGCGGCCTCTACCAGCTCTTCGGTGCGCGCTTCGATCCGGCCGCGAAGGACGGCGACGTTGCGGCCAAGCACCTCAAGGCGAAGATCCGTGACGAGCTAGAAGCGGTCCCGTCGCTGGACGACGACACGATCCTGCGCCGCTTGCAGAACCTCATCGAGGCGACATTGCGGACGAACTACTACGCCGGCGCGATCGGGTCGTCGGAGGTATCCCTGGCTGTCAAGCTCGACTCGCGCGCCGTGAACGGCCTGCCCGAGCCCAGGCCCTGGCGTGAGATCTTCGTCTACGGGCCGGAGGTCGAGGGCGTGCATCTGCGGTTCGGGCCAGTCGCACGCGGAGGCCTCCGCTGGTCCGACCGCGCTCAGGACTATCGCACCGAGGTCCTCGGGCTTGTCAAAGCCCAGCAGGTGAAGAATGCGGTCATCGTGCCGGTTGGCGCCAAGGGCGGGTTTTTTCCCAAGCGCCTCCCGACAGGGAGCGGCCGCGACGCCATCTTCGAGGCTGGCACGCGGGCCTATGTCAACTTCGTCTCCAGCCTGCTCTCGATCACCGACAACCTCGACGGCGACAAGGTCGTCGCTCCGAAGGACGTGGTCCGCCACGACAAGGACGACCCCTATTTCGTCGTCGCGGCCGACAAGGGCACAGCGACGTTCTCCGACACCGCCAACGCGATCAGTCAGAAGCACGGCTTCTGGCTGGACGACGCCTTCGCGTCGGGCGGCTCGGCCGGCTACGACCACAAGAAGATGGGCATCACGGCGCGGGGCGCCTGGGAAGCGGTCAAGCGGCACTTCCGCGAGATGGACCGCAACATCCAGACCGAGCCGTTCACGGTTGTCGGCGTCGGCGATATGTCCGGCGACGTGTTCGGCAACGGCATGCTGCTTTCGCCGACGACCCGGCTGATCGGCGCCTTCGATCACCGCGACATCTTCATCGACCCCGATCCCGATCCCGCCGCTTCGATGTTGGAACGGCAGCGGCTGTTCGCGCTGCCACGCTCGTCCTGGCAGGACTACGACAAGTCCAAGTTGTCGGCCGGTGGCATCATCGTGTCACGCACGCAAAAGCAGGTGACTCTCTCCGCCGCGGCGGCCTCAGCGATCGGCATGGAGAAGGTCGTCGCGACGCCCGCCGAGATCATGAACGCGATCCTCAAGACCGATGTCGACCTTCTGTGGTTTGGCGGCATCGGCACCTATGTTCGCGGCTCGACGGAGACGAACGTGGATGTCGGCGACCGTGCCAACGACGCGATCCGCGTGACGGCCGGCGAGTTGCGTGCCAGGGTGATCGGCGAAGGAGCCAACCTCGGCGTCACGCAGCGGGGGCGCATCGAGTTTGGCCTCGCCGGTGGCCGCTGCAACTCGGACGCCATCGACAATTCCGGCGGCGTCAACTCGTCCGACGTCGAGGTGAACATCAAGATCGCGCTCGCAGCGGCGATGCGGAAGGGCAGGCTGACCAGGCCCGCGCGGAACCGCCTGCTGGCCGACATGACCGAGGAAGTCGCATCGCTGGTGCTCGCAAACAACTATGAGCAGACGCTGGCGATTTCGCTCGAATGCCGGCGGGGCGCGCCGGCGCTCGCCCACCAGGCGCGTTTCATGACCGCGCTCGAAGGCCGGGCGCTGCTCGACCGCAAGGTCGAGACATTGCCGTCGGCGGCTCAAGTCGCGGAGAGGCAGACGCGGGGCGAGACGCTCACCCGGGCCGAGATCGGCGTGCTCCTCGCCTATGCCAAGCTTCAGCTTTTCGCCGACCTGATCGCCACCGACCTACCGGACGACCCGCATTTCGGCGCCGACCTGCTCGCGTATTTTCCGAACCGCATGGACAAGAAGTACGGAGCGGAGATCGCCAGTCACCGGTTGCGCCGTGAGATCGTCACACGGGTCGTTGTCAACGACGTGGTCAACCGCGGCGGGCCGACCTTCGTCAACCGACTGCAGGACGCCACCGGCCGCGGCGCGGCCGACGTCGTTCGCGCATTCGCCACGGCCAGGGACGGATTCGGGCTGGTCGAATGCTGGAACGAGGTCGACGCGCTCGATAACCTGGTCGGCGGCGCGGCCCAGCTCGACCTCTATGCGACGATCGCGGGCCTCCTCGAGGCGGCGACCGGGTGGGAACTGAGGAACGGTCCCGGCGGGCCGCTGGCTGCCCGCATCGACGCCCTTCGGATATCGCGTGCGGCCCTGGAGCCGAAGCTGGGTGGTCTCGTCCCGGCCTTCATCAGGGAAAAGGCCGATGCGCGCAGGTCGGGCTTCGTGACGGCGGGTGTGCCCGAGAAGCTGGCGGCACGGCTGTCCATGACCGACGCCGCCGAACTCGTGCCTGACATCGCCTCAGTCGCATCCGCAACGAAGGCGCCTCTGGACGCCGCGGCCAAGGCGTTCTTCGCCGCCAGCGACGCCTTCCGCATCGGCCGCATCGAGGATGCGGCGCGATCGATCACTGTCGTGGACTACTATGACGGCCTTGCGCTTTCGCGGGCCAGTGACATGATCGACCAGGCTCGGCGAGGCATCGCGGTGGCCGCGCTTACACGGTTCGGCAAGGCGGCCGACCCTGTTGCCGCGTGGCTGAACGCCGGCGGGGATCGCATCGCCCGGATCCGCGATCGGCTCCAGGCGCTGACCGAGGGTGGCGAAATCACCGTTTCTCGGCTTTCGGTGGCGGCGGGATTGCTGGCGGATCTGACGGGTTGAGGGCGACGATATGGCAGTCATGGTGGAAGAACGCCGGGCGTCCCGGCGCGGCATCTGGAGCTGGATGCTGTTCGATTGGGCCCAGCAGCCTTTCCATACGCTCATAATCACCTTCGTCTTCGCTCCCTATTTCGCCTCCGCCGTGGCCTCGGATGCCGCGAGGGGGCAAGAACTGTGGGGCTATGCGGCCGGCATCGGCGGTCTTCTCATCGCCCTCTCCTCGCCGGTGCTCGGCGCCATCGCCGACGCCACCGGCCCGCGCAAGCCGTGGATCCTCGGTTTCTCGGTGCTCGGCGTGATTGGCTGTTTCATGCTTTGGTACGCGGTGCCGGCGATGCCCGACCTCACGATCGTCATGGTGGCGATCGTGCTGGCGCTGGTGGGCATGGAGTTCGCCGCCGTCTTCAACAACGCGATGATGCCCGACCTCGTGCCCCGCTCAGAGCTCGGCCGCCTGTCCGGCTCCGCCTGGGGACTGGGCTATGTGGGCGGCATCGTGACCCTGGTCATCGTGCTTGGCTTTCTCTCCGCGCCACCATCGACCGGAAGGACGCTGTTCGGTCTGGAGCCGCTTTTCGGCCTCGATCCCGTCATGCACGAGGGCGATCGCGCCTCCGGACCGCTGACGGCGATCTGGTACGTCGTCTTCGCGCTGCCGATGTTCCTGTTCACGCCCGACACGCTCCGCCGGCCATCGGTCGGCGGAGCGGTGAAGCGGGGTCTGGATCAGCTCTGGCGGACGCTGAAGTCGCTGCCCGGCGACCGCAGCTACTTCTCCTTCCTGATGTCCTCGATGTTCTACCGCGACGCGCTCAACGCGCTCTATTCCTTCGGAGGCATCTACGCTGCCGGCGTTCTCGGCTGGTCGATCATCCAGATCGGCATCTTCGGTATTCTCGCCAACCTGACCGGTGCGATCGGTGCCTGGTTCGGCGGCAGGCTGGACCAGCGTTACGGACCGAAATTCGTGGTCAGCCTGTCGATCGTTCTCCTGACCATGTGCTGCGTCCTGGTCATCTCCACGACCAAGACCGAGGTGCTGTTCATGACGGTGGCGACAGAGGGCGGCGGGTCGAGCCTGCCCGACATGATGTTCTACGTCGCCGGCGCGCTGATCGGCGCAGCGGGGGGCTCGATCCAGGCGGCGTCGCGGACGCTGCTGGTCGACCAGGTGCCGCGCGAAAAGGTGACCGAGGCCTTCGGCCTCTACGCTTTGTCCGGCAAGGCTACGACGTTCATCGGTCCGCTCGCCATCGCCTTCGCCACTGCCTATTTCGCGCAGGAGGCGCTAGGCCTTTCGACCGAGGACGCACAGCGGCTCGGCGTGACGCCGGTGATCGCTCTGTTCCTCGTCGGACTGGTTCTGCTGCCGTGGGTGAAGAGCGCGAACGACGCCAAGGGATGACGTCGGGCCGGCCGATCAATGCCGGAAGTGCCGCACGCCCGTGAACACCATGGCGATGCCGTGTTCGTCTGCGGTCGCGATGACTTCGTCGTCGCGCATCGACCCGCCTGGCTGGATGACGGCCGTGGCTCCCGCCTCTATCGCTGACAGCAAACCGTCCGCGAAAGGGAAGAATGCATCGGATGCCACCACCGAGGCCTTGGTCAGAGGCTCCGGGAGCCCTGCCTCGGCCGCAGCATCCTCCGCCTTGCGCGCGGCGATCCGGGAAGAGTCGACGCGGCTCATCTGACCCGCGCCGATGCCGACGGTGGCGCCGTCCCTGGCATAGACGACGGCGTTCGACTTCACATGCTTGGCCACCCGGAACGCGAAGGTCAGGTCGGCGAGCTCGACATCCGTGGGCGCGCGCTTCGTCACGACCTTGAGCTCCAGGTCGTCGACGACGGCGTTGTCGCGGCCCTGCACCAGTAGCCCGCCGGCGACAGTCTTGGCGGCAAGGCCCGCCGCGCGCGGATCGGGCAGGCCGCCTGCCGCCAGCAGGCGCAGGTTCTTCTTGGCGGCGACCAGCACCGCCGCCGCATCGGACGCAGCCGGCGCGATGATGACTTCGGTGAAAGTCTTGACGATCTCCTCGGCCGCCTCGGCGTCGAGCGGCCGGTTCATGGCGACGATGCCGCCGAAGGCCGACACCGGATCGCAGGCCAGCGCCTTGCGGTAGGCTTCCTTCAGCGTCGTTCCGGTCGCCACGCCGCACGGATTGGCATGCTTGACGATGACGACGGCGGCAGAGACAGCCGGATCGAACTCGGCCACGAGCTCGAACGCGGCGTCCGTATCGTTGAGGTTGTTGTACGAGAGCTGCTTGCCCTGGAGCTGGCGGGCCGTCGCCACGCCGGGTCGCCGGTCGCCGGTCAGATAGAACCCCGCTTCCTGATGCGGGTTCTCACCATAGCGCATGACCGACTGAAGCTTGCCTGCGAAACTGCGCCAGGTCGGATGCCCGATCCCGAGCGCCGCGGCGAACCAGTCGGAGATCGCCGCGTCGTAGGCGGCGGTCCGTGCATAGGTCTTGGCCGCCAGCCTCTGTCGGAACTCATAGGAGAGCGAGCCGAAGTTCAGCTCGAGGGCGGCAAGCAACGGCGCATAGTCGTCGGCATCGGTCACGACCGCGACATAGGCGTGGTTCTTCGCCGCGGCACGCAGCATTGCAGGCCCGCCGATGTCGATGTTCTCGACGGTCGACGCGTAGTCTCCGCCGGCGGCGCGAACGTCCTCGAAGGGGTAGAGGTTGACCACCAGAAGATCGATCGGCGCGATGCCATGCTCGTCCATCGCCGCCACATGGCCCGGATCGCCCCGGATTCCGAGCAGAGCTCCGTGCACCGACGGGTGCAACGTCTTCACCCGGCCGTCCATGATCTCGGGAAAGCCGGTGACGTCCGAAACGTCGCGTACCGCGATTCCCGCCTCGGCGATCGCCTTCGCCGTCCCGCCAGTCGACACCAGTTCGACCCCTCGGTGCGCCAGCGCACGAGCGAGATCGGCCAGCCCCGTCTTGTCTGAAACAGAGATGAGGGCGCGGCGGATCGGCAGCAGATCGGGCGCGGGAATGTTCTTGGACGTTACGGCCATGCAACGCTCCTGAGCGGTCGATGGGCGCGGCCTAACACAGCCCCGTCAGGATGCAAGCGACCGAGAGGATGGACCGGCTGTCAGGGCTTCGCCGGACGCCCGGCGACTTTCGTGCGCGTGAAGCGCCAGCGCGTCTCCGGCATGTCGGAAGCCTTGTGCGCAAGCACGATCTGGCGTGTGCGCCGAGGGCCTGCCAGATTCGCGAAGAAGATGGATTCCTCGATGGCGGCCTCGACGCCGGTGGCCGTGAACATCCAGACGTCGCCGCCCGGCATGGCCAGCACGAGCCGTTCCTGTTCGTCGCGTGTCACCGCGACGTCGGGATGGATGTGGAAGCGGATGGTGACGAAGTCACGGCCGTTGTTCTTCGGCGGCGCCCCACCTGCCCTGTAGAACCGGTCGATGCCGTCCAGCACGCTGCCCTCGGCCGAAAGCGAGACCTCGCGTTCGTGAAACAGCTGGAAGCGCTGTGCGTACCCGTCATGGTTGGCGACGAAACCCTGCACGCCAGGCTTGTCGATACGACGGTAAGGCACCGATCGCGGTCCGCCAACCAGGGGGCTGCCGAGAAGTCCGTTGACGGAATTGGACAGATTGAAGCGCGCCGACGACGTATCGTTGAGGGTCGCCGTCGAATGCGCCGCCGTGGCGCGGGCAAGCGGCCGGAAGTCATCCGCGCCGTAGGTGTCGATGCCTGCATTGACCACGATGAGGTGGCGCCCCGACGACAACTCGAACGACAGGCACCCGGCATGCGCCGACCCCGACACGTCCGCCGGCGGCGGCGGGCCGACGTCCGCGATGACGGTCGTGCCGCCCATCGCCAGCCGCTGGTACCCGGAATGCGGCGCCTGCATCAGCGGCGCCCCGTCCGTATCGTCATGGCGCAGCACCGCCGCGATGCGGTCATGAATTGTCGCGCCCATGCCGTTGAAGCGGGCGAGGCTGCCGTCCTGATGGCGGAAGAAGCGCAATGCCGGCAACATGCGCTCGATCGCGCCGATCAACTCCGCCGGCGGAGACTCCGCCTGGTTGGCATAGGTCTGGCGCAGCGGCAGGAGGTCGGCGACCAGTTCCAGCACGGCCATCGGATTGCGCGAGACATGACCGCCGTCGGGCAGGATCTGCCGCTCGAGTTCGTCAACCAGATGCCTCGTCGCCGATCTCAGCGCCGACTGGGACGCCGGCAGCGAAAGCGCCGCGAGGGCCAGCGCGATGCGGGCCCGCAGCCGGTCCTTGCCGGCCGGCATCTCTGGCGCCATCGACCGCAGGTAGCGGACCTGTACTGCGAGCGAGCGGAGGTAGGCGCGATAGAAGCGGAACTCGGCGCCCTGGAGCACCACCGAGGAATGTTGCAGCCACGCGATGATGCGTCGCCCCGTCACCCCCGGATCCCATGCAATGCCGGAAATACGTCCGCCGTGGATGGCGATCCAGTCGCCGACCAGCGCGCGCGCATTGGCGGCCGCGAGTTCGGTGCCGGCGGCGCGCATGTGCCTGAGCCACCGGAACCCGTGCAGCGACTTCGCCCAGCCGTGGTTCGCGACTTCGATCTGGTAGGGCGATCTACCGCCGGTCTCGACCAGATGACCGGCAAGGGGGAAGCGCCCGTGATAGATCTCCGCGGCGATCTGCGGATCGGCAAGCCTGAGGTCGGGCGGCGCAACCAGCACGCGCTCGGGCGTCCGTCCGGAATAGCGCCAGCGATAGACCGGGCCGGCGCGCAGACGCCGTCGCGCGCGGCGCCATATCTCGCGCGCCACGAGCGCCCAAACGCGCGGCATGCTTCCGGCAGCTGTCGCCACCGTCACCCTCCCCGACATGTCCCGTCGGGCGGCAACTTAGACAATCGACCCCTTCGGGCGAAAGGACTATTTTCCGCGTAGGTTAAAGCCGCTGCAGCCGTGCAGCGAAGAACCCGTCGATACCCGAGAGCTCCGGATGTCCGAGATCGAGATCGGCGGGCGTCGTGCGCAGGAAACCTTCGACCGTGACAAATCGGGCGACGTCGGGGACCTCGTCGGGATCGACCGGATCCGGCCTCACGCCGGAGCCGGCGGGAAGCGCACGGACAAGCTGTTCTCCCTCTTCGGGCATCAGCGAGCAGTTCGAAAAGACGATGCGCCCGCCAGGCCGCGCGAGACTGATGGCGGCTTCCAGGAGCCGCCGCTGGACGCCCGCCAGCTTCTCGATGTCGCCCTCCGTCTTGGTCCAGGGCACGTCGGGGTGGCGGCGCACCGTACCTGTCGACGAACACGGCGCATCGAGCAGCACCGCATCGAACTTTCTCCCAGACCGCCAACTCGCGATATCGGCCTCCACGGCTTCGGCTTCGAAGCCGAGACGGTCGAGATTGATCGCCAATCGCTTCAGCCGGCTCCGCGACTGGTCGACCGCGGTGACCCGAGCGCCCGCCGCTATAAGCTGGGCGGTCTTGCCGCCAGGCGCCGCGCAAAGGTCGGCGACTGCAAGGCCCGCGACATCTCCGAGCAACCGGACGGGCAGGGCCGCGGCTGCGTCCTGCACCCACCAGGCGCCGTCGCCGTAGCCGGGCAGGTCCGGAACCGGCGCCGCCAGACGTGCAACCCGCACGCTGCCTGTCGGCAGGACGAATCCACCAAGCCGCTCGGCCCATCCGGCCGCATCCGCCTTCACCGTGAAGTCGACCGGCGCTTCGTGATGGTGCGCTCGCAGGATCGCCGACGCCCTCTCCGCCCCGTAGGCGGCACTGAGCTTGTCCCTGAACCAGGCCGGCGCCTCGTCGTGCTTCGCCAGTTCCGCCGGCAGCGCGAGTTCCTTGTCGCGGCCCAGTCGTCGCAACACCGCATTGACCAGCGCCGAGAACCTCCGGGTGCGCGGGTCGGCGTGCGCCTGTTCCACCGCGATGTCGACCGCGGCGCGGTCGGGAACGTCGAGAAAGAGCATCTGCGCGGCGGCCACCGAAAGCAGGTGGTCGAGCGCGCTGGCTTTGGGCGGCAGCGGCCGGTCGAGGCGCGCCGCGATCATCCTCGATATCGAGCCGCGATAGCGCAGAGCGGTTGCCAGGATCGCGCGGACCAGCGCACGGTCGCGCCCGTCGAGCGCGAGGAACTGAGGATGGCCGTGGTCGCCATCCGTGAGACCGTCGAGGGACGTATGCTTGTCGACCACCGCTCCGAGCAGCCGCGCGGCGGCCTGCCGCGCCGCCAGCCCGGGAACGTCGGGAAGATTGTAAGCCCTAGCGACACGCGGTTGGCGAGGTCCGACGGCCTTCACCTGCGGCCTTTCCTGGGTCCTGTCGGATTGCGGCCCCAGGGATTGGGTCTCGGCGCATCTGGCTCCGCCGCGGGCGGTTCTCGGGTGGCGCGTCCCGAGCCCCACGGGCCAGAGCCGGGTTCTATGTCCGGCCCCGACCGAGTTACCACGGGAGACGCTTCCACAAGGCTCGTGTCCGCCCCGGCCGGGGGTTCCCGGTCTGCTTCATGCGCAGCGCCGCTGACCCATTCGCGCTCCATCTCGACCAAGGCCGCCACCCGGTTGTCGGTCGCCGGATGCGTGGAGAAAAGATTGTCCATGCGCTCGCCCGAAAGCGGGTTGATGATGAACAGGTGCGCCGTCGCGGGGTTGCGCTCGGCATCGGGATTGCGGATCTGGCTGGCGTTGCGTGCGATCTTCTGGAGCGCCGAGGCAAGCCACAGCGGATTGTCGCAGATTTCCGCGCCGCGCCTGTCCGCCGCATATTCGCGCGTGCGGCTCACCGCCATCTGCACCAGCATGGCCGCGAGCGGAGCCACGATCATGGCGACCAGCACACCGATGAAGCCGAGCGGATTGTTGTTGTCGCGGCTGCCGCCCAGGAAGAAGGCGAAGTTTCCGAGCATGGAGATCGCTCCCGCCAGCGTGGCGGTGATCGTCATGGTCAAGGTATCGCGGTTCTGCACATGCGCCAGTTCGTGCGCCATGACGCCCGCCACTTCCTCGCGGGACAATCGTTGCAGTAGACCGGTCGTCGCCGCGACGGCCGCGTTCTGGGGATTGCGGCCCGTGGCAAAGGCATTGGGCTGCGGGTTGTCGATCAGGTAGACCTTCGGCATCGGCAAGCCGGCCCGGGCGGCCAGATCGCGGACGATGGCGTGGTACTCAGGCGCGTTCTTCTCGTCGACCTCGACGGCGCGGTGCATCCTGAGCACCATCTTGTCAGCATTCCAATAGGAGAAGAGGTTCATCGCCGCAGCGATCAGGAAGGCGATCATCATTCCGCCGCCGCCGCCGATCAGGTAGCCGACACCCATGAACAGCGCCGTCATCACGGCGATGAGCATGGCGGTGCGAATCGTGTTCATTCGGATTCCTCGTGTGCCCGGCCGGGGTCTACACCGCCGCGGCTGACGCTATATGATGGGAAAACGGAGCCTGGTTTTCAATGTCCGACACCCCTCCCGAAGACAGCGGCCGAGCCGCATCGCCTTCCCGCCCGCTCAGCCGCGCGGCCCGCCGTGCGCTCGCCGAGGCCGAGGCGCGGCGCAAAGCCTATCTGGAGGCCGAATCGACCGCCCCCAAAGAGACCGGCGGGCGTGGCGGGCTGGAGCCCGTTCGCTATGGCGACTGGGAGGTCAACGGGCTGGCGAGCGACTTCTGAGTGTCAATTGTAATGCGGAACCTGCGGACGCCCGCGCACGTTTGATATCGGTTCTTCCTCAAACCAGACGGGGTACTCCGATGCTCATCCGGCTCGGCTACGAAATCGCCATCGAATGCTACCAGCCGACGCCGGTCGTCTCGCTCCTCGAAATCCATCCGGATCGTCGCGCGGACATCAAGCGGCAGACCCGCGTGCTGACCTCGCCCTCGATATCCACTCGCGTCTACGAGGACCGGTACGGCAATCTCTGCCGCCGATTCACCGCGCCTGCCGGCCGCTTCTCGATCCTTTACGATGCCGTCATCGAGGATTCTGGGCTTCCCGACGAGGTCAACACCGCGGCACGGGACACCGGGGTCGAGGACCTTCCCGACGACGTGCTCGGCTACCTGCTGGGAAGCCGCTATTGCGAGACGGATCACCTGAGCGCGCTGGCCTGGGACCTGTTCGGCCACATTCCCGCCGGCTGGGCGCGGGTGCAGGCGATCGTCGACTACGTTCACAACCGGCTTTCCTTCGGCTACGGCTATGCCCGTTCGACACGAACGGCTGCCCAGGCGCATGAAGAGCGCGTTGGCGTGTGCCGCGACTTTGCTCACCTCGCCATCGCCTTCTGCCGCTGCCTCAACATCCCGGCACGCTATGTGAACGGCTATCTGGGCGACATCGGCGTGCCGGCCGATCCCGCGCCGATGGATTTCTCGGCCTGGTTCGAGGCCTGGATCGACGGCAAGTGGTACGCATTCGACGCCCGCCACAACAAGCCTCGCATCGGACGGATCGTCATCGCTCGCGGCCGGGACGCCACCGACGTGCCGCTGCTGCACTCGTTCGGTCCGCATCGGCTGGACCTGTTCAAGGTCTGGACCTACGAGCAGGACGAACACCCGGCGACGCCCCCGATCCACGGCATCGACAGGACCATGTCCGCCAGCATTCTCGCCTGACGACAGCGACTTCACCCACTTGATGTCATCAGTGGAATAGGAATATATTCCACTGATGCACATACGTTCTGCCACCTTGATAGCCCTTCTCGGTCTGTCGTCACCGGCGTTCGCGGCCGAGATGTTTGCGGGGCCGGTCGAGGCGCGCGTGATCGCAGTAATCGATGGCGACACCTTCCGTGCCGAGGCTCATGTATGGCCGGGCCATCGCGTCACGGTGAACGTGCGCATCCGCGGCATCGACGCGCCGGAAATGAAGGCGCGCTGCATGCTCGAGCGCGACGCGGCCGAGGCTGCCCGGCGGACGCTGGCCACGCTTCTGCGTGACGGGCCGGTCGCCATCGGCAACATTGCGGGCGCCAAGTATCACGGCCGTGTGCTGGCGGACGTCTCGACGCCCGATGGGACCCCGGTCGCGCCAATGATGCTCGCGCTCGCGCTCGTACGGCCCTACGCCGGGGGCCGCAGGCGAGGCTGGTGCGGCTGACCCGTGGCGGGAATGCTTGCTGTTTCGTCCTGGCACAGGGCAGCGAGCGGCAAACCTGCGAGAAGGTTCATTCCGGGGTCGGTTTTCCTTTGGACCTTAACCTCCCGCTAACCAAGATTTCCCGATTTTCCCAATAAGGACAGTCGCCCGTCTTTCCCGAGCTCAAATCTCCGCCGTCCTGGCCGCGATCCTGCAACCCTTGGTCCCGAAGGCCAGTCGGCCGATGCGGATGGAGGCGAGATGCGGGCACTCACCAACCTTTTCGATGCGTGGCGGGCGGACAGGGGCGGCAATTTCGCGCTCGCGACGGCGGCGGTCGCGACCGTCGTGGTCGCGGCGGCCGGGTTCGGCATCAACGCGGTCCAGCTCCATTCGGCGCGCTCGCAGCTACTCTATGCCCTCGACGCAGCGGTCACCTCGACCGCGAGGGACCTGACGACCGGCACGATCGCCGAGAAGGACGCCCGCGGCTCGGTCGAGAGTTTCCTGTTCTCCAACGTGGACGGCGAAGCGGCGGTTCGGCTCGACGGCCTCGTGGTCGACAGGCAGGCGAGGACCGTGTCGGCAAGCGCGGCGATGACGGTCGACCTCTTCTTTCCGGTGTTCGGCGGGTCGCCCACCCGCACCGTGGTCGCGGACAGCGCGGCGCTCTATTCCGACAAGGCGATCGAGGTCGTGATGATGCTCGACGTCACCGGCTCGATGGCAGGCAAGAAGATCGAGGCGCTGAAGACCGCCGCGACAAATGCGGTGGACGCCTTCCTCGGCGGCCAGGACGCGCGGAACCCCCGCGTGCGGCTGTCGATCGTGCCCTATGCCGACGCGGTCAACGTAGGCGCTCTGGCGCGTTACGTGCACTACGAGAAGGCCTTTACGTCGGCCGAGCCGCCCGTCTGGACGGGCGTGACCATGGCGTCTTCCGGCAGGAACGACATCGACCTGCTGCCGGACGGCACGCGCCGCGGCGACCGCTGCGCCACCGAGCGCAAGGGCGACTTCCGCTACTCCGACGCCTCGCCGGCCTCGGCGATGCCGAGCCGTGACTACAGGCTGGAGTTCTGCCCGGCCGCAATCCTCACGCCGCTGACGGGCGACGCCGATGCGCTGAGGGCGACCATCGACGGCTTCCACGCCCAGGGTTCGACAGCCGGCCACATCGGCATCCAGTGGAGCTGGTACATGCTCTCGCCCCGCTGGCGCGAGTTCCTGCCCGCCTCCGCCCGCCCGGCCCAGCACGATGCGCGGCGGGTCGCCAAGATCGCGATCCTGATGACCGACGGCGAGTTCAACACCGCCTTCGCGGGCGTCGGGCGAAATGGAGACACCACGGGCGGCCAGGCCTCGCGCTCGCGCGACAATGCCGAAAGGCTCTGCGACGCCATGAAACTAGACGGCATCGAACTCTTCACGATAGGCTTCATGCTGAAGGAGGCCGGCGCCAAGGCGGTGATGAATGACTGCGCTTCCCCCGACGACACGACGCGGCACTATTTCGAAACGTCTTCCGCCGAGGAACTGAACCAGGCGTTTCTAGAGATCGCCCGCAACATCGAAAGTCTGGCGCTGACCCGCTGATCGAAACGGAAAAGGCCGCCCTCTCGGGCGGCCTTCCGTGCTTTCCGTCCGTGGCGCGGCCCTTGGGCGGCAGCGATGCTGCCGGCCGCGCGTCACGCGCCTGTCAGGAAGACTGCTTCCCGAAAGGACGATCCGCCGGGGCCACGCTACGGTTGAAACCACTCGACATTGGATCACCTCCTTTCGTTTCGTTGAACACGGGAAGCAATGTGGGACGATCCGGCGGCTGTTGCAAGCCCTCAGAGAAACCGCAGGGAGTCGCCGTCCGAAATGCGGCCCGGCCGGTCGACCCTGCAGTAGATACCGATGTTGCGGCCGTTGTGCCTGACGAGCTGGCGAAGGACCTCGGGATCGTTATCGAACCCGTCCTGCGCGATGATGGTGAAGCCGCAGCGCCGGCAGGGTTCCGAAATGGTCAGTTCCACCTCGCCGACGGCGATCCTGCGGCCGATCCACTCCGTCTCGGGGAAACGGCCCGCGACCGCAGGCATTTCGACCAGCACGTTCGGCCTGAAGCGGCGCGGATCGGGATCGGTGTCCGGGCTGAGCCGCCGCAGCTCCGCCAGCGAAGCCGTGGTGAGAAGATGCACCGGCGCCACGTCGTAACGCGAGGAGGATAGCGGGCCGCCGAACTCCGGCGCGGCCTCCCGGCTGAATGGCCTGAGCGATACCGCGAAGTCCAGGAAGCCGCTGAGCACGCCGTCGCATTCTTCGCCGGGGGCATCGAGCCAGTCACCGCCCGGCACCGCGACCTGCAAGCCGGTGTCCGACAGTCGTGTCCTGATCCACGGCAGGCCGTGCCATTTGCGGTCGCCGTCGGGACGGCCCGGCTCCCCGGTGGCGGCCTCGACCACGCCGAAGCCGCGGTCGCCGGAAACGCCGCGAAAACCGACCTCGATGGCGACGGGCCGCTCGCCGGCGAGCGAGCTTGCCGGGTAGCGCCAGACCTGGCTGACGCATCCAAGCTCTTCGCCCACAATCACCCCTTCTTGTTCTGCCGGTTGGAAACCAGATCGTCGACCACGGCCGGGTCGGCGAGTGTGGATGTGTCGCCCAGCGCGCCGAAATCGTCCTCCGCGATCTTGCGCAGGATGCGGCGCATGATCTTGCCGGAGCGGGTCTTCGGGAGGCCGGGCGCGAACTGGATCTTGTCGGGCGAGGCGATGGCGCCGATCTCCTTGCGGACATGGACGACGAGTTCCTTGCGCAGGTCCTCCGAGCCCTTCTCGCCGGCCATCAGCGTGACGTAGCAGTAGATGCCCTGTCCCTTGATGTCGTGCGGATAGCCGACGACCGCCGCTTCGGACACCTTCGGATGGCTGACCAGCGCGGATTCCACCTCGGCGGTGCCCATGCGGTGGCCGGACACGTTGATCACGTCGTCGACGCGGCCGGTGATCCAGTAGTAGCCGTCGGCGTCGCGCCGGCACCCGTCGCCGGTGAAGTACTTGCCCTTGTAGGTCGAGAAATAGGTCTGAACGAAGCGCTCGTGGTCGCCATAGACCGTGCGCATCTGCCCCGGCCAGGAATCGACGATACAGAGGTTTCCGTCGGCCGCGCCTTCCAGCACCTTGCCCTCGTTGTCGACGAGCTGGGGCTGGATGCCAAAGAACGGCCTGGTCGCCGAGCCTGCCTTCAGCCTGGTCGCCCCTGGCAGGGGCGTGATCAGGATGCCGCCCGTCTCGGTCTGCCACCAGGTGTCGACGACCGGCACCTTGCCGTTTCCGACGACGTTGAAGTACCACTCCCACGCCTCCGGGTTGATCGGCTCGCCGACCGAACCCAGCACCTTCAGCGTCTTGCGCGAGGTCTTCGTGACATGGCCGTCGCCGGCGCCCATCAGCGCGCGGATCGCGGTCGGCGCGGTGTAGAAGATGTTGACCTTGTGCTTGTCGATGACCTCCCAGAAGCGCGCGGCGCTCGGGTAGTTCGGCACGCCTTCGAACATCAGCGTGGTCGCGCCATTGGCGAGCGGTCCGTAGAGGATGTAGCTGTGGCCGGTCACCCAGCCGACATCGGCCGTGCACCAGTAGATGTCCCCGTCGTGATAGTCGAAGACATACTGGTGGGTCATCGATGCGTAAACGAGGTAGCCGCCGGTCGTGTGCAGCACACCCTTCGGCTTGCCGGTCGAGCCCGACGTGTAGAGGATGAACAGCGGATCCTCCGCTTTCATCCTCTCGGCCGGGCACCTGTCCGGCACGGTCGCGACCTCGTCGTGATACCAGACGTCGCGGCCATTCGCCCAGCCGACCTTGCCACCGGTTCGCCGCACCACAAGCACGGTCTTGACCGAGACGTGGTTCTTCGCGGCGATGTCGATCGCCTTGTCGGTATTCTCCTTGAGCGGGATGGTCTTGCCGCCGCGAAGTCCCTCATCGGCCGTGATGACGAAGGTCGAGCCGCAGTCGACGATGCGGCCAGCAAGCGAGTCCGGCGAGAAGCCGCCGAACACCACGGAGTGAACCGCTCCGATCCGCGCGCAGGCGAGCATCGCATAGGCGGCTTCCGGGATCATCGGCATGTAGATGGTGATGCGGTCGCCCTTCTTGGCGCCATGCTTCTTCAAGACGTTCGCCATACGGCAGACATGGCGATGAAGCTCGCGATAGGTGATTTTCCTGTCGTCGTAGGGATTGTCGCCTTCCCAGATGATGGCGACCTGATCGCCGCGCTTCTTCAGATGCCGGTCGATGCAGTTATGGGCGACGTTTGTCAGCCCGTCCTCGAACCACTTGATCGGCACCTTGCCGTTGAAGGACGTGTTCTTGACCTTGGTGTAGGGCTTGAACCAGTCGATCCGCTTGCCGTGCTTGCCCCAGAACTTGTCGGGGTTCTTGACGCTGTCGGCGTACCATTTCTGGTACGTCTGGTCATCGATCAGCGCCCGCTTCTTCCAGGCCGGCTGGACGCGGTGCACATGCACTTCGGACATTCATTCCCTCCCCGATCAGCTACCCGCCGCGTCGCTGACGGGACGCCATCCCGCCACGCCCCGGAGCCGGTTCGGCGGCATTATTATCAATTCATCCGCGACGACAACATTAGACGTTTGGCGCGCGGCAGCTTGGCGCAGTTCCGCAGCGACGCTGGATCCTCCCCTGTGAAATGGAAGCGTGGCCGCGAAGGCGATGGAGGGGAAATGATTTCGTGCCGCGTCAGTAGGTACGGTGCCCATTGGTCATCAGCCTGACCATGTAGAGCGAGGTCGTCGCGGTGATGTAGAGGTAGTTGCGCTTCGGCCCGCCGAAGACGCAATTGGCCGCCGCTTCGGGTAGCAGGATCTTGCCGATCAGGGTCCCGTCGGGATCGTAGCAGTGCACGCCATCATGGGCGCTGGTCCAGATCCGCCCGGCGACGTCGAGCCGGAACCCGTCGAAAAGGCCGGCCGTGCAGTCGGCGAACACCCGGCCGCCCGATACCGCCCCGTACTCGTCCACGTCGTAGACCTTCATATGCGCGGGGTTCCGCGCCCCGTGGGTCCGACCGGTATCCGAGACGTAGAGCTTGGTCTCGTCGATCGAGAAGGCGAGGCCGTTCGGCTTGATCATGTCGGTGACGACGGCCGCGATCTCCCCCGTCGCGGGATCGACCCGGTAGACCTGCGACGAACCGACCTCGCTCTCGGCCTTGTTGCCCTCGTAGTCGGAGTCGATGCCGTAGGTCGGATCGGTGAACCAGATGGACCCGTCTGAGCGAACGATGACGTCGTTAGGCGAGTTGAGGCGTTTGCCCTCCCAGCGGTCGGCGACGGTCACCACGGTTCCGTCGTGCTCGGTGCGGCTCACCCTGCGCCCTCCATGCTCGCAAGTGACCATTCGGCCCTGGCGGTCGACGGTGTTGCCGTTCGTATTGCCGGCTGGCTGGCGGAACACACTGACCGAGCCGTCGGTCTCGTCGTAGCGCATCATCCGGTCGTTGGGGATGTCCGACCAGACGAGGTAGCGGCCGGCGGCGAAGTATGCCGGCCCCTCGGACCACAGGCAGCCGGTGTGGAGCCGTTCGATCCTCGAATGCAGATTGACCAGCGGGGCAAAGCGAGGATCACGTGTTTCGAAGGCGCTGTCGCTCATCATTCCCCTGCCCTACGTCAACGCTGCCCGGTCGTCACGGCGCCGCGGCCGAACCAACGCAGTGCGTCCGCGACGAGTTGATCGACCGGCCTTGACGCGTCGAGCGTCAAGGCCGCCTCGTCGGCCTGCGGTCGTTCCAGCGCCGCGAACTGGCTCTCGACCAGACTCGCCGGCATGAAGTGGCCGCGGCGTCCGTGGACGCGCAGGCGCGCCGTGTCGGCATCGACCGCGAGATGAATGAACACGAGGCCGGGATTGAGGCTGCGCAGCCGATCGCGATATGACCGCTTCAGCGCCGAACATGCGCCCACGACCAGCTCGCCCCTGGCGAATTGCCGGGCGATCGCCGCGCCAACCGTGTCGAGCCAGCCCCAGCGGTCGTCGTCGACCAGCGCGATCCCGCGCGCCATCAGATCGACATTGCGTGGCGGGTGGAGTTGGTCGCCTTCGACGAAGGATGCCCCGAGCGCTTCCGCCAAGGCGATGCCGACTACCGACTTGCCGCTGCCGCTCACGCCCATCACGACGATCGGTGTGACGGTTTCACCGGATTTGGGTGCGATCTGGTCCACGATCGCTACCGGTTCGCCGGAGTCCGGCCGTACAGCAGCAGCATTGCCACGATCACCACGCCATAGATGATCTGGCGGCCTGCCTCGGGCATCTGCATGACCGACAGGATGGATTGGAGCAGAGTGATCAGGATCACGCCCGCCACCGTGCCGAGATAGGATCCGCGCCCGCCGAGGATCGAGGTGCCACCGAGCACCACCGCCGCGATCGCCGGCAGGAGATAGGCGTCGCCCATCGCCTGTGCGGCCTTCGATGCATAGCCGGCGAGCAGCACCCCGCCGAGCGCGCTGAGCGCCCCCGACGCGGCGAAGGCGATCATCACGACGCGCCGGGTGTTGACGCCCGACAGGTAGGCGGCGCGCTCGCGGTTGCCGATCCCGTAGACGGCGCGGCCGAAGGTGGTGCGGGTCAGCACGAACACCGTGGCGGCGCCGACGACGAGCCAGACCAGGATGGCGTTCGGGATGCCGGGAATCGCGAAGCCGGTCGCCAGCCACCGCATGGCTGGCGTAGCGGAATCCTGCGGGGAGAACCCGCCCGTGTAGACGACCATGAGGCCTTGTGCGACGACGTTGGTCGCCAGCGTGACGATCATCGACGGGATGCGCAGATAGGCGACGCCGATGCCGTTCACCAGCCCGAAGCCGATGCCGCAGATGATCCCGAAGGGAATGGCGAGCGCGGAGCCGGCTGGTCCGAAACCCGCCGCCGCGCAGGCCATCATCGCGCCCGCCGTCACCACCCAGGGCACCGAGAGGTCGATCTGCCCGAGCAGGATGACGAGCATCATCCCCGACGCGATCACGCCGAGGAATGCGGCCACTTTCAATTGCTGGAGCAGATATTCGGGCGACAGGAAGTTCGGCGAGTACAGGCTGCCGATGAACAGCACGAGGATGATGCAGCCGAACGCCGTCAGCACGGCGGGGTCTGCCCGCCGGATGACCGCTGGCACCGGGAACCGGCGGGTCTCGGAAACCTCGCTCATTCGAACAGGTCCAGCCGGTTGCGCAGCCTGAGCAGCGCGAAGGCGCCGATCGAGACCGCGAGCATGAGGATCACGCCCTGCAGAAGGGGCTGCCAAAGGGGTTCGACGTCGAAGACGAAGAGCATGTCGCCCGTCGTACGCGCCGCGAAGGCGCCGAAGATCGCCCCGATGGCGCTGCCGCGCCCGCCATAGAGCGACACTCCGCCCAGGACCACGGCCGCGATCGACCAGAGCGTGTACGAACTGCCGCTCGCATAGGCCGCCTCGCCCGTGTAGGTGTAGAAGGTGAGGAACAGGCCGCCGACAGACGCGAGCAGGCCGGAAAGCGCATAGGCGGCGAACTTGCCGCGACTGGTCGCCACGCCGGACATGTAGGCTGCCTGCTCGTTCGAGCCGACCGCGTAGGCGGCCCGCCCCGTCTCCGAGCGCCGGAACGGCACCCACACGACCAGCACGACGACCAAGAGCAGGATGAGGCTGTTGGGGATCGTCCCGAACAGCCGTCCCGTGACAAGGTCGGCGAGGTCCTCGTTCACGGACCCTCCCGGGAAGGGCCTCAGCAGCAGGGCGAGCCCGAAGAACATGGCCCCCGTCGCGATCGTCGCCACGATCGGCTGCAGCCGTCCGACGATGACCAGCAGGCCGTTCAGGGCACCGCAGGCGAGGCCCGCGAAGAGCACGACGACGACCCCGAACAGCGCCTCGGCGGGCGAGCCGACGACGAGCGAGGAGGCCAGGCAATTGGTAAGGATGAAGATCATTCCGACCGACAGGTCGATGCCGGCGGTAAGGACGACAAGCGTTTGCGCCATGGCGACGAAGGCGAGCAGCACGCCCTTGTTCGACGCCGTCTGGACGACATTCGCCGTCAAGCCGGCCGGATGGTTGGCGACATAGACCGCGAACATTGCGACGAAAAGGCCGAGCGCGAACAACGTGCCTCGATGTTCGGCGATCCGATAGCGCCACTCGTTCACTGCGCAGCCTCCGCCATCGGCTGGGCCTCGATGTTCAGCGCGCTGGCGATCAGCGCATGCTCATCGAGTGTCTCGCCTTGCAATTCACGCCTGACTGCGCCGTCATACATCACCAGGACGCGGTCGCAGCAGCCGATCAGCTCGTCGTAGTCGGTCGAGTAGAAGAGGATCGCCGCGCCTTCGTCCGCCAGGCGCCTCAGCAACTGGTAGATCTCCTGCTTGGTGCCGACGTCGATGCCTCGCGTCGGATCGTTGAGCAGGATGACGCGCGGCTTGCGCATCAGCCACTTGGCGATCACCACCTTCTGCTGGTTGCCGCCGGACAGGGCGCCGACCGCGATGTCGAGGCCGGCCGTCTTGATGGCGAGCAGCTTCACCATCTCGTCGATCGCTTTCGTCTCGGCGACGCGGTCGATCACGCCCGCCGTCGAAAACCGGTCGAGCGTGGCGAATGAGAGGTTGGCCCGCACCGACATCGGCAGCATGAGCCCCTCGGTCTTGCGGTCCTCGGGGATGAGGGCCATCCCCGCCCCGGCATCGCGGGCCGCATTCGGGCCGCCCAGAGTGACCGGTTTGCCGTCGACCCGGACTTCTCCGGTCACGCCTCGCAACACGCCAAAGAATGCGAGCAGCAGTTCCCGCTGGCCCTGCCCGTCGAGCCCGCCCAGGCCGACGATCTCGCCTCGGCCGACCGACAGGGAGACATCCCTGAGCCTGTCGGTCCATGACAGCTTGCGGCATTCGAGGGCCGGCGCCGCTACGGCGGCGCCCCGTGCCGGTTTCGGCGGAAAGACATGCCGGTACTCGCGGCCGATCATCAGTTCGACGACCTCGTCGTCGGTCTTGGCGCCGGCGGCATAGGTGGCGACGTTGCGCCCGTTGCGGAAGACGGTGCACTCATCGGCGAGTTCGGCGATCTCGTTCATCCGATGCGAGATGTAGAGCAGCGCCAGCCCTTCGCTCCGCAGGCGCTTCAGCACGGCGAAGACCTTGGCGACGTCGGCCGAGGTCAGCGCCGATGTCGCCTCGTCGAGGATGAGGATGCGCGGGTTGCGCGCCAGCGCCTTGGCGATCTCCACCATCTGTCGGCGCGACAGGGGTAGGTCCTTCACCAGCGCGCTCGGATGGATGCCCTCGGCGCCGGCGCGCGCCAGGGCTTGCTCCGCCTTCCGCCGCTGCGCCGCGCGGTCGATCAGGCCGAAACGTTTCGGCGGGTTGGATATGGCGATGTTGTCGGCCACGGTGAGATCGGGAACCAGGGACAGTTCCTGGAACATGCAGACGATGCCCGCCTGGTTGGCCGCGGCCGGCGAAACGAATGACACGTCTCGGCCTTCGAGCGTCATGCGCCCCTCGTCGGGCGCCACGACGCCGGCCATGATCTTGATCAGGGTCGACTTGCCGGCTCCGTTCTCGCCGAGAATGGCGTGGATCCGGCCGGGCTGCACGACCAGCTCGGCCTTCTCCAGGGCACGAACGCCGCCATAGCGTTTGGATACGCCTTCCATGCGGAAGAGCGATGCCGCCGCGTCCATGTGCCCTCCCGAGGCGCGAAGCAAAAAAGGGGCGCCGCGGGAAACCGCGGCGCCAGTCGAGGAGGAAACCTTACTGGTTTTCCTGGGTCTGGCCCATGATTTCCTGGGCCGTGAAGTTGATCCCGCAGGTGGGGAAGGAGTTGCCGACGAAGAAGTTGTCCGATTCGGCCGGATAGAAGTCCTCGCCTTCCTTGAAGTTCGGGTCTTCGACGATCGCCGTCGGCAGCTTGATCTCCTGCGGCACGACCTCGCCTTCGAGCGCGGCGATCGCCGTCTTGATCGCGACCGCCACCTGCGCCGGGCCGGTGCCGGCCGACGAGCACTTCAGCCCCTCTGCCGCGAACTTGGCGCAGAACTTGCGGAAGCCGTTCTCCGTCTCGCCGCCGACAGGAACGAACGCGTGCTTCGCGTCGATCACCGCCTGGATGGTGCCGGTCGATCCGCCCTGCACCGTGATGCCGTCGAAGGACTTGTGCACGGCGATCGCATCGGCCGTCGCCTTCTGGGCGGTGCCGTCGTCCCACTTGCCCACGACCTCAACCACGTCCCATTTCTTGCCGGTGGCGGCGAACGTCTCGTGGATGCCGTTGTGGCGGTCGGTGTCGACCGACGTACCAGCGACGCCGCGCACTTCGAGGATCTTGCCGCCGTCCGGCAGGTGCTTGGCCAGCCAGTTGGCCCAGAGAACGCCGAGGCCCTTCTGGTCGACGTTGACGTTGATGGCGTCCTCGGTAGCCAGAATGTTGTCGAAGGCGACGAGAATGACGCCGGCTTCCTTCGCCCGCTTGATGACCGGTCCGAAGGCCGTGGGGTTCTGCGCGTTGACGACGATGGCGTCGTAACCGGCGTCAATGAACGTGTTGATGGCCGAAATCTGCGCCGGCACGTCCTCGCCGGTGGAAACGACCTTGAACTCCTTGAGCTTGGCGGCCACATCGGGCTGCGCGGCGTAGGCCTTGGCGGTCTGGATCATCTGGATGCGCCAGGTGTTGGCGATGTAGCCATTGGCCAGCGCGATCCGGTATGGCCCGTCCTTCTTGGCGTATTTGAGGAACTTGGTCTGGTCGGTCCACGGCGCATAGCAGTTAGGGTCTGAGGACGGTCCGGAAACGACTTCCGGCTCGGCGATAGCCGAGGACGACATCAGCATGACAACAACGGCGGCGACCGCGCCGCCTGCGATTTTCCTGATCATTGGCTTCCTCCCGGTTCGGTCTCGTGGTGCGCTTCGGCGGGTCGTTCGCGGACGGAGCAGCGATGTCGCCCCCGCCGGATCGCGCGGTCTCCCCCCTCGCGATCCATGCCCGGCATTTGTCCTACAATTCAGACAAACAGTCAACTCAAGCCGGCGCTGAACGCCACCCGCGGCGGCGATCACGGAAAGATGGTAGCGCTACCAATTGTCAGTGTAAAGCAGAATTCCGTGGAAGCAGCGGAATCCGGATTAGCGGGCGGTGCTCTCTCGCGGCTTGAGTTCGAAACCGGTATCGACGACCGTCGTCTCGGGCCGTTTGCCGGCGATCGCGGCTCTCGCCATGGCGATCGCCTGCCGGCCGATCTGGTAGCGCGGGGTGCGGACGCTCGTCAGCGACGGGAACGCGACTTCCATCATGTCGAGGTCGTTGAAGCCCGCGATGCCGATCCGCGATGGCACAGCGATCGCCGCCCGGCTGCACTCGAACAGAACGCCGAGCGCCAGATCGTCATTGTTGCAGAACACGGCGTCGAGATGCGGCGCCTTGGCCAGGGCCTCGCGAAGCAATTCGCGCCCGAGCGATACGCTGGATGGGATCGGGGTCGTCGTTACAAGCCGCGGATCGTAGAGCCCGGCCGCCTCGACGGCGGCACGGTAGCCGGCCATACGGCGCTGCGAGCGGGGATCCATCCGGGCTCCGATGAAGCCGATCCGCCGGTAGCCCGCATCGATGAGGTGGCGCGTCACCATTCGACCGCCCTCGACATGGGAGAAGCCGATCATCATGTCGATCGGATCCGGGCCCGTTTCCATGATCTGCACGACCGGGCAGCCGGCATCTTCGAGCATACGGCGCGCGGCGGGCGTCTGGTCGATGCCCGACACGACCACCGCCGACGGACGCTGGCTGAGGAACGCCTGGAGCAGCCGCTCCTCCTCGAGACCCGAATAGTGCGTGTTGCCCAGATGGATCTGCAGGTGACCGTCGCCCAGCCCGTCATAAATGCCGCGGACGACCTCGGCGAAGACGTTGTTGGTGAGTGAGGGGACAAGCACCGCCACGATGTCGGCGCGCGCCGAGGCAAGCGCCCGGGCGTTCCGGTCCGGTACGTAGCCAAGCGCCTCGACGGCTGCGGCGATCTGCGCCCTGAGTTCGGGCGAGACGCGATCGGGCTCGCGCATCGCCCGCGACACGGTGATCGCGCCGACACCCGCATGACGGGCCACATCGGCGATGGTTGGCTTGCCGCCGCCGCGTCTCGACCGCCCCGTCTTACTGCCGACAACCATGATCGGGTTAGTAGAGGCAGAAACACGCAGCGCGCAAGCACTTCCTATCCGATGGATATTTCGAAGATATTATTCGGTACAACGATACCGACCCAGCGGCGATGCTTGTTCTTGAAGAAGACCTACTTGGGCAACTCGCCGACGCTGGTGCGGTCTCCACAAGGAACCGCGAAGCTCGAATACAAGGTCTACTTTGGCCGAATGGTGGGCGTGACAGGGATTGAACCTGTGACCCCTACGATGTCAACGTAGTGCTCTCCCGCTGAGCTACACGCCCATTCGAGCCGCGCATACACCACTTTTGACATTGAGCGTCAATACCGTGCACGGTGCCCGTTCCGGGCCGTTCACGGCGGGGCTCATCGAGGGTCGAGCATGCAGGTCCAGGCGCGGTTCAGGCAGCCTGGAGCATCTTGTCGACCTCGTTTACGAGATCGCGGAGGTGAAAGGGCTTGGACAGCACCTTCGCATCCTTCGGCGCACGAGAATCCGGATTGAGCGCGACCGCCGCGAAGCCGGTGATGAACATGACCTTGAGGTCCGGGTCTATCTCGGTGGCGCGCCGAGCCAGCTCGATGCCGTCCATTTCTGGCATGACGATGTCTGTCAGGAGCAGGGAGAAGGGCTCCTCCCGCAGCCGTTCATAGGCCGAAGCGCCGTTGTCGTAGTCGCTGACGTCATGGCCCGCGCGTTCGAGCGCCTTGACCAGGAAGCGGCGCATGTCGTGATCGTCTTCCGCCAGCAGGATTCGTGCCATCATTTCCGTCCGTCGTCGCGTCGGCCAGCGCCAGCGACCGGTGGGCATTAACCATGTCGTATATGCGGCGCAGCGGGTAAACATCAAGTGAACGCGGATGGCCGCCGTGCCGCTGCGGCACTGGACAGACCGGGCCGGCGGGTGGCAGGGTTCGATCATGAACCGCACGCAGTGGCCGGTCGGCCCCCGCCAATGAACGCATCCGAAGAGTTCCGGGGCCCGCCGCCGTTCGAAGTCCGCCACCCGCCGCAGCAGCGGGCTCCGTTCGTCTTCAACTCCCCGCATTCGGGACGCAACTATCCTCCGCGCTTTCTCGCGATGAGCCGGCTTGACCGACAGGCGATCCGGCGATCCGAGGACAGCTACGTCGAGGAACTCTTCTCGGGAGCCGTGGCGCTCGGCGCGCCCATGCTTGCCGCGAACTTTCCGCGCGCCTGGCTGGATGTGAACCGCGAGCCCTGGGAACTTGATCCGCGAATGTTCAACGAGCCGCTGCCGCCATATGCAAATGCCCGGTCGGCGCGTGTCGCGGGCGGGCTTGGCACGGTTCCGCGGTTGGTCGGCGAGGGCCTGGATATCTATGCCGGCCGTCTGCCGCTGGCCGAGGCCGTGGAGCGTATCGAGGGCACGTACAAGCCGTACCACGACCGGCTCAAGCGTCTGTTGAACGAGACCCATGCCCGGTACGGGGTTGCAGTCCTGGTGGATTGCCACTCGATGCCGGCGTCCATCCGTGTCGGCGATGCCGGGATAAGGCCCGACTTCATCATTGGCGACCGCTTCGGCGTTTCCGCGGACAGGCGCATCACCGAGACGACGATCGCCGCGCTGTCCGGCCTCGGGTACGGCGTGGCACACAACAAGCCCTATGCCGGCGGGTTCATCACCGAGCATTACGGCCGACCGGCTCGCGGGCTCCACGCGATCCAGATCGAAGTGAACCGCGCCCTCTACATGAATGAGCGCACATTCGAGAAGACGGCCGGCTTCGATGCGCTTGCCGATGACCTCACGCGAGTGTCCAGCGCCCTGATGGCCCTGTCCGACGAACTCACCTGGCGGCCTTCGATCGCTGCCGAATGAATTCCGTTTCCCCCGACTGCCCGGTTCCTCGCGGGACACAAAAAAAGACCGCATCGTTCGCACGATGCGGTCGAAGTCTAGGGAGGAAACGCCCAAGGAGGGCATGGACGAGCGAACCCGTCCGAGGAAAAGACTATGGTGCATCGCACAAATGTCAACGGACTTTTTTCGCGCATCGCAATATGTCAGAGACAGTGTCGTCGGACGGTGACATTTCGGCAACAGCGAGGGCCGGCAGGTGAAAATTCCCGTCGAATTCATGCGCGAGATCGCCGCCGTGGCGGCGGCCGAGACGCTCCCCCGGTTCCGCCAGGGCACGACGATCGACAACAAGCTTTCCGCCGGGTTCGACCCTGTCACCGAGGCCGACCGCGCGGCGGAACGCGCGATCCGGGAGGTCATCCGGGCGCGCTTCCCTGACCATTCGATCCTGGGCGAAGAGTACGGGCTGGTGAACGGCGGCGCTGTCCATCAGTGGGTGATTGATCCGATTGACGGCACCCGCGCCTTCATCTCCGGCCTGCCGGTCTGGGGCACGCTGGTCGGTCTGACCGTGGACGGAGACGCGGTCGCGGGGTTGATGTCGCAACCCTTCACGGGCGAACTCTACTACGCCGATGCCACAGGCGCCTACTACGAGGGCCCGGGCGGAGGCCGCAGGCTGGCGACGCGCAGGGTGACGGATCTCTCCGAAGCGACGCTGTTCACGACCACACCGTCGCTGTTCCGTGGCAATGCGCGTGCCCTCTACGACAGGCTGGAGAGCGGGGTGCGGCTCGCCCGCTACGGCGCCGACTGCTACGCCTTCGCCATGGTCGCGGGCGGCAGCGTCGACATCGTCACTGACCCGGGGCTGCAGTCCTATGACATCGTCGCCCTGATCCCGATCATCGAGCAGGCAGGCGGCGTGGTGACCACCTTCGATGGCCGCCCGGCGGAAGCAGGCGGCGATGTTCTGGCCGCCGCCACCCCGGAACTGCACGAGAAGGCGATGCGCGTCCTCGCCGGGCAATAGCGCCAGACGCGACTTCCGGCGACAGGGTGCCGAAACACTCGCCAGAGCACCTCGTGTTTCGAAGCGTCACTGAAAGGTGATGGAACGGCGACCCCCGTGCGCCGCTTGATCCTGCAACGTCTGCTGCCCCAGGCGAACTGGCAGGGACCGAGCACGCAGGAGCAGATCATGCGCCGCATTCTTTCGACCATCACCCTTGGATCGGCCCTCGCCGCCACGGCCGTTTTCGCCTCCTTGGCTTTGGCTCAACCGGCGCAAGCTCAGCAGATTTGCGGCCAGCGTGACGAGATCGTCGCCGCCCTGCAACGCGACTACAAGGAACAGCCTACCGCTATGGGCGTCGTCGACAAGAACGTCATCATGGAAGTGTTCGTCTCCGAGGGCGGCACATGGACGATGATCGCATCGGGCACAGACGGCAATTCCTGCATCATCGCCTCCGGCGAAGGCTGGGATGGCGGCAAGGCGACAGTCGACGTGGGGGCCTGACATCGTCAGCCCTTTCGTGATCAACGGCGGTCAGCCTCTGACCGCCGTTTCCGCGTGCAGGCGTAGCATCGCCATCAGTCGCGCGGCTTCGGCCTCCGCTGCGTCCGGTTCGCCGTCGAGGATGGCGCGGATCAGCGCGATGTGGTGCTCGGCCGAATCCGACAGGCCGTCATTCGATCGATAACGGTACCAGAATCGCCTGCTGTGGGTCTGGAGCGGTGCGGCAAGCCGCGCCGCGAATGTGTTGTCGGCGGCTTGCGCGAGCGCCTCGTCGAACGCCTTGTCGGCAGCCAGGAAGGCGCCGGCGTCGCGGCCTTCCACCGCTTCCTGCATCGCCATCGCCGCGTCGCGGAACGCGGCGGCGGCGTCCCTGGTGACGAAGCGCGCGGCCGAGCGGGCAAGCACGATCTCCGCGCCGCGCCGCACATCGAGAACGCGCAGCCAGTCGCCGGGGTTCAAGGCAGCTATGGCGAGCCCGGCGCGCGGGCGGACATCGAGCAGTCCCTCCCATGCCAACCGCTGGATTGCTTCGCGCACGGGCGTGCGCCCCAGCCCGACGCGCTCGATCAACTGGCCTTCGGTCGCGATCGAGCCGGGTTCCAGTTCCAGCATGACGATCATGCGCTCGAGCGCGCGATAGGCGCGTTGCGTCGCCGGTTCGAGAGGGGGCGTGACAGCGTCCATTGCCGGTCCTTCTGATATATTAGTTGCATATCACAAGGAGATTCTGCTTGACAAGCACGCTGTCCATCAGATATGCGGGTGATATATCAGATGGAGGTTGCCATGTGGAGCGGCGTTTTTCCGGCAGTCACGACCAAGTTCACCGAGGACGACCGCCTCGATCACAGGGAAATGGAGCGTTGCTTTGGCCTACAGATCGATGCCGGCTGCGACGGCCTGATCGTCTGCGGCTCGCTCGGCGAAGGCCCCATGCTGAGCCATGACGAGAAGCTCGAGGTCTTCGCGACCGCTCGCAAGATTGCCGGCAAGCGCCCCGTGCTTCTGACCATCAACGAGGCGGCGACCCGCGATGCCGCCAGCCTCGCGACGCGCGCCGCCAAGGCCGGCGCCGACGGGCTGATGGTGGTGCCGAGCCCGATCTACCACACCAACCCCGCGGAGACGGTAGCAGCGCTGTCCGCCGTCGCCCGGGCCGGCGACCTGCCGGTGATGATCTATTCCAACCGGCTCGCCTACCGCGTCGACGTGACCGTCGAGATCATGGCCGAGCTGGAATCCGACCGCCGCTTCGTCGCCGTCAAGGAATCGTCCGACGACATCCGCCGATCGACCGACATCATCAACGCGTTCGGCGACCGCTTCGACCTCTTCACTGGCGTCGATAACCTCGCCTTCGAGGCGCTGTCGGTCGGCGCCGTCGGCTGGGTGGCCGGTCTGGTGACCGCCTTCCCGAAGGAGACTGTGGCGATCTACCGGTTGATGAAGGGTGGTCGCCGCGAGGAGGCGCTGGCGATCTACCGCTGGTTCCGCCCGCTGCTCGACCTCGATGTCTCGACCTACCTCGTCCAGAACATCAAGCTCGCCGAGGTGATCGAGATCGGCACCAACGACCGGGTGCGGGGGCCGCGCATGCCACTCCAAGGCGAACGCCGCGCCACGGTCGAGGCGATCGTCCGCGACGCTATCGCCAACCGGCCGACACTGCCTGACTTCGGAGTGGCCAAGGCGGCGTGACGCCGTGAGCCAAGACATCGTCATCGTCGGGGCCGGCATCGTCGGTATCTGCTGCGCTGCCTTCCTCGCGGAGGCGGGACAGAGCGTACTGGTCGTCGACCGCACCGGGGTCTGCGAGGAGACGAGTTCGGGCAACGCCGCCGCGCTCGCCTTCTCGGACGTGCTGCCGCTCGCCCACAAGGGCATGATTCGCAACCTGCCGCGTTGGCTGATGGACCCTCTCGGGCCTCTGGCGATCCCACCGACCTATCTGCCCAGGCTGCTGCCATGGCTGTGGCGCTTCTGGCGCGCGGGCGATCCGGCCCGCTACGAGGCGAGCCTCGCCGCGCAGGTCTCGATGATGAGGCTCGCCGAGGCCGAGTGGATGGGTCTTATGGAGCGCTCCGGTACGCGCCATATGCTCAGGGAAGACGGTTCGCTCGACCTGTACGAGAGCGAGACCGAGTTCCGTGCATCGCTACCCGGCTGGGCCGCCCGTGCCCGCTTCGGCATTGCCTTCCGCCATGTCGAGGGCAACGACCTCGCCGCGCTCCAGCCTGGCCTCTCGGAGCAGTTCGTCAAGGGCACCTTCGTGCCCGGCTGGAAGACGGTTGCCGACCCCAGGCTGCTCGGCAAGGCGCTCTGGGCCTATGCAGAGGAGAAGGGCGCGCGTTTTGAGAAGGCCGTGATCGAGTCAGTCGAGCGCGGCCCAGCTGGCAGCGGCGTCAGGCTGGACATGCAAGGCGGCATGCGAGAGGCGCGGCGGGTCGTGGTCGCGGCCGGCGCATGGTCGCATCTGATCGCGCGGAGGTTCGGAGATTCCATCCCGCTGGAGACGGAGCGCGGCTACAATACGACTCTGCCGGCGAGCGCCTTCGACGTGAAGCGGCAGCTGATCTTCTCCGGCCACGGTTTCGTCATAACGCCTCTCGAAACGGGCCTGAGGATCGGTGGCGCCGTCGAACTGGGTGGACTGAGTCGGCCGCCAAAATTCGCCCGATCGAAGGCGATGCTCGAAAAAGCGAGGCGCTTCCTTCCCGGCCTCGACCCGTCGGGCGGACGCGAGTGGATGGGCTACCGGCCGTCGCTGCCCGACTCGCTGCCGGTGATCGGCCAGTCCCGCCATTCGCCGGCCGTCTACTACGCCTTCGGCCATGGCCATCTCGGCCTCACCCAGGCGGCTGCGACGGGACGATTGATCCGCGACCTCGTCCTGGGTCAGTCTGCGGCCCTCGATCTTGCGCCGTTTTCCGCCCAGCGCTTCTGACCGGAGTTCGTCCTTGGCCCGCCATTCCTTCTTCTGCATAGACGGCCATACCTGCGGGAACCCCGTCCGGCTCGTCGCCGGCGGCGGGCCGAGGCTCGAAGGCGCGACCATGATGGAGCGCCGTGCGCATTTCCTCGCCGAATACGACTGGATCCGCACCGGCCTGATGTTCGAGCCGCGCGGCCATGACATGATGTCCGGCTCGATCCTCTACCCGCCGACTCGCGAGGGCTGCGACATCGGCATCCTGTTCATCGAGACGTCAGGCTGCCTGCCGATGTGCGGACACGGCACGATCGGCACGGTGACGTTTGCGATCGAGCACGGGCTGGTGCGGCCGATGACGCCCGGACGGCTCAACCTCGACACCCCGGCCGGACTCGTCGTCGCCGAGTACCGGCAGGAAGGCGAGCATGTCGAGGAGGTCCGCATCACCAACGTGCCGTCGTTTCTCCACGGTGAAGGATTGACGATCGAGTGTCCCGGCCTTGGCGAGATCGTCGTCGACGTCGCCTATGGCGGAAACTTCTACGCCATCGTCGAGCCCCAGAAGAACTACCGCGACATGGCGGACTATTCGGCCGGCGATCTCGTCGCCTGGAGCCCGGTCGTGAGGAGAAGGCTCAACGAGAAGTATTCCTTCGTGCATCCCGAGGACCCCGGCATCACCGGCCTCTCGCACATGTTGTGGACCGGCGCGCCACGCAACCCCGGGGCGCACGCGCGCAACGCGGTCTTCTACGGCGACAAGGCGATCGACCGCTCGCCCTGCGGCACGGGCACGTCGGCGCGCATGGCGCAGCTCCATGCGAAGGGCAGGCTGAAGACAGGCGATCCCTTCGTCCACGAATCGATCATCGGCTCGCTGTTCGAGGGGCGCATCGAGATGGAGGTCGCCGTCGGCGGCGGTCCGGCCATCATACCGTCCATCGGCGGCTGGGCCAGGATGACAGGCCTGAACACGATCTTCATTGACGACCGCGACCCCTTCGCGAAAGGCTTTGTGGTGCAATGAGCCCTTCACGGCCTATCGGAAGAGTTCCGGCCGCGGTGCAAGGATCGCCGGTAGACCGGCCCCTGGGCTCAAGGAATCTCGCTCGGCTCGCTGGCGACCCATTCGCCAGGGACTTTCCGGAGGGCGAATGCTAGCGTCCGCGGCGATCCGGATGCCGCCGGACCCGAAACGGGCAGGCGGGCCGGTAACCGCTTCAACAGGCTGTCAGCACAAAAAATTGCCGTTGCAATCCGGCGGCGAGACTTTAGGACTAGGGGAAATCAAAAGGGGCGCGACCGTCCAGGCGACGTCTCTCGGGGAGCCGCACTAGCAATGGAATACTTCGTCCAGCAGCTTATCAATGGGCTGACGCTGGGGTCGATCTACGGGCTGATCGCTATCGGCTATACGATGGTCTATGGGATCATCGGCATGATCAATTTCGCCCATGGCGACGTTTTCATGATCGGCGCCTTCGTAGCCCTCATCGTCTTTCTCGTCCTCGCCACGATCTTCGCCGGCGTCAACGTCGTCCTGTTCCTGCTGATCATGATGATCGTGGCGATGGTGATGACCAGCCTCTACAACTGGACCATCGAGAAGCTGGCCTATCGGCCGCTGCGCGGTTCATTCCGCCTTGCGCCCCTCATCACCGCGATCGGCATGTCGATCGCCCTGTCCAACTTCGTGCAGGTCACCCAGGGCCCCCGCAACAAGCCGATTCCGCCGATGGTGTCCGCAACCTACGAGGTCGGCGGCATCACCATCTCGCTGAAGCAGATCATCATCGTCATCGTCACGGTCTCGCTGCTGGCCATCTTCTGGTACCTCGTCAACAGGACGTCGCTCGGCCGCGCCCAGCGCGCCTGCGAGCAGGACCGCAGGATGGCGGCTTTGCTTGGCATCGACGTCGACCGGACGATTTCCATCACCTTCATCATGGGCGCTTCGCTCGCGGCGGTCGCTGGAACGCTGTTCCTGATGTACTACGGCGTCGTCGTTTTCTCCGACGGGTTCGTGCCGGGCGTGAAGGCGTTCACCGCCGCTGTGCTCGGGGGAATCGGGTCAATCCCGGGCGCCGTTCTGGGAGGGCTGATGATCGGCTTCATCGAGAGCATGTGGTCGGCCTACTTCTCGATCGACTACAAGGACGTGGCCGCATTCTCGATCCTCGCGATCGTGCTCATCTTCCTGCCGTCCGGGATTCTCGGCAGGCCCGAGGTCGAGAAGGTCTGATCCATGGCAATCGCGGCCAACACCCCTACCTCGCCCAGTCATGAACTCATCGCGAAGGCTGTCCGCGAGGCCTGCTACGCGGGGGTCATCGCCTTCGGTCTGTTCGTTCTCCTGATAGGCCTCAAGTCCGACCAGAACATCCTCAACGAACTGATCGTCGTCCAGCGCTGGGGTACGCTTGCCATCGTCGTCGTCCTGGTGATGGCGGTTCGCTTCCTGATGGTCGCGTATGTCAGACCGTTCATGGACGGCCAGAAGGCCGCAGCCGCCCTGCCTGGAGCGGCGCCAGGTGGCTTTGCGCAGCGCTTCTTCCGCACCCCGGTCGCCGCCGTCGCGGCTGTCGTCGCGGCGCTGATGCTCTTCTTCGCGGGCGACATCGAGGCAGTGCTCCACCCGACGGTGAACACCTACCTCATCCTGCTCCGTGCGGCGATGATCGCCTATGCGCTCGCCTGGTTCTACAACTACTTCAAGGTCTTCATCGACAGGCATTTCACCGTCGTAGGAATCACCGTCCTCGTTCTCTATCCGGTGATCATCGTCCTGCTGTTCGGCTTCCAGGGCTCGCTCAAATGGGTCGACAATTTCGGCATCCAGGTGCTGATCTACGTCATGCTTGCCTGGGGCCTCAACATCGTCGTCGGGCTGGCCGGCCTGCTCGACCTCGGCTACGTCGCCTTCTACGCTGTGGGCGCCTATTCCTATGCGCTGCTCGGCACCGAGTTCGGCTGGTCGTTCTGGATCCTGCTCCCTGCGGCCGGACTCATGGCCGCTTTCTGGGGCGTGTTGCTCGGTTTTCCCGTCCTCCGGCTGCGAGGTGACTATCTGGCCATCGTGACGCTCGCCTTCGGCGAGATCATCCGCCTGGTTCTCATCAACTGGCGCGAGGTCACCAACGGCTCCGCCGGTATTTCCGGCATCCCCAAGGTCACCTTCTTCGGCTTCTTCGATTTCGACGTTTCGTCGCCCTACTACATCGCCAAGGTGTTCGGGATCGCCCAGTCGGGCGCCTACTACAAGATTTTCCTCTATTATCTGGCGTTGGGGCTCTGCCTGGTCACCGCTTTCGTCACCATCCGGCTAAGGCGCATGCCGGTCGGCCGCGCCTGGGAAGCCCTGCGCGAGGACGAGATCGCCTGTCGCTCGCTGGGCATCAACACGACGAACACGAAGCTCACGGCCTTCGCCATCGGCGCCATGTTCGGCGGCTTCGCCGGCTCCTTCTTCGCCGCGCGTCAGGGCTTCGTCAGTCCCGAATCCTTCGTCTTCCTGGAATCCGCTATCATCCTCGCGATCGTCGTTCTCGGCGGCATGGGCTCGCTCACGGGCATCGCGATCGCCGCGCTGGTGATGATCGGGGGCACCGAGATCCTGCGCCAGATGGACTTCCTCAAGGAGATATTCGGGCAGGAATTCACGCCGGAACTCTATCGCATGCTGCTGTTCGGCGTGGCGATGGTCGTCGTCATGATCTGGAAGCCGCGCGGCTTCGTGGGCAGTCGTGAGCCGACGGCCTTCCTGAAGGAACGGCGAGCCGTGTCCGCGAGCTTCACCAAGGAGGGGCACGGCTGATGTCCGCCGCTTCCTTCGCAGCGCCGATCCTCGCGGTCGAGCATCTGTCCATGCGCTTTGGTGGGCTGGTCGCGATTGGCGACCTTTCGTTCGAGGCACGCCGGGGCGAGATCACCGCGCTCATCGGTCCCAACGGCGCGGGCAAGACGACTGTCTTCAACTGCATCACAGGTTTCTACAAGCCGACCGAGGGCATGATCACGCTGACGAGGCAGGATGGTTCGACCTACCTGCTCGAACGCATGCCGGATCATGAAATCCCGGCGCGAGCTAAGGTCGCAAGGACATTCCAGAACATCCGGCTGTTCTCGGGAATGACGGTGCTCGAAAACCTGCTCGTCGCCCAGCACAACAAGTTGATGGTCGCCTCAGGCTTTACTGTGCTCGGACTGCTGGGCATCGGAAACTACGCCAAGGCGTCGAGGGATTCGGTCGAACTCGCCAAGTACTGGCTCGAAAAGGCCGACCTCGTGGACCGCGCCGACGATCCGGCCGGCGACCTGCCCTATGGCGCGCAACGGCGCTTGGAGATTGCCCGCGCCATGTGCACGGGGCCTGAACTGCTCTGCCTCGACGAGCCGGCTGCCGGGCTGAATCCGCGCGAATCCGCCGCGCTCAACGCCCTGCTCAACGACATCAAGGAGAATACCGGCACGTCGATCCTGCTGATCGAACACGACATGTCGGTGGTCATGCAGATATCCGACCACGTCGTCGTGCTGGAATATGGTCGCAAGATATCGGACGGAGACCCGTCCTTCGTGAAGAACGATCCGAAGGTGATCGCGGCCTATCTCGGAGTGGACGACCAGGAAGTCGGCGAGGCGCTTTCGGAAGTCGGTGACGAGGGGGTGCTGGAGGAGCTCAACACCGACCCGGACCCCGAGCATGGTCCCGGCGCATCGGCATCGATGATGGCCGGCCCGGTATCCGACACGGTCGGACACTCTGACTACGCCGAGGACGTCGTCCGCGTGTCGCCCGGCGCGTCTCGGGCCAACCGCGCGGTCCGCCGCGTGGTCGCCTCCGACCAGACCGTGAAGAAACCCAAGTCGGCCCTTTCCGGGTCCAGGTCGACGGGGCGGAAGCCTGCCGCGACCGTCACCGAAAACCGGCCTGCCGGAAAGTCAGTCCGGAAGCCGAAATCCGCGCTTGCGCCCAAAGCCCGCGCGGGCGCATCCGTGACAGGTTCCGGCGGCGTCTCGAACGCGCTTTCGGCGCCGCGAGGCGGTACGCCCGACGATCTCCTTGTGATCAAGGGTATCGGGCCGGTCAATCAACGAAAGCTCAACAAGCACGGCATCTACCATTTCGACCAGATCGCGGCATGGTCAAGGGCCGACGTCGCTGCGGCCGAAGCCTATCTCGCGTTCGACGGCCGCATCGCTCGCGAGGACTGGATCGGCCAGGCGAAGAAGCTCGCCAAGGGCAGGTCCGGCGGGGGGCGTTCGTGATGGCAACGCAACCGCTTCTCAAGGTCGACCGCGTCGAGACGTATTATGGCAACATCCGTGCTCTCAATGGCGTGTCCGTCGAGGTGAACCAGGGCGAGATCGTCGCTCTCATCGGGTCCAACGGCGCCGGCAAGTCGACGCTCATGATGACCATCTTCGGGACCCCGCGCGCGCGCGCCGGCCGCATCACCTTCGGCGGTACCGACATCACCGGACTTCCCACACATGAAATCGCGCGGCTTCGTATCGCGCAGTCTCCCGAGGGCCGCCGGATCTTCCCGCGCATGACCGTCCTCGAGAACCTGCAGATGGGCGCCAGCCTCGACAAGCTGAAGCACTTCGACGAGGACGCGCAAAAGGTCTTCACGCTGTTCCCGCGTCTCAAGGAACGCATCAACCAGCGCGGCGGGACGCTGTCGGGCGGCGAGCAGCAGATGCTCTCGATTGCGCGCGCGCTGATGGCGCGGCCGAAGCTGCTGCTGCTCGACGAGCCATCGCTCGGTTTGGCGCCGCTGATCGTCAAGCAGATCTTCGATGCCATCCGACACCTCAACAAGACCCAAGGTCTGACCGTGTTTCTCGTCGAGCAGAATGCGTTCGGCGCATTGAAACTGGCCGATCGTGCATATGTGCTGGTCAACGGAAACGTCACGATGAGCGGGTCCGGCAAGGAACTGCTTGCCAATCCGGAGGTGCGCGCCGCGTATCTCGAGGGCGGCAGGCACTAGGGTCGGGAGGACGGCGATATGCAGGGCATCCTCTACGAAGAGGCCTCGATCTGGCAGTTCTTTTTCGTCACGCTGCTGCTCGGCGGCTGGGCGGCATGGATGACGGGCCGCGCCTGTGCGGTGACCTGGCGTCCCTACTCGAGCCTGGCGATCTATCTCCTTGCGCTGGGCGTCGCCGTGCGCTTCATCCATCACGCGCTGTTCGACGGAACGATGGCGAGCGTGCAGTTCTATCTGGTCGATACGGTGATCCTCTTGATCGTCGGTTTCCTCGGCTATCGCTACACGCGGACCAACCAGATGGTGACGCAGTATCACTGGCTCTATGACAGGACCGGGCCGCTCACCTGGAAAGCCAAGGGCGGCTAAGGCCGTTCTTGCGTTCACCAATTGCCGACGCTGCCTCTGAATCGGCGTGACATCGGCGACAAAATGAGCAAACTAAACTTTCTGCGAGAGGGTGGGCATCGCATGAAGGTATCATCCAGGCCCACTCGTTTAATGGGAGTGTTTCAATGAAAAAGTCACTGTTGTCCGCGGTTGCCCTGACCGCGCTTGTCGCGTTCAGCGGCAGTGCGTGGGCCGACATCCTGATTGGCGTCGCGGGCCCGATCACCGGCCCGAACGCGGCGTTTGGCGCGCAGCTCCAGAAGGGCGCGGAGCAGGCGGCGGCCGACCTCAACGCGGCCGGCGGCATCAACGGCGAGCAGATCAAGATCGTGATCGGCGACGACGTTTCGGATCCGAAGCAGGGCATCTCGGTTGCGAACAAGTTCGTCGCCGACGGCGTCAAGTTCGTGGTCGGCCACTTCAACTCGGGCGTGTCGATCCCGGCGTCGGAAGTCTATGCCGAGAATGGCATCTTCCAGATCACGCCTGCCTCGACGAACCCGCAGTTCACCGAGCGCGGCCTTTGGAACACCTTCCGTACCTGCGGTCGCGACGACCAGCAGGGCGCGGTGGCGGGCGCCTATCTGGCGGCCAACTTCAAGGACGCCAAGATCGCCGTCATCCATGACAAGACGCCTTACGGCCAGGGCCTCGCCGACGAGACCAAGAAGGCGGCCAACGCCGCTGGGGTGACCGAGGCGATGTACGAAGGCATCAACATCGGCGACAAGGACTTCTCGGCGCTCATCGCCAAGATGAAGGAAGCCGGCGTGTCGGTCGTGTATTATGGCGGCCTGCACACCGAGGCCGGCCTGATCATGCGCCAGCTGGCGGACCAGGGCCTGAAGGCGACCTTCATGTCGGGCGACGGCATCGTGTCGAACGAGCTGGCCTCGATCGCCGGCGACGCGGTCAACGGCACGCTGATGACCTTCGCGCCGGATCCGCGCAAGAACCCGAACGCGAAGGACCTCGTCGAGAAGTTCCGCGCCGCGGGCTTCGAGCCGGAAGCCTACACGCTCTATTCCTACGCCGCCGTGCAGGTGATCGCCGCTGCGGCCGCCGCCGCTGGTGGCAACGATCCGCAGGCCGTGGCGGAAGCCGCCAAGGCCAAGGGTCCGTTCACCACCGCCATCGGCGACCTCGGCTTCGACGCCAAGGGCGACATCACCCGCCCGGACTACGTCATGTACGAGTGGAAGAAGGGCGACGACGGAAAGTACAGCTACTTCGAAATGTAAGCCGAGCTTTCACGGCTTTCTGGAAACGCCCGGCGCTTGCGCCGGGCGTTTTTCTTTTCTTTATTGATTTTGCGTTTTCTCCATGTAAGCTCGACTACACTTCCTCTCGTTTAATGGGAGTGTTTCAATGAAAAAGTCACTGTTGTCCGCGGTTGCCCTGACCGCGCTTGTCGCGTTCAGCGGCAGTGCGTGGGCCGACATCCTGATTGGCGTCGCGGGCCCGATCACCGGCCCGAACGCGGCGTTTGGCGCGCAGCTCCAGAAGGGCGCGGAGCAGGCGGCGGCCGACCTCAACGCGGCCGGCGGCATCAACGGCGAGCAGATCAAGATCGTGATCGGCGACGACGTTTCGGATCCGAAGCAGGGCATCTCGGTTGCGAACAAGTTCGTCGCCGACGGCGTCAAGTTCGTGGTCGGCCACTTCAACTCGGGCGTGTCGATCCCGGCGTCGGAAGTCTATGCCGAGAATGGCATCTTCCAGATCACGCCTGCCTCGACGAACCCGCAGTTCACCGAGCGCGGCCTTTGGAACACCTTCCGTACCTGCGGTCGCGACGACCAGCAGGGCGCGGTGGCGGGCGCCTATCTGGCGGCCAACTTCAAGGACGCCAAGATCGCCGTCATCCATGACAAGACGCCTTACGGCCAGGGCCTCGCCGACGAGACCAAGAAGGCGGCCAACGCCGCTGGGGTGACCGAGGCGATGTACGAAGGCATCAACATCGGCGACAAGGACTTCTCGGCGCTCATCGCCAAGATGAAGGAAGCCGGCGTGTCGGTCGTGTATTATGGCGGCCTGCACACCGAGGCCGGCCTGATCATGCGCCAGCTGGCGGACCAGGGCCTGAAGGCGACCTTCATGTCGGGCGACGGCATCGTGTCGAACGAGCTGGCCTCGATCGCCGGCGACGCGGTCAACGGCACGCTGATGACCTTCGCGCCGGATCCGCGCAAGAACCCGAACGCGAAGGACCTCGTCGAGAAGTTCCGCGCCGCGGGCTTCGAGCCGGAAGCCTACACGCTCTATTCCTACGCCGCCGTGCAGGTGATCGCCGCTGCGGCCGCCGCCGCTGGTGGCAACGATCCGCAGGCCGTGGCGGAAGCCGCCAAGGCCAAGGGTCCGTTCACCACCGCCATCGGCGACCTCGGCTTCGACGCCAAGGGCGACATCACCCGCCCGGACTATGTCATGTACGAGTGGAAGAAGGGCGACGACGGAAAGTACAGCTACTTCGAATTCGAATGTCCGCCCGATTGTGCGATAATCTCGCCCTGATCAGACGAAATGGCAAACGGTGAAGACTGGAAGCTCGGTCCCTTCACGGTCGAGAGGAAGTCGAACTTCACGGCTCTCGCCGCGTTCTTCATTTCGTTGACGACATTCCTGTTCGTGTTGAACGAGCACATCCGTGGGAGCGACATCGACGTCGCTCCGCCACGCTACATGGCGACTTTTGTATTCGATTGCTTTCCCGAGGATGTCGGCTACGGCGTGATGTACTTCGCCGTGCCCATCCGCATGTCTAACAGAAGTATCGGAAAGTACACGATCGACATTCCCAATCCCAAGGTGCGAATCCATCTGCTCGATCGGACATACGAGTACAGGTATCAGCGGACTGTCGAAATCAAGACCTGGCCGGGAAAGTTGACCGGTCAGTATTGCCGAAAGGATGTTGCAAACGCGCAGGAGAACGACTTTTTCGTGAACGGTCTCGGCATGAACTATCTCGCGGCCGAGAATTTTCCACTTCTTGAGCAGGGCAAGTCCTGGGAGCGCATGGTGCTGCTCACTCCGGTCTACGTCGAGGATTGCGACGATCCGGGCTGTGAAAGAAAGAACTACATAAACGGCGACGGTTTCACGGAGGCGCTTCGCGCCAACGCTCTGTCGAGCAAAGGCAGCTTCGAAATCGGGATCGAACTTGAGTTCGACATCTCGAATCGTGGGTTGTTCTGGTTCGTCAACAACTGGCGGCAGCCCATCGTCAAATGCACCCAAAAGTTCGACTTTGAAACGCCGGAGACACAGGCGGTCTTCATCGAGCGGCAATACGTCACGCGCGGACTCGTCTGCACATAGGCCTGCCTGCCATTCTGGCAGTTTGCCGCACTGCCGAATTTGTTTGCACTGCAGCATTTTCGCGGTAACAATCGGCCGACCTTCTCAGCCGGATCGCCGCCTTGCCCATCACGAAGCTGCTCGTCGCCAATCGCTCCGAGATCGCCATCCGCGTGTTCCGGGCGGCCAATGAACTGGGCATCCGCACGGTGGCCATCTGGGCGGAGGAGGACAAGTACTCGCTCCACCGCTTCAAGGCCGACGAGTCCTATCAGGTCGGCCGCGGCCCGCATCTCGAGCGCGATCTCGGTCCGATAGAGAGCTATTTGTCGATCCCCGAGGTGATCCGCGTCGCGAGGCTGTCGGGCGCCGATGCGATCCATCCCGGCTATGGCCTCTTGTCGGAGAGCCCGGAGTTCGCCGAGGCCTGCGCCGAGGCCGGCATCACCTTCATCGGCCCGACGCCCGACACCATGCGCAGGCTCGGCAACAAGGTCGCCGCCCGCAGCCTCGCCATCGAGGTCGGCGTACCGGTGGTGCCCGCAACGGATCCGCTGCCGGACGACATCGAGGCGGTGAAGAGACTGGCGGACAAGGTCGGCTACCCGGTCATGCTGAAGGCGTCGTGGGGTGGCGGAGGGCGAGGCATGCGGGCGATCCGCAGCGCCACTGACTTGGCCCGCGAGGTGACGGAGGCAAAGCGCGAGGCAAAGGCCGCGTTCGGCAAGGACGAGGTCTATCTCGAGAAGCTGGTCGAGCGCGCCCGCCACGTCGAAGTACAGGTGCTTGGCGACAGGCACGGCAACGTCGTTCACCTCTTCGAGCGCGACTGCTCGATCCAGCGCCGCAACCAGAAGGTCGTGGAGCGCGCGCCAGCGCCGTACCTCACGCAGGCCCTGCGCGATGAACTCTGCGGCTATGCGCTCAGGATCGCCGAGGCGACCGACTATGTCGGCGCCGGCACGGTCGAGTTCCTGCAGGACGCCGACACCGGCAGATTCTATTTCATCGAGGTCAACCCCCGCATCCAGGTCGAGCATACGGTCACCGAGCAGGTCACCGGCATCGACATCGTCAAGGCGCAGATCCACATCCTCGACGGCCATGCGATCGGAACACCGGAATCCGGCGTGCCGCCGCAGGGGGAGATCAGGCTGAACGGCCACGCGCTACAGTGCCGCATCACCACCGAGGACCCCGAACAGAACTTCATCCCCGACTACGGCCGCATCACCGCCTATCGCGGCGCCACGGGCTTCGGCATCCGCCTCGACGGCGGCACCGCCTATTCGGGCGCGGTCATCACCCGTTTCTACGATCCGCTGCTGGAGAAGGTGACGGCATGGGCGCCGAACCCCGTGGAAGCCATCAAACGCATGGACCGGGCGTTGCGCGAGTTCCGCATCCGCGGCGTGGCGACGAACCTCACCTTTCTCGAGGCGATCGTCAGCCATCCCAGCTTCCTGGACAATTCCTACACGACGCGCTTCATCGACACGACGCCGGAGCTGTTCCAGCAGGTGAAGCGGCAGGACCGCGCCACCAAGCTGCTCAACTACCTCGCAGACGTGTCGGTCAACGGACACCCGGAAACGCGAGGGCGGCCGAAGCCCAAGGCCGACGCCGCGCCTCCGAGAGTACCGTTCATCGACACCGCGATCCCCTCGGGGACCAAGCAGAGGCTGGACAGGCTGGGGCCGGAGCAGTTCGCCGCATGGATGCGCGGCGAAAAGCGCGTTCTCGTCACCGACACCACCATGCGCGACGGCCACCAGTCGCTGCTCGCCACCCGCATGCGAACCCGCGACATCGCCCGCGTCGCCGGGACATACGCGAAGGCGCTGCCTGACCTGCTCTCGCTCGAATGCTGGGGCGGCGCGACCTTCGACGTCGCCATGCGCTTCTTGACCGAAGACCCGTGGGAGCGGCTTTCGCTCATCCGCGAGGCGGCGCCAAACCTTCTCCTTCAGATGCTGCTGCGCGGCGCGAACGGCGTCGGCTACACAAACTACCCCGACAACGTCGTCCAGCACTTCGTCCGGCAGGCGGCAGCCGGCGGCATCGATCTCTTCCGCGTCTTCGACTGCCTGAACTGGGTCGAGAACATGCGCGCCGCGATTGATGCGGTGGGCGCAGAGGGCAAGCTCTGCGAGGCGGCCATCTGCTACACCGGCGACATCCTCGATCCGGCCCGGGCCAAATACGACCTGAAATACTATGTCGGGCTGGCGAAGGACCTGGAGAAGGCCGGCGCGCATATCATCGCGGTCAAGGACATGGCGGGTCTTCTCAAGCCCGCCGCGGCCCGCGCGCTTTTCAAGGCGCTGCGCGAGGCGACCGGCCTGCCGCTCCACTTCCATACGCATGACACGTCGGGTCTGTCGGCCGCGACCGTGCTGGCGGCCGTCGAGGCCGGCGTCGACGCGATCGATGCGGCGATGGACGCGCTGTCGGGCAACACCTCGCAGCCCTGCCTCGGCTCGATCGTCGAAGCTCTGAAGGGTTCGGAGCGCGACCCCGGTCTCGACCCGGAATGGATCCGCCGCATTTCCTTCTACTGGGAGGCCGTCCGCAACCAGTATGTCGCCTTCGAGAGCGATCTGAAGGGTCCGGCCTCTGAGGTCTATCTCCACGAGATGCCCGGCGGCCAGTTCACCAACCTCAAGGAACAGGCGCGTTCGCTGGGACTGGAGACCCGCTGGCACGAGGTCGCGCAGGCCTATCACGACGTCAACCTCATGTTCGGCGACATCGTCAAGGTCACGCCGTCGTCAAAGGTCGTCGGTGACATGGCGCTCATGATGGTCAGCCAGGATCTGACGGTCGCGGACGTGGAAAGCCCTGCGAAGGACATCGCCTTCCCCGACTCGGTCGTCTCCATGCTGCGCGGCGATCTCGGCCAGTCGCCCGGCGGCTGGCCGGAAGCGTTGCAGAAGAAGGCGCTCAAGGCAGAGAAGCCGATCACCGTCAGGCCCGGCTCGCTGCTGAAGCCGGCGGACTTGATCGCATCCCGCGTCGACGTCGAGGAGAAGCTCGGCCGCAAGCTCGACGAGTTCGAGTTCGCCTCGTGGCTGATGTATCCGAAGGTATTTTCCGATTTCGTCGGCGCGCAGGAGACCTACGGCCCGGTCAGCGCGCTGCCGACGCCGGTCTATTTCTACGGCATGAAGGCCGAGGACGAGATCTTCGTCGACATCGAGCGCGGCAAGACGCTGGTGGTCCGTTGCCTCGCGATCGGCGATATCGACGAAAAGGGGATGGTGACCGTCTTCTTCGAGCTCAACGGCCAGCCGCGCCGCGTCAAGGTTCCGGACCGCGTGCACGGCGCCACTTCGGCCAGGGCCCGCCGCAAGGCCGAGGCCGGAAACGAGTCCCATCTCGGCGCGCCGATGCCGGGCGTCGTCTCGACCGTCGCCGTGGCTGCCGGCCAGGCGGTCAAGGCGGGCGACGTGCTGCTCTCCATCGAGGCGATGAAGATGGAGACGGCGCTCCACGCCGAACGCGACGGCCAGCTTGCGGAGGTGCTGGTCAGGGCGGGAGACCAGATCGACGCCAAGGACCTGCTGATCGTCTATGCATAGGATCGCTGGCCCAACACTTTCGGCCATAGGTCCCAACTGACGATTGCTAAATCGATTTAGTAAGAGCGCGTTGTCGTCATGCGCGAGGGTCCTTTGGCCATTTCCAGCACATCCGCTTCGGCAGTCCGTGGACGCTGGGCCGTCGCGACCATGTTTCTCGTCAACGGCTTCATGGTCGGAAGCTGGGCGCCGCAGATCCCACTGGTGCTCAAGCGCCTCGATATCTCGGAATCGACGCTCGGCCTGCTGATTCTCTGCTTCGGCATTGGGGCGCTGGTCAGCATGCCGTGGTGCGGCTGGCTGATGGGCCGCTACGGCCAGCAGCCCGTGCTGAGAACCGTTGGCCTGCTCCAGGGCGTCGGCATGCTTCTGGTCGTCGCATCTTCGTCCGTGTCGACCACGGCTGTCTCGATGTTTGTCTTCGGCGCATTGATCGGCTGCACCGATGTCGCCATGAACTCGGCAACCATCACCGTCGAGCAGAAACTCCGTCGCGCGGTGATGTCGTCGATGCATGGTTTCTGGAGCCTTGGCGGCTTCGTCGGGGGGGCGATAGGCGGGCTGGCGCTGCTGACACTCGGTCCGCTTGCGCATGCCGCGGCTGTCGCCGTTGTCGCGGTGGCGGCATCCGCCGCCGCCCTGCCGTTCATCCTGCGCAACGACTTGACGAACGAGACCGGCGACGCGACGAAGCGCGGCATCAGGCTGCCCAACAGTCCGGTCGCCTATGTGCTCGGGCTGATGGCGCTCATCCTCTTCGTGGGCGAAGGCGCGGTGCTCGACTGGGCCGCGTTGTTCATGACTCAGGAGCGCGGCGCGGACGTCGCCACGGCTGGCCTGGCCTATGCGTTCTTCGCCGGGGCCATGGCGATCATGCGCTTCGCCGGCGACGCGGTGCGCAACCGATTTGGCGCGGTCAACACGCTCAGGGTATCGAGCCTGATCGCGGCGGTCGGCATGCTGGCCGCCGCGCTGATCACCGATCCTGTCCTGGTCATCGTCGCGTTCGCGATATCGGGTCTCGGCTTCGCCAATACGGTGCCGGTCGTGTTCTCGGCGGCGGGCAACCTGCCTGGCGTCAGTTCCAACGCAGGCATGAGCGTCGTCACGACGATGGGCTATTCGGGGATACTGCTGGCGCCGTCGGCGATCGGCTTCGTCGCCGAGAAATCGGGCTTCGTGCCGGTCTTCCTGGGGCTGGCGGCGCTGGTGATCGTCGTATTCTTCCTCGCCGGTCTGACCGCGCCAGCGGATGGCGCGCGCGATCAGCCTGCGGCATAGGTCTTCAGTTCGGCCGCCAGGAAATCTGCGACCAATCGGATGCGAGCGCTGGTGCGCACGTCGCGATGCATGGCGAGCCACATCGGCAGTTTGGGAAGAGGCAGATCGGGCAGCAGCGGCTCGATGAGGGGATCACGGGCGACGAGGGCGCTCTGCCCGAAGCCGATCCCGACCCCGGCGCGGACCGCCTCCCAGAACACGATCTGGTTGTCGGTCCTGAAGCGGAAGGCATGGCGGTCGACAGCGACCCCGAATGCGGCATAGCCCTGGATCAGCGCCGGATCGCGGTCGTAACCGACGAGGTCGTGCGCGGCGAGATCCTCCGCACGCGCCGGCCGACCACGCCGGTCGAGATAGGTCGTCGCCGCGCAGGCGGTGAGAGCCAGGTCGGCAATCTTTCGCGCGACGAGTTCCTGCTGGGCGGGGGCGACCATTCGGATGGCGATATCGGCGTCGCGCCCGAGCAGGTTCTCGACGCGGTTGGTCGGCACAAGTTCGACCTCGACGGCAGGCTCGCGGATCGCGAGGCTGGCAACCAGGGCGGGCAGCACGTAAGTGGAGATGACGTCGCTTGCGGTGATGCGCACCGTGCCTGCACTGTTCTCGGCCGCGCCGGTGGCCAGCCGTTCGAACGCGGCCGCCTCGACGCCCACGGCGGCCGCGCGGTCAAACAGCGTCGCGCCGCGATCGGTGAGTTCGTAGCCACGGGGACCCCGCCTGAACAGCACGACGCCGAGCGCGGCTTCCAGTTCGGCCACATGCCGGCCGATCGTCGGCTGGCTGGCGGAGAGCTTGCGCGCCGCGGCCGAGAGGCTCCCGGTTTCGGCGACCGCCGCGAAGCTGCGAATGAGGTTCCAGTCCAGATCAGGCAATGCTCACACCCGCATGATGCGGGTGCGAATCTAGCCGGCATTGAAGGCGTCGGCCACGCCCGTTTGCCGGTGCGTCAGATCCGGTTCATCAGGATCAGAATGAGCAATATCACGACGACCACACCGAGTGCTCCGGAAGGACCATAGCCCCAGGCGCGCGAATGCGGCCATGCCGGTACCGCCCCGATCAGCAGGAGGATCAGGATTACGAGCAGGATGGTCGTCAGCATGGTGGCCTCCGAAGCGATTGTCTTCGGGCCTCAATGCATTAGAGGCGTTGCAGGTTCCGCCCGCCGCCTACTCGGCCGCCTTTGGATAAGGCAAGGGCGTTTGCGACCCGGTGGCGGGCACCTCCGGGTCAGTGGCGGGAACTTCGTCGTTTCGGCGCCTCAACAGCCGTGATAGCCAGCCCCGCTTCCTCGCACTGCGCTTGTCCCGGGTGAAGACCATCAGCGCCGCCGGGGTAACGACCAGAGTGAGCACGGTGGCGAAGGACAGGCCATAGACGATCGCGCTCGACAGCGAGATCCACCATTGCGTCGACGGCGCGTTGATCGTCGTTTCGTGGTGGAAGATTTCCAGTCCGAGGCCGAATGCGATCGGCAGCACGCCGAGGATCGCCGAGACGGCGGTCAGCACCACCGGCCGCGCCCGTTCGCGACAGGTCTGCAGAACCGCGTCCATCTTGTTCCAGCCCTCCTCGCGGAGCCGGTCGTAGGTGTCGATCAGCACGATGTTGTTGTTCACAACTACGCCCGCAAGCGCGATGACCCCGAGCCCCGACATCACGATGCCGAAAGACTGGCCGGTGAGCAGCAGGCCGAGGAACACGCCGATGGTCGACATGATGACGGTCATCAGCACGAGGAACACGCTGGTGAACTTGTTGAACTGGGCCAGCAGCACCACGAAGATCAGGAAGATCGCCGCTCCGAAGGCGCGGCTGAGGAAGGCGCCGGCTTCCTCGCTGTCCTGATTGGACCCCGCAAGCTTGAACTTGGCGGCGCCGAGATCCATCTCGCCGACGACGCGCGATACCTCTGCCTGCACGGCGGCGACCTGGTGCGAGGTGGAAATGTTGGATTCCACCACGATCGTCCGCTCGCCGTCGATCCGGTTCAATACGCCGACGCGCGGCTCCGCGACGCGCTCGACGAAGTTGGAGATCGGCACCGAGCCCTGCGCTGTCTCGACGCGGAGCTGGTCGAGCGTCGAAAGCGTGCGACGGTCCTCCGGCAACCTCAGTCGGATGTCGACAGCGTCGTCGGCGCCTGCCGGCCGGTAGTCGGTCAGCTTCAGTCCGGTCGTGACGAGTTGAACCACCACGCCGACCGACATCGGGCTGATCCCGTATTGCGCCGCCTTGGTACGATCGACCTTGAGCGCCCAGTCCACGCCCGGAGGCGGCAGGCCATCATTGATGTCGATCACGCCGGGCACGCCGCCGATACGGGCGGCGATTGCCCTCGCCTTGTCTTCCAGTCCGGTCGGGTCGACCGACGAAAGCCTGATCTGGATCGGCTTGCCCGTCGGCGGTCCCGCATCCGGAACGCGCACTTCCACGTCGACCCCGGGAATGCCGGCCATCGTCACGCGGAGATCGTCGAGGATGTCGTTCGCCGATTTGCGTTCGCGCCAGTCGACGAATTCGTACTGGATGACGCCGACCACGTCCTCCGGCACATCGACCATTCCGCGGCTCTTGCCCGAGCGCGTATAGACGGACTCGACGCCCGGCCAGCCGAGAAGGCGGCGTTCGGCCTCGCGCGTGGCGGCGTCCATCTCGGCGAGGGACAGGTTGCCCCGCGCGTGCACGTAGAGCAGGCCGTAGTCAGGCTCGACGCTCGGGAAGAACTCGACGCCCTTGCCATACTGCGAGTAGCCGTACTGCACCCCGACCAGCAGCGCGACGGTCAGCAGGAGCACGGTCTTCGGGAACCGCACCGCAAGCTTGACGATGCCCATGTACCAGCCGTCGTTGTGCGCTCCGGTCTCCTCGAAATGGTTCACCTTCGCGAATTTGGCGCCGATGGTGGGGGTGAAGACCAGCGCGTAGAGCATCGAGGCCGACAGGGTCACGATCAGCGTGATTGGCAGATACTTCATGAAGTCGCCGACGATGCCCGGCCAGAACAGCAGCGGCGAGAACGCCGCGACGCGCGTCATCGTCGCGGCGATGACCGGTCCCGCCATGCGCTTGGCGGCCAGTTCGAACGCTTGCTCGCGCGGCATACCCTCCATCATGCGCCGTTCCGCGAACTCGGTGACGATGATGGCGTCGTCGACCAGCATGCCGACGGCGAGTATGAGGCTGAACAGCACGATCATGTTGATCGTGAAGCCCATCAGTCCGAGGAGCAGTATGCCCATCAGGAAGGAAGAGGGAATGGCCAGGCCGATGACCAGCGATGCACGGCCGGACAGCGCGTAGAGGATGACGATCCCGACCAGAATGACGGCGATGACGACGTGGTTCTGCAGTTCGCCGAGAAGCTGGTTGATGAAGACTGACTTGTCCTGCGTGTAGGTGACGTTCATCCCCTCGGGCAGCTGCTTCTGGAAATTGTCGGCCAACGCCTTCACGGCCCCGACCGTGTCGACCAGGTTGGCGCCGATGCGCTTCTTCACTTCGATGGCGATAGCCGGCTCGCCGTTCAGCCGCGTGATGGTTTCGGCGTCCTTCCAAGTCGAGCGGATGGTGGCGAGGTCGCGGGCGCGCACCACCGCGTTCGGACCGGCGACGATCGGCAGGTTGGCGACGTCGTCGACCGTCTCGATCAGCGCCGGGACCTTGACGGCGTACTTGCCCTCCGATCCTTCGAGCGCGCCGGCAGCGACAAGGCTGTTGGAGGCGCCGATGCCCTGGATCATCTGGTCGAGGCGAAGCCCGTAGGATGAAAGCTTCACCGGATCGATAATGACTTCGACGAGGTCCTCGCGTGCGCCCTGCAGCACGCCCTCGAGCACACCCGGCACCTCTTCGATCTGATCGCGCAGCTGGCGCGCGGCGAGCGTCAGCACGCGCTCCGGGACGTGACCCGACAGGGTGACGACGAGCACCGGGAATTCCGAGACGTTGACCTCGTTGACCGTTGGCTCCTCGACGCCGTCCGGCAGGTCGCGCCGGGCATCGTCGACCTTGCTGCGGGTGTCTATGAGCGCGGTATCGAGATCGGTGGACGGATCGAACTCGAGCAGCACATAGCCCCCGCCCTCATAGGCGGCGGAGCGCATCTCCTTGATGCCCTTGATGCTCTTGACCTTGGTCTCGACCGGCCGCAGCAGAAGGCGCTCGGAATCCTCCGGCGAGATGCCCTGATAGGCGAGACTGATGTAGATGATCGGGATCGCGACGTCGGGCTCGGCCTCCTTCGGGATCGAGATGTAGGCCACTGTCCCGGCGATCAGGAAGAACGCCAGGACCGACAGGGTCAACCGTGCATTGCGTATCGCGAGGCGGACGATGTCCATCGGGGGCCTACTGGGTCTCGCCCGTGACTTCGCCGATCAGCTCCTTCACCTTCTCTGGATCGGCCTCGACGGGATTCACGATGTCGCCTTCGCTGACGATGTCCTGGCCGGCGACGATGACCCGCGCATCGGCGGGAACGCCGCCCAGCACGAGGCCGTTCTCGATGTCGTCGACGAGATCGATCGGAAAGAACACGACTTTGTTTTCGGGATCGACCGCACGGATGCCGAGGTCGCCCGACCGGGAGAGAGTAATGATCGAGCGCGGCAGGATGACGGAATCGACTGGTTCTGTACGCAGCACGATCTCGGCGGTCATGCCCGCGGGCACCCTCCCCTCCGGGTTCGGAATGGCCACCTCGGCGCGGAAGGTTCGTGTCGCCGACGAAGCATCGCGGCTGATGTAGCGAAGATCGCCCTTGACCGTCGAACCGTCGACCAGCCTCACATCCGCCGGATCGCCGATCTTCAGATGCACCAGTTCGCGTTCGCTCACCTCGCCACGCCCGAGGATGGGGTCGAGGTTGATGATCGTCGCGACCTGCGCGCCCTGGGCCGCCGAAGCGCCCAGTTCGACGTCGACGCGGTCAACGACCCCGGCGAATGGCGCCCGCACCTGGGTGCGTTCGATCTCGGCCTTCGCCGCCTCGACCTGCGCCTTCGCCGCGGCAAGCGCCGCGCGCGCCGTGTCGAGTTGAAGCTTGGGAATCGAGCCTGACTTCGCAAGCCGCTCGGCGGCCTCGAATTCGGCCTGGCGCTGCGCGAGCACGGCCTCGGCGGATTCGAGCGCCGCGTCCTTGCCCTCGGCATCGAGCTTGAGGATCAGGTCGCCCATGTCCACGCGGTCGCCCTGGCTGACGTTGAGTTCGTCGATGATCCCCGCGGCGCGGACCGTCAGCACGGCACGCTTGTTGGCTTCGGTCTGCCCGGCAAGCCGGATCGCCCGGGAATGGTTGACCCGGGGCGGGGTGACCACCGCGACCGTGCGCAGCGGCGGCTTCGCTTCCTCGACAACCTCGGGCGTCTTGGGCGCGGCCTCGTCCTGGGCGCTGCCCACAGCCGAAAATTCGCCAGTCGCGATCCAGGCCGCGAACCCTGCCAGCACGACGAGTGCCGCTATCTTGTGAAATCTGATCTTCGGCATTCCGTGAGCGTCCCGCGCCTTCACGACCAATTCACGGCCGCGTGAGCGGCAGGGGCGATATGGGTGCGCGCGTATCCCGTTTCAAACGCTGCGGTCGCCCGAACCGGAGCCGCGGGCCTTTTAGCCGAAAGTTGCAGCGCACAAAAGTCACAATTTTTGACCGGCCGATCAACGATGGCCGGCGAATGGCGGATCTGTTGGCTGATGCGCCCGCTGCATCGCGATTGGCAGGAGCAGTCAGCAGACTTGCCGGCTTTCAGGTGATGAGCTTCAGAAAGCGCATCACCGCCTCGATGCGCTTGCCGTAGGGCGGACGGATCAGTGCCCCGCTGTTCAGCCTGGACTGGATGAAGACAGGCTTCTCCTTGCTGAAGGTGCGGAAGCCCCACTCGCCGTGATACGCGCCCATCCCGCTGGCGCCGACCCCGCCGAAGGGCTGGCGCTCCTGCGCCAGGTGGAGCAGGCAGTCGTTGATCGTCACGCCTCCGGCGATCGTCTCGCGCAGCATGCGCCCTCGGATCGCGCGGTCGCGGCCGAACCAGTAGAACGCCAGGGGGCGCTCGCGTGCGTTGACATAGGCGATCGCCTCGCCGGGGTCCGCGTATTCGACGATGGGCAGAACCGGTCCGAAAATCTCCTCGCTCATCAGGCGGCTGTCGGCATCGGCGCCGACCACCAGCGTCGGCGGGAACTTGCGCGTGTTCGCGGTCGCACCATCGGACGGCATCACCTCGATGACCCGGGCGCCGCCGTCACGCACCTCTGCGACCAGGGACTGGAGGCGCTGGTAGTGGCGGTCGCTGACGATCGCCGTGTAGTCCGGATTGTCGCGCAATGTCGGATAGAGGCTTTTCATCGTGGCCGACAGCTTCTCCGCAGCGATGCCGGCCATGCCCGTTGGCACCATGAGGTAGTCGGGCGCGATGCAGGTCTGGCCGGCGTTGAGCAGCTTCGCGTGGGCGACGCTCGCGGCCGCCGCGTCCAGGTCCACGGAAGCATCGAAGATGGCCGGCGACTTGCCTCCGAGTTCGAGCGTCACGGGCGTCAGGTTCTTCGACGCCGCTTCGGCGACCTTGCGGCCGACCGCCGTCGAGCCGGTGAACACGAGATGATCGAAGGGCAGGGACACGAAAGCCTTGCCCACCTCCGCATCGCCTTCGATGACGCTCGCCTCTCCCGGGTCGAAGTACTGGGCGAGGAGCGACGCGAGCAGCCTGGAGAAGGCGGGGGTCAGTTCCGATGGCTTGATGAGGACACGGTTGCCGGCGGCGAGCGCCTCCGTCGCCGGAGCGACAGCGAGCTGGAACGGATAGTTCCAGGGCGAGACGATGCCGACGACGCCGAGCGGCTGGCGCAGCAGCATGTTGCGCCCGGGGAGAAAGGGAAGGCTGGTGGCGATCCTGCGTGGGCGCATCCAGGTCGCGAGATGGCGGAGCGCATGACGAATGCCGATCCTCACCACCATCAGCTCGGCGATGCGCGTCTCGTACGCGGACCGGCCGCCGAAGTCGGCGTCGATGGCCGCGCAGAACTCCGCCTCGTGCTTCTCGGTGATCGCAAGCAGGCGCTTAAGCCGATCCCGACGCACGGCTTGGTCCGGAAAGGGCTCCGCCTCGTAGGCGGACTTCTGTGCTTGGAACCGCTTGCGAAGCGTCTCCTGGGCATCGTGCAACATTCGGCCTCGCTTTCGGACCGCCACTATAGCGATCCGGGATGCATCTGGGTACAGCGATCGACCGGATGTCTCCGCAGCGGCCTATTGGGCCGTCCAGCCGCCGTCGATGGAGATGGTTGTCCCCGTGATCTGCGCGGCCGCTTCCGAGCAGAGAAACGTCGCCGCCGCCGCCACCTGCTCGACCGTCGCGAATTGCCGAGTCGGCTGCTTGGCCAGCATGATCGTCTTCACCACCGTCTCGCGATCCATGCCGTGCGTCTTCATCTGGTCGGGAATCTGCGCCTCGACCAGAGGTGTCAGCACATAGCCAGGGCAGATGGCGTTGCAGGTCACGCCGGCCTCGGCGGTCTCCAGCGCCACTGTCTTCGTCAGCCCGACCACGCCGTGCTTTGCCGCGACATAGGCCGACTTGTACGGCGAGGCCCGCAGCCCGTGCGCCGAGGCTATGTTGACGATCCGGCCCCTGCCGGCTGCCTTCATGGCGGGCAGCGCGGCCGCGATGGTGTGGAATGCCGACGACAGATTGATCGCGATGATGCGATCCCATGCTTCTGCGGGGAACGCCTCGACGGGAGCGACATGCTGGACGCCCGCATTGTTGACCAGGATATCGAGCCGACCGAACGCCCGGATGCCCTGCGCCACCAGGGCGCGGCAGTCATCGGGCCGGGCCATGTCGGCCCTGAGGTAGACCGCCGACACGCCGAACTCGGTCGCGAGCGCGGTGGCGAGCGCGCGGTCTTCCGGCGTGTCGGAGAATGAGTTGAGAGCCACGTCGCAGCCATCGGCGGCGAGCGCGCGCGCGATGGCGAGGCCTATGCCCGATGTCGATCCGCTGACGATCGCTGCGCGACGTTTGCCCATGTCCGTTCCTCCGGTTGTGGAGGCGGATATTGCAGCGCACCACTTCTATTGCAATGCAGCAGAAATACGCCGGCCAAAGAAAAACCCGGCCCGGGGGCCGGGTTCTTCGCGAACTCGTGGGAGCGGGGTTACGCCGCTTCCTCGTGCTCGGCCTCTTCGGCTTCCGACTTGGGGCCACGGCGCGGGCCCTTGTTCAGGTTGGCCTCGATGAGCCGTACGGCCTCGGTCTCCGACATCTTGTTCACTGCCGCGATCTCGCGGGCCATGCGGTCCAGGGCGGCCTCGTAGAGCTGGCGCTCGGAGTAAGACTGCTCGGGCTGGTTCTCGGCACGATAGAGGTCCCGCACCACCTCGGAAATCGAGATCAGGTCGCCGGAATTGATCTTGGCGTCGTATTCCTGGGCACGGCGCGACCACATGGTGCGCTTCACGCGGGCGCGCCCCTGAACCACCTTCAGCGCGCGATCGACATAGTCGGTCTCGGACAGCTTGCGCATGCCGATCGACGTCGCCTTCGCAACGGGGACTTTGAGGCGCATCTTGTCCTTCTGGAAATCGATGACGAACAGCTCGAGCTTCATGCCCGCGACTTCCTGCTCGTCGATGGACACAATCTGTCCGACGCCGTGCGCAGGATAGACGATGTACTCACCGGTCTTGAAGCCGTGACGCGCGTTGGTGTTCTTCTTCTGGGTGACGGTCGCCATTACGCCCTGTACTCCTGTTGCGGCCCCGACGACGATCGCCGGGGATTCAGTACGGGAAGCCGACGCTTCCCGAGCCGCACAACGATTGGATCAGCCGTCTCCGAAAAGCCCACGTGCGCGCAAAGCGCCGTCGCCTGGCCCAGGTCGCCCTGTTCCGGAAGCCGGTTTTCACCTTTCAATGATTAAAGCGCGCGCGCCTTGAATCGACGTTGTGCCATCGGCATGGGGAAATGACCTAGCATAAAAATGTGCAAGAATCAACAATTTGCCGCAAGCGCGAAGCGGCCACCGGCCCAAGGCCGGGCAATTCGGTTAACCCGTGAAGCCTTCCGTGGGAGCATTTGGACCGTCGCTTGCGGTCCGCTCAGTCTCCTTCACCGGGCGCTTCCGAGAAGTACTTCTCGAACTTTCCCTGCACACCGTCGAACGACTTCGCGTCCGCGGGCGGCTCCTTCTTGGATGTGATGTTCGGCCACTTCTCGGAGTACTCGGCGTTCACCTTCAGCCAGGTGTCGAGACTGGGTTCGGTGTCGGGCTTGATCGCATCGGCGGGGCATTCGGGCTCGCAGACGCCGCAGTCGATGCACTCATCCGGGTGGATGACGAGCATGTTTTCGCCTTCGTAGAAGCAGTCGACCGGGCACACCTCGATGCAGTCCATGTACTTGCACTTGATGCAGTTGTCTGTGACGACGTAGGTCATTGTGCGCTTCCGGCCGGCCTTTGGGTTGAGGTAGCGGCTTTGTCAGGGACTCGCAAGGTTGCCCAACGCGGCGCAAAGGCGCGGCATGAGAAGGATTTTCCGCCGGTCACCTCCCGGGCGGCCTCCTGATTTCCCGCAGGCGGGGCAGTTGGTCGGGAGGGGCTTCGCTCGATGGCGGGCCCGACAGGTCCTCGTAGATGAGCCGCGCTTCGGCGGCTGGCCCACGCCGCGTTCCCGGGGTGAGTATCCGGCAGACGAGGATGCGGCGATCCAGCGTCACCGTCAGCACGTCGCCCGGGGCGACCTGCGCGTCGGCATGCATGGTCTTGTTGGCATTGATGCGTACCCGGCCGGCCTCGACCATTTTCTGCGCCAGGGTGCGCGACTTGGCGATGCGAGCGAAAAACAGCCAGCGGTCCAGTCGCTGCCTGCCTTCGCCGGCCATCAGCGCGCACGAAAGCGGGCGGCCATCCGGCCTATTTCTTCAACTGGTCGCGTAGCGCGGCCAGCTTGGCGAAGGGCGAGTCCGGATCGAAGGGCTTCGCGCGCTCCTCGCGCGGCCTTTCGGACTTGGCCTCGGAACGCTCGCTCCTCTCTGGCCGGCGCTGGCCATTGCGGCTCCTGTGTTCGCCCTCCTCGCGCCGGGTGCCGGGCTTGCCGCCGGGGCGACCATCATTGCCCTTGAAGCGCTTCTCGAAGCGCTGGCGACCGCCCTCGCGACGCTCTCCTTCACGCGCCTCGGCGTCGCGGCGCGGCTGCTGACTCTGCTCACCCGCCGGCTGCTGATGTCGGGGGCCGCCGCGGTTCGGCCTGCCCTGCCGCTGGCCATGCCGGGGGCGGTCGAACCGGCCGGGCCGCCAGACCATGATCGGCTTCGGCTCCTCCTGCCCGGCTTCCGCCGGTTTCTCCTCCGCCGATTGAGCACTCGCCTCGGCGTCTCCGTGGACAGGCGTCGGAGCCACATTCGGATCGGCCATCTCGTCGCCATGGTCGGCCATCGGCGTGGCCGCAGCTTCGGCGATGACCGGGTCGGGCGCAACGAGGTCGGGAGGCGCGAGCGGTTCCGTTTCGACGGTCTCGCCCTGCGCGGCAGGATTTGCCACGGCTTCGCCCGCTTCCGGCGTCGCCGGCACATTGGGATCGGCCATTTCGTCGCCGTGATCCGCCCCCGCATCGTCCGCACCCTCGACGCGTTCGTCCGGCTCTCCAGAGATATCCGGAGTAACCGCTTCGGCGGCGGATCCCTCGGCAGCAACGGTCCCGGCGGCCACGGACTTTGCGGCGGCCTCTGACGCCTTTGCTGCGGCCTCGGCGTCGAGCGTGGCCAGGCGGTCCTTGACTTCGGCCACCGGCTTCGCCTCGCCGCGATAGCCGAGCCCTCTCAGGATTTCCTCCATGTCGTCGGCGTTGGCGCCGAGGATCGACATCATCGGCGGCGTCACCACGAATGCGCCGCCGAACGCGCCGTCCGGACGCGGGGACGGTCCCGGGTTCCATGCCAGCGCCGGCCTGATCAGATCGGCCAGGCGTTCGAGAATGTCGACGCGCACGGCGCGCCGGCCTAGCACGCGGAAGCCGGCCAGCCTGTAGAACGACTTGTCGAAGGTCTGATCGACGACGACGGACGTTCGTCCCTGCGCGAGCGCCTGAACCACGTCGCCGAAGCCTGGCTTGTCGCGGCCGTCATTGCCGAGCGCCCAGAGCAGCGTCGCCAGTCCCGCCGGTGCGGGCTTGATCAGGGTCGGCACGAAGATGTGGTAGGCGCCGAAACGGACCCCCAGCCGCCGAAGGGCGGCGCGCCCGTCCTGGTCGAGGGCCTTCATCTCCTCGGCGATGTCGCGCCGGTTGACCAACCCGAAGTTTTCGGAGAGCTGGAAGGCGATTCCCTTGGCGATTCCGGAAAGCTGCTCCGCGCCGCGCAAGTCGATCAGCGGCTTCAACAGCGATTCCACCTGATAGGCGACGTAGCGCTCGGCGCGCGCCGCGACCTTGTCGCGCGCTGGCCCGGTCAACTGATCGTCGGCCAACAGGATGACGCGCGGCTTCAGCGCATCCTCTCCACTGGTGACCGTCGCCACGGGTGCCCCGATCCAGCGCAGCAGGCCGTCCGAACCGAGGGCGAAATCGCCGTTGGCGGCAGCCGCGAAGCGTTCGGCGCGCGCGTCGAACTCGGCGGCCAGCGCCTTCTGGGCGGCTGCCTTGACGGCGCGCGCGTCCTCGCCGCCAGCTGCAGGATCGGCCGTGAAGCGGAAGCCCTGCAGGTCACCGACGTGGTGGCCCTCCACGAGGACCGCGCCCGAGGCGCTGATTTCGGCTTCAGGCATCGAATTCTCTCTCAGTCGCCGCATGAGCACGGAAGTCCTGCGGTCTACGAAGCGTTTCGTCAATCGCTCGTGCAGCGCGTCGGACAGCCGGTCCTCGATCTCGCGCGTTTTCTCCTGCCAGTGTGTCGGATCGGCAAGCCAGCCAGGGCGGTTTGACACGAACGTCCATGTCCTGATCTGGGCGATGCGGCCGGACAGCGTATCGATGTCGCCATCGGTGGAATCCGCGCGCCGCACCTGCTCGGCCATGTAATTCTCGTCGACATGGCCGAGCCGCGCGACGTCCAGATAGATCGAGGCGACAAGGTCCGCATGCTGGGCCGGCGCGATCCGGCGGTAGTCCGGCAGCGCGCAAACGTCCCAAAGAAGCGCCACCCGCTCGCGTCCCACCGCCAGCTCGCGGATCGCGGGATCCTGCGACAGACGCTCCAGCGCCTGCTGGTCGACGGCCGGCAGCGCCCGGGTCAATCCCTCGACAGGCGCCGGCGTCTCGATAGAACGCTTGAGTGCGTCAAGGCTGGAGACATCGAACTGCGCGGTGCGCCATTGCAGTACCTTCACCGGATCGAACTCGTGACCCTCGATGCGCCGCACCAGCTCGTCGTCGAGCGGGTCGACCTGGCCCGTCACCCCGAACGTGCCGTCGCGGAGATGGCGTCCGGCGCGGCCGGCGATCTGACCGATCTCGCCGGCGTTGAGATCGCGGTACTGGTAGCCGTCGAACTTGCGGTTCTGCGCGAAGGCGACATGGTCGACGTCGAGGTTCAGGCCCATGCCGATCGCGTCGGTGGCGACGAGGTAGTCGACGTCGCCGGACTGGTAGATCTCCACCTGGGCGTTGCGGGTACGGGGGCTGAGCGCGCCGAGCACGACCGCCGCTCCGCCGCGCTGGCGCCGGATCAGCTCGGCGATGGCGTAGACCTCGTCGGCCGAGAAGGCCACGATCGCCGTGCGGCGCGGCAGGCGGGTCAGCTTCTTCGAGCCCGCATAGGCCAGTTGGGACAGGCGTGGGCGTGTGACCACCGAGACGCCTCTCAGCAGACGCTCGAGGATGCCGCGCATCGTCGCCGCGCCGAGCAGCAGCGTCTCCTGTCGTCCCCGCAGGTGCAGCAGCCGGTCAGTGAAGATATGCCCGCGCTCGAGGTCGCCGGCGAGTTGCACCTCGTCGATCGCCACGAAGGCCGCGTCGGTCTCGCGCGGCATCGCCTCGACGGTGCAGACGGAATACTTCGCGCCAGGCGGGACGATCTTCTCCTCGCCGGTGATGAGCGCGACCTTGCCGGCGCCGACCTTGTCGGCGACTCGGCCGTAGACTTCGCGAGCGAGCAGCCGCAGCGGCAGGCCGATGACGCCGCTCTCATGCGCAACCATGCGCTCGATGGCGAGGTGCGTCTTGCCCGTGTTGGTAGGGCCGAGCACGGCAGTGACGTCGCGCCCCGAAAGGACAAGCGGCTCGACTGGGTTCTGTCGCACGTTCATGCGGGAGGTCTTGGCTTTCTGGCCCTGTCGGGCGGCGCCGGAATGGTCGCGCGGCGCTGATGGGGATGAGTGCCCAGACATATAGGAAAGAACGCCGCTCGCAACAGGCGGATGGTTCACGGATTTACGTTTGGAACGAGTCTGGAACGAATCGGCGACGAATCACTGACTCGGAACGATTCATGATTTGTTCACCCCAACATCTTGCATCGACCCTGTGAAATGTCCCCAGATCGTGAATCGGTGCTGCGGGCGACCGATCGATCCGGCGGCGGCGCGTTAACCTTTGCCTCCGGTTCTCGCACATGGCCTGCATCGTCCGCGTCAAGCAACTGGAAATGCTAATGATTCGTGAAGCACGGAAGGCGCCCGCCGCGCATTGAGAGGGTGTTTTCGTTAACGTTTGGCTCAAAGGCGGAACGAAGGGGCGACGAATCACTGTTTTCAGCTGCTTCCCGATTTGTTCCGTACAGGATCTTGTGTCGCGGCTGCGTGTCTGCACCATATGAGCATTTCAGCAAAGCATCATGAAGTGGACGGCAGGTGCGAGGCGTTAACCTTCCTGCCTCGAAACGGGACGCGCGGCGTCCGGTTCGTCGCCGGAGGCAAGCCAGTTGAAGAGCGCGAGCGCCGCCGCCGCTCCTGCGATCTGGCAGAGGATGAAGGCCGGCGCATCGATCATCCGGATGCCGGCGAACGTGTCCGAGACGGAGCGCGCAACCGTCAGCGCGGGATTGGCGAAGGACGTCGAGGCGGTGAACCAGTAGGCCGCCGTGATGTAGAGCCCGACCAGCCAGGCGACGCTCTCAGGCGGGCGTCTGGCCGACAGGAGGATCGTCAGGACGAGCCCACCGGTAGCGATGGTCTCCGCCAACCAGAGGCCCGCGCCGGTCCTCGCTGTCGACCCCGCCTGGACGAGCGCCAGGTCGAACATCCCGTGTGCCGCGACCGCGCCCGCCAGGGCGCCGGCGATCTGCGCGGCCATATAGGCAGCGCAGTCGCGCGGCGTGAGCTTGGCTCGCAGCGCGGCGACCAGCGTGACGACAGGATTTAGATGCGCCCCCGAGAGCGGCGCGAGGATTGTGATCAGCACGATCAGGATCGCGCCGGTGGAAAGTGCGTTCGCCAGGAGCGCAAGGGCAGTATCCTCTGTGAGCCGATCCGCCATGATGCCCGATCCGATCACCGTCGTGGACAGCACGGCCGTGCCGAGCGCTTCGGCGGCGCTCCGTCGCCCGATGGCGGGCATCAGCCGACCTGCGACATGGTGCGACCGATGTCGTCGAGGCGCTGCTTCAGCGCCATCCGGTCCAGCGAAGCGAGCGGCAGGCTCGTAAAGGCGGCGATGCGCGCGTTGAGCATCCGGTAGGCTTCGGCAAAGGCGAGATGGCGCTCCGCCTCGGTCCCTTCGGCGGCGGCCGGGTCCGGTACGCCCCAGTGGGCTGTCATCGGCTGTCCAGGCCAGACCGGGCAGCTTTCGGCCGCCGCGTTGTCGCAAACGGTGAAGACGAAATCCATAACCGGCGCGCCCGGGACCGCGAATTCCTCCCAGTTCTTCGAACGGGCGAAGCCGGTGTCATGGTTGAGGCGCTTCAAGAGATGGATGGCGAATGCGTGAACCTCCCCCTTTGGATGCGATCCGGCGGAGTAGGCCGCGAAACGGCCTGCCCCTACCCTCTTGAGGATCGCCTCGGCAAGGATCGAGCGGGCGGAGTTGCCGGTGCATAGGAAAAGCACGTTGAACGGTTTGGAGGGCATTCGGGGCTCCATGCCTCAGCAGCCGCAGGTGACGGCGTCGATGACCGGACGGCAGAGTTCCGGCCGGCCGTTGCAGCAATCTTCCATCAGGTAGGCGAGCAGGTCGCGGAACCCGGTCATGTCGGCCGCATATCGGAGGGTCCGGCCCTCCCGGCCGACGCGCAGCAGGCCGGAATGCGACAGCACCTTCAGATGCGCCGACATGGTGTTCTGCACGACGCCGAGCCGTCCGGCGATCTCCCCGGCGGGCAGGCCCTCCTGTCCGGCTCGCACGAGCAGCCGGAATACGTCGAGGCGTGTCTCCTGTCCCAATGCAGCCAGCGCCCCCAGGGCAGCGTTGCGATTCATGATTCTATAAATCCGGATATATCGATGTGTTATCTGGTATTCTGATGACAGTCTCGTGACGGTTTGTCGAGCCTGATTGAGTTCAGGATATCGCCAGCATGAGCACGCCTGCGGCCACCACGGCGGCCGCCACGACACGGCCACTCCAGGGACGCTCGCCGAAGATGACGACGCCGATCAGGGCAGCGATGATGACGCTCGATTCCCGCACCGCCGAGACCGCGCCGATCGGCGCGATGGTCTTGGCGTACAGCACCACGCCGTAGGCCGTGACCGAGAGCACGCCGCCGATCGCGCCTATGCCGAACGACCTCCAGTCGACCGGCATGCGTTTGCGCCGTCGGGTCCACAGCACGGCGATCACAACCGGCGCCTCGAGCAGGAAGAGCCAGCCCATGTATCCGAGCGGGCTTTGCGACACGCGCACGCCGATGCCATCTGCGATGGAATAGGCGGCAATCGTCAGGCCGAGCGCCACCGCTGCAAGGACCGCCGTCCGGTCGGCGTTGGCGGCGCCGCGCTGGAGTGCAAGAATGCCGATACCAATGGAGACCGCCGCCAGACCGATCCAGCCGAGCGTCGACAACGTCTCGCCGATGATCACGAGGGTACCGACGGCGACAAGCGCAGGCGCCAGCCCCCGGGAGATCGGATAGACCTGGCTCAGGTCGCCGAGACGATACGCCTGAAACAGCAGCGCGTAGTAGCCGTAGTGGATGAGTGTCGAGATGATGATCGCCCACCACGAAGGAAGCGACGGCGGATCGCCGATCAGGATCAGCACGACGCCGCCGACCGCATGCATCGAGGCGACGGCGGCCAAGACGACGGCACGGTCGCCGGAACCCTTGACGATGGCATTCCAGCTCGCGTGGAGGACCGCGGCCGAGAGGACGAGAGCGAGGGCGAAGGAGGACAAGGTCTGCTGGCCGGCAAAATAGGTCGAGGCGTTCTGCGCCCGCTCGCGGCGTCACGCAAGTGGCTGAGGCAAGGCACCATCAAGCCCTCCACTGTGCCAACCGAGTGCTCAAAAAGGCCCATGCAGCCGGGCGGCTGCTGCGGTAGCTAGGCCGACATGCGCCAACTACATCCGAGCATGCCGGCTTGACGGTGCCGGCGGTCGACGAAGCCCGGCGCGCCGAACGCCGGCTCGTGAACCTGCTCGGCGTCGCCCAGATCTGCTCGTGGGGCTCGCTGTTCTACAGTTTCCCGCTGGTCGCCCAGGCGATGGGGCCGGAACTCGGCTGGTCGAAACCCGAGATCTATGGCGCCGCGACGCTCGGTCTCGCGCTTGCTGGTCTTGCGGCCTATCCCGTCGGCGCCGCAATCGATCGTGGCCACGGACGCGCCGTGATGACGCTTGGGTCTTTCGCGGCGGGTCTGTTGCTGATCGCGTGGTCTCAGGTGACCGAGATCGCGGTTTTCTACGTCATCTTCGCCGCGATAGGCTGCCTGCATGCGGCGACCCTCTATGAACCCGCTTTCGCGGTCATTGCACGCCACGTTGGCGCCGCCGATGCGCGGCGTGGCATCACCGCGCTGACGCTGTGGGGCGGTTTCGCGAGCACCGTATTCATTCCCCTAATCCAGGTGCTTGTCGACGGACTGGGCTGGCGCGGCGCGCTCATCGTGCTCGGGGCCATAAACATCGTCGTTTGCGCCGGCCTGCAATGGCTGGTGATCGATTCCGCCAGGGCTGGTGTCCCACAGGTCCATGCTCCCGAAGCCTTCCATGCGACTGGACGTCAGGTGGTCGGCCAGGCACTGCGCAAACCGGTGTTCTGGATGCTGATGCTGGCGCTTGTCGCATATTCGGCCGCGTTCTCTGCGCTCACCTTCCACCTTTATCCGCTGCTCCTCGAAAAGGGTCTCGACGCGCCTGGCGTCGTCGCTGTCATGGCGGTCATTGGCCCAGCGCAGGTGGCCGGCAGGATCGTCGTTTGGCTGTTCGCGCCGCGTGCTCCCGTTCGCGCGGTTGGTTCGGCGGTCGTCCTGGTGTTTCCGCTGGCGGTCGCGGCAATATGGCTGGCGCCGCCGGACATGCTCCTCCTCGCCACGGTGGCGATCGCCTATGGCGCGGCGAACGGCATCATGACCATCGTCCGCGGGCTGGCGGTGCCCGAGATGGTGTCGCGCGATGCGTATGGAGCCGTCAATGGTGCGCTGCTTGGGCCCATGCACCTTGCGCAGGCGCTGGCGCCGCTCGCGGCTGCATGGCTATGGGCCCAGGGCGGAGGCTACGCTCCAGTGCTGGTCGCGATCTTCGTTGGCGCGGTCGTGCTGTGCCTTGGTTTCTGGGGCGCGGCCTCGCTGTCGCGACGCTGGCCCATCTGAACCGTGTCAGCACATGACTGTTTGGACAAGCTCTTGAATCGGCATAGAAAACACGCTGCCTCGATCCACGCGGCGTCAATAGACGGTTAAGGATCGAAGCGCACTCTGGGGTTGGGAGGAAGGAGAACAGCGACCGGGGACACCGCCATGCGCGACCACGCCGAGTTGGAGCTGATGCTCAAGGGGTACGGCCTCACCACCGCCGAGATCCTGTACCGCATGCCCGACCATCGACACATGCTCCAGACTTTCGTCTGGCAGGAATACGATCTGGCGCCGAAGTTTCCGATCCTGTTCCGGTTCATCGAGTTCTGGAAGGCGAAACTGGACGGACCACTCCACTCCATTACCTACTCGCACCGCCGCCTGATTGCCCCGAACGAATGGCGCAACGTCACCGGCGAGATCGTGCTTCACTGAGGAAGGATGCCAGCCCCGGCCGAGTGAGAGCAGGTGTTGTCGATAGGTTGGCAGTCAACGAGCACGGCGGAGAAATTCGAGAGCGTCCCGAGTGATGCTTGATCACGCGAATTGGATCGAACACCGCTACGCCGTATGGCGCCGGCCGGACCCGTCTTCAAATCGAAATCGCGCGTGTGCTGAGTTCTCGACCTAGTGTGCGACAAGCACGCCCTTGGCCTCGAATATGTCGCGGATCTGGCGGACATGGGCGTGGAAAACCGGGTCCTCATGCGTCTCCCGCCACATGCGCGGCCTAGGAATGTCGATCGTCAGATCGAGGTCGACGCGGCCCGGGCGCGGCGACATGACCAGCACGCGATCGGCCAGGAATACCGCCTCGTTGATATCGTGGGTGATGAAGAGGACAGTGTTGCGTGCCCTGAGCCACATCACCTGGAGGTCCATGATCATCTGCTCACGGGTCAGCGCATCCAGCGCACCAAAGGGCTCGTCCATGAGCAGCAGGCCCGGCTCCTGGATGAGGGCCCGGCAGATGGCGACGCGCTGGCGCATGCCGCCCGAAAGCTCGGACGGATACTTCTTGCCTGAGCCGGCAAGCCCCACTTGCGCGAGCAGTTCCTCCGCCCGGGTGCGATAGCGTGCCACGTCGAGCCTCTTGATCTCGACCGGCAACAGAATGTTGTCCAGCACCGTGCGCCAGTAGAGAAGCAGGTCGGACTGAAACACGACGCCGATCTTGGGATGCGGCTTGTCGACGTTCTCGCCGTCGATCATGATCCTTCCCGATGAGGCGCTCGTCAGGCCCGCCAGCAGCGACAGCAACGTGCTCTTTCCGCACCCACTCGGACCAACGACGGCGACGAAGCTGCCTGGCTCGAAGCGGAGATCGATCTCGTCGAGGGCGACGACATCCTCCTGCTCGCGAGTCTGATAGATCTTGGACAGTCCTGTGATGTCGACGGCCGCGCTGGTCTGGATACGGGCGTTCATGGGCGTCTCGCTGGGATCGGTTGCAATCGGCATGCGCAATCCTACTTCGCGGCGTCGCGCCGATAGGTGACGCGCGTCTCGATCATGTTGATCAGGAAGTAGAGTATCACGCCCATCGCGGAGATCGTCACCACGACGGCGAAGTTGAGCGTGGTGTCGAACAGCGAGTTCGCCTGGAGCTGCAGGTATCCAAGCCCGCGTTCGGCAGCCACGTATTCGCCGATGATCGCGCCGATCACTGCCAGCGAAACGGCGACCTTGAGCCCGCCGAAGATGCTTGGCAGCGCGGCGGGTAGGCGGACCTTGAGAAAGGTCTGCCACTCGTTGGCGCCCATCGACCGCACGAGATAGAACAGGTTCTTGTCCAGCGTCTGCAGGCCGACCACGGTCGAGATAACGATCGGGAAGAAGGAGATCAGGAAGGCAAGGGTGATCTTGGGGCCCCACCCATAACCCAGATAAAGGACCAGCAGAGGCGCCAACGCGACTTTCGGAACCGTCTGCAGCCCCACCAGCATCGGGTACATCGCGCGCTCGAAGGCGCGCGAATAGAAGATTGCCAGCGCCATCGGTATCCCGACGAGGATCGCCAGCAGGAAGCCGGCGATGACTTCGAAAAAGGTGACCAGCGTGTGCTCCCAAAGCAGCGGGATCTCGGCGACCATGCGTTTGGCGATCGCCAGCGGTGTCGGCAAAATGAATTCCGACGTCCCCGAAAGGGGAACGAAAATCTGCCAGGCCGCGAGCAGTGCGGCCGCGAGCATCAGAGCGGAATATCGCTCCAGCCATGGCTCCCTGGACCGTCGGCGCATCGTGCTCTTTTTCCGGCCTTCGCCTGCAACGCCGTTATCGACCACGTCCGTCCTCGCCACCTCGGCCTCACCAAACTGCAGAGATCAATCAGGCGTTGAAGCAGAGCCGCTGAGGGTCGCTCGCTTCAACGATGCGAAGGAGGAAGAGGGTAGCATGTCGGTCCTCCCTATCTAGCTGACCGTTGCTCGGACCCGTCCAGGGAGGCCGCGTCCCAGATCGACGGCTAGCAACTTTGATCTCATAGTGAGATCACAGATTGGGGTTGTCAAGTTGCAAACCGACACCCACGGCTCGCACTGGCTGGAGCATCCATACCGAGCCCTCGTGCGCCAGCGAAATCATGCGCCGCGGAGCCATCGGCGGCTCCTGAATCGCGGATTACACGAAAAGTTGTTCGCCAGGCGTCGCGGCAAGCGACGAGCTGGCGATGAGGTACTCTCAAGGCGGAGAAACGGCACCGCCTGGCAGGCTCAGTCGACCTCGAAGATCGCGTCGATCTCAACCGGAACGTTGCGCGGTAGCGAGTAGCAGCCGACGGCCGCCCTCGCATGCCGTCCCGTTTCGCCGAAGACCTCTACCATCAGGTCCGATGCGCCGTTGATCACCTTGGGGTGGTCGCCGAAACTCGGCTCGGCGTTCACGAAGCCCCCAAGGCGGATCACGCCGACGACGCGGTCGAGGTCGCCACCCAACGCCTGCTTTAGCTGGGCCAGGATATTGACGGCGCAAAGTCGCGCCGCCGCCTGCCCCTCTTCGATGGAGAAATCCGACCCGAGCTTGCCCGTGTACAGGTCCTTGCCACCCTGGCTCGGCACTTGGCCCGAAACATAGATCTGGTTGCCAAGCCGCCGCGCCGGCACGTAATTCGCCGATGGCGTAACCGCCAGCGGCAGCTCGATGCCCATGCTCGCCAGTCGTGCATCAATCTTCCCGGCCATGAAGAAAACTCCAGCGAATTTCAGTGGTCGAACTGCAGCTCGAAACCCTGGGTGAAGGGGAGCTCCACGCCGTTCATTCCCGAGACGCTGAGCAGAGCCTTCAAGGTGCCGCGCACATCCTGGACGATACCCTTCTTCGCGGCTGCCGCACTTTTCAGTTTGAGCGCCGCAAGGATGTGCTCGTGGGATGACGCATCCCAAGGCATCGAAGGGATGAGCAAGGACAGGTACATGGTGGGCCCGCACTGGAGCCAGAGCGACTCGATGAGCGGCATCAGCACCTCCGACCCGGCCGCCTCGTAGAGTCGAAAGTGGAACCTCTGATTCTGCAGCAGGCAGTTATGGATGTCTCGTTTGTCGATGGCGATATGGAGTCTGTCGTTGATCTCCGCCAGTTCCTCGACCAGCTCCGGCGTGGCCTTCCTGCTGGCCATCTCGGCAGCCATCCCCTCGAGGACCTCCCGCACTCCGAAAAGGTCGGCGAGCTTGTCCGGGGTCAACCGCGGAACCCGCACGGATCCGCCCTTGGTCTCCTCGAGCGCGGTCGCGGCGACCAGCCGGCTCAACACCTCTCGCACCGGCATTGGGCTCGTGCCCAGGCTGGCTCCCAACTTGCGCAAGCTCATGACCTGACCCGGCAGGAAAGCCCCGACCATGAGGCCCTGACGCATATGGCGCAGCACCCGCTCGTGAACGTGTCCCCGCGCCGGCTTGTCTGAACCGCTGGCGTCCGGCTCCGTGTTCTTGTTCTTTTCAACGCGCATGCCTGCTCCGCCTTTCGCCACCGTCGTTCAAACGGTTGACCCACAACCGCCGGTCCCGAAAGGACTATCTTGGTCGCGGGCCACTGTAATCTCAATCTGTGATCAATAGCCGAGGTCCAGCCGACCAGCAACCCGTGAACCCAAGGCCGGTTCCGATCGATCAGCCTGTGTCGGATTGACCACACGGTTGAGACTATGTTTTCCGCCGCACAATAGCACAACCTCCATTCGGCGTATTGTTATGTCCTTGCAAGCAGAACTCGCCGCCGCCGATCGGGATTCTATAGATGGCAAACGACAAGTGATGGAACAGACCACCTCGGCGGAGGCTACTCGTTGGCGCGCGCGCCGACCTGGTAGAGTTCGACCTTGGTGCCGTCGGGGTCGGCGACGTAGACAGTCAACCCATAGGGACCGTCGTGGAGTTCGTTGAAGTATCGGACGCCAGCCTGCTTGAGCCGGGCATCCATGCCGCGAACGTCATCGACCTCGAAAGCGATGTGGTCGATCTGGCGATGATCCGGCATCTTTCCCTCGATCAGGGCAATCCCGTGGTGGAACGCGGTGAACGGGCGTCCGTCGGCAAGCGGCTTGGCCGGCCTGATCGTGAAGCCGAGGAGTCTCGTGTAGAAGTCGACCGCCGCCACGATGTCGTTCACCATCATCAGTTGATGGCCGAAGGCGATGACGCGCGGACCCGAATTGGCCTCGGCGCTCATTTCTTGTTTTCCTCCATGTCGATGCCGAGGACGCCGGAGCGGCCCCAATTGTGCTTCGCGGTCTCGTGGATGACGACGTGCAGGTGATCCGGCTTGCACGCGGCTTCCTCCACCATCGCCCTGGTTATAGCCCTCACCAGATTTCGCTTCTGCTCGACTGTCCGGCCTTCCCACATTTCGACGATCACGAATGGCATTCCATGCCTCCCGGTTGATGGTCCCCTCCACGCCGACATCTCGCCGTTGGGCGCCCGGACATTCAGGACCTCAGGTTCAATATGCCGTCTATGCGGCGGCTGATCCCGCCCCACTGGCTGCGGCCGACCGTAATGGGCGCTCGTCCGCCCATGCCTCTTGCCCAGACGGCTTTCAGGCCCATCGACGCGGCGGCGTCGCGGTCGATCGTCCCAGGTGGAGCGGCCACGTCGACGAGCAGCGCGTCCTTGGGCAGTAGCGCCAGCAGATCGCGCCCGACGAGACATTTGGGCACACTGCCGATCACGATGTCCATCTTGGGAAAGAGTTCCGCCATCGACTCGAGAGGCAATGTTTCGGCGCCCGCCGCATAAGCGGCCGCACGCTGGACTGGGTTTCGGGCAGCGACGTGCACATGCGCGCCCAGCCTGATCAGAGTGCTGTTCAGCAGGGAACCGATGGTCCCTTGCCCGACCAGCATGATGTTCGCCTTGTGGATGGTGATCTCGGTGTTCTCGATGATCACCCTGAGCACGCCCTCGACGATCGCCGGTCCGCGCAACAGCATCAGGTCGACGTCCCACTCATACTCGTGAAGCGATATCCCCAACCCTTCGCAGTGGTCCTTGAGGTTGGCGTCGGCCCAGCCCAGCACGATGTGGCCCGGCTTGCGCATGCCGGCTAGCATCTCGCGCGTCGGGATGATCTTCTCGGGACATTTCGGGGCGAACAGCGCGCCCTCGGATGTGATGCCGGGAATAGGGAAGAGCGCGACATCGGCGCCGCTCAGCGCGTCCGCGGCGTCGGCTGCCTGGTAGACGCCGTCGATACCGGCTTCCGGCCATGGAAATCCGTATGCTCTCACCTGGGCGCCGGCACGGACCGCACAGCGCGCGATCTCCTGCTCGCGTGCGTCGCCCGCGACGATGGCGATGGTGAGGTCCTTCCAGTCAGTCATCGCCTCACCCAGCCGATCAGTTCCGCCGCGGTCATCCCGGCAATGCCCATGGCCTCGGCGGTGCGTCCGCCCTTCCTGTAGTCCGCGCCGACTGCGATCTGCGCCAGGCTGAACAGAGAATGCGCAACCGGGGTCTCGACGCCGGCGATCGACGCCAGTTCGAGGAATGGCAGCAGTCCGTGGCCGAAATCCTCCTGATAATATCGATACTCGAGCGAATCCGGCCCCTTGATGCGCCTGTTGGCCTCGCCTCCGGAGATGGCGGCGCGGAAGTCATCCGTATCGGTGACGTGATCCTCGACCGTGCCGATCAGTTTCATTTCCTCGATCAGGTTCGGCAGCTCGTGGCCGAACCTGCGGGCGACGGCGAGCCTTTCGCCGTCGAGCTGCTTCATCACGCGCGTCACCCCGGGCGTCATCGCATCGACGTAGAAGGTGAAATTTCCCCCTGTCGCCTCGACCCAGGCAGCACCGAGAACCGCGCCTGGTGGATGCAGCACCATGTTGACGTTGGAGAGATCCGAGGCAATCACATCGGCGACCGGTCGCGCGCCGGGATAGAGCGCGCCCGCCATTCCGATCACCTCGTTGCCACCACCGAGCGCCGCCGCCTTCACCTCTTTCGCCCGGCCGCTGACGGTGACCCCATCGGGCCGATACTTGCGCGCGACATAGGTGAGTGTCGAGAACTCGACGACTGGCGGCGCCTTGCCGATGGCGCGCGAGAAGGTCGCCACGAACTCGAGAGCGCCGCCAGTATGGCCCGGATTGAGGACGACCGGCCGATTGGACGGCCAGCCGGCGCCGGCAAGGGCCTGCGCCATCGCCGCATGCGAGAAGGTCGGCAGCACGACGACCGCCACGTCGACCCCCGCTATCGCCGCGCCGAGATCTGCCGTGATCAAGGCTGGACGGGCAACACCCTCGCCCAGCTTTCCATCATGGGCGACCCCGCCCAGCGCGATGTGTGGCTCGAGGGTCTGTTGCGAGCGCGCCCAGAAATGGACGTCGTGGCCTGCCTGCACGAGTTCGGCGACGGACGCCGCACCTCCGGCGCCTGCACCCAGCACTGCGACCTTCATCCTGCCCTCCGACGGCGCTTCGTCTCTCAGTTACCCTCGTCGTAAAGCGTCGTGCTCGTCGCGACGTCACTCTCGTGGAGGCCGGCACGCACCACCGCTGCGGCGGCGAGTTCACGCGCCTTCTTGCGCAACTCCACCTCGTCGACACCCCTTACCTTGCCGTCGACATAGAGCGGCTGGCCGTTGACCCAGGTCTCGGCGATGGACGCGACCGTCGCGGAATAGACCAGGGCCTGCAGCGGATCGTAGAAGGGCGTCCACTCGATGTGGTCGAGATCGAACAGCACGAAATCCGCCTTCTTGCCGACCTCCAGCGAGCCGATCTCGTCGTCCCACATCAGCGCGCGGGCGCCCTCGATCGTCGCGGCACGCAAGGCCTGCCTGGCAGTGAAGGCTTCCGGGTTCATGCGCGCATCCTTGAACATGCCTGCCACGAGAGGAATCTGCCGCATGAGGTTCATGTTGCCGCCAGCCGAGACGCCGTCAGTCCCGAGACCAACCTTTACGCCGGCCCGAACCATTTCCGGATACTTGCCGATCGCCGTCGCGCCCTTGGCGATCTTGAAGGACGAACATGGACAGAAGGCCACCGACGCCCCGCGCTCGGCGAGCAGCGTAACCTCCTCGTCGGTCACGGTGGCGCCGTGAGCGATCACTAGGTTCTTGCGTATCCCTCCGACCTTGTCGATGCGCGTGATGGGCCAGCAGCCATACTTGCTCTCGCAGACGCGCGCCTCCTCGATGGAGGTCGCAAGGTGGTAGGTCGTGCCGACCCCCAGCTTCTCCGCGAGAGCCACCGCACCGACATGCAGATCGAGGGAGCAGGGCTCCTTGCCTTCGATGTTGACCCAGCAGCGCGCCCGGCCGTCGAGCGAATTGTTGTAGCGCTTCACGCACTCCTCAAGCACCTTCAGGGCGGACTGGGCATCCGGGAAGAAGTGGTGCTCCGCCATCTCCTCGGTCCAGCCGCGTGGTAGCTCAGTTGGCCGGTTGTCCGCGGCATGTCGCCCGGTGATCCCCCGGATGCCGGTCTTCTCCATCGCACGTATGGTGATGCCGGGATCGTATTGCGATCCCATGTCGAGGAAGCAGGTGGTGCCACAGCGCAACATCTCGGTGATCCCGAGCAGCGCGCCCCAATACTCGTCCTCCTCGGTGATATGGGCGTAGAATGGCTTGCCCCAGTGGAACACCCAGGTCCGGGTATTGATGTTGTCGGGAAAGACCGCGCGAGAGAGGGTTTCCGAGAGATGCACATGACTGTCGACGAAGCCCGGGCAGATGCCGAGCATCCTCCCGTCGATCACCCTGTCGAACGACGAACTCTTGTGGCGCCCGGCGACGATCGCTGCCGGCCCGATGTCGGCAATGTGGTCATCCTCGACGACGATGCTGGCGCTTCGTAGAACCGTGTCGTCCTTGTCGACCGTGAACGCGAAGTTCAGCTGCTCGATAAGTGTGCGCATACATTCTCATCCACTGATCTGACCCGCTCGAAGCTCTTCGAAGAACGGGATAGTTTTGCATGGGCGAAGGCCTTGAGCGCCCGCCATCTGCGTCCGTAGCGGTCAGGCTACCGCCCTGACCCCTTCTGCCTTCTTGGCTGTGCCAGCGACGATCAGCCTGTCGGTATCCGCATAGTCGGAGAGCAGTTCCGAACCGCTGCCGGTGACCAGCAGCATGTCCTTGTTCTGCATGCCGAAGCCGTAACCGGTGTCGTAGCAGAGCGGCTCGAAGCCCAGCACCATGTTCTCCTCCAGAGGCGCGTCGCTACCGGGCTTTCCGAGCACCGGCGTCAGTCCGAGATACGGGTCCTCGTGCAGGTGCAGTCCGATGCCATGACCGACGAAGGATATCGGCGGCAGGTTCATCTTGGCGAGTTTTGCGATGAATTCGTCGTAGATCGCCCGACAACTGGCGCCGGGTTTCACCTTCGCCATGATTTCATACTTGCATTCCACGAGATGCGCCCAGATCTGCTCGGCCTTCGGAGGCGCCTCGCCGACGATCGCAGTGCGACAGACACCCGCCTGGTAGCCGTCGATCACCGAGAATATCTCCACCCGGCAAACGTCGCCACGTTTCAGCACGCGGTCGGAAGGCCCGACGTTCGGCAACATGCTGCGTTCGCCGGTCGCCACGATCAGCAGCTTGAAGTGCTGCGCGCCGAGCGAATAGACGTTACGCGTCAGGTGGCCGGCGATGTCGAGCTCCGTATCCCCGGCATCGACGACGGCGAGCGCGTCGGTGATGGCCTGGTCGGCGATACGGGAGAGTTTCTTGAGCAGCGCAACCTCGTCCGGCGTCTTGATCTGGCGCAGGCGGGCCAGGATGGATTCGGCGGGTTCGAACCGCGCACCCGGCATCGCCGACACCAGTCGTGCGAAATCCCCGGCCGGCAGATAGTCCATCTCCACCCCGATCCTGCTCCTTGCCAGGCCAAGCCCCGACAACTGGTCGGCCAGCACGAGCATGGGATCGTCTGAGAACTCGGCCCAGATCCGGCTGGGCACGTCCGGCAGGCGCCTGCGGATCGTCGAGGCTTCCATATCGACGCCGAAGATCGCCGCCTGGCCGTCGGCCGTAAGGATGGTGATCGCGTGACGATGGCGGATCAATGGCTGCGAAGGAACCACGAAGCCCGTCGTGTAGGCGAAGTTCTCCGGGGACGAACACAGGATCGCGTCGAGCCCGTGCTCGGCCATGGCCTTGACCTGCTTCGCCACGATTTCTGCCCGCATGTCTGCTCCTCGGTTCCGGCGCGGTGAACCTGCTCAATCGCGCACGCGGTATTTCTCGATCTTGGCGACATCGGCGTCGATACCCATGCCGGGACCTTCCGGCACGACGATCGCGCCATCGACCAGCCGCATGGGCGCCGTCAGAAGGTCGTCCGTGTAGTAGATGCCCCCCACCTGCCCCGACTGCCACGCTGCGGGAGTGGATACCGGGATGACACAGGAGAGCGTCACGGCCGGGGATGCGGCGGCGAGTTGGACGTTGGCGAGATTGCCGATGCCCATCTCGATCGATCCGTTGACGTTGCAGGCGATCCCGGCCGCCCGGCAGACAGCGCCGACCTCCATGGCCTTGTACAGCCCCCCCGCCTTCGTGGTGTAGATCGAGATGATCTGGATGCCACCGGCATTGATGATCTGCATCGCGTCATGGGCGTTCCATGCGGATTCGTCGGCCATGACCGGCGTATCGATGCGGCGGCCCACCTCGGCGATCCGCTCGATCCCCATCACCGGCTGCTCGACATACTTCAGGCGGTTCCTTTCCATCCTGCGCACGATCTGGACCGCCTCGCCCGGCGTGCGGTAGCCCTCGTTCGCGTCGACGCAGATCTCGACGTCGTCACCTGCGGCCTCGCGCACCGCCTGCACCATCGCCACGTCGCGCTCGGGATCGACGCCGATCTTGACCTTGATCGTCCTGATGCCTTCGGCGACGACCTTCTCGACTTCCGCACGCGCCTCCTCGATGGCGATCAGACCGATCGAGTGCGTTACGGGAACCCGCTCGCGCGCCTTGCCGCCGAGCAGCGTGTGGACGGGGACGCCAAGCCATCGTCCGGTGAGATCAAAGGCGGCGAACTCGATGGCCGCCTTGGAGTAAGGATAGCCTCGGATGATGGCGTCCATCCGCGCATGCAGTTCGACGAAATTTCCAAGTTCCAGACCGACCACCGCCGGGGCCAGATACGAATCGATCACCGACCTCGCGATCAGGGCGGACTCGCCGAAATAGCGGCCGAACTCGCCCCCCCAGTCCTTGAGCGCGGGCGCTTCTCCCCAGCCGACGCGACCGTCGGTGTCGGTCATGCGGACAACGACGTAGCGGCCGATGACTTCGGTGAGGCCCGCCCATTTGTGCTCGCGCCGCGTCGGCAGTTGCACGATCAGCGTTTCGACTGATTTGATCGCAGGCAATAGCCCTGCCTCCAATGGCCGTCGGACCGATATGCCCCCGGCGCCAGATATGTGATCACACATTATGATCATGATGGTTCACCGTCAAGCGCGGGAACAAGAAAATGCGCATGCGCGTAGGCTGGGTCGGCGCCGGCGCCGCCTCTCCGCAAGGACGCGGTGTCTTGATCCCGGGCTCGTTGCGGCCCACAGCCAGGCCGGTCGGCGACGGCCCTTCGTCAGCCGCCGTCGCGGTCCCGGTAGACGATGATCGACAGATAACGGGCCGGCAGCCTGTCGTAGACTTCCGGTCCGTGCGGCGAATCTGCCTCGAACAGGAGACTGTCGCCCGGCTCGAGCGGGAACAGGCTCTGGCCATGGCGATAGGTCACGGCGCCCTCGAGCATGTAGATGAACTCCATGCCCTCGTGCTGAAAGGTCGGAAACTTGTCTGTCGTCGTGGTCAGGGTGATCAGATACGGCTCGACCGACACGCCGCTGGAATTTGAACCGATATGCCCCAGCAGGGTGTACTGGTGGCCTGCACGCGTCCCGCGGCGCTCGACGTCGACCCCCTGCCCCGCCTTTACCAGGACGACCCTGCGCTCCTCCTCGTAGCGGCGGAAGAACGCCGTCACCGGGACCCCCAACGCGCGCCCGAGCGTCTGCAGCGTCGTCAGCGACGGTGACGTGTTGCCGTTCTCTATCTTCGACAGCATCCCGATGGAGATGCCGGTCGCCGCGGACAATTCCGCGACGGTGATGCCGAGCTTCTTGCGGAAGGCCCTCGTCTCGCGACCGATCGCCACCTCGAGCACCTTTTCCCGCTGGTCTCGCATCGCGTGCGGATCCTGCGTGAGCGACGGACGCGACACAGCGGCCACGGAATCCGCCTTTCCCGAACGGACCCCCTTCGACCCTATGTTGCGCATCCGATCGCCTCCTGACTCGCAGCCATGGATCGCACCTTATCGCCAGTGAAAGAAACCATGCCAGCCATAGTCCTCAGGAAACGCCTGCGCTGATCGCGACGGCGGTTCCACGCCTGCAGCTCGCGCCGCCAACGCCGACAATTTTGTCTATTAGGAAAAAAACATTCCTTGTGGTTGAATCTTGCCGATAGCGGTGCTAGACCTTCGCAGCGGTCGCGGAGGCGGATCATGTGCGGCATCGTCGGTCTTTTTCTCAAGGATAAGACGCTTGAGCCCCGTCTTGGGGCGATGCTTGCCGAAATGCTGGTCTCGCTCACGGATCGTGGGCCCGACAGCGCTGGCATCGCCATCTATGGCGCCACGGAGCCTGATCGCGGCAAGATAACGTTGCAGTCCCCGTCGCCCGGTCGCGATTTCGAAGGGTTGGATGCCGCGTTGGCCGAGGCCATCGGCGCCAGGGTCACGATGGAAGTCAGGGATACCCATGCTCTGCTCGTCCTCCCGTCCGCTCGGATCGAGGAGGCGCGAAAGGCCATCGCCGTTCTCCGTCCCCAGGTCCGGGTCATGGGAGCGGGAGAAGCGATCGAGATCTACAAGGAAGTAGGCATTCCGCAGACGGTCGTCGACCGTTTCGGCATCCGGGACATGGCCGGCTCGCACGGCATCGGCCACACCCGCATGGCGACCGAGTCGGCGGTGACGACGCTCGGCGCTCACCCCTTCTCCACCGGCTCCGACCAGTGCCTCGTTCACAATGGCTCGCTGTCAAATCACAACAACATCCGCCGCCAGCTCGTCCGCAAGGGCATCCGGTTCGAGACCGAGAACGACACGGAAGTGGCGGCTGCATATCTCTCCTCGCGCCTTGATGACGGCAGCGATCTGGAAGAGGCGCTGAATGGGACGCTGACCGATCTCGACGGCTTCTTCACTTTCATCGTCGGCACCAAGAACGGCTTCGGCGTGGTGCGCGATCCGATCGCATGCAAGCCAGCGGTGATGGCCGAGACGGAACGATACGTCGCTTTCGGTACCGAATATCGCGCCCTGAGCAAGCTGCCGGGGATCGAGGACGCCACGATATGGGAACCGGAACCGGCGACCGTCTATTTCTGGGAGCATTGAACTCATGTCGACGGTCGATCTCGCGGTGGCGCCTTTGCGCGATCTGAACAAGGCGTTGCACGACCTTGAGCCGGGCTCCAACGCTACCGCCTGGGAAGTCCTCAATCCCAGGGGCAGTCACGCCGTGGCGGTAGGGGTGGGCCAGCCGATCAGTATCGATGTGCGCGGCAGCGTCGGCTATTACTGCGGAGGCATGAACGCCGAGGCGGAAATCACGGTGCACGGCTCCGCCGGTCCGGGCGTCGGCGAGAACATGATGTCCGGCACGATCGTCGTAAAGGGCGACGCGAGCCAGTATGCCGGCGCAACCGGGCGCGGCGGCCTCTTGGTGATCGAAGGCAATGCTTCGTCACGCTGCGGGATATCGATGAAGGGCATCGACATCGTCGTCCGCGGCAATGTCGGCCACATGTCTGCCTTCATGGCGCAATCGGGCAATCTCGTGGTGCTCGGCGATGCCGGGGACGCGCTGGGTGATTCCATCTACGAAGCCCGGCTTTTCGTCCGCGGCAGCGTCAAGAGTCTCGGCGCGGACTGCATCGAGAAGGAAATGCGGCCAAAGCATTTGGCGTCGCTCAAGGCGCTCCTGGAGCGGGCAGGTGTCGCCGACGCCCGCGCGGAGGAGTTCCGGCGCTATGGCTCAGCCCGCAAGCTCTACAACTTCAACATCGACAACGCCGACGCGTATTGAGGCGGTCATGACCTACCAGAACCCGCCGACCACGCCGCGCAAGTCCGCGACCTTCGACGACTACACGCTTTCCGAGATCCGGCGCGCCGCGGCGACCGGCATCTACGACATCCGTGGTGGCGGCGCGAAGCGGCGGCTTCCGCATTTTGACGACCTTCTGTTCCTCGGCGCTTCGATCTCACGATATCCTCTCGAAGGGTATCGTGAGAAATGCGCGACGAATGTGCGGCTTGGCACTCGTCATGCGAAGAAGCCGATCGAGCTCAAGATACCGATCACCATCGCCGGCATGAGTTTCGGCGCGTTGTCCGGCCCGGCGAAGGAGGCGATGGGCCGTGGCGCGACCATCGCCGGCACCTCGACGACGACAGGCGACGGCGGCATGACCGAGGAGGAGCGCGGTCATTCCGAGGTTCTCGTCTACCAGTATCTGCCGTCGCGCTACGGCATGAACCCACGCGACATGCGGCGGGCGGATGCAATCGAGGTCGTGGTCGGCCAGGGCGCCAAGCCGGGTGGCGGCGGTATGCTGCTCGGCCAGAAGATCTCGGATCGCGTCGCCGAGATGCGCACCCTGCCGAAGGGCATCGACCAGCGTTCGGCCTGCCGCCACCCCGACTGGACCGGGCCTGACGATCTCGAGATCAAGATTCTCGAGCTTCGCGAAATGACCGATTGGGAGAAGCCCATCTACGTCAAGGTTGGCGGGGCCAGGCCGTATTACGACACTGCGCTTGCGGTGAAGGCCGGCGCCGACGTCGTCGTGGTCGACGGCATGCAGGGTGGCACGGCCGCCACGCAGGAGGTCTTCATCGAGCATGTCGGCCAGCCGACGCTGGCTTGCATACGTCCCGCTGTGAAGGCGCTTCAGGATCTCGGCATGCACCGCCAGGTTCAGCTCATCGTCTCGGGCGGGGTCCGCAACGGCGCCGATGTGGCCAAGGCTCTCGCGCTCGGCGCGGACGCCGTGTCGATCGGCACCGCGGCGCTGGTCGCCATCGGCGACAACGATCCGCGTCTCGAGGAAGAATACCGGAAATTGGGCACCACCGCCGGCGCCTATGACGACTGGCACGAGGGCCGTGACCCCGCCGGGATCACGACCCAGGATCCCGAGCTGTCGTCCCGGCTCGATCCGGTGGTCGCGGGACGACGCCTGGCGAACTACCTGAAGGTCATGACCCTGGAGGCCCAGACGATCGCAAGGGCGTGCGGCAAGAATCACCTGCACAATCTCGAGCCTGAAGACCTGTGCGCACTGACCATCGAGGCGGCGGCGATGGCCGGCGTGCCGCTGGCGGGCACGGACTGGATACCCGGAAGAAGCGGCATCTGAAACGCGCGCAACCGACCATCAAGCGAGGACAGCGACATGGGGAATGATCTCGCCGATTTTGCCGCGAAGAACGGCATCAAGTACTTCATGATCTCCTATACTGACCTGTTCGGCGGCCAGCGCGCCAAGCTCGTCCCGGCGGCGGCGATACGAGAAATGCAGAACGACGGAGCAGGGTTCGCCGGCTTCGCGACATGGCTCGATCTCACGCCGGCCGACCCCGACATCAGCGCCCTTCCCGATGCTGCCTCCGTGATGCAGCTTCCGTGGAAGAAGGACGTCGCCTGGGTCGCAGCCGACTGTTTCATGGAGGGGCGGGCCGTCTCGCAGGCCCCGCGCGTCACGCTCAAGCGCCTCGTCGCGGAAGCCGCCAGGGACGGGATGCGGGTCAAGACGGGCGTCGAGCCCGAATTCTTCCTGACCATGCCGAGCGGAGAGCGCATCTCCGACGAATACGATACCGCGTCCAAGCCCTGCTACGACCAGCAGGCGGTGATGCGCCGATACGACGTCATTGCGGAGATTTGCGACGCAATGCTCGATCTCGGCTGGGCGCCCTACCAGAACGATCACGAGGACGCCAACGGCCAGTTCGAGATGAACTGGGCGTTCGACGATGCGCTTGCCACAGCGGACAAGCATTCCTTCTTCAAGTTCATGGTCAAGTCGATCGCGGAGAAGCATGGGCTGCGGGCAACCTTCATGCCCAAGCCCTTCGCCGGGCTCACTGGCAATGGCTGCCACGCCCATATCTCCGTCTGGAGTACCGACGGCAAGACCAATATCTTCGCCGATGACAAGGCCGAACTCGGCCTGTCCGCGCATGGACGGCACTTTCTTGGTGGCATCATGAAGCATGCCGCAGCGTTCGCGGCGATTACCAACCCCACCGTCAACTCCTACAAGCGCATCAACGCCCCCCGCACGGTTTCGGGCGCGACCTGGGCTCCCAATACGGTGACCTGGACCGGCAACAACCGCACCCATATGGTTCGCGTGCCAGGCCCCGGACGCTTCGAACTGCGTCTTCCGGACGGAGCCGCGAACCCCTACCTCATGCAGGCGGTCATCATCGCCGCGGGCCTTGCTGGGCTCAGGTCGAAGGCAGATCCCGGAAAGCGCAGCGACATCGACATGTACAAGGACGGACACACCGTCACGGGCGGCACGAAACTGCCGCTCAACCTTCTCGACGCCCTGCGCGAATTCGATCGGGACAAGGAACTGAAGGCGGCGATGGGCGAGGAATTCGCCAGCGCGTTCATCAAGCTCAAGCAAGGCGAATGGAACGCCTACGCGTCGCATTTCACCCAGTGGGAGCGCGACAACACGCTCGACATCTGACGTCCGGCCTCACAGGCGGTTTGTCCGGTACCATTGATGCGCTACTCGATCTTCTCCCTGGCGCGAGCGGCCTTTTCCGGCCACCGCAACTGGCCACGCGCGTGGCGCGACGCTGCCCCGCGCAACCGCTACGACGTCATCATCATCGGCGGCGGCGGCCACGGCCTTGCGACGGCCTACTACCTGGCGCACCGATACGGCATCAGGAATGTCGCCGTCGTGGAGCGGAGCTGGATCGGTTCCGGAAACGCCGGCCGCAACACGACGATTATCCGTTCCAACTACCTGTTGCCTGGCAACATCGGATTCTACGAGTTGTCGATGAAGCTGTGGGAGACCCTGGAGCAGGACCTCAACTACAACGCGATGGTGAGCCAGCGCGGCATCGTCAACCTCTATCATTCGGATGCCCAGCGCGACGCCTATGCACGGCGCGGAAACGCGATGCGCATCAACGGCATCGACGCGGAACTGCTCGATCGGGACCAGGTTCGTGCGAAGATTCCATTCCTGGATTTCGACAACGCCCGCTTTCCGATCCAGGGCGGGCTCTTGCAGCGGCGCGCGGGGACCGCGCGCCACGACGCGGTCGTCTGGGGCTATGCGCGGGCGGCCGACAGGCTCGGCGTGGACATCGTCCAGAACTGCGAGGTCACCGGGTTCCTCCGCGATCCCGCCGGGCGTGTCGTCGGCGTCGAGACGACACGCGGGCGTATCGAGGCGAACAAGGTTGGTGTGGCTGTCGCGGGCAGCACATCGCGCGTCGCCGCGATGGCCGGACTCAGGCTGCCGATCGAGAGCCATGTGCTGCAGGCCTTCGTCTCGGAGGCGGTCAAGCCGCTGCTGCCGGGCGTCGTGACATTCGGCGCCGGCCATTTCTACGTCTCGCAGTCCGACAAGGGAGGGCTCGTCTTCGGAGGTGACCTTGATGGGTACAACTCCTATGCCCAACGCGGGAATCTGCCGGTGGTCGAAGACGTCTGCGAAGGCGGCATGGCGCTGATGCCGATGATTGGCAGGCTGCGCTTGCTCCGGAGCTGGGGCGGCGTCATGGACATGTCGATGGACGGTTCGCCCATCATCGACCGGACACCCGTCGACGGTCTCTACCTCAACGCAGGCTGGTGCTACGGCGGCTTCAAGGCGACGCCGGCGTCCGGTCTAGCCTTTGGCCACCTCATTGCGACCGGCGCCCCGCACCCCGAGGCAAGCCGGTTCCGGCTCGATCGCTTCCTCCGTGGCGCGATGATCGACGAAAAGGGCGTTGGCCCACAACCCAACCTGCATTGAGGCCGGAATGCGCATTTCCTGTCCATTCTGCGGAGATCGCGAGCTTGCCGAGTTCGCCTGTCTCGGAGACGCGGCGCCGAGCCGGCCGGCCGTCGCGTCGGATGCCATCGAGAGCCCCGAAGCTGCGGCCGCCTTCCACGACTATGTCTATCTGCGGGACAATCCTGCGGGCGACATGCGCGAGTACTGGTACCACGGTGGGGGTTGCCGCTCATGGCTCGTGGTCGAACGAAATACGCTGACCCACGCGATAAGGTCGGTCCGCGCGGCGCCCGGCGCGGGCGCCTCGACCGCCACCGGGCAGGTGTGACCATGCCGGCGCAACCCTACCGCCTGGCGGCGGGCGGCCTGGTCGACCGCGAACGGAAGTTCGCTTTCACCTTTGACGGACGGCCCATGAAGGGCCTCGCGGGCGACACGCTGGCCTCGGCGCTCATGGGCAACGGCGTTCGCCTGGTCGGTCGCTCCTTCAAGTACCATCGGCCGCGCGGGATTCTTACCGCCGGGCCGGAGGAACCCAATGCGCTGGTGGAATTGCGGCGGGGACCGCGGCGCGAGCCGAACACCAAGGCGACGACGGTCGAACTGTTTGAAGGGCTGGAGGCCTCCAGCCAGAATCGCTGGCCCTCGCTGTCCATGGACATGATGGCGGTCAATTCGCTGTTGTCGAAGTTCTTCGTCGCCGGCTTCTACTACAAGACATTCATGTGGCCGGCGTCTCTGTGGGAACGGCTCTACGAACCCCTGATCCGCCGCGCTGCGGGACTTGGACGGGCGAGTGGAGTCGCCGATCCGGACGTCTACGAAAAGGCGTGGGCGCATTGCGATGTACTGGTTGTGGGCGCGGGGCCGGCGGGCATCGCCGCGGCGCTCGCCGCAGGCCGTGCTGGCGCCCGCGTCATCCTCGCGGAGCAGGATTTCATTGTCGGCGGGCGGCCGCACGACGACGACGGCGAAATCGACGGCATGCCTGCACACGCGTGGGTCTCGAACGCGATGGGTGAACTCGGTGCGCTGCCCAATGTTCGGATAATGGTGCGGACCGCGGTCTTCGGCGTCTACGATGGCGGTACCTATGGCGCGCTCCAGCGGACGGGCGATCATCTTGCCCGACCCGAGGATCATCGCCCGAGGCAGGTTCTGTGGCGCGTGGTCGCCCGGCGCTGCGTGCTGGCTTCCGGCGCGACGGAAAGGCCCATCGCATTCGGGGGCAATGACCGGCCCGGCGTCATGTTGGCGTCGGCCGTGCGAACCTATGTCCGGCGCTTCGCCGCCGCGCCGGGAAAGCGGATCGCTCTCTTCATGAACAACGACGACGGCTGGAAGACGGTGGCATGCGCTCGCCGCGCCGGCCTCGAGGTGACGGCCGTCATCGATCCACGCGACTCCTCCGCGAGGCATCCTCGATCCTCGGCCGAACCGGTCGACTTTCCGGTGCATCGTGGCGTGGTGACGGACGTCCGCGGTGGGCGCGGCGGCATCCACGGCATCGTGGCGACTTTGGCAAATGGCCGCCGGGTTGAAGTGCAGGCGGACACGCTGGCGGTTTCGGGCGGGTGGAATCCGAATCTGGGGCTCGCCACGCATCATGGCGCCGGACCGCGCTGGCGCGAGGACATCGCCGCCTTCGTCCCTGACGTCAGGCCCCGCGGGATGTCGGCCGTCGGAGCGGCCGATGGCGCGTTTTCGCTCGATGACTGCCTGTCCTCGGGACATGAGGCCGGACGCGTCGCCGCCTCCGAATGCGGCCATGCGACCGGCCCCGGCGAGGTGCCGACAGCGACCGCCGAACGCGTGGCGATCACGCCGCTCTGGCATGTCGAGGGCAAACAGAAGGCGTTCGTCGACCTGCAGCACGACGTCACCACGCAGGACATAGAGCTTTCCCATCGTGAAGGATTCGCATCCGTCGAGCACCTCAAGCGCTACACGACCCTGGGCATGGCGACAGATCAGGGGGCGACCTCGAACGTCGTCGGCCTCGCCCTCCTGGCCAGCCTGACGCGGCGTTCGATCTCCGAAACCGGCGTCACTCGTCACCGCCCCCCGCAGGTGCCCGTTGCGATCGGTGCGCTCGCCGGCCCCCATCGCGGTGAGGACTTTCGGCCGACCCGGCTGACGCCATCCCACGCCTGGGCAAAGGAGCGTGGCGCGGTGTTCGTCGACATCGGACAGTGGAAGCGCGCTCAATGGTATCCGCTGCCGGGCGAGCGTGACTGGCTTGCTTCGGTGGACCGCGAGGTGCTCAACGTCCGCAACGGCGTCGGCTTTTGCGATGTCTCGACGCTGGGCAAGATAGACGTGATGGGGCCGGATGCGGGTACGTTCCTCGACCGCGTTTACGTCAACGGTTTCTCCAGCCTGGCGGTCGGACGCGCGCGCTACGGCCTGATGCTGCGCGAAGATGGCATCGCCATGGACGATGGCACGACCTCGCGGCTGGCGGAAGATCAATACTTCCTGACGACGACGACCGCCAAGGCTGGCCCGGTCATGCAGCACCTGGAATTCTGCCGGCAGGTGCTATGGCCCGAGTTGGACGTGCAATTGGCGTCCTGCTCCGATCAGTGGGCGCAGTTCTCGATCGCGGGACCGAGAACGCGCGATCTGCTAGGCGCGATCGTGGAGTCGTCCGAAGACCTCTCCGACGGAGGGTTCCCGTTCATGGGAGTGCGGGCCGTCCGTCTCCGGGGCAACATGGAGGCTAGGCTCTTCCGGATATCCTTCTCGGGCGAGCTTGCCTTCGAGATTGCCGTGCCGACCCGCTTCGGCGACGCTCTTGTCCGCAACCTGATGGTTGCCGGCAGGCCATTTGGGATTGCGCCCTACGGGACCGAGGCGTTGGGCGCGATGCGAATCGAGAAGGGTCACGTCGCCGGGCCAGAACTCAATGGAACAACCACGGCGGGGGATCTCGGCCTCGGCCGCATGCTGTCGCGCAAGAAGGACTTTATCGGCCGGAGCATGGCCGCGCGGGAGGCGCTCGTCGCGCCGGACCGGTCTGTCCTCGTGGGACTGAAGCCGATCGACCGGGCAAGCCGATTGCGGGCCGGCGCGCACTTGCTGGCGAGAGGAGAACCCGTCGGTCAGCGTGCAGATCAGGGTTATGTCACCTCGGTCTGCCATTCGCCCTCGTTCGGTCAGTGGCTGGGGCTTGGTCTTGTCGCGCGGGGTCGCGAGCGTCACGGCGAACTCCTGCGCGCCTACGATCCGTTGCGCGGCGGGGACTTCGACGTCGAGATCTGTAATCCGGTGTTCTATGACCCGGAAGGAGTCCGTCAGCGTGGTTGACTACCAGTGGACTGCCCGTGGCCCCCTCGCCGAGACAGGAAGGAGCGGACGGACGGAAGATTTGCGCTTCGCCGAAATCGGCGAGTTCCGTCTCGTTCTGATCATCGCCCGACGCGGCCGCTGGTCGGACGCAAGCAAGGCCGCCGCGGCGTGCTACGGCGTCCTTCCGCCCGAGAATCCTGGTGTGGCGCGTTCGGCGCGGGCGGCCCTGATCTGGTCGGGACCTGGGCAGTTCCTCGCCCTGTCCATGGGAAGCGATGCGAGGTCGCTCGAAGACCAGAAATCCTTCTTCGAGGGATCGGCCTCCCTTTCCGACCAGTCCTACGCACGGTGTCTCATGCGCCTGTCTGGGCGCAGGGTGCTCGACGTGATGGCCAAGCTCTCGTCGCTGGATTTCGATGGCGACGTGTTTCCCGTCGACCGCGGCGTCGCAACCTCCATCGACCATCTTACGGTCAACCTCTGGCGCAATGCCGACGACCCGGATGGTTCACGGAGCTATGACATCCTCGTGGTCTCGAGCTACGCCGAGCATCTTCGGCGCAGGATCGATGAAGCGTCCACCGCGTTCCGCCCGGCAGCCTAGACGATCCCGCCTTCGCCGCTCGCGAAATGCGCGAGCGATCACACCGATCGCAAGAATGGGAGGGACTTCTCCCTCCCATTCTTGCGATTGGACGGTGGCCCGGCGGCGACGCCGGTGAGCCATTGAGCGCTATTCAAACAGTTCGTTCGTATAGAACGCCTTCGGATCCTTCGCAGTCCCGAACGAAGACTCGGTGGAGAGGAGGGCAAGCGCCTCCGCAATATCGGCCTCGTCGACCCAGCCGACCGGATGGCCTTCCTTGGCCACGAAAGTCGCCACCGTCGCCTGGACCTGCTCCAGGGCGACCGCGTCACTCGGCGCCGGAGACCATATGGCCTTGAGGGCATCGGTTGCGGCCTGCGGATCGGCGCTCATGGCCTGCACCGCACCGGAGGTGGCCTTGAGGAACCGCTTGAGCACGTCTGGCTTGGCGGCGATGGCCGCGTCGCTGGCGACCAGCGCCAGGCCGGGCACCTTCATGCCGTAGTCGGCCATTGTCATCAGCGGAAAGGAGACGCCGAGACGTTCCTTCAGTACCGGGACGTCGATGTTGAGATAGGTCGACACCATGTCGACGCCCTTCTGGGTGAACTGCGGAATACGCGCGCCGCAATCCATGCGGACGACGGTGATCTTGCCGCAGTCGATGCCGTTCTTCTGGCAGAAGACCGACAGATACTCGCCGGCGGTGTCGCCGGTGCAGCTCGCGATCGACTTGCCCTCCATGTCCTTTGGCGCAGCGACCGGCGCCTCCGGATGCGAGAGGATGACCAGCGGGACGACAGGCTGATAGAGCGCGATGATCTTGATCGGCATGTCCTTCTGGATCGCCGTCAGCGCAAACACGCCAGGAATGACCGCGATGTCCTCCTGGCCCTGGATCAGCGAAGCCACCGCCGCCTGTGCGCCAGCTCCCTCACCAAATGTTGGGGCTATTCCTTCCGCTTCGTATAGGCCACTCTGCTGGCCCAGGTAGAACTGGGCGTATTCGGCTTTCAGCTTCCAAGAGAAGCGGACCTTAACATCGTCGGCAGCCGACGCGCCGAAGGCGAACGCCGTGCAGACTAGCGTCGAGGCAGTCTTCAAAACCCAGCGCTTCATTCTCCTGTCCTCCACCCGTTCAGGGCCGGCTGGACTTTTGCCTCGGCCGGCTTTGATTACGATATGTGATCACGACTTGACTTGTCAACAAGCTTCGAGGCAAAAGCCAAGTCAGTCGCAGGCCTGTCCTCCCGCGCCCGGACCTTCACTCTCTTCATGTCCGACCCTGGCCGTGCCGCGCGCCGGACTTGCCCTCGAAGCCGCGGATGGCGATGGTTGCGTTCCTGACTGGCAAGGCTCGCGGCGCATGAAACCGGACTTATTCCGATGATTGAAAGGCCCGGAGAAACGCTGCGGGGAATGCTGTCTTTCGTGAAGGCTGGCGAGACCGGGAGCTTCGCCAAGGCCGCCGCCGCGCTCGGCGTCACCTCCGCGGCGATCAGCAAGAACGTGCAGCGGCTGGAGAAGTCGCTGTCGGTCCGACTGTTCAACCGCTCGACGCGCGGGATGACGCTGACCGAAGACGGCCGCTTCCTGTTCGAGCGTTACCGGCACGCGCTCGACGAGATCGACCAGGCCTCCCTTGAGTTGTCGCAGCGGCGGGACACGCTCGCCGGACCATTGCGCATGGTCGTCCAGCGCGCCTTCGGCCTTCAGGTAATCATGCCGCTGATCCCCGAGTTCTCGAGGCGCTATCCCGACATAACGGTCGAGATGGATTTCGAGAATCAGGCGGGCGACCTGGCGCTCGGCAAGTTCGACCTTGGAATTCGGAGCGGCAGCGTCGAGCAGGGCAACCTTATCGCGAAGCGGCTTGCCCGGATGGTCTTCAAGATCTACGCGTCGCCCGCCTATCTCGCGCTCCGCTCGACGCCCGTGTCTCCGGAGGATCTGCGCGCCCATCGCTGCATCGGCTACAGGAACCCGACGACGGGCCGGCTGATCTCCTGGGACTTCACCTCCGGCGACGCCAAGATCAGCGTCGACATAGAGCCGACGCTGATCGTCAACACGCAGGAAGCCTCGCGCGATGCGGCAGTCATGGGAATGGGGATCGTCCGCCTCGACGACTTCTTCGCCCGCCCGTTGCTGGCGTCCGGGCAGCTCGTCCACATCCTTCCGCAGTTCGTGTCGCGGAGCGACTTCTACTACGTCTACTACAGCAGCCGCCGTTCGCAGACCCGACGCGCCAAGGTCTTCATCAACTACGTGAGCGAAGCGTTGCGGACGCCGTCGCAGACTACGGAGCGCCGCTCTCGCTAGACCTCACGGGCTGCCGTTCACGCGGCATCCCCATGGTCGACGAAGATGTTACCGTAGGCGTCTACGCTGACATCCTGGCCGGGATGGATGACCGCGGTGGTGTCCACCGACTCGATGATGGCCGGCCCCTCGAAGCGATGACCCGGCCGTAACAGCTCGCCGTCGTAGATCGGCGTCTTGGTAAAGTCGCCGACGCTGCGGTAATAGACGTCGCGATGCGTCTTGATGGCTGCCGACGCATCTGGTTCTCCAAGCGGCTGCTTCACGAGCTCCGGGCGGACCAGGAGGCCGAAGCCGTGCACGCGGAAGGTAATGGCGTACATCGTAACGTTCGACGTCGCCGTGCCATGGCCGTACTTGCGCTCGTAGATGCGTTCGAAATTCTCCAGCATCTCCGCTATTTCGGCTTGGCCTATCTTGCCAGACGCGATCGGCGTCTCGACCTCATGGACCTGACCTCGATAGCGGAGCCGCACGAACCGCTTCAGCTCGATGCGGTCGATCGGCACGCCGTTCTGCCGCAAGCTCTGCGTGGCCGCGTCGTCGAGCTGCTCGAAGAAGCGGTTGAAGTCCTTGGGGTCGAATGGGGCTGTCTTCGGGTTCGAGAGTTCCTCGACCACCATGACGTCGGAGCCGGCGATTCCGAAGGCGGAAAATTCCGAGGCCTCCTTCGGCATCAGCACCGAATTGCAGCCGGCGGCTGGAGCGTAGGCGGCGGCGTGCATCGGCCCCGCGCCACCGAAGGCGAAGAGCACGAAGTCGCGCGGATCGCAGCCACGCTCGATCGTAACCCGGCGCACCAGATCGGCCATGTGCTCATCGGCGATGTCGATCACGCCCGAGGCAACCTGGGGAACACTCATCCCGAGCGAGGCGGCCAGAGGCTCGAAGGCCCGCCAGGAAGCCTTGCTGTCGAGCTTGCGCCGGCCGCCGAGGAAGTAGTCCGGGTTGATGCGGCCGAGCACCACGTTGGCGTCGGTGACGGTCGGCTGCGTGCCCCCCATGTCATAGCAGGCCGGGCCTGGTTCGGCGCCGGCGCTCTGCGGCCCCACGCGCAGGATTCCGGTGTCCGGCTCCAGCCAGCCGATGCTGCCGCCGCCAGCGCCGATGGTCGCCACGTCGATCACCGGCATGGCGATCTCATATTTGTCGAAGATTGCTATGTTGGTGAACTGCGCCTCGCCCTCGACGACAAGACCGACGTCGAAGCTGGTGCCGCCCACATCCGTCGTGACGATGTTGCGGTAGCCGAGCATGTCGCCGACGTACTTCGCGCCGACCACGCCGCCGGCCGGGCCCGAGGTGAGAAGTCGCACCGGCCTCGTGCTCGCTCCCTCGATCGCCATGACCCCGCCCGAGGACTGCATGACGACGGCATTCGACTTCAGCCCATCCTCGGCGAGATCGGCCCGCAATTTGCCGAGGTAGGATGAGACGTTGCGGGTGAGATAGGCATTGACCACGGTCGAGGCGCCGCGCTCGTACTCCTTGATGACAGGCGCGATCTCGTGGGAATAGGAGGCCACGAACTGCGGATACTCCGTTTCGATCAGTTCCTTGATGGCCAGCTCGTGGTCCGGCCGGATGAAGGACCACAGGAGGCAGACCGCGATCGACGTCACCCCTTCGGCCACGAGGATATCGAGGCCACGACGAGCGGAATCGAGATCCAGCGGTGTGATGATCTTGCCGTTCTTGTCGATGCGCTCGTTGACGCCGTGGATCAGGCTGCGCGGGACGATCGGCGATGCCTTGCTCAGGTTCGCGACATCAGCCAGTTCGAACTCCGTCAGCCCGGCGACCTTCTGGAAGGTCCTGCCTATGATGATCGCGTCCTCGTGTCCCCTGGTTGTGAGATAGCCGGTCTTGCTGCCGTTTCGCGTCAGCAGTGCGTTCGTCGCCACCGTGGTGCCGTGCGCGAAGAGCACGCAGCGCTCGAGAAGCTCGTGGTAGTCCGCGTCGAGTTCCTCGGCGACCCGCTTGACGGAATCAATCACCCCGATCGAGAAATCCGAGGGGGTCGAGGGCGCCTTGGCGCGCGCGACCGACCCGTCGCTGGCAATCGCCACGCAGTCGGTGAACGTGCCACCCGAATCGACACCGATGACATATGTCTGTTCCACGTCGGCCTCCAATGATGGCTTTCACGCGAGTTCGAAATCCCAGACGACCGGTTCGGATTTCTCGACCATGTCGACCTCGAGCAGCGACGCGCATTCAGGGCAGTAGTACTCGCGGATCTCGAAGCGGTCGTGCCCCATCCTGAAAGGATCGGTCTGTCGGCCCCCCGCACTCAGGGGGCGCCGGGCTTCGGCCGCGCAAGTCTTGTAGTTCTCCGAGGCATGCGACAAGAGGCGCCCGCAACCGCAGCCGATGAACTGCGAGCCGCCGCTCTCGACCAGCGTCAGCCGCTGCCCGATCCTGAGCTTGATCTTCATGTCGCCAGCGACCTTCGGCGCTGCCTTGGCCGGCGATGCCTCGGCGAGCCGCCGCTTGCGGATACCGGCGCGTGTCGTCTTCGTGCGCTCGGCCTCGACACCGTTGTCGCCGATGGCGACGCCGTAGAGATCGCGCGCCATCTCCCGCGAGACCAGTCCCGCTTCGAAGTCGCGCCAAACGCGCGCGGGGTCCCGGTCGAGCGGATCGCCGTAGCCGCCTGCCCCCATCGTCGCGCCGACGAATACGTCGCCCTTGCGCAGGTAGCTCCGCGATATCCCCTGCAGCGTTTCGGTCTCGGCGTCTATCGTTCCCGCATCGTTGGGAACCGCGCCGCGGGCGAAGAGGTCCTGAATGTTGGTCGAGCGCTTGATGCGAAGCTGGTTCGTTCCGGAGGGATAGCCTCCATATATGCCCGGCGAGAGCGGCATCTCGACACCCATGCAATGCGCCACGAAGGTCGATATCTCGTCGACGCCGTGGGGAGTGTAGGCCTTCCTGATGCTGACGCCGCCGCGATTGGCGCCCGCGCCGCCGCCGTCTTCAAGCTGATGCCGGTAGAGATAGAGGATCGGATGCTCGGTCTCGTAGGATTCGACATTGGCGATTGCCATGCCCATCGAGCCCAGATAGCCGCCCGTATCGATGCCGTCGGTGTGGGAGCGCGCCCCGCCCGCGCCGGCCATCGTATCGATGACGATGCCTCCGAACACCTTGCCGTCGGCGCCGGTGCCGAACAGTTCCTCCACCGTCATGGAGCCGACCCAGCTCGCCATCGCCTTGGCGCGTGTGTCGTCGCTGCAGGCCAGCATGCGTCCGATCAGGAGACCGGTTGCCTTGCCCACGGACCAGGAAACGCTGGTGGTCGCCTTCGAGCAGCCCGCGGGCCAGGTGCAGTCGACGATGGTGCCGGGCTCGGTAACGTAGTTGACCAGGCGTCCGAGCGCCGACGGACTCCACGGAATCTCCCAGCCGAGGCTGATGCAGACGTAGCCGAGCGAGACGGCGACCAGCGAATCCCGCGTGCAGTTGATCACTGCCGGCGCCTGCTTGGCCGTCCCCGTGAAGTCGAAGGTGAGTTCGTCCTTCTTCTTCGTCATCGCGATGCGGATCGGGAACACCTCGCCCGAATAGTCGAGGTAGGTGACGTGCCGCCAGGTGCCGTCGGGAAGCGCCGAGAGCAGGGTGCGGAACTTGCGTTCCGCATAGTCCAGCGTACCGCGCATTGCGAGCTTGACGCTCTCCAGTCCGTAACGCTCAACCAGTTTGCCGAGACGCTCGCGGGCGACGTTGCAGGCAGACAGCTTGGCCCGAAGGTCGAGGGCGACGGATTCGGGAACCCGCGACAGACGCAGGTAGTGCCGCTCGATATCCTTCCTGATCCTGAAATTCTCGACGATCTTGACGGTCGGCACCATCGGCGCTTCGCCGTAGATGTCCTTGGCGCCGATCTGCGCGCTGCCGGGAACCGGGCCGCCAACGTCGAGCACGTGAAGCTCCGCGCCGGTCCAGCCGATCAGTTCTCCGTCGACGAAGAAGGGCATCACCAACGCGACGTCGTTCTGGTGCTGCACACCGAGATAGACATCATTGCACAGGAATGCGTCGCCCTCGCGAATTCCGGGATTGTCGGTATACGTCTCCATGATGTCTTGGACGACACGGGACATGGTCGTCGCTTTGGCGAGCGAGAAGCGCGCGACGGCGACGACATCGCCCTCAGGCGTCAGGATCGCGGTGTTGAGATCGTTGGCCTCGGTGGCTACGGTCGAGCCCGAGACCAGCTTCATGGTCGTGGCCGATTCCTCGTTGATGGCAATGAGGCGGCTGCGTAGTATCTGGAAGGTTACCGGATCGAGGCCGGTGTCGAGGCTGGCGTTCGTCCCGGTAGCGGCGTTCATGGCAGCGCTCTCCTCAGGCCTTCTTGATCAAGCCGGGGAGGTCGTCGAGCTTCACGATCTCACCGAGATACTGCTTCCAGACCTGCACCGCCATCTCGTGCCAGTCCTTGCGGATGCCGGCTATGCAATCCTCCACGATGACGATGTCGTAGTTGCGGATGTAGGCGTCGCGGATCGTGGTGTCGACGCAGGCATTGGTGGTGCCGCCGCAGATGATCAGGAGCTTCGTCCCGAAGATCTCGAGCAGGGTCTCGAGGGTCGTTCCGTAGAATGCGCTGAAGCGGTACTTGTCGACGACATTGGACTTTTCACCGATCAGGGGCTTCAGTTCGTCAACGAACTCGCTGCCCCAGCTGCCGGGCTGGGCGGTGACGGTCTTCCGCTTGGCTGTATGGGGCTTCAGGCGCTTCTGCGCACGACCCTGATCGTCGGCGTAATTGTAGTGGCGGGTCCAGATGTCACGGATGCCGGCGGCCTGGCAGACCTTGATCAACTCGGCGATCTTCGGTGTCGTCTCGTTCCAGACTGAAACGTCGACGCCGCTCATCGCCAGGATGCCCTCCGGATGGCAGTAGTCGTTCTGCGGGTCGATCACCAGCAGCGCCGTTTCCTGCGGAAGTATGTCGATCATTGCCTGCTCCCTTGCGCGTCGTCCGCCAGGCTGCCGCGTATCGCCGACAGCTTCCCTCATGAACCCGCATCGTCGGCGTCGGCGGAAGGCCATCGACGTTTGAATCGACATCAACCTTTGTTTGACAATCGATCGAAAGGGCGACGCGTTGCGGGACGGCGCGAACCGTCGATTATCCTTTAGGGAATATTTTTTTCCTGCTGTTGACGTCCGACTTCGGTCTTCCTTAGTGTCGTCGCTGCCGACACTCTTTCGAATGAGGGCAGCGGGTGAAGACCGACATCGAGATCGCGCGGGCTGCGAAGAAGCAGCCGATCATGGAGGTCGGGGGCCGGCTGGGCATCCCGTCGGAGCATCTCCTGCCCTACGGGCACGACAAGGCGAAGATCTCGGCCGAGTTCATCGCCTCGAAGCGCAAGGACAGGGACGGCAAGCTGATCCTGGTGACGGCGATCAACCCGACGCCGGCGGGCGAGGGCAAGACGACGACGACGGTCGGCCTGGGCGACGGGCTGAACCGCATCGGCAAGAAGGCCATCACCTGCATCCGCGAGGCCTCGCTCGGGCCGAACTTCGGGGTCAAGGGGGGCGCTGCCGGCGGCGGCTACGCGCAGGTTGTGCCGATGGAGGACATGAACCTCCACTTCACCGGCGACTTCCACGCCATCACCACGGCGCACAATCTGCTGTCGGCGCTGATCGACAACCACATCTACTGGGGCAACGAGCTCGGCATCGACACGCGCCGCGTCGCCTGGCGCCGCGTCATGGACATGAACGACCGGGCGCTGCGCGAGATCATCTGCTCGCTGGGCGGGGTGGCGAACGGCTATCCGCGCGAGGCCGGCTTCGACATCACGGTCGCCTCGGAGGTGATGGCGATCCTGTGCCTGTCCACCGACCTGAAAGACCTGCAGAAGCGCATCGGCGACATCATCGTGGCCTATCGCCGCGACAAGAGCCCGGTGTTCGCGCGCGATTTGAAGGCCGACGGGGCGATGGCGGTGCTCCTGAAGGACGCCATGCAGCCGAATCTCGTGCAGACGCTGGAGAACAACCCGGCCTTCGTGCATGGCGGCCCGTTCGCCAACATCGCGCATGGCTGCAACTCGGTAGTGGCGACCACGACGGCGCTCAAGCTCGCCGACTATGTGGTGACCGAGGCCGGCTTCGGCGCCGATCTCGGGGCGGAGAAGTTCTTCGACATCAAGTGCCGCAAGGCCGGGCTGAAGCCGGCGGCCGCCGTCATCGTCGCGACGGTGCGGGCGATGAAGATGAATGGCGGGGTGAAGAAGGAAGACCTCGGCAAGGAGAATGTCGAGGCGGTCAGGAAGGGCTGCGCCAATCTCGGCCGCCACATCGAGAACGTCAAGCAGTTCGGCGTGCCCGTCGTGGTCGCCATGAACCACTTCGTCTCCGACACCGACGCCGAGATCGCCGCGATGAAGGACTATGTCGCGGCGCAGGGCGCCGAGGCGATCCTGTGCAGGCACTGGGCCAAGGGCTCGGCCGGCATCGAGGAGCTCGCCCACAAGGTGGTCGAGCTCGCCGAGGGCGGGTCCTCGCAGTTCTCGCCGCTCTATCCCGACGAGATGAAGCTGTTCGACAAGATCGACACGATCGTCAAGCGCATCTATCGCGGCTCCGAGGCGATCGCCGACAAGGCCGTGCGCGACCAGCTCCACCAGTGGGAGCAGGCGGGCTACGGCCACCTGCCGGTCTGCATGGCCAAGACCCAGTACTCCTTCTCGACCGATCCCAACCTGCGCGGCGCGCCGACCGGCCATGTCGTGCCGGTGCGCGAGGTCAGGCTGTCGGCCGGCGCCGGCTTCGTGGTGGCGATCTGCGGGGAGATCATGACCATGCCGGGTCTGCCCAAGGCCCCGTCGTCGGAGAAGATCTTCCTCAACGACCAGGGCTATATCGAAGGCCTGTTCTGAGACGCCTGTTCGTCCTCACATCAGCCAAAGCAGCGCAGGCCGCCGATCGAGACGTTCTCGTTCGCAACCACCGTCGGACGTGACCCGCCGGAGAGCAATCCGAAGCTTCTGGAAGGACGCGAAGAAGCAGGCCTCGCGCTGCCCACGAACAACGAACGGGGATTCAATCGATGGGTCGACAACGCACGTCGCGGACACCATCCAGCGACGCCATGCCATCATCCGTTTTTCAGCTTCTCCTCATTGTCGCTTATGCTCTGCATGAGGATGTGCAGCGCCTTGAGAAAATGCTTCTTCGGCGTGGTCATCGGCACGCACCAGCGGATGGTGTTGTTGAAGGGCCCACCCGAGAAGAAGGGGAACCCCTGCAGCAGCATCGATTCGGGTCCCGCCGCGTGGAGCATCAGGTTGAGCGGCGACCCCGGCTCGCGGCTCGACCGCACCGGCTCCTTCGTCTCCTTGGACCGGACCAGTTCGACCGCTCCGGTGAAGCCGTGGATCCGCACTTCGCCGACCACGGCGCTGCTGCGCGCGAACGGCTCCAGCACGGCCTTCGCCGCATCCTCGATCACCCGTGCCCGGCCAATCAGGTCATCCTCCTTGTCGAACATCGCATCCAACGTCGCGATCGACGCTTCGAGCACGATGGGATGGGCGGTGCCACCATTGTAGACTGCGATCCCCTTGGCGCGCTCCGCCACATCGGCGCTCAGGATCACCGCCGAAAGCGGCAGCGAGTTCGCAATTCCCTTGCCGATGGTGATGATGTCGGCGGCAACGCCCTGTTCCTCGTGCTCGAAGACATTGCCCGAAACGACGAAGCCGTTGGCGGTCGCATCGATGATGAGGATCGCGCCGATGCGGTCGCAGAGTTCGCGCACTCTCTTCAGCCAGCCCTTGGGCGGCTTTATGTGGCCGTTGTTCTGGATTGCTTCGACAATCACGCAGGCGACGTCGTCGACCCCCGTGTTTGGTCCGGTCAACATGAATTCCATGAGATCGGCGCAGGCGCCACCGCAATTTCCGGGCGCGAGCTTCAGCGGGCAGCGATAGCAGTAGGGATAGGGAATGTGGGTCGCCGACTGGGTCTTGTTTCCCCAGTCATAGGTCCGATAGCGGCTCTGGGCGGCAAACTCCCACGCGATGCCCCAGCCACCGTGATAGCAGTTGGTGAACGCCACGATATGGCGCTTGCCTGTGGCGCGCATGGCGAGCCGCACTGCCATCTCGGTAGCCTGCGAACCGGTCATGGTGAACGCCACGCGTGCGCCCGGCCGCGTCTCGGGCGGAACGAAATCGAGAATCTTCTGTTCGAGTATTGCGCGGGCTTCGGTCTGGATGTTGCCCGCCCTGTTGTTGCGGTCGGCTTCCGCGTGCAGGCGCTCCTGCACCTTCGGGTGACCCATGCCGAGGTAGCAGAGCGACCACATGGTGTTGAGGTCGAGGAACCTGTTCCCGTCGGGGTCCTCGAAGACGCAACCCTGACCTCCGGAGATGACCAGCGGATTGTTGACGTTGTACCCGTCCGAGAACTCGTTCTCGGCCAGCTTTTCGAGGGCCGCCCGCGCCAACGGCCCCGGCAACGCGTTCGATCGCACGAAGGGTTGGGTCGGCGACAGCTTCTCCAGCGCTTCTTCTGAGATCATCTTCAAGTTCCTCCGGCAGGTCAGGCGGACGCCTTGACGGCGATGGCGGTGATTTCGACTCGGGCGCCGAGGAGCATGTCGGCCCTGACGAGCGTGCTGGTCGGCGGCTTGTCAGGGAATATCTCCGAGCGCACGCGCGAGAACTCGTCGTAGAGAGCGAGGTCGGACAGGAAGACGTCTATCCGAACCACGTCGGCGAAGCCCATGCCGCACTTGGCCAGCACCTTCTGGACATTCGCGAAGCAGGCGCGGGTTTCCGCTTCGACGCTCGGCTTCTCGGTGCTCCCGGGCGCTACGCCCCACTGCCCCGCGACGAACGCCATGGTTGCGCCGCCGAGCGGGACGGTGATCGCCTCGCTGTATCTGTTGTGTTTCTCATGCGGCACATGGGTCAGCATGTCGGTCACTCCTTGCTGGCGACGGCGGAAATCGGTGATCCGGCGGTCAGTTGATGTCGACGAGGATGTTCCCGTTCGCGGTGAAGGTTGCTTCGGCCTTCTCTGGCACGAGGACGATGGAGAGATGGTCCTGGATGATCGCGGGACCGGCGACGCGGCTTCCTGGGGCGAGGTTCGCGCGATCGAAGACGGGCGCCTCGACGTCGACGCCGCTGGATATACGCACGGTGCGGACGCCAGCGCGTGGCGTGTCGGCGATGCGGGTCTCGTCCACGAAGCGCGCGGCATCGAAGGCGCGCTTTCCGATCGCCTCTACGCCCCATTCCCAGAATTCCACCGGCTCGGCCGGTGAGTTGGTTCGGTACTTGAGCCTGTGAATCTCGTGGAAGCGCGCGACGATGGGCGCGATGCCTTCCGATGCGATCCGATCACGATCGAAGGGCGTCGTCAGGTTCCAGATCTGGTCGGGGTAGCAGGCCTCCGCGGTGAAGTTGAGCACACGCGCATGCGGCTCGACCTCCATTCGCTCCAGGAAGTTCTCGGCTTCCAAGATGAGGTCGGCCAGCACGGCCTCGACGCCCTGCGCATCGAAGAGGTCGCTCCGCGTGTGGAAGGAACGGCCGAAGTAACGCTTGATGTCGCCGGCGGCGATGCCGAACGCGCTGAGCACCCCGGCGACGCGCGGGAACAGGACCTGGCGCACCTGCAGGATCTGTGCGATGCGCGCCATGTGGAGACCTGCCGCCGACCCGCCCGCGACGAGCGTGAAGTCACGCGTATCCAGGCCACGCTTGATGGTGATCTCCTCGATCGCGGTCGCCATCTTCTGCTCGACCACCGCCGAGATCAGGCATGCCGCGTCGAGCACGTCCAGGCCCAGCGGCTTGGCGACGTTCTCGTCGATCGCCCGGTGCGCGAGCGACGCTGAGAGCGAGAGCGAGCCGTCTCCGAAGCTCTCGGTCGCGATCAACCCTCTCACCAGGTTGGCGTCGGTGACGGTCGCGAAACCGCCGCCGCGGCCGTAGCAGGCGGGACCAGGCACCGAGCCGGCGGATTGCCGGCCGACATGGATCATCCCGCCCTTGTCGATCTCGGCGATGGACCCGCCGCCGGCACCGATGGTCAGGATCTCCGCCGCGGGCACTGCGAAGATATGGCCGCCGATCTTGCCGTGCCGATGAATGAGATTCTCGCCGCCGATGCAGAGGCTGACGTCGAAGCTCGTTCCGCCCATGTCGCCGGTGATGGTGTCCGGCGACCGCAACTCCTCCCGACCGCAGAGCCAGCGGCTCGCCACGGGCGCTCCCGACGGACCGGAGAGACACAGGTTGACCGGGCTGGCCAGCGCCTCCTCGACGGACACCCGACCGCCGGTGGAGGTGATCACGCTCAGCGTGCCCCCGAAACCTGCCAGCGACAAGCGCTCCCTGATCCTGTCGAGGTTTCGGCCGACGATCGTCTTCAGCGAGGCATCAATGGCCGCCGTCGAGGTCCGGCGGTACTCGCGGATGCTCGGGCTGATGCGGTGCCCGAGCGTCACGGGCACGTCCGGGAGCAGTTCGGCGACGATTTCAGCCGCACGGAGCTCGTGTGCGGGATTCGCGATCGACCACAGAAACGACACGGCTATCGCCTCGACGTCGCGCCGCGCGATGGTCGCGATGGTCTCGCGCAACCGGTTCTCGTCCAGCGCGACCGCCACGCTCCCATCGCTCACGATCCGCTCCCGGACCTCGAAGGTCAGCGTCTGCGGAATGTACGGTTCGGGATAGTCGACGCGGAAATTGTGCACGTCGATCTTGTGACCCTCGCGGATGAGAAGCACCTGCGAATGCCCTTCGGTGCAAAGCAGGGCCGTTCGCGCGGTCCGGTTTTGCAGGATGGCGTTGGTCGCGACCGTGGTTCCGAGCGCGAGACTGCGGCACCGGCCCAGGAACGCGCCCACCTCGACCCGTTTGCGCTGCGCCGCCTTCTCGATGCCGTGGAAGATGCCTTCCGAGATGTCGTTCGGCGTGGAGACCGACTTCAGGAGTTCCGTGCTGCCGTCCTCGTAGCAGAAGACGAAATCCGTGAACGTGCCGCCTACGTCGACGCTGAGCTGATACGCACTCTCTGACATCTGCGCGCCTAGGCCGCCATGGTGGAGGTTTCGCGCAGACGCGCCGTTTCGTTGTGATCGACCGCATAACGGCCGCTGTACCTCTCGGCCGAAAGGGCCACGCCATAGACGTCCCGCGCCTTCTCGACGGAGAGCCACCCGTCCTCGACGCGCTTGCGGATGCGTTCGGGGTCGCGGCTCTTCGGATCGCCCCACCCGCCGCCGCCGCAGCTGGTGGCGATGAGCCGCTGGCCGGGCCTCAGGATGAAATCGGCGTCGACGGCGAGCGCCTCGCGCCGCCCGTCGGCGTCCTCGACCCACGTCCAGCATGAGCCGCCCGGCTGCCCGCCGCGCGTGCCCGGCGGTGGGAACACGCGCCCGCCCGCGTTCGCGATGAAGCGGACGGGATCGGCGAGAGGCGTGATGACAGTATGGGAACCGGGTGCGCCGTCGAACTGCCCGGCGCCTCCGGAATCCTGGTTGACGCCCAGGCTTTGGATGACGATCGGTTGCTGTCTCTCGCCGATCTCCACGCTCATATGCATCAGGAAGCCGGCTGAGCTGGCGCTGCCGAAGGTCAGGTAGCCGTCATGCCCGTTCAATGCAGGGCCACCCCAGTGGCCGTACAGGATCTGGTTGACGTAGCTCTTGCCGATACGGGAATCGTAGCCGCTCACCACCGAGCCGGCGGCGCCGATGCCCACATTCGTGCCCGACAGCGCGTAGACGTTTTGGCCCATTTCGGTCAGCGCGATGGAAATGACGTTGTAGAGGACCTGGGTGAGGCCGACGCCTCCGACGGACGTGGCAGCGGGGAAGCGGGGTATGCCCACTGCGGCTCCCGTGCGTGCCGTCACCTCGACCCTGGAGAACGCACCGTTGACGCGCGGGACCTCCGGACCGAGCGCGGCGAAGACGGCCTGCCTCGCACAGGCGAGCAGGACGCCTTCGCTGAGATTGAGACCCATTGGGATGTTGTCTTCGTTGTCGCGGACGTCGATCAGCACCTTCTCGGCGATGGGATCCACGGTAACCGTGGCGCGGACCGGAAACCCATCCGGATAGCCGATGTCGGGCAGCGGCTCGTACATGAGTTGCTTGGTCACGGTGCCGCCGGGAAGATCGCGGATCGCCTCGCGCGCCATGCGCTCGCCGTAGTGTTGCAGTTGCTCGGAGAAGCGGTTGAACGTCTCGACCCCGTACTTCCGGCAGAGATCGGCGACACGCTTCTGCCCGACCCTCAGCGCGGCCACGATGGCCAGGTAGTCGCCATAGAACATTTCCGGCGAACGGATGTTGGCCTTGAGTATCTCGACGACCTCGGGGATGTCGCGAAAGTTCTGCTGGACCCTGACGCCCGGCAGCGTGATGCCTTCGGCGTAGTAGTCGCGGCACTGACGGTCATAGGTCGTCGGCGTGGGGAAGCCGATGTCGGCCATGTGCGCCCTCACGCAGCAATAGCCGACGATCTGGTCGTCGACCGCCACCGGCGACACCATGGTGATGTCGGCGCAGTGCGTGTTGCCCATGTAGGAATCGTTGCAGGCGAAGATGTCCCCTTCCCGCATGTCCCCCGCATACTTCGCCGCCACGGCGCGCGGCACCATGTCGATGGAGTTCAGATGGAAAGGCAATCCGCCGCCGGACGTCGATAGCGTACTGAAGTTGCGGTCCACGAAGGCGCAGGAAAAATCATAGGCGGTGTTGAGGATGCCGGATCGTCCCGACTTCACCAGGGTCTCCGACATCTCGACGCCGGCGGTGCCGATGCCGCTCTGGAGCACCACCATCGTCAGAAGATCGACGTCCATCCGGTGATCCCGATCACTTGAGCAATGCCCTCGGCGCCTGCCCGGGGGCATCCGCTCGATCATGCGATCATTGGTAGGAGCCGCCGTTCATTGCGGCAAATCGATACTTTTCTCGCCAGATATTAGCCGTGGCAATAACAGTCGGAGCCGCCGCGCGGCGACTTCGTGGTCAGTGGCCGGAATTCCGGGCTCATCGACTGGATGATTGACACGAAACCCTCCGTGCTCGATTGAAATGTCATGGACACGGGCCGGCTCGCCATCATTCGGCATAATATCAGCCTTCTGGTGGTCTTCGACGTCCTTATGGTCGAACGCAGCGCATCGAGGACGGCGGCACGGCTCTCGCTCGGCCAGCCGGCGATCTCCCACAATCTCAACCAGTTGAGGAAGCTCTTCAAGGATCCGCTCCTGACGCGTGCCCCGAACGGGCTGGAACCGACCCGACGCGCGCGCGAGCTACACGCCAGGCTGGAGCCGCTGCTCAAGGAGATCTACGCGGTATTCAATCACGACCACGCCTTCGATCAGGCGACCTCGGCCCGCGAATTCAGGATGATGTGCCTGGATATCTGGCAGCCGCAGTACATCCCCAGGCTCACCAACGTGGCTTCGGTGCTGGCGCCCCGCGTGACCTTCTACGCCATCCCCTTCGAACTCGACCGGATCGTCGAGGCGATCGACCGTGAGGAGGTGGACGTCGCCATAGCAAACGACCTTCCCGTGCCCGTGCCCCGGATACAGAAGATTCGGATGTTCAAGGCCGGCTACAGCTGCTGGTACAACCCGGTCTACGGCCCAGCGCCGGATACGCTGGAGGAATACACGCGCCGTCCGCACATCGCGGTGAGCTACAGGGACCTGCCGAGCCCGGTATCGGCCGCGCTGAAGAAATTCGGCATCACGCGCAGGGTCTATGCGACGGTGAACGACTACTACACCGCCGCCGCCTTCGCGGCGAAGACAGATGCGATCGTCACCGGCCCCATGGTCGCATCGGACCACAATTACATGTCCCTCGGCCTTGTCGTCTGCCCCGTGCCCTACGAGGTCGACGGCCCGTACATCAACCTCTACTGGCACGAGCGGCTGAATGTCGACCCGGCCTCGAAATGGCTGCGTGCGACCATCCTCCAGGTCAACGGCATGATGTAGCCGTCGATTGGACTGGCGTCATGTGTTTCGCCCAACGCCCAAACGTGGACACGGGCCGACCGCTCTGGACCAATATCGATCCTTCTAATGCAGCTCGGACAAAATATCGATTTGCGCGACGTTCGCAGGGATGCCTAACTGATCGATATCCAAGGCGGACAAAACCGCGCAGGAGCAGGCATCGAGCTACCACCGAGACGGAAACCGACCCTAGGATAGGCGCGGCTGACAAGCGATCCGGCGACGTATGGGGTCACGACGGCAACCCATGTCCAGGAGGTTTTCGAGATGAGTGCACGCCCCGCCACGCAATATCTGTTCGGTGTCGCGCTGGCCGCCGTGTTAGGCCTCGGCGCCACGTCGGCGCATACGTTCGCGGATGAAATCGTCCTCAACGGCGAGACCGGATCCCCGGCGAGCAGCGTACAGGCCTCGATATCGGCCATCGAATTCGGCAAGCGGCTCGAAGAGCAGTCGAGCGGCCAGATCAAGTTCAACCTGACCTTCGGCGGTGCGCGGGCCGGCCTCGGCGAGATCGCCGACGCCGTCGGTTCCGGCGTGCTGCAGGTCGGTACGATCGGCCAGAACTACACGCCCGGGCTGTTCCCGCTGCTCACCGCGCTTTCGGTCGCGGACTTCCGGCTGACCACGGGCGGCGATCTGGTCGCCGTCAACGCCATTCTCGCGCAGCTCTTCGAAGAGTTTCCCGAGTTCGAGGCGGAGGCGGCCAGGCAGAACATCAAGATCATCGGCTTCATGCCGATGGACGAATTCGCCCTGATCAGCAACGAGCCGATCGCCACGCTGGCGGACATGAAGGGCAAGAAGATCCGTGCGTCCGTCGACGGGGCCTTGCGTGCCCTCAACAACGCCGGGGCGACCGCGGTATCCATGCCCTGGGCGGAGACCCACACCAGCCTCCAGACCGGACTGCTTGACGGCGTGTGGACCAATGCCGGCTGGCTGCTCGCGACCAAGACGCACGAGATCTCCAAGAACCTGACCTACGTCGACAATCGCGCCGCGATCCCGACCATGGTTCTCGGCATGAACCTCGACACCTGGAACAGCTTGAGCGATGAGCAGAAGGCGATCGTCGACAACGTTCACAAGGAGATGCTCGTCGAGACCGGCACGATGATCGCGGCCGAGCGCAAGATGGCCCTGGACGCGTTCCAGAGCGATCCGTCGATGAAGTACATCGTCATGCCCGAGGCCGAGCGCAACGCATGGCTCGAAGCGACGCCGGACTTCCTGGCGGAGGTGGCCAAGGATCTCGAGGCCAAGGGGCTTCCCGGCGAGAAGATCACCGGGCGGATGAAGGAACTCTACAAGGCCTACAACGACGGTTCGTGGGATCCCAAGAAGGCGATCGACGCGGCAGCTCTCTGACACTGACGGCGTATCGGCGGGAACGACGACGCGTCGTTCCCGCATTCGCATGCGCTGATATCCGAAGACGAGGCGAAGAGATGAGAGTTTGGGACCGGGTGGTCGAGGCGGCGATCCTTGTTGCCGTTGCAGTCACCATTCTCATGGTGGTCCTGATCAATGCGGACGTCTTCGCCCGTACCGTTCTCGGGACGCCAATCCACCTGGCTGTCGAACTGACGACCTTCGGTTTCGCGCTGACCACGTTCCTGCCCCTCGTCGTCGTCGCCAGGGAGGGACGCGAGATCGCGTTCGATCTCATCAAGAGCCGCATGACGGGGGTTGCGGAGAAGCTGCTGAAGATCCTGTTCAACGCGGCCGGCGCGACCGCCATCCTCATCATCTTCTGGCCCGTCGCCAAGAAGGTCGTCTGGGCCTATCAGGTCGGCGACTACATCCCCTCCAGTCCCATCCTCTATACGGTCGTCCCCTGGGCCGCGATTGCGATCGGCCTTCTCCTCTATGCGCTCGAGCAAATCCGGCAGGTCGTCGTCCTGACCCGGTCGCTCTTCGTTTCCCCCGCGGCATAGTCGAAGACGGGCGATACCATGCTGTGGGTCTTCATCCTCTTTGCCCTCCTGATGGTGTTGCTGTTCGCCGGGGCGCCGGTGGGCATATCGATGATCATCGTCGCGATGCTCGGGCTCTGGGCGCTGACAGGCAGCATCAGCGGTACCGCCCTGCTCGTCGCCAACAGCATGTTCACCTTCACCAACTCCCACGCGATGATCGTCGTTCTGATGTTCGTCGCGCTCGGTGAACTGGCGGCCGTTGCAGGCCTCAGCAGCGACCTGTTCACGATGATGAACCGCGTGGTCGGGCGGTTCAAAGGGGGCACCGCGCTCGCGACCAACTTCGCCGCTGCGGGCTTTGCGGCCATAACCGGCTCGACGACTTCCGCCACGATGGCGATGTGTCGCGTGGCGCTGCCGGAACTGAGAAAGTTTGGCTACAGGGACGAGATCAGCACCGGGATCATCGCCGCCTGCGGAACCTTCGCCGCGATGATCCCGCCAAGCATCTTCCTGGTCATCTATGGAATCCTGACAAACCAGTCGATCTCCCGGCTCCTCCTGGCCGGCATCGTCCCGGGAATCCTGATGGCCGTGCTCTACGCCCTGCGCATCTACATCCGCCGCCTCGTCAGCCCCGAACTGTTTCCGCCGGGCGCGAAGTTCACGGCCGCCGAGCAGGTCGAATCCATCATTCGCGCATTCCCGTCGCTTGCGATCGTCATTATCATCATCACGGGAATTCTCACCGGCCTCTGGACGGCGACCGAAGCCGGTGGCATCGGGGTCATGCTGATCTTCCTTCTCGCGCTCTACCGGCGGCAGATAGGAAGACGCGAGATCGTCGAGGTCGCGCGAACGTCGCTGATCACCACCGCCTCGCTCTTCACCGTCATCATCGGCAGCATGCTCCTGTCGCGGTTCCTGGCCTTCAGCGGCCTGACGGAAAGCATGGTGGGCGCCATCGTCGGCCTGGAACTGCAACCCTGGGTCTTCTTCCTGTGCCTGATGCTGGCCTATGTGGTGCTCGGCATGTTCCTCGAGGGCATCGGCATGGCGGCGCTGACCTTGCCGATCGTGCTGCCGATCGTCATCGCCAATGGCTGGGATCCGATCTGGTTCGGAATCGTCTTTACGGTGATCGCCGAGATCGCCCTTTTGACGCCGCCGATCGGGCTGAACCTCTACGTGATCCGGTCGGTGGCGCCGGACGTGCCTATCGGCACGGTGATCAAGGGCGTGCTGTTCCTGCTGCCTGCGGATATCCTCATGCTGGCGCTGCTCTATACATTCCCGCAGATCGCTCTCTGGCTGCCGAACTACGTATTCGGTTGAGCCTGTCGCCGTTTGGCTGGCGTCGCCCGGCGATCCGTTGCGGATTATCTGGCTAAGCCATATTACGCAATGATTTCAATATCTTAGACAGCAAATTTGGCGGAGAGGGGGGGATTCGAACCCCCGATACCCTTGCGAGTATGCCGCATTTCGAGTGCGGTGCATTCAACCACTCTGCCACCTCTCCGCGAGGCGTGGTTCGCCGGTTCCGGCGCGGCGCACTCCATAACGGCTGGTAGCGCCCGCCGCAAGGCACAATCGGCCCGCATGGGCGCTTCGCCTTGACTTGCCGCGACCTGTCGGTTACACGCGCGCCAACTCCGGCGTGGACCCGTTCCGCGCCGGCTGTTGTTTGGACCCAAACGACTGACAAGAAGACGGCCGGCGGACCCCTCGGGCGAGCCAGGACGGACGAACGGCGAAAGGCAAGAAATGTTCGCAGTCATCAAAACCGGCGGCAAGCAGTACCGCGTCGCCGCCAACGACGTCATCACCGTGGAGAGGCTCGCGGGCGAGCCGGGCGACATCATCCAGTTCGGCGAGGTTCTGGCCTTCGGCGAAGGCGACCAGGCGACCTTCGGGGCGCCGCTGGTGGATGGCGCGACGGTCACCGGCGAGGTGGTCAGGCAGGGACGCGCCCGCACCGTCATCGCCTTCAAGAAGCGCCGCCGCCAGAATTCGCGCCGCGCCCGCGGCAACCGCCAGTACGAGACGGTCGTTCGCATCGACGAGATCCTGACCGGCGGCGCCAAGCCGTCGAAGAAGGCCTCGGCGAAGAAGGAAGAGCCGAAGAAGGCCGAGAGCGCGCCGGCGAAGGAAGCCGCGCCGGCGAAGGAGCCCAAGGCGAAATCCGCAAAGCCGGCCGAGGCGGGCTACACCGACGACATCTCGCTGATCGGCGGCGTCGGCCCGGTCCTGAAGAAGAAGCTGACCGAAGCCGGCTACGGCACGCTGGCGTCGATCGCCGCGCTCGAGGCCGGCGACATCGCGAAGCTGGACGAGGAATTGAAGCTCGGCGGCCGCGTCGAGCGCGACGAGTGGGTCGAGCAGGCGAAGGAACTGATGGCGGGCAAGCCGCCGCGCGCCAAGGCCGACAAGGAAGCGGCCGCTTCCAAGACGGCGGAAAAAGAGTAAGTTCGGGGTCGAAGGAGAAAACCGATGGCACACAAGAAGGCTGGCGGTTCGTCGCGCAACGGCCGCGATTCCGCAGGGCGCCGCCTCGGCGTGAAGAAGTTCGGCGGCGAAGCCGTGATCGCCGGCAACATCATCATCCGTCAACGCGGCACCAAGTGGCATGCGGGCTCCAACGTCGGCATGGGCAAGGACCACACGCTGTTCGCGCTGGAAGCCGGCGCGGTCGCCTTCCAGAAGAAAGCCAATGGCCGAACCTACGTATCGGTGAACCCGATCGCAGAAGCCGCGGAGTAGCCGGTTCCGCACCAAGAACACCGGCGCCCATCTCGGGAACCGGTGTCCGGAAAGTCCGGAAAAGGATCAGGGGAGATGGGCGACCATCTCCCCTTTTTCTTGCCCGGAGGAACGTCCATGCAGGTTCTCGTGACAAGGCGGCTGACGCTGAGGCCACCCGTCATGGCCGACGCCGAGGACATCGCGCTGTGGCTCTCCGACTGGAACGTCTCGCGCATGCTGGCGCGGGTGCCAGCCCCCTATGGAATCGGCGACGCGGAAAGCTGGATCGCCGGTCCCGCGCAGCGGCCGAACGACATGCACTTCACGATCCACCGCGAACGGCTGGCCGGCTGCGTTTCCATGGAGATCGCGGGCACGGAGGGCCGGCTCGGCTACTGGCTGGCGGAACCCTGGCAGGGGCATGGCTTCATGACCGAGGCTGCTTGCGCGGTGCTGGCATATGGGTTCGAGGCGCGCGGCCTGAAGACGGTGCGGACCTCGGCCTTCATCGACAACCACGCATCGCGGCGCGTCCAGGAAAAGCTCGGCTTCGTGGTGACCGGGACCGCACGGGAATGGTCGGCCTCGCGCAACGCGATGGTCGACACGGTGACGCGGCGGATGACCGCGGAAGCGTTCGCGGCCACGCGCCGGCCGGAATGCACCGCGGCGTGATGGGAGGACGACATGATCAAGGAAAGCGATGAACCGGGCGAACGCCTCGCCATCGACAACCCCGTGCTCGCAACCCTGCGGCTGGTGTTGCGGCCCCCGCACGCCGACGATGTGCCGGATCTGGCGAGGCTCGCCAACGACCGCCGCATCGCCGACATGCTCACCCGCATGCCGCACCCCTACGGCGAGGCGGAGGCCCGCGCCTTCGTCGCCATGAGCGCGGCCCCGCGCCGCGCGGGCCGCTCCTGGGCGGTCACGCTTGCCGACAATGGCGCCTTCATTGGCTGCGCGGGCCTGAACGAGACCGACGACGCGCTGGAACTCGGCTACTGGATCGGCGAACCCTTCTGGGGCAACGGTTATGCGACCGAAGTGGCGCACGCGCTGGTCGACCTCGCCTTTCGCGCAACCACCGTTCCTGCCCTCGCCGTCCAGTGCCGCGTCATCAACCCGGCGTCCCGTCGCGTCATCCACAAATGCGGCTTCCAGTATGCCGGACAGGGCATGATCGATTCGCTCGCCGCCGGCCGCGTCGCGGTGGAGCGTTACGTGCTCGACCGAGGCGCGTGGATGAGCCTGAGAAGCTGGGGACGGCTATGAGCGCACGGGAGCAGCGCGGCCCACCCTGCCGCGTCGTCGTGCTGAACGGCGTCGGCTCGGCGGGCAAGAGTTCGATCGCCCGCGAATTGCAGGCGATCGCCACGGTGCCCCTGCTCCATGTTTCGATGGACGCGTTCCTCGACACGCTGCCGGAACCCCTCCGGGACGATCCCGGGGGCTTCGCCTACGAAACGACCGTGGACGCCGGCAAACCGTCGGTTGCCGTCGCCGTTGGCCCGCTGGGCGAGCGGCTTCTCGCCGGCATGCACCGGGCGGTCGCAGCACTCGCAATGGCCGGCAACGGCCTGATCTACGACACAGTGCTCACCCGCCCTGCGGACAAGGCCGATCTCCGCGACGCGCTGTCGAGTCTTGCAGTCTCTTGGGTCGGCGTCATCGCGCCGCTCGACGTCCTGGAGGAGCGGGAGGCCCGACGAGGCGACCGCCTGGCCGGCCTTGCCCGCTGGCAGTTCGAGCGCGTGCATGACGGCATGTCGTATGACCTCAAGGTGGATACGGGAAAATCTTCGGCGTTGGAGTGTGCCGAGAACATCAGATTACGCTTGAGATTATGATCTCCACTCGCCTCATTACGGGAGCCAACTCGGATGTATTAAGAGCGCGACGAAGCAGGCAACAAACAAAGTCATGATGAGTTGGAAATCCCGCTCCCCCAGCGAAAGCACGCTGGGCGCAAAGCGATCAAGCACCAAGGCTAAAGCTGCGGTCGTCGTTAGTAAGATGAGAGATAGAAGAAGGTAGTTCATTAGCCTTCCCAAATAAAATGAGAGAAGGCTTGATCAGGCGCCAAGGAACTTCTCTCGACCGTTGGTCGATGTCAGTTCCTCGGTGCATCCTCCGGACATCGGCACATCATGCGCCTCAGTCACTGTCCGAGAAATATGTCCCACAGGCCGTGGGGTTCGCGTGTTAATCTCTTGCACTCGCTTACCACCTCCGGAGGGAAGGTGGGGCGATCTGAGCGTGGTCACATTGTTGCGCCAGCTCTGCTGATTGCAGCCTACGACTGCCAACCCAAAGTTAAGTTGTCTCTTTTTTGATTTCAAGGGATGACCGAATTCATCCCAGTTCCACCCACACCGGCAGGTGGTCCGATCCGACGGCCGTCCGGTCCACGCGGATGCCCTTCAGCCGCGCCGCCAGCGACGCGCTGGTGAAGGCGTAGTCGATGCGCTTCCAGCGGCTGCGGTCATCCGGCCGCTTCGGGTCGATCCAGGTCGTGTCTTCCTCGCCGGTCTTGCCCAGCCGGTCGGCCACGTCGACGCCAAGCGTCGCCGTCAATGGCCGGCCGAACTCGTGATCCGCGCGCCCCACGAATTCTAGATACTCCGGCGCGTCGGGCAGCATGTTGAAGTCGCCCATGACGACGAAGGCGTCGGGATGCGGCGGTTCCGGAAATCCCATCTCGGAGAGACCGCTGACCGCCCCACCCTCCAGCGGGTAGCCGAGGAGCCGGTCCTTGAGGAAGCGGACCTGCGCCAGCCGTTCGTCGGGTCCGCGGTGGTCGAGATGGGTGGAGTAGAAACGCACGAAGCCCAGCGGCGCCTCCACCACGACCTCCAGCGCGCCCCGCTGCAGGTTGAGCCGGTCGTAGCCGCGGCTGCGCGGCAGGAGCAGGTTGCGGGACAACAGGATCGGCGCCTTCGACAGGATCATGTTGCCGAACGTCATCCTGACGTCGACCGCGCGTCCGTCCTTTACATGGCTGCCGATCTCCGCCTCGTAGTTCGGTCCATAGGCGGCAAAATACTCCGGCAGTTCGGCCCGCAGCTCCGCCACCATGTCGCGGCCGCCATTCATCGGGTTGTTGCGCGACACCTCCTGGAGCGCGATCAGGTCCGCGCCGCGCACCGCCGCCGCGATGCGGCCGATGTCGTACTGGCCGTCGAGGCCTATGCCGTACTGGATGTTGTAGCCGACCAGTCGCATCGCGCCTCCCTGGGGCACGTTGCCGTTCCCCCGCAATTCCGTTATCGCTCGCCCGCCTTCGCGCGGGTGGCCCGCACGATGACAGGATCGCCGAGCCGCGTGTCAACCCGATGAAGTTTCTCGACCAGGCAAAGGTCTATATCCGCTCCGGCGACGGCGGCGCCGGCGCGGTGTCGTTCCGTCGCGAGAAGTTCATCGAGTTCGGCGGGCCGGATGGGGGCGATGGCGGCCGCGGCGGCGACGTCTGGGTGGAAGCCGTCGACGGTCTGAACACGCTGATCGACTACCGCTACCAGCAGCATTTCCGCGCAAGGATCGGCGTGCACGGCATGGGCCGCAACATGACGGGGGCCAAGGGCGCCGACGTGACGCTGAAAGTGCCGGCCGGCACCCAGGTCTACGAGGACGACAACGAGACGCTGATCTGCGACCTGACCGAAGTCGGGCAGCGCTTCCGGCTGGCCGAGGGCGGCAATGGCGGTTTTGGCAACCAGCGTTTCAAGTCGTCGATCAACCAGGCCCCGCGCCGCGCCAATCCCGGCATCCCCGGCGAGGAAAAGACCATATGGCTGAGGCTGAAACTCATCGCCGACGCCGGCCTGGTCGGCCTGCCGAACGCCGGCAAGTCGACCTTTCTTGCGGCGGTCACGGCGGCGAAGCCGAAGATCGCCGACTATCCCTTCACCACGCTCCATCCCGGCCTCGGCGTCGCGCGCATCGACGGCGGCGCGATCGTGCTGGCCGACATCCCCGGCCTCATCGAGGGCGCGCATGAGGGCGTCGGCATCGGCGACCGTTTCCTCGGCCATGTCGAGCGCACGCGTGTGCTGTTGCATCTCGTCTCGGCGCAGGAGGAAAGCCCCGCCACGGCATGGAAGACCGTGCGGCGCGAACTTGAGGCCTACGGCCACGGCCTCGCCGAGAAACCCGAGGTGCTGGCGCTTTCCCAGGTCGACACGCTGGACGCGGACGCCCGCAAGAAAAAGGTCGCGTCCCTGAAGCGCGCCGCCGGCCATGCGCCGCTGCTGCTCTCCGCCGTCTCCGGCGAAGGCGTCGAGGCCGCGTTGAGGGCGCTCGCGGCGGAGATCAGGACGGCGAAAGAGGGCACGCAGGCGTGATGATCGCGCTGTTCGATACCCCCACCCCTCCCCCCTCCCCTCAAGGGGGAGGGGGGATCGGTTGCGTCTGTGCCAGCCGCTATCGCTGCTCGTATCGGGTGGCGCGAACGGGGACGCTCCCCTCCCCCTTGAGGGGAGGGGGTAATTTCTCTACCGCAAGCCGGACGGGAAAGGGGGGCGCTGTCCCGCCAGCATCCCAGGGCATGCCCGCATGACCGCCCTCGCCCCCTACAAGCGCATTACCGTCAAGGTCGGCTCCGCGCTCCTGGTCGACCGCGAGACCGGCCTGAAGCGCGCCTGGCTGGACTCGCTCTGCGACGACATCGCTTTGCTGAAGAAGCGCGGCGCGGACGTGCTCGTCGTCTCCTCCGGCGCAATCGCGCTGGGCCGCACCGTGCTCGGCCTCAAGGGTCGCGTCCTGAAGCTCGAGGAGAGCCAGGCGGCGGCCGCGGTCGGCCAGATCGCGCTCGCCGGCGCCTGGGCCGAAGCGCTCCACGAACGCGGTATCGTGTCGGGCCAGGTGCTGGTCACGCTGGGCGACACGGAGGAACGCCGCCGCTATCTGAACGCCCGCGCCACCATCGGCACGCTGATCAAGATGGGCGCCGTGCCCGTCATCAACGAGAATGACACTGTGGCCACCAGCGAGATCCGCTACGGCGACAACGACCGGCTCGCCGCCCGCGTCGGCACCATGATGAGCGGCGACCTGCTGGTTCTGCTCTCCGACATCGACGGGCTCTACACCGCGCCGCCTTCCGTGGATCCGAAGGCTCGCTTCGTGCCGATGGTCGAGCGCATCACGCCGGAGATCGAGGCGATGGCGGGAGCCGCGGCCTCGGAACTCTCGCGTGGCGGCATGCGCACCAAGCTCGATGCCGGCAAGATCGCCACCGCCGCCGGATCCGCGATGATCATCGCCTCCGGCAAGCGCTCGAACCCGCTCTCCGCGCTCGATGCCGGCGAACGTTTCACCCTTTTCAGGCCGAGCCCGACGCCGGTGCGCGGCTACAAGACCTGGATCGCCGGCCAACTCGAACCCGCCGGCCGGCTGGTCGTCGACGAGGGCGCCATCGGCGCGCTGAAATCGGGAAAGTCGCTGCTGCCGGCGGGCGTGAAGTTCGTCAGCGGCGTCTTCTCGCGCGGCGACACCGTCTCGATCGTCGACCGCGCCGGCCGCGAGATCGCCCGGGGGCTGGTTGCCTACGACGCCGCCGATGCCGTAAGGATCGCGGGCTTGAAGAGCGGCGAGATCGCCGCCGTGATCGGCTACGAGCCGCGCTCGGCGATGGTCCACCGCGACGACCTGGTGGTCGGCCTGCCGGCCACTGCGGCCGAGGAATGAGCCCATGCTGGACAAGACGCGCAAGGACGACACGAGAATGCTGATGGCCGGCATCGGCCGGCGCGCCCGCGCCGCCGCGCGACCGTTGGCGATCACGTCGACCGAGGCCAAGGATGCGGCGCTGACCGCCATGGTACAGGCAATTCTCAGGGCGGAAAAGACCATCCTCGAAGCCAACGCCATCGACCTCAAGAACGGGACGGAAGCCGGGCTTTCCCAGGCCTTGATGGACCGCCTCAAACTCGACCCCGCGCGCATCAAGGCCATGGCCGAAGGCGTGCGCGAGATTGCCACGCTGAAGGACCCCGTCGGCGAAGTCATCGCCGCCTGGGACCGCCCGAACGGACTCAGGATCGAACGCGTCAGGACGCCGCTCGGCGTCATCGGCGTCATCTACGAGAGCAGGCCGAACGTGACGGCGGATGCGGGCGCGCTCTGCCTCAAGGCCGGCAATCCGGTGATCCTGCGCGGCGGTTCGGATTCGCTGAACTCGTCGACCGCCATCCACGCCTGCCTGGTCGAGGGGCTGAAGGCCGCCGGCCTGCCCGAAGACGCGATCCAGCTGGTGCCGACGGCCGACCGCGCCGCCGTCGGCGAGATGCTGAAAGGCCTCGACGGCAATCTCGACGTCATCGTGCCGCGCGGCGGAAAGAGCCTCGTCGGCCGTGTGCAGGACGAAGGGAGGGTCCCGGTGTTCGCCCATCTCGAAGGCATCTGCCACCTCTATGTCGACCGCTCCGCGAAGCTCGACATGGCGGTCGGGATCGCGGTCAACGCCAAGATGCGCCGCACCGGCATCTGCGGTTCGGCGGAGACCCTGCTGGTCGACCGCGCGGTGAAGGATACACATCTCGTGCCGATCCTCGACGCGCTTGCGAGAGCCGGATGCGCGATCCGCGCCACCGATGAAGTGCGCGCCCTGTTCCCTTCGGCGGATCAGGCCACCGACGCCGACTGGACGACCGAATATCTCGACGCGATCATATCGGTGAAGCTGGTCGACGGCGTCGGCGAGGCGATCGAGCATATCGAGACCTTCTCCTCGCACCATACCGAGGCGATCGTCGCGGAGGATGGCGCGACGGTGGAGCGCTTCTTTGACGAGATCGATTCGGCGATCCTGCTGCATAACGCGTCGACCCAGTTCGCCGACGGCGGCGAGTTCGGCATGGGCGCCGAGATCGGCATCGCGACCGGCAGGATGCATGCGCGTGGGCCGGTCGGCGTCGAGCAGCTCACCTCGTTCAAGTACCGCGTCCGCGGCTCGGGCCAGGTGAGGCCGTGACGCTTTGATGACTTGGATAGGTGTGCTACATTGTGCACATGAAGACACATATGTCCGAAACGGTCACGGTACGGCTCAGTGGCGAGACCAAACAGAAGCTTGCGGAACTCGCCGGGCATACGCGTCGGACCAAGTCGTTCCTTGCAGGTGAAGCGATCGCCGACTATGTCGACCGCGAACTGGCGATCGTCGCCGGGATTCAGCGAGGGCTGGATGACGCGGAGGCTGGACGCGTTACGCCTCACGCGGAGGCGATGCGCAGGTTGAGGTCCACAATCGAGCGCGCGAAGAAAGCTTGATGAGGGATGTCGTCTGGTCAGATGACGCTCTCGACGATTTTGAATCATCCATAGCCTACATCGCTCGTGACAGCGCCAGGGGAGCGCACTCGGTTGCCGACAAGATCGAAAGCGCAATCCAGCGTCTGACCGACATGCCGACGGGCCATCAGGGGCGCGTGAAGGGTACATACGAAAAGTTGGTCCAAGGCACACCCTACATCGTTGCCTATGCGATGTCGGACCGCCGGATCACCATCCTCAGGATCATCCACGCGATGCGCGATTGGCCAGACGATACATGGCCGAAAACCTGATGACGGCGGGCGTCGCCTTGCCATATCTGCGCATGCCGCATGTCGAGCGGGGCATGGCCGTCGGGCTGTTCGGCGGCTCGTTCAATCCTCCGCATGCCGGCCATGCGCTGGTCGCCGAGATCGCATTGCGTCGACTGGAACTCGACCAGCTCTGGTGGATGGTCACGCCCGGCAACCCGTTGAAAAGCAAACGAGAGCTGGCGCCGCTGGACGAGCGCATCGGACTTTCGGAAAGGGTCGCGCGGGACCCCCGCATCAAGGTCACGGCTTTCGAAGCCGCCCACCATGTCCGCTACACCGCCGACACGCTGGCGCTGGTCAAGGCGCGCAATCCCGGCGTCGACTTCGTCTGGATCATGGGTGCGGACGGCCTGCGCGATTTCCACCGCTGGCAGCGCTGGCGAGAGATCGCGCTGACCTTCCCGATCGCGGTGATCGACCGGCCGGGATCGACGCTCTCGTTTCTTTCGTCGGTGGTCGCCAAGACCTTCGACTATGCCCGCCTCGACGAGAAGGACGCGCCGAGGCTGGCCCGCATGCGCGCCCCGGCCTGGACTTTCATCCACGGGCCGCGCTCGTCGCTGTCCTCGACCGCCCTGCGCAAGGCAGCGCAGGCCTGAGGTCCCCGCCAACTGTCACCCTGGCGGTGGATCGATTCTTGCCCGGGCGTCCGGTGAGGCGGGATTTTTCCTCTTACTTTCAAATGTTTGCACCCCATTCGCCATGCCGAGGCGCTCGAATTTGTGCACACGCGTCCCGACGGCTGCGAAATCCCTCCGTTTTCCCACCGAACCGCCAGCGACGGTGACGAATTGTGCCAGCTTGCGAACCGCCCGACCGTGTCGCTTTTCAGGCTTCGCAGTGAACGTTCGGCGGAGCAGATTGGGCGATGGACACACGAGTCGACAGGCCGCCTGATGCCGACGCCGCGAACCCGGTCGCGGTGGCGAGCGTCATTCTGTCGATGGCGCTGGTCGCGATCGGCAACGGCCTGCTGTTTGCCTATGTCCCGGTCCGTCTCGGCACGGAGGGCTACGCGCCGACCTGGGCCGGGCTGATCCTGACCGGCCTCTCGGCCGGCGGCATCGTCGGCTGCTTCATGACCGGCTCGGTCGTCCGCCGCGTCGGCCACGCGCGGGCCTATATGACATTTTCGGCGATGATCATCCTGTCGAGCGTGGTGATCACCGCGGGCATCCACCCCTGGCTGTGGATCGCCTCGCGGGCGCTCTATGGTTTTGCGATCTGCGGGCTCTTCATCATCGCCCAGAGCTGGCTGAACGACGCGGTCGGCAATTCCATTCGCGGCCGCGTCATGGCGATCTTCTACATCGCCTACATCGCCGGGCTCGGGCTCGGCTCGCTCGCCCTGTCCTTCGTCGACATCACCACCCAGGCCGCCCCGATCATCGCCATCGCCTTCGGCGCCCTGTCGATCATTCCGGTCGGGCTGACGACCTTGAAGGCGCCGCCGCCGCCCGAGGCCGCGTCGATCGCGCTCGCAAAGGCGTGGCGCATATCGCCGGTCGGCCTGGTCGGCATGCTGGCCGTCGGGGGACTTTCCATGATGGTCGCCGGCTTCGCGCCGATCCACGCGACCGCCAGCGGGTTCACGCAATCGGAAGTGTCCATCCTGATGGTGTCGATGCAGTTCGGCACGATCCTGCTGCAGCTGCCGCTCGGCTGGTTCTCCGACCGCACGGACCGCCGCTATGCGCTGATCGCCGCGGCGATCCTGGTCATCGTCGCCGGCGCCGCCGCCAGCCAGACGATCGGCGCGCCCTACCTGCTGACCGTTGCCATCTTCCTGATCTGGAGCGGGGCGACGGAATCGATCTACTCGATCTCCAGCGCCCACGCGAACGACCGCGCCTCCAAGGACGATCTCGTCGCCCTGTCGAGCACCATGCTGTTCGCGTGGTCGCTGTCGGGGTTCCTGATCCCCGGGGCGGCGACCGCGCTGACCGCCGGCTTCGGGACCCAGGCGTTCATGTACATCGCCGTCGGCATCGCCGCGCTGTTCGCCATCTTCGTCGGCTGGCGCGTCACGCGGGCGGCGGCGCCAACGCCGGAATCCGCCTTCGCGCCGATGTCCGCGCAGGCCCCGCTCCCGGCCGATCTCGCCTTCTATTCGGACGACGACAAGTCGGGTTGATCACGCGTTTCCGGCTGGGTGGCCGGGCGCGCGACGCCGTCACGGAAGATGACCTCCTGGTGCGGATAGGGGATGCTGATGCCGCGTTCTTCGAAAGCGCGTTTCGCTGCCGCCAGAAGGTCGTTGCCGGCAGCGAGATAGTCCGGGCTGGCGGTCCAGTAGCGGAGCGTCACCGAGACGGCGCTGTCGCCCAGCTCCGCGACGAACGCGATCGGCACCGGTTCGCCGAGCACCCGGCCGTCGTCCTCGGCGAGTTCACGCATGGCGCGCCGCGCCAGTTCCACATCGTCGTCGTAGCCGATGCCGATGGTGATGTCGTTGCGACGCCGCGGGTTGCGGCTGAAATTGACCACCGGCTCGTTCCAGAGCTTCGAGTTGGGCGCGAGCAGGTAGACGCCGTCGGCCGTGCTGAGGCGCGTGGCGAACAGGCCGATCTCCTCTACCGTCCCGGCGACCGACCCCGCTTGCACGTATTCGCCGATCCGGAATGGCCTCAGGACGAGAAGCATGATGCCGGCTGCGATGTTCTGGAGCGTGCCCTGCAGCGCCAGCCCGATCGCCAGGCCGATCGCGCCGATCGCGGCGATGATCGAGGCTGTCTGCACCCCGAACTGGCCGAGCACCATGACCAGCACGAGGATCAGGATGGCGTAGCGCGCCGTGGTCGCGAAGAAGTGGCGGAGCGTCGCGTCGAAGCCGCGCACCCGGCCAAGGCCGGTCAGGATCAGGCGCTGGACCAGGCCCGCGGCGACATAGCCGACGATGATAAGCAGCAAGGCTCCGACGACGGATAGCGAATAGGCGATGGCCAGCGCCCACAGCGCGCTCGCACCCGCCTGGATGGTGTCCATCGATCCCGTGCCAAGGTCCATTCGCATCTCTCCCCTCTATTTCGCGTTCGAGGGGGAACCCATGAGGCGCGACACCGTTCCGAAGACGGCGTGACGGGCATCGTCTTGAATCTGTAACCGGTGTCTGCCTATCTTGGGCGTATCGCCTGCTTCGCCGGCGATCTGCTCGTTCGAACCGGAAAGGAACCACACTGAGAACAGCTTTGCGACGGAAGGCCGACATCGCGCCTTCGCAGGTCGGGATCAGCCGCACGGACGACGCGTCCCTGGCCATCAAGACAGTCCTTGCCAGTCTGGAAGACTCCAAGGCCGAAAACATCGTCTCCATCGACATTCAGGGCAAATCGAGCCTCGGCGACTGGATGGTCGTCGCGTCGGGCCGGTCGCACCGTCATGTGGCCGCCGTCGCCGAACATCTCATGAAGGCGATCCACGATGCCGGCCTCGGCCGGGTTCGCGTGGAAGGGCTGCCGGCCGCCGACTGGGTCCTGATCGACGCGGGCGACGTGATCGTGCACGTCTTCCGGCCTGAGATTCGCGAGTTCTACAACATCGAGAAGATGTGGCAGGCTCCCGAACTGGACGAGGAGACGCGCCACTAGTGCCAGGTACGCCGGGCTTCAGGTGAGGACGGCCTGCGAGCGACGATCTTCTGCGCTTCCGGTGCTCACGTACTGTAAGTACGCTCCGCTCCGGTTCTCGAAGCCCATCGCTCTCGACTCGTCCTGACCTGAACCTCGGCGCACCTGAGCGAGGGCACGTCGGACTCGAGCGCCGGAAGGACGAAGGCGATGCGGATCGCGGTTCATGCGGTCGGGCGAATGAAGGCCGGACCGGAGCAGGACCTCGCCGCACGCTATTTCGACCGCTTTTCCAAGGCTGGTGGTTCGCTCGGCTTCGATTTCTCCGGTGTCGTGGAGATCGCCGAAAGCCGCGCTTCTGGCGTCGAAGAACGCCGCCGCGACGAGGCGGCGGCGCTGACCCGCCATCTCCAGCCCGGCGCTGTCCTGGTGCTGCTCGACGAGACGGGCCGCAACCTCTCCTCCCAAGATTTTTGCGGCCGCCTCGCAGCGTGGCGCGACGGCGGCGCCAAGGCGCTGACGGTCGCCATTGGCGGGCCGGACGGCCACGACCGGTCGCTGAAGGAACGGGCCGACCTCGTGCTGTCCTTCGGCGCGGCGACTTGGCCGCACCAGATCGTTCGGGTGATGCTCGCCGAGCAGCTCTATCGCGCGGCGACGATCCTGGCCGGGCACCCGTATCACAGGGGGTGAGCCGACGCCTTTCCCGTTGCAAGGGTGCAACGGGCGGAGCTTTTCACCAGCCCTTTTGCGGTCGCTCCGGGACAGTGGCGCGAATACCACAGTTGGCAATTCCTTCATAAGGGAGTTGGCGCGCGCCTTGTCCCTGACCTAGCGGCATGGAATCCTCAGAATGGATTGGTCTATCGGGTGACAACATGGGTGGTATGGGCATTCGCCGGCGGCGCTTCCGCGCGCTCCTGCTCGGTACGAGCGCTCTTGCGGGGCTGGCGGCGGCCACCCAGGCCCGCGCCGACGTCTTCAACGTCTCGACCGAAGCCGAATACTACAACGCGATGCGGGCGATGGCCGCGGATCGCAACGACGACCATGTCGTCAACATCAACGCCGACATCACCATGACGCGGCCGGTCGCCCCGGTGATCCTCGACGACGGTCGCACTCTGACCATCAACGGCAACGGCAACACGATCGACGGCGCCAACGCATGGCGACCGCTCTTCGTCTCGTCCAGCTCGCCGACGACGGCGGGCGGACCGACGGTGACGATCTCCAACCTGACGCTGCTCGACGGTCACGCGCAGGGCGGCGCGGGATCGGGCGGCGGCATGGGCGCGGGCGGGGCATTGTTCGTCGACCAGAACACCACCGTGATCGTCGACATGGTGAACTTCAACGGCGCTAGCGCCACGGGCGGCACAGGCACCGGAGAGGCCTACGGAGGCGGCGGCGGGCTGGGCGGCGCGGGCGGCATACTTGGCGGCGGCGGCGGCGGCCTTTACGGCGATAGCGGCGATGGCGGCTTCCTCGAAGGCAGTGGCGGCGGCGGCGGCGCGCTGGGTTCGGGCGGCGGCGGCACCTCGCTAGGCGCCAGCGGCGGCGGCGGCGGCTTCTTCGGCAATGGCGGCAATGCCGGCGACCGCGGCGGTGGCGGCGGCGGCGGCTTCGGGGGCAATGGCGGCAATGGCGACTTGCTCGGCGGCGGCGGCGGCGGCGGCCTGACCGCTAATGGCGGCGACGCATCTGGCGCAACGGGCGGCGGAGGCGCCGCCGAGGGCGGCGATGGCGGCGATTTTGGCGTCGACGGATTCGACGCCGTCGCGAGCGGCGGCGGCGGCGGCGGCGGCGGCGATGACGGAACCGGCGGCAACGGCCAGTTCGGCGGCGGAGGCGGCGGCGGCGGCGACAGCTCCGGCGGCACCATCCATGGCGGCGCCGGGGGCTTCGGCGGCGGCGGCGGCGGCGGCGGACCCGACGGCGGCCAGTCGACGGGCGGAGCGGGCGGCTATTTCGGCGGCGGCGGCGGCAGCGAAGATGAAGCCGGTGGCGACGGCGGCGATTTCGGTGGCGGCGGTTACAGCGAGGTCGCGCAGGCCGGCACGGGGGGCTTCGGCGGCGGCGGCGGCGGCTCAGCTAATGTGGGCGGTGGTGGCGGCTTCGGCGGCGGCGGCGGCTTCTTCGCGGTGGCCGGCGGCCTTGGCGGATTCGGCGGCGGCGATGGCTCGAACACGGGCGGCGGCGGCGGCGCGGCCTTCGGCGGCGCGGTCTTCGTGCGCTCGGGCGGCACGCTGATCCTGAGGGGCAGCGGCACGATCGGAGCGGGAACCGTGACCGGCGGCGCGGGTACGAACGCGAACGGCGAGGCGGCGGGCGACGCCATCTACCTGCAGAACGCGACGGTCGCCTTCGATCCCGGCAGCGGCCAGACGCAAACCATCGCCGGCTCGATCGCCGACGATTTCGGCAATGACGATGGGAACGGCGACGGGACCGGCGGCGATCCCTCGGCGGGCGGCAAGGTGGTGAAGAGCGGCGCGGGCAAGACCGTGCTGGCCGGCGCGAACACCTATGTGGGCACCACCACTGTCGACGCCGGCACGCTGGAGGTCGCTTCTGGCG
>JBFXAF010000006.1:0-287231 GCA_050184585.1 Rhizobiaceae bacterium | reverse complement strand
CGCACGCTTCCGAAGATCGACCGACAGAGCTTTCGACATGGCTGCCGGCCTCCAATCCGGCAACCAGCTTGAATCATCTCAACGCTGATTTGGGAATCCCGATTCAGTCAGGTCGGATGTCGCTCTAAGACTTTGAAAGGCAAGGACAGATTTGCCATTCTAAAGCCTTCATTGCGCAGGTAGCGCAAACATTCGGCAAAGCCGAGTTTTGGCATCGTTTCGAATCGCCCCGGGTTTGCCGGAGGCCAGTGGGTTTGAGTTACGCCGCCGTGGCAGGTTCTTCAGGCGCGAGGAACGCCAGGAACACCTGGGGTTCGGGCCGCTCTCGCTGACGCGAGGCGCCTTAGTCGGACAGGGCGCTTTGCGCGTGCGGGCTCAGAGCCCGGGACCACGCCTTGATCGAAACCCGCACCGCTTCTCTGATCTCGGATGGCGCGATTGTGTGAGCGACCCGTGTCGGGTCGCCTCCGTCCGGCCGAACCAGACGCAGCGGCAACTCGAGCGCGACGGACGGCGCAATCGCGCAGGCGCGCACCAGTTCGGCGAATCCGGCGACATCGAGTTCGCCGGCGCCCAGGGCTGGAAAGCTCCAAGCCGCTGTTCTCGTGTCGTAATCCTTCAGGTGGACTTGCGCGCACCAAGGCAATGCGGCCGCCGCATCCGCCGCCAGGTCAATCTGTCCACGGCTGTATGTCGCCGCATTGGCGACGTCGTAGTTCAGCCTCAGCCAGGGACTGCTCATTGCCTTGACGAGCACGGCCCCGTCAGCGCCCGAAGCGAGCAGGGCGTCATTGCCGTGGCCCGGATTTTCCAGCGCCAGTATGACACCGGCCGCCTCGGCCAGCGGCAGCGCGGAATCGAGTGCGTGCCTGAATGCGGGTTCGGATTTTCGTTGCGCGGCATTGGTGACGAGCGCGTTCGCCCCCACCTCGGCTGCGAATGCGAGCCGACGCGCAAGCTTCTCGACGGCGTCCGCCGCTCCCATGTCGGTGTGGCCCGATATGGCGCCGGGCCTCAGTCCGTGGCTGGCGATCGATCGGCGTAGCCTGGCGGCGTTCGCGGACGAGAAATCGTCTTCGGTGAAGTCGACATATCCGGATATGTAGGCCGGTTCGACCCTGGCGACGCCAATTTCGGCGAGCGACTCGAAGCAGACGTCCCAGCCATGTCCGTCCCAAGCGACCGTTGAGACGCCGATATCCTCGATCACCATGCCTTTCGGCTGCGTCCGGGAGCTTCGTTGGCCAGCTGTTCGTCCTCCGTCAGCCACCAGGCCGTCCATTCATTGTGAATGTGGTCGTCTGTCTCGGCCATCCAGGCCACGACGCGCCGCTTCATGCGATCGAGGATCGCGCGGTGCTCCTCGGGTTGTTTCGCTAGGTTGCGCAGTTGCCAAGGGTCAACCTCCATGTCGTAGAGCTCGTCCTCGTCGTTCGGATGATAGACATAGGCATAGCGCTCGTCCCTCAACAGCCGCATGGAATAAAGGCCCATATGGCTGCCGTGAAACTCGCAAAAAGCTTCCTTGCGCCAGTCGTCGGGTCTCTCCCCCCTCAGGATCGGCAGCAGGGTCCTTCCATGTGAGGGCGTTGCGGGACCGGCCCCCGCGACGTCGCGCAGGGTCGCGAATATGTCGAGGAAGTGCATGACAAAATCGTCGGATACGCTGCCGCTCCGAACGACGCCCGGCCAACGGACCAGCATCGGCACGTGATAGATTTCCTCGTACATGGTGTAGTCTTTGTTGCAGATTCCGTGCGCGCCGATCGTGTCGCCGTGGTCCGTCGTCCAGATGATCAGCGTATCGTCGGCGAGCCCGAGTTCGTCGAGTTGCGCCAGAACGGTCCCTACCGCGTGGTCGATCAGGGAGATCTCTCCATAGTAGGCGGAAACCAGGTGCTTCCAGTCCGCCCACGTGTAGTTGTCGGTCTGCCAATGCTTTCGCTTGATCGCGTGTACCGCAGGCTTGTCCTTCAGATCGTCGTCGGCGTTCGGCCATGGCGGGATCGTGTCGGGCGGGTACATCGAGTAGTATGGTTCGGGGACCACGTTGGGAAAATGCGGCCCGTGAAAATCCAGCCTTAGAAAGAACTTCCGCTTCTCGGCCTCGTACTTCGAGACGAGCCTTCGGGCATGCGAGGCGAGCCACATTGGCCGGCTCTGTTCGACGTCGACAGGATCGCGATCCGCAACCTGGACACGGTACGTCCGGAATGCGTCAGGGATCGGCAGCCCTTCGGATTGGCGCCACTTCATGTAATCGCCGAGCGACACGTAATCGTCATAGCCGAACTCGATCGGCCCCTTCTCGTCATTGACGTGCCACTTGCCGACATAGCCCATCTGATAGCCGGCTTGCTTCAACCCGGCGTCGAGACGGTCCTGATCGGGTTGGAGGCATTCCCTGATCGGATGCAGCGATACGTTGGTGAGAACCTTGTGCGCGTGGGGATATACGCCCGACAGAAGCGAACAGCGGACCGGCGAGCACAAACCCGTAGGCGTGTACGCGCGGTCGAACCGCATGCCCTCCGCCGCGATCCGGTCCATGTTCGGCGTCCTGCAGATCCGAGAGCCATACGCGCCTACCGAATCGAGCCTCTGCTGGTCGGTCACGACCAGGATGATGTTTGGGGTATCCACGCTGAGGCCTCCGTCGAATTGGGTCAAATTTGTAATACGTATGCCCAATCGTCAAGCGGGTTCGGCTGAATCCGATTTGACATACATCAGATGTATGATGCATTCTCGCTCCATAGCTCCTCGGGAGTTATGAACCAGGGGAACAGGAGGCCCTGCCATGGGAGGTTTTCGTACACTATTGAGTTGCGCTACGGCGGCGCTCGTCGCCGCGGCGCTGACGGGTCCTGCCGCGAGCCAGCAGTTTCCCGAACATCCTATTACGATCGTCGTTCCGACGTCACCGGGAGAACCGGCCGATGCGCTCAGCCGGATCCTGGCGGAGCTCATGCATGAAGATCTGGGACAGCCGATCGTCGTCAACAATGTGGTCGGCGGCGGCGGCGCCAAGGGTCAGTTGGCCGTGAAGAACGCGCCGGCGGACGGCTACATGGTTCTCAACAACTGGGTGTCCACCCATGTCGTTACGCCATTGTTCAACCCCGAGGTCGGTTACAGCATCGACGACTACGAACCGCTCGGCGGCATGCTGCAGTTGCCGTTCATCCTCGTGACTTCGAAAGACAATCCGGCAACCGATCTGCCGAGTTTCGTCGAATGGGCGAAGGCCCAGGGCCGGCCGATCCGGTTCGGCGGCTGCGACGCGCTTTCGCTGCCGCGCATGCTGGCCGAGAAGTTCAACGAGGTCGCCGCCGTCGACGGTCAAGGCGTTCCGTTCCCAGGATGCATGCCCGACAACGTGAAGGCAGTCCTGGACGGGTCGGTGGACTATGCGATCACCGTGCCGAATGCGGTCAATGTGTTCGGTGACCAGATCACCGCTCTGGGGACACTGAGCCCGGAGAGGTTGGCGGTGTTGCCCGACGTGGCCACAGCCACGGAGCAGGGCATCGATCTGAAGCTCGGCTCGGCCGGTCAGGGCTGGGGTGGCTTCGCGGTGAAGAAGGGTACGCCCCCGGAAGTGGTGGATCGCTTGACCCAAGTGTTCCAGAAGTGGCTGACCTCGGCCGAGTTCCAGGAGCGCGCGGTCGCACTCAAGCTAACCCCGAAGTACTCTTCACCGGCGGAGTTCGGCGAGACGTGGATCCTGGCCCGGGACGGCCTTGCGCCGATGGTCGCTAAACTCAAAGCCCAATAAGATCCGATATTGGGGGCCTCCAATGGTCTTGGAGGCTCCCGGGGATGAGCGATGCAGTCTGACAGAGTTGCCGGCATAGTCTGCTTCATGCTCGGCGCCGGATACCTCGCCTTCGGCCTTCAGTTGACGGGCAGCGTAGCTGGGCTCGCTTCGGGAATGGCGGGACCCAGCGCCTATCCGCGAGCTCTGGCCGTCTTATTCATGCTCATGAGCCTGGGGCTCATCGTCTGGCCCTCGAGATATGTGTCGGCGCTGACGAGTTGGTTCGCGACGATCATCGTCCTGACCATCGGCGCTTCCTATGTGGTGCTGTTGCCCCTGTTCGGGTTCCTCGTGACAAGCATCGTGGCCGCTCCATTGCTCATGGCGTTCGCGGGCGAGCGGCGACCCTCCTGGCTCATCGGCGGAAGCCTGTCGCTGGTCTTTCTCGTCTATTTTCTCTTCAGGCACGTCCTGGTGGTCTTGTTGCCGCCCGGCTCATTGCTTGGTTGATACGAGGTCCGAATTGCCAGAAATCCTGGATAGCTTGCTTCTGGCCCTGACCAACTTCGCCAGTTGGACGACGCTCGCCTGTCTGGTCGTAGGACTGGTGATCGGCATCCTGATCGGCGTGATACCAGGGCTGGGTCCACTCGCGGGAATTTCGCTGGCCATCCCGTTCACATTCTACCTCGACCCCGTCGCGGGAATGGCCGTCCTGATAGGGATCTATCATGGCGGCTCGTATGGCGGCGCGCTGACGGCATGCCTCATCGGGGTGCCCGGTACGCCGATCGCGGCGGCCACCATGCTGGATGGCCATCCGATGACTCTTGCCGGTCGCGGATCTGAGGCGGCGACGCTTTCCACGCTCGCCTCCGTCGTGGGAGCCATCATCGGCGCCGTGGTTCTGATCGCGGTTTCGCAGCCCTTGGCGAGTCTTGCGCTTCGGATCGGGCCGGTCGAAATCTGCGCGCTCTCATTGCTCGGATTGACCGCGATCGGATCGGTCACCGAAGGCAGCGTCTTGAAGGGTGTTCTCGCCGGCGTCGCCGGACTTGCGATCGCGACGATAGGCGACGATCCGCTGACCGGATTTGGCCGCTTCGACTTTGGCATCTCGGCCTTGCAGGGCGGCATCAATCTGGTCGTCGTGATGATGGGCATATTCGGTATCGCCGAAGTCATCACCATGCTCGAACGTGGCGTTTCGGGGCAAACGATCGTCGACCGGGTGAGACCATCCTGGGCTGCGGTCCGATACTTCGCGACCAAGTCGGGCGCGGTGCTTCGCGCCAGCGGCATAGGGATCGTCATCGGGGCCATTCCCGGCGTTGGCGCGGTGACCTCTGCATATCTGGCCTATGCCGTCGCAAAGGCCTCATCGAGGGATCCCGACTCGTTCGGAAAGGGTAACCCGGATGGCGTGATCGCGACGGAAACGGCGAACAGCGCGACCGTCGGCGGCGCGATTCTTCCCATGCTGGCGATTGGCATTCCGGGCGAGCCGATCGTCGCCGCCCTCATGGCGGGCCTGATGATCCACGGGCTTGCGCCCGGCCCGCTGCTCTTTGCCACCAATCCCGATGTCGTTTCGGGCATCTACGTGGCGGTGCTTGTGGGGGCGGTACTCATGCTGCCCATTGCGTTTCTGGGCCTGCCGCTCTTTCTCCTCGCTCTCAAGGTTCCCAGAAGCCTGCTGGCGGCCGCGGTATTCCTGCTTTGCATTGCTGGCGTCTACGCGCTCGTCAGCAGCCTGGCTGATCTCTGGGTGATGCTGTTCTTCGGCGCCGTCGGCTATCTCATGCGCCGTTTTCAGTTTCCGGTCTCGCCGCTCATTCTGGGGCTTGTCCTCGGTCCGATCTTCGAGGCGAATCTCCGCCGCACGGTCGTCATGGGAGGAGATCACCTGATTGGTTATGTTGCGGGCAGGCCGATCGCGCTGGTCGTGCTTGGGCTTTGTCTGGCGGCGATAACCTGGAACGTCGTGGTCGCGCTCAGGTCCGGTCGGAGCGCTCCTGGCGCCTTGGTCAGAGAAACAGACTCACGGCCCGGCTGACCGGCATCCCAACCAGTACGCCGCGGCGTGCCGCCAATGCGTTTGCGACAGACACCACGCCCGCTTCGATCATGTCGAGGGGGTCGCCGATGCGCGCCGAATTGTGGGAGACGCAGAACGACGCGATGCCGGCATCGTCCAGAGGCTTCAGTGCCGCGATCCCGGCATCGTCCTTGCCGACGCCGGCATCGCTGAAGGAGACGACCGAGGGGCGATGGGCGGTGACGAAGGACGCCGATATGAGGCCGCCATGCGATCCCGTGACGACCGCCTGCCCTGCATCCAGTTCATCCATCATCGAGACCGAGTCCAGAAGATGGACGGTTCCGTGAACAAGATCGAGACGGCTTCGCGACAGTGACGTCTCCCCGGGGGATGCCGCGATCGAAACTCCGGCCTGCCGCGCGAGGCGGTTCGCCGCTTCCGATACAGTCATTCCCGCGGACAGCCCCAGCTCGAGCGCGCGTCGTCCGCAATGGCTGACCATGCCGTTCTGGAAGCTGTCGTCGCCGATCCCGATGCGCGCCGACATGCAACCGAAGGTCGCCGCGGGAACGCCCGCGGCGTCCAGTTCGTCAAACGATCGGATGCCGGCATCGTCCTTGCCGACGCCGGCGTCGTTGAAGAACACGCCTGCAAGGGGGACACGCAACGCAAACCGCCCCGACGACACGCCACCATGCGATGCCGAAACGACGACGGCGCCGGCATCGCCGGGCGACAGGGCGGTTATCGTATCCAGAACGAGGATATCGCGTCGACCCGGCTCTGGCGGAACACGAGTCCTGTTCATGTCTAGGCTGGGCTTGTGATGTACTCGATGCTCTTCTTGATCTGCTCGGGTTCGAACACCTGCCGCCAGTCGGGGTGGATGATCGTCCGCTTGGCGTCATCGATCGCACGCAGACATGCGTCGGACATTCGAACGCCCTTCAGTTCTTCGAAGATGATCGCTGCTTCGATGAAGATGTGTCCGACGACGAAGTCGCGCGCCATGTCCCAGGGAACGCCGCGCAAGACCGCCTCGTCGATGCCTTCTCTCATGAGGGTCAGGCAGGTGGCGGTTATCGTCTCCGACAGCACCGGTTCCAGGATCGCCATCTGCTCCACCGTCGCGCGGTGGACCTTCATCACCGGTCCGTAGAACGACCGCGCCACCTCCTCGCCGACGGCATATGCGTGTTCCGGGCCCTGCATAAGCGAGCAGACGATGTTCTGTTTCGCGGCAACGCCGCCAAAATAGTCCCGCTTCGCGGCGAACTCGGTCTCGTCGTTGAACATCGGCGGATGGCAGGGGTGGGCGATGAAGTAGGTAAGATCCTCGCGATCGGGCAGTTCACCAGCAAAGGGTGCGGCAGCGTCGAGAAGCACCAGCATGGCGCCGGGTTCCAGAAGCGGCGCAATCTTGTGAGAGACCTTGCCGATCGCCGAATCCGGAACCGCGAGGATGACGACCTCCGCACCCTTCAGCGCATCGGCCTCGGGCATGCACTCGACGGAATGATTCCGCATGAGGGCATCCCGGCCGGTCTGCGCGGGCTCTACGCAGCGAACCACGTAACGATCGTCGGCAAGGAGGTTTGCGGCCAGCCGTTGGCCCATTTTGCCGCCCGCCCCAAACAGCGCTATCGTCCGCATCCCGCATATCCTCATTGAATACGTCATTCATAATACATATGCTTTTACCGGTCAATTCATTCTGGCCGTGCCAACCGGCGCAAGGTTGGCAAAAGGCGGCGAACCGGCCATAATCTCAAGGTTGATCGGAGGCTGAATCGCGGATGTCCTATGCGCTCCCTCGTCTGATGTATGACCCAAGTCTCAAGAAGCAGCCGACACGGATTCAGATCGTTCTCGAGTACCTCAAGGATCAGATCATCACGGGTAAGTTGAAACCCGGATCTCGACTGCCGACGGAAGCCGAAATCGGCGACACGTTGGGCATAAGCCGCACGCCGGTGCGCGAGGCCCTGAAGATATTCGAGGCGATGGGTGTCCTGGCTGTCCGCCGCGGCTCGGGCATGTTCGTCAATCCGGGGATCGAGCCGTCCCTCGCGCAATTGCTGTTGTTCAAGCTCTACCTCCAGGAGACGACACCGCAGAAGATGATGGAGGTCCGTCGTCTGATCGCCCGCGGTTGCGCGGAGCTGGCTGCCGAACGCCGCACCGATGAGGACCTCGCGGCGATGAGCAAGGCAATAGAGAAGATGAGGTCATTTACCAGGGTCGAGAGCCCGCCCTGGGACGAGGTTCTGGAAGCCGATCTCGAATTCCATCGGGCCATTCACAGAGCCACCGGCAACGAGTTGACTGAGACCATCGCCAACTACATCCTCGACATGGTCGCTCCCTGGATCAAGTTTTCGCTCAAGCGCCTGACGCCTCAGGCGGCGCTCGATTCGCACATGCTGGAGTTCCGGATGATTCAGAACGGAAACGCATCGGGCGCCCGTGAGACGTCGGTGATGAATCCGTCTGATTTCAGTGTGATGGACTGGCGCGACTCGCTCATCGAGATGGAAGAGGAAGAGTGGAAACAGGCTTCCGAGGGGAAGGGCTGACGCGAGTCAGTGCGTGTTCCACAATCCTGCCGCGGCGGCGCGGGTCTTGAGCAAAGCAGCGACGATGTCGAACGACGGCATGGGGGTGCCCGTCATCCTGGCCATTTCCTGTATGACGACGATGAAGCTGTCTATCTCCATGGGACGCCCGAGCTCCAGATCCTGAAGCATCGAGGGGCGGTTGCCCTTCGGAACGTTGTTCGGGTCGAGGCTGGCGGCGAAGTCGTAGTCCTCGAGATCCACGCCAAGCGCCTTCGCCAGGGCCATTCCCTCGGCGGCGACGCTCCGAGCGAGTTCGCGCATGTCGGGTCGCGCGAGCAGAAAATCGACGCTGGATTGGGTCATGGCCGCCAGCGTCGAAAGGGTCAGGTTCCCGGTGATGAACTTGCGCCAGATCTCGGTGCGGATCCGCGGGGTGACGGGGGCCTCCAGGCCAGCCCTTTCAAGCGCGGCCGAGATTGACGCGACCCGTTGCGTCTTGGTCCCGTTGGGCTCGCCGAGCACGAATCGATTGCGCTGCGCGGAGCGATTAAGGACCACGCCGGGCTTGACGATCTCGTTGGCAGAATAGACGACGCAGCCGATGGTCCTTTCCACTCCGACCTGATCCCAAAGGACCTGACCTGGATCGAGAATTGGCAGCTTGCGGTCGTCGAGACCAAAGAAGTACCACCATGGTATGCCGTTCAGGGCGTAGACGATCACGGTGTCCGGGTGGCACAGATGTGCGAGCGCCTTGGCGGCGCCAGGCAGGGCTGGGCCTTTCAGCGTCGTGATGATGACGTCCTGCGCATCCTCGGAGAATGGATCGTCAGAGCAGCGAACCGGGTGGGATATCTCGGCATCGCCGATCTTCAGCGTGAGGCCGTCTTGCTTCATCGCCTGCAAGTGGGCGCCGCGCCCTATGACGAGCGGATCTTGACCAGACGCAGCCAGTCTCGCCGCAAGGTGTCCTCCGACGGCACCAGCACCAAATATGCAAACGCGCATTTGCATCCTTTCATTATACATAATACAAACTATGCCTCGGCCTCGCCGTCAATTGGTAATTTGGTGAGACAGGGGAGGGAGCGCCTTGGCATATCAGAAGGAAGTGCTGGACGCGCAGCAGCGGGCGATCCTTGCCGCTTGGAACATGCCCCGGGAGTCGATCGACGCTTGCTCTCGGGCGATGAGTTATGCCGACCTTCGGGGGATTGATACCCACGGGATAGCGATGCTGCCCGTCTACGCGGGGTGGCTGAACGAGGGTCGCCTCGATCTGACGGCAGTGCCGCGTGTCGTGGTCGACGTCGGCGGGCTGGCTCTGATCGACGGCGGGCATGGGCTCGGCCACCCCGCGGCCGAGCAGGCAATGCACATGGCTATCGCGAAGGCGCGGGTCCACGGCATCTCGGCGGTCTTTGTCCGCAGTTCGAACCATTTCGGCGCCGCGGGCTATTATGCCTCGCTCGCCGCGGGCGAAGGCATGGCGGGCATGGCGTTTTCCGGAACGCCGGGACGTACCGTCGTCCCTCCGCTGGCTCGCGAGCCTGCGTTCGGTGCGGTGCCCTTCGCCTTTGCTGCTCCCGATCCCGCCGGGCAGGGGATTCTTCTGGATATCGCGATGTCCACCGTCGCGATGGGGAAGATCGTCATGGCGCAGAGGGCGGCGCAAACGCTTCCTGAAGGCTGGGCTGTGGACCTGGACGGAAATCCGCTGACGGATGCGAACGAGGCTGCCCGCATCAGGCGATTGACGCCCGTTGGCGGCCACAAGGGGTATGGTTTGGGCGCGATGGTCGAATCGCTTGCGTCCATCGCATCGGGGGCGTTCGTTGGCGGGCAGGATCTGGCGACAGGAAACAAGGGACAGTACCTCGAGATTGGCCACTGTCTGCTTGCGATCGACATCGGTCAGGTTGCCGCTCCGGAGGAGTATCAGACGCGATCCGGGCTCTTTGCGTCGATGCTGCGGAATCTCGCGCCGTCGGACCCTGCCAGACCGGTCATGGCCCCAGGCGATCCCGAGCGGCTCGCGATGGAGGAGCGGTCCCGCACAGGCATTCCGCTCCACCCCAAACTGGCTCAGGAAATCAACGAGATCGCCCGCGCGGCAGGCGTCCAGGCGCTGCTATAGGGTCTCAACCCCGGGGACATCCGTCTGGTGTCCATCACCATGCATAGGTGCGTTCAGGTATGCCGGTGACGCCTGTCGGGATCGCAAAAACGGCGCCGGCGAGCGGTTCCGCCGCAAGCGAGTCCGGACCGAGATTCTGTTTCGCGCTCGTGACGTAGAGGGTCCGACCATCGGTCCCTCCGAACGTGCAGGAGGAGACCTGCGACACCGGAACCGGGATCAGGCGATCGCATCCACCGTCCGGAGTTATGCGCGCGATGCATCCTGCCCCGAAGCGGGCATTCCAAAGGCAGCCTTCGCTGTCCATCGCCGAACCATCGGGTTTGCCGGGCAGCACGGAAGGCGCAACGAGCAGGCGGCGATTGCCGATGACCGCGCCGCCGGACTCCAGATCGTACGCCCAGATCTGGCCCGTCGGGGTATCCGAAAAATAGAGCGTGCCACCATCGGGGCTGAACTGTATCGAATTCGGAACCGCGATGTCGGTCAGCATCGCGACGGCGCCTTCATCATCGATCCTGTACAGCGAACCACCGGTGTAGCGGTTGCGGTCGACCATCGTCCCCAGCCAGAACCTGCCACCTGCGTCGCATCTGCCATCGTTCGGCCGGTTTTCGGGCCGGTCGGGTTCGACATCCACGAGCAGCTGGAGTTCCTGTGTGTCCGGATCGAAGGAATGGATGCCGCCCTGCAGGGCGACAGCCAATCCACCTGACCGGCGAATGGCCAGGCAACCCGGCATGACGGGCATCGGAAAATGCCTGACCCCATTCTCGTCAAACCGGAAAAGCCCCGGTTCACGGATGTCGACCCAATAGAGGCAATTCTCGGCCTCGGACCAGACCGGGCCTTCGCCCAGCTGGTTTTCCGGGTTGCAGAGAAGCTCAGCCTTCATGATCGGAACCGCAACTCAAAGGCATGAAGAGGACGCAACCATCCGGGGTTCGCTGGCCGCGATGAGATCAGCAGGAAAGTACGACCGTCAAGGCATCGATCCTCACATTGCCCACGTTCGCCAGGAGGCCTTGGCCGCCCGTGAAGCCACGTTACGACGTCCGCCGGAAATGTTAGGTGAACTGGCGGCCGTCTCGCGCTATTCAGGACGCAATGAAGACCTCCATCGCAACGGTTTCGCTGAGTGGCGACCTGAAGGAGAAGCTGTCGGCCATCGCTGCGGCGGGTTTCGACGGCGTCGAGATATTCGAGAATGACTTCCTCGCCTTCGATGGCGGCGCCGCGGAAATCGGGGCGATCGTCCGCGACCACGGGCTGGAGATCACATTGTTCCAGCCCTTCCGGGACTTCGAGGGGCTTCCGGCGCCGCAGCGGGCGCAAGCTTTCGAGCGCGCGAGGCGCAAGTTCGAGCTGATGAACCAGATCGGCACCGACCTGATGCTGATCTGTTCGAACGTATCGCCTCTGGCTCTGGGCGGCATCGACCGCGCGGCCGCCGATTTTCGTGATCTGGGCGATCTCGCCGGCGAATTTGGTGTGAGGGTGGGGTTCGAGGCGCTCGCATGGGGTCGTCATGTCAGCGACCATCGCGATGCCTGGGAGATCGTCCGCCGCGCCGACCACCCCCGTATCGGGCTTATCCTCGATTCCTTTCACACGCTGGCGCGAAAAGTCGATGTCGATTCGATCCGCGCCATTCCCGGCGACCGCATCTTCATCGTTCAACTTGCCGATGCGCCGCGGATCGACATGGACCTGCTGTACTGGTCGCGCCACTTCCGCAACATGCCCGGCGAGGGGGACCTGGACGTCACGGGGTTCATGCGCGCGGTCGCCGCGACGGGCTATGACGGACCGCTGTCGCTCGAGATATTCAACGATCAGTTCAGGGGTGGGTCGCCCCGTTCGATCGCCGTCGACGGCCGCCGGTCGCTCGTCAACCTCATGGATCAGGTCCGACGCGTCGAACCGGCGATCGCAATTCAGGTGCCGGAGATGCCCGACCGCATCGCCGTCTCTGGCGTCGAGTTCGTGGAGTTCGCGGCCGACGCGCACGAAGCGGATGAACTCGCCGCTCTGCTGGCGACGATGGGTTTTTCACTTGCCGCGCGACATCGGAACCGCGACGTGACGGTTTGGCGCCAGGGCATGGGAGACGAGGTCAACGTCGTCATCAATACGAGCCAGGAGGGTTTCGCGCATTCCTCCTATCTCGTGCATGGAACGAACGTCTACGCGCTGGGCCTGCGCGTCGCCGACGCGTCGGCGACCGTCGCCCGCGCCCGCGCCCTGGGCGCGGAGGTCTTCTCCGAACAGCGTGGCCCAGGCGAGTACGCGATCCCGGCGATCAGGGGCGTGGGCGGCGGCGTCATCTACTTCCTCGATGAGGCGCTCGCAAAGGTCTGGGACGTCGAGTTCGAGCGCGTCGATCAGACATATGGTGGCGCCGGGTTGGCGCGCATCGACCACGTCGCCCAGACGATGAACTACGAGGAGATGCTGACCTGGCTGCTGTTCTACACGGCGATCTTCAGGACCGCGAAATCACCGATGGTGGATGTGGTAGACCCGGGAGGGCTGGTCCGGAGCCAGGTCGTGGAAAGCGGTGATGATGGGTTGCGGTTGACCCTCAACGGCGCCGAAAACAGGCGGACCCTGGCCGGGCATTTCATCGCCGAGAGTTTTGGCTCCAGCGTTCAGCACATCGCCTTCGCCTGCGGCGACGTCTTCGAGACCGCCGACCGCATGGCCGTCCTGGGCTTCCAGCCCCTGGAGATCACACCGAACTACTATGATGACCTCGAGGCCCGTTTCGGCCTTGACGCGGAGACGACCGAACGTCTCCGCAGCCGGAACATCCTCTATGATCGCGATGCCGGAGGCGAGTATTTCCAGCTCTACGGCCGCAACTTCGGCGAGGGGTTCTTCTTCGAGATCGTGGAGCGCCGTGGCGCCTATCGCGGCTATGGCGCTCCCAATGCGCCGTTCAGGATCGCCGCGCAGAAACGCGGCATCCGGCCGAAGGGCATGCCACGAATCTGACGGCTGGCGGACGTTTCCGTTGCCCAGTCAGATCGCGGCCAGCCCGTACCAGACGAAGCCGACGCCACCGATCACGATCAGCGCTTCGACGAAGGCCGTGTGGACGCGCACCGACGTGCGCATGAGAAGTTCGTAGCCAAGCCAGGTGCCCGGAATGGTGCAGAGTCCGATTGCCACGCCCAGCGTCACCAGATGGGCGTCGAGCGTCGCCGTGGCCAGGAAGACCGTCGATTTGGTGGCATTGAGCAGGAGGGCGATGCAGGCGAACACGGCCGCGAAGCGCTCGCGCACCAGCCCCCGCCCCATCAGGAACGGCGCGAGGATCATGCCCGCGCCGATGGTGATCCCGGAGAGCGCGCCGAACGCCGCGCCGGCCAGTCCCAGGCCGAACGTCCCAACTCCCTGGCTCCCCTGCCTAAGAGGTCGCCTCAACATCACCGTGGCGAGAAGAAACACGCCGAGCACGATCGAGATCGCGGCGATCGGCATGAGCGTATAGACCAGCGACCCGGCGACGATCGCCGGCGTGGCCGGCGCCATGATCGTCGCCAGCACGCGCCAGTCGACGTCACGCCTGAACGCCCACGCCCGAGAGGTCGCGCTGATTGTCAGCGCGACCGCGAGGACCGGGATCACCGCTTCCACGCCGAGCAGAGGCGCGATGAGGAAGGAGAGCAGGACGCCGCCGGCGAACCCGCTCATGGTGTGGAATATGCTGGTCGAGAAGGCGGCTGCCAGGACGAGAACGAACTGCCAGGCCCGCAGGTCTCCCAAAAGCAGCGCAACCGCGTCGGTCACGGCGCGCTGTCCTTGTCAGGCGTCTTTTCGGAGTTCGGCGAGGACCTGATCGGTCGACATGATGCGCGCCATCCGCGGGAAGATCGACTTGATCGCGTTGTCGTGCGCCGCGGGGGGCACGGCAACCGAGATGTCCTCGACGACGACCACGTTGTAGTCGCGGTCCCACGCGTCGCGGACGGTGTTCTCGACGCCGAGGTCCGTCGCAACGCCGCCAATGACGATCGTCGTGATCCCCCGCGCCCTTAGGTGGAAGTCGAGTTCGGTCTGGTGGAAGGCGTTGCGGCGCTTCTTCACGAGGACGTAGTCCTGCGGTTGAGGCTTGAGTTCGTCAACGAGTTGGGCGCCCCTGGTGCCTTCGATGAGCGACACCTGCTTCTTGGCAGGCACTCCCTTGCCTGCGGCCACGAGTTCGGTGAGCTGGTTGACCACGTCCTCATAGTCTTTCCTGCGCACCACGGTGATGTAGAAGATGGTCGCGCCGGCAGCCCGTGCGCCCTCGGTCAGTCGCACGACGTTCTCGACGACCTTCCTTTCCTTCACCTGATCGTGGATCGACGAATAGAAAGGTCCTTCCTGGTTGCGGATGATGTCGTTCTGCAAATCGATCAGCACGACGGCCGTCTTGGCGGGATCGAGCCTCGGGTCGAGGCGTGGGTCGTTGGCGTCGGACATTGTCACTCCGTTGAAAAATGGACTGGTGGCTCAGGCTCGGATGCCTGCGTGAAGCAGCCCGCCGTCGACGACGAGCACGGTGCCGTTGATGTAGGCGGCGTCCGGCGAAGCCAGGAACGCCACCGCGGCGGCAACCTCCTCGGGCAAGCCCAGTCGTCCCTGCGGAATGCGTTCCTCGCGGGCGCGCCGGGCGGCGGGCGTAAGCATTGTCGCGGCCAGTTCGGTGTCGATCGGACCCGGCGAGACCGCGTTGACGGCGATGCCGCTCCGGCCGAGTTCGAATGCCATGACCCTGGTCATCGCGACGACGGCGCCCTTGGACGCGGCATAGGCCGCCTGATTGTCGTTGGCGGTGTGCGCGGCAAGCGAAGCGACGTTGACGATCCGCCCCGAGCCGCGCCGCGCCATGCCGCGCGCGACCTCCTGGCTGACGGCGAAGACGCCGCCGACATTGATGGCCATCATCATCTCGAAGTCGCCATCGGTTATGTCCAGGAACGCCGCCGGTTTCCCGACCGCCGCGTTGTTCACCAGGATGTCCGGTACGCCGAGCGCGGAGGTGGCGGCGTCGAGCGCCTCGCGTATCGACGACCGGTCGGCGACGTCGACTTCGAAGGGCAGGGCGGTCGCGCGCGATTGGGTGAGCATTTCCGCGGTCTCGCGCCCGCCAGCGGCGTCGCGATCGAACAGTATGAGCCTCGCGCCCTCCATGGCGAGCCGCTGGGCGACCGCGCGTCCGATGCCGCGCGCCGCGCCTGTGACCAGGCCGACACTGCCTTCCAGCCTGCGCGGGACGGCCGCCCCCATTACCGGCGCGCGGCCTTCGGGTGATCGATGCCTTCACCGAGGAAATCGCGCATGCGGCGCAGATCCATCAGCACCTGGCCGAGGCTGCCGAACACCTTTTCCTTGGTCATCTCGCCGGTCTCGTCGAACCAGCAAAGCGCGCCCGTCTGGTAGCAGAACGGCTTGCCGCCAGGAAACCCTTCGAAGTCCTGGGCGGGCGTCGCGGTGATCCGCACTTGCGCGAAGATCAGACCCTGTTCGGGCACCGTGATGCACTGGTCGTAGTCGCATTCGATTTCGTAGCTGGAAAACTTGCTGAAATAGGTCTCCCAGAGCTTGCCGACCGCCTCGCGGCCGTCGGCGGTCTTTGCCTTCTTGACTGGATCGTCCGGATAGTAGGGGCCGATCACCTCGTACTCGCAGTCGTGGGCGACTGTGTCCTTGATCCACTGAATGTCGCGCTGGCGCTCCGCCTCGAAATGATCCCGCAGCAGCTCTTTCAACTTGTTGTCAGTCAGCACGCGACGCTCTCCTTGGCGTTATCCGGGAATGGGCCTCCCGCGCGGGGCGCGCGGGAGGCCTGTCGTTCCAATCACTGAGTTGCCTGCACGGCCTCGTAGACGCCCTCGCCCCAGATCTTCGGAGCGAACTGTTTCCAGACGTCCTTGGTGGCCTCGCGGAACGGCGCGTCGTCGACCTTGACGACCTCGACGCCGTTCTTCTCGAACTCGGCGAGCATGGACTCCGAGGCTGCCGCGAGATTGTCGCTAACCTCGAGTGCGACCTCCTTCCAGGTGTCCTTGAGGATCTTCTGGCTGTCGGGCGTCATGCGCTGCCAGAGGCCGTCGTTCACCAGCAGGTAGTTGAAGTTGTAGTTCCACGACGCGATGCTGAGATGCTTGGCGACCTCCCAGTGCTTCGCGTCGAACATGACGTTGACCGGGCCTTCCCATCCGTCGGCGGTGCCCTGCTGCAGGGCAAGGTAGAGTTCCGGGAAGGGGATGACGACGGCGCTGGCGCCGAGCGCCTTGAGCGACTCCACGATCACCGGCAGTTCCGGCGCCCGGATCTTCATCCCGGCGATGTCCGCCGGTGTCCGGATGGCGCGTCCGTTGGTCAGGAATTCACGCGGTCCCTGCAGCACGTAGCCGATCAGATGGATGCCTGTCTGCTTGAAGTAGTCCTCGCCCCATTTGTCGCCGATGGGTCCGTTGACGACGTTGAGAGCGTGCTGGCGGTCACGGAAAAGGAACGGCGTGAAGAGCAGGTCCATCGCCTGCGATCCCGTGGCGCCGAGAACCGCGATCTCGACCGTGCCGAGACCGACGCCGTCGGCCAGCTGCCGCTCGCCGCCAAGCTGGCTGCAGCAGAACAGCTCGATCTTCACCTTCCCACCCGTCCGCTCGCCGACGAGCTGGATGAACTTCTTCTGGCCGTCGAGGAAGATGCCTTCATTCTGCACCGTCCCCATGCGGACGTTGATCTGTTCCTGTTCCTGGGCGAGCGCGGATGTGGCTGCATGCGCCATGCCCAGCGCCGCGACCGCGACGAAAGTCCGTTTCAGATAGGTCATCATTCCGATTTCCTCCCAGTAGATGACGATGCCCGGCGACCTTATGCCGCCGGATCAGAATGCTTCCCGAGATCGGCGCCTGGCCGTTGCATCAGCGTCCGTACACATAGTTCGGCAGCCAGAGCACGAGTTGCGGGAAGTAGGTAATGAGGCCGAGCACCACGATGAGCACCCACATGAAGCGCCAAGACGCGTTCGTGACCTTGACCACGCTCGCCCCGCTCATCGCCGATGCGAGAAGGATGTGAAGTCCGACGGGTGGAGTGAGGCAGCCGATCATCAGGTTCAGCGTCATGACGACACCGAAATGCACCGGGTCGACGCCGATCGAGGTCATGACCGGATAGAACACCGGCACGGTGAGCAGCATGATCGGGATCGGCTCCATCAGGGTTCCGAGGAGCAGCAGCAGGATGTTGACGATGAGGAGGATGATCAGCGGATTCGAGCTGATCGACTGCAGCCAGGTGCTGAGCGAGTTGGCGAGGCCTTCCGCAGCCGTGATCCAGCCGAACAGCTGTGCCGCGGCAACCGTCACCATGACGGCCGCCGACGTGATCGCGACGTTCGTGAAGATCTCCGGAAGGTCGGAGAACTTCACCTCGCGGTAGATGAAGATGCCGACGATCAGCGCATAGAGCACCGCCACGACCGAGGCTTCGGTCGGCGTTGCGAAGCCGCCGATGATGGACCCCAGCACGATGGCCGGCATCACCAGGGCGAGCAGGGATTCCCAGAAGGCGTAGCCGACTTCGCGCAACGTCGCGCGCGGCTCGACCGGCATGCCCACTCGAGACGCGTAGCGGTAGGTGACGATCATCAGCGCCAGGCCCATCAGCAGTCCCGGGATCACGCCACCGAGAAACATCTGGCCGACCGAGACGCTGACCAGCGAGCCGATGATGAGCATCGGCAGGCTGGGCGGAATGATTGGTCCGATCGTCGCTGCCGCCGCGAGCACTGCGCCTGCGAACTCCGGCTTGTAGCCCTTCTTCACCATCGACGGGATCAGCAGCGAGCCGGTGGCGGCCAGGTCGGCGACGGCGCTGCCGCTCATCCCCGCCATGATGACGTTGGCGAGGATTCCGACCTGCGCCAGCCCACCTCGGATGTGTCCGACGAGCGTGATCGCGAAATGCACCAGCCTGCGCGTGACGCCGCCGCGCGACATCAGTTCGCCTGCCAGCAGGAACATCGGCACGGCGAGGAGCGTGAACGAATCCACGCCCGCCATGAGCTGCTGCGGCACCAGCGTCAGCGGGATTGGCATTGTCGTGAAGCCGCTCATCACGAGATATGCGATGCTCGCCGCGACCATCGCATAGAACAGGTCCATGCCGAGCAGCAGAAGGACCAGGAAAACGACGAACAGGACCGTCACGGCATCAGTCCCTGTGCGTCTCGACGATGAAGGTAGTGCGGGCGGCCACCGCGTCGTGGTGCGGATCGACCCCCGTGCGGAGAACCCGGATCTCGGTGAGGATGCGGCCGAGTTCGTAGACGAGGACGAGCGCGCAGCCGACCGGAACGGCCGCGAACATGAAGCCCTTGGAGATGGGGACGGAGGTGAGCGGCTGCCCCGAGAGCCGTTGCACGAGAAAATAGCCCTGATAGGCGATCACCGCGAGACAGGCGCAGGCAAGGAGGCGCCAGCTTATCTGGAACGCCGCGCGTGCACGGACCGGCAGCGCATTGGCCACCAGGTCGATACCCAGGTGGGCACGGCGCGCCACAGCCAGAGCCGCGCCCAGGAAGGTTGCATACAGAAAGGCGACGCGTGCAAGCTCCTCGGTCCAATCGGGAGGATTATGCACGGCGTACCGGCCGATTACCTGGACCGACATGGCGAACGCCATGAATGCGATGAGCCCGGCGCAGATGTAGCCGAGGACCCGCGTCGCCATGCCGTCATGGGATCCTCCCGGTCCCGTCATTCACGCTCCTCCCGATAGACCCGACTTCCAAAACGCGGCCGTACCGCAGTTTCCTTCATCATGAAGTTATATTCACCATTATGAAAAATCATGTCAACGGGGAAATCATTTCGATCAAAAAACCATCTCATATCAAGTGGTTGACTTTACATTTGCAACGCACGATATGCCATTTCAAGTTTCACAAGCGCGAATTCACATTTTCCCTGTTGAATTTTGCTGCCCGCCGGCGATACTTCGATTCATGCGGAGCGACGAAACATGACGGTCCCGGGGAGCGCGCGCGCTCAGGCGGAGGCGTTCGATCTGGCCCTTCCCCCGCATGGATATTTTGACGATCCAGCCGCCACGTTCCGTCTTCTCCGCGACCACGACCCCCTTCATCGCAACCGCGACGGCAGCCTCCTGCTTACCCGCTACGAGGACGTCCGCACGATCTGGCGCGATCTCTCGGGAACCGTCGACAAGTACGAGCAATTCCGTGCGCGTTTCGGTGATGGTCCGCTCACCGAGTACCATGGCACCAACATGCTGTTCAGCGACCCGCCCCGGCACGACCGGTTGCGGGTCCTTCTGAACCCCTTCTTCATGCCGAAGACGCTGGAGAGGCTTCGCACTTCGATCGATGCCCGTGTGGACGAACTTCTGGACGAGGTCGAGAAGAAGTCGGAAGTCGACTTCGTCAGCGATTATGCACTGCGTCTGCCGACCGATGTGATCTGCATGATGATCGGGCTGCCGCGCGAGGACGGCCCCTGGCTGCATGAACTCGCCGAACGCGTCGTCAATCCGCTCAATCCGAACCATCCCAGGGAGGAGATGCCGGCCGGTCACGCGGCGACGTCGGAGTTCATGAACCATCTCCGTCCGCATCTCGACGTGCAGCGCGCCATGCCCGCGATCGATCCGGGCGCCAGCGTCATCGCCGCGCTCGCTCATGCCGAACGGGAGGGTCGCGAGATCAGCGAGACGGAGATCCTCCATTCGTGCATGCTGATGTTCATCGGCGGCCACGGCACGACCATGAACATGCTCGGCGCAAGCCTCCACTTCCTCCTCGAGAACTCCGCCCAGATGGCGGATCTGAAGGCCAATCCCGGCATTCTCGACGGCGCGGTCGAGGAACTCATCCGTTTCGTCTCGCCGACGCAGCTTCAGGGGCGGCGCACCACACGCCCGGTCGAGATCGCAAGCGGCAGCATCAAGGAAGGCACCGAGATCGTGCTCTGCCCCGCATCCGCCAATAGGGACGAGACGGTCTTCGCCGATCCGGACAGGCTCGACCTGCGCCGCAATCCGAATCCGCACATCGCCTTCGGCGCGGGCGTTCATTTCTGCATCGGCCGGCCGCTCGTGAAGCTGGAGCTGCGGTCCACGTTGACGAAGATGCTCGCCCGTTTCGATCGGATCGAGCGTACCGGCGATGCTCGTTGGCGCCCCCTGCCGCGCTTCCGCTCGCTCGACACGCTCCCTGTCCGCTTCTATTCGTAGCGGCGCTCGAACGCGTCGGCTTCATCGATGCCGGATACGCGTTTCCATTCCTTGAAGTCGATCATCCTTTCCAGCCATGGCTCGATGGTGCCGTGGTCGCGCAGGTCGCCGAGCATCGCCTGAATCTGTTTCACCGCGAGGAAGAGCGAATGCGCGGGGTAGACGATCAGGCGGTAGCCGAGTTCGGCGAGCCGCGCCTTGGGAAGGTGCGGCGTCATTCCGCTGGTGGAGACATTGTAGAGCTGGGGACCTTCGATCGCCCGGGCCAGTTCGACCGCCTGCTGCTCCGTGGTGACGCCGTTGCAGAAGATCATGTCCGCACCCGCCTCGAGATAGCGGCCAGCCCGCTCGATCGTCTCATCGGTGCCTGAGGCTCCGAACATCTCGGTCCGGGCGATGATCATCGTCGCGTCGTCGCGGCGCGCGTCGAGCGCTGCCTTCAGCCTCGTCACCATCTCGTCGGCGGAGGTGAGCGTGTGACCGCCGATGAAGCCGCAGCGCCGCGGAAACTCCTGATCCTCGATATGCAGCGCCGCGGCACCTGCGGCTTCAAGGTCGCGCACGGTCCGGCGAACGTTGAGTACGCCGCCGAAACCTGTGTCCGCGTCGCAGATCAGCGGCAGGCCCGACACCTCGACCGTGCGCCGAGCGGCGTCGATCAGCTCCGACATCGTCACCAGCCCGACGTCAGGCTGGCCGTACAGTCCTCCCGCGACACCAGCCCCGGTGAAGTAGATCGCCGGGAACCCGGCTTCGGCGACGAGCCGTCCGAAGAGCGGGCCGAACGCGCCGGGGGCGACCACCGGATCAGGGGCGGCGAGCAGCGTCCTCAGCCTGCGTGCGTTCTCGTTCATCTAGAGCAGCTCCATCACCATGCGCAGATCATCGAGTTTGGTCGGCTGCGAGAGCAGTTCGAGGGCGCGCATCGCGTTCGTCCGGCCCGGATGGTTGCCGACGCAATCCTCGAACTTGGCCGAGACGAGCGCAAGGTCGGCGGGATTGCCACGGCTGCCCCGATTGGCGATCCGGTCGACCCGCTGGGTGCGGCGTCGCCCGTCCGTGGTGGACACAGTGACCTCGGAAAACTCCTTCTCCAGAAAGGTCGACGCCTCTGTGAGGTCGGGATGGACCCTCATCGACACGGTGTCCATGACCTGCACGAGCTTCGGATCCCGTGTCCGCTGGTCGGTGAAGTGCTCCAGCCGCACCGCGCCCTCGGCGAGCGCCGTCGCCATGCAGAATGGCGTCGAGAACTTCGCCTCGTAGCCGCTTGCCGGCCGCTCGAACTTCATCGTCGGCGGCACGAGCGCGTGTACCGCCACGTCGATCGTCTGCACATCTTCGGGCCTCAGTTCCTCGATTTCGCGCAGGATGAGCATGGCGTCGATCGCCGAATGAACGAGGCCGCAGCACGGGTAGACCTTCACCACGAGCCCCGGATCGACGAGGTCCCAGGCCTCCCCCAACCCGTCCGTCATGGATTCGAGATCGAAGTTGCCCTTGCCGTTGAAGGCGACGGCGACCCCGTAAGGGTGTTCGATGACGTTCGGCTCGGCACGGAAACCGGATGCGGCGAGCGCCGCCGCCGTCACGCCGTTGCGGGCGGCCTTCCCGACGTGGAACGGGTTCGTCATGTTGCCGATCATGGTCCGCAGCCCGGAGGCCTCCGAGGCCGCCAGCCCGATCGCCGAGCGGATACCGTCGGCGTCGAGTCCGAGCAGCTTCGCTCCGCCGACCGCCGCGCCGAAATGGCCGAGCGTGGCGGTCGAATGCCACCCCTTGGAATAATGCAGGACGCCGAGACCGCGCGCTATCGCCGCCTCGATCTCCCAGCCCGCGACGAAGGCTTCGACCAGACGACGGCCATCCACTCGCGCCCCGCTGCGTTCGGCGAGCGCCAGGATCGAAAACAGGGTCGGCGACGCGATGAACCCGCTCACCGTCAGGCTGATCGAATCATAGTCAAGAGCGTGAGCAGCTGCTCCGTTGGCGAGCGCGGCGGCCGAGGCGGAGGCTTTCCGCGACAACCCGATAAGCGTCGCTGCCCCTTCTGCGCTCTCGCGGAGCATGAAATCGCGCGCGATCCGAACCGAATCTTCGTCGAGGCCCGCAAAGACGGTTCCGATCGAATCGATGATCGCCAGTGCCGCTTTGGCGCGTACCCCGTCCGGAATCGCGTCGTAACGAAGGTTCGCCGCGAAATCGGCGAGTTCAGCCGTAGTACCCATGTCTTCCTGGATCGCCTTTCGACTCTTGATGCCGCGCCGCGCATGCGCCTGTTGCAGGAGCCGGTTTTCACGGACATGAAAATAGGCGACCTGAAAAAGCTTAGCTATTGACAGGCAGTCATTCAACAACGAAAAATGATTTTCATGGATGCGAAAATGGACATCAAGACAGCTGGCCGCACGCTCGACGTGTTCGAGGCATTCGAGTCCGTGAAGAAGCCGACGAGCCTGTCGGAGCTCGCTTCCTACATCGGTGCGCCGATATCGAGCTGCCATGGTCTGGTGCGCACGCTTCGCAACCGCGGCTACCTCTATTCGGTGGGTGGCCGCAGCCTGCTCTATCCGACCAAGCGTCTGCTGGAGGTGGCGACGACGATTGCCGCCCACGATCCGATTCTGGAGCAGCTCGGCCCTTATCTCACGGCGCTGCGCGACGAGACCGTCGAGACCGTCATCCTCGGAAAGCGCCAGGACGACCAGATCGTGTATCTGGAAGTGGTCGAAGGCCTCCACACCATCCGCTATGCCGCCAAGCCGGGCAAGATCACGCCGCTTCACTCCGGTTCGATAGGCAAGGCAATGCTCGGGGTGATGCCCCCGGCGGAACTGGAGCGCTTCGTCCGCGAAACGGCATTCGCTAGCGTTACCGAGAACACTCTGACCACGGCTGACGATCTGATCGCCGATATCGCCGACGGCCGCAACCGTGGCTACTTCGTGACCCGGGGCGAGAACGTTGCCGACGTCATGGCCATCGCTCGGCCCGTGAAGGCGGGCGCCAGCCATCTCGGCATCGCGATTGCAGGTCCGCTGCCGCGGATGCAGGCCAATGTCGATCGCTACGCGGAAAGCCTTCTCGCCATATGCCGGCGGATCGAGAAGGAGGCGGCGCTGTGACGGCTGCCGCGCTGGTAGGCGCCCAGGTCCGCGATCGGGTCCTCCACGTCCTCATTGATCGCGCCGAGAAGCGAAACGCGCTGAGTACGGCGGTGCTGGATGGTCTTGCCCAGACCTTTCACAGCTACGCTGGCGAGGGCTCATTGGTCGCCGCTGTCCTCACTGGCGCCGGCGATAAGTGTTTCGCGGCCGGCGGCGACCTCAAGGAGTTCGACCGCTTGCGCTCCGAGGCGGACGGTCGCCATATGGCGCTGACGGCCCGATCCGCACTCGATGCGATCCGTAGTTTCCCGGTGCCGGTGATCGCGGCCCTCAATGGTGACGCGCTTGGCGGTGGCGCAGAACTCGCGGCTTGCTGCGATTTCCGTCTCGCTTCGCCGCATGCCCGCATCGGCTTCATACAGGGTCGACTGTCGATCTCCACCGCCTGGGGGGGTGGCATCGACCTGATGCAGATCATCGGTCGACAGAAGGCGCTGCGGCTTCTCTCGACGGCGCGGATCGTCGACGCCGCGGAAGCGCTCGCTCTGGGATTCCTCGATGGCGTCGCCGACGGGGCCGATACGCTGCCGGCGACGGTCGATGCGTTCCTCGCGCCAATGCGCGAACTCGTGCCCCAGTCGCAGCGTGCCTTCAAGGCAGTCGCCCGCGCCACCTTCGATCGTCGCGCCGCGGAAGACGTGGAGCTCGCCAACTTTTCCGCCTGCTGGGCGCACGCGGACCACTGGTCCGCGCACGATCGCATCCTGAGCAAGTCGACCGCATGAGCGTGACCGCGAAATCCCCGCCTGCACCCCGCGAACGGAAGGGACCGGTCCAGTCGACCGCCATTCCTTCTGGCATCGAGGTGCCGGTGCTGGTCACCGCCGACATGGTCAGGGACGCCGAGATCGGCCAGCCCGGCGCCTTCCCGTTCACGCGCGGAATCTTCCCGGACGGGTTCCGGGGCAGATTGTGGACCATCCGCCAGTATTCCGGATTTGGAACCGCCGAAGACTCGAACCAGCGCTACCGCTTCCTCCTCGACCAGGGGCAGACCGGACTGTCCGTGGCGCTCGACCTGCCCACGCAATGCGGTCTCGATCCGGTCGACCCGATGGCGAGGCCGGAGATCGGAAAGGTCGGCGTATCGCTGTCGAACCTGGCGGAAGCGGAGATCCTGTTCGATGGCATGCCCCTGGACACGATCTCCACGTCCTTCACCATCAACGGCACCGCATCGATCGTCTATGCGCTCTACCTTGCCGTCGCCGACAAGCGCGGCATTCCGAGGAAGCTTCTCACCGGGACGATCCAGAACGACATCCTCAAGGAGTATGTGGCGCGGGGTACATGGATATTCCCGGTGCGCCCGTCGATGCGGCTCATCGCCGACACGATCCTTTTCGCCAATGAGCAGACGCCGCGCTTCAACCCGATCAGCGTCGCGGGGGCCCATGTCCGCGACGCTGGCTCGACCGCGGTGGAGGAGATGGCGTACACGCTCGCCAACGGACTGGCCTATGTCGACGAGCTTCTGAGGCGTGGTGGCGACATATCGAAGTTCGCGCGCCGGCTTTCCTTCTTCTTCTACGTCCACACGGACTTCTTCGAGGAGGTGTGCAAGTTCCGCGCTGGTCGACGGCTTTGGGCGAAGCTGCTCAAGGAACGCTACGGTGTCGAGGACGAGGATGCGCTCCGCTTCCGTTTCGGGGTGGTATGCGGCGGCTCATCGCTGACGGCGGCCCAGCCCTACAACAACATCGTGCGCGTCGGCACCGAGACGATGGCGGCCGTCATGGGCGGCGCGCAGTCGATCTTCACCTGCGCCTATGACGAGGCCTTCCAGATACCGACCGAGGAAAGCGCCGAGATCGCGCTGCGCACCCAGCAGATCGTGGCCTACGAGACCGGCATCGGCCGCACCGTCGATCCCTTGGGCGGCAGCTATTACGTCGAGTGGCTGACCGACCGCATGGAGGAGGAGATGCGCAAGGTCATGGCCGAGATCGACGCTTATGGCGGCGTCGTGCCGGCCATCGAGGACGGCTACATGCAGGCCCGGATCGCCGAACGGGGACACTCGCGCAAGCGCCTGATCGACAGTGGCGAAACGGTGGTCGTGGGGCAGAACTTCTTCCGCCGCGGCGAGCAGATCGAACGCGTCGGCGAGGTGTTCAAGCTCGATCCCGGCGGCAGCGCCAAGGTGCTCGAGAAGTACGAGGGCGTGATGCAGCGCCGCGACCGGGCGGCTGTGGATGCGACATTGCGCGACCTCACCGCCGCAGCCGCGTCGGACACCGAGAATGTCATGCCTCGCTTGGTCGACTGCTGCCTCGCCTACGCGACCGTCGGCGAGATGGTCGCGGCGCTGAAATCCCAGTGGGGCGAATTCCAGGAGCCGGTCCGCCTGTAGCGGACGGGGAGATATATGAGCCTCAAGGGCAAGCGCATACTCATCGCCAAGCCGGGTCTCGACGGCCACGACATCGGCGCCAAGATCATCGCGATCGCGCTGCGCGACGCGGGCGCGGACGTGATCTATACCGGTTTGCGCAAGTCGCCGGAATACATCGCTCGCGTCGCGGTCGAGGAGGACGTCGACGCTCTCGGCCTCTCCATACTTTCCGGCAGCCACAACGAGTTGATCGCCGAGACGCTTGCTTGCCTGCGCCGCTTCGACGCCGCCGACATCAAGGTCTTCATCGGCGGCACCATCCCGCCGGAGGATCACGAGGGACTGATGAGGGCGGGCGCGGCCGGTGTCTTCACCTCCGATCAGAAGCTTGACGACGTCGTGGCCGCCGTCGACCGCGTGCTCGCCGCGTGACCATGGCCCAGGCGAACACTTCCGACCGGCCGCTCGAAGGGATCAGGATCCTCGAGGTATGCCACATGCTGGCCGGTCCCTATTGTGGCATGCTGCTCGCGGATCTCGGGGCCGAAGTCATCAAGATCGAGCCGCCGACCGGCGACATCGCGCGCGCCGTCGGCCCCCATACGGTTGGTCCCCACAACGTCTACTTCGCCAGCCTCAATCGCAGCAAACGCAGCGTCTGCCTCGACCTCGCGAGCGAGGACGGTCAGCAGGCGCTGGGTCGCCTCGCGGCCGACGCTCATGGTCTGATCACCAATCTGCGTCCGTCCGCCATCAAGAAGCTCGGGCTGACCTATGACCGTATGAGGCGCTGGAACGAGCGGATCGTCTGCCTCGCGCTGACGGGGTACGGGCTGGACGGTCCCTTCTCCGACCGCCCGGCCTACGACTACGTCATTCAGGCGCTGACCGGGGTGATGGCAATTACCGGCGACCCTGGCCAGCCGCCGACCAAGACCGGCTACTCGGTTGTCGACAATTCATCGGGCATGATGGGTGCTGTCGGCCTCCTTGCGAAGATCGTGCAGGGCAGGGGCGGCCAGATCGACGTGTCGCTGCACGACACGATGCTGTCCCAGCTCAACTACCTCGCCGCCGCCTATCTCAACGCAGGCGAGAAGCCGGCCCGCCAGAAGGGCGGTGCACACCCCTATATTATCCCCGCACAGATCTTCGCCACCCGCGACGGGCATCTGGCGCTGTTCATCACCCATGACGATTTCTGGCGCCGCTTCGCGATGACGGCGGGCAAGCCTGAGTGGGTCGCCGACCCGAAGTTCGCCACCATGTCCGCGCGAGCCGAGAACAGGGAAGCGATTGTGGCCGCGATTGGCGCGCTTCTGCTCGGCGATGACACCGACGCCTGGATCGAGAGGCTGGCGCCGCAGGGCATCGTCGTCGCCGGCGTGCAGTCACTCGACGTCGCGCTCGACGGCGAACTGACCGGCGACCGGGCAATGGTCGCCAGCGTGCCGACATCTCACGGGGCCTTGCGGCTGGTCGCCAATCCGATCCGCTTCGACGGCGCGGACGCGAGCCGCTACGTGGCGCCGCCATTGCTCGGCGCTGACAACGCGGCTTATGGGGCCGCGCCGGTGGCTCAAGCCACATGATTCCGCCGGTCCTCGACGCGCCGGCGAGGCGCGCGCTGGGACGGCTGCTAACCCAATGCGCGCGGGACGGATCGGGACGGACCGGTTTCGAGCCGATGCCGGAACCACGCTATCGCATCGGCGTGACCGGTGCGCCGGGTTCCGGCAAGAGTTCGCTGATCGGCGTCCTCGCCAGCAGGCGCGTCGAGATGGCGGGTGCGCTGGCCGTTCTCGCCATCGATCCGACGAGCCCGGTCACCCAGGGCTCGGTGCTTGGAGACCGTATCCGCATGGATGCGATCTCGACTCATCCGGGCATCTACATCCGCTCGCTGCCGAGCCGCTCGGCCTTCGACGGACTTTGCGACAACGTGGAGTCGCTCCTGCGCGTGCTTGAACGGTCGGGTTTCGTCGAGATCATCCTCGAGACGGTCGGCGCGGGGCAGGTCCAGCACACGTCGCGCACCGTCACCGACACGCTTGTCATGGTCCATTCGCCGCATGCAGGAGATGCGATCCAGGCGATGAAGGCCGGCTTGATGGAAATGGCCGACATCTTCGTGGTCAACAAAGCCGACCTGCCGGACGCGAGCCGCGCGGCGATGGAGATCAGGTCGGCGTTGCTCCGCGACCGGCTCGAGGGCAACTGGCGCCCGCCGGTGATACTCACCTCGACGCAGACAGGCGCGGGAATCGCGGACCTGTCAGACGCCATCGACCGCCATCGGGACACGATCGTCTCTGCGCGTGGCGCGGACGGCGTGGCCGCCGCCCGCGTCAGGCATCACGCGGCCGAACTGCTGACGCGTCGGCTTGCCGCGGCGATCGCCGCCGGCGCACCGTCGACGGAACTCGATCGCGCGGTCGCGTCGATCGTGCAACGGTTCGACAGCCTCTGACCGTTACCGGGGCGGCACGTCGATGATGACGCAGCCCTGGGGGTCGAGCGCAGCGGCGAATCCGGGTGGCACGACGATCGTAGTATCGTACTCCTGGACGAGAAGCGGTCCCGGTGTCCTGTCCTTGCTCAGCAGGTTGCGCGCGATCACGGGTGTTTCCACCAGGCCTTGCTCGGCCCCGAAATAGGCATGCCTCGCGCCGCCCGAATGATTGCTGCCGGGGTCGGTCTCCCATGTAATCCTGCCGGGCTCGCTGCGCCTGACCCCGCCGACGACGCGGGCGGTGACGAAGTCGAAGGCCCGTGTGCCTCCACGATGACCGAAGGTGCGTTCATATTCGCCTTCGAAGGCCTTCTCCAGCTCCGCGAGGCTGTCGGCATCGATCCGCGTGTCGTCGAACGGAACCGTAAGTTCCGCCGACTGGCCATGATAGCGGAGGTCGGCGCGTGCCGAGAAATTGACCTCCTCCACGGCGTAGCCTTCTCCCGCCAGTCGCGCCGCGATATCGGCGCGCAGCTGCGCGAACGTATCGGCGATGCGCTGCTTGTCGATGACTTTCGTTGAGCACAGAACCGACCGCGCACCGTGCTGCTCGACCGGCGCCCCGAGCAGGCCAAAGGCGCTGAACACGCCGGGCGACGGCGGAATGAGCACGCGACGGATGCCGAGCTCGCGCGCCACGGCGGCGGCATGAAGCGGACCGGCACCGCCGAAGGCCATCATTGTGAAGTCGGCCGGGTCGCGGCCGCGTTCGACCGAGACGGTCTTGATCGCGCGAACCATGTTGGAATTGGCGATCAGATAGACGCCCCACGCGGCTTCAAGCGTTGCAAGCCTCGTCTGCGCCCCGACATGCATGTCAAGCGCCTTGCGGGCGAGGTCGACGTCGATCGACAGGCTGCCGCCGGCAAGTGAGCCTGCGGCGAGATAGCCGAGCGCGAGGTTGGCGTCAGTCACGGTCGGCCGGTCGTTGCCTTTTCCGTAGCAGGCCGGTCCCGGAACGGAACTGGCGCTGCGGGGGCCGACCCTCAGGGCGCCGGCATCGTCGACGCGGGCGATCGATCCGCCGCCGGCGCCGACTTCCGAAATGTCGATCACGGGGATCTTGAGCAGGTAGCCGCTGCCGCGGACCAGCCGGCTTGAGACGGAGATCTCGGAGCCGACCTCGTATTCCGAGGCGCGCAGCATCTCGTCCTCCTCGATGATCGAGGCCTTGGTCGTCGTGCCGCCCATGTCGAGCGTGATGACGTTTGGATGACCGCCGAGCCGGGCGATGCGGGCGGCCGCGACGACGCCGGCGGCCGGACCGGATTCGATGATCGTCACTGCGTTCCTCGCCGCCGCGCCGGCGCTGATCAGTCCGCCAGCCGACTGCATCACCAGGATCGGCGCCTTGATTCCGGCTGCGTGGAAGCGGGCCCGCAATGCGTCGAGATAGCGCCCGACGAGCGGTGCGACATAGGCGTTGACGACGGTCGTCGAGGTGCGCTCGAATTCGCGCACCTCCGGCAGGATCTCGTGCGAGAGCGAAACCGGCAGGTCGGGGAACGCCTTTCGGATGGTGTCTCCGATCGCCTTCTCGTGGCTTGGCTCGCGATAGGCGTGCAGGCAGCAGACGGCGACGGATTCGATTCCGGAGGCCGCGATGTCGGCGAGCGCCGGCTCCAGCGACGCAAGGTCGAGCGGAGTGAGCACGGCGCCGTCGGCCGCGATCCGCTCGACTGCCTCGTAGCGATGCGCACGCTCGGCCATCGGTTCCGGTTTCGCCCACGACAGATCGTAGGAGAACGGAATTCGGATGCGCCTCAGTTCCAGCACGTCACGGAAGCCCTCGGTCGTGACAAGCGCCGTCTTGGCGCCGCGCCTTTCGAGGATGGCGTTGGTTGCCACCGTCGTCGCGTGCAGAATTTCCGAGACTTCGCCCACCGTGATGCCCTTCTCGACGAGATAGGCGATCACGCCCTCCACGATCGCCCGTCCGAAGTCGTCTGGCGTCGTCTGCACCTTGCGCTTGTCGAGACGGCCGTCGCCGTACTGGAACACGATGTCCGTGAAGGTGCCGCCGATGTCTGCGGCGACCTGAAGTGTTGTCGCACTCATTGCCTTACTCCGCTGCCCCGACCGAGTTCCGCACGCGGGCCGTCTCCGGCTCGTCGATCCTCCAGGGGTTTTTCTCCACCCAAACGCCGTAGTCGCGCCGCGCGGCGTCGATCGAGACCTTGCCGTTGCGCACGTCGGTCAGCACCTCCTGCGGGTTGCGCGCCATGGGGTCGCCGTATCCACCGCCTCCTGCCGTGACGTGCCGCACCGTGTCGCCCATCCTCAGGGCCTTGATGAACTTGGTCGGCAGAAGCTCCCATTTGTCGTCGGCCTTCAGCTGCGTCGAGGACGCGGTCCCCGGCTGGCCGCCGGAAATGCCGTAGGGAGGATGGTTGCGTCGATCGGACCGCAACTGCAGCGACGCCTTCTCGGCCAGCACCCGGAACTGCCGCTCGACGGCGAGGCCGCCGCGCCGCGCGCCCGGGCCGCCGCTGTCCTCGGCAAGCGCGTAGCGTTCGACGAGCACCGGCGCCTGGTGCTCGACGAGCTCCACAGGTGCGTTGGAGATGTTGGCGGCGGGGTTGGCGACGCCGTCGACGCCGTCCCAGCGGGCGCCCGCGCCCCATGCGCCCATCACGGCTTCGCGGAAAAGGTTGAACCGGCCGTTCGCATCGGTGCTGGCGAGGCTGTAGCTCGTCGTTCCGCCTTCGCCGGCGGCGCGGACCCGATCCGGTATGACCTGAGCCAGCGCACCGAACATGGCGTCGATCGCGCGAAACCCCGTGACGCCGCGCGCCGCGCAGGCTCCCGGCGCACGCGGATTGAGCACCGTGCCTTCAGGCGCGATCACCTCGATCGGCCGAAAGAACCCCGCGTTGTTCGGCAGATCTTCCGAGACGATCGAGCGGATGGCGAAATAGACGGCCGACTTGGTGAAGGAATAGGTCGCGTTGATGGCGCCTGCCACCTGTGGCGCGCTACCCGTGAAGTCGGCGACCAGACGATCGCCGTCGACCGTCAGCGCAAGTTCGATGCGCACCGGTTTGCCGGGGTTCACGCCGTCGTCGTCGAGGTGGTCGACAAAACGCCAGCAGCCGTCCGGAAGCGCGGCGATCGTTGCGCGCGCCCCGCGCTCGCTATAGTCGAGCAGCGCCTCGAAGGCGCGCTCCAGTTCCTCGATTCCATGGCGGGCGGCCAGTTCCGCGACGCCGCGCTCGGCGATCCGGCAAGCCGCCAGCTGCGCGTCCAGGTCACCGGCCACGGTGGCGGGGACACGCACGTTGAGGAGGATCGTGGCAAGCAGCGCGTCGTTGAGCACGCCTTGCCGGTGAAGCTTGACCGGCGGCAGCCGGATGCCTTCCTGGAATATCTCGGTCGAATCCGCCGCACTGGAACCGGCCACACGGCCGCCGACGTCGTTGTGGTGAGCGACGACCACGGCGTAGCCGAGCCGCCGGCCATCCACGAAGACCGGCTTGAACATGAACACATCAGGGAGGTGCATGCCGCCGTGATAGGGGTCGTTGAGCACCACCACATCGCCGTCGTCGAGGCCTTCGGGATACGCCGCGAGCACCGCCTCCATCGCGTCCGGGAACGAGCCGAGGTGAAGCGGAACGCTGAGCCCCTGGGCGATCATCCGTCCGCGCGCGTCGCAGAACGCGCTGGACAGGTCCATGGTGTCCTTCATGATCGACGAGTAGGCGATGCGGACCACGGTCAGCACCATCTCGTCGACGACCGAGCCTAGCGCGTTCTTGATCAGTTCGAGCTGGACGGGATCGTACGCAGGCGCCGCGACATCGTTGCTCATTCTCTCACCCTGAAACGGCTGTCTGCATCGCTGTCGCGACGCGCAAGTTGCATGGAGATGCGGTAGCGGTCCGGCCGGAAGAGCGCCGTGAAGCGCTCCACCGGCCGGCCGTCCTGGGAGAAGATCGTACGCACGACGCGCAACAGCGGGGCGCCTGTGTCCACGCCGAGAGCCGCCGCGATCTGAGGGTCGGCCAGCGTCGCGCTGATTGTCTGTTCGGCGCGGTCGATGTCCGCCCCGGCGCGTTCGATCAGGTCCACCAGCATGGTGGATTCGAGGTCGGCGGGGGAGAAGGTTCGTCCGATCGCTTCCGGCACCCACGCCACCACATGGGCGAAGGCGTCCCCGCCGCTGGTCCGGATGCGTTCGATGCGCCAGAGCCGCTCTCCGTCGTGCAGGTCGAAGACGATCCGCACGTCGGGCGGTGGTATGGCGAGCGCAAAGTCGATGAGCCCGACCTGGCTACCGCCGATGGCCCGGTTCGAGGCTTCGAGGCTCTCGAGCGAGCCATCGAACGCCGGCGAGTCGACGGCGCCTGCCTTCACGCGCGTGCCTCGGCCCCGCTCGCGGGTCACCAGTCCGGCACGTTCCAGCTCGTCGAGCGCGCGTCGCGTCGTGATGCGCGACACCTGGAACTGGTCGGCCAGATCCATCTCGCCCGGAACGACGTCGCCTTCCGAGTAGTCACCGTCGGCGATGCGCTGACGCAGGTGCAGGTAGATCCGGTGGTAGCGCGGAAGCGGCATCGTCGACCTTTCTAATGATATATTGGTATATCATTTCGATCGGGTCCACAACCATTTCCCTTCCGGCCATCTCCGGACCGGCAGTCAGGGCTTGTACGGGAACAGCGTCAGTTCGACCGCGGTTGGGATCGCGGCCTCGACCACGATGTACGCGCCGCTCACATGGAGATGGGTGAATTCCTTGGAGGTGTAGTCTTCGACGCCGCAGATCAGCCCGTTGAACGGAAACGTCTGACGGTCGCCGACATGTATGGTCGTGATCGTGTGGTGATTGGAAGGATGATCGAACGACACGCTGTAGCCCGTCACCAGATTGTCGATGACGCCATACTTCTGGGTTCCACAGGGAACCGGCTCGCCTTGTTCATCCGGCGGCTCCGGACGGACCACGTAACCGACGTCGTCGCTGGCTTGGCGGGGGGCGATGTCGAGCGCAAGCCGGATCGGCTTGCCCGCATGCTGGCGGAGAGCCTCGAAGAATGCGTCGGCCTGGTCCGGGGTGTCGGCGGCGAAATCGAGCGTCGCGCTGACCAAGGGTAGATCTTGCGCCAGACAAGGAACGGTCATGATGACCACGCCGATTGCGGCGACTGCTGGAAGTTTCATCTTAAGCGATCCTCATCGTTAGAAGGTAGGCAAGGCTAGCGGCTAAATGAGAAAGAATAAATCCGATTCTTGGGAGTCGACTCGCGAAACGCGCATTGCTAGTCTGAATGGTGGGAAGAGAAGGGGCCGGTCGTCACCTGATGGGCGTCGGGTGCAGGCTGAATACGGGGGCTTGACACCACCATGTCGATCACAAACCACTTCATCGACGGTATCGCCGAAAAGAAGCTGAAGCACGTCGGCGTCAACCAGACGCCACGCCTAGTAGTGATACACTACTCGGTGACCAACACGGTCGCCGATGCTGTCAAGGCTCTTAACAAGGCCAAGCTGGGCTATCATATCCTGATCGAGAAGGATGGGACCGCATTCCAGACACGGCGCTTCACCGAGTCGGCGGCTCACCCCGGCTTGAGCAACTGGAAGTCGGCGGGCGGGCTTACGCTCGGCGGCTCGCTAGGCCGAGGCTCGGTGGGTGTCTGCTTGATGAACAAGGGGTTCGCATTCGATTCGAGCGCCCCCAATGGTCCCGGCAAGCTGATCTACAATCCCGACGATCCAAGCATGCAGCGCTGGGAAAAGTACCCGGCCGCGCAGGTCAAGGCCTGCAGGAAGATCGTGGAGGACCTCATCGCCACCTATCCGGTCGCCGAGGTCGTCGGGCACCACGACATCGCGATCTTCGGCAAGTTTGATCCGGGACCGCTGTTCGACCTCGCTGCTCTGAACGCCCTGGCTCCATCCCCGAAGCCCCTTGGTTTCCGGACCACCGTCAAGTCTTCGGACAACAAGCTTGAACTTCGGCGCGGGCCGAACGCGCAGAGCGCGTCGATCAGGACGCTCAAGAACGGAGATGTCGTGCACATACGTTCGGTCGTCTATGGTCCGCGCGCTCAATGCATCCAGCCATCGCCGCCATCGTTGAAGCGGTATCTGACGCGCTGGGCTTCGGTGAGCGTCGATGGTTCCGACACGCATTCGGGTTTCGTCAGCATGACCGGGTTGGCGTCGACACCGCTCGCGCCCGCTCTTGCGAAGTTTCTCTGAACGCGGGAGGCGCGCATGGCGACGATGAAGGTATCGAAGAACGGCCTCATGGAGATCATCTCCCACGAGGGGATCGTACAGACGCGTTACAAGGACTCTGTCGGCGTCTGGACCATCGGCGTCGGTCACACCAAGGCGGCCGGGCCGCCCGATCCTTCGAAGTTCACCGGCACGATGACCATCAAGGAGGTGTTCGCGCTGTTCGAGAAGGACATCGTCCGTTTCGCAAGGGACGTGAACACCGTTCTCAAAGTCGACGTGTCGCAGTCCGAATTCGACGCGCTCGTCTCCTTCCACTTCAATACGGGCGGCATCAAGAAGGCCAGTCTGGTCAAGTCATTGAATGCCGGCAATCGGCCGAAGGCGGCGAAGGAGTTCATGAACTGGAAGAAGCCGCCAGAGATCATCGGTCGACGCCGTAAGGAGCAGAAGCTCTTTTCCGACGGGACCTATTCGGGCAAGGGCAAGGCCACCGTCTTTCCTGCCGACGCCAAAGGCAAGGTCGATTTCGGCAAGGGCAAGGTCATCGATCTCGAAAGCCAGGTCTGAGGGCAGCCTGCGCCGCCCGCGCGATCGGGCGGCGGCGGCCGAACGTGTCGGGGGGTGGGATGAACAGTGGCTGGAGCGACGGGCGCGGCCTCAGTCGACCGCGCGGTTCGTTTCTCATGTGCTTCATGGCCCCGGCGTTGAGCCTGGCCCTTATCGGGCTGGCGTCGCCGGGGACGGCCATTGCGCAGACTGTCGAGGATATCTACGCGGAGCCCGGGGAGACCATCCTTGTCGCCAGCGGCGACGAGGAGATCAAGCTGACCGGCGGTCCGGGGGTCGTCACGACGACCGCGCCCGGAGTGGCGCCCCAGGTCTGGCTCCTGACCTACACGCCTGCGAAGGATGGCGAGGACGCCCGCGTCGCGCTGAGCTTCACCCAGGATGGGCGCGAGCGCACGGTGCTGGTCCACGTATCTGCGACGCCGCGTTCGGACTTCGCCGCTGTCGGTGAAGCCGGGGGCCTGCTTGTCGGCGCCCTCCTCATAGCGATCCTGCTCGAATCCGCCTTCTCGGTCATATTCAACTGGCGGGTCTTCCTCGAGTTCTTTGATGGGCGCGGGGTCCGCACCGTCGTCATGTTCGCCGGGGCGCTCTTCGTGGTGGTCATGTTCAAGCAGGATTTCGTCGCATCGCTGTTCGACGCGTATCTTGACGTTCCGGTGCAGGCCGATCCTCGCAGCACCTGGGGCACGACGCTGTTGTCGGCGCTGGTGCTCGCGGGGGGCAGCGCGAGCGTCAATGCACTCATGGTGGCGCTCGGCGCGCGGCAGAACCGCACCGCCGACCAGGTCTCGGAAAAACCCGCCCCCACGAAAGCCTGGGTCGCGGTAAAGGTGCGGGGCAGGAAGAAAGACGATCTGGTCGAGGTTCTGTCGATCGTCGATGCGCCGACCGCGACGGACACCGAGCATCTGCACGGCGTCATCCGGCCTGTCGGCCTGATCGAAAGGCTCGCCAAGTATTTCTGGCGGGACCAGAGCCGGATGCCGATGACCAGGGGCTTCGCGGTCGATCTGGACAAGGCCTATTCCTTCGTCGTTCGCAGAACGTCGAAGGGTGCGAAGGAGTCGGACTACTTCGATGCGACGGGCCGCCACCTCGGCTCGGCCCCGGCTCCTGGCGAGCCGTCCGATGGCGCCGCGCCTCCGGCTGATCCTGCAGCGGTCCCTCCAGCCAAGGGCACGCCGCGCCGCTATGTCTTCGCGCCCGGGGCGATCGTCGACTTCCACGTCGACTTGCCGGAACGCCCTGCCTGAGCGTCGATCCGGCCCGTCTTCCTTCGGCCAGCATGACGCCGGATCGACAGTTCGCGGCGCGACGGCGCATCGCATTTCGCCGCCCGCTGGCGTAGCAGGGTAGTCGGCGCGTCGTTTCGCGCCGGCGAGAGGGGTTTCATGGCGCGACGCTATTCGGCGCTGTCGCTGTTCACCGAGGGTTTGCGCGGCCATGCCGGCTGGCGGCCCCTGTGGCGTTCGCCCGCGCCGAAGCCGGCTTACGACGCCGTGGTCGTCGGCGGCGGCGGCCAGGGGCTGGCCACCGCCTACAACCTCGCGAAGACCCACGGGATCAGGAGCGTCGCGGTGATCGAACGCGGATGGCTGGGAGGCGGCAACACCGGCCGCAACACCTCGACCATCCGTTCCAACTACTTCTATCCCGAGAGCGTCGCCCTCTACGATTTCGCGCTCAAGCTCTACGAGGGTCTGTCGCGCGAACTCAACTACAACGTCATGTTCTCGCAGCGCGGCGTCGTCACCGTCGCGCATTCCGACGCCGAGATGGAGATCGCCGCCCGTATCGTCAACGCGATGCAGATCAACGGCACCGATGCCGAACTGCTCACGCCCGCGCAGGTTTTTCAGCGCCTGCCGCTGGCCAATCGCGGGCCGAAGGCGCGCTATCCCGTCTTCGGCGGCGTCTGGCAGGGTCGGGCAGGCGTCGCTCGCCATGACGCGGTTGCCTGGGGATACGCACGCGCAGCCGATGCGCTGGGCGTCGACATCATCCAGAATTGCGAGGTCAAGGGCTTCATAGTCGAGAACGGCCGTTGCGCCGGGGTCGAGACCGATCTGGGCTCGATCCGCGCCGGCGCCGTCGGCATCGCCGTCGCCGGCAATTCGGGCACGCTCGCCGCGAAGGCCGGCTTCGACCTGCCGATCCAGTCCTATTCGTTGCAGGCGATGGTGTCGGAGCCAGTGAAGCCATGTCTCGACACGGTGGTGCTCTATATGGGCACCGGCACCTACATGTTTCAGTCCGACAAGGGCGAACTGGTGATCGGCGGAGGGCTCGACCGCGTGCCGTCCTACGCCCAGCGCGGCAACCCGCCGATGCAGCGGGTCGTGCTGTCCGGCATGCTGGAGATGTTCCCGGCCTTCGCCCAGTTGAAACTCTTGCGGCAATGGGCAGGCAATGTCGACGTGGTGCCGGATTCGTCGCCGATCATCGGTCCCTCGCCGCTGCCCGGCCTCTATCTGAACTGCGGCTGGGGCACGGGCGGCTTCAAGTCCATTCCCGCCGGCGGCGTGTTGCTGGCGCATCTCATGGCGACCGGCGCCCACCATCCGGTGAGCCGCCCATTCGACCTCGACCGCTTCGTCACCGGCCGGCTGGTCGACGAGGCCGCCGGGTCGGGAATCGCCCACTGATGCAGCTCTTTCCTTGCCCCTTCTGCGGACCGCGCGACGAGACCGAATTCCAGTTCGGGGCCGAGGCCGGCAAGACGCGCCCCGAGCCTGCGCCGGACGTCGATCCGGGGCGCTGGTCCGCCTACCTTTACGGCAAGAAGAACCCCAAGGGTCCGGCTCGCGAGATCTGGGTGCACCTGACCTGTGGCGAATATTTCCTCATGGAGCGCGACACGGCCACGCATGTGGTGGCGGGGTCCCGGAGCCTGCGCAAGGACGGCTCATGACCGCCCGGCGCATCCAGACCGGCGGCTCCCCGCTGCGCTTCACATTCGACGGCAGGCCGCTCGAGGGCAGGGCGGGCGACACGGTCGCCTCGGCGCTGATCGCCGCAGGCGTTCGCATCGTCGGCCGCAGCTTCAAATACCACCGCCCGCGCGGCGTCTGGGGCGCCGGAAGCGAGGAGCCGAACGCGCTCGTCGACGTGACGCTCGCCGGGCGTACGACGCCCAATGTGCGCGCCACCACGGAAATGCTCGCGGACGGCATGGTGGTTCGGTCAGTCAACGCCGCGCCCACCGCCGAGCGCGACCGCGTCGCCTTCGTCGACCGCCTGCAACGGTTCCTGCCCGCCGGCTTCTACTACAAGACGTTCATGTGGCCGAACTGGCACAGCTTCGAGCCGCGGATCCGCGCGATGGCGGGCCTTGGCCGTGTCGATCCTCAAGCCGTGATCCCAGCGGACAATCCTACTTTCAATGCCCAGATCGACCTGCTGGTCGTCGGCGCCGGTCCGGCCGGGCTCGCCGCGGCGAAGGCGGGAGCGGCGTCGGACCAGTCGGTCATGCTGGTCGACGACCAGCCGGCGCCCGGCGCCTCTCTGCTCCATCGCGACGCGATCATCGACGGCATGGCGGGCGACGCCTGGGCCGCGGATGCTGTCGGAACACTCCGCGCCTCGGGCCACACCGTGCTTGCAGACGCCACGGCGTTCGGCGTCTACGACCACAACGTCGTGCTCGTCTGGCAGCGCCGGGCGGGCGCACCCGATGCGCTCTGGCAGGTCCGGGCGAAACGCATCGTCGTCGCGGCGGGCGCCATCGAGCGGCCCCTGGTCTTCCCCGACAACGACCGGCCAGGAATCATGTCGGCCGAGGCGGCGCTGGTCTACCTCAGGCGCCACGGCGTGCTGGTCGGTGAACGGATCGTCGTCGCGACGAACAACGACGGGGCGCACACCGTCGCGCTGGAACTTCAACGGGCCGGCGCGAATGTCATGGTCGCGGACCTCCGGTCGCCGGCGGTCAGCGTCCCCGGCGTCGAGACGATGTCGGGGACGACTGTTGATGCCGTGCATGGCGCACGCGGCGTCGAGGCCGTCACCATCTCGGGCCGGCGCATCGAGGCGGATTGCCTGCTCGTCTCCGGCGGCTTCACCCCGACCGTGCACCTTTTCTGCCAGAACAAGGGTCGATTGCGCTTCGACGACGAGATCGCCGCCTTCGTGCCCGACACTGGACCTGACGGCCTCGTCGTCGCGGGCGCGGCGAACGGCCGGTTCGCCCTGTCCAGGGTTCTCGCCGACGGTCACGCGGCCGGCGGCGGTGGAGACGGCGCGCCGGGCGCAACGTCGCCCGACGCGAGTTATCGCATCGAGTCCGCCTGGCCGCGCAAGGCCGCCAAGGCGCGCCAGTGGGTCGATTTCCAGAACGACGTCACCGTCAAGGACGTGGAACTCGCCGCTCGCGAGAACTTCGTCTCGGTCGAGCACCTGAAGCGCTACACGACGCTGGGCATGGCGACCGACCAGGGCAAGACGTCCAACATGAACGGCCTTGCCGCGATGGCTGCGATCACCGGTCGTTCCATCGCCGACACGGGCACGACGACCTACCGTCCACCTTTCGTGCCGGTCCCGTTCGGCGTCGTCTCCGGCCGCCGCCGCGCCGAACTGTTCAATCCCGTCAGGCGGCTCGCGCTCGAGCCCGAGCATCGCGCCGCGGGAGCGGTCTTCCGTGAATATGGCGGCTGGCTGCGGCCTGCCTGGTACGGCTCCGGCCATGCCTTCGCCGAGACCCAGCGCGAGGCGAGACTGGCGCGTCAGACGGTGGCGATCTTCGACGGCTCGCCGCTCGGCAAGATCGAGGTGATGGGTCCCGCCGCCGCCGAGCTCACCGACTACAATTCCTACAACACGCTTTCCAACCTCAAGCCTGGCCGCCTCCGCTACGGCTTCATGCTGACCGAGAGCGGCATGGTCTATGACGATGGCGTCACCTCGCGCATCGCCGACGACCACTTTGTCGTCTCCTGCTCGTCTGGTCACGTCGCCGGTGTCGTCTCCCGTCTGGAGGAGTGGCGGCAGGACCGCTTCGATCCCGCGACAGTGGCGATTCACAACTCAACCGTCGGCTTCGTGACGCTGACCGCCACCGGGCCGCTGTCGAGAAAGCTGGTCGAGGCTCTGTCGCTCGGCATCGATCTGGACGATGCGGCCCTGCCGCACATGGCTTTCGCCCCCGGCGCCTTCGCCGGTGGACCGGTCAGGGTCGCCCGCGTCTCCTTCACCGGCGACCGCTCCTACGAGATCACCGTACCGGCCGCGAATGGGTCAGCCCTGTTTGCCGCGATGGTGGAGGCCGGCCGGCCCCTCGATGCCTTCCCGATGGGCTCGGAGGCGCTGCTCCTGCTTCGCGCCGAGAAAGGGTTCCTGATCGCCGGCAAGGACACGGACGGCAACACCATGCCGCACGACCTCGGCATAACCGGACCGCGCGACAAGCGCGTGAACGAGTATGTCGGCCGTCGCTCGCTGTTCACCGAAAACGCCATGCGAACGGACCGCCGCCACTTCGTCGGGTTCAGGATCGATGGGCCGGACCCGCTGCCGACCGGCGCGCATGCCGTGGAGTCAAACGGTTCCGCCCTTCGCTCGATCGGATTCGTCACGTCGAGCCATTTCTCGCCGACGCTCGGCCGCCCGATCGCTCTCGGCCTGGTCGAGCGTGGCATGGAACGCTCCGGCGAGTCGGTCGGCATCTATCATCTCGGACGCACGATGACGGCAACCATTGCGCCGCCATGCGCACTCGATCCGGAGGGGACGCGCCTCCATGCATGAGACCGCTCCGACGAACCATGCCCGCACGCTCTGGTCGCCGGCGTCGGCTGACTGGTCCGTGGTCCGCCCGCAATGGACTGCGCGCCCTGTCCGCGGCCTTGGCCAGACACTGGTCAGTGGCGACATCGGTTCCGCCGTGGCGGCGCTGGCGCCCGGTTCGCCGGAAGCCGGGCTGTGGTCGGTGGTCCCTGCTTCCGGCTCTGTCGTGCGCACTGGCCGCGATCGCGCGGTGCTCGTCTCTTCGATGCCGATGGATATCGTGTCTGGCTGGCGCGACGGCTTCGCCGCGACGCCAGCCGATGCACTCTATGCCGTCATCGAACTTGCCGGCGACGGGGTGCGCCAGCTCGTATCGCAAGGCGCCGGCGTCGACCTCGATGCCGGCAGCCAGTCCGCGGCGCTGCTCTTCGCCGGCGTTCACGCCTTCCTCTACCGGACGGCGGAGACGGTCGCTCGCCTGCATGTCGACGCGCCGTACGAAACCTATCTGCGCGACTGGCTGGATGGCGCGGACGGTTGAGATCTACAGCGTAGCCGGTTCGTCCCGTGCCAGCGCGCGCGACAGTAGCAGCACCGGCACCACCGCGGTCAGGATGATGAGCAGCGCCGCCGGTCCCGTATCCTCGAGCACCGCCCGTGACGCGTCCTCGTAGACGCTCGTCGCCAGGGTGTTGAAGCCGAACGGCCTGAGCAGGATCGTCGCCGAAAGCTCCTTCACCGTGTCGACGAAGACCAGCACGCCAGCCGTCAGGATCGCGGGCTTGAGCAGCGGCAGCACGACGCGCACCGCGCTCTCCGTCGGTCCGTGGCCAAGGCTGCGCGCGGCCTCGTCGAGATGCGGCGGCAGTTTCTCCAGCCCCGAGCGGATCGCGCCCTGGGCCAGCGCGAGGAAACGGATCGAGCAGGCGAGCACCACCGCGGCTAGCGATCCCGTGAGGATCAGGCCCGTCGACAGCCCGAAGGCCGAGCGGGCAAGGCCGTCGACCAGATTATCGACGCGCGCGAGGAAGAAGAGGAGCCCCAGGCCGAGGATCGTGCCCGGCAGCGCATAGCCGAAAGCCGCAGCTCTCGCCATCACGAAAGCCGCGCCGTTGCGCGACAGGCGGGCAGCGTGGATCAACAACAGCCCGATGCCGACGGTCAACAGCGCCGTCGCCGTCGCGGTGACGATCGAGTTGACCAGTGCCTCGGCGAGTTCCGCCGAGGCGAACATCTCCAGCCGTCTCAGGGAATAGCGGATGAAGACGTAGATAGGCACGCCGAAGCCGACGATGACGGGCGCCGCGACCGCGACCGTCGCCAGCCCGGCGCGCCACCCCGCCAGCGCCACGCGCGGTGGCTGCGCCTTGATCTGGGTGGCGCGGGCGGCATGGAAGCGCTGCCGCCGCCGGGCCCACTCTTCCGCCGCGACCAGCGCGACGATGAGGACCAGCATCAACATGGCGATCTGGGCCGCGCCCTCGAGGCTGCCGCGGTTCAGCCAGGTGGTGAAGACCGAGAAGGTCAGCGTCCTCACCCCGAGATATTCGCTGGCGCCGATGTCGTTGACCGTCTCCATCAGCACCAGTACGGTCCCCGCCACAATGGCCGGACGCGCCACCGGCAGCAAGACGGTGAAGAGCACGCGCGCCGGTCCCGCGCCAAGCGTCCGCGCCACGTCGGCGATGTTGCGCCCCTGCATGAGGAACACCACGCGAGTTGTGAGGTAGACATAGGGATAGAGCACCGCACCGAGAACGAGCGCCGCGCCGGGTGTGGATCGGACGTCCGGAAACCAGTAGTCGCGCGGGCTCGCAAAGCCGAACATCCACCGCAGCGCGCCCTGCGCGGGACCGGAGAAATGCAGGAACTCCGCCATGGCGTAGGCGGCCAGATAGGGCGGCACGGCGAGTGGAAGGACGAGCGCCCAAGCGAACGTCCTGCGTCCGGGAAACTCGAACGTCACCACCAGCCAGGCGCTGGTCACGCCGATCGTCACGGCCGCCGCCGCCACCATGGAAAGCAGCGCAAGCGTGGTGCGTGTGGCTCCAGGCAGCACGTTCTCGGCCAGATGCGGCCAATCGGCGCCCGTTCCCGAGACGGCGATGAGCAAGAGACTGGCGACGGGGGCGAGTACGACCGCGCAGACGACCGCGGCGACGGCCACCAGCGCACCGTGTCGTCGCCGGTGTGCGCTACGACGGAAGAACCGGCTTCCGGAACTGTTCGCCTGAGCGTTCAATATGGCCGTGGCCTGAACGAAAACCGGGCCGTCATGCGGCCCGGTCCTCACTGATCCGATGGAATCGCGCTCAGCTCGACGGGCCGTCGTCGAGCGCGACGCGGTCGACCATCTCCGAGGCCGCCTTGCGGTTCTTGGCGATGTCGGCAAGCGGCAGTGTATCGGCGTTGAGGGTGCCGAACGCCTTGACGATGTCCGACGCCTCGAGGCCCGGCTCGACAGGATACTCGAACACCTGCTCGGCGTAGATCTGCTGCGCCTTGTGGCTCGACAGGAACTGGATCAGCTTCACCGCATTGTCGCGGTTCGGCGAATTCTTGGCGAGCGCCGCGCCCGAGACGTTGACGTGGGTGCCGCCGTTCTCGAATGTCGGGAAGACCACATTGATCGCCGCGGCCCAGTCCTTCTGCTCGACGTCCTTCTCGTTGGTCTGCATGAGCCCGACATAATAGGTGTTGCCGAGCGCGATGTCGCACTCGCCGGCCGCGATCGCCTTGGCCTGGTCGCGGTCGCCGCCTTCCGGCTTACGCGCGAGGTTCGCCTTGAAGCCAGTCAGCCATGCTTCGGTCTTCTCCGCCCCCCAATGGGCGATCGCTGCCGAAATCAGCGCGAGATTGTAGTCATGCTGGCCTGAGCGGATGCAGATCTTGCCCTTCCACTTCGGGTCGGCGAGGTCGGCGTAGGTCAGCGCGGTCTCGGAGACCCGATCCTTCGAGGCGTAGACCACGCGGGCGCGTTTGGTGAGGCCGAACCAATGGCCTTCCGGATCGCGGTACTCCGCCGGCAGGTTGCCGTTGACGGTGGCGTCGTCCAGCGCCTGTGTCACGCCCTTCTCCTTGGCGTTGGTGAGCCGTGCGATGTCGACCGTCATGATGACGTCTGCGGGCGAGTTGGTTCCCTCGGCGAGGATGCGGTCCTCGAGACCCTTGTCGAGGAACAGCACCTCGGTCTTGATCCCGGTCTCGGCCGTGAAGGCGTCGAGCACCGGCTTGATCAGGTCGGGCTGGCGGTAGGAATAGATGTTGACGACGCCATCGGCCAAGGCGGGCGCGGCTGCGAAGAGCGCGGCGGCGAGTCCGGCTGTGGCGGATGCGATCCTGAAGCTGGTCATGTCCTCTCCCGGTCGTATGATGGGCGGTCTTGTCGGCAAGGCCCGACAAACTCGACCGTGCCATGCAGGATTTCGTCGGGTCGGTCAATAGAAGCACAAGCAAATCAATATATTAGAACCATTCTAAAGTGGATGGTTCCATACATCTTTACAGGTTCTTGGCTTGGCCCACCCCCAAATTGATCACGCGGATTTGCTCAGTCCGCCAGCACGCGGGTCGAGGGGAAGGTGATCTCGACGAGCGTGCCTTCACCAGGCGTGGACAGTATTTGGAAGCGTGCCCTGTTGGCCTCCACCATCGCCTTGGTCAGCGGCAGGCCCAGGCCGGTGCCGTCGCCACGCGGCCGCTTGATCGCGTTGATCTGCTTGAAGGGCTTCAGCGCCTGCTCGATCTCCGACGGGCTCATCCCGATGCCGGTGTCGCGGAAGCGCAGCACGACGTCGCCGCTCGTCTCGTAGGCCGTCGAGACGATCACCTGCCCGCCGGCCTGGGTGTAGCGGATCGCATTGGACAGCAGGTTGAGGGCGATCTGCCTGATCGTCCTCGTGTCCGCCACCACGTCCGGCAGCGACGAGGCGAAGCTCGAGCGGATGATCACCCGCTCGCGGTTCGCCTGCGGCTGCATCATCGCCACCGACTCGGCCAGCATGTCGTTGAGCGGCACGGCCTCGTAGCTCATCTCCTGCTGGCCGGCCTCGATCTTGGAGATATCCAGCAGGTCGTTGACGAGATCGAGCACATGGTTGCCCGACTTGTTGATGTCGCGCAGGTAGTCGCGGTAGCGGTCGTTGCCGACCGGGCCGAACTTCTCGTCCATCATCAGCTCGGAGAAACCGATGATGGCGTTGAGCGGCGTGCGTATCTCGTGGCTGACCCGCGCGAGGAACTCGGTCTTCTGCGACGAGGCGCGCTCGGCCTGGGCGCGGGCCTGGGTCAGATCCTCCTCGGCGCGCTTCCATTGCGTGATGTCGCGCAACACGGCGCAGTAGCCGCTGCGGTTGGGCAGCCGCCCGATTGTCATGAACAGCGGGATGAAGCGCCCCTCGGCTTCGCGGCCGATCACCTCGCGCCCGTCGTTGAGCACGCTGGCGACGCCGTTTTCCGCGAGCCCGTTGAGATAGTCGCGCGCGGCGCGCTGGCTTTCGACGGCGAAGAGCGAAACGAACGGTTTTCCCGCGACATCTTCGCTGTCCAGGCCGAACAGCGCTTCCGCCGGGCGACTGATCGACCGGATCGTCGCGTCCTCGGCTAGCAAGACGACGCCGTCGGTCGCCGTATCGATGATCGTCCTCAACTCCGCGAGCCGCATCTCCAGCGACGCCTTCTCCCCCGCGCTAGGCTGGTTGGCCTGCACCAGCATTGGAGGCGTGGGCAGCGGCGCGCGGCCGATGCGGCGCAAGGACAGCAGCAGCGCAATGCCGCCGTTCCACGGTGCGGACTGGAGGAAGGCTTCCACCGGCACGTCCAGGCCGTCCGCGCGCCTCAGCCTGAGCTTGCGGTCGCCGCCAAACTCCTCAGCGGGATAGGGCTCTTCGAAGAGCGCACCCAGGCCGCCGGCCCGTCGCAGGTCTTCGATGTCGCCATAGGCCGTGAAGTCCAGGAACTCGCGGTTGGCGTAGTGCAGGGTATCGCCCGCATGGATCAGCACGGGCACCGGCAGTTTGTCAAGGATCGAGGTGTCGATCGGCGGCCGGGATCGGCGGCCTTCATTGGCGAATGCGGACGGAAGGAAGCCCGCCTCGTCATCGTCGCCCACGGCCTCCGCCATAGGCTCGTCGCCGGCCCTACCGTGCGGGCCGGCGGTCGCCTCCGCCGCTGCGATCTCGCCGGTCGGCTCTTCGCCGGCGTCGCGAAAATCGTCGACATACTCGGAGTGCGCCATGGCTGGAGGCGCATGGGGGGTCGCGTCGGACCCGAGGCGATCCGGCTCGTCTTCGAACTGCAATCCTGAGGATTCTTGGTCGCCCCGACCGGGAGCCACGATCGTTCCGGCTGCCGGGTCTACGTCCGTGTCTCCGGACGAGTTGGGCTCGGACGGCCCGTGGACGTGATCGGGGTCGCCACCGAATCCTTCCGCTGGGCCTGCTTCGAGGATGGGTGCGTCGGGATCGACCTCGGTCGCCGGTTGCTCGTCGCCCGGCATTGCCGGCGCGTCGTCGACATTCGGGTCCGTCTTTGTGTCGCGCCCCTCTCGGCTCACTCTCGCGGCCTCGTGTTCGGCGATGACGCCCTCGCGGCGCAGCCTGTCGCCGATCTCGCGGAATGCCGTCTGTTCGATGGCCGAGAGTCCGCCGCGATCATTTGCGGCGGACCTGTGCTCAGAAAGCTGCACGACGCGTTGTGGCGGGGGCGGCGGCGTGTCGGGCTTGGGCACCAGGCGCAACGCCGGCTGATCGCGGGTTGCCGCATCCGTCCCGTGTTGAGCGCCCGGCCCCGGCCGACGCCGGCTCGCGGCATCGTCTGGCCGGCCGTCACTGTCGGTGGACGGCGTTTCAGGTGCCGCTGGTTCGGCGTCCCTCGCGCTGGCGTCGTTCAGGCTGGCGGCGAAGTCAAGGCCGCGCGCGTCCGGGTCGACCACCGCGTCTCCCGCGCGCGCGACGCCGAAACCACGAAAGCCCTCGAAATTTCGCGCGCGATCGTAGACGGGCAGGGCGGCGAGATCGACGGGCACCCTGAGGTCGGTGCCGGCGATCGGCCACAGCAGCGACCGCCCGGACCAGGTGTCGCGACGCTCCATCAGGCCGACGATCTCGCCGGCGGGATCCATGCCGAAATCGCGGCAGACCTCCGCCATGGTGCGTCCGACGACGTCGGCCGCCGGTGGCCCGACGATCGAGGCGAGATCTCCGGACAGTTCGCTGAAGCGCCCATCCCCGTCGGTGCGCCATACGAAGCGAACCGGTCCCTCCGCGCGGGTCGGCTTGTCGTCGTCCGGCGCCGCACTGGCGTTCGGAACCGCTCCTTCGTCAGCGCCCGCCGGGATGAATTCGGCGCCGACATCGAGATCGTCGGCGGGAAGCCTGACGAAGGTGCTGCCGGTACGCGATACGGTTGGTTGTTGTTCTGCGGGCCGGGCTGTCTCGCCAGGGTCGGGCTGTTCCGAAGCCGCCGCCGCATCGACCTGTTCTTCCGGCACTGCGGTCTCGGTCTGCGGCCCGACTTCGTCGACCACGACGAGAAGGTGGAATGCGGGCGCATCGGTCAGGCGGCCTATGCCGGCGGCGACGGTGCGGCCGTCCGAAGTGGGGATGAGGCGCTTCACCAGCCTGTCCGCCTCCCCGGCGACCTGTCTGACCAGTTGGGCCAGCGTATCCGGCGCTATCGCCAGCCCGCCAAATCCTTCAGACGCCGCCTCGATCCGCCCGTCATCGCCGAGCAGCGCGAGATACTGGCCCGGTTCGTCCAGCCCTTCGATCGCCTTATGCAGGGCCGGCGCGGCGCCGGGACGCCGAGCCGTCATGACGGCCAGCAGCACGGCAGGCTCGCCGTCGAGATCGACGCCGCTGACCAGCACATTGAGGGCGCTTGCGCCGACACGGATGGTGACCGGCCTCTCGCGACCGGCTCGTGGAAAGCCATAGAGGCCGCTGATCTGTCGTTTGGGAGCGATGCCGAGCGGCGCCGGCGAACCGATCAGGCCGCCCACGTCGGTGCCCGCGAACAGCGCCGCGCCGGGCCCGTTGGCCCACAGCACCGTGTCGAGCGCGGCATCGAGCATCAGCAGCGCGTCGCCGGCGGCGAAACGCTCGCGCACCTCGTCCCGCACGGCAATGTCGATGAAGGGGTGTTCCCCGGCCGCCATTCGACTCCTGTCCGTACGCCCGCATGGCGTCCGGTCCGGTTAATGCGACGTTAATAGAAGCTGGTCCGTGACGGGTAAAGAACGACTGGCAAACAAGCCGCGCGATTCCACGGCGCGTGGTTAACCACCCGGCTTTTTTGATGCGCTGCACTCGATCGTGTTGCACTGCACAATTTTTTCCACTATATGTGAGGTCACAACGGCGGCGCCAGCGTCGCGAAAACCCGAAGGAACCGCCATGACCAAGACCGCAGCCAAATCCGCCGCTCTCGAAATGGGCGAAATCGTCGCATTCGACCCTTCGAAGGCCACTGACCAGATCCGCGCCTTCGCGGAAAAGGGCGTCGAGCAGTCGAAGGAGGCCTATGCCAGGATCAAGTCCGGCGCAGAGGATGCCCAGAAGGCCCTCGAGGCGACCTACGAGACCGTCAGGACCGTCAGCGGCGACATGTCGCTGAAGACCATTTCGGCCCTGCGCGCCAATACGTCCGCCGGCTTCGACCACCTTGAGGCGCTTGTCGCCGCCAAGTCGCTGTCCGAGGTGATGGAGCTCCAGACTGCCTATCTGCGCAAGCGCTTCGAGATGACCGTCGAACAGGCGAAGGACATGCAGGCGACCGCCACGAAGGCCGTCGAGGACATGGCGAAGCCGGCCAAGGGCCTCTTCGAGAAGGCCGGCAAGGAACTCAAGGTCGCGTAACGCGTTCTTGACCCCAAGTCGCCCGCGCGGAACCTCCTCCCTCCGTGTCGGGCACAGCCGATGCCGCGATGCATCGGCTCGAGAAGGAAAGGGCCGGACCTCCTCCCCCGGCCTTTTTCTTTGCCTGGCGCCACGCGGCTCGACCCGGCTTTGCACGGCTCGCGGTCTTGAACTAAAATCCGATTGTCCGTATGGACGCACCGCCGAATGGCATCGCGGGCGGTTGTAGCTCAGCTGGTTAGAGCGCCGGATTGTGGATCCGGAGGTCGCTGGTTCGATCCCAGCCAACCGTACCAATTTCTCCATGTCGTCTCTCGTCCCTCGCAACCCCGAAGGCCCTGCCGCGTTTCCGTCCGCCATGTTCGACGGAGGCAGTTCGTGTCCGAAGCTTTCGACCAGCCCGTCGCCATCCGTTTCGCCGGCGACCGTTCGACGACAGTGAGAACGCCGAAGGAGGCTGAACGCCTTCTCGCCGATGCCGGCTGGCCGGTGCGAGGCCCGCGCCACCGCGACGCGACCGAGACCTGCGCAAAGGTGCTCGGCGGCGCGCGGTCGTCCGTCGACGCTCGCACGGCCTTTGTCGCCGCCGCCCGGGAAGCGGGCGTGTTGAGGAAGAAGTCCGATGGCTGAGCACCTGCCTCTGGGGTTCGAGGTCCGCCTCCAGCCCAGCGATGACGGTACGATCGCCACGGTCGCCACGTTGAGGGAGGCATGCGACGTGCTCGTCGACTGGCCGCACGCCCGGCGCGGGCCGTTCTACCTCGCCGCGCGGGAACGCGTCGAGGGCGCGATCAAGGGCGAGACGCCGGTGCGCGAGGCGGCCGAGTCGTTTCTGGCGTTGTGCGAGCACGCCGGGGTCATCGTCCGAGACTGACGGTCACGAGAACAGTTCGCCGATCGCATGGTGGGGCAGCGCGGGCACCAGATTGCCGTCGCGCCCGGTCATGTCCTCCGCCGCCGTCATGCTGTTGAGGATGGCCTCCTCGGTCGCCTGGACGATCGCATCGAAGAACCGGTCAATGTCGGCGTCGGGAATGAATTCAGCCTGTGCCAGCCGGCCGGAAGCCGGCCCCGCCGCGTCCGGATTGGCGGTGGAAAAGACCAGGAAGATGTCGCCCGACGAGTTGTAGCCTAGCCCACCGGTCGCCGCGACACCCAGCGGCATGCGTCGGGCCAGCCGCGTCAACTGGTGCGGCAGGAGCGGAGCGTCGGTGGCCGCGATGCCGATGATCGAGCTCTTTTCCTTCCTTGGCGTTCCTTCGCGGATCGCCGGCGCGGAAAGCATCGGCCCGATCCGCCGGCCGCGGATGGTCAGGTTTCTGCGGGCGCCGAAATTGGCCTGCACCAGGACGCCGACGGTAAGGCGCGTGTCCGCCCAGTCGACCAGCCGCGAGGCGGTGCCCGACCCGGCCTTGAAGTCGCAGGTGGACATGCCGGTGCCGCCCCCGACCGAGCCCTCATCGACGGGCCCGCACGTTGCGTTGTCGAGCGCGGCGAAGACATGTTCATCCGTCAGATGGTGGCCGTTGATGTCGTTCAGGAACCCGTCATAGGTTTCGGCCGCCACTGGCAGCCCCCAGGCGCTGTCCAGCGCATCCGGGGCGATGCCGCGCATCCATTTCACCGTCGCGTCGCGCGCCATGCCGCAGGAATGCGTGTTGGTGATCGTGACCGGAAAGTTGAACGCCCCGAATTCGGCGATGAGATGGGTGCCCGACATCTCGCCGTTGCCGTTCAGACTATGGAAGCCGGCGAAGACCGGCGTCGCCAGCTCCGACCGGGGGCGCGGCAGGATCGCCGTCACCCCGGTCCGCACTGGCCCCTTGCCTACGACGAGTGGCCCGTCGCCCGAGATCAGCGTCGTGTACCCGACCGCGACGCCTTGAACGTCGGTGATCGCGTTGGCCGGGCCGGGCGCGCCGTCGAAGGGTATGCCCAGGCTGCGGGCGCGAGGCCTGCCCGACGGCGTGGCGAGATGGGGGTCACGGGCCATCGGGGTCAGAACAGCGAGCCCTGGCCGCCGTCCTTCGCGCGGCCTTGCCTTGGCGTCGCCTTCACCTCCTTCGGCGCATCGGCTCCGCCGCTCGCAACCGCGCCGGTCTGGCCATCGGCGAAGGTGAGCGTCAAAGCCGCGCCGGCCGACAGGTCCGCGGCGCGCTTGATCAGGGTCCCGTCCGCCGCCGCCACCAGCGCGAAGCCGCGCTCCAGCACGGACTGGTGCGACAGCGTGGCAAGCAGCCGCACGGACCGCGCCGCTGACTCTCTCGCCCTGACGAGCCTGAGGTCGAGCGCCCTGTCCCGGCGGCGGGTCAGCGCGTCGAGACGCTCTCTGACCAGCTTGACATGCCGCGCCACTGGCTCGACCCTCAACCGCGCTGAAGCCTGCTGCAGTTCGGTGCGGCGCCGGCGCAGATAGGCGTGCCCGCATTTCCCGAGTTGGTCACCCTCGCGCGTCAGCCGCCGCCGGGCATCTTCGATGCGTCGCGTGAGCGCGACGGGCGCCAGCCGCGCTGCCGTCAGTCGCGCGCGCTTGCGTTCGGTGTTCGTCGTCAGCGCCCGTCCGAGCCGGCTCGTCGCCTCGTCGAATCGCCGCCGCGGCAGCGCGAGCAGGCTGTCGGGCGAGGGCAGCGCCCGCGCCGCGGCCCTCAAAGCCTGCCGCCGCCGGTCGATGCCGCGCGACATGCAGGCGCGGAGCCGTGCGCCGAGCGAGGCGAGCGTCGCCTCGAGATCGGCCTTCACCGGCACCGCGATCTCTGCCGCCCCGGTCGGAGTCGGTGCGCGCACGTCCGCCGCGAGGTCGATCAGCGTCCAGTCCGTTTCGTGGCCGACCGCCGAGATGACCGGGATTTCGGAGGCCGCCACCGCCCGCGCCAGCGCCTCGTCGTTGAAGCCCCAGAGGTCCTCCAGGCTGCCGCCGCCGCGCGCCACGATGATCACGTCGGGCCGGGGTATGCGTCCGCCCGCCACCAGCGCATTGAAACCCGCCACCGCCGCGCGCGCTTCCTCGCCGCTGGTTTCGCCCTGCACCCTGATCGGCCAGACGAGGACGTGCACCGGGAAACGGTCCTTCACCCTGTGGATGATGTCGCGGATCACGGCGCCGGTCGGCGAGGTGATCACGCCGATGACGCGCGGCAAGTAGGGGAGAAGCTGCTTGCGCTCCGCGTCGAACAGGCCCTCGGCGGTCAGCCTGCGCTTGCGTTCCTCCAGCAGCGCCATCAGCGCGCCGGCGCCGGCCGGCTCCAGCGTGTCGATGACGATCTGGTACTTCGACGAGCCCGGATAGGTGGTGAGCTTGCCCTGGGCGATCACCTCCATGCCCTCCTCGGGCCGCACCTTGAGCCGCTGGAAGGTGCCTTTCCAGATCACCGCTTCGAGCCGCGCCCGGTCGTCCTTCAGGGCGAAATAGGCATGGCCCGATGAATGCGGTCCCCTGTAGCCGGAGATTTCGCCGCGCACGCGCACATTGCCGAACTGGTCCTCGACCGCGCGCTTCAGCGCGCCGGAGATCTCGCTCACCGTGTATTCGGCAGCGTTGGTCGGGGAATCGGCGAGGAAGGTGTCGCTCATGGGTGGATTGAGCGTGTGGCAAGCCGAACCGTCAAGGGTGACCGGTCCGCTCTGCCAGGAAAGTGGAGAACGCCGTGCGGTAAGATACCGTCGACCAATTGTCGTTGACGACCAGCGTCAGGCCTTCGGGGCCGAAATGGAACGCGATCGCCTTGGCGACATATGGTTCCACGATCCCGATCTCGGGCGCTCCCGGGATGAGAGCCAGCGTGGCTGACATGATGCGCCGCCACTCGCCAGGCGTACGCGCCGACGGGTGCAGCATGAAGAGTGTCTTGCGTTCCATGCCCTGGCCGACGATCTGCGAGACTTCCCAGCGGATACCCTCCGTCTCGCCGAGCACAACCACGATTGCCTCCGCGCCGCGGATGCGCGCCGCGATGTAGTCCTGCCATGTGTCGTCGCCGAGATGGTCGCGGTGCGCGACGCCGCCGGTGGCGTCCGCGACGCCAGGTCGACCGATCGCTATGAGGGGGAGATAGCCGTCGGTGACGTCGAAGAGTTCCTCCTCGACTCTCGGACGGTAGGGCAGGAACGCGATCAGGCGGCCGAGCAGCGGCAGCTTGGGTTTGGGCAGGCGGACCTCGTCGACCTCGAATGGTCTGAGATACAGAATGAAGCGTCCGGAACTCGACCTGAGCGCGTCGCCCACGCTCAGGCCGCCGAGGCGACGAGCCCCGCCGCGCAGCAGTCCGGCCGCGGCCAGCCCTCCCAGCGCCAGCGCGATAGAGGTCAGGATCTGGCCGCGCCCGAAAGTGAACTGCGGACATCCCCAAGTCGGGGCGGGGCAGTTTGCCGCGATGGTCATGATCCGTGCGTGGATGCCGTCGAGCGACAGAAGTGTCGTCATCGAACCGACCAGGATGAGGGCGGCGGCGAAAGTCATGCCATATGCCGCCAGGCTTCGCGGGCTCTTCAACGGCGTGCGCGGCAGATCGGCCAGCTTGTTGAAGTAGCTCCACCGTCCGCTGGCCAGCCTGCGGTCGGCGGCGGCGCGGAAACTCGCATCGCTGGGCGCTGTCGAAGCACCCCACAGTGCGCGGACCACGTCGAGCCCGAGATAGAGATTGAATGCCACGACCAGGCCGACCAACACGACATGGAATGCGTCGAGGCGTTCGAGCGCGTAACTCGCGGCCGGATAGACGCCGAGGAGGAGGATGGGAATGCCTGCCGCCCAGAGTATGGCGATCGCTTTGAGCGACCGGCGATGCAGCCTGAGTATGGCGCGCAGCATCCAGGCGCCGAACGCCAGGAACAGCGCTACGGTGAACGCCAGGTTGATGGCGCGACCGATTGCCTCCGGACTGCCGGACGATACCTGCGGTGCAAGTGCGTCTATGATCCTGTCGGCCGGAGGGTAGATGCCCCGTAGTCCGACAGTCGCAAAGACGGTGGCCGACACTCCATTGGCGATCCACGCGATGATGTTCGCACGGATGGCCCTGACGAGGTAGTCGATGCGCAGCATCCGCCTCTCGGACTCGCCGTGATCGACCACTGCGATTTCGCGTTCCACCCCGTCCACGTCTCTGGTCCTTGCCCTCATGACGCGTCTATCGCGGTCCCGGAGGGGTCACAACCCTCGGTAGCTTCTGTATCGTTGTTTCCATCTGCCGCGAATGTTGGGCCGCATTCAGGTTGACGCGGCTCGTCCGTTGCGGGAAGGGAACGCCAAATTTCCCTGCGGCCGAAGAGTTCAGGAGCCCGCCATGTCGATCGCCAGCGAAACCGCCGAGTTGATGAAGCGCCTCGGCGTTCCGTCCGCGGAACTCTCGGTCTCGGGCGGCATGGCCACCTTCACCCCCGTGACCGGCGAGAAGATCGCCACCGTGGCCTCGGTTTCCGCCGCCGAAGCGGGCAAGGCCATCGACCGCGCCGATGCCGCCTTCCGTGCGTGGCGGCTTGTACCCGCGCCGCGTCGCGGCGAACTGGTCCGGCTTCTCGGCGAGGAACTGCGCGCCGCCAAGGCCGACCTCGGCCGGCTGGTTTCGATCGAAGTCGGCAAGATCCCGTCCGAGGGCCTGGGCGAAGTCCAGGAAATGATCGACATCTGCGATTTCGCGGTCGGGCTTTCCCGTCAACTCTACGGCCTCACCATCGCGACGGAACGCCCCGGTCACCGCATGATGGAGACCTGGCATCCGCTGGGTGTTGTCGGGGTCATCTCGGCCTTCAACTTCCCGGTCGCGGTGTGGTCCTGGAACGCCGCGCTTGCTCTGGTCTGCGGCAATTCGGTCGTCTGGAAGCCGTCGGAGAAGACGCCGCTCACGGCGATCGCCTGCAGGGCGATCTTCGAGCGCGCGGCAAAGCGCTTTGGCGATGCCCCCGAGGGGTTGCTCGCGGTCCTGGTCGGCGACCGCGCCGTCGGCGAGGCGCTGGTCGACCATCCGAAGGTGCCGCTGGTCTCGGCCACCGGTTCGACCCGCATGGGGCGCGACGTCGGCCCGCGGCTGGCGAAACGCTTCGCTCGCGCCATCCTGGAACTCGGCGGCAACAATGCCGGCGTCGTCTGCCCCTCGGCCGATCTCGATATGGCGTTGCGCGCCATCGCGTTCGGCGCCATGGGCACGGCTGGCCAGCGGTGCACCACGTTGCGACGCCTCTTCGTCCATGACAGCGTCTACGAACAACTCGTCCCGCGGCTCAGGAAGGCCTACGAATCCGTCTCGATCGGCGACCCGCTGACCACGTCCTCGCTCGTCGGCCCGCTGATCGACAAGGCGGCCTTCGCCGGCATGGGCAAGGCGCTCGACGCCGCCAGGGCGGCTGGCGGCAGCGTCACCGGGGGCGAGCGCATCGACAGCGGCCAGGCCGATGCCTTCTACGTGCGTCCTGCGCTGGTCGAGATGCCGAAGCAGACTGGCCCGGTGCTGGAGGAAACCTTCGCGCCCATCCTCTACGTGATGAAGTATTCCGATTTCGACTCGGCGCTCGCCGACCACAACGCAGTCGGCGCCGGTCTCTCCTCGTCCATCTTCACGCTCGACATGCGGGAAGCCGAGCGCTTCATGGCTGTCGACGGCTCCGACTGCGGCATCGCCAATGTCAATATCGGCACGTCGGGAGCCGAGATCGGGGGCGCCTTCGGCGGCGAGAAGGAAACCGGCGGCGGTCGCGAATCCGGCTCGGACGCTTGGAAGGCGTACATGCGCCGCGCCACCAACACGGTGAATTATTCGAAGGCCCTGCCGCTCGCCCAGGGTGTCTCCTTCGACATAGGCTGAGGCGGCCGCCTTGATGGTTCCATCCGCAACCGGTAGGCCGTGAGAGGCGAAGCTTCGTTCCCTGGAGCGTCTTCGCATCGGGAGGGCGGTTGATGACGCCTGTTTTCGCATCGTCCGGCGATCTCGCCGACAAGAAGGTCTCCTTCACGGAGATCGGCCGCGACCTCTGGGCCTTTACCGCTGAGGGCGATCCCAACAGCGGCGTCATCATCGGAGATCACTCCGTGATGGTCGTCGACGCCCAGGCCACGCCCCGGCTTGCCCGAAAGGTCGTCGAGAAGATCCGCTCCGTCACCGACAAGCCGATCAGCCATGTGGTGCTGACGCACTATCATGCGGTGCGGGTTCTCGGGGCATCCGCCTATGGGGCGGCTACTGTCATCATGTCGGACAAGGCCCGATCCATGGTCGTGGAGCGCGGGCAGGAGGACTTGGAGTCCGAGTTCGGCCGCTTTCCACGTCTCTTCGAGGGACATGAGGAAATACCCGGCCTGACTTGGCCGACCCTTGCCTTCGATCGGCGGCTGACGGTCTATCTCGGCCGTCGCCGGGTCGACCTGGTGTTCCCCGGTCGCGCGCATACGGCAGGCGACATCGTCGCCTTCGTTCCCGATGCGAACGCCATCTTCACCGGCGACATCGTCGAGTACCGCTCGGCCTGCTATTGCGGTGACGCTCATTTCGGGGATTGGCCGGCCACGCTCGAAGTGATCCGCGCCATGCGCCCCGACGCCATCGCACCGGGGCGCGGCGAAGCCCTCGTCGGCGAGACGATGGTCAATGCCGCGCTCGACGGGACCGCGGATTTCGTCGGATCGACCTGGCGGGCGGTCGCCCCCGTCGCGAGGGGTGGAGGCTCGCTCAAGCAGGCCTGGGATGCGTGCCGGGCGGCCTGCGACCCGAAGTTCGCCGGCTATGCGATCTACGAACACTGCCTGCCTTTCAACGTGGCCCGTGCGTATGACGAGGCGCTTGGCATCGACACGCCGCGCATCTGGACGGCCGAGCGCGACCGCCGGATGTGGCAAGAACTGCAAGGTTAGGCGCGTGCCTCGCACAGCCTATCCGGCCTTCGGTTACGTCCCGCCACCCGAACTCGCCGGCGGCCCGCCCCCGGATCGCTACTCCGTCGCAATCGTCGGCGCCGGGCCGACCGGGCTCGCCTTGGCGATCGACCTTGCGCTCCACGGTATCGCGTCGGTCGTTCTCGACGACAACGACGTCGTCTCGACGGGCAGCCGCGCCATCTGCTGGTCCAAGCGAACGCTGGAGATTTTCGACCGGCTGGGCGTCGGCGAGCGGGTGGCGTCTCGCGGCGTCACCTGGAAGGTGGGCCGCCTGTTCCACCGGGATCGTGAGTTGTGGAACTTCGACCTGCTGCCGGAGGCGGGCCACAAGATGCCAGCCTTCGTCAATCTGCAACAGTACCACGTCGAAGCCTATCTGGTTGAACGCGCCCGCGACTTTCCCGAACTCATCGACCTGCGTTTCCGCAACCGCGTCGGGGCCGTCCGGGTGGAGGATGGCGGGGTAGTCGTGCATGTCGAGACGCCCGATGGCCGGTATCGGCTGACCGCGGACTGGCTGGTCGCCTGCGACGGCGCCAACTCGGCGGTACGCGGCTCTCTGGGTCTCGAATTCGCCGGCCGTTTCTTCGAGGAGCGCTTCCTGATCGCCGACATCGAGATGAAGGCGGATTTTCCCCCCGAGCGCTGGTTCTGGTTCGAGCCGCCCTTTCACGGCGGCGGCTCGGCGCTGCTCCACAAGCAGCCCGTCGACATCTGGCGCATCGACCTCCAGCTCGGTCCCGACGCTGATCCGCTGGCGGAGCGGCGTCCCGAAAACGTCGTCCCGCGCCTCCAGCGCATGCTCGGCCGGAGTGATTTCGAACTGGACTGGGTTTCCGTCTACACGTTCCAATGCCGCCGCCTCGAACGTTTCGTGCACGACCGCGTGATCTTCGCTGGGGACGCCGCGCATGTCGTGTCGCCGTTCGGCGCGCGCGGGGGCAACGGTGCGATCCAGGACGTCGACAATCTCGGCTGGAAGCTGGCTCTGGTTGTCGGTGGCGTGGCGTCGTCGCGACTGCTCGCCTCCTATGACGAGGAGCGCACCCTCGCCGCCGACGAGAACATCCTCGCGTCGTCCCGCGCCACCGCCTTCATGACGCCGAAATCCGCGGCCGAACGCATCATGCGCGACGCCGTGCTCGACCTCGCCGCCGACATGCCTTTCGCCCGTCGCCTGGTGAATTCCGGTCGCCTCTCGACGCCGTGTTCGTTGGCCGGCCTGTCGCTGCAGACGTCGTCGATCGATAGTCCGGCGGCGCCGGGACTTCCGTGTCCCGACGCTCCGATCCGGGTGGACGGCCGCGATGGCTGGCTGCTGGATCGCCTGGGCGGTCGATTTGCGTTGCTTCACGTCGGCGATGCGCGTCCGCCAGTGGGATTGGACCTGCCCGTGGTCCGCGTCTCGCCGCCTGCCCTCGGGCCGGTCGAGGACGTCGATGGTCTCGTGGCGTCGCGCTACGGGGAAGGCTGGTCCTATCTGGTGCGACCGGACCAGCACGTGGCGGCGGCCTTCCGCGAGCCGTTCGGCGGAGCGGTCCAGGCGGCCCTGAACCGCGCGATGGCGAAGAACTGAAGGGGGGGATGATGGCCGATCTTGGCAGCGATCGCCTGGGCGCGGCGGGCGACGAGTTCTACGCCGACCTGATCGCCGCGCACGAGCAGTTCGACGCCGCCGGAAGCGCCCGCTTCAATGCGCGGCTGGTGCTGATCCTCGCCAACTTGGTTGGCGATATCGACCGTCTCCGTGACGCGATCGAGCGCGCGTCGCGGAACCAGAACGAAGCGGCGAGTGGTTCAGGCGACCCTTGAACCGCTCCGATCTCCGCGTCCCATGCCCCGCTTCCGGGATCGGACGCCATGCAGGTCCGGTCAGGCGCTCCTTGCGCGGCGGGCGGGCTTCGCCTCGACCTTCGGCTTGCGCCCCAGGCCCATGGACTTCGCCAGTTCCGACCGGGCCGCCGCATAGTTCGGGGCGACCATCGGATAGTCGGCCGGCAGGCCCCATTTGGCGCGGTACTCATCCGGCGTCATGCCATAGGCCGATCCGAGATGCCGCTTCAGCGACTTGAACTTGCGTCCGTCCTCGAGGCTGACGATGTATTCCGGCGTGACCGACTTCTTGACCGGCACGGCCGGCTTCGGAGCCTCCCGCACGGCCGGCCCGCCTGCAGCCAGCGACGCGATAGACGAATGAACCTGTCCGATCAGGGACGGCAGGTCGCTGGACGAGACCTGGTTCTTGGTGACGTAGGCCGACACGATGTCTGCTGTGAGCGAGATCAGGAGCTCTGTCGAGTTTTCTTGTGTCAAGGCAGTTCCAATCCTGTAGCGACGCCGGCCGAGGCCGGCAGGGAGTGTGAATGGCCGGCGTTGCGCTGCCGGCTGCTGGGGCTATCCGCGCCGTGCCCTTCCTGTTCGTGGTGTCGGCGCACGCTCGTCGGCCACCGGACAAGCCCTGTTCTCCGGTTGGCTGAGCGGAAGACCTGCGAAGAATGCGGACGCGTCGACGTGGAGTAGCAGCGCTGCCTCCATCATCGCCTTCGCCGGAAGACGAGCTGCCCCGGCCTCGTACTCTTCGAGTTGCGAGACCGAGACGTCTATGCCTCTTGCGAACGCGGCGGCCGATAGCGCCTGCTCTTCACGCAGGACGCGAATCGACTTCCCAATTTGGACGTCTATATGGTTGTACACGTCGTCCCGATGGATCCGGGGCGGGAATCGCCCATTCGCACTTTCCATCCTCGGGCGTCTATATTGAAGTTAGCAATTCTAATGGTGGTTGTTCGGGACCGATTGCAAACTATCCGATGACAATATTTCCAGGACGCGTTTCCATTTCGCGCATCTGCGATAGTCCCTGCGATCGATGGCGCGCTGCGCCTTCAGCGCGGCGTAGAGGGCGGCCTCGCTGCCATAGGCGTCGGCGAGGAACTGCGCTTCGCGACGGGCGGAGAATTCGTCTTCCTCAGGCATGAACCTTCCTTTCGTTTTGTTGCGCGCCGACCGCAATGCAGGCGGCGATCACGAGCGCCGCGCCCAGCGCGGCGATCTGGGTGAGGTTCTCACCTGACGCGAACAGCAGCGCCGTCGACCCGATGGGCGTCAGGTAAGCGAGGATGGCTGCGCGCCCACCCGTGTCGGCCCGCATCGCGCGCGACCAGAACAGATAGCCGAGCCCCATCGGCCCCGCGCCGAGATAGAGCCCCGCGAGAAGTGTCGACGCGGACGCTTCGGGCAGGCCGTGCCAGAGGCTCCAGGCGGCCGTTCCCGCGAGGCCGATGATCGCCGACGGCAGCAGAAGCCGCTGCGGAGAGACGCTGACCCGCGCCACGTAGAGCGTGTACACCGCCATGCAGAGCGCCGAGCCGATCGCCGCGATATAACCCCAGATCTCTCCGCTGCCGGTCATGGGATGGTGTCCGCCGGTGATGACGAGGGCCGCGCCGAGAAAGCCCGTGACCGACAGCAGCCCAAGGCGAAGCGGCCGCGCGGCGCGCCCGGCCAGGATCAGCCCCGCCGCCACCAGCAGGGGCCAGGTATAGGCGATCAGGTTCGCCTCGATGACCGGCATCAACGAGAAGGCGAGGTATTGCAGCACCATCGTTCCGACGAGTCCGGCGAGCCCGAGCGCGAGCGCCGCGGTCGGCAGTGCGAAGACGGGCGCGCGATCGCCGGTCGAGAAGCGCATGGCGGCGAACACCATGGTCGCGCCGGCGAACTGCAGGAACTGGACCGTCGATACCGGCAGGTCTGCCAGCACGAGCTTCGCCACGAACGCGTTGGTCGACCACAACGCGATCGCGGCGAGTGCCCAGATGAGCGGCCTTTCGGCAGCCATTGTCGCCTCGGATGGTCTGCTACCAGACAGACCGTTGAAGGTCGGCGTCTGTCTCCGCGACCTCCTTCGCCGGCTCGCGCTTGGCGTGGCTCTCCTCCCAGCGCCGGTAGGCGGGCAACTGGTTGTTCCACACGTCGTCGGCCAGTTCCTGCACCCATGTGCGATCGACGTCGTTGTCGGCCGCCAGGTAGAACATGCGGTTGTCGTCCACGAACGGCTTGGTCTTGGAGCGCTGGTTGAGCACCAGCGTGACGCGGTCGCCGAGCCTGATCGGCGCCGTGCGGTGCAGCACGCCGACGAACTGGCCGAGCGTAGCGTAGTTCATCTTGTGGTCGATTCTGAGGATCTTGTTGCGCGGTAGCTCGCGCCCCTGCTCCAGAAACGCCCGGCCCTTGTCAGCGTTGTCGCAGTAGATTTCCAGGTGCCCGCCCACGATGGGATCGCTGATGGACAGCGGCACCAGCTCGGTGATCGGCACGCCGTCGGAATGCCAGTCGACCGCGCCGTCCTGCGGGTTCATGAAGGTGACGGTCGAGCCGACGATCGACAGCGGATAGGCTTCGAGCTGGGTGCCCATCATGTCGCTGAGGCGCTCGATGCGCAGCTTGTCGTTCATCAGTTCCCGGATCTCCGGGATGTAGCGGTCGGCGCCCGTGATGAAGGTGAGGTCGAGGTGCTTGTGCACCGCGTATTGCTCCTTCAGCTTGAGCGCGGACACCCGAATCGCCTCGAGCAGTTCCGGGTCGTAGCCGTGAAGGTACTGGGCGGCGCCGAAGTTCGAGACCTTCCACGCGGTGTCGTGACCGATGATCGCCTCGCGGCTGATGGCGTAGCGCAGGTCGGGAATGGTGTGGGCGTTCATGCTCTCTTTTCCTTCTCTGGAGGCCGGATTTCCAGCCTTCGGAGAGAGTTGAACGAAAAGCCCATGCCCTGTAAAACCAGATTAAGTTGGGGCGGTTTTAGTTCAGCTTAAGGTGACGACGTGCGGGTCCTCCGGCAAATGAACCTCAATTCGCTGAAGATCGTGGAGAGCGCCGCTCGCCACCAGAACTTTACGCGTGCGGGCGAAGAGCAGTTCATCACCGCTTCAGCGGTGAGCCAGCGGGTCAAGGGGCTTGAGGACCAACTGCGCTTCAAGATTTTCCAGCGTCGGAAGAACGCCATATCGCTGACCCCGGAAGGCGAGGCCTTCATCATGAAGGTGCGCGAGGCTCTGGATCGCATCGTCGCCGCCGGCATGGAGGTCAGCGGCCGCGATCACGAGCATATCCTCAAGATATCCGTGCTTCCGACCTTCGCGACGCGCTGGCTGTTCCCACGCCTGCCGCGTTTCCAGGAAATGCATGGCGACATCCATCTCCACATCTCCGCCTCCTACGAGACCGCCGATTTTCGGGCGACCGATCTTGACCTGGAGATCCGCTACGGCGATGGCAAGTTCTCGCCGTTGCACACCGAGTTGCTCTTCAAGGAAGATCTGACCCCGGTGCTCAGCGCCGAACTTTACCGTCGCGTCCTCGGCGACAAGCCGCTGTCGGACGTGGTTCCTGACGATCTCAGGCATTTTACCCTGCTCTATTCGGCCACCTGCACCACGAATTGGCCGCAGTGGCTCGACTTCGCGGGCGCCCCTCACGTCGTGGATACGGCCAAGACGATGAACTTCGATTCCTGCATGATGTCCTTCGCGGCGGCCAACGCGGGTGTCGGCGTCGCGGTCGCCAACCGTGCCTATGTGGCCGACGACATCGCCTCCGGACGTCTCGTCGCGCCATTCCCCGTCCAGCACCCGAACCGCATGGGCTGGCATTTCGTTTGCCCAAGGGTCCACCTCGGCGCACCCAAGATCGAGGTGTTCCGCTCCTGGTTGCTCGGCGAGGCCGCCGCGACCGAGAGCGAGCTTTCCCAGCAGCGCACGCTCAATTCCTGACGCTTCCCTGGGCCAATCGAAGGCCGTTCCTTCCGGCGCGTCCCTGCTTTAGTCTTCCCCGAAACCGATTGAGGGACGACCATGGCTGAAAACGCGAAACTCCAGGCCCGCAGGCTGGCTGCCGTCCCACGGGGCGTCGGCAACGCCTTTCCGGTCTACGCCGAGCGGGCGGAGGATTCCGAAGTCTGGGATGTGGAAGGCAGGCGCTACATCGATTTCGCCGGCGGCATCGCCGTCCTCAACACCGGCCATCGTCATCCCAAGGTGATACAGGCGGTCAAGGACCAGCTCGATCGATATACGCACACCTGTTTCCAGGTCTTGCCCTACGAGCCGTACATCGAACTGTGCGAGCGGCTGAACGCGCTTGCGCCGTTCAAGGGCGATGCAAAGACCATACTGTTCTCGACCGGTGCGGAGGCGGTCGAGAATGCGGTCAAGATCGCGCGCGCCGCGACGGGACGCGCTGGCGTCATCGCTTTCGCTGGCGCCTTCCACGGGCGCACCCATCTCGGCATGGCGTTGACCGGCAAGGTCGCGCCCTACCGCAAGAAGTTCGGCCTCCTGCCTGCAGGCGTCTACCACCTGCCGTTCCCGACGTCGGAGAACGGGGTGACGATCGCTGAGAGCCTGCGCGCGCTGGAGCTCCTCTTTCGCGCCGATATCGAGCCCGGGCAGGTCGCGGCCATCATCATCGAGCCCGTGCAGGGCGAGGGTGGCTTTCACCCTGCGCCGACCGAACTGCTCGAGGCGCTCCGCGCGGTTTGCGACCAGCATGGCATCCTGCTCATCTCCGATGAGATCCAGACCGGTTTCGCCCGCACCGGCAGGATGTTCGGCATCGAGGTGTCGGGCGTCGAACCCGACCTCGTCACGGTCGCCAAGTCGCTGGCCGGCGGGTTCCCCCTGTCAGGCGTCATCGGGCGTGCGGAGACCATGGATGCTGCCGAACCGGGCGGGCTGGGAGGCACCTATGCCGGCAGCCCGATTGCCTGCGCCGCGGCGCTTGCCGTTCTCGACGTGATCGCCGAGGAGAAGCTCATCGCCCGGGCCGAATCGCTCGGCGAGAGGATGCGCGCGATGCTGACCAGGATGTCCCAGCGCAACGATGTCGTGCCGATCGCAGCGGTCCGCGGACCGGGCGCGATGGTGGCCTTCGACGTCGTGAAGAGTCGTGGCGGCAACGATCCTGACGCCGACGCCACCAGGCGCGTCACCCAGGCGGCGATCGTCGAGGGTCTCGTGCTGCTTTCCTGCGGCGTGCACGCAAACACGATCCGCCTGCTCATGCCGCTCACCATCAAGGACGCGCTGCTCGACGAGGGCATGGCGAAACTGGAGAAGGCGCTCGTCGCGGCGAACGGGTGAGGCCGCTCGCCGGCGCGGGAACCCGGCGATGAGCCGCGACTTCCAGTTTCCCGGCCGTTCGGCGGTTCATGCGACCGGTGGCATGGCCGCGACGTCGCATCCGCTCGCGACCGGCGTCGCCGTCGACGTGCTGAAAGCCGGCGGAAACGCGCTCGACGCGGCCATCGCCGCCAATGCGACGCTGGCGGTGGTCGAACCGCAGTCGACCGGCATCGGTGGCGACTGCTTCGTGCTGATGGCGAAGGACGGCACCGATGACGTCATCGGCTTCAACGGCTCGGGGCGTTCGCCGGCCGCCGCCGAACTCTCCTGGTATTTCGACCGCGGCTTTACCGAGATTCCGGAAGAGTCGGTTCATGCGGCGACCCTGCCTGGCGCGGTCGACGCCTGGCTGACGCTCCATGCCGACCATGGCCGCATCCCCTTCGCCGATCTGCTTTCGCCCGCCATCCGATATGCCCGTGACGGTGCGCCGGTACACGCGCGGGTGCGCCGCGACTGGCTGATCGCCCAGCCCCTTCTGGAAAAGAACGCAGCCGCCAAGGCCGTCTATCTGCCTGGCGGCAAGGTGCCGGAGGAGGGCGACCTGCACGTCCAGAAAGCGCTGGCCGACACGCTGCGATCCATCGCCGAGGGCGGCCGGTCTGGCTTCTACGACGGTCCCGTCGCAGCCTCGATGGTGAAGACGCTGCGGGGCGAGGGCGGGCTGCACACGCTTGACGATTTCGCTGCCGTCCGCGGCGACTATGTAGTGCCGATCAGCACCGACTATCGCGGCTATCGCGTCCACCAGATTCCGCCCAACAATCAGGGCATCACGGCCCTGATCATGCTCAACCTGCTGGAACGTTTCGACCTAGCCGCCCTCGATCCGCTCTCTGTCGAGCGCACGCATCTGGAAATCGAGGCTGGCCGGCTCGCCTTCGCGGTCCGCGATGCCGAAATCGCCGATGAATCGGCGATGCTCTCACGCACCGACCGTCTGCTGTCGAAGGACTGGGCCGCAGGACTGGCCGGCTCGATACGCCGCGACAAGGCGGCGACCGCGCTGCCCGATCTGTCGCTGCGCCAGTCGGATACCGTCTACGTTAGCGTCGTGGACCGCGACCGCAACGCCGTCTCTTTCATCAACTCGGTCTACGATTCCTTCGGCTGCGGCATACTCTGCCCCGATACTGGCGTGATGTTTCAGAACCGCGGCAACTGCTTCAACGTCGAACCGAGTCACCCCAACTGCATCGGTCCGTCGAAGCGCCCGCGCCACACCATCATGCCCGGCATGCTGACCAGGGACGGCCGCGCGCTGATGCCCTATGGCGTCATGGGCGGCGACTATCAGCCCTTCGGTCATGTCCGGGTTCTGACCAACATGATCGACTATGGCCTCGATCCGCAGGCGGCCATCGACATGCCGCGCGTTTTCGCCTCGGATGGCCTCGTGCATCTGGAGAAGACCTTCTCGCCGGATGTTCGGGCGGGACTCGCCGTCCTCGGCCACGACGTGTCTTTCGTGGACAAGCCCTTCGGTGGTGGACAGGCGATCTTCATCGACCATGCGCGCGGCATCGTCACGGGTGGCTCCGATCCGCGAAAGGACGGCTGCGCGCTCGGCTATTGATTCCGGCGGACAAGCCGGCCAGCGCCCTTCCGCGCCGGGGCCTTTGTCGCTATCGTTGACCAAACGATAAAAAACGACGGGATCGCAACCCAACGAACAACAGCCAGAGGCCGAACGATGACGAACAAGCCCAGCAATCTATTCCGCAGCCACCGTTTCTCCCGCCGCGACGCCCTGAAGATCGGGGCCGGGGCCGCAGCTGTCGCCGCACTGCCCACATCGCTCCTCGCGCAGGAAAAGCTGAAGGTTGCAGCGATCTACACCGTGCCCTTCGAGCAGCAGTGGGTCAGCCGCATCCACAAGGCCGCCAACGCCGCCAAGGATCGCGGCGATATCGATTATGTCGCGACGGAGAACGTCTCGAACACCGACTACGAGCGCGTCATGCGCGAATACGCCGAGGCCGGCAACAAGCTGATAGTCGGCGAGGTGTTCGGCGTCGAGGATGCCGCGCGGACTGTCGCGGCCGACTATCCGGACACCGCCTTCCTGATGGGTTCGTCCTTCAAGCCCGACGACGCCAACCCGAACTTCGCGGTCTTCGACAACTACATTCAGGACGCCTCTTACCTTACCGGCATCATCGCCGGCGCCATGACCAAGACGAAGAAGATCGGCATGGTCGGCGGCTTCCCGATCCCGGAGGTGAACCGCCTGATGCACGCCTTCATGGCGGGCGTCAGGGAGAGCGCGCCCGACACGACGTTCCAGGTCGCCTTCATCGGCTCGTGGTTCGATCCGCCCAAGGCCAAGGAGACGGCTTTCGCGCAGATCGATGGCGGCGCCGATATCATGTACGCCGAACGCTTCGGGGTCTCCGATGCGGCCAAGGAGCGCGGCGTGCTTGCCATTGGCAACGTCATCGACACACAGGCCGACTATCCGGAGACCGTCGTCGCCTCGGCGCTCTGGCATTTCGAGCCGACCCTCGACAAGGCGATTGCCGAGGTCAAGGCCGGCGCGTTCAAGGCGGCCGACTACGGCATGTATTCCTTCATGAAGGAAGGCGGCTGCTCGATCGCGCCGCTCGGCGCCTTCGAGGGCAAGGTGCCGGCCGAGGTCATGGCCAAGGTCGCCGAGAAGGAGAAGGCCATCAAGGACGGCTCCTTCACGGTCGAGATCAACGACGCCGAGCCGAAGTCGAGCTAGCTCGATATGTCGGCGCATGATGTCACCCCCACCCCTTACCCCTCCCCACAAGGGTGAGGGGGTTCCTGAGACGTTGGCGGCCCCCTCCCCCTTGTGGGGAGGGGTGAGGGGTGGGGGTAGATGACCTCTACCACGCCCGTCCTCCGCCTCGCCGGCATAACCAAGCGCTTCGGCCCGCTGGTGGCCAACGACGCCATTTCCTTTGATCTCGCGCGCGGCGAGGTGCTGGCGCTGCTCGGCGAGAACGGCGCGGGCAAGACGACGCTGATGAACATACTTTTCGGCCACTACGTCGCCGACGAGGGCGCCGTCGAGGCTTTCGGCAAGGCCCTGCCGGCGGGTGATCCACGAGCCGCCCTCGACGCCGGTATCGGCATGGTCCACCAGCACTTTACGCTTGCCGAGAACCTCACGGTCCTGGACAACATCGTGCTGGGCACGCAGTCGCTGTTCTCGCCGCGCCTGAATCGCCCGCTCGCCCGGGAACGTATCGCGCGGATTTCCCGCGAGTTCGGCCTCGCCGCCGACCCGGCCGCGACCGTTGCCGCGCTGGCCGTCGGCGAACGCCAGCGCGTCGAGATCGTCAAGGCGCTCTATCGCGACGCGAAGGTGCTGATCCTCGACGAGCCGACCGCCGTTCTGACGCCGGCCGAGAGCACGGCGCTGTTCGAGACGCTGAAGAAGATGACGGCCGGCGGCCTGTCGGTCATCTTCATCTCCCACAAGCTCAACGAGGTCATGACGGTCAGCGACCGTGTGGTGGTGCTGCGAGGCGGCAAGGTCGCCGGCGAACGTCGTACCCCCGACACCAGCGCGCACGAGCTTGCAACCCTCATGGTCGGCCGCGAGGTCGAGCCGCCAGTCGTCGCCGAGACGCTGCGCGGGGCGCCGTTGATGAGCCTGCGCGAGGTTTCGACCGCGCCGCGCCACGGTATGGCGCTGGATGGTGTCTCGCTCGATCTGCGGTCCGGCGAGATCGTCGGGTTGGCCGGCGTCTCGGGCAACGGCCAGCAGACGCTGGCTGCCCTCGTTGGCGGCATGGTCGCGCCGACGGCCGGAGCTCTCCTGGTCGCCGACAAGCCGGTTGCCGGCTGGTCGCCGCGCGCGGCGCTTGCCGCGGGCGTCGGTCGCATTCCGGAGGATCGCCACGCGACCGGCACGATCGGAGACATGACGATCGCCGAGAACGTCGCGCTGGAGCGCTTCCGAACCCGACGCTTTTCGCGTCACGGCTTCCTCGATTGGACGGCTATGCGCGGCTTCGCGGAACAGGTGATCCGCGACTACGACGTGCGCTGCCCTGGGCCTGACGCACGCATCCGCCTGCTCTCCGGCGGCAACATGCAGAAGCTCATCCTCGGCCGCGCGCTCGACGGCGATCCGGCGATCATCCTCGCCAACCAGCCGACCCGCGGCCTCGACGTGGGCGCGGTCTCCTATGTGCAGGAGCGCCTGCTGGCGGCCCGCAGCCGCGGCGCGGCGGTGCTGCTCGTCTCCGAGGACCTGGACGAGATCCTCGCGCTCTCCGACCGCATCGCCGTCATGTTCAAGGGTCGCCTGTCCCAGCCGTTCGCGCGCGGCGGCAAGTCGACCGCTGACATCGGGGCGATGATGGCCGGCGCCGGTTTTCCGGATGGGGCAAGCCATGCGGCTTGAACCGGTCGCCGCACCCTCCGCGCTTGAGAGCCTGCTCTATCCCGTCGGCGCGGTCGTCGTCACCTTCGTGCTCGCCTCGCTGCTGGTGCTGGCCGCGGGGGCATCCCCGTTCGACGTCTTCGTGTTGGTCGCCAAAGGCGCGGCGGGCTCGCAATTCGCGCTGTTCGAGACTCTGACGCGCGCCACGCCGCTCATCTTCACCGGGCTCGCCGTCGCCGTCGCGTTCCGTGCAAAACTCTGGAACATTGGCGCGGAGGCGCAGCTCTATGCCGGCGCGGTCATCACCGTGGTGCTGGGAACCGGCGCGCTGCCCCTGCCGTCCTTCATCCTGATCCCGCTGCTCGTCGTCATGTCGGTGCTCGCCGGCGCGCTGCTTCTCCTCGGCCCTGCGCTGCTCAAGACCCGCTTCGGCGTGGACGAGGTTGTCACAACGCTGCTCCTCAATTTCATCATGCTGCTCTTCGTATCGATGCTTCTCGAGGGCGTTCTGAAGGACCCGATGGGACTCGGCTGGCCGCAGTCCCAGAAGCTCGTTTCGGAGGCGCGCCTGCCGCGAATCGTCGCCGGTCGCCGGCTTCACTACGGCTTCGTGCTGGCGCTGGTCTGCGCGGTCGCCGTCTGGATCGTCATGAAGAAGACCGCGCTGGGCTTCGAGATGCGCGCCGTCGGCCACAATCCGGAAGCGGCGCGCTTCGCCGGCATCCCGGTCAATCGCGTGCTCGTCAAGACCGCGCTCTTGTCCGGCGGGCTCGCGGCGCTGGCCGGATTCTCGGAAGTGTCAGGCCTCAAGGGCAACCTGACCCTCGATCTGTCGCCGGGCTTCGGCTACTCGGGCATCGTGGTCGCGATGCTAGCGCTGCTCAATCCGCTTGGCGTCGTCGCCGCCGCCATCTTCGTGGCCGTGATTTTCGTCGGCGCCGATGCCATGAGCCGGTCGGCCGGCGTTCCGTCCTACATCGCCGACGTGATGGTCGCGCTGTCGCTGATCACCATGGTCGTCGCGATCATGCTGACGCGATACAGGGTGAGGTGGCGGTGACCGAAGCCTTCGAAATCCTCTTCACCGCCTCTTTCTGGGTCGCCGCGATCCGCATCGCCTCGCCGCTGATCTTCGCCACAATGGGCGAACTGATCTGCGAGCGCGCGGGCGTGCTCAATCTCGGCATCGAGGGCATCATGGTGGTCGGTGCGTTCGCCGGCTGGATGACGGTCTATTCCGGTGGCGATTTGTGGACGGGCGTTGCGGTTGCGGCGCTTGCCGGCATGGCCTTCGGCCTGCTGCACGCGATCCTCACCGTGCCGCTCGGCCTTTCCCAGCACGTCGTCGGCATCGGCATAACCCTGCTTGCCACCAGCCTGACCTACTTCACCTATCGCGTGGTGTTGCCCGAGGTCACTTCACCGCCGAAGATCGAGCCGTTCCAGCCGTTCGAGATTCCGTATCTCGCCGACATTCCGGTGATCGGTCCGGCGCTGTTCAACCAGACGCCGCTGACCTACCTGGCCTTCGTCACCGTCGCGCTTGTCGCCTGGGTGCTGGCGCGGACGCCGCTCGGCCTCGCCGTGCGGGCGGCGGGCGAGAACCCGTCCTCCGTCGAGGCCCAGGGCATTTCCGTGACCGCGATCCGCATCGGCGCGGTCATGGTCGGCTCGGCGCTGATGGCGGTCGGCGGCGCCTTTCTCACCATGTCGGCCTTCAATTCGTTCTTCTTCGAGATGGTCAATGGTCGCGGCTGGATTTGCATTGCGCTGGTCGTCTTCGGCTCCTGGCGACCGGGCAAGGCCCTCCTGGGTGCTGTCCTCTTCGCCGCCTTCGACGCCTATCAGATCAGGCTCCAGCAGCTTTCGGGCGGCATCGTTCCCTATCAGGTCTTCCTGATGCTGCCCTACCTGCTGTCGATCCTGGCGCTGGTGCTGGTGGCACGGCGCGCGACCTATCCGAAGGCGCTGATGATCCCCTACCAGAAGGGCGAGAGATAGGACCGCGTCATTTCATCGGTTCGCGGCGGAAGAAGCGGATGAGGTTGGCGATCGTCCGCGGTGCGCTGCGCGCGAGCATGCCGACGAGCACCTCGCCGGTCTCGTGCGAGACGTCTCGCCAGCGGTTGTCCGCCGCGTCCCTCGGATTGCGTTCTGTGAAGCCCATCGCCGCCATGCTCGCCTGATCGCGGAAGGCGAGGTAGACGCCGCGGCCGTGACTCCGGTTGGGCCGGTAGCGGATTTCCTTGAAGCCGGCCTCGGCCAGGAGATTGGCCATGAGTAGCGGGTTCGGCCCCCAGAAGTTCGTCGGGTCGTCGACGAGGCTGGTGCCCGGATAGTAGGCCATCGCCGGCCGGGCGACGTCGAGCAGGTCCTGCTGGGTCTCGACGATCATCACATGCCGCGCTAGGGCGCTCACCTGCTTCATGTATCTCGGCGCTTCGAACAGGTGGTAGAACACGCCGGCGAAGAGCACCGCGTCGAACTGCCCGACGCGCTCCACCGTCAGGTCGGGCACGTCGATCACCATGTCTTCGACATCGGGCGCAAGTCGCTCCCGGGCGAGTTCGAACCCCGGTCGTCCAACCAGGTCGGTCGTCCAGGCAAAATGATCGGTGGCGAGGACGCGGGCTGCCCCGCGCCGTTTCGCCTCGATGGACATGAAGCCGTTCCACGCGCCGATGTCGATCAGCGAGCGGTCCTTGAGTGTCATCGACCCGTAATAGAGATCGGCTTCATAGTTGAGGGTGTCGACGCTCTTCCCGCCTTCGGCCACGACACCGTTCCCGAAATCGATGTTGTGGAACCAGCGAATTGACCTGACCCTGTCTCGCAGTTCCGTATCGATCATTGAAATCCCCATTGCTATTGGTAGGACGGTCGCGTCCGCCGCGGGTTCGTGAACGCTGCGCCTGGAAGGATACATCCATGCAGTTTGATCTTCTCGTCAAGGGCGGCTCGCTTGCCGATGGACGTCGCGCCGACATCGGCATCGCCGGCGACCGGATCCTGGCCGTGGCGCCACGTATCGACGCCGACGCCGGCCGTGTGGTCGACGCCTCGAACTGCCTCGTCTGTCCGCCCTTTGTCGACCCGCATTTCCACATGGACGCGACGCTTTCCTACGGCATCCCGCGCATCAACGCGTCCGGGACCCTGCTCGAAGGCATCGCTCTGTGGGGCGAGCTGAAGCCGCTCCTGACCCATGAGGCGGTGCGCGATCGCGCGCTTCGCTACTGCGACTGGGCCGTCTCGATGGGCCTGCTCGCCATCCGCACCCATGTCGACACCTGCGACGACCGCCTGCTGGCCGTCGATGCGCTGCTCGACGTGAAGAAGACCGTCGCTCCCTACATCGACCTGCAACTCGTCGCCTTCCCGCAGGACGGCTTCTACCGCGACCCGACCGCGAGGGAGAATACGATCCGTGCGCTGGACAAGGGCGTCGACGTGGTCGGCGGTATCCCGCATTTCGAGCGCACCATGGCCGACGGCACGCGCTCCGTCACCGAACTCTGCGAGATCGCGGCCAAACGCGGTCTGATGGTCGACATGCATTGCGACGAAACCGACGACCCGCTGTCGCGCCATATCGAGCAGCTCGCCTGCGAGACGCAGCGGCTTGGCCTCGCCGGCCGCGTCGCCGGCTCGCACCTCACGTCCATGCACTCCATGGACAATTACTATGTCTCCAAGCTTCTGCCCCTGATCGCCGAAGCCGGGGTCGCTGCGATCCCCAACCCGCTCATCAACATTATGTTGCAGGGCCGCCATGACACCTTTCCCAAGCGCCGCGGCCTGACGCGCGTCAAGGAGATGCTGGCTTTGGGCATTCGCGTCGGCTTCGGTCAGGATTGCGTGCTCGACCCGTGGTATTCGCTGGGCGCCGCCGACATGCTGGACGTCGCCTTCATGGGCCTGCACGTCGCGCAGATGTCGTCGCCCGCGGAGATGCGCAGGTGCTTCGACATGGTCACCGTCGAGAGCGCCGCCATCATGGGCCTCGAGAATTACGGACTCGAGGCCGGCAGGCAGGCCAGCCTGGTCGTCCTCGACGCCGGTGATCCGGTGGAGGCGATCCGGCTGCGCGCCGAGCGCCTTTGCGTGGTGGCCAAGGGCAAGGTGGTCGCCGAGCGCGCCCGCCATGACATGTCGCTCGACTTGCCCGGCCGGAGGAACACGGTCAGCCGGCGGCATCTGGCCGGGTAGCGGGTCGTCGCTGGCTCCACGATTTCCTGGTCTGCCCCTCGCCACAGGCCGTCCGGCGCTGTAGAGGCGCGCCGACGACCATCCGGATGATAGCGCTGAACACCTCCCTCTTCACCGGCCGCAACTTGCTCATCGCTGGCGTGCTCCTGATGCTCGCAGGCGATTTCATGTTTGCCCTGAACGACGCCATGGGCAAATGGCTGGTCGCCACGTTCTCCGTGGGACAGGTGATGCTGATCCGATCCATCGGCGCCTTCGTCGTCCTCGGGCCGATGATCGCCCGGCAGAGAGCGGCGAATCTGTTCCAGCTCGATCACCCCCCGCTTCAGTTCGTGCGCGTTCTGGCGGCGACCGCCGACACCGTTCTCTTTTACGCGGCGGTCGTCTGGCTGCCGCTCGCGGATGTGATGTCCTTCTACATGGCCGCGCCGATCTACGTCGCCGCGATGTCCCACTGGCTTCTGGGAGAACGGGTCGGAGCGCGGCGATGGGCGGCGATCCTTCTGGGTTTCATCGGCGTCATGGTCATCCTGAAACCGACCCCCGATGCGCTTTCCCTCGGTGCATTCTTCGCGTTCGGCGGCAGCCTGTCGCTGGCCTTGGCGATCGTCTTGAACCGCAGGCTCCGGGCGACCACCGACACCGCCCTCGTCACCTGGCAGACCGTGGGCGCGCTCGTCGCCGGCGGGGTCATGACGATCGGCGCCTGGACGCCTCCGTCCTCCATCGATGTCGGAGCCATGCTGCTGCTCGGCATTGTCTCCTGCGTCGCGCACCTGCTGATAACCCGCGCGCTGAAGCTGGCGCCGGCCTCCACGCTGGCCCCGCTGCACTACACCCTGCTTCTCTGGGCGGTGATCTTCGGCTGGGCGTTCTTTGGCGACGTCCCCGGGCCCCGCATCCGGCTGGGTTCCGCCATCGTTGTCCTGGCAGGGCTTTTCATCGTCCACCGCCAGAAACTGAAATCGACGGTGCCGCCCGAAACGGTGCCCCGCGGCGTCAACTGACGCATGGATGCAACAGTCGGCTCTTCGCGTTAACCGCCCGACGGCAATATCCCGATTAGCCCTTTGCGATCGTTCAACCCGTGTTACCCTCTGTAACAATGTGAAGGGCGTAGGGCGGGAACGTCGTGATTCGGGTCGCCAGACCGCGATATCTGACATTGCAGGCGTGGTTCGGCAGTACGGCGCACCCGCCGCCTCGTACGCCGGTATCCGGGATGCGCGGCTTCTGGGGCCTGATGCGGGCCTACTGGGGTTCGGAACGTTGGAGGGAAGCCTGGGCGCTGACCGCGGTGATCGCGCTGTTCACTGCCGCCTCGAGCAAGACCAGCGTGTGGCTTGCGGAAGCCTCCGGCGAACTGGTCAGCTCGATCGCGAACTTCCACGCCGATGACGCCGTTTCGCCCCTGAGGGCCGTCCTCACCGCCGCGGTGATGTTGGTCGGACTGGTGGTGCTCAAGGATGCGGGCATCATCGGGGTCCGCCACCTCTTCTCCACGACGCTGCATCGCAAGTGGCGCGCCTGGCTGGACAGCCGCTTCAATGCGGCCCTGCTCGATTCGAACCACACCCATTTCCATGTGCAGCATTCCGGCCGGGATGCGGATGGGGGTGATGTTCCGGCCCCCGACAACATCGACCAGCGCGTGCAGGAATCGATCAAGGACATGACCGGCGGCGCCATCGGGCTCGCGATGGGCATCTGGGGCGTGTTCACCGCTTTGTTCTTCGTCGGCCAGAAGCTGCTTTCCACATCGACGACGGTGGAGGGGCTGGCGTTCCTGGGAACCTATGGCAGCGCCGTCCTCGCCTTCGTGGCGGTGGCGGCCTACGTGCCGATCAATACGTTCGTGGCGCTGAAGCTCGGCCGCATTCTGCAGCGCCTGACCAACGCCATCCAGCAGAACGAGGGCAGCTACCGCGCCGAACTCACCACCCTCTTGCGTCGCAGCTTCAACGTCGCGGCGGCGCGCGGTGAAGCGGTGCAGCAGCGGATGCATCGCCGGCTCTATCGCGACATCGACCGCACATGGTCGCGGCTCAACGTCTTCCATTCGGGCTACATGTCATTCGAGAAGATCTACGACTATTTCGGTGCTCGGATTGTCGCCTACGCGCCGGGCCTCATTCCCTACATGGCGGGTCGGATCGACCTGAAGGGCTATGTCACGGGGGCCGAACTCGTGAACGCGCTGATCGGCCAGTGCTCCTGGTTCATCCATGTGATGCCGGCCATCGCGACGCTGAAGACCAATGCGCGTCGCGTCACGCAACTCGCTTGTGCCATCGAGGAAGTGCAGAGGCCGGTGGAATTCTATGCGCGCACCGGTCGCTCCGAGTTCCGCTACCTCGAACAGGACGCGATCTTCGGACTTGGGCTGCGCGGCTTGGAACTGTGCCACCAGGGCGAGAATGCCGCTCCGTTCATCGTCGCGGACAGCATCCGCTTCCGACGAGGCGAGTGGGTCTTCGTCCGAGGAGAATCGGGGTGCGGCAAGACTTCGCTCCTCAAGGCGATCAGCGGGCTTTGGCCTTACGGCCGCGGTGAGATCGTGCTCCCTGCGGGCGTTCGCGCGCTTTACGCCGCGCAGGAGGTCAAGCTGCCGCAGGTGTCGCTGAAGGACCTCGTATGCCTCCCCGATAGCGCCGAGGGCAAGGCCGACGCCATTGTGGCGGCTGCGCTCCACCGCGCCGGCCTCGGCGAGTTCATCGAGTGGCTCCATGATGAAGGACGTGAAGGCAAGAGCTGGGACCAGGTCCTCTCGGGCGGCCAGAAACAGAAGCTGGTCGTCGCTCGGATCCTGCTCCACCGGCCTGGTCTGCTCTTGCTGGACGAGGCCTGCGGCGCACTCGATGCCGAGGCAAGGGCCGCGTTTCATCAGTCGATCAAGGACCACTGTCAGGATGCGACGGTCATTTCCGTGATGCACGAAACGACGCCGCCGCGCGCCGCCGACGGAACCGAGTTCTACGACAGCGTGCTCTTCATCGAGAATGGCGTCGCGACCAAACGGGCCCTCATGCCGCTGCCGGTGGAGCTTACCGGAATATTGTCAAGTCCCGGCGAAGCGCCGAGGCGGCGTCCGGTGCAGCGGCTGCGCATGGCGCAGAAGCAGAAATAGGCGCTATCGCCCGAGCACCAGCGCCCAGTATTTCCGGTCGCTTCCAGCCTCGCGGGCCGAAGCCAGCCCGAACCTCGAAAATCTCGGGTCGAGCATGTTGCGGCGGTGGCCGTCGCTATCCATCCACATCTGGAAGACCTTTGCAGGCGGCATCGCGCCGTGCGCGAGATTTTCCGCGGCCGCGCCCTCGATGCCGTTGTCGTTCATGCGCGACGCGAAGTCCCTGCCCCGGCCTGTGCGGTGGTCCATGCGTCCGGAGCGCGCCATCAACTCCGCCTGTTCGCGCGCCGCGCGCTCCAGCCGGGCGTCTGAGGACAGCGACGGCAGGCCGTGCCGGCTCCGGATGGTCGCGAGATAGGTCTCTCCAGTCTCCGCCTCGGCGGCGATCGGTCCGATGTCGAGCACGCTCTGACAGCCAGGCAAGGCGATGACGGCGGCGATACCCATCGCCTTCATGAGCCAGCGCCGGTCTGCGGCGCTGAGCGTCTGTCGCGACTTGTGAATCAGCGTCCCCTTCGACATCGCGGCGGAATGGAATGGCCGATCATGGCTTTTCGCGGGCGGGAGCGCCGATGGTCAGCCCTTCGCCACGGCCGAGACGTGGCGCGAGAACTCGTGCGTTCCCATGAGTGCCTTGCAGCGCGCGAAGCGCCCGTCGGCATAGGCGCGGAAATCGTCGGCGGGGTTCTCGTTGGCGAGCTGGATCAGGCCCCAGAGCGTCCACAACAGGTCGCACATTGCCTTGTAGATGACGATGCGTCCTCGCGCTGCCGGTATCGGCTCGCCCCCGAAATAGGCCTGGATCATCTCCTCGTCCTGCGCGCTGCCGAACTTGCCCTCGACCGAAAGATCGCCGAGGTCCCACATCGGATCGTTCATCCCGGCATATTCCCAGTCGACGATCCACATGCGTTCGCCCGTATCGAGGAAATTTTCGCACAACGGGTCGCAGTGGCACGGCGCCAGCGGCAGCGGATGCGCCGCGAGCGCCGCCCGCACCGACCGGTCGGCCTCGTGCACGACGTCGTGATAGCCATCGGGCAGCGCGACATCCTTGGTGGCGAGCACGTTGAGATAGCCGTCGATCATGGAGAAGAGCTCGAAGCGGAAGGGAAACACCGCGCCGCTGTCGTGCAACTTGCGGAACGCCTCGGCGGCCCTCGCCGGCGCGCCCGCATTGAGCTTGAATGCGGCGGGAGACATGGTCTGCGCGGCGTCGATGAACCGGGTCACCATGATGCCGGTGGCGTCGTCGACGTGAAGCACGTCTGGACTTACGCCCGCCCGCGCCGCCTCGCGCGCCGCCACCGCCTCGTTGGCGCGGTTGATGTATTCCTCCGTGCCCTTGCCGGGGATGCGCAGGCAGGCGGAACCGATCTGGTAGACGCGGTTGGTCAATCCGCCGAGACGCAGAATGTCCTCGGAGTGTCCGGACAGCACGGGGATTCCCGCCATCACGCTCTCGACGTCGTCTTCGATCATGTTGCCTCCAAGGTCCTTACTCCGATGTCCTGGGCCATGCGCAGGAGATACCCGTCCGGGTCCTTGACGATGAACTGCCTCACCCCCAGCAGCATATCGTCGCGTCGGTACCACTGATCCTCGATTGGCCAGAAGATGTCTGCGTTCGCGGCGACACATCTCGCGTGGACGGATGCAGCGTCAGCGACCGCGATCTGAATGTTCATTCCGCGCCCGAACGGGATCTCCATCGGTCCGGCGACCCAGTCCCGCTCCGTGCCGGGCTCGCGCTGCTCGAGCATGATCTGAGCCCCATCGAGGTTCAGATAGGCGAAATTGTCCTCGGGCCTGCCGTACAGCATCGAGAAGCCCACCACATCCGTATAGAATGCGTAGCTTCGCTGAAAATCGGTGACCAGGAGTTCCGGTACGAGCGGAGCCATGTCGGCTCTGATGTCGGTGTTCATTCTTCACTGCCCGCCCGCTCTTGCCGTTGCCCTTGGCATTCGGTTTCGTTGGCGGAACGGTTCCACAGTTTTGCCCGCTTGGCTATCATCGATCAGGACGAAGCATGGGAGTAGGCATGGCCGACGGAAAGCATGGCGGTGCGCTGGGGTCGGTCTACGACGCGAAGGCGCCGGAGGAGGTTGCCGCTCTCTATGACGGCTGGGCCTCGACCTACGACGCGGAAATGGCCATCGCCGGCTACCGCCATCCGACCATCTGCCTCGGGCTGCTCGCCCGCCACCTGGCGCGCGGCGCTTTCCCGATCCTCGACGCAGGCGCGGGCACAGGCCTGATAGGCGAGTGGCTGGGCATCATGGGCTATCCCGCGGTCGAGGCGCTCGACATCTCGGAAGGCATGCTGGCCGTGGCGCGGGGGAAGAATGCCTACGCCGCCTATCACTGCCTTGCGCTCGGAGGACCGCTGCCCTTTTCCGACGGACATTTCGCCGGCATCGTCTCGGCTGGCGTCTTCACCACGGGTCATGTCGGCGCGGAAGGCATGGATGAGCTGGTTCGCATCTGCCGGCCGGGCGGAGTTATCGTGCTGACCGTGAAGAACACGCTGTGGGAGCGCGGGTTCGGCGATCGCATCGTCGCGCTCGAAGGGCAGGGGGGTCTCGCCTGCGTAGAGGAGACCAGACCCTACGTCTCCATGCCCGGCGAGGTCGGGACCGTGCCGAGCCGAGCGGTGGTTCTGCGCAAGGCGTGAATGCCCGGTCGCGCGCCGCTCTATCTCACGACCTGGCTGGTCTCGCGAGGTCACGAATGGCGTCGTGATGCGACAGGAACACACTGCCCTGGAAGTGTTCGAAGAAATCAGACCGCTTCAGGCGGTCCATTACTGGCCCCTTGATCTCGGAAAGGTGAAAGCCGACGCCTGCATCGGCAAGTCGATGGGCGATGGCTTCGAGGCTTTCGAGCGCCGAGGCGTCGATCATGTTCACGGCCGGGCACATGAGCACTACGTGTTTCAGCTCCGGCCGCGTCGCCACCGCCTCCTGGAGCGTGTCCTCCAGAAACCGCGCATTCGCGAAGTACAGGCTCTCGTCGACCCGGATCGACAGGATCTCGGGATGCGTGATCACCGTGTGTCGCTCGACGTTCCGGAAATGCTCGGTGCCTGGCACCTGGCCGACGACCGCGACATGTGGGCGGCTCGTCCGGTAGAGGAAGAGGATCAGGGACAGTCCGACGCCTGCGAGAATGCCGGCTTCGACGCCGACCACGAGGACGGCGGCGATCGTCACAGCCATCGCCGCGAAATCTGACTTCGAATAGGCGAAGGTCCGCATGATCGCCTTGGTGTCGACCAGCGACAGCACCGCGACGATGATGGTGGCCGCGAGGACCGCCTGCGGCAGGAAGCGGAACATCGGCGTCAGGACGAGCGTCGCGGCAAGGATGCCCAACGCGGTGAAAACCCCCGCCATGGGCGTCTCCGCGCCTGCGTCGAAGTTCACCACCGAACGCGCGAAGCCTCCGGTAACCGGGTATCCGCCGGACAGGGCGGAGGCGATGTTGGCGGCGCCGAGGCCGGTCAGTTCATGATCCGGCGCGATACGCTGCCGGCGCTTGGCAGCCAGCGTCTGCGCGACCGAAACGGACTCGACGAAGCCGACCAGGCTGATCACCGCCGCTGCCGGCAGCAGCCGTTGCCAGAGTGCCGGGTCGAACTCCGGCAGCGCGAAAGGCGGAAGGCCGGCGGGGATGTCGCCGACGATCTTCACGCCGTGCGCTTCGAGTTTGAATGTGAGCACGGCGCCAATGGTCGCCCCGATCGCCGCCACGGGTCCGGCCTTGGCTATCATCTCGGCTGACCGCGCCGTCAGCCCCATGCCGACCAGAAGCGGCTTCAGCCGCTTGCGCACCCAGAACAGGAAAGCCAGCGACAGAACACCGATCGTCAGCGTGTATGGATTCGTGCCTCCGAGTTTCGGGACGAGTTCGCTGATCATCGCCGGCAGGGTTTCGCCGGCGGCCGAAACGCCGAGAATATGTTTCGCCTGGCTGGCGGTGATCAGGATTCCGGACGCGGAGATGAAGCCCGAGATGGCCGGATGGCTGAGGAAATTGGCGAGGAAGCCGAGCCGCAGGACCGACATTGCGACGAGGATCAGTCCCGAGAGCAGGGCAAGCGCGATTGCCGCTTCCAGGTAGGCGTCGGTGCCTTGTGCGGCGACCTGACCCGCCGCCGCCGCCGTCATCAGCGACACGACGGCCACCGGGCCGACGGCGAGGGTGCGGCTGGTCCCGAAGATCGCATAGGCGACCAGCGGCAGGATCGACGCATAGAGCCCGACATGCGGCGGCAGTCCCGCCAGCATTGCGTAGGCCAGGCTCTGGGGGACGAGCATGATCGTCACGATCACCGCCGCCAATAGGTCGTGCTCGACCTGTTTCCTCGAGTAGACCGACGCCCACTCCAGGAAGGGCAGGTAGGACCGCGACCGCTTCATGACGGTCTAGCCGACGATCCGCAGCGATTGCGCCGTCTCCCAGAGACCTGCCGCGCGCGCGCCGCTGCGGCAATAGCCGAGCACGGGTCCGGGCAGCGTCGCGATCAGCTCGGCGAACCGCCGCACCTGCTCTTCGCTCGTCGCGCCCGGTGTGATCGGAAGATATGCGGCTTTCAGGCCCGCAGCCTGCGCCGCCCCCTCGATTTCCGCGAAATCTGGTTGTCCCCAGCCTTCGCGGTCGGGTCGATTGCAGATGATGGACCGGTAGCCGGCGGCGGCGATCGCCGCGACGTCTCGAGGATCGATCTGTTCGGAAACCGAGAACCGGTCATGGAGTTTTTTCGCTTGCATGGCGATTGTCCTTCGTCGGCGTTTCAGAGGCCGTTGATCGGCACCTTGAGGAAGCGCTTGCCGCTCTCGTCGGGTGTGGGCAGTTCGCCCGCCTTCATGTTCACCTGGAGCGAGGGGATGATGAGCTTCGGCATGGCGAGGGTGGCGTCGCGCGCCTCGCGGGTCGCTACGAACTCGTCCTCGCTGATCCCGTCCCTGACGTGGATGTTACTTTCGCGCTGCTCCGCGACCGTGGTCTCCCAGCGTATGTCGCGGCCGTTGGGCCCATAGTCGTGGCACATGAACAGCCGCATCTCGCCCGGCAGCGAAAGGACGCGTTTGATCGAGCGGTACAGTGTCCGCGCGTCCCCGCCGGGAAAATCCGCCCGCGCCGAGCCACCGTCCGGCATGAACAGCGTATCGCCCACGAATGCGGCATCGCCGATCACATGCGTCATGCACGCCGGCGTGTGCCCCGGCGTGTGCATGGTGCGAGCGGTCATCGAGCCGATCTGGTAGCTGTCTCCGTCCTTGAACAGGCGATCGAACTGCGAGCCGTCGCGCTGGAACTCCGTGCCCTCGTTGAAGACCTTGCCGAAGGTCTCCTGGACGACCACGATGTTCTCGCCGATGCCGATCCTGCCGCCCAGTTTTTCCTGGATGTATGGCGCGCCCGAGAGGTGGTCGGCGTGCACATGCGTCTCGATCAGCCACTCAAGCTTGAGGCCGTGATCGCGGATGAAGGCGATGATTGCGTCGGCCGAGCGGTAGGCGATGCGCCCGGCCGCATAGTCGATGTCCATGACCGAATCGATGACCGCGCAGGCGTTGGAACCTGGGTCCGCCACCACGTAGCTGACCGTGTTCGTCGGTTCGTCGAAGAATGCCGTCACCTGCGGCTTCACCGAAAGGTCCGGCACGAAGGGTGCGTTGGCGTTCATGGCATTTCCCTTTCCTGTTCGTGGCGGTCAGGCGGATGCGAGACGTGCGGTGCGCTGCCGCATCGTCCTCGCGACGACGATCCCAGTGACCATCGATGCGATGAAGATCGCCGTCTCTGTGTTTCCGAGGCCGAGCATCGGTACGGCGCCGCCCGGGCAGAAGCCCGTGATTCCCCATCCGATGCCGAAGACGGCGGAGCCCGCGATCAGCGGCAGGTCGATGCGGCGATTGGTTGGAATGTCGAATGTGCTCGTGCAGACTGGGGCGGAGCGTGTCCGGAACACGACCTGGTAGCCGATGCCGGTGACCGCGAGCGCGCTGACCATGACGAGGATCAGGCTCGGGTCGAAGCTGCCCGCCAGGTCGAAGAAGTTGAGCACCTTGGCTGGGTTGCCCATGCCCGAGATGGCGATTCCCGCGCCGAACAGCGCGCCGATCACGAGGGCGGAGACGATCTTTTGCATGGATCAGGCTCCGATCAGGTGGCGGACGACGAACACGGTGGCGAAGGTAGCCGCCATGAAGACCAGCGTCGCGACGATCGAGCGCGGCGACAGCCTGGCCATGCCGCAGACGCCATGTCCGCTCGTGCAGCCGCCGCCAAGGGTGACGCCGACGCCGACGATGAGGCCGCCCGTGACGAGCGCCGCGGTCGACACGGGAACCTGGAAGGGGATTGCGACCATGCCTGTCGCGACCATGAGCGCCGGTGCGGTTATCGTCCCGAGAAGGAAGGCCGCGCGCCACGCCCAGTCGCTCGCGGCGGGCGGGATGACGCCGGCGACGATGCCGGTCATGCCGGCGATCTTGCCATGCAGCGCCATGAGCATGACCGCCGCAAGGCCGATCAGCGCGCCACCGGCGAGCGAGGCGAAGGGGGTGAACTCGGTCGCCATGTCAGCGCCGTGCCGCCGGGCAGGTGTTCGCCCCGAAAATCGCGTAGAGTGGGCAGAAGCGCATGGCCGAGGTGCCGACCAGCACGAGGCCGACCGCTGCAACGAGATATGACCACGCGCCCCAGCCCGCAAACAGCATTGCGGTGAACGGCAGGAAAGGTGCTGCGATGAGGACGAGTCCGAGGATCGCGCGGACCAGGCGGTCCGAGCTGCCGACATTGGCCATGGGAGGGCTCCTTGTGATTGGTAATTGTAAAGTAATTGCGCAACTGCTATAGTGTCAAGTATGAAAATCGAGATGAACGAAAAAACCCTGGCCGCCTTCAAGGAGAGTGCGGAGGCCGCATCGAGCCTGCTGACCGCGATGGCGAACGCCAAGCGTTTGGTGGTGCTTTGCAATCTGCTGGAGGGCGAGAAGACGGTCGGTAGGCTTGCCGAGATCGTCGGGCTGACCGTCGCGGCGGCCTCTCAGCACCTGGCCAAGATGCGCGCGCTCGGCCTGGTCAGGACACGGCGCGATGGCCAGCAGATTCACTACCGGCTTGCGAGCACCGAGGTGGAGGAAGTGCTCAAGACGCTTTATGCGCTCTATTGCGCGCCAAAGATCGATCTGGGCGCGCCCGTCACCTCGTACGACACGACGCCGCGTTGACCGGATTGCCGAAGTCCGAGCCTTGATACGACAGCGCCTCGATCGACAGGAAAGGCATCTCCCTCAGCGTCGGCACGTCGGCGGGCGCCAGCCATCTGAAATCCGCGTTTCCGGTGACCGCGGAGCGGCCGTCCTCGACGTTCCAGCCGCAGCATGGCACGCCCTTGATGACGCTCCAGATCGCCGTCATCGCTTTCGGTTCGCCATCGTTGCTCTCGCGATACGAGCCTTCCAGCACGAGGTCGCCATAGGGTCCGCTGCACATAGCGTCGGGCGGCTCGAAACCGTCGGGGCAGAGCCAGTTGTATAGCGTGCCGACGCGCTCGACCGTGAAACTCGCGCCGGCCCACGGATCGACGAAGACCGTCGTGTCCAGCGGGCAGTCGCGTATGTCGATCGTCGCCGCCGCCGACTGGCAGACCCCGGCCAGAAACCCGACCGCGGCGATCGCCGTCCCAATTCCGGCTTTCATCCCTTCACCCGCTCGCCCTTGGGGTCGTACAGCGGCTCCATCGTGATCCGCGCCTTGGTGCGCTCCATTGCCACCACCAGCTCGTAGCTGCCCGAGGCGAGGAAGTCGTCCGTCACGGCGTCGGCGCTGCGCACGTAGCCGTAGCCGATCGGCCTGCCGACCGTGTAGCCGTAGCCGCCCGAGGTCAGGTAGCCGACCGGCTCGCCGTCGCGCAGGATCGTCTCGCGCCCGACCAGCACGATGGCCGGATCGTCGACGGTGAAGCCTGCGAAGCGTTTTTTCAGCGCCGCGCCGTTGGCCGTCGACAGCGCCTTGCGCCCCATGAAGTCGGTGTTCTTCCTGAGCTTCACCGCCCAGCCGAGACCTGCCTCGAACGGCGTGTCGTTCGGCGTGATGTCGGAGCCCCAGGCGCGGTAGCCCTTTTCGAGCCTGAGCGACTCCAGCGCCCGGTATCCGACCGGCCGGATGTCGTGCTTCTTGCCGGCTTCCATCAACGCGTCGAACACGTCGCCAGTGGCCGCGATCGGCACATGCAGTTCCCAGCCGAGCTCGCCGACATAAGTGACGCGCAGCGCCCTGACCGCCGCTCCGGCGATCTCGATCTCGCGGACATGGCCGAAGGGGAACGCAGCGTTCGAGACGTCCGCGTCGGTCACTTTCTCGAGCACGTCCCGTGCCCGCGGCCCCATCAGCGACAGCGTGCCGAATTCCTCGGTCACGTCGTTCAGCCCTGTGTCGAGCCCGGCCGGGATGTGGTCCGCGATCCACCCCAGATCGTGCGTTCGGAAGCCCGTGCCGGTGACGATGTAGAACCTGTCCTCACCGAGTCGCGCGACGGTCAGGTCCGCTTCGATGCCGCCGCGGCTGTTCAGGAGCTGCGTGTAGGTCAGCTGGCCGACAGGCTTCGCCACGTCGTTCGCGCAGATCCAGTCCAGCGCCTTGGCCGCGTCGGGGCCGGTCAGTTCGTACTTCGCGAAGGACGACTGGTCGAAGATGCCCAACTTTTCGCGGACGTGCCGGTGTTCCGCGCCAACGGCGTCGAACCAGTTCTGCCGGCCCATCGAATAGACGTCCTTGGCGGCGACGCCATCCCGCGCGAACCAGTTGGGTCGCTCCCAGCCGAGCTTGGAGCCGAAAACCGCGTGGTGCTTCTTGAGCCTGTCGTAGAGCGGCGAGACGATGCGCGGCCTCCCGCTCTCGTATTCCTCGTGCGGAAATCCGATCGTGTAGTGCTTGCCATAGGCCTCCAGCGTACGGTCGCGCACCCAGTCGCGGTCGTGGTGGAGCCCCGAGAATCGGCGAATGTCGACGACCCACAGGTCGAGCGGCGCCTCGCCGTCGACCGTCCACTGCGCCAGCACCCAGCCCGCGCCGCCGGCAGAGGCGATGCCGAAGGCGTTGAAGCCCGCGCCAACGAACATGTTGGCGCATTCCGGCGCGACGCCGAGGATGAAGTTGCCGTCGGGCGTAAAGCTCTCAGGTCCGTTGATCATCTTCTTGACGCCGACCTTTTCGAGCGCCGGCACGCGAGCGATCGCCTCCGCCATGTGCTGCTCGAAATGGTCGAAGTCGTCATCGAACAGCCTGAACTCCCAGTCGTTCGGCACGTCTGCCGTCGTCCAGGATATGGGGTTCGGCTCGTAGCCGCCCATCACCAGCCCCCCGACCTCCTCCTTGAAATAGGTGCGACGGTCCGGGTCGCGGATCGTCGGCGCGTCGGAGGCGAGCCCCTCGATCCGCTCGGTGATGATGTATTGGTGTTTCACCGGTTGCAGCGGCACGTTGATGCCCGCCATCGCGCCAACCTGCCGCGCCCACTGGCCGGCGCAGTTCACCACCTTCTCGCAGGCGATGTCCCCCTGGCTCGTCTTCACTTTGACGATGCGTCCGTCCTTCGTCTCGAAGCCCGTGACGCGCACCTCCTCGAACAGCCTGGCGCCATGCAGTCGCGCGCCCTTGGCGAGCGACTGCGTGATGTCGGACGGGCTCGCCTGTCCGTCGGTGGGCAGCCACGACGCGCCGACGAGGTCGGAGACCTCCATCAGCGGCCACATCTTTTTCACCTCGGCCGGCGACAGGAGCTGCATGTCCATGCCGAAACTCTTTGCGGTCGTCGCCAGTCGGCGGAATTCCGTCCACCGGTCCTGGTTGGTCGCGAGCCGCAGGCAGCCGGTCATCTTCCAGCCGGTGGCAAGCCCCGTCTCGGCCTCCAGCCCCTTGTAGAGCTCGACCGAGTACTTCAGCACCCGCGTGATCGACGCCGAGGAGCGTAGCTGTCCGACAAGTCCGGCCGCGTGCCAGGTCGAGCCCGACGTCAGCCTGCCCTGCTCGAGCAGCACCACGTCAACCTTGTGGTCGCGGGCCAGATGGTAGGCGGTCGAGCAGCCGATGATGCCGCCGCCGATGACGACGATCTCCGCCTGGGTCGGCAGGGTCATGAACGTTTCTTCCCGTATGTTGTTCTGTAGTGTTCCAGCGCCGCGCCGAGCTTCGCCAGGTTCTCCGTCGTGTAGGCGACGTAGTCCGCGCCCGGCGCGTCGAGGTGCAGTTCCGAGACCATGCTCCACATCGCCTCGCGCAGCAGCGAGGCGACCTGCATCGCGGCGAAGCTGCGGCGGATGTCGGCGTCCGGCGCACCGCCGAAATAGGCGCCGAGCAGTTCGTCCGCCTCCGCGTCCGTCATGCTGGCGTTCGATGCAGCGCCCGCGAGGTCGAACATCGCCGTATTGAAGCCGGCATATTCGAAGTCGATCAGCCACAGCCGCTCGCCGTCGTCGAGGACGTTGGCGGGCAGGAGGTCGTTGTGGCCGAAGACGATCGGAAGTGGCGCTTGCACGGCTTCCAGCTCATCCGCCAGCGCCACGAAGCGCGGCAGTTCCGGGATCATACGGCTGCCGCCCGTTTCCAGCGTGCGCGCGTAGTCGCGGATGACGTGGAACACCCAGAACATGAAGCCCGGCCCCGAGACATGCTTGGGCATCTCGTCGTGAAAGCGCCTCATGAGCTTCGCGATGCGTGCGCGGTTCTCGCGCACGTCGTCCGCGCCAAACGTCTTCGCACCCAGGAACGCGGTCACCATCACGCCTGCGGCGGCGTGGCGGACCTCCGGTGCGAACCCTGCCGCATGCGCGGCCCTCGCCGCCATCGCCTCGCGCTCGCGGAAGACGTGGTGGAACGGGAAGTCGCGGCCGAAACGCACGACATGCCGTCCGCTCGCGTCCGTCACCACCCAGCTCTCATTCGACAGCCCGCCATTCAGGGGCCCGATATCGATCGCGCCGTTCCAGATCGGCAGGGCACGGATGCGGTCGTGGGAGGTGGTCATGGCGCCAGCCCCAGCCGCTTCTTCGTCCGCGCCGCGCCGGCGGCGATCAGCCTGTCGGCGATGATGGCGATGAACGCCACCGCCAGTCCCGCCACCAGGCCGCGTCCCGTGTCGGCCTTGGTGAGCGCGATGTAGACCTCTTGGCCGAGGTCGCGCGTGCCGACCAGCGCGGTGATCACCAGCATGGACAGCGCGAACATGATGGTCTGGTTGATGCCGAGCATGATCTCGGGCAGCGCCAGCTTGAGCTTGATCTTGGTCAGCAGCTGCCATGGCGTGCAGCCCATCGCGCGGCCAGCCTCGACGATCCTCGGATCGACACGTCTGAGCCCGAGCGCGGTATAGCGGATCGACGGCGCGATCGAGTACGCGACCACCGCCAGCATCGCCGTGAAGTCGCCGACTCGGAACAGCATCACCGCCGGCATCAGGTAGACGAAGGATGGCAGCGTCTGCAGCGTGTCGATGACCGCCTGCACCCAGCGCCACAGCCTTTCCCGTTCGGCCGCCGCGATGCCTGTGGGGATGCCGATGAGCGCCGCGAACACGACCGAGATGCCGCACAGATAGATGGTGACGGTCGCCTTCTCCCACTGACCCGTCGCGGCGATCAGGAAGGCGAGCGCGCCGGTCGTCGCAGCCAGCCGCCAGCCGCCGAGCCGCCAGCCGGCGAAGGCGACGAGCGCGACCACACCCGCCCAGGGAAGGTCCGCCAGCAGCCGCTTGGTCGGCACCAGCACGTTCAGCAGGACCGCGTTCTTGATCGCTTCGAAGAAGTCGAAGAAGTTGATGTTGATCCAGCGCACCACTTCCGACCAGAACGTACCGGTCGAAAGTGTCAGCGCCTCGGGGTAGCGCTGCGCCGCCGGCAGCGCCAGCCCGGCCGCGGCGGTGATGAGCACGACCGCAAGCGCGCCGATCAGGTACCCGTTGCGCTGCACGAAGACCGTCGGCCCGTGCCCTGCCTGTCCCATCCGGATCGCCGCCGCCTGGCTGAGCCGGTCGAGCGCGATGGCCAGCGCCACGATGGCCAGTCCCGCCTCGATGCCCGCTCCGATATCCAGCCGCCGCAGCGCCGCCAGCACGTCGAATCCGAGACCGCCCGCGCCGATCATCGAGGCGATGATCACCATGTTCAGCGACAGCATGATCACCTGGTTGACGCCCACCATCAGCGAGTCCCTGGCCGAGGGCACCATCACGCGCCACGTCATCTGCCGCCTGGTGCAGCCCACCATGTTGCCGAGGTCGATCACCTCCGACGCGACGCCGCGCAGCGCCAGGACCGTGATGCGCGTCATCGGCGGCATGGCGTAGATCAGCGTCGCCACCACTGCTGCGGTCGGGCCGAAGCCGAACAGGATCAGGATCGGCACTAGATAGGCGAAGACGGGGATCGTCTGCATCAGGTCGAGCACGGGCGTCAGCGCCCGCTCGAAGGCCGGCCAGCGATAAGCCGCGATGCCGAGCAGTAGTCCCCCGATCACGCCGATCGGCACCGCGACGAGGATCGAGGCAAGCGTCACCATCGCGCTCGTCCACTGGCCGAACGCGGCGAGGTAGAGGAAACACGCGCCGGCGAGCGCAGCCAGCCGCCAGCCGCCGAAGCGGTGGCCGATCAGCGCGACGACCGCGATCACGGCGATCCACGACAGCGGCGGCAGGATCTGTGTCGCCGACGAGCCTTGCCCCGATAGCAGCCCGGTCGACAGCAGCCCGAGGGCCACGCGGTAGGGGAAGTCGATGATCGCCGCGATGGCGCGGGTCAGTTCGGTGAAGGTGAAGAGCCCGAAGCTCGCCTCGTTTACCAGCCACTTGGTGAAATCGCCGATCCACCGTGCGGCCGGGATGAACAGCTCTTTGGGATAGACGAAGGCCCAGTTCGCGACGCCTTCGCCGAACTGCCAGAATAGCACGAAGGCGACCAGCGCGACCGTCCATGGCCAGTCGATCGACGCCCATCCGAGCGGCCGGCCGACGGGGCGTGTGGCGATGTCTACATGGGACCTGGTCATCTCGCCGCTTTCCTACCGCGGCCCCCTCCACCACGCTTCGCGTGGTCCCCCTCCCCCGTAAACGGGGGAGGATCAAGGTTGCGGCCGACATCGACGCTGGATCCTCCCCTGCGAAGCGGGGGAGGGGGACCGCCGAAGGCGGTGGAGGGGGCGAAGTCAGCTACGCTGGGCATGCGGCTCACCCCCGCATCATCAGGTCGACCACGTCGGCGCGTTCCAACGTGCCGATGTGTTTTCCATCCGCGTCTGTCACGGCCAGCCGCTCGACGCCGGCTGAAAACAGCGGCGCGGCTTCCGCGATCGTCGCCCGCTCGCCGATTGTCTCGACGGGCGCCTTACCGTTCGTGGCCCTCATCAGCGACGCCGCGCGCACCACCTTTGCCTTCGCCACGTTGCGCGTGAAGGCGGCGACGTAGTCGTCGGCCGGTTTCAGCACCAGTTCCTCCGGCGTGCCCGCCTGCACGACCGCGCCGTCCTTCATGATGGCGATGCGGTCGGCGAGTCTGATCGCCTCGTCGAAGTCGTGCGTGATGAAGACGATGGTCTTGTTGAGCACCGACTGGAGCCGCATGAACTCGTCCTGCATCTCGCGGCGGATCAGCGGGTCGAGCGCCGAGAACGGCTCGTCGAGGAACCACAGTTCCGGCTCGACGGCGAGAGATCGCGCGATGCCGACGCGCTGCTGCTGGCCGCCCGAGAGTTCGCGCGGGAAGAAGCCGTCCTTGCCCGAAAGTCCCACCAGCTCGATCATCTGTCGCGCCCGCGCCTCGCGCCGCGTTCGCTCCATGCCCTGGACCTCGAGCGGGAATGCGACGTTGGAAAGAACGGTCAGGTGCGGCAGCAGGGCGAAGTTCTGGAAAACCATGCCCATCTGGTGGCGGCGGATCTCGATCATCCGCTTCTCGCTCGCTGCGAGCAGGTTCTCGCCGTTGAAGACGATCTCGCCGGCCGTCGGCTCGACCAGCCGCGACAGGCAGCGCACCAGCGTCGACTTGCCAGAGCCCGACAGGCCCATGATGACGAAGATATCGCCCTCGCGGACCTCGAGGTTCACCGCGCGGACCGCCGCGACGAGCCCCTCGGCCTTCACGCGCTCCGGGGAGGGTGTCCTTTCACGCGCGAGAAAATCCTTCGCCCCCGCGCCGAACAGCTTCCAGACATCGCGGCAGACGAGTTTCACGGGGCTCCCTCCCCCTTGAGGGGAGGGTGGCCGCGAAGCGGCCGGGTGGGGTCGAAGCGGCCAAGCGCTGCATACTTTATTGACTGCGCAACGTTCCAGGCGCTGCCATTGCCCAGTACGTCCGGGTAGTCGATCCGGAGGACCTCATAGCCAAGCGATCGCAGATAGGCATCGCGAACGCTGTCACGACGTTTCTCGCGTTCGATCTCGTGGTGATCGCCATCGACCTCGACGATCAGCTTCGATCCGAGACACACGAAATCGACGACATACGGTCCGATCGGCGCCTGTTTCCGGAAGTGCAGACCATCACGTTTCAGTTCGCGAAGCTCCGGCCAAAGGAGGACCTCGCTCCGCGTCATCGAATGACGAAGCGATTTCGCTTTCTCACGAAGCTCGGGCGTCACGCGCGTCTTGGCCATGGTTTGATCTTTGCGTCGCGTGCTGCCGCCACGACCCCACCCGGCCGCTCCGCGGCCACCCTCCCCTCAAGGGGGAGGGAGCGCGTCGTCACCCTACTTCTTCACCCACTCCGACCAGGTGGCTTCGTTGGCGCCCATCCACTCCTGGACGACCGCACTCACGGTCTGGCCTTCGAGGTCGACCTTGGTGATCATCGCGCCCATGGCGTCGTTGTCGATGGTGAAGGCGGTGATCGCCTTGTGGGCGCCGGGCCACTTGTCCTTGAGTCCCGCCCAGGCGACCTTCCAGATCTCGCCGAACGGCTTGCCACAGTCATACTGCGCGCCCGTATTCGAGCCCCAGGCCGGATCCTCGTAGCACGCCTTCGTGTATTCCGGGAACTCGACCCACTCGCCCTTGTATTTGGCCGGCGCCCAGTGCGGCGCGTAGATCCATAGAAGGATCGGCGCCTCGCGCTGGTAGGCGCTTTCCAGCTCCGCGAACAGGGCGGCGTCGGTGCCGGCGTGGATCACCTCGAAGGGCAGGTCGAGCGCCACCACGCGCTCGTCGTCATAGCCGCCCCATGTCACCGGGCCGCCGAGATAGCGGCCCTTCGGCGCGGTCTCGGCCGTCGAGAAGGCTTCCGCGCAGGCTGGCTCCTTCAGCGCCTCCCAGTTGGGCAGGCCAGGACATTTGGCCTTCATGTATTCCGGATACCACCACTCTTCCTTGGCCTTCATGCCGGTGGGGCCCAGCACCTCGGTCTTGCCCGTGGCGGTCGAGGCGTCCATGGCGTCGCGACCGGTGGTCTCCCACATCTCCATGGCCACATGCAGGTCGCCCGTCTCCAGGCCGGCGAACTGCGCCAGATAGTCGGCCTGCACATATTCGATGTTGTACCCCGCCTTCTTGAGCACTTCGCCCATCAGTTCGGTGGTGATCAACTGCCCTGTCCAGTCATGCAGCGTCAGCTTGATAGGGTCGGTGGATTCCTGCGCGGTGGCGGGCAACGCGGCGAGCGCCGCGGAAAGCGCCAGCGCCGAAACGGAAAGAAATCTGCGGGACATTTTGGAGCCTCCTGCTCACCCTCTGTTGGCGCAGGCGCCACGGCTCGCCTCGTTCGGCGGGCGAGCGTTCGCGGGATCGCTGCGAAGCTCCAGTCTCACGCGGCGGAAGCTTGCTTGTCAACGCGATCCTGTGGTGTTTTGTGTTTGAATTGACCGGATCTCATGGCGCCGATTGTGTGAACGGTCGCGATTGCTTAGGAATCGGTCAGGATGTCGAGACCTTGATCATGCGCCCGATCAGCCATTCCAAGCGCCACGGCGAGATCCTGCGGCTCATCCGCGAGGAAGGCACGATCACCATCGCCGACCTCGCCGCGCGCCTCGACGTGTCGCTTGAGACCGTGCGGCGCGACGTGAAACCGCTCACCTCGTCCGGCGCGGTGTTGAAGATGCATGGCGCCATCGGCCTGCCCTCGGTGGTCGGGGAGGCGCCGTTCGAGCGGCGCATGCGCGAGAATGCCGACGCCAAGCGAGCCATCGCCCGCCACGCGGCCGCTTCGATCCGCGACGGCGAGTCGGTGATGCTCGACACCGGCACGACCACCAGCTTCCTCGCCCGCGAACTGCTCGGTCACCGCCGGCTCACCGTCGTCACCAACTCCTCCGACATCGCCCGCACGCTGGCGACCGTGAACGGCAACAAGGTCTATATGGCGGGCGGGGAGTTGAGGAGCGACAGTGGCGCGGCCTTCGGCGTCTCGGCGATCGAATTCGTCTCGCGCTTCTCGGTCGACCACGCGGTGGTCTCGGCCGGCGCCATCGACGCGGTCGATGGCGTGATGGACTACGAGTTGGAGGAGGCCGAGTTCGCGCGCATGCTGATCGCCCGCGGGGCGCGCAGGATCGTCGTGACGGATCATACCAAGTTCGGCCGCCGAGGCCTGATGCAGGTCGCGCCCTTCTCCGCCTTCTCCGAGCTGGTCACCGATCGTCCGCCGCCGGCCGAGATCGCGACCGCGCTCGCCGGGGCGGGAGTGGCGCTCGGCGTCGCGGGCGCCGCGCCGCCGGCTTGACAAGGGCGGCGGAACCACCATCTTTCGGACCATGAACCGTTCGTTCCCCATGACCGGATCGCATGCGATCCACAGGGTCGTCCCCATCGCGGGACGCTGACCCCGGCTCGGCGGTAGCGCCCCGAGGCCGGGGCCGCGCAACTCATCGTATCCCTAATATTGTTGGTCGCTCGCTGGCTGGCCCTCCGCGCCTGTTCGCGTGCGGACGTGCCCCATGCGGGCGGAATGGAGACAGGAAATGAACATGCATCAGGCGCGGGCGCGGAAGCCCGCGATCATCCTCGGACGCGACGACCACAGGAGGCTGAACGGCCTCGCGGCCGCGGCGCTTGCCAGGTTTCCCGATGTTGCCGACGAATTGCAGGCCGAACTGGACCGCGCACGCGTCGTCGAGCCGGCTGCACTGCCGCCGCACGTCGTGCGCATGGGTTCGACGCTCGAATACGAGGCCGAGGGCGCCGGCCTGCGCCGCGTGACCCTCGTCTATCCGGGCGAGGCGGACATTGCCGAGGGCAAGGTCTCGGTCCTCACGCCGGTCGGCGCCGCGCTGATCGGCCTCGCGCGGGGCCAGTCGATCGACTGGACCGCCCGCGACGGAAAGGTCCACCGGCTGACCGTCGTCGGCGTCGAGGCGCCGGAGGCCTGAGTCATGCCGTCGCGCCCCTTTGCTCCTGCCTCCCGCAAACGTCGTTTCCTCGATCGCGCCGGATCGCTCGTCGCAGGCTGATGGTCCCTGGCGGCGAGGAGGCCGCCAGGGAACGACCTTAATCCGATCGACAGACTTGAGCCGGTCGCTGTCCGCGTGCCGGCGAGGAAACAGCCATGGAAACGCGCTGCCTGCTGACATCGAAAGACTATTTCATACTCCAGGCGATCCTGGATCGCGGCGAGATCGATCCCGCGCTCGTGCCGCCGCTCAGGCGCAAGCTCGCATCCGCAGCGGTCGTGCTGCGTGACGACGTGCCGGCCGATGTGGTGACGATCAACAGCCGCATCGCATACAGCGTCGACGGCGGCGCGTGCCGATCCCGTCTGTTGGTCCAGGGCCAGGGACCGGACTTCCCGTCCTTCGCGCTGTCGATCCGCACGCCGCGCGGCCTGGCTCTGCTCGGTCGCGCCGAAGGGCAGGCGGCGCTGATAGCGCTCGGCGACGGCGCCTACGAGCGGCTCCGCGTGGAGCGGCTGTTCCATCAGCCTGAAGCCGATATCCGCGCCCGCCAGTACGGCGTCGCGACCGCGCCCGGCGCGGATATCGGCTAGCTCCCGGGTATCCCGCTCTACGCAGCGGCCTCGAACACCAGCGACTGGTGCGCCGCGATGCCGGCCATCGCGCCGCCCGCCACGGCGAGCGCGACGCTGTGCATCGGCCGCGCCGCGTCGCCCGCCGCGAAGACATTGGCGACACTCGACCTCTGCCGGTCGTCGACGCGAACATACGGGCCGAGCGGCCCTTGCTCGAAGTCGAGGCCGAGCTGTTCTGCGATGGGGCTCGCCATGGAGATGCGCGGGCCGGTGAACAGCGCCTTGACCTTGCTGCGCCGGCCGTCGGCCATGTCGAAGCCGACCGTTCCGTCGCGCTCACGCGTCCAGCGGTTTACCGCCGTCGTCTCGATCGTCACGCCCCGCCCTGCGAGTTCCGCCCTCTGCCCGTCATCCAGTTCGGCGGCGCCGTTGAGAAAGAATGTGACGTCTCCCCATTCCGTCAGCAGCATCGCCTGGTGCGACGACATCGGCCCGGTCGCCAGCACGCCGATTGCGCCGCCGCCGACCTCGTAGCCGTCGCAATAGGGGCACACGAAGACCGACTTGCCCCACTCCTCGTCAAGTCCCGCGACCGGCGGCAGCGTGTCCTTGACGCCTGTCGTCAGGATCAGGCGGCTACCATGGATGACTTGGCCGTCGCCGGTCGCCACCTCGAAGCCCCTTGCGCTCCAACGCGCGCTTGTCGCCTCGCCTGAAGTCAGCATCGCGGTGCGATAGGCGCGAAGCTGCTCCCGCGCCGTTGCGAGGATATCCGCCGGTGTCCGCCCGTCCTGTCCGAGGAATCCGTGCGAATGCGCCGCGAAGCGGTTGCGTGGCTGGCCCGCGTCGATGACCAGCACGGAGCGCCGTGCCCGGGCGAGTTGCAGCGCGGCCGACAGTCCGGCGAACGCGCCACCGACGACGATGACGTCATGAACCATGATTCTTATTCCTGTGGTGTTCGGCGAAGCGCTCGCCGATATCGTTGATGATGTCGGCGAGCGTCATGCCTTCGAGCCGTTCGGAGAGCAGCCGTTCCGCCTCCACTCTGAAACCCTCGAGCCGCGCGACGACGCTGCGTTCGATGAGGCAGGTCGGGGTCTCGACCTCCGTGCCGAGCTTCAGCAGCGGCTCGTCGAGCGCGGCGCTGACAGCCGCGATGCTGATCGCCTCCACCGGTCGGGCGAGCGCGATGCCGCCGCCGGGGCCTTTCGCCGACGTGACGATCCCCGCCAGCTTTAGCCCGGCGACCATGCGCCTGACCACGACCGGGTTGGTGTCGAGGCATTGCGCGACCTGCTCGGAGGTCATCACGCCGTCCCTGGATTGCGCCAGATGGACCAGCGCGTGCAGCGCGGCGGAAAGCTTGCCATTTCGTTTCATGTAACTTTTATAGTTACGATATCCCGGACTGTCAAGGGTCGCTTTGCAAGCCCGCGCCGGCGTGCATAGTCGCCGCCATGGCCTTCACGATCCGCCAGCTTCAGTTCTTCGTCGCCGTCGCCGAGCAGGGCACGGTCTCGCGGGCGGCGCAGAGCTTGTCGATCTCGCAATCCTCCGTCACCGAGGCGATCAAGGAGCTTGAGGGCGATCTCGGCGTGCAGCTCTTCGAGCGTCACCCGCGCGGCCTGTCCATCACCCACAAGGGGCACCAGTTCCTGCGCCATGCGACGAAGATTCTCGCCGACGTCGCCGATGCTCGGCTCACCTTCGCCCGGGACGACGCCATACAGGGCGGCCGCCTGATGCTTGGCGTCACGTCGCTGGTCGCCGGCTACGTGCTCTCCGATCTGCTCGCCCGTTACCGCCGCGCCTTTCCCGATGTCCAGGTGTCGGCCATCGAGGACAATGGCGACTATCTGGAGCATCTGCTTGTCGGCGGCGAACTGGACGTGGCCGTCATGGTCATCTCCAACCTGCGCGATCGCATGGCCCTCCAGGCGGAGATTCTTGAGGTGTCGCCCTATCGGCTGTGGCTGCCGCTCGGCCATCATCTCGCCGGAGCCGACATCATCGGCGTCGCCGACGTGGCGCGCGAGCCGCTGATCATGCTCACCGTGGACGAGATCGAGGAGAACACCGGCAAGCTTCTGATGGCGCTCGGCGCCCGCCCGCATGTCGCCTTCCGCACCCGCTCGGTGGAAGCCGTTCGCAGCCTCGTCGCCACCGGCGCGGGCATCGCGCTGCTGCCCGATCTGGTCTACCGGCCGTGGTCGTTGGAAGGCGACCGCATCGAGAGCCGCGACGTCTCAGGCTCGCTGCCGGCCGTACAGGTCGGCATGGTCTGGCGCCGCGGCTCGAGCCTCGTCCAGCCTGCCCGTGACTTCATCGGCATCGCCCAGGCGCAGCGGCCGACCCGCCATCGCTGACCTATCGGAAAAACCGATATCGACGTTCTGACAAATGAATTTGCGAACGTTGCGGATTCGCCGCACGTTCGCTTCCAGGGACCAAGCCGCCAAGCGAGCGGCGCCCTCCAATGGGAGATGTCACGATGAAGACCGTTCTTAGATCTTGCACAGCGATTGCCCTTGCCATGAGCTTCGCCGGTCAGGCGGCCGCACAGGTCAAGGAGGTCGGCGCCGGCGAAGGCCAACTCAACATCATCGCCTGGGCCGGCTATATCGAGCGCGGCGAGACCGACAAGAACTTTGACTGGGTGACGAAGTTCGAGGCCGCATCGGGCTGCAAGGTCAACGTCAAGACCGCCGCCACGTCCGACGAGATGGTGGCGCTGATGAACGAGGGCGGCTTCGACCTCGTCACCGCCTCGGGCGACGCATCGCTGCGCCTCATCGCCGGCAAGCGCGTGCAGCCGGTCAACGTCGATCTGGTCAAGAGCTGGTCGACGGTCGACGACCGCCTCAAGGACGCGCCGTGGCACACGGTCGACGGCGTGCATTACGGCGTCCCCTATATGTGGGGGCCGAACGTGTTGATGTACAACACCAACGCCATCAAGACCGCGCCGACCTCCTGGAAGGTGGTGTTCGAGGAAATGACCCTCGACGACGGCCAGTCCAACAAGGGCAGGGTGCAGGCCTATGACGGCCCGATCCACGTCGCCGACGCCGCGCTCTATCTGATGACGCACAAGCCCGACCTCGGCATCAAGGATCCGTACCAGCTCAACGAGGACCAGTATAAGGCCGCGCTCGACCTCCTGCGCACGCAGCGCACGCTGGTCGGCCGCTACTGGCATGACGCCTTCATACAGATCGACGACTTCAAGAACGAAGGTGTCGTTGCTTCGGGTTCATGGCCGTTCCAGGTCAACCTGCTCAAGGCCGACAAGCAGCCGATCGCGTCTGTCTTTCCCGACGAGGGTGTGACCGGCTGGGCCGACACGACCATGATGCATGTGGACTCGGCCAACCCGAATTGCGCCTACATGTGGTTCGAGCATCAGCTCTCGTCGAACCTGCAGAGCGACCTGTCCGTGTGGTTCGGCGCCAATCCGTCGGTCCCCGCGGCGTGCACCGATGGCCGCGGCATGCAGACGGCCGAAGGCTGCACCGCCAACGGCCTCGACAATTTCGAGAAGGTCAAATTCTGGACCACGCCGACCACGAAATGCGCCACCCAGAACGACGCCTGCGTGCCCTACTATCGCTGGGTGTCCGATTACATCGGCGTGATCGGCGGCCGCTGATCGCATTCGCTGGGGGGGCGCCGTAGGGCGCCCCTCGATCGGCCAGTTCCCGGTCGGTGCGCCTGCCGCGGCTAGCGGCAGGAACGCGGAGGCGCATGGTGAATGGCTGACAGACGAAACCGCAGCGGGTACCGGCAGACCGACTGATGACACCAGCCGTCTCCTTCCAGAAGGTCTCGCGCCATTTCGGCAGCGTTCGCGCCGTCGACGCGGTCGACCTGGATGTCATGCCCGGCGAGTTCTTCGCCATGCTCGGACCGTCGGGCTCCGGCAAGACCACCTGCCTTCGCCTCATCGCCGGCTTCGAACAGCCGACGGCGGGGCACATCGAGATCTTCGGCGAGAGCGCGGACGGCGTGCCGCCCTATAGGCGCAACGTCAACACGGTCTTTCAGGATTACGCTCTCTTCCCGCATTTGAACGTCGTCGACAACGTCGCCTACGGGCTGATGGTCAAGGGTGTGGGAAAGTCCGAGCGTGGCAGGGCCGCCGAGGATGCCCTCTCACTCGTGCGGCTGCCGGGTTATGGCGGTCGCAAGCCGGGCCAGCTTTCAGGCGGCCAGCGCCAGCGCGTGGCATTGGCCCGCGCGCTCGTCAACAAGCCGAAGGTTCTGCTGCTCGACGAGCCGCTCGGCGCGCTCGACCTCAAGCTGCGCGAGGACATGCAGGACGAGCTTCGCTCGCTGCAGAAATCGCTCGGCATCACCTTCGTTTTCGTCACGCATGATCAGGGCGAGGCGCTGTCGATGGCCGACCGCGTCGCCGTCTTCAACGACGGCCGCATCATGCAGGTCGGCGCGCCTGAAGACATCTACCAGAAGCCCGCCTCCCGCTTCGTCGCGGACTTCGTCGGATCGTCGAACGTTCTGCCGCCGGACTTCGTGCAGCGCTGGGCCGGCCAGCGCCGCTGGGGTTCGCTGCGGCCGGAGGCGATCCGCATTGCCCGCGACCTTGCCGGCGACGGCGTGCCGGGCCGCGTCTTCGCGCGAAACTACCACGGTGCGGCGACCCGTGTTGCGGTCGATACCGAGGGCCTGCGCATCAATGTCACCGTGCCGGCTGGTTCACCCATTCCGGCCGAGGGCGAGGAGGTCCGCCTCACCTTCAACCGCGAGCACCTGCACCTGATGGACGAGGGGGCATGACCGCCGCAACCCTTCCCTCCGCCGCCGCACCGGCCATCCTGCCGGCCCGCGGCGGCATTCTCGGTGCGCTGTCGGACCTGTTCTGGCGCCGGCCGAAATTCCTGCTCGTCCTGATGCTCCTGCCGCCGGTCCTGTGGCTCGGCATCGTCTATCTCGGCGCGCTTCTTGCCCTGCTCCTCCAGAGCTTCTTTTCGATCGACGAGTTCTCCGGGCTGATCAACCGCGAGTTCACGCTGAAGACCTATGGCGAACTCCTGCTGCCGTCGAACCTCGACATCATCCTGCGGACGATCGGCATGGCGGCCATGGTGACGATCGTCTCGGCCTTCGTCGCCTTTCCGATCGCCTATTACGCCGCGCGCTATGCGCGCGGCACATGGAAGGCGCTGTTCTATCTCGGCGTCATGCTGCCGCTGTGGTCGAGCTATCTGGTCAAGATCTACGCGTGGAAACTCATCCTCGCGAAGGAAGGCATTCTCGGCTGGTTCCTCGACAAGGTCCACCTGACCTGGCTGCTCGACGCGTGGCTGTCCCTGCCGATCGTCGGCGGCAACTCGCTGTCCGTCTCATGGACAGGCACGCTGATCGTCTTCGTCTATGTCTGGTTGCCGTTCATGATCCTGCCGATACAGGCGGCGCTCGAGCGCGTGCCGGGCAATCTGGTGGAGGCATCCTCCGACCTCGGCGCATCGCCCGGCCAGACGTTTCGCGACGTGATCTTCCCGCTGGCGCTGCCCGGCATCGTCGCCGGCTCGATCTTCACCTTTTCGCTGACCATGGGCGACTACATCATCCCGCAGATCATCGGCACGTCGCGGCTGTTCATCGGCCAGGCCGTCTATGCGCATCAGGGTACGGCGGGCAACATCCCGCTCGCAGCGGCCTTCACGGTCGTCCCGATCGTCGTGATGATGATCTATCTGCTGGTCGCCAAGCGCATGGGGGCCTTCGATGCGCTCTGACCGCGATCAACGCGCCCCCCTGGGCATCAAGATCGCTGCCGGCGCCGGGCTGCTGTTCCTGCACCTGCCGATACTCCTGATTTTCGTCTATGCCTTCACCACCGAGGACAAGAGCTACGCTTGGCCGCCGCCCGGCTTCACCACCCGATGGTTCGCGGTCACTTGGAACCGGCCCGACGTCTGGGAGGCGCTGAAGCTCTCCGTGCAGGTTGCCTCGATCTCGACCGCCATCGCGCTGGTGCTCGGCACGCTCTGCGCCGCCGCCGTCTCGGGCTCGCGGTTCTTCGGCCGCGAGACGATCTCGCTGCTCGTCATCCTGCCGATCGCGCTGCCCGGCATCATCACCGGCATCTCGCTGCGCTCGGCCTTCTCGCTGATGGAGATTCCCTTCTCCACCTGGACGATCGTCCTCGGCCACGCCACCTTCTGCGTGGTCGTCGTCTACAACAACGCCGTGGCGCGCTTCCGGCGCACCTCGGGCTCGATGGTGGAAGCCTCGATGGACCTCGGCGCCAACGGCTTCCAGACGTTCCGCTTTGTGATCCTGCCCAACATAGGCACCGCGCTGCTCGCCGGCGGCATGCTTGCCTTCGCGCTGTCCTTCGACGAGGTCATCGTCACCACCTTCACCGCCGGCCAGCAGCAGACCTTGCCGATCTGGATGCTGGAAGAGCTGGTGCGCCCGCGCCAGCGTCCGGTCACCAACGTGGTGGCGATGGTGGTCGTGCTGGTCACGCTGCTGCCGATTCTCGCCGCCTACTACCTCACCCGCGACGGCGATCAGGTCGCCGGCATGGGCAAATAGCTTCATTCAGGGAGACGCCCCATGGACACCCAGATGCTCATCGGCTCGAAGTTCGAGAAGGGTACCGAGACCGAGGAGCACATCCTCAATCCGAAGACGGGCGATACGATTCTCGACCTGCCGGAGGCGAGCCAGGGCCAGATCGAGGCGGCGATCGCCGCAGCCGAAAAGGCCTTCGTCACCTGGTCGCGCACCACGCCTGCGCAGCGCTCCGGCTATCTGCTCAGGATCGCCGACCGGATCGAGGCTGAGGCGAAGGAGTTCGCCGCGCTCGAGGCCCTGAACTGCGGCAAGCCGATCAACGCTGTCCTCAATGACGAGATTCCGGCGATCGTCGACTGCTACCGCTTCTTCGCCGGCGCTGTGCGCACCATGCCGGGCGCCATCGCTGGCGAGTACATCCCCAACTTCACCTCGATGATTCGCCGCGACCCGATCGGACTCGTCGCCTCGATCGCGCCGTGGAACTACCCGCTGATGATGATGGCCTGGAAGCTCGCGCCGGCGATTGGCGGTGGCAACACGGTGGTCTTCAAGCCGTCGGAGCAGACGCCGCTGACCGCGCTGAAGCTCGGCAGGATACTGTCCGATATCCTCCCCGAGGGTGTGGTCAACATCGTTCTTGGCCGCGGCGACAGCGTCGGCAACGCGCTGATCAACCATCCGAAGATCAACATGATCTCTATCACCGGCGACGTCGCCACCGGCAAGAAGGTGCTCCAGGCGGCGGCCAAGTCGGTCAAGCGCACGCATCTCGAGCTCGGCGGCAAGGCGCCGGTCATCGTCTTCGACGACGCCGACATCGACGCCGTCGTCTCCGGCCTGCGCGCCTTCGGCTACTATAACGCCGGTCAGGACTGCACGGCGGCCTGCCGCATCTATGCTGGCAAGAAGGTCTACGACAAGCTCGTCGCCGACCTCTCCTCCGCCGTCTCGACGATCAAGTTCGCGCGGCCCGACGACACCGAGAACGAGATCGGCCCGCTGATCTCGAAACGCCAGCGCGACCGCGTCGCCTCCTTCGTCGAGCGCGCCTCGGAATTGAAGCACATCGAGATCACCACCGGCGGCAAGCCCGGCGATGGCAAGGGCTTCTTCTATCAGCCGACGGTCGTCGCCGGCGCCTTGCAGGACGACGAGATCGTGCGGCGCGAGGTGTTCGGACCGGTGGTTTCGGTCACCCGCTTTTCCGACGTCGACGAGGCGGTCAACTGGGCGAACGACAGCGACTACGGTCTGGCCTCGTCCGTGTGGACGAAGGACGTGTCGCGCGCCATGGCGACCGCCGCGCGCCTTCAGTATGGCTGCACCTGGATCAACACGCATTTCATGCTGACCAACGAGATGCCGCATGGCGGCGTGAAGCAGTCCGGCTACGGCAAGGACATGTCGCTCTATGCGCTGGAGGACTACACCGCCGTGCGCCACGTCATGGTCGCGCACGGGTAGCCAAGCCCGGTTCCCCTCCCCTCGGGGGGAGGGGCTCGGGGTGTGACGTGAGCCCTACACCACCCGGAAAATCTGCCAGTACGCCGTGCCGGAGACGACGTGCTCCTCCAGGCTCTTGCTCCACTTGGCGTGGGCGTCGTTCTTGCCGAGTGCCTGGAAGAAGCTCTCGAGCTGGGCGAGGCTCTTGACGGTGTGATGCGCCTCGACCGTCGCCTCGCGCGCGCCGATCGACCCGGTGAGGATCTTGAAGTCCATGTCGTCGGTGCCGGCCGCGCGTCCGACATCGCGCTCCCATGCCCTCAGACTGTCGATGACGCTCTGCTTGTGCCCGAACTTGGCGTCGATCTGCCAACGTGCGACGAACATGCTCTGCTCCCTTGACTTGGTTGAGCGGGTGGGACCGGTCCCGGTTCGCTTCGTAGGCCGGCGCTTCCGGGACAGGTAAATTAGCAGAGCCTAAGGTTTTTTGGCAGGGTTCCTGAGACGATTTACTCAACAAAGTTGAGTGTGTCGCGCGCTTTGCCCCCGACTTGGCTTCCGGTGCAGGACGATTCCGCTATCGCCCTGATTTCGGCTCACAATCAGACGAATCGGCAGCGTTGCCGACCAGTCGTCCTTCGGCGTCGCACAATTCTATTGCTGCAATGCAGCGCAACTTGCCGCTTGCCGTGTTTAGTAAAAACTGCATCACTAAACAAATCACTCAACATCGAACGGCGGTGCGGCCGGCGATGTGGCGACCCCTTTCGAGGGGTTTTCGGGCTCTTGAAACCGTCATCCGGATCGGTTTCGCAAATGGGAGGTAGGCATGAAATCCACGATAAAACTGTCGTTGGGTCTGGCGGCGGGTCTCTTCGCCTCGACGGCCATGTCCAACGTCGCGCAGGCCGAGGACCTGACGCTCTGCTGGGCAGCCTGGGACCCGGCGAACGCGCTGGTCGAACTGTCCAAGGACTTCACCGCCGAGACGGGCATCGGCATGAAGTTCGAGTTCGTGCCGTGGACGAACTATGCCGACCGCTTTCTCAACGAACTGAATTCCAAGGGCAAGCTCTGCGACCTGATCATCGGCGACTCGCAGTGGATCGGCGGTTCGGCCGAGAACGGCCACTACGTGAAGCTCAACGATTTCTTCGACAAGGAAGGAATCAAGATGAGCGACTTCGTCGACGCCACCGTCGTCGGATACTCGCAGTGGCCGAAGAACACGCCGAACTACTGGTCGCTACCGGCCTTTGGTGACGTGGTCGGCTGGACATATCGCAAGGATTGGTTCGCCAAGCCGGAAATTCAGGCTGCGTTCAAGGAAAAGTATGGCCGTGATCTGGCCGTGCCCGCGACCTTTGCCGAGTTGAAGGATATCGCGGACTTCTTCCAGAAGCGCGAGATCGACGGCAAGACCGTCTACGGCGCCTCGATCTACACCGAGCGCGGCTCCGAGGGCGTCACGATGGGCGCGATGGACGTGCTCTATTCGTTCGGCTTCAAGTACGAGAATCCGGACAAGCCTTACGAGATGGAAGGCTTCGTCAACTCGCCGAAGTCGGTGGCCGGTCTCGAGTTCTACAAGGCGCTCTACGACTGCTGCACGCCTCCGGGCGCTTCCAACAGCTACATGGGCGAGGGTGTCGACGCCTTCAAATCGGGCCAGGTCGCACTGCACATGAACTTCGCCTTCACCTGGCCCGGCCTTCAGAAGGACGAGGCGGTAGGCGGCGACAAGGTCGGCTTCTTCGCCAATCCGGCCGGCCCCGATGGCGACAGGTTCGCCCAGCTCGGCGGCCAGGGCATCTCGGTGGTGGCATATTCCGAGAAGCAGGAAGCGGCGCTGAAATACATCAAGTGGTTCGCGACGGCCGACGTGCAGAAGAAGTGGTGGTCGCTCGGCGGCTTCTCCTGCCTGAAGGCGGTCGTGGAAGATCCGGGCTTCGCGGCCAGCCAGCCCTACGCGCAGACCTTCCTGGACTCGATGGCGATCGTGAAGGACTTCTGGGCCGAGCCAAGCTACGCCTCGTTGCTCCAGGCATCGCAGAAGCGCTTCCACGACTATGTCGTCGCCGGCAACGGCACCGCCCAGGAAGCCCTCGACGGTCTCGTCGCCGACTGGACCGAAGTGTTCGAGGACGACGGCAAGATGTGATCGGCCGCGGGGAGCGCTTGCCGCTCCCCGCGTTCGTCCGCCGGCGCATCCGCGCCTCCCAAGCCCGTCCCGCGTCGTGTAGCATGACGACGCGGGACGGATTTCCGAAATGATGCGCGACGCCGAAAGCCCCCACGTGACTGACACGAATGCATCCATCCTGGAGCGGGCGGCCGATTCCGTCGTGCGGGCGACGCCTGCGCCGGTCGCGGCCGGCGTGCGCGGCCTGTCCGACCGGTTCGTCGCCTGGCTGTTCATCGCGCCGACGATGATCCTGCTCCTGGCGATCAACATATTCCCGTTGATCTGGGCCATACGGCTGTCGTTCACCAACTACCGCGCCAACAGGCCGAACGAGGAGATCAGGAACGTCGGCATCAGCAACTATTCGCGCATCCTGACCGACACGGACACCTGGCTCGCCATGCAGGCGACCGCGCATTTCGTTTTCTGGACGATCCTTCTTCAGACGCTGATCGGCTTCACGCTCGCCTGGCTGATCGACCGCAAGTTTCGCGGACACGCCTTCTGGACGACGGTCATCCTGGTTCCGATGATGCTGTCGCCCGCCGTCGTCGGCAATTTCTGGCGCTTCCTCTACGAGCCGCAGATCGGCCTCTTCACCTACATCGTCTCGTTCTTCTCGGGCATTCCGCCGACCGAGATCGCCATGCTGTCCAGCGTCAGGCTGGCGCCATGGGCCATCATCATCGTCGATACCTGGATGTGGACGCCCTACGTCATGCTGATCTGCCTGGCGGGGCTGCGCTCGATCCCCGACTACATCTACGAGGCCGCCGAGGTCGATCGCGCCTCCAGCTGGCGTCAGTTCTGGTCGATCACGCTCCCCATGGCGCTGCCCTTCATCATGCTCGCGGTGCTGTTCCGGGGCATCGAGAACTTCAAGATGTTCGACATGGTCAACCTGCTCACCGGCGGCGGGCCTGGCTCGACGACCGAGGTCGCCTCCATCACGCTGAAGCGCGAGGCGTTCGAGAAATGGCGCACCGGCTTCTCCTCCGCCTTCGCCATCATCCTGTTTGTCGCCGTCTTCGGCCTCGCCAACATCTACGTGAAGGCCCTCAACCGCGTGAAGAACCGATGAGCGCCGCTGCCCATTCCGTCGTCGAGCCGACGTCGACCTCGAAGACCGCCGCCGGCATCATCGTGGTCATCTACGCGCTCGTCTCGATGATCCCGCTCTTCTGGATCGTCGCGACCAGCTTCAAGACGCCGCCGGATTCGATTTCCTATCCGCCGAAGGTCGTCTTCTCGCCGAGCATCGAGGGCTATTGCAACCTGTTCACGACGCGCACCCGGCAGACGCAGGAATACATCCTGTCGCTGCCGCCGGCGGAGACTTTCTGCGACGAGACGACCCGCAAGCGCAACATGGTGATCGCCGGCCAGTCGAACTTCCTGCCGCGCTTCACCAATTCGCTGGTGATCGCCTTCGGCTCCACCTTCCTCGCGGTGTTCCTCGGTACGCTCGCTGCCTATGGCTTCTCGCGCTTCAAGGTGCCGCTTGCCGACGACCTGATGTTCTTCATCCTCTCGACGCGCATGATGCCGCCGATCGCGGTCGCCATCCCGATCTACCTCATGTACCGCGAACTCGGCCTCTCGGACACCGCGCTCGGCATGATCCTGCTCTACACGGCCGTGAACGTGTCGCTCGCCGTCTGGCTGCTGAAGGGCTTCATCGACGAGATCCCGCGCGAGTACGAGGAGGCGGCGATGATCGACGGCTACACCCGCCTCCAGGCGTTTCGGAAGGTCGTGCTGCCGCAGGCGACCACCGGCATCGCCGCCACGGCGATCTTCTGCCTGATCTTCGCCTGGAACGAATATGCCTTCGCCGCGCTGCTCACGTCCGGCACGGCGCAGACCGCGCCGCCCTTCATCCCGACCATCATCGGCGAGGGCGGGCAGGACTGGCCGGCGGTCGCCGCCGGCACGACGATTTTCCTCGTGCCGATCCTCGTATTCACCATCCTGCTCAGGAAGCATCTCCTGCGCGGCATCACCTTCGGGGCGGTCAGGAAATGAGCGTCGCAGAGAGCAAGCGCCGGAAATCCTCTTGGCCGCGTTGGGCCAGACGCGGCGTCCTGGAAAACATCGCCACCGCAGTCATCGGCATAGGCTTCCTGATGCTGTTTCAGCCCTTCGTGCTGGGCTTCTACACATGGTCCTTCGTGACCATGCTCTTCGGCACGGTGATGTTCATCGTCGTCTCGAAATTCCCGGAGTAGCGGCGGTGGCGGAGATCAGGGTGGAGAGCTTGAGGAAGGAGTTCGGATCGTTCGTCGCGGTCCAGGATTCCAACTTCGTGGTCGAGGATGGCGAGTTCTTCGTCATGCTCGGGCCGTCCGGCTGCGGCAAGACGACAACGCTGAGGATGATCGCCGGGCTGGAACTCCCAACCGGCGGAAAGATCCTGCTCGGCGGCGAGGAAGTCACCATGCGCCGCGCCCGCGAGCGCGACATCGCCTTCGTCTTCCAGCTCTTCGCGCTCTATCCGCACATGAATGTGAGGAAGAACATCGGCTTCCCACTGCTCGCCCAGGGCATGCCGAAGTCGGAGATCAGGAGCCGGGTCGAGGAGGCGGCGAAGCTCCTGCGCATCGACCATCTGCTCGACCGCCGGGTATCCGGCCTTGCCGGCGGCGACCGCCAGCGCGTTGCCCTTGGCCGCGCCATCGTGCGCCGCCCGAAATGCTTCCTGATGGACGAGCCGCTGGGCACGCTCGACACCGAGTTCCGCGACCTGATGGTCCACGAGCTTCGCGAGCTGCACAACCGCATCCACGCCACCACCGTCTACGTCACCCACGACCAGCTGGAGGCCATGTCCATGGCCGACAAGATCGCGGTCATGAACCACGGCGTCATCGAGCAGTTCGGCACGCCGAAGGAGATCTACGACCGGCCGGCCACCATGTTCGTCGCCGACTTCATCGGCTCGCCGCCCATGAACTTCCTGTCCTTCAATGCCGGGCTCGACAAGGGAGCGAAGGAGATCGTCGTGCGGGGCGCCGCGGTCGCGGTGCCAGAGCTTCGCGAGGGCGTGGCCGGCGACCTCGCGCTCGGCATTCGCCCCGAGCATATCCGCTTCGACGACTCGTCGAAGCTGCGCGGGTCGGTCTACGGCGCCGAGTATCTCGGCTCGACCCAGATCGTCGCGGTGGAGACGGCCGACGGCATGCTGAAAGCCCGCGTGCCGGCCGACGTCCGGCTCACCATCGGCGAGAATGTCGGGCTCGCCCTCAACGCTCCGCGTCTGTCCCTGTTCGAGCGTGGCTCGGGTCGTGCGGTCCGCACCGCCATCCATGACGGTGCCCTGCATGGCTGACGTGATCGTCCACAAGGTCACCAAGTCCTTCGGCGACGCGGTCGCGGTCGAAGACCTTTCGCTGCGCGTCGCCGATGGCGAGTTCGTCGTGCTGCTCGGCCCTACCGGCGCAGGCAAGACGACCACGCTGCGCCTCATCGCCGGGCTTGAGAAACCCGAGGAGGGCACGATCCAGATCGGCGGCCGTGACGCCACGCGCCTTGAACCGTCGGCGCGCGATGTCGCCTTCGTGTTCCAGCAGTATTCGCTCTATCCGCATCTGTCGGTCTACGAGAATCTGGCCTTCCCGCTGCGTTCCCCCGCGCGCAGGATGGGCGAGGCGGCGATCCGCGAACGCGTCGAGCATGTCGCCCGGCTGGTGCGCATCCATCACAAGCTGCAGAACCGTTCGACGAAACTCTCGGGCGGCGAGATGCAGCGCGTCGCCATCGGCCGCGCGCTGGTGCGCCAGCCGTCGATCTTCCTGATGGATGAGCCATTGTCGTCGCTCGACGCCAAGCTCCGTGGCGAGCTTCGCCTGGAGCTGAAGCGCATCCAGACCGAACTCGGCGCGACCGTGCTCTACGTCACGCATGACCAGATCGAGGCCATGACCATGGCCGACCGAATCGGCATCCTCTCGGAAGGCCGGCTGGTGCAGATCGGTACGCCGCGCGAGATCTACACCGAGCCGGCGAACCTGCACGTCGCGGCCCGCCTCGGACAGCCGGCGATCAACCTTCTGCCGGTCGGCATGATCCCCAATGACGCTCCCGCCGGCGCCGCCACGATCGGCGCTCGCACCGAACACCTCGCCATCGAGAAGGCGTCCAACGGCCATGCCGACGGGACGGTCGACTGGGTCGAGCACCTCGGTGACCAGAACCACCTGCACATCCTTGTGGGCGAGAAAAAGCTCACTACCCTCACCGATCCCGACACCCCCTTGAGAAGGGGTGATTCGGTCACGATAAGGCTCCGGAACCCGCTGTTCTTCGACAAGGCGGGCAACCGGATCGCCGGATAGGGGAGGAATGAAATGAAAATCGGCTTCTGCATGTTTCTGTGGACGACCAACGTCACCAAGAAGCACGAGTCGTTGCTCAAGGACATCAAGGCGACCGGCTATGACGGCGTCGAGATCCCGGTCTTCGAGGGAACGCCCGACGACTACGCGCGGCTGGGCGCCATGCTCGACCGCATCGGCCTGGAGCGCACCGCCGTCTCCGCGATGGGCGACCCGTCGATGAACCTGATCTCGCCCGATGCGGCGACGCGCAGGCGGGGCGTCGACTACATGAAGTGGGCGGTCGACTGCTCGTCCGTGCTCGGCGCGACGTTCCTTTCCGGCCCCCTCCACTCCACCCTCGGCGCCTTTTCCGGCGTCGGCCCGACGCCTGCCGAGAGGAAGCGCTCCGTTTCCTCGCAGCGCGCCATCGGCGACCATGCCGCGAAGAAGGGCGTCACCATCGGTCTCGAGGCGCTGAACCGCTTCGAGTGCTACCTGGTCAACACCATGGCCGACCTCTCGACGCATATCGACGAGATCGGCCATCCCAACGTCAGGGCGATGTACGACACCTTCCACGCTAACATCGAGGAGGCCGACCCGATCAAGGCCTTCACGAAGTTCAGGAAGAACATCGTCCACGTCCATATCTCGGAGAACGATCGCGGCGTTCCCGGCCGTGGCAACGTGCCGTGGCCCGAGACCTTCGCGGCGATCAGGAAGAGCGGCTATGACGGGTGGCTCACCATAGAGTCCTTCGGTCGCGGCCTGAAGGATCTCGCCGCCGCCACGAAGGTCTGGCGCGATTTCGCGGAGAGCCCTGAAGCCGTCTATCGCGACGGCTACCGGCACATCGTCAACGGATGGAAGAAGGCGGCGAAGGCGTGAGCACCACGGCGGCGATCGACATCAGGGGGCTCGCGACGGCGGCAGCCGACGCGGTCGCCGCGCATGCCGACGAACTGACCGCGCTCGATCAGGCGATCGGCGACGGGGACCATGGCGTCAACTTGAAGCGTGGCTTCGAGGCGTTGCGCACCGAGGCCGACAGGCTCGCGGCCATGCCCCTGCCCGACGCGCTGAAGGCAGCGGGCACCAAGCTCGTCATGACGGTCGGCGGCGCATCCGGTCCGCTGTTCGGGACCTTCCTGATGGCGCTCGGCAAGGAGTTGCCGGCCTCTCCTGACCGTACGGCCTTCGCGGCCGCCTTCGCCAAGGCCGTCGACGCGGTCGCCGCGCGCGGCAAGTCCGAGGTCGGCCAGAAGACGTTGCTCGACGTCCTCTATCCGGTCCGCGATGCACTTGCCGCCGGCAGGCCGCCGGCCGAGGTCGCAAGCGTAGCAGCGGCGGCCGCCGAGGCGACCGTGCCGATGAAGGCGATCCGCGGCCGCGCGTCCTTCCTTGGCGACCGCTCCGTCGGGCATATGGATCCGGGCTCCCGCTCCACCTCCCTCATCATCGGCGTCGTCGCCGGTCATCTCGGAAGCTAGTGCATGAAGAACGTCGGCATCGTCATCGTCTCGCATTCGCCCAAGGTCGCCGAGGGCACGGCCGACATGGTTCGGCAGATGGTCGGGGATGAGGTGCCGCTCGCCTGGTGCGGCGGCAACCCCGACGGCGGGCTGGGCACTTCCGTCGAGGCGATCATGGGCGCCATCGATCAGGCGTGGTCGGACGCCGGCGTGGCGGTTCTCGTCGACCTCGGCGGCGCCGAGACGAACAGCGAAATGGCGGTCGAGCTCATCGGCGAGCCGCGCGCCGCCAGGATCGTGATCTGCAACGCGCCGATCGTCGAAGGCGCGGTCATGGCGGCGACGGAAGCATCCGGCGGCGCGTCTTTGCGCGAGGTGGTAGCCACCGCGCACGAACTGTCCCCGGCCTGAACGGAGCGAATGCGAAGATGTCCGCGAATGCCGAGGCCAAGGTTCTGATCACCCACGCGGTCGGGCTCCATGCCCGCCCGTCGGTGAAGTTCACCAAGCTGGCCAAGACCTTCCCGGCGCGGGTCGAGATGGCGCTGGCGCCGGAGGGTCCGTGGGTGGATGCGAAGTCCATCGTCAAGGTGATGGCCGCCAGGGCCCCGAAGGGCACCACGCTGCATCTGCGCGCCGTCGGGGAGGGCGCAGGCGAGGCGGTCGGCGCGCTGGTCTCGTTGGTCGAACGCGATTTCGACGAGGACGAGCATGCGCGCACCGCTTAGGTTGCAGGGCGTCCCGGCCTCTCCCGGCTATGCCGAGGGCCCGATCTTTCGCCTCGACGCCTTGGAAGTCGCCTACACCGCGACCGGTTCCCCGGCCGAGGAAACGCGCGCGCTGCGTGCCGCGCTCGATCGCGCATCCGGCCGCATCGCCGCCATCGCGGCGTCCGCCTCCGAGGAGAGCGCCGCGATCCTCGAGTTCCAGCTCGCCATGCTGGCCGATGATGCGCTGACGGGCCCGGCCTTCGCCGCGATTGCCGAAGGCAAGGCCGCCGACGACGCCTGGAAGGAGGCGATCGACGCCGAGATCGTCGGCTACGAGGTCGCCGCCGACGAATACTTCCGCGCCCGCGCCGCCGACATGCGGGACATCCGCGCCCAGGTGCTGCGCCAGCTCGGCGACGATGGCGGCGAGACGAGCCCGCCCGGCGCCATCCTCGTCGGCGACGACATCGCGCCGACCCGCTTTCTGGAGACCGACTGGAGCCATGGCGGCGGCGTGGCGCTCGCCGCCGGCAGTTCGGCCAGCCATGTCGCCATGCTCGCCCGCTCGCGCGGCATACCCATGGTGGTCGGCCTCGGACGCGGGGCCCTCGCCGCCGGCGGCGTGGCGTTGCTGGATGCCGAGCATGGCGGCATCGTGCTCGCGCCTGCCCCCACCGACATCGACGGCTTCCGCGACCGCAGCCGCGCCTTTGCCGCCCGGCGCGCCGAGGCCGGCGCCCATCTGGCCAAGCCGGCCGCCATGAAGGACGGCACGGCGGTGCGCGTCCTGGTCAATATCGCCGACCCGTCGGACGTGCGCTCGATCGACATCGCCCATTGCGACGGCGTCGGCCTGATGCGGACCGAATTCCTGTTCGGCGCCGGCCTGCCCGACGAGGAGACGCAGTACCGCGCCTACCGCACGGTGCTGGAATGGGCCGAGGGCAAGCCCGTCACCATCCGCACCGTCGACGCCGGCGGCGACAAGCCGGTGTCCGGCTTCACCGTGGAGGAAGGCAACCCCTTCCTCGGCCTGCGCGGCATCCGCCTCGCGCTGGCGCGGCCCGAAATCTTCCGTGTCCAGATCCGCGCGCTGCTGCGCGCCGCCGTCCACGGCGATCTGAAGGTCATGTTCCCGATGGTCGCGATCCCGGACGAGGTGCGTCGCGCCAGGGAGCTCTTCGCCGGGGAAGCGACCATGCTGACGGCGGGCGGCATTGCACACCGCATGCCGGCGCTGGGCATCATGGTCGAGGTCCCGTCGGTGGCGATCGTGCCGGACGCTTTCGCCGACGTGGCCTTCTTCTCGATCGGCTCCAACGACCTGACCCAGTACGTCATGGCCGCCGCGCGCGACAACGCCTTGGTCGCTGCGTTGAACCAGGTGACGCATCCGGCGGTGCTGAAGCTGATCGCCGAGGTCGCCGCCTTCGGCGCGAAATCCGGCATCCCCGTCTCGCTCTGTGGCGACGCCGGCGGCGATCCGGCCGCGATCCCCGCGCTTCTCGCCGCCGGTCTGCGCGACCTTTCGGTCGTCCCGGCGCAACTCGCCGTCGCCAAGGCGACGATCGCGGGTCTCTAGGGATGGCCAGGCAGCCGGAGCCGCGGCCGGCGGCGGATGCGGAACACGCCATCCGCGCCTACAAGACCGTGCTCTCCGCCGTCATCGACCAGCGCCCGTCTGGCACCCGCCAGCGTCTCGCCGACGCGCTCGGAAAGCACCGCAGCTTCGTCACCCAGATCACCAGCCCGGCTTACGTCACGCCCATTCCGTCGAAGCACCTGCAGGTGATCTTTTCCGTCTGCCATTTCGGTCCGCAGGAGCGCGAGACCTTTCTCGCGGCCTATGAGGTCGCCCATCCGGGCAAGGTCGAGCAGGGCGGAGGCATTCGTCGCACGCGTCACATCTCGCTCGCCGTGCCCGACCTCGGCGACGAGAAGCAGAATGCCGCGCTCGACCGCGCCGTGCAGGAGTTCATCCAGAAGGTCGCCGCGCTCACGGAAAAGGGCGGCTGAGGGATTTCCGAGGGAGGGTTCATTGAAGAAGTTCATCAACGCCGTCGACGACGTGCTCACCGAAAGTCTCGACGGTTTCGTCGCCGCGCATTCGGACATCCTCGTCCTCGGCGACGGCCACAAGTTCGTCCGACGCAGGGACCTGAAGCCTGGCAAGGTGGCGCTGATCTCCGGCGGCGGCTCCGGTCACGAGCCGCTGCACGGCGGCCTTGTCGGCTTCGGAATGCTCGACGCGGCCTGTCCGGGCCAGGTCTTCACCTCGCCGACGCCCGACCAGATGGTCGAGGCCGCCGCCGCCGTGGACACCGGCGCGGGCGTTCTCTTCATCGTCAAGAACTACGAAGGCGACGTCATGAACTTCGAGATGGCCGCCGAGATGTCGGACGGCGTCTTGCAGGTCGTCACCAATGACGACGTCGCCGTCGAGGACTCGCTCTACACGACCGGCCGGCGCGGCGTCGCCGGCACGCTGGTGGTGGAGAAGATCGTCGGCGCGGCGGCCGAAGGGGGCAGGGCAATCGCCGACCTGAAAGCCCTTGGCGACCGCGTCAACAAGGCGACACGCTCGATGGGCGTGGCGCTCACCTCCTGTACGGTGCCTGCCGCCGGCAAGCCGAACTTCGAGATCGGCGACGACGAGATGGAGTTCGGCGTCGGCATCCATGGCGAGCCGGGCCGCCGCCGCGACAGGCTCGCGCCGGCGAACGCCATCGCGGAGGAGATTTGCGCCGCCATCGTCGGCGATCTCGGCGCGGCCGCGAAGGGCGACGCGCTGCTCTTCGTCAACGGATTCGGCGGCACGCCGTCGATGGAGCTCTACCTCATGTACAACGCCGCCCGCGCCATCCTGGAAAAGCAGGGCGTGCGCGTGGCGCGTTCGTTGGTCGGCTCCTACGTGACCTCGCTCGACATGGCCGGTTGCTCGATCACCGTGACGATGCTGGACGACGGACTGGCGAAGCTGTGGGATGCGCCGGTGCACACGGCGGCGCTGAGGTGGGGGATGTAGCCAGACGTGGCGATCGCCTGAGAACCAGGCCTCATCCCTGGCTTGCGGCAATCCTCGATTTCGTTTCGCCCATCGCCTCGCCCTTGTCGCCGGGCACGCCGGCATTGGCCTGCATGGACTGCGCCGGGCTGACCGGCTCGCCCGGCCGGCGGATCGTCTTCGACGCTTCCATCACGATCGGCTTCAGGCCCTCGCCGCCGGCGTCCACCACCTCGAAGAAGTGGCGGCGCATGCGCGGTTCCCAGAACTTGTTGATGTGCTCGGCGACCCCCGCCACGCCGAGGTCGCGCGGCTTCGATTCGAAGAAGGTGCCGATCTGGTTCGCCATGCGCACGATCTTGGCGACGCCGGCCGCGAGGTGGTCCTCGTCATGCGACATGCTTTGCTCCCCTTGGCCTGCCATCCGCGATCCGGCCCGGATGCGTGAACACGTCGAACTCGTCGCCCCGCGCCAGCGCGACCAGCGTCATGCCGGCGTTCTCGGCCGTGCGCACCGCCAGCGCCGTCGGCGCAGACACCGCGATGATCACCGCCGCGCCGATCGCTGCCGTCTTCTGCACCATCTCGACCGACACGCGGCTGGTCACGACGACCGCGCCTATGCTTCCATCGACGCCTGCCTTCGCCAGTGCGCCGGCCAGCTTGTCCAGCGCGTTGTGGCGGCCGACATCCTCGCGCGCCGCGACGATGCCCTTGGCCGGGACATAGAAGCCGGCGGCATGCACCGCGCCCGTCTCGGCATGCAGCGGCTGCGCCTTCGACAGCAGCCGGACCGCTTCCGAGACCTCCGCCGCCGTCAGCGCCAGCGATCCGCGAAGCTGCGGCACCGCGCGCATCGCCTCGTCGATCGACTCGATGCCGCAGAGACCGCAGCCGACCGGTCCGGCGAGCCGGCGCCTGCGCGCCTCGAAACGGGTGTTCGCCTTGTCTTTCAGCCCGATCTGGATGTCGATGCCCTCGCCGGCCTCCTCGACGTCGATGGCTTCAATCTCCGCCGACGACGAAACGATACCCTCGGTCAGCGAGAATCCGAGCGCGAAATCCTCCAGGTCGGCCGGCGTCGCCATCATCACCGCATGCGTGGTGCCAGAGAATGAGAGCGCTACCGGCGTCTCCTCCGGCACCATCCGCGCCGCCGCGCTCGTCCCGCCGGCGCGCCGTGCGAGCCGCGTGGTCGAAGTGACGGGCGGGCGCGATACTCCCCCTCCCTCTTGCGGGGAGGGTGGCTCGCGAAGCGAGCCGGGTGGGGTCGTCTCGGCAGCGCTCCGGAGTATCCCTCCCCCTTGCGGGGAGGGACCGGCCGAAGGCCGGGGGAGGGGTAGTCTCGGCAGCGCTCCGGCCTTGCTCTTCACGTCTTGGGCAACGTGCCAGGCGTGATCCAGCACATCGTTTGCATCGTAGCGGAGCACCACAAATCCAGAATCGCGAAGATACGCATCGCGATTGGCGTCGTGCTTCTTGCCCTTGTCGCTCTCATGCTGATCACCGTCTACCTCGACGACCATCTTTGGGTCGAAGCAGACGAAATCCGCGATGTATGGACCAACTGGTGACTGACGTCGAAACTTGAGCCCATCGGCCTTCAAATCACGAAGTTCGTACCAGAGCAGCGTCTCGCCCTTCGCCGCGAACCTGCGCTGGGCTTTCGCTTTGGTGCGCATTTCGTGTGTCACAAGTGTGTGCGGCATCAGGATGCCCTCGCGATGAAACGTCGCCGGAGCATTTCATGGGCTACCCCACCCCGATCCGCTGCGCGGATCGACCCTCCCCGCAAAGGGGAGGGGGAGGTGGCGCCAATCCTCACTCCGCCGCCTCCAGCCGTCCCTCGATGCGGCGCGAGCGCTTCGACAGCGCGTCGTATTCCTCCTGCCACTCGCTCGGCCCGTTGGACGGGCTGACCTGCACGGCGGTCACCTTGTATTCCGGGCAGTTGGTGGCCCAGTCGGAGAAATCCGTGGTGATCACGTTGGCCTGCGTGTCGGGGTGGTGGAACGTCGTGTAGACCACGCCCGGCGACACGCGGTCCGTCACGTCGGCGCGCAGCGTCGTCTCGCCCGCGCGGCTCCTCAGCTTCACCCAGTCGCGATGGCGTATGCCGCGCTGCTCGGCGTCGTGCGGGTGGATTTCCAGCACGTCCTCGGCATGCCACACCACGTTGTCGGTTCGGCGGGTCTGCGCACCGACATTGTACTGCGACAGGATCCGGCCGGTGGTGAGCAGCAGCGGGAAGCGCGGGCCGGTCTTCTCGTCGGTCGCGACATATTCGGTGCGGATGAACTTGCCCTTGCCGCGCACGAAGCCGTCGATGTGCATGATCGGCGTCCCGAGCGGCGCTTTCTCGTTGCAGGGCCACTGCACGGACCCGACCTCGTCGAGATAGGCGTACGACACCTTTGCGAAGCTCGGCGTCGTCGCCGCGATCTCGTCCATGATCTGGGACGGATGCGTGTAGGTCCATTTCAGCCCCATCGCTTGGGCGAGCCTCTGCGTCACTTCCCAGTCGGCGAGCCCGTTCTTCGGCGCCATCACCGTGCGCACGCGATTGATGCGGCGTTCCGCGTTGGTGAAGGTGCCGTCCTTTTCGAGGAAGGTCGAACCCGGCAGGAAGACGTGCGCGTAGTTCGCCGTCTCGTTGAGGAAGAGGTCGTGCACGACCACGCATTCCATCGCGGCCAGCCCGGCCGAGACGTGCTTGGTGTCGGGATCGGATTGCAGGATGTCCTCGCCCTGGATGTAGATGCCCTTGAACGTTCCCTCGACCGCGGCGTCGAGCATGTTGGGGATGCGCAGCCCCGGCTCGTTGTCGAGCTTGACGCCCCACAGCGCTTCATAGGTGTCGCGCACCGCGTCGCCGGACACATGGCGGTAGCCCGGCAGTTCGTGCGGGAACGAGCCCATGTCGCAGGCGCCCTGGACGTTGTTCTGGCCGCGCAGCGGATTCACGCCGACGCCGCGCCGGCCGATGTTGCCCGTCGCCATGGCGAGATTGGCGATGGCGATCACCGTGGTGGAGCCCTGGCTGTGCTCGGTCACGCCGAGGCCGTAATAGATCGCACCGTTTCCGCCGGTCGCATAGAGCCGCGCCGCCCCCCGTATCAGCTCGGCCGGGACGCCGGAAAGCTTCTCCACCTCCTCGGGCGAATTGCGATCCTCGGCGACGAAGGCCGCCCAGTCCTCGAACTCCGACCAGTCGCAGCGCTCGCGTACGAAGGCCTCGTCGAACAGGCCTTCGGTCACGATCACATGCGCCAGCGACGTGACCACCGCCACGTTGGTGCCCGGCTTCAGCGGCAGGTGGAAATCGGCCTTGGCATGCGCCGAAGTCACGGTCTCGGTCTCGCGCGGGTCCAGCACGATCAGCTTGGCGCCCTGACGGATGCGCTTCTTCATGCGCGAGGCGAAGACCGGGTGTGCAGCCGATGGATTGGCCCCGATCACCAGGATGACGTCGGTGTCCTCGACCGAATCGAAGTCCTGCGTGCCGGCCGAGGTGCCGTAGGTCTGGCCGAGTCCATAGCCGGTCGGCGAGTGGCAGACCCGCGCGCAGGTATCGACGTTGTTGTTGCCGAAGCCCTGCCGGATCAGTTTCTGGACGAGGTAGGTCTCCTCGTTGGTGCAGCGCGAGGAGGTGATGCCGCCGATTGCGCCGCGTCCGTACTGGTACTGGATGCGCCGAAACTCTTTCGCGATGTGCGCGAAGGCCTCGTCCCAGCTCACCTCGCGCCACGGGTCGGAAATGTTCTCGCGCACCATCGGATTGAGGATGCGGTCCTTGTGCGTGGCGTAGCCATAGGCGAAGCGGCCCTTCACGCAGCTGTGGCCGCGATTGGCCTTGCCGTCCTTCCACGGCACCATGCGCACCAGCTCGTCGCCGCGCATCTCGGCCTTGAACGAGCAGCCGACGCCGCAATAGGCGCAGGTGGTCACGACGGAATGTTCCGGCTGGCCGATCTTGATGACGCTCTTCTCCGTCAGCGTCGCCGTCGGACAGGCCTGCACGCAGGCGCCGCAGGACACGCACTCCGAATCGATGAAAGCCTGGTGCATGCCGGGCGACACCCGGCTCTCGAAGCCGCGCCCCTCGATGGTCAGCGCGAAGGTGCCCTGCACCTCCTCGCAGGCCCGCACGCAACGCGAGCAGACGATGCATTTCGACGGGTCGTAGGTGAAGTATGGGTTCGACTCGTCCTTCGCCATCCAGCGGAAGTTCTCCGCGCCGTCCTTTTTCCTGAAGACGTGGTTGTCGCCCTCGTAGCCGTATCGCACGTCGCGCAGGCCGACCGCGCCGGCCATGTCCTGGAGTTCGCAGTCGCCGTTCGCAGCGCAGGTCAGGCAGTCCAGCGGATGGTCCGAGATGTAGAGTTCCATCACGCCCTTGCGTATGGTCTTCAGCCGCTCGGTCTGGGTCTTGACAACCATGCCCGGCATCACCGGTGTCGTGCAGGACGACGGCGTGCCGTTGCGCCCTTCGACCTCGACGAGGCAGAGCCGGCAGGAGCCGAAGGCGTCGACCATGTCGGTGGCGCAGAGCTTCGGGATCTGGATGCCCGCCTCCATCGAGGCGCGCATGATCGAGGTGCCCTCCGGCACGGTGACCGTGAAGCCGTCGACGGTGAGCGTCACCTGTCTCTCGGCCTTGGAGGCCGGGGTGCCGTAGTCGATTTCGTGGACGAGACCCATGGTGGTTCTCCTACTCAGCCGCCACCGCGACGGCGCGCGGCTGGAAATCTTCGGGGAAATGGTTGATCGCGCTCATCACCGGGTACGGCGTGAAGCCGCCAAGGGCGCAGAGCGATCCGAACTTCATCGTGTTGCAGAGGTCGGTCACCAGCGCGAGATTCTTCTCGGGCTCGATGCCGGCGGAAATCCTGTCGATCGTCTCGACGCCGCGCGTCGACCCGATGCGGCAGGGCGTGCACTTGCCGCAGCTTTCGATGGCGCAGAACTCCATGGCGAAGCGGGCCTGCTTCAGCATGTCGGCCGTATCGTCGAACACGGTGATGCCGGCGTGCCCGATCAACCCGTCTCTTGCTGCGAACGCCTCGTAGTCGAAGGGCGTGTCGAACAGCGCCGGCGGAAAGTACGCGCCGAGCGGGCCGCCCACCTGTACCGCTTTGACCGGCCTGCCGCTCGCCGTGCCGCCGCCGATGCCTTCGACGATCTCGCCGAGCGTCATGCCGAAGGCCGCCTCGAACAGCCCGCCATGCTTGACGTTGCCGGCGATCTGGATCGGGATCGTGCCGCGCGAGCGCCCGAGGCCGAAATTCTTGTAGTGCTCCGCGCCCTTGTCGAGGATCACCGGCACGGAGGCGAGGCTGATGACGTTGTTGACTACGGTCGGCTTGCCGAACAGGCCTTGGAGGGCCGGCAGAGGCGGCTTGGCCCGCACCACGCCCCGCTTGCCTTCGAGCGAATTGAGCAGCGACGTCTCCTCGCCGCACACATAGGCGCCCGCGCCGACCCTGACCTCCATGTCGAAGGCATTGGGCGAGCCGAGCACGGTGGCGCCGAGAACGCCCGCCTTGCGCGCGATGCCGATCGCCTTCTCCATGGCGCGCACGGCGTGCGGATACTCCGAGCGGATGTAGACGAAACCCTTGGTCGCGCCGGTCGCGATGCCGGCGATCGCCATGCCCTCGATCAGCACGAAGGGATCGCCCTCCATGATCATGCGATCGGCGAAGGTCGCGCTGTCGCCCTCGTCGGCGTTGCAGACGATGTACTTGCGGTCCGCCACCGCATCCATCACCGTCTTCCACTTGATGCCGGTCGGGAAGCCGGCGCCGCCACGGCCGCGCAGGCCGGAGGCTGTCACCCGCTCGACGATCATGGAAGGCGGCATCGACACCGCGCGCGCCAGGCCGGCGAGCCCCCCATGCGCCCGATAATCCTCGATCGAGAACGGGTCGATCACCCCGCAGCGGGCGAATGTCAGCCGCGTCTGCTTGGCGAGGAAGGGGATCTTGTCCGGCTTGCCGAGCCACAGCCGGTGCTGGTTGCCCGACAGGAAGTCGCTGTCGAACAGGCTCTTCACATCGGCCGGCTTCACCGGCCCGTAGGCGAAGCGGCCCTTCTCGGTCCGCACCTCGACCATCGGCTCCAGGAAATAGGCGCCGCGCGACCCGTTGCGCACGATTTCCGCCTTCTTGCCGCGCGCCTTCAACTCGGCGGCGATCGCCTTAGCGACCTTCTCCGCGCCCAGCGCCAGCGCGCCGGAATCCCCGGGTATGTAGATGCGCAGGGTCATACGGCGTCCCCCCGCTTGGACTGACCCCCCTCTGGCCTGCCGGCCATCTCCCCCTCAAGGGGGGAGATCGGCAGCTTCGACTTATTCGACCAACCTGCAACGCCAACGATTGGCGAAAGCAATCGTGACAGCCAATCTCCCCCCTTGAGGGGGAGATGGCCGGCAGGCCAGAGGGGGGTCGTATATCCAGCGAGCGAGGCGTCGATCATATTCATCCCCGCGCCTCCGCGACGATCTCATCGACCTTGGCCGCATCCAGCCGCCCGATCACCTCTCCGTCGAGCATGGCCGCGGGAGCGCAGGCGCAGAGACCGAGGCAGTAGACCGGTTCCAGCGTCACCGACCCGTCCTTGGCCGTCTCGTGGAAGCCGATGCCGAGCGCTGCCTTCACCATCGCGGCTATCCTGTCCGAGCCCATCGACTGGCAGGCCTCCGCCTGGCAGAGCTTCAGCACATGCCGCCCTGCCGGCTCCCTGCGGTAGTCGTGGTAGAAGGTGACGACGCCGTGGACGTCGGCGTTCGAAATGTTCAACGCCTCCGCGATGACCGGCAGGCTCTCGGCCGGCACATGGCCGAACTCGTGCTGGATGCCATGCAGGATGGGCAGCAACGGCCCTTCGATGCCCTTCAGCGCAGCGACGATTTCCGCCGTGCGTGTCGCCGTTTCGGTACCTTGCGTCTGCATTGCCATGCAGCGCCCTCCCTGCGTGCGGCCGTATGTCCGCTAAGTAATTAGGAAACCAGAGAAAACCGACGGAATCAATAAAGCTGACCCGTCGCTTGATAGAAAATCTCTATCAAGCCGGAGCCGTGCCAAGCGCTACGGCAGTCTGTCTGGATGTGCTGGCTTGTCTGCGCCGCCGCGGCGCTGGGAAGCGACCGATGCCGGTCTGGCGGTCAGCCGCCGTCCTTCTCCGAAGGAGCGATGACGCCGAAATCCTGGGATTTCGTACCGGCTTCGGCGGAGAGAAAGCCTTCCGCCGCGAGGCCGCGACGCAGCAATTCGCGTACGGCGGCGGCCCTGCTTGGCATCCGTTTCTCGAAACGCCAGGTCTCCACGGCCTCCAGTTCGGCCGCGCTCAACATGATCTGGAGTCTCTCGCCCCGCTCGAGGTCAACCATGGCAATCTGGGAGTTAAAGGCATCAAATGAGTAACCGACAATATAGGAGGACTCGCCGCCTTTGCAAGCAAGCGTCCCTTCCGCTCATTCGTCGCCGTTGAAGCCGATGGCTGCGAAGCCGCGACATGGGCAACCAGCGCAGCTTGACAACATTGCTAACTAATTGAAAGATATCGATAATTTACGCAATTTTACTTGCCGTCCGCATGGGTCGCCCTATGTTCGTGTCATGGAAAAGTGGCATCAGATACAGCCGGGCGCCCATCACCGCCTGCGCTTCTCCCCCAAGCTCCGGAACGAGGTCCGCGACGCCGTCGCCGCGGTCTTTCACGCGTCCGGTCTCGTCAATCCGGTTCTGCTCGGCGAGCGCCTGCGGCAGCGCAATGTGCTCGAGAACGTAGCGCTGGAAGACATCGTCTATGCGATCGTCGCCCAGGCGCAGTTGCTCGGCGTGCCGGTGGAGTTCGACGGCAACGGCAAGGACACCGTGTGGCCGGAAATGGCGGCCCTGGCCGAACCGATGGCCGAACGTCTGGAGCCGAATTAGAGCAATGTTCGACCGGATTGAATCGTTCTGCCGGAGGGAATTCGGGCCAGGGTCGAGGGCTTCGGCGAAGGTCGATGTGGTGCATCGGCCGAGCCGGAGCCCGAAGGGTCCGAAGGACGCCCGAATTGACCCGGCCCGGAGGGTTTCCCGCTGGCGGGCGCCCGGTTCGTCGAGCCGCTCGGACGATGGAACCCCATCGCCCGTCGCGTCTCTCCTGCCGGATCGCCTCGCCATCGGGGAAACAGAACTGGTTCAATCTGGTCGAACATTGCTCTAGGTCATACCGATCAGCACGGCCTTCGCCTCGTCGAGGAACGCCGCGACCACGGGCGACCGCGGCTCGCGCGCCGCGGCCACCAGCCCGACGAGGTGGCTGGCGTCCGGCTCGACGATCGGGATGGCCCGGATCGGCTCCGAGAAGCCGAACGTCTCGGCGAGGTTCAAGGGCATGATCGACGACCATTTTCCGGTCCGGATGTGGGAGAACAGCACGATCATCGAGTTCGATTCCAGCGTCGGCCTGGCCGTCACGCCGGCCTCCGACAGATGCTGGTCGATGATGCGCCGGTTCTGCATGTCGGGCGTGAGCAGGCAGAGCGGTAGCCGGCTCACTTCGGCCCAGGTCACCTTGTCCCGCTCCGCGAGTTCGCTGCCTGCCGCCGTGATCAGCTGGTAGCGCTCCTCGTAGAGCGGAACCGAGACGACGCGTCCCAGCGGTTCGTTGTCGAGATAGGTGATGCCGACATCGACGTCGAAGTTTCCGATCAGGGTCAGCACTTCGATCGAGGTCCGTGACAGCACGGAGAAGCTGACGCCCGGATGCCGCTCGCGGAACGGCGTCGTCAGCCGCGGCACCATGGCGAGCGCCGTGGGGATCGCCGCGATCCTCAGCCGTCCCGACAGTCCATGGCGCGCCGCCCGCATCTCCTCCTTCATGGTGCGCGCGTCGCCGGTGATCCGGCGCGCCCAGCTCAGCACCTGTTCGCCCTCGGGCGTCAGCCCCTGGAAGCGCGAGCCGCGCTGGACGAGCATCACGCCGAGCTGGTCCTCGAGCTGCTTGATCGCCGCCGACAGCGTCGGCTGGGTGATGCCGAGCTCTTCTGCCGCCCGCCCGAAATGCCGTGCCTTGGCCAGCGCGATGAAGAATTCCAGCTTGTCGATCATCGGATGAAACTATCCAGCATGCCGCTCTCGCGCCACTGTATGCCGTCTGCCTCCGCTGGTTGCAGGAGCGGCCGCGCTGCCTCTTGAGCGAGAAACGTCATGACTTCTCCACTTTGTGTGGCATTCTTGGCCTGGGTGGTCTCATGACGGGAGGGCTTGACCGATGCCGCAACGCTGCGTTTTCGCTTTGGCGGCGACTTTCGTCGGCGTTCTGGCGGTTGCTGGGCCGGCGGCGGGCGCGGCTGCGCGCATCACGGGGGGCGCCGATTCTCTCGTCGAGGAGGCACTGAAGCTCTATCACTTCGTGCTTTCCGAGCGTGCGCCTAGCCTCTTTGATCCGTTGATCGACGTGGAGCAGGCGGCTGCGCTGCCGGTTTGCGACCCGCGACGCTCGCCGGTCACCCATGCGATCCTCATTGGCGCGAGCGTCCCGGGAGGGGAGATCGATTCAAAGTACAACCTGCCTGGTTCCGCCAACGATGTGGAGATGTTCAGTGGCCTCTTGGTCGATCGCGGCGCCGCGCCGGCGCGTATCCACCGATTGTCTGGCGAGGAGGCCGACCGCGGGGCCGTCTCGGCTGCCATGGAACAGGTTCTGCGTGATGTCGGATGCGACGATCGGGTCGTGTTCAGCTTCTCCGGTCACGCTCATCCGTCGAAGACCTTCGTACGCGGACTGTACAAGCGGGCGAAGGATCTCGTTCATCAGAGCACATGGGCTAGGTTCTTCGCTTCCGAGGAAAAGATCGATTCCAACGTCAATGCCATGAAGCGCGTCGCCGCGTCGCTGGAAGGAGAAGCGGCGGCCCGCTGGTCGGACCTGAGTAGGGTCGAGGAAGACGAGATTGTCTTCATGGTGTTCCGGCCGGAGAACAAGGGTTTCGCGGTCTTCCTCGGCCGTGACATCTCCGACTTCATGATTGCCGTGCGCAACAAGGGTGCGCATGCCGTCGCCCTGCTCGATTCCAACAGCGTGGCGCTATCGCGCATCGAGGATCGCCAGCGCCGCGCCGACACGAGTTCGCTGTGGACCTACCAGTATGATCCGCGCGGTGCGAGGGAATCCAAGGCGACGGGTCCCACCCTGGTTGCCGGCCACGGCAGCTACACGCTTCTCTATGCGGCTGGCCCGGCCGAGAACACGCCGGAAATGCCGCTGCCCAGGGGAGTGGCAAACGCTCGCAAATATGGTCTCTTCAGTTTCGTCGTCGGCGCCGAACTCCTTGAGAACGTCTCCGCCACGCCACGAAGCATCGCCGGTGCGATCCAGGGATACTACCTCTCAAGCAAGCGCAGCCGGCCGAGTCCGATCGTCGAGACTTCGGCGCCCGACCTCGTGCTTGTCGCCGAGGCCGCGCCGCGGCGAGAGGATCCCATAAGGATCATCAGCCCGGCGCCGCAGCGTGGTGCCGCGAAGATGGACAAGGCCGAGATCGAGATCGAGGGGCTCGTCGACTGGCCGGCCCCCGTCCTCGGAGTCTTCGTTGGCAGCGCCGACGCGACGCTGGAGGCCGGCGGGCGATTCCGTCACACGGTCACGCTCAAATCCGGGCTGAATGTCATCGACGTGCGCGCCGTGACGGCCGACAACCGAATGCTCAGCCGTAAGCTGGAACTCCTGTTCGAGGGCGATCGCCAGGCGCTCGTCGGCGAGGGCCGCCGTTATGCCGTGGTCATCGCCAACCAGACCTATGGCGGCGCCACCGGCATGCCGAGCCTGTCGACGCCCTTCGCCGACGCCGACGCGATCTCCGCTGTCCTGACGGAGCGGTACGGCTTCGTCACCGACCTGCCGCTGGGCGAGGGCCGGACCCTGCCGCTGGTCCTGAGGGATCCGACCAAGCGCGATATCCAGGCCGCGCTCCACCAGCTCGGCAAGGTCGCGGGCTCGAAGGATACGGTTCTGGTCTTTTACGCGGGGCACGGCGTATTCGAGAAGGTCACATCCACCGCCTATTGGGTGCCGAGCGACGCGGAGAAGGGATTCGAGCCGAGCTATCTGTCGGCCGACGACATCTCGGCCGCGATCCAGCGCATGCAGGCCGGCAAGGTGATTCTGATCTCGGACTCCTGCTACTCCGGAGCGCTCATGCGCGGCGGACCCGAGGACGAGCCGGAACCGATCGAGGACGATGAGCGCATCGAACTGCTGCTCAAGCTGCAGTCGAGCCGGTCGCGTATCGTCATTTCGTCGGGCAACAACGAGCCCGTGTCGGACGGCGGCGGCGAGGGCCATTCCGTCTTCGCCCGCGCCCTGCTCACGGGGCTGGAGAAGATGGAATACGACGCGTTCTCGGCGCGCGAACTCTTTGACGACTTCATCCTCAAGGCCGTGGCGGGCAACGCCGATCAGGAGCCGCAGTACCGCCCTCTCGAGCGCGTCGGCCACGAAGGCGGCGACTTCGTCTTCGTGAAGGTCGCCGCACAGGCCGCGCCGTAGCCGTTCGTCCCCAGTTTTCCCTGCCTGTCCGGTTTCCCTGAAGCCGGCAACGCCCTATGTCGGCGTCGGATAGTCGGCAAAGGATTGGCTCCCATGCTGGGATGGTTTCGCGCTCTGCTGCCGCGCGAGGACAAGTTCTTCGACCTCTTTGCCGCGCATTCTAAGCTGCTCGTCGATGGCGCGGAAGCGCTGGAACGCTTGTTGGCGGGCGGGCCTGGCGTCGAGGCAGAGGGGCGCGCCATCGTCGCGCTGGAGGAGCGCGCGGATGCGATCACGCGCGATGTGCTTCTTGCGACGCGCAAGAGCTTCATCACGCCCTTCGACCGGGGCGATATCAAGGACCTCATCCAGTCGATGGATGACGCCATCGACATGATGCACAAGGTGGTCAAGACGGCGACGCTGTTCGAGCGCAGGGAGTTCGACCCCCTCATGCGCGAAATGGGAGGGATCATCGTCCAGGCCGCTCGGTTGACCTCGGAGGCCGTGCCGTTGCTCGTCAAGCCGGGGGCGAACTCGGCCCGGCTCGGAGCGCTCGTGGAAGAGGTGATGCGCATCGAGGAGCGGGCCGACAAGCTGCACGACGCCGGTCTCAAGGACCTCTTCCACCGTCATGGCAGGTCCGACGCCATGGCTTACATGATCGGCTCGGAACTCTACGGCCAGCTCGAGAAGGTCGTCGACCGGTTCGAGGATGTGGCCAACGAGATCAGCGGCATCGTCATCGAGAACGTCTGAATCATGGAACTCGCCTTTCCGCTGCTCGTCGCGCTCATCGGCGTGGCGCTGTTCTTCGATTTCCTGAACGGCCTTCACGACGCGGCCAACTCGATCGCCACCATCGTCTCGACCCGCGTCCTGAGACCGCAATACGCGGTCTTCTGGGCCGCCTTCTTCAACTTCATCGCCTTCCTCTTCTTCGGACTTCACGTCGCCGAGACGCTTGGGCGTGGGATCGTCAGCGCCGACATCGTCGATCCGGCGGTGGTCTTCGCCGCGCTGGCGGGCGCCATCAGCTGGAACATCATCACCTGGATGTACGGGATTCCTTCGTCGAGTTCGCACGCGCTGATCGGCGGCCTCGTCGGCGCCGGGGTCGCCAAGGCCGGAACCGTCGCCATCGTGTGGTCGGGCCTGATCAAGACCACGGCCGCGATCGTGCTTTCGCCGCTCACGGGCTTCCTGCTCGCCCTCATCCTGGTGCTGAGCGTGTCCTGGATATTCGTTCGCTCGACGCCCTTCGCCGTCGATGGCACGTTCCGCGTCCTGCAATTCGTCTCGGCGTCGGCCTATTCGCTCGGCCATGGCGGCAACGACGCCCAGAAGACGATGGGCATCATCGCCGTCCTGCTCTACTCCCAGGGCATGCTCGGCGACACTTTCTACGTGCCCTTCTGGGTCGTCATCACCTGTCAGGCCGTTCTGGCGCTCGGCACGCTGTTCGGCGGCTGGCGCATCGTCCATACCATGGGATCTCGCATCACCCGGCTGAACCCGATGCAGGGGTTCTGCGCCGAGACGGGCGGGGCGATCACCCTCTTCGCCGCCACATGGATGGGCATCCCGGTTTCGACCACCCACACCATCACCGGCGCCATCATCGGCGTGGGCGCGGCGCGTCGCACGACGGCCGTGCGCTGGGGCATCGCGAGCAACATCGTCTTCGCCTGGTTCGTCACCATCCCGGCGACCGCCGCCATCGCGGCTGCCGTGTTCTGGGCCACCCGCCTCTTTGCCTGACTTGGTTCCTGAGCGGCGATGCCTTATCTGGTGCCCATCGAATCCGGGCGAAAGAGCATGAGCGTCACCAGGGAAGCCGTCATGGAGAAGCTGAGGACCGTCAACGGTCCGGACTTCTCGGGAAACATCGTCGAACTGGGGCTGGTCTCCGACATCATCATCGCCGACTCGAAGGTCTTCTTCTCGATCACGGTGCCCGCCGCCCGCGCCCAGGAACTCGAGCCGTTGCGCGCCGCCGCCGAACGCGCCGTGAAGTCGATGCCCGGGGTGACCGGCGCGATGGTGGCGCTGACGGCCGAGAAGAAGGGCGGCGGCATGGAGCGCGCCGCGCCTCCGCCGCGGCCGGCGCCTCCGCGTACCGCATCTGCGGCGCCTGCCGCGCCCGCGCACTCCGGCCGCCGCGGCGTGCCCGGCATCGAGGCGATCATCGCCGTCGCCTCGGGCAAGGGCGGCGTCGGCAAGTCGACCACCGCGGTCAATCTCGCGCTCGGCCTGGCGGGGCTGGGCCTCAGGGTCGGCATCCTCGACGCCGACATCTACGGTCCGTCGCTGCCCCGCCTGCTAGGCCTCTCGGGCCGGCCCGGGACCGTTGACGGTAAGGTGCTGAAGCCGATGGAGAAGTATGGCCTGAAGGCCATGTCGATGGGCTTCCTCGTCGAGGAGGACACGCCGATGATCTGGCGCGGGCCGATGGTCATGTCGGCGTTGACCCAGATGCTGCGCGAGGTGGAATGGGGCCAGCTCGACCTGCTCGTCGTCGACATGCCGCCCGGCACCGGCGACGCTCAGCTCACCATGGCCCAGCAGGTGCCGCTGGCCGGCGCCGTCATCGTCTCGACCCCGCAGGATCTCGCGCTGATCGACGCGCGCAAGGGGCTCGCCATGTTCCGCAAGGTCGACGTGCCTCTGCTCGGCATCGTCGAGAACATGAGCTACTTCGTCGCTCCCGACACGGGCGCGCGCTACGACATATTCGGCCATGGCGGCGCGCGCCGCGAGGCGGAAAAGCTCGGCGTGCCCTTCCTCGGCGAGGTGCCGCTGGAGATGGGCATCCGCGAGACGTCCGATGAAGGCGCGCCCGTCGTCGTGTCGCGCCCCGACGGTCCCGAGGCGGCGATCTATCGCGACATCGCGGGCAACGTGCTGGCGCAGCTCGATGGAGGCCGCAAGGCGGCGGCCGCGGGCCCGGCGATCGTCTTCGAGTAATCGCGCACCGGAGGGGGACCATGCCCGACGAACTCCTGATCGAGCGGCGTGGCGCGGTCCTCGTCGCCACCATCAACCGCCCCGACAAGCTGAACGCGCTGAACGCCGCCGTGCTCGCGGGCCTGCACCGCGCCTTCGACGAGGCCGCCGCAGACGCCGCCACCCGCGCGGTGCTCCTCACCGGCGCCGGTCGCGGCTTCTCGGCCGGGCAGGACCTCGCCGAGGGCGTCATCGCGCCGGGGCAGGATCTCGGCATGACGCTGGAGCAGACCTACAACCCCCTGATCCTGAAGATGCGCGACCTGCCGAAGCCGGTGGTCGTCGCCGTCAACGGAATCGCCGCCGGCGCCGGCTGCAACATCGCGCTCGCCGGCGACATCATCCTCGCCGCGCGCTCGGCCTCCTTCATCCAGGTCTTCGCCCGTATCGCTCTCATCCCCGACGCCGGTGGCACCTTCTGGCTCGCCCAGCGCCTCGGCGAGGCGCGCGCCAAGGCGCTGGCCATGCTGGCCGAGCCGCTGCCGGCCGCGACGGCGGCCGAATGGGGCTTGATCTGGAAGGTGGTGGACGACGGGACGCTGATCGACGAGGCGCTGGCGCTGGCGACGCGCCTCGCCGATGGCCCCACGGTCTCCTACGGCCTCACCAAGAGGGCGATCCACGCCGCCTCCGGTTCCGACCTCGAATCGCAGTTGAAGCTGGAACGCGAGCTCCAGCGCGAGGCCGGCCGCTCGCCCGACGTCGCCGAGGCGGTCGCCGCCTTCCTCGAAAAGCGAAAGGCGCGGTTCAGCGGGCTCTGAGGCGGCTCCAGTCAGCGGCGACGCTGGCAGTTGGCGGAATGGCACCCTGAATTCGTCATCCTCTGGCGGAGCAGGCCGAAGGCCGTCGCGGAGACCGGAGGATCCATGCCGGAACCTCGCCGTGTCGCCGGCGGTGCCCGAATGAGGCGAAGACTTACCCCTTGCCCACCTGCTTGCCGAAGCTCGAGAAGAACTCCCCCGCCAGCTTCTTCGACGTCGACTGGATCAGCCGGCTGCCCAGCTGCGCGATCTTGCCGCCGACGTCGGCCTTGGCCTTGTAGGTCAGCACAGTCCGCTCGCCGTCCGGCGTCAGCGTCACGTCGGCTCCGCCCTTGGCGAAGCCGGCGATGCCGCCCTTGCCCTCGCCGCGGATCGTGTAGCTGGTCGGCGGATTGAGGTTTTCCAGCGTCACCTCGCCCTGGAAGGTCGCCTTGATCGGCCCGATCTTCAGCACCACCGTCGCCGCCAGCTCGTTGTCGGACGTCTTTTCCAGGCTCTGGCAGCCCGGGATCGAGGCTTTCAGCACCGCCGGGTCGTTCAGCGCCGCCCACACCTTGTCCACGGGTGCGGCGATGGTTTCCTCGCCTTCGATGATGAGCGCCATTGCCCTGCCTCCACGCTTGCGGCTATTCCGCCTACGCCCGGCTGCGCCGCTTGTCCATCGTCCGGTGGTACGGTCTGGCGCACCTGCAACGGCGCACTTGCCCTCGGTCGGGGCATGCCATATTCCATTTGTCGTACAAATACGGAGACCATGATGGCGGGCGGCAACGGCAGGGCGAAGAAACTCCGGTCGCAGGAGTGGTTCGACAACCCGGACAATCCCGGCATGACCGCGCTCTATCTGGAGCGTTATCTCAATTTCGGCCTGACCCGCGCCGAGCTTCAATCCGGCAAGCCGCTGATCGGCATCGCCCAGACCGGCTCCGACCTCTCCCCCTGCAATCGCCACCACATCGAGCTCGCCAAGCGCGTGCGCGCCGGCATCGAGGCGGCCGGCGGCGTGCCCTTCGAGTTTCCCTGCCACCCGATCCAGGAGACCGGCAAGCGCCCGACCGCCGCGCTCGACCGCAACCTCGCCTACCTGTCGCTGGTGGAGGTGCTCTACGGCTACCCGCTCGACGGCGTGGTGCTCACCATCGGCTGCGACAAGACGACGCCGGCCATGCTCATGGCCGCGGCAACCGTCAACATCCCGGCCATCGCGCTCTCCGTCGGGCCCATGCTCAATGGCTGGCACCGCGGCGAGCGCACCGGCTCGGGCACCATCGTGTGGAAGATGCGCGAGAAGCTCGCCGAGGGCGAGATCGACTACGACCAGTTCATGGACATCGTCGCCTCGTCGGCGCCGTCCGTCGGCTACTGCAACACCATGGGCACCGCCACCACCATGAACAGCCTCGCCGAGGCGCTGGGCATGCAGCTTCCCGGCTCCGCCGCCATCCCCGCGCCCTACCGCGAGCGCGGCCAGGTCTCCTACGAGACCGGAAAGCGCATCGTCTCCATGGTCCACGAGGATCTGAAGCCTTCCGACATCATGACCCGCGAGGCCTTCGAGAACGCCATCGTCGTCAATTCCGCCATCGGCGGATCCACCAACGCGCCGATCCATCTCAACGCCATCGCCCGCCATCTCGGCGTGCCGCTCTCCAACGACGACTGGCAGGCGATCGGCCACCCGGTGCCGCTGCTGGTCAACCTCCAGCCGGTGGGCGAGTATCTCGGCGAGGATTACCACCATGCCGGCGGCGTGCCGGCGGTGGTCGCCGAGTTGCTCAGGGCAGGCCTCCTGCCGCATCCGGACGCCGGCACCGTCAACGGGCGCTCGATCGGTGACAATTGCCGCGGCGTGGAGAACCTCGACCCCAAGGTCATCCGCACCGTCGCCGCGCCGCTGAAGCCCAATGCCGGCTTCATCAACCTCAAGGGCAACCTCTTCGACAGCGCCATCATGAAGACCAGCGGCATCTCGCCCGAGTTCCGCGACCGCTATCTGTCGAACCCCGCCGACCCCGAGGCGTTCGAGGGCAGGGCGATGGTCTTCGACGGGCCGGAGGATTACCACGCCCGCATCGAGGATCCGGCGCTCGGCATCGACGAGCACACCATCCTGTTCATGCGCGGCGCGGGCCCCGTCGGCTATCCGGGCGGCGCCGAGGTGGTCAACATGCAACCGCCGGCCTATCTGCTCAAGCGCGGCATCCATTCGCTGCCCTGCATCGGCGACGGCCGCCAGTCCGGCACGTCGGGCTCGCCCTCCATCCTCAACGCCTCGCCGGAGGCAGCCGCCGGCGGCGGCCTGGCGCTGCTCCGCACCGGCGACCGCGTGCGCATCGATCTGAGGAAAGGTTCCGCCGACATCCTGATCCCGGACGACGAACTCGCCGCCCGCCGCGCGGCGCTCTCCGGCAATGGCGGTTACCACTATCCGAAGCACCAGACGCCGTGGCAGGAGATCCAGCGCGGCATGGTCGACCAGTTCTCGGAAGGCATGGTCTTGAAACCCGCCATCAAGTACCGCGACGTGGCGCACGTCTCGGGCGTGCCCCGCGACAATCACTGACGCTGAAACCGCTGATCTCCCCCCATGTGGGGGAGATGTCCGGCAGGACAGAGGGGGGCGCTGTCCCGCCATGGTCACCCGTTTGGTCGTCCTCGGGCGACCGCGGCGCGGCGGAGGAAGACCCGGGAACCCGTGCCGGAACATCGCGGTCGGACGGGCCGGCGGTTCAGGAACGCGCCGCCCCCCGCCCTCATCCTGAGCGCGAGCCGCGCAGTGGCGGCCCTACGCCGCCTTCAGCCGCTCGAGTTCAGCGGCGAACGCCTTGGCCAGCGGTTCGCCCTCCTCGGGAGGCAGCAGCGCCGTGAGTTCCGGAAAGAAACTTTCCCACTTGCGGGTCTCCGCCTCACTCCAGGGCAGCATTCCGGCGTCGCGCGCAAGTCTCAGCAGCCTGTTTAGGTGCTTGCGGACATAGGCAAGGTCCGGCGGCCGCCGTTCCGACGTGGGCTTCGGCGAATCGAACAGGGATAGCTGGCTCATCTCTTCTGCATAGCCCGGCGACCGCGTCTGACGCGAGCGCTTATGCGCGCTCAGCCCTGCGCTTGCCCGCTTTCAACAAGTAGCCGCTCGTCCGGGGTGAGCCTGTACAGCGCGAACCGGACGCAGCTCTCAATTGTCCTTGATCGTCGTCTTCGGGTGTCGCGACGCGTAGGTGTCGGTCACGAACTGGCCGGACTTGGCGCTCCGGTGCGTGCCGCCTGTCGAGCCTCCGCCGCGCGTTTCGCTGACGGTGGTCGAGGGATGGCGGGTCGCATGGCCCTTGGTGACGAACCGGCCTGTGCCGGCGCTGCGATGGTTCTTTGCCATGTTCGGCTCCTTTCGCCATGATCGGCGAATCGGGGGTTGATGGCGGCAATCGTTCCTGTAATGTTCCGCTGCGTCAAGGGGAAACGTCGGATGCGGATCGCGGCTGTGGACAGGGATGGGCTCGACCTGCTCCGACCCCCCTCTGGCCTGCCGGCCATCTCCCCCTCAAGGGGGGAGATTGGCAGCTTGGACCTGGCCGCCTATTCTGCGACGTCGGCGATTGGCGAAGGCGGTCGCGACATCCAATCTCCCCCCTTGAGGGGGAGATGGCCGGCAGGCCGGAGGGGGGTCGGTGACGCTTCCGCGTCCTTCGCCACGCAAGAGCGGGGGCTCGCATGACCAACCGGCTCTACTACGGCGACAATCTCGACATCCTCCGCGCCCATGTCGCCGACGCGAGCGTCGACCTCGTATATCTCGACCCGCCCTTCAACTCGAACGCCACCTACAATGTGCTGTTCAAGTCGCCCGACGGCGCGTCGAGCCAGGCGCAGATCGAGGCCTTCGACGACACATGGCACTGGAACGAGAAGGCGGAGGACGCCTACTGGCAGGTGCTGCACGGGCCGAACACCGAGGCCGCGCGCATGCTGGAGGCGATGCGCGGCTTTCTCGGCGAGAACGACATGATGGCCTATCTCGCAATGATGGCCATCCGCCTGATCGAATTGCACAGGGTGCTCAAAGCCACGGGCTCGCTCTACCTCCACTGTGACCCGACCGCGAGCCACTATCTGAAGATATTGCTGGACGCGGTGTTCGGGGCTTCGCGGTTCCAGAACGAAATTACTTGGAGACGTTCGCCCCCTCACAATGACAGCAAGACGTGGTCGCGGACAGCTGACAAGATACTGTTCTATACAAAGACTGAAGATTTCCGTTGGAACACACCTTACGAGCCATTGTCGGATTCTTACCAAGAGTCGCACTACTCCAACATTGATGATGCTGGCAGACGATTCCAGCTCACATCGCTACTGAGCCCTTCGCCACGTCCAAACATGATGTACGAATGGAGGGGATATCCCTCGCCGGATATGGGTTGGCGATTCTCGAAAGACCGAATGGCGGAACTCGATGCGTCAGGACTGATCTGGTATCCGCGTGACAAGTCTGGCGAATTTGATCACTCGAAACGGCCGAGGTTCAAGCGCTACCTTGATGAGCAAAAGGGCACTGTAACAACCACGGTTTGGAGTGACATCCCACCGATAAACGCCAGAGCCCAGGAACGCCTCGGCTACCCGACCCAGAAACCCGTCGCCCTTCTCGAACGCATTATCTCCGCCTCGTCCAATCCCGGCGACCTCGTGCTCGATCCCTTCTGCGGTTGCGGCACGACGGTCCATGCCGCGCAGAAGCTCGGGCGAAACTGGATCGGCATCGACGTCACCCACCTCGCTATCTCGCTGATCGAAAGGCGTCTCCGCGACGCCTTCGGCAAGGCGGCGGACTTCGTCACCATCGGCGTGCCGAAGGACATCGGCGCAGCCCGCGATCTCGCCGAGCGCGACAAGCACGAGTTCGAGAAGTGGGCGATCACGCTGATCCCCGACGCGCAGCCGTTCCGGGGCGGCAGGAAGGGCGCCGACACTGGCATCGACGGCGTCGTCTATATGCGCACCGAGAAGAACCGCACCGACAAGGCGATCGTCGAGGTCAAGGGCGGTGGCGTAACCGTCGACCAGATCCACAAGCTGAAGAGCGTCATCGAGCGCGAGAAGGCGCTGGTCGGCATTTTCGTCACGCTCAATTCGCCGACCCGCCAGATGGTTTCCGAGGCCGCCGCCGCCGGTTTCGCCGACACCGCGTTCGGGCGCATCCCGCGCATCCAGATTCTCACCGTCGAAGGCCTGCTCAACTATTCCGAGGCCCCCCGTCTTCCCGCTGTTGATTCCTCCGCCTTCAAGAAGGCGCCGAAGGAGAAGACAGAGGGCCAGGCCGGATTCGAGTTCTGACGGCAATGTTCAGCCGCGCGCGACGCTCGTCATCCTGAACTGCACGCCAATTCGTGCGACGCCTCATCCTGAGGCGCTCGACCGCCGGGCGAGCCGCGAAGGACGCACATCGCCGGTGGACAGACTTTCTGCCCGCCTCCAGCGATTTCAATTGCTTCCCCGAAATTTTCGTCAATTCCATCCACCTCCCTCGCGTCCGCATTATCCTTGGCCGCAGTTTCTCCCTCGGGAAAGCCGGTCATGACGGTGATCTGCGGGGCGGAACCGGCGCCTCCGGCGGTGGCTCGTGACCATCGCCCGGGGAGGCTCCGCCGAAGGTTCCCCTGCGGGCATTAGGACCCGTGCGTGCCGGACGGTAGCACTTAACCCTCCGGAGCCGCCGAAAGGAGGTTTTGGAGGGGAAGCGGATCGGGCGGGTGCCAAAAATCGCCGGACGGGCGGCCGCGAGGTTGCACGTAAAAATACCAGATGAGCGACCCCGTGGCCGCCCGTCTTCCCGACCTTTCTGGGTCGGTTCCTCGGCAATGGCCAGACGGAGGGTTCCGGGCGTGGCGGCGAGGATTCGCGACTCAACCCTTCTGCGCGCGGCGGTATTCCTGGTCGCGCTCGGCGGAGATGCGCTCGCGCACCGCGTCGGCCGTGTATCCGTAGTCGCGCAGCGCCCGCTCGGCGAGTTGCAGCCCGGCCTCGATGGCGTCGGGAATGACGAAGGTCGCGCCCGCCCTGACGAGCTGCATGGCATGGTCGGTGTCGCGGGCGCGCACCAGGATCGTGGCGTCGGGGCGCGCCGCGCGCGCCGCCTTGACGATCGCGCTGGCGTCGTCGGCGTCGTCCACCGTGACGATGAACAGGCTTGCCCCCTTTGCCCCGCAGCATTCGAGGATTTCGGGCCGCGAGGCGTCGCCGACATAGACCTTCCAGCCCGCCTTGCGTTCCCTGGCCACGAGGTCGGCGTTCTGGTCGAGCGCCACGATCTCGGCCTTCTCCGCATCGAGGATGCGGGCGACTGTGTGGCCGACGCGGCCGAAGCCGGCGACCACCACATGCCCGGCGAGGTCGGCATAGTCGGCGGGCTCCGGCGCGTCTGGCCCGGCCGTCTGCCTGCGTCCCGCGAGTTGCCGCCCGATCGCGGCGAGCGCCGGGGTCAGCATCATCGAAAGGCCGGCGATCGCGGTCGCCACCGCCGCCGTCTCGCCCGGAAACAGCCCGCCGGCGCTTGCCGTGGTGAACACCACGAAGGCGAACTCGCCGGCCGGCGCCAGCAGCAGCGCCGCCTCCAGCGAGACCTTTTGGTTGCCGGCGAACAGCCGGCAGGCGAGGTAGGCGATCGCGCCCTTGACGACGATCAGAGCCGCCAGTCCGCCGGCCACCACCGGCAGGTAGGCCCACACGGCCGCGAGGTCGAGCGACGTGCCCACCGTCAGGAAGAACAGGCCGAGCAGCAGGCCCTTGAACGGTTCGAGGTCGACCTCGGTCTGGTGCTTGAACTCGGTTTCGCCGAGCAGCAGCCCGCCGAGGAAGGCGCCGAGCGCCAGCGACAGCCCGGCGCCCGCAGTGATCACCGCGAAGCCGACGACGGTGAGCAGCGTGAGCCCCATCAGGAAGTCGCGGCCGCCGGCGCTGGCCGCGATGCGGAACGCGCCGCGAAGCACGAAGCGGCCCACGAGCCAGATGACGGCGATGGCCGCGACGCCCTGGGCGAGTGCGGTCAGCACGACGCGCCACAGGCTCGCCTCGCCGTCGGCAGACAGGAACCCGACGAGGATCAGGATCGGCGCCACCAGCACGTCCTGGAAGAGCAGCACCGCCAGCGCGGTCCGGCCCACCGCGCTCGCCGTGCGGTGCTGGTCGGAGAGGAGCTGCATGACGATCGCCGTCGAGGAGAGCGCGAGCCCGAGCCCGATGGCGATCGCCGCCGGCGCCGGCACCCCGAGAAGCATCGCCGCCGCGCCGATCGCCACGGCGCTCACCAGCGCCTGCGTCGCGCCGGCGCCGACCACCATGCGCCGCATCGCCCACAGCTTCTCGAACGACATTTCGAGCCCGAGCAGGAAGAGCAGGAAGAGCACGCCGAGTTCGGCGAAGGGCTGCGCGGCCTCGGCGTCCGAGATCGTGAAATAGGAAAGCGCCGGGAAGGTCTCGGCAAGCGCGCCCATGCCGAACGGGCCGAGCGCCAGGCCGGCGAGCAGGAAGCCGAGCACGGGCGGCACCCGCGCCAGCCTGAGCAGCGGCACCAGCACGCCGGCCGCGAACAGGAAGACCAGCGCGTCCTTGAGCCAGACCTCGTTGCCTTCGTGACCCATCCCCGCCCCGCTCCGCCGTTCCGCAATCCCTACGCGATCGGCGGCATCGTGCAAGTCTGGCGTGCGGCGCCGCTCAGCGCGCCCGGCCGACCAGCACGAAGGGCGCCCAGTTCGCCGGGTCGGCGTCGCGCCCGCCGCGCTCGATCTCGGCGACCATCGCCCGCCTCAGCGCCTCGGCGCGGTCGACCGTCGCGTCCGCCGCCATCGCGCCGATCGTTCCGGTCGCGAGCCGGACCGCGGCCTGTGAATCGACCGGCCAGTGCGACACCATCAATGATCTCGCGCCGGCATAGAAGAACGCCCGCGCTAGCCCCGACAGCGCTTCGCCGCCGCCGTCGCCGGCCGCCGTGTTGCAGGCCGACAGGATCACCCAGTCGGCGTCGAGCTTCAGCGTCGCCACCTCCGACGCGGTCAGGAGCCCGTCGTCCTCTGGCGTCGCCGCGTCCGGCGGCGTCAGCACGATCGCCGGCTCCGCCAGTCCGCGAAGCTCGCCAGACACCAGCCCGTGCGTGGCGAAATGCAGGATCGACGCCGCCGCGAGGTCGCCATCCTCCGACAGCGTCTTCACCGCGCCTTCCGTCGCCCTCGCGCCGAGCAGCACCGACCCTTCGTCCCCGCCGAGCGCCTCCGAAATGGCGCAGGCTTCGTCGGTCGTCTCCGGCAGCGGCGCCAGCGCGCGCACCGCCTCGACGTCGGCGCTGCCGCCCCGGAACAGCGCGTCGAGCGCCGGCATCGCCTCGCCTCCCGCATCGGCGACGGTCATCGCCGCCGTCCGGCAGTCCTGCCGGTCGAAGGCGCGTCTGTCGGTCCCGGACCGCCCGGAAAGCAGCGGGTTGGCGAAGCCGAGATAGGGCGTGCGGCCTTCCGGCGTGGCCGCGGTCTGCGCCCCGGTCAGCGATGCGACCGACGGCAGCATGGTGATGGCATGGTCCCGCGCCACCCACGCAGCGTCGCGATACGGATCGTCGGACCCGGCCACCAGTCTCTCGGAAACCAGCAGGTGGAACGGCAGGCCCGCCAGCCGCTTCGACGGAACGATCGTCAGCCGCTTGCCGGCGATCATGTCAGCGACCGGCCCGAGCGTCGCACCGAAGATTTCGTACGCGGCCTCGAGCACGGCCGCCGGGCCGCGATTGTCGCGGACCGCCAGCGAGGCCGCGCCGCGAACCTCGGCTCCGACACCGAGCCGTTCGCGCAGATGACCGACCGCCGCCGCGAGTTCTCCCGTTTCGCGTGGCAGGCGCACCCAGCGCGCCTCGCCTGCCTTCGGGATCGCCCAGAGGTAGGTCTCGCCCGGCGTGTCCTCGAGTCGTGTCGTGTCGGCGAAGAAGAGGAGCACCTCGCCTTCGCCAAGCCGTTGTTGCACTGCAGCGACGTTGAGGGGCGCTGGCTGCTGCAGGTCGGCGAATTCCGGGAAGCCCTCTCGCAGTTCGGCGTCGATCGCACCGATCCTCAGATCCGCTTCGGCGAGGCGTTCGCGCAGGCTCTTCTCCAGCGCCGCGTCACGGTCGCCCTGTGGCCGCGATAGGAGTTCGACGAGTCCGCTGTCGGTCTCGCGCCAGCGGTCGACCAGGTCCTGCCGTTCCCGCACCAGCGCGGCGAGCGCGCCGTCGCCGGCCGCCTGCCGATGGGCGAGTTGCGCCATCGCCCCCGCCGCCTGAGATTCGATCACCCGCTGGGCGATCAGGAACGCCTTTTCGGTCATCGCCGCGCGTTCCACCGGCGCCTGTTCGGCCTGCCGGTCGTAGGCCTTGACGAGATGATCGTAGATGGCGGCGCGCGCCACCGCCGCATCCTCGATCTCGCCGGTGCGCGACGCGAAGGCGGTGGCCGTGTCCACCCGGGCGATCGTCTCGACGAGCGCCACCGAGCGTTCCAGATGCGCGATCGCGCCCGCGAAGTCGCCCTGCACGAACCGCGCCTTGCCGAGGTCGGCATGGACGGTCTGCAACTCCGTGCTGTCTGCGCCGTAGCGCGCCGTGCGCATGGCCAGCGAATCGCGGAAATAGGCTTCAGCCTCGGCCGGCTTGCCCTGGCCGAGCTTCACATTGCCCATCAGGCTGGCGATCCGGGTCAGCGACGCGTCCTCCTCGCCGTCCTCCTCGAGAATCGCGCGCGCTTCCAGCGCCAGCCCTTCCGCCTTGTCGTGGTCGCCGGTCATCTCGTGCATCTGAGCCAGCGTGACCATCATCTTGGCGGCGTCGCGGCTGCGGGCCCCGCGCGTGTCCACGAGGTCGGCCAGCGCCTTCTCGCCGATCCCGATCGCCTCATCTCGTGCGCCCGATGCGAACTTCATGTTCATCAGCGCCGCGCGCGCGATCGCCCCGTTCTCCTTGCCGCCCTCGTTGCCGTCCATGATCGCGACCGCGCGCTCGATGAGCGGCATCGCCTCCCGGAAGCGCTGCTGCCCCGAATAGTGCATGCCGAGGAAGATCAGGTCGAAGCCGGTGTAGAGCGCGTCCGGCCCGTGGATCCTTTCGCTGATGTCCAGCGCCCGCTTGAGGTACGCTTCGGCCTCCGCGTTCCGGTCCTGCCGGGCTGCGGCGCGTGCGATGTTGCGCGCCGCGTGCGCCGCCCCCTCGCTGACCGGCCCGCTCGTCGCTTCGTGGATCGCCAGCAGCGTGCGGAACTGGGCCTCCGCCTCCGCCGCGCTGTCGAGACCGAGCAGCACGGTGCCCAGCCGCATGTGCATGTCCGCGGCGGCCGCGCTTTGCCGTCCGTCCGTCTGTTCACGGATCCCCAGCGATTCCCGGTAGGCCTCGGCCGCCTCGCCGTAGCGGCTCTGCGCCTCCAGAGACCGGCCGAGGCCTTCGAGAGACAGCGCCACGGGCCGGCTGAGCTCGCCATGCGCCTTCCGCCGCGCCTCCAGCGCCAGCCGATGAAGGGGCTCCGCCAGCTCCGGCCGGCGCGTCTGCCGGTAGAGGTTGGCGAGCCCCTGGCGGAAGGTGGCCAGGTTGGTGTCGCCGGCCGGCAGCGCGGTTTCCGCGACCGCCAGCACCTTCAGATAGGCTGTCTCGGCGGCGGCGAGATCGCCGCCATTGTGCAGCATCGCCGCCTGTTCGCCGCCCCAGAGGATGACCGTCGGGGCGGTCTTCCCGAGCGTCCTTTCGCCGATCTCGGCTGCCTTGCCGGCGGCCTGCGCGGCCGCCGCGTCGTCGCCCTTCGACTCCAGCGCGCGCGCCAGCGCGAACCACGAGCGCGCCACCGCCTCGTGCTCCGGCCCGAAGGCCTTGACCCTGATGTCGAGCGCGAAGCGCATCAGCGCCACCGCCTCGTCGTGCTGGCCGAGGTTTCTCAGCGTCAGGCCGAGGTCGTTGGCCGACTGGGCGGTGTCGGCATGGGCGTCGCCGAGCGTCCGCCCACGAAGCCTCAGCGCCGCTCGGAAGAACGGTTCGGCCTCCGCGTACCGGTCCTGTGCATAGAGCGCGTCGCCGAGCAGACGGTTGAGATTGGCCGCATCAAGCGAGTCCGCGCCGTGGGTCGCTTGAGCCGCCTTCAGCGCGGCCCGGGCAGCGGCTTCGGCGTCGCCCGCACGTTCGGCCGCCAGCAGGCTTTCGATGGCCGATGCATCCTCGGCCGGTCCGGCGAAGGTTTGCACGGGCAGGAGCACAGTCGCCGCGAACAGCCCGGCGCGCAACACGCCGATCGTGGATTTCCCGCTACCCTGGCGTTTGCCCATGGTCTCGACCCCAAGCCTGCCGCCACATTTCATGGCGATGGGGCATCAAGATGGCGGGTGCGGCTCGACGGCGCGGGTCAACGTTCGCTGCGTCGGAGCAACCTTCACCAGCCCATCGCGCCGCGCGGCAGATGGATCAGATTGTCGAAGCGCGCCCTCAGTTGGTCGTCGATCGACCGCGAAACATGGCGCGGAAAGCGCGACGACAGCACGCGTTTCTTTTCCTCGATGGCGCGCGACAGGATGTCGGGCTTTCCCTTCTCGTTCCATTCCTTGGGCGAGAAACGGTCGGCGACGGTCGGGTAGAAATACTCGGTCTGCATGAGTTTGAGCGTCTGCTCGTGGCCGAGATAGTGGCCCGGCCCGTTGAGGCAGACATCGCTGATCGAAGCGACCGAGAGCGCATCATCGGACACCTCGATGCCGCGCACCGAGCGCAGGCAATATCCCAGCATGTCGTTGTCGACGATCAGGCTTTCGAGACAGAAGCCGAGCAGCGAGGCGTGCATGCCGGCGGATTCGTAGACGAGGTTCAGCCCCGACAGGCCTGCCATCACATTGGTGATGCCCTTCTCGTAGCCCGACTGGATGTCCGGCAGCTTCGAGTCGGCCATGCCCGCCGCCGAGCCGCCCGGCAGTTTGTAGAACTGCGCCATCTGCGCGCAGGCGGCCGTAAGCAATGCCTGCTCGGCGGAGCCGCCCGACATCGCCCCTGTCCTCAGGTCGGAGACGAACGGCCAGGTGCCGAAGATCGCCGGGTGGCCGGGCTTGAGGGCCTGGACGTAGACCAGTCCCGCCAGCACTTCGGCCACAGCCTGCACCACCGCGCCGGCGATCGCGGCCGGGGCTGTCGCTCCCGCCTGACCTGCCGACAGCAGAAGGATGGGGATGCCGCCCTCGACGCATGCCTCAAGCACGCCGCAGGCGTCCTCTGCGAACTTCATCGGCGGCACGACGAAGCAGTTGGAGTTCGACACGAATGGCCGGGCGCGGAAGTTCTCCTCGCCGCCGGCGATCATGTAGAGCATCTCCAGCGCCGGCTTGACGTTCTCGCGCACCGTGAACGACGTGCCGACATGCTTGGTTGTGCCGGTCACGCAGGCGTAGAGCGTGTTGAAGTCCATCGCCAGCGGATCGGGGATGTCGCGCGGCACCATCGGCCGCTGGAAGAAGTGGATGTTGTCCAGCCCGTCGACGATGCGCGCCGCGTCGTAGATGTCCTGGAGCAGGGATTCCCGATACTCGCGCTTCTCGACATCCACCAGGTGCACGGCGGCGCCGGCCGTCCCGTAATGCACCTTGCTGCCCTGCACGGTCATGTCGTTCTTCGGGTCCTGGCCATGCAGGGTGAAGCCGCGGGGCGCATCGCGGATCGTCTTCTCGATAAGGGCACGCGGGAAGCGGATGCGGCCGTCGTCGCTGTAGGTCGCGCCTGCCCTGGTAAGGGCGTCGATGCAGGAGGGGATGGCGTTGGCGAAGCCGACGGTCTCGAGAACGGTCAGCACCGCGTCGTGGATACGTCCGAGATCGGCCTCGTCGAGAGGCTTGTAGCGGCCCCCTTCGAGGCCCGGGCGGACGGGGCGAATGTCTTCCGCCAGCGGAGCCGAACGCAGCGCGCGCCGCGCTTCGCGGCCGCCCGAACGGCGGGCGCTCCGCTCCACCTGGTCGATGGCTTCGGTCGATGCGCTGGGCATGATGCCAACACTCCCGTTTGCGCCGCGCCCGTCGTTTTCGACGTGGCTCATGCGCGTTCCCTGATGGACTATGCCGCCAGGCGGCACACCAGCCATGGGCCAGTCGCTCGGCCCCGCTGTGCCACGCCTGCCTGCGTCAGGCTGCCGCCGGGCGCCTGCCGGCGGCCGTCGCCAGTTCACGGATTCCCGGCTCGATATGCTGCTGCTGGATCGACGATATGCCAAGCCGCAGGAAGCGCGACGGGCGCTCCGGACGGTCGAAGAACCGGTCGCCGGGTTCGATGATGACGCTGCGCGCCGCGGCCGCGTCGGCGAGCGCGCGCGAGTCCGTTCCACGCGGCCCTTCCAGCCAGAGCGATGTTCCGCCGGCGGCGTTGGTGGAGCGCCATTCGGGCAGGAACGCCGTGATTGCGTGCACCAGCCGCTTGCGCCGCTCCTCGAACGCGTTCGACAGGCGGCGCACCAGCGCCTCGTGGTGGCCGAGCGAGAGGAACAGCGCCACCGCGCGCTGGTTGTTGGCCGGCGGGTGCCTCAGCATGAAGCGGCGCAGCGCCCGCAGTTCCGCGATCAGGTCGGCCGAGGCGACGATGTATCCCAGCCGCAAGCCGGGCGCGAGCGTCTTGGACATCGAGCCGACATAGATCACGCGGCCGCTGCGGTCGGTGCTCTTCAGCGCCTGCTGTGGCGCCTCGTCGAGCAACTGGCTGTCATAGCCGTCCTCGATGATGATCTGGTCGTTGCGCGCCGACCGCGCGATCAGGTCCTGCCGGCGCTCCAGGCTGAGCGGCACCATGGTGGGACAATGATGGCTCGGCGTGACGAAGACGAAACCCGCGTCGGACGGGATCGCCGAGGTGACGATGCCCTGGGAATCCACCGGAGTCGCATGGATTTCCGCGCCCGTCAGGCGAAAGATCGAGCGCGCGTCGGGATAGCCCGGGTCTTCCATCGCGACCTTGGACCCCTTGGTCATCAGGAGCGTGGCGAGCATGTAAAGCGCGTTCTGCGCCCCCAGCGTCACGATGATCTCGTCCGGATTGGCGAAGATGCCGCGGCGGGGCAGGAGTCGCGCCTGGATCTGCTCGATGAGCAGCGGGTCGTCGCGGTCGACCATGTCGGCCGCCCAGTTGCGGATCTCCAGCACCGCAAGCGCCATGCGGTTGCATTCCCGCCACTCGGCCGTGGGAAACAGCGCCGGATCGAACTGGCCGTAGACGAACGGATAGGAGGACTTGATCCAGTTCTCCTGCTTGGCGGGCGGCGGCATCTCCGACGGCGCGAAGAGGCGCCTGGCCTTCCAGTCGACGCCCGGCGCGATCTCGACGGACTTCAACTGCGGCCTGGGCGGCGAGGCGAGGACTTCCGGATTGACGAAATGGCCCCGGCGCTCCTTGGCGATGAGGAAACCCTGGTCGACGAGTTGCTGAAAGGCGAGCACGACCGTGCCGCGCGCGACGCCGAGCTTCTCGGCGAGGATACGGCAGGAAGGCAGCGGCATCGATGCGGCGATCTGCCGGTCGAGGATCGCGGCGACGATCGCCTGCCTGATCTGCGCCTGAAGCGTCTGGCCGGAATCGGCCGAGATGCGGAAGAGCCCCGACCAGATGGCCGTGTCGTTGCGCTGTGGCATGACCAGAATTCTCCTCTCCGGAACGCCACCCCTGGCCCAAAACTGGTATCCCTGGTCCAACCGTTTGCACCAATGAATTTTTCTGATTGTCACAATTTATGCCAGTGATGATTGGTCACTGGGGCAGACCGGAAGCGCATGTCCGGAGCGTCGCTGCGTCGACGGCAGGGCAAAGTCTGGTATGGAGACGGTTCGCCTTCCCGAGGAACGACCCATGTCCAGCCCGACCGACCAACCGCTCGCCGCCCTGCGCGACCGCCGGATGCAAAGCCCAGTCGACCTGCGCGCCGCCTTCGCCGCCGATTCCCGGCGCTTCGCACGGCATTCCGCCCGGCTGGACGACATGCTGCTCGACTATTCCAAGGGCGCGGTCGACGCCGCGACGATGGAATTGCTGGAGGCCCTGGCAGTGGCAGCGCGGGTGGAGGCGCGGCGCGATGCCATGTTCGCCGGGGAGAAGATCAACACGACCGAGCACCGCGCGGTGCTGCATACGGCATTGAGAAAGCCGCGCGGCAGCCATGTCGAGCTGGACGGCGAGGACGTGATGCCTGGCGTCCACGCCGTGCTCGACGCGATGTCGGCCTTCGCCGACGCTATCCGCTCGGGCAGCGCCAGGGGCGCGACCGGCCTGAGGATCACCGACGTCGTCAATATCGGCATCGGCGGTTCGGACCTGGGGCCGGCGATGGTCACTCAGGCGCTGGCGCCGTACCACGACGGCCCGCATTGCCACTACGTCTCCAACGTGGACGGCGCCCATATCGCCGACACGCTGAAGGGTCTCGATCCCGCGACGACGCTCGTCATCGTCGCCTCCAAGACCTTCACCACCATCGAGACCATGACCAACGCCGCCACCGCGCGCGCCTGGATAGCGAAGGCGCTTGGCGAGACGGCGGTGCCCCATCATTTCGCCGCGGTGTCCACGGCGCTCGACAAGGTCGCCGCCTTCGGCATCGCGAAGGATCGCGTGTTCGGCTTCTGGGACTGGGTCGGCGGCCGCTATTCGGTCTGGTCGGCCATCGGCCTGCCGGTGATGATCGCGGTAGGGTCGGAAGACTTTCGAGCGTTCCTCGCCGGCGCCCATGCCATGGACGAGCATTTCCGCACTGCGCTGCTGATGGAAAATCTTCCCATGCTGATGGGGTTGGTCGGCTACTTCAACCGTGTCATCTGCGGCTGGCCGGCTCGCGCGGTGATCCCCTACGACCAGCGGCTCGCGCGCCTTCCGGCCTATCTCCAGCAGCTCGACATGGAATCGAACGGCAAGGGCGTGATGCTGGACGGCAAGCCGGTGCGGACGCCGACCGGCCCGCTTGTCTGGGGCGAGCCCGGCACCAACGGCCAGCACGCCTTCTTCCAGCTCCTGCATCAGGGCACCGACGTCATCCCGGTCGAGTTTCTCGTGGCGGCCGAAGGGCACGAACCCGACCTGGAAGTCCATCAGGATCTGCTCGTCGCCAACTGCCTCGCGCAGTCGGAGGCGCTGATGAAGGGCCGCACGCTCGAGGAGGCGAAGGCGCAGATGCGGGCCAAGGGCATGTCGGCCGCGGACGTCGGGGCGATCGCGCCGCACCGTGTCTTCTCCGGCAACCGGCCGTCGCTGACGCTCATGTATCGGACGCTCGACCCGGCGACCCTCGGCAGGTTGATCGCGCTTTATGAGCACCGGGTCTTCGTCGAGGCGCAGCTGTTCGGGATCAACGCCTTCGACCAGTGGGGCGTCGAGCTCGGCAAGGAACTGGCGACGGCATTGCAGGGCGTCGTCGAAGGCAAGGCATCCGCCGACGGCCGCGACGCTTCGACGGCGGGACTGGTCGCGCATCTCCACAGCCTGCGGGGAAAGGCGTGACATGACGATCAAGGGCATCCTGTTCGACAAGGACGGCACGCTGGTCGACTTCCAGAAGACCTGGCACGCCATCGGCGACCTGATGGCGCTGAAGGCGGCGGGCGGCGACCGCGAGCGCGCCGATTTCCTGATGGATGTCGCCGGCTACGACCTCGCCGCTGGCCGCTTCAAGGCCGACTCCGTCTTTGCCGCCGGCACCAATGCCGACATCGTCGAGCTCTGGTATCCCACGCTTGAAGGCGGCGAGCGCGCCGCGATGGTGGCCGAGTTCGATGGCTTCACCGCAGAGCAGGGCGCCTTGCAGGCGGTGCCGCTGCCGGGTTGCCGCGAGACGCTCGAACGGCTGCACCGATCGGGCTACCGGCTGGGGCTCGCCACCAACGATTCCACCGGCGGGGCGGAGAAGACGCTTTCCGCGCTCGGCATCGCGCAGATGTTCGACGCGGCCTATGGCTACGACGCGGTCGCCAACCCGAAGCCCGCGCCGGACGCCGTGCACGCCTTCTGCGACCTGACCGGGCTGAGGCCGTCGGAGATCGCCATGGTCGGCGACAACCGGCACGATCTCGTCATGGCGCGCGCCGCGGGGACCGGGCTTGCGGTCGGCGTGCTGTCGGGGACAGGCACGAGCGCCACGCTCGCGCCTATGGCGGATGTCGTGCTGGATTCGGTGGCGGACCTGCCGGAGTATCTGGCGGGTAGGTCCTGATCCGCGGCCTCAATTTCGACCCCGGCGATGCGTCAGCGTTCGGGCATGGATCCCCGGGTCTCCCTTCGCTTCGCTCCGGTCGCCCGAGGATGACGACGTTCGTGTGTTAGGCGCAAATCTCCAACGTTGAAGATTGGCGAAGGCCGCCCTCACACTCGTCATCCTCGGGCGGAGCAGGCCGAAGGCCGTCGCGAAGACCCGGGGATCCATGCCGGAACGGTTAATGAATGCCTGTTAACCCCTCAACTCGCGGCGCAGGATCTTGCCGACATTGGTCTTCGGCAGATCGGCCCGGAACTCGATGAATTTCGGGCATTTGTAGGCGGTGAGGTTCTTGCGGCAGAACTCCATCACCGACGCCTCGGTGAGGTTCGGGTCCTTCTTGACGATGAACAGCTTCGGCACCTCGCCGGACCGCTCGTCCGGCACGCCGATCGCCGCGACTTCCAGCACGCCGGGATGCTGCGCGACGACCTCTTCCAGCTCGTTCGGATAGACGTTGAAGCCGGAGACCAGGATCATGTCCTTCTTCCGGTCGACGATCTTGACGTAGCCCTTCTCGTCCATGAAGCCCATGTCGCCGGACTTGAAGAAACCGTCGTCCGCCATGACCTTTGCCGTCTCGTCGGGGCGGTTCCAGTAGCCGGCCATCACCTGCGGCCCGCGGATGCAGATCTCGCCCACCTCGCCGATCGGCAGGTCCTTGCCGTCCTCGTCGCGGATGGCGATCTCGGTCGACGGGATCGGCAGGCCGATCGTGCCCGAGAACTCGTCGGCGTCGAAGCGGTTGGCGGTCGCGACCGGCGCGGTCTCGGACAGGCCGTAGCCCTCGGAGATGTTGCAGCCGGTGAGCTTCTTCCAGCGCTCGGCGACGGGCCGCTGCGCGGCCATGCCGCCCGCGAAGGTGAGCAGCAGGGGCTTGAAGTCGAGCTTGCGGAAATCCTCGTTGTTCAAGAGCGCGTTGAACAGCGTGTTGAGCCCCGGGAAGATGTTGATCGGGTACTTGCCGAGCTCCTTCACGAAGGAAGGAATGTCGCGCGGATTGGGGATGAGGATGTTGTGCGCGCCCTGCTGCATGCCCATCAGCGCGTTCACCGTGAGCGCGTAGATGTGATAGAGCGGCAGCGGACAGACATAGACGAGGCTCGCCGGCCGCGGCCGCTTGATGAAGGCCGTCTCCACCCACAGCGCGTTCTGGGCGACGTTGGCGAGCACGTTGCGATGCAGCAGCGTCGCCCCCTTGGAGACGCCCGTCGTTCCGCCGGTGTACTGAAGGAAGGCGACGTCGTCGCCCGACGCCTTGGCGGGCTTGAATGTCTTCTGCGCGCCGGCCTTGATCGCATCGTTGAACTTGACGTGGCCCGGCAGCGACCAGGCCGGCACGAGCTTCTTCACGCGCCGGACGACGAAGTTGACGATGACGCCCTTCAGGCCGAGCAGGTCGCCCATCGCGGCGACGACGACATGCTTGACCGGGGTCTTGGCCTTCACCGCCGCGAGCGTCGCGGCGAAGTTCTCCAGGATGACGATCGCCTCGGCTCCGGAATCCTTGAGCTGGTGCTCGAGTTCACGCGGGGTGTAGAGCGGGTTGACATTGACCACCGTATACCCGGCGCGCAGCACCGCCATCATGACGACCGGATACTGCAGCACGTTCGGCATCATGATCGCGACGCGCGCGCCCTTCGACAGGCCGAGCGACTGCAGATAGCCGCCGAACGCCGCCGACATGCGCTCGATCTCGGCGAAGGTCAGCGTCTTGTCCATGCAGGTGTAGGCCGGGCGGCCGGCGAACTGCTTGCAGGCCGCGACCATCATGTCGCCGATCGACTGGTCCTTGAGCGCCGCGATCTCCGCGGGGACGACATCCGGATAGCTCTTGAGCCACGGCTTGTCGCTGGTGCGCATGGTTGTCTTTGGCGCGCTCTTCGAAGCCTTCGGGCTCGCCTTGCCGGTGCTGGCCGGCTTGGTGGACGATGGCGCCTTGGTTCCCGCCTTTGCCGTCATCCCGGCTGCCGGCGCTTTCGGCGTCGCCGTCTTGGCAGGGGTGGTCTTCGGCGCGGTCTTGGCGGTAGCCTTGGCCGCGGGCGTCGCCTTCGGTGAAGTGGCCCTCGTCACCGGCTTGGCGGCTGCCTGCGCCTTGCCCGCAGCCGCTTTTGCCGTCTTTGCCTTCGTCGCCGGGGTGGATGCCGTCTTGGTTGCCTTTGCCACGTATTCCTCCTCGCCGCGGTCATCGCCTGACCCGGAATTTTCATTGGCGCGCCGCAGAGACTGACGGGGAGGCCAGCGCGCGGTCGGCCGCATTTGGCTTCGTTTTATTGCTACATGCCTCGCGAGCGCAAGCCGCGCCGCCTCGACCTCACTGTCCGTACCCGGCGTGCTCGGTCAGGAACGCGGTTTCGTCGGGTGTGCTGTCTCGTCCGAGCGCGCGGTTGCGGTGCGGGAAGCGGCCAAAGCGGCGGACGATGTCGCGGTGTTCGACGGCGTACTTCGCGTACTCGCCATCGGGACCGCCGAAGAGTTCGACGCACAGATCCTGGTCGTCGAGCGATTCCGAATGCATGAAGGGCATGTAGAAGAACGGTCGGCGCTCCTGCGAGTGAGCCAGCGGGAACTGCCTGGCCAGCGCATTGCGCGCCACCGCGAGCGAGAGCGGATCGGTGGCGAACGCCTCGGGCTTCTTGCGGAACATGTTGCGCGGGAACTGGTCGTAGACGATCGTCGCGGCGAGCGCTGCGTCCGCATCGGTGAAGGCGATTGCCGGAACCGCGTCGCGCATCGACCGCCACAGCGCCTCGAAGCGGGCGACGATCGTGGCGTCGGTTTCAGGCTGGAAGGAGAACCAGTCGTCGGCGGTCAACTCTCCGAACCAGAATGACAGGACGTCGTTGCTCCAATTTTCTTTCGGCATGTCGGCCTCGCTCAGTCAACTTTCGAAATGTCTGGCACCGCCTCGAGCAGCATTCGGGTGTACTCCGCCTTCGGCGCATCGAAGATGTCGTCCACCGGCCCCTGCTCGACCAGTACGCCATTATGCAGGACGCCGACATGGTCGGCCATCTGGCGGACCACCGCGAGATTGTGGCTGATGAGGAGATAGGTGAGGCCGAACTCGTCCTGGAGCCGGCGCATCAGGTCGAGCACCTGGGCCTGCACCGACACGTCGAGAGCCGAGGTCGGTTCGTCGCACACGATGAACTCGGGCTGGCTCGACAGCGCCCGGGCGATGGCGATTCGCTGCCGCTGGCCGCCAGAGAACTCATGCGGAAACTTCTTCATGGAGGCGCCGTCGAGCCGCACCCGCTCGAGCAGGTCCGCCACGCGGTTCTCGATCTCCGAGCGGCTGCTCGCGAGCTTCAGGGCGCGGATCGGTTCGGCGATGATGTCGCCGACCGGCCAGCGCGGATTGAGGCTGGCGTATGGGTCCTGGAAGATCATCTGGACCCGCTGGCGGCGTTTCTGGCTGCCGGACGCGGCCCAGATGTCGTCGCCGTCGAGGGTCACCGTGCCGCCGGTCGGTCTGATCAGCCCGACCATCATGCGTGCGCAGGTCGACTTGCCCGAACCCGATTCGCCGACGAGGCCGTAGGTCGTTCCCCTGGCGATGGTGAACGAGACGTCATTCACGGCCTTGAGGGTCTTTCGCGCCGAGCGGTTGAACAGCCGTTCGAAGGTCGAGCCGGACAGGTCGAACTCGCAGCTCAGCCTGTCGACCTTGACGAGAGGCACGGGCACGGCCGGCAGGCTATGGCGGCGCGTCTCGTCCTTGATCGACGGGATCGCCTTGATGAGCTTGATCGTGTAGTCCTCGCGCGGCCGCTTGATGATGTCTCCGACCGATCCGGTCTCGACGATCCTGCCCTTGTTCATGACGATCATGCGCGTTGCGGTCTCGGCGATCACGCCCATGTCGTGGGTGATCAGCATGACGGCGGCGCCGCGGGTTTCGCAGAGCCTCCTCAGCACCTTGATGATCTGCGCCTGTACAGACACGTCGAGCGCCGAGGTCGGCTCGTCGGCGATGATCAGCTCAGGCTCGGCGGCAAGCGCCAGCGAGATCACGACGCGCTGGCGCATGCCGCCGGAGAACTGGTGGGGATAGGCGTCGATGCGGTCCGCCGGCGAGGGGATGCCTGCCTCGCCGAGCAGGCCGATGGCGCGTTCGCGCGCCGCAGCCGCGTCGAGCGGAAGATGCCGCCGGATGGTCTCCACGAGTTGCTCGCCGACCGTATAGAGCGGATTGAGGCTGGTCAGCGGGTCCTGGAAAACCATGCCGATGCGCTTGCCGCGCAGCCTGTTCAACGCCTGCGGCGGCAGGTTCTGGATTGGTTTGCCGTCGAAGACGATCTCACCATTCGCGATGCGTCCGGGCGGATCGATCAGTCCGATGATCGCGGAACCCGTCATCGACTTGCCCGCCCCGGATTCCCCGACGACGCCGAGGATCTCGCCCGGCATGATGTCGAACGACACGTCGTCGACCGCCTTGAAGACGCCGCGCCGCAGATGGAACTCGACGGTGAGGTTTCGGACGGAAAGAAGCGGCGAGGCCATCAGCGAAGCCTCGGGTTCAGCGCGTCGCGCAGCCAGTCGCCGAGGAGGTTGACGGCCAGGGCCAGGGCGATCAGCGTCATCGCCGGGAAGAAGAGGATCCACCATTCGCCGGAGAACAGGAACTGCTGCCCGATGCGGATCAGCGTTCCGAGCGATGGCTGGGTCGGTGGTACGCCTACGCCCAGGAACGAGAGCGTCGCCTCCTCGATGATCGCCAGCGCCAGGCCGATGGTGGCGATGACGAGGACCGGACCGAGCGTGTTGGGCAGGACGTGGCGGAAGAGGATCGAGAACGGTCCGACGCCCATGATCCGTGCCGCCGACACGTAGTCCTTCTGCCGCTCGACCATGGTTGCGCCACGCACCGTTCGGGCGAACTGCGCCCAGTTCGACAGGCCGATGGCGAGGATCAGCACCGCGATCGCCATGCCCTCCTGCCGGCTCGGCGGAATGATTCCGCGCGCGATGCCGAAAATGAGCAGCGCGATCAGGATCGCCGGGAAGGACAGCTGGACATCGGCGATGCGCATGATGACGGTGTCGATGCGACCGCCGAGATAACCTGCCGTGAGGCCGAGAGCGGTGCCGAGCGTCAACGCGAACAGTGTGGCCGAAAGCCCGACGAACAGCGAGACCCGGCTGCCGTAGAGGATGGTCGACAGCACGTCGCGCCCCTGGTTGTCCGAGCCGAGGAGGAAGAAGTTGCCTCCGAACGAGGACGACATTGGAGGGGTGAAGCCGTCCATCAGGTTGAGGCTGGCCGGATCGAACGGATTGTAGGGCGCTATCCATGGCGCGCACAGCGCCGACAGCACCAGAACCGCGGTGACGAAGGCCGCGATCATCGCCACCGGCGAGTTGCGGAAGGAGTAGAAGACGTCGCTCTGGAGCGCGCGGCCGAGCCAGCCGGGAGGCGTCGTCGCGAGGGGCGTGGAATCGGGGTTGGGGGCCATGCTCATTTCCCCGCCGCTCGCGCGTCGATCCTCAGTCTTGGATCGACCACGTAATAGAGGATGTCCACGATGAGATTGATCGTCACGAACACGAGCGCGACGAAGAGCAGGTAAGCCGCCATGACCGGCACGTCCACCACCTGCACGGAGTTGACGAACAGCGAGCCGACGCCAGGCCACTGGAACACGGTTTCGGTGATGATGGCGAAGGCGATGACCGAGCCGAGTTGCAGCCCGGTTATGGTGATGACGGGCACCAGCGTGTTCTTCAGCGCATGGCCGAAGTTGATGGTCCGCTGCGACAGCCCGCGCGCGCGGGCGAAGCGGATGTAGTCCTGACGCAGCACTTCGAGCATCTCCGCCCGCACCAGCCGCATGATCAGCGTGAGCTGGAACAGGGAAAGGGTGATCGCGGGCAGGATGAGCGATCTCAGCCCCGATGTCGTCAGCAGCCCCGTTCTCCACCAGCCCAGGTCGACGGTCTCGCCCCTGCCGAAGGACGGCAGCCACTTCAGCTCGACCGCGAAGACGTAGATCAGCCCGATGCCGATCAGGAAGGTCGGAAGCGACACGCCGATCAGCGAGGTCGACATGATGAAGCTGGTCGACCAGCTTCGGGGCCGGAGCGCGGTGTAGACCCCGAGCCCGACGCCGAAGATCAGCGCAATCAGCGCCGAGGCGAAGGCCAGTTCGATCGTCGCCGGGAGGCGGCTGAAGATCAGTTCCGTGACCGGCTGCTGCAAGCGGTAGGAAATGCCGAACTCGCCCTGCAGCGCATTTCCGATGAACCGCCCGAACTGCACGAAGACCGGGTCGTTGAGCCCGAGTTGCTCGCGCAGCAATTCGTGGTCCTCGAGCCGCGATTCCTGGCCGAGCATGCTCGCCACGGGATCGCCCACGAAGCGAAAGACCGAGAATGCGATGAGCGCGACGAACAGCATGACCACGACGGACTGGAGCAGTCGTCGCAGGATGAAGGCCAGCATGGGTGCGGTCTCCTCCGGGGCCCGAATGCGGCGTCCGCGTCCGGGCGTCGGTCGCCGAGCGATCAGCCGGTCTGGCCGGAACTCGGCGCCTGGACTATGGAAAAAGGCCCGCCACGCAGGTCGTGCGCGGCGGGCCTTTCGGGTTCCTCGAGCCTATTCGCCCTTGGTCATTTCATAGAGACGGGGCTGGTTCTCCGGATGGACTTCCATCTTGAAGCCCTTCTTCGTCGCATAGGCCAGCACCTGATTGTGGATCGGCAGGAGCACGCGGTCCTTCTGCACGGTGGCCCAGATCTCGGCGATGGTGGCGTTGCGCTTGGCGACGTCCGTCTCGGTGCCGAGCGACTCGATCTTGGCGTCGAGTTCCGCGTTGCTATAGCCGCCCGGATTGTAGGCGCCGTAGTGCCCGGCCTTCGAGTGGATCAGGTCGTTGAAGATGTAAGCGGAATCGAAGGTCGGAACACCCCAGCCGAGGAGGTAGAAGTCGGTCTCTCCGTTCTGGATCAGCGGCGAGTGCTGGGCGATCGGACGCGACGCTAGCGTCACCTTGATGCCGGCCTGGCCCAGCATGCCGACGACAGCGGTCGAGATCGCCTCGTCGTTGACGTAGCGGTTGTTCGGCGTGTCGAGCGTAACGGTGAAGCCGTCCGGATAGCCGGCCTCGGCGAGCAGCGCCTTCGCCTTGGCGATGTCCGGCGCTGCGTACTTGTCGAGCTCCGGCGTCCAGCCGTTCACGAAGGGCGGGGTCGCCACGCCGGTCGGGATCGACTGGCCGCGCATCACCACCTGCTTGATGGCGTCGCGGTCGATGCACAGAGCCATCGCCTCGAGGACCTTCGGGTCATTGAACGGGTTCTTGTCGGTGATGTTCGACGACTTGAGCGGCGCGTCGCCGAACTTGTAGCCGAAGTAGATGACGCGGTTCTCGGGACCGGTCGTGACGGTGACGCCGTCCGAACCGGACAGGCGCTCGATGTCCTGCACCGGCACATCCTGGACGAAGTCGACTTCGCCCGACAGGAGCGCCGACACGCGGGTCGCGGCGTCCGAGATGACCGTATAGACGATTTCGGTGACGAACGGCTTGGTCTCGGCCCAGTGGGCGTCGTTGATCGCCAGCACCGACTTCACGTCGACTTCGCGCGACACGAGCTTGTAAGGCCCGGTGCCGTTGGTGTTGCGGACGGCGTAGTTGTCGTCCTGCGAGCCGGCCTCCTGCACCTCGACGGCGTTGTTCGCCTCGGTCCAGGACTTGTCCATCATGAAGGTGTTGGTCAGGTTGTTCGGATAGAGCGGCGAGGGGCCGTTCATCTTGACGTGAACGGTGTGGTCGTCTACCGCCGTGACACTTTCCACATTGGCGTGCAGCTGGCGCATGTTGGACTTGGCCGAGCGCGCACGGTCGAGCGAGAAGACCACGTCCTCGGCCGTGAAGTCGGCGCCGTCGTGGAACTTGACCCCCTGGCGCAGCTTGAACACCCAGACCGTCGGATCGTCGCCGATGGCCCATTCGGTCGCCAGCCTCGCAATCAGCGTGCCCTCGACGTCACGATCGACGAGCGTCTCGTAGATGTGATGAGAGAAGTTGTGCGTGATGCCCTGGTTCTGGGAATGCGGGTCGAGGGTCAGCGCGTCGGATACGCGCGCCCAGCGGATTGTCTCGGCGGACGCCGGGAAGGCGCCGGCCGCCAGCGCGATCAGGCTGGCGGTAAAGAGGAATTTTTTCATGACTCTCCCATCCTTTGGTTGTTTTCTGTACCCCCGAAGGCGTTCGAGCGCCGACGATTGGCCGGCACCATACGAAAGCGGTTTGTGTTTGAAAAGCGCCGCCCTGTGCTTCCAGGCTTCCGCTGCGGGAGCCTCTGACCTGGTTTCGTACACGAACGCGTGACAGCGGCGAAGAACACGTGAATGCGCCTGGCCCCGCAGCCGGAACGATGCATTGCTGATGGCGTTTTCCGGGTCCAACAGCAAAGGACGAACCCATGGTTACGTTCAAGTCACTGCGGATCAAGGACATCGTCGAGGATCCGAGCCTCGACACCGAAGGAAAGATCGAGCGGCTGCGCGAGATCGAATCCGAGGCACGCGGGTTGCAGCGTGCCGCGTCCGAGAGCCCGATGAATGCGGACGACGGCTGGGAAAGCGACCTGCGCGACGTGCGCAAGGCGCTCGATCGGCTTGGCGCCGGGAAACAGAAGATGGGTGCGGCTACCCTGTAGGGACGCCTGCGTCACGAAAGTCGGGGCGGCGGTCCGATCTCGCAGGCGGGTGACGATTGCCCGGGTGAAGAGTGGTGCCGCTTGCGTGACTCGAACACGCGACCCCATCATTACGAATGATGTGCTCTACCAACTGAGCTAAAGCGGCGTCCCGCTGCGGCGAGGCGCAGGCCGGGAATGAGCGCCTGATAGCTTCATTGGGCGGCGAATTCAAGTCGGGCGCCGGAGCAAGGCGGTCGCCGGAGCGAGTGTCTATCCGTCGCGACCAAGACCCAGCCTGCGCCGGGCTTCCGCATACTCCGCGTCGAGCCTGTCGACGAGTTGTGCGGCGCTGACGACGCTCTTCACCGCGCCGATCCCCTGGCCGCAGCCCCAGATGTGCTTCCACGCCTTCACCGCGTCGCGGTCCTTGCCGAAATCCATCTTGGTCGGATCGGACGCCGGCAGGTTGTCCGGGTCCATGCCCTGGGCGCGCACGGACCCCTTGAGATAGTTGCCATGAATGCCGGTGAAGAGGTTCGAATAGACGATGTCTGCTGCATTGGATTCGACGATCATCTCCTTGTACGCGTTGTCGGCGCGCGCCTCCGTCGTGGCGATGAACGGCGAGCCGACATAGGCGAGGTCGGCGCCCATCGCCTGCGCCGCCAGGACCGCTCCGCCGTTGGCGATGGCGCCCGAGAGCAGCAGCGGCCCATCGAACCATTGCCGGATCTCCTGGACCAGCGCGAAGGGCGACAGCGTGCCGGCGTGTCCGCCCGCGCCGGTGGCGACCGCGATGAGCCCGTCGGCCCCCTTTTCAATCGCCTTTCGGGCGTGGCGGTCATGAATGATGTCGTGCAGGACGATGCCGCCATAGGAATGGATCGCCTGGTTGACCTCGGGTACGGCGCCCAGCGAGGTGATGACGACCGGGACCTTGTATTTCACGCACATCGCCACGTCGTGCTCGAGCCGCCCGTTCGACTTGTGGACGATCTGGTTGACCGCGAAAGGTGCGGCGGGCCTGCCCGGGTTGGCGCGATCGTATCCGGCGAGTGACTCCGTCACTTCGGCGAGCCAATCGTCGAGCTGGGCCTCGGGCCTGGCGTTCAGCGCCGGAAACGAGCCGATGACGCCGGCCTTGCACTGCGCCAGCACGAGCGGCGGGTGCGAGATGATGAACAGCGGCGCCGCCACCACCGGCAGGCGGAGGTTCCTCCACAGAATTTCCGGAAGCGCCACGTCCGCCCTCCTCGTATTGACGTTTGCGTAAACGTCATTCGTTCTAGCAGATCATCCTACGGCGACAAGCTTTTGCGTCCGACGGATCCCGTGGTCCGGAATCGCATCCATTCCAAGGAGATGCGGGTCAGCCAGACGTTGATCGCGGTCGCGCGCGGGGGTATCGATCGGAGAACCGCCCGCGGAGGGCACTGGGGGAAGCCTGGCGTGGACGTCATAGAGACGGCGATCCGGAATGCGTTCGAGAAGGGCGATTCGCACGATCGCGCCTATCGCGAGCGCGTCTATCGTTCGGCATTCGCCGCGCTCGATCGCGCACTGAAGGCGAACCCCGGCGTGACGGTCGAGACCGCTATTGCGCGCCGCAAGAATCTCCAGTCGAAGATCGCCGAGATCGAGTCCGAGTACATTCCCGCGGTTCCTGAGGCCGACCCTCGGCACGTTGACGTTCGGACCGGCGATGATCGCGAGGGAGTGGCTCCGGCCGTCGAGGTCGCAGCGGATGTGGGACGGGCCGCGCCGATGGTGGAGGCGCCCGTGGTCGGGCGGGCGACGGCTGAAGGCGCCCCCGAGGTCGCGGTCCCCGGCAGCGAGCGCGAAGGCCGACTTGCCGGCAGAGGGCCCGAGCGTCTCGAGCCGTCCCTGGCATCGCAGGCGGACGGGTCCGATCCGAGGACGGGCGACGACGATTTCGCGGTCCCGGCGCAGACGGTTCCTAATGTGGATACCGACCGGCGCAGGCCCTATGCGGTCATCTTCGTCCTGGCGACGGTGGTGGCGCTGGTGGCCATCGGTGGCTGGTGGGCTGTGACGACCGGACTGTTCAAGTCGCCCGACGAGATAGGGGGCGAGGTGCCGAACCCGCCGGCGACGACCGAGGATGAGGATTTCGATCCGGACGAGGAGGAAATCGGCGCGCCGTCGATCCCGGGCGAGGCGGATGTCCAGTATGACTGGATGTCCGTCTTCACTCCGGCCGACCCGACGGTGGTCAGCGCGCCCGGCGACGCTCAGGCCGAGGTCATGCAAGATGATGGCGGGAGCTTCATGCGCATCCGGTCCGGCCAGTCCGGATCGGCGATCGTCTTCGACGTGGGGCAGGGCGTGCTGGAACGGCTCGCGGGACGCAAGGCGCTGTTCGACATCGTCGCGCGCTCCGCCGAGGAAGGACAGGAGACGCAGATTTCGGTCATCTGCAATTTCGGGGAACTCGGCGACTGCGGTCGCAAGCGCTACGCGGTCGGCTCCACGAGGGCGGATTATCTGTTCGAGATAGAACTTCCGCGGAAGGAGCCGGGCGCGGCCGGCACGATCGCGATCAACTCGGACATCGAAGGCGCCGGCAAGGCGATCGACATCTTCGAGATACGCGCGGCGGTGGTGCCCTGAACGCTACCGGTCGAGCAGCGCCTCGAGCGTCTCTATGCGATCGGCCTCCGCCGCCGGCTTGTCCCAGCGCAGCCGCGAGATGCGCGGAAACCGCATTGCCACCCCCGACTTGTGGCGTGTCGAGCGGTTGAGGCCCTCGAAGGCGACCTCCAGAACGAGGCCCTGCCGCCTGTCGGCCCGGACCGAGCGGACCGGCCCGAAGCGCTCGATCGTGTTGTCGCGGACATATTTGTCGAGCTGCCGCAGCTCCTCGTCGGTGAAGCCGAAATAGGCCTTGCCGACCGGGACCAGCTGCTCCTCGCCTTCCGCGCCTGACCAGACGCCGAAGGTGTAGTCGGAATAGTAGCTCGAGCGCTTCCCGTGTCCGCGCTGGGCATACATCAGCACGGCGTCGACGGTATGCGGATCTCGCTTCCACTTGAACCACGGGCCTTTCGGCCGCCCCGCGACATAGGCCGAGTCCAGCCGCTTCAGCATCACGCCTTCGATGATCGGATGCGGCGGCGATTTTCTTCGCGCGTCGAGGACGCCCCATGTCGTCACCGGCACGTTCGGCGACAGGTCGAAGCGCGACGGGTCGAGCCCGGCGACGAAGCTTTCCAGGCGCACCCGCCGCTCGGCCAGCGGCAAGGGCCTCAGATCTTCGGCGGCCTCCTGGAGCAGGTCGTAGCAGCGCACGAAGGCGGGGAACTTCTCCCTGATCTTCGGCGACACGGTCTTGCGGTTGAGGCGCTGCTGCAGGTCCGAGAATGCCCCGGTCCAGTCGGGCGGGCGGCCGACCAGGAGCTCGCCATCGAGGACGCCATCGAAATCCATCGCGTCGACGAGATCGGGGAAGGCGCGCGAGACGTCGTCGCCGGTGCGAGAGTAGAGGCGTCGGACCCCGCCCTCCGACACCGCCTGCACGCGGATGCCGTCCCATTTCCATTCGGCGGCGTAGCCGGCGGGGTCCAGCCTTTCCAAGTCCCTGTCCTCGACGGGATTGGCGAGCATGACCGGCCTGAACAGCGCGAGCGCCGTCTTTTCCGGTTTGGCGGCGCTGCCCTCCAGCCACGCGAACAACGATGCATAGGCGGGCGTCAGCCCGTGCCACAACTCCTCGATCTCGGTCACGTCTACCTTGCCGAAGTCGGCCAGCGCCTGCTTGGCGAGCCGCGCCGACACGCCGATGCGCAGGCCGCCGGTGACGAGCTTGATGATGGCGAAGCGGGACGGGATGTCGGTCGCGTCGAGCAGTTCGGCGAGCACCCGCGGCCCGTCGGACCGGCTGGCGGACTGGAGGCGGGCGACGACCTCGGCGAGGGATGGTTCCGACCGGCCGTCGTCCTCCTCGCCTTCCGGCCAGACCAGCGAGACCGTTTCGGCGAGATCGCCCACGTAGTCGTATGAATAGCCGAAGAGCACCGGGTCCATGCGCTCGGTCACCAGGGTCCTGAGCATCGCCGGCTTCACGGCCGCGATCGTCAGGTCGCCGGTCATGGCCGCCAGGGCGAGGCCCCGGTCGGGGTCCGGGGTCGTGGCGAAATAGTCGACGAGCAGCTTCAGCTTGCCGTTACGCGCTGGAGTGAGCACAAGCCGGTCGAGCAGTTCGGCGAAGCGCTTCATGAAACCACTTCGCCGGCGAAGGCGTTCACCATCAATCCCCCTCATCCTCGTAGCCGACGAGGTGCAGCGGCTTCGCCGAGATGCCGGCGAGTTCGCACCAGCGCACCAACGCCTCCTCGCGACCGTGTGTGGCCCAGACCTCGGAGGCGCCGGTCTCGACGATGGTGCCGATCAGTTCGTCCCAGTCGGAGTGATCGGAGATGATCAGCGGCAGCTCGACGCCGCCCTGGCGGGCGCGCTGGCGGATGCGCATCCAGCCCGACGCGTAGCAGGAGAGCGGGTCCGGAAACCGTCGCGCCCACCGGTCGGCGAAGGCCGACGGCGGGCCAACGACGATCGCGCCGGCGAAGTCGGCCTTGCCGGAACGGTCCACCGTGGCCGGCAGCAGCTCCCCGAAGTCGATCCCCTGCGTCGCGTAATAGGCGCTGATCCTCTCAATCGCGCCGTGGATATGGATCGGCCTGTCGTAGCCCGCCTCGCGCAGCAGGCGGATCACCCGCTGCGCCTTGCCGAGCGCGTAGGCGCCGATGACGTGCGCGCGCTCGGGAAACTGCTCCACCGAGTTGAGCAGCCTTGCGATCTCTCTCCGATCCTCCGGATGCCGGAACACCGGCAGGCCGAACGTCGCCTCGGTGATGAAGACATCGCAGGCGACTGGCTCGAAGGCGACGCAGGTCGAATCCGGCTGGCGCTTGTAGTCTCCCGAGGCGACGATGCGTGTGCCGCCGTGCTCCACCGCGATCTGGGCGGAACCGAGCACATGGCCGGCGGGGTGGAAGGTCACGACGGTTCCGCCGATCGTCATCGTCTCGCCGAGCGCCGCGGCCTGGGTCGCGCCGGCGAAATCCACGCCGTAGCGGATCGCCATGATGTCGAGCGTCTCGCGGGTCGCCAGCACATGGGCGTGACCGGACCGCGCGTGGTCGGAATGACCGTGGGTGATGAGCGCCCGCTCGACCGGCCGGATCGGGTCGATGAAGAAATCGCCTGGGGGGCAATAGAGGCCTTCGGGGCGCGGATGAAGGAGGTCGCTGGGTCGCATTGCAATGAAGATAGGCGTTCGGCGATGGCAGGGAAGCCGGTTGCGCGCAACTCCTGACTCGGGCCATAGAGCCGGCGGCAACTGCGACCCGCCGTCATGACCGATCCGAAACCGCTGCCGCGTTCCTCGGGCGACCTCACCGCCGACCGCCGCGCCGACTATGCCGAGATGCTGTTCGCGTCGGCCGACCACGCGGCGGCCGCGGAACTGATGCTCGGCGCCCTGGAGCTGGCCCCGCATTGGGTGCTCGGCTGGTTCCGGCTGGGCGAATTCCACGAGGCGGGGGGAAATGCCGCGGCGGCGGTCGCCGCCTGGCGGACCGCGCTGAAGCTCGACCCGCCGGATCGGGCCGGAGCACGGCTCAAGCTGGAGCTTCACGGCGCTCTGCCGGCGTCCGCCGCCCCGCCGTCCGCCTTTGTCGAGGCGCTGTTCGACGAGTATGCACCAACGTTCGACGAGGCGCTGGTCGGCAAGCTCGGCTATCGCGTTCCGGAGCTTCTGGAGCATGCGATCGAGGCAGGGGGGCGGGCGCGCTTTCCCCGCGCCCTCGACCTCGGCTGCGGCACCGGGCTGATGGGCGAGAGGCTGAGGCCGGTCGTCGACCATCTCGCCGGCATCGACATTTCCGCCGCGATGCTGCGCCGGGCGGAGGCGAGGAAAATCTACGACCGGCTCGACAAGGCCGATCTCCAGTCGCTCGTCCTCAAACCGGCAAGCCTCGATCTGGTCGTGGCCGCGGATGTCTTCATGTATCTCGGCGGGCTGGATGGCATCGTGGCGACGGTGGCCAGGGGGCTGCGATCCAGGGGAGTGTTCGCGTTTTCGGTCGAGGCGCATGACGGGGCGGAGGCGTTCCTGCTCCGTGACTCGCGGCGGTATGCCCATTCGGAAGTCTATGTCCGGGCGTTGCTCTCGGCGAACACTCTGCGGCTTAGCGCGCTGGAGCGCGCGGATATCAGGATGGATCGCGGTGCGGCGATCGAAGGCATCATCGTGACGGCTGTCAGGCCCTAGCGATCACCTTTTGTTCCGATTTTGCTTGGCGGACCTTTCTCGCCGCGCTACGTCTCGCTGGTGACCGTCAAGACCCGTCCCGCCACCACAGGCATGCCGGCGACGCTTCCCGAGCCGTTCCTGAAATGGTTCGCGCAGCGCGGTTGGTCGCCGCGTCCGCACCAGATCGAATTGCTGTCGCGGGTGCAGGCCGGCAAATCGGTGCTGCTGATCGCACCGACCGGCGCCGGCAAGACGCTGGCCGGCTTCATGCCGACGCTCACCGACCTCGCCATCCGTCCGAAGCGCAGGCCGGGCGAGGCCTTTCGCGGCATCCACACGCTCTACATCTCGCCGCTCAAGGCGCTCGCCGTCGACATCGAGCGCAATCTCGGCAGGCCGGTCGCCGAAATGGGCCTGCCGATCACCGTCGAGACGCGCACCGGCGACACGCCGGTCCACAAGCGCCAGCGCCAGAAGCTCAATCCGCCCGACATCCTGCTTACCACGCCCGAGCAGCTCGCCCTGCTGATCGCCTCGGGCGACGCGCAGCGCTTCTTCCGGGACCTTCGATACGTCGTCTTCGACGAACTGCATTCGCTGGTGACGTCGAAGCGCGGCCACCTGCTTTCGCTCGGCCTGGCGCGGCTGCGCACGCTAGTGCCCTCGCTGGTCACGATCGGCCTGTCGGCGACGGTCGCCGAGCCCGACGAACTGCGCCGCTGGCTTGTGTCGCAGAACCGGCCGCGCGGGATGGCCGATGTGATCACCGTGGCGGGGGGCGCCAAGCCCGATATCGCGATCCTGGACTCCGAGGAGCGGGTGCCGTGGTCCGGGCACTCCGCCCGCTATGCCATTCCGGAGATCTACCGCGAGATCAGGAAGCACCGGACGACGCTGCTTTTCGTCAACACCCGCAGCCAGGCAGAACTGCTGTTCGCCGAACTCTGGCGCGTCAACGAGGAGACGCTGCCGATCGCGCTCCACCACGGCTCGCTTGATGTCGCCCAGCGCCGGCGCGTCGAGAAGGCGATGGAGACGAACAGCCTGCGCGCCATCGTCGCCACATCGACGCTCGACCTCGGCATCGACTGGGGCGACGTCGATCTCGTGGTTCATGTCGGCGCGCCAAAGGGCGCCAGCCGGCTCGCTCAGAGGATCGGCCGGTCCAACCACCGCATGGACGAACCCTCCAAGGCGATCCTCATTCCCGCCAATCGTTTCGAGGTGCTCGAATGCCGGGCGGCCCTGGAGGCGAACCAGGCGGGTGCCCAGGACACCCCGCCGCTGCTCTCCGGCGCTCTGGATGTGCTCTGCCAGCATGTGCTCGGCACTGCCTGCGCCGCACCCTTCGATGCCGGCCGCCTTTTCGAAGAGGTTCGGTCCACCGCCCCCTATGCCGCTCTCGACCGGCCGACCTTCGACCGCGTCGTCGATTTCGTCGCCACCGGCGGCTATGCGTTGCGAAGCTACGAACGCTACGCCCGCATCAGGAAGACGAAGGAGGGGCTCTGGCGCATTTCCCATCCGCGCGTCGCCCAGCAGTACCGGCTGAACGTGGGCACCATCGTCGAGATGCCGGAATTGAACGTCCGCTATGTGCGGCAGGGCCGGGGAGCCGTTTCACGCGGCGGTTCGGTGCTCGGCAAGATCGAGGAGTACTTCGCCGAGTCGCTGAGGCCGGGCGACACGTTCCTGTTCGCAGGCAAGGTCCTGCGCTTCGAGGGCATTCGCGAGAACGAGTGCCTCGTCTCGAACGGAGCCGGCGCGCGCATCATCGTTCCCTCCTACGCCGGCGGAAAGTTTCCGCTGTCGACCTACCTCGCCGAGGAGGTGCGCGGCATGCTCGCCGATCCGGTCCGATGGTCGCGGCTGCCCGAGCAGGTGGCGGACTGGTTGCGCCTGCAGCGCGACCGCTCGGTTCTGCCGCGCCGGCGGGACCTGCTGGTCGAGACGTTCCCCCGCGCGGAGCGTTTCTACATGGTCGCCTATCCCTTCGAGGGCAGGCTGGCCCACCAGACGCTGGGCATGCTTCTCACCCGCCGGCTGGAGCGTGCCGGCGCCCACCCGCTCGGCTTCGTCGCGACCGACTATTCTCTGGCGGTCTGGGGGCTGGACGATCTCGGCGCGGCCTTCGCGTCTAAGACTCCGTCGCTCGGCAAGCTCTTCGACGAGGACATGCTCGGCGACGACCTCGACGCCTGGCTGAACGAAAGCTGGATGCTGAAGCGCATGTTCCGCACCTGCGCCGTCATCGCAGGGCTGATCGAGAAGCGGCATCCCGGGCAGGAGAAAACCGGCCGGCAGATGACCGTCGCCACCGACCTGATCTATGACGTGCTGCGCGCGCACGAGCCGGACCACATCCTGCTTCAGGCGACCCGCGCCGACGCCGCTTCCGGCCTGCTGGATGTCAGCAGGCTCGCAGACCTGCTCTCGCGCATCCGCGGACGAATCGTGCATAAGCGCCTCGACCGCATCTCGCCGCTCGCCGTGCCGGTGATGCTCGAGATCGGCAAGGAATCCGTCGCCGGCGCGGCCAGCGAAAAGCTTCTCGCGGAGGCGGCCGAGATGATCGAGGAGGCGACGGGAAAACGATGACGGCAATCCGCGCCTTGGAGCCGGCCGGAACGCACGGCGCCCTGACCTTGGCGGGCGAAGCGGCGGTCTGCGACCTGTCGGGTGCGCTCTATGTCCCGGCGCTGTCGCTGCTCGTCGTGTCGGACCTGCATCTCGAGAAGGGTTCGTCCTTCGCCCGGCGTGGCAGGCTCATTCCTCCCTACGATACGCTGGCCACGCTACGGAGCCTGCAGTCGGCGATCCTTGCCTACCAGCCGCGCACCGTCGTCAGTCTCGGCGACAGCTTTCACGATCCCGAAGGCTCGGGCCGGCTGCCGGACTCCTTGCGCGATATGATCGGCGCGCTCGCCGCCGGTCGCCGGTGGTTCTGGATCGCCGGCAACCATGATCCGGACGCTCCCGATCGACTGCCGGGCGATACGGTGTCCGAACTGACCTTGGGTGGACTGCTGTTCCGCCACGAACCTGCGCCGGGTGCGGCGGAGGGAGAAGTGGCGGGCCACCTCCACCCTTGCGCCCGCATCGTCCAGCGGGGCAGGTCGCTGCGGCGGCGCTGCTTCGCCACGGACGGGCGCCGGCTGATCATGCCGGCCTTCGGTGCCTATACCGGTGCGCTCAACGTGCTCGACCGCGCCTATGTGGGTCTCTTCCGGCGCGAATCCCTGGCCGCCCTCATGCTCGGCCGGGATCGGGTCTACACATTTCCCGGTTCCATGCTGCGTCCGGGCTAGCCTGTCGCCGCGAAGGCAAGAACCATCGTCGCGACGATCACCGCCGTCTGCCTCACCCTGAGGCGGCCGTACCATGCCGGCGTGGCTCGATCACCGGCGGACAGCGCGTCCCATGCGCCGGCCGCGGCGAACAACACGGCGAGCGCGGCGAAGGTGTAGGGGGTCTCGAGCGCAAACGACGCCCACGCGGCAAGCATCGGCAGGACGCTGACCACGAGGTCGAAAGACCCTTTCGCACGGTCCGCCGTCATGGCGGTTCCCCATCGGACGCCGCCGAGGAAGGACAGGAACAGCGCAGCGTAGATCACCAGCAGCTCGATCGTTCCGTCGCGCCACGGATGATCGGAGGCGATGGCATACAGCCAGACCGAAAGGACGACGAACGGTGTGGTCCCGAACCAGGCGAGCGAGGATCCCGCGCGCGGGAGGGCGAGATCGGAGGCATCCGGAGCGTCGTGATCGGTCGATTCGGCCACGCCTCAGTCCCTTCTGAAAATGATGCGTCCGAGCCAGCCGGTCAGCATGGCGAGCGCGACAGCGAACGCGCCATAGAAGAACCCGTGGTCGGAGGAATAGTTGTAGACGCGCTGCTCGAAACCCGACTTGACGATTGCCAGCTGCGCGGAGCTTTCCTTCACGAAGACGCCGTTCTTGAACAGGAACGCGCGCGCCTTGTGTGTGCCCACGGGTATGTTCGGCGCGAGCGCGACCGTGGCGCGGAAGAGGCTCTGCGACAGGAACTGCACGCCGCCGACGCGCTCCGCATAGAGGCCGGTCGCCTTCTTGCGGTCGCGCAGCGCCGCCGTGAACTCCTCGATCGTCGCGGGGTCGTCGGTCTTGTCCAGCGGCTCCATGTAGATGTTGTCCGCGCCAAGCGACATCTGCCGGTAGTTGTTCTGGTCGGTGATGTCCTGGGTCGCGCGCGTCGTGGCCACCGAATAGGACGCCGGCACGTTCACGAAGGTCTCGGACACGGTGTTCACCCATACACCGAGAACCCTGTCCTTGCGTCGCACCACGACGGGCCGGGCCGGACCCTCGAGCACGACGATCACGTCGTAGCGGCCCTGGCGGTTGACGAGCGGGTCAGCGTTTTCGAGCGAGCCGAAAATCGTCAGGTCGGCGCCGGAGAAGTCCGCCGTGATGGAGATGCGGTCGGTCGAGAGACCGATCTGGATGCTTTCGACGGGAGCTTCGGCGGGCGTCTGCGCGCGCGCCGGCAAGCACGTCGCAACGGCGAACAGGGCTGCCGCCGCAGCGAGGCGCCGCATGATCAGGTCCCTCCCAGCGACGTCAGGGAGTAGAGGCTCGCAGGACGGACGAACAGGTCGAAGCCGAGACGCAGGGCCACGGCCAGGACGAGCAGCGCTAGAAGTGCCCGCAACTGTTCGCCCTTCAGCTTCTGCCCGGCTTTTGCCCCGTACTGCGCGCCGGCCACCCCGCCGACCATCAGGATCAGCGCGAGAATGATGTCGACCGTCTGGTTGGCGGTGGAATGGACGACTGTGGTGAACGCTGCCACGACGACGATCTGGTAGAGCGAGGTGCCGATGACGACGTTGGTCGGCACCTTCAGCAGGTAGATGAGCGCGGGCACCATGATGAACCCGCCGCCGACGCCCATGATCGCCGCGAGAAAGCCGATCGCTGCGCCGAGGGCAAGCACCGGGATGATGCTGACGAACAGCTTCGAGGTTCGGAAGCGCATCTTGAGCGGCAGCCGGTGGATCCAGTTGTGCTGCCCGGATTTCTTCATGACGGGCGCCGCGCCGCTGCGCGCGCGGCGGATCGTGTTGACGCTCTCGACAAGCATCAGGCCGCCGACGGCGCCCAGGAATGCGACGTAGAGGATCGAGATGAACAGGTCGAGCTGTCCGAGCGATCGCAGGAGCGCGAACACATAGGCGCCGAACGTCGACCCCACGACGCCTCCCAGGAGGAGGACTGTGCCAAGCTTCAGATCAAGCGATTTGCGCTTGAAGTGCGCCAGCGCGCCGGAAAAGGAAGACGCGATGACCTGGTTGGCGCCTGTTGCGACCGCGATCGCCGGGGGAATGTTGTAGAAGATCAGGAGCGGCGTGATCAGGAAACCGCCGCCGACGCCGAACATGCCGGACAGGAAGCCGACGGTCGCGCCCATCGCCAGCAGGACGAAGACGTTGACCGACATCTCGGCGATCGGGAGATAGATGCCCACCCGCGCTTACCCGGCTCTCTAGGCGCCTGTCCGGAAACCCCGTTCCCCGCCGACCTTCCGCACCGAAAAGTAGGCCGTACTTGCGCCGACAATGGGGCGAAGTCAAACGCCAACCGGGTGCGAGGTTAAGATCGCCGTGAGCGCCCCGCGCCCTCGTCCGCGACCCGCCCTGACGTCATCGCGACGGCTACTTCTTCTCGAGCAGCGTGCGCACCAGTTTCTCGTCGACCTCGCCTGTCGCTTCCATGCCGTTGTCGGCCTGGAAGGCGGCGATCGCGGACTTGGTCCGGGAGCCCATGAGGCCGTCCGGATTGCCGGCGTCGTAGCCGTTCTTGTTGAGGATTCCCTGGATGTTGCGGACGGCCTGCTTCATGTCGATCGCTGCGGTCGTGCCGCTGCTCTCTTTCCACGCATCGGGGATGTCGACCGAATTGGCGGCGGCATCCACGGGCTTGGGTTTCCACAGTTCGACCGCCGCGCGGGCACGGGTGAGCTGATCGGGCCGCAGCGCGTTGGCGACCTCGTCGCGCTTGGCCGCGGCGTCCTTGTCCCCGGTCTTCGCCACGAGCGCGAACCACTTGTAGGATTCCTCGAGGTTCTGTTCCATTCCCACGCCCTTCGCGGCGAGGATGCCGAGATTGAACTGGCTGTCCTTCACGCCGAGTTCGGCGGCGCGGATGAACCAGCGTGATGCGGATTCATTGTCGGAGTTGCCGTCGGCCCCCATGGCGAACAGAACGGCGAGATTGTGCATCGCGCTGGCGTTCCCCTGCTCGGCTGACAGCTGGTACCAGGTCTTGGCCTTGGCGATGTCACGCGGCGCGCCGATGCCCTTTTCGTAGAAATTGCCTATCCGGTACTGCGCTGGAGCGAAGCCATGCCCCGCCGAACGCTCGTACCATTTGGCCGCCGCGGCCATGTCCGATGTCACGCCGCGCCCTTCGGCATAGCGTGAGCCTATCTCAAACATCGCCTTCGCGTCGCCCGCGTCCGCGGCTTCGCGCAACGCCACGGGGCCTGCGTCGACGGGCGCCGGTTCCTCGAACGTCGCCGCCGGCGGTGTCTGGATCGCGGCCACGGCCTCGTTGGATGGCGCCGGATCGACGCTCTCGGCCGGAACCTCCAGGTCGACTGCGTCGTCCGGCTCCATCGAGTCGAGAGGCTGGTCCTCGGGAACGCCGATCATGCGGACCGCTTCGTCCTCTGGTTCGTCAGCCGGCTTCTCGTCGGCGATCGGATCGGCCGCCGCGCGCTTGTCCTCGATCGGCGCGGGAACGGTCGTCGCGGCGACCCTTGCCGGCGCATCGTCTCGGAAGAACGCCTTGCCGAGCTGCAATCCCGCCAGCGCCACCAGAATGGCGACCGCTCCCATTAGGATCGGCTTGCGACGGCTGCGAAGGATGTCGCTGATGCGCGTCTTGCCGCCTGGAGCGCCGACTTCGACGCCCTTGCGCCCGATGCCGGCTTCGGCCGCGGCCGCCTGGGCCGCGCGTCGCGCCGCCGCGATGAAATCGGACTTCGCCGCTTCGGCATCGCTCGCCGGGCTCGCCCGCTCCTCGCGCACGCGACGGATGATCGCATTGAGATCCGGCGTGCCGGATCCGGGTTCGAGCGGCCGGTTGGCGACGGCGGGATCGATGGGCTCGTCCAGCGGGGACTGGACCTCGATGCTCGGCTCCCGCAGCATGGACCCGGCCAGCACGGGCTCTTCCCGCTCCTTCTTCGAGAAGGCGCGGGAAATCCCGCCCAGCATGGACCGGACCCGGCCTTCGCCGGCGGCGTCACCGGTCTCTTCATGACCCAGGGCAGCCACGGCGGCGGCGGCGGCGGCCTCGGCCGGCGAACGGCGAGACGGCGTCTCCGCATGGAGGACATCGACCGCGTCGCCCGCTGATCGGCCGAACGACTCGTCCGCTTCGACCATGCCGCGCCGGCTCGTCGGCTGGGGGGTCAGTTCGAGGGCGGTGAGCCTGTCGACGACCTTGAGCAGTGTGTCGTGGATCGCCTCGAACGTCTTCGTGTTGCGTTCTTCTGACTGGCGCGTCAGCGTGTCCAGGGACTTGAGATCACGGGCCAGCGCCGCCGCCGCCGCCGCGCTCTCGGGCGACGACGCGGCGAGCGACCTGACGGCGCTGGCGGCGGCGTCGCGTGCGGCCTCGAGCACGGATGCGCGGCTGTCGTTGATCGACTTCTCGATATCGTCGAGCCGGGGGGCGATCTCCTCCAGTTCGGCGGCGGGCGCCGCCGACCGGGCCAGCGCGCGGGTCATCTCGGCCACCTGCTCTTCCAGCCTGCGGACGATCTGACCATCGATCGAGCCCATGCCAGGCGCGGCGTCCAGTCTCGCCGAGATGTCGTCGAGCCGTATCTCGATCTGTTGGATCGCATCGGACGTCCCGGACTTGGCCGCGCGCTCCTCTACCCGGCGTGCGAGTTCGGCGAAACGCTGATCGATGGTGTCCATGATCGCGGCCGTATCGGTGACCGCGCCCTGCGGCCGGGCGTCGAGGCGGGCCGCCACCTGGTCGAGCCGCTGCTCCAGGTCGCGGAACAGGGCGTGGCCCTGCTCTATCGCGTCACCCTGGCGACGATCCAGCATGTCGGACAGCGAATCGAACCGCTTCTCGATCCCGTTCAGGATCAGTTCGGCGTCCGGCGCCTGCTGGCCGGCATCCAGCCGTTCGGCGATGTCGGTGATCTGGACGGCGAACCGTTCGAGCAACCGTTCCGGCACCTTTCCGCGCTCGGCGATCTCGTCGACGCGCCGCGCGAGGCTCTCGATATTCGCGTAGAGCGTCTCCGAGGGCCGGTCTTCGACGAGTTCCTCGATCTGACGGGCGAGCGAGGTGATTCGGGCCTCGACACGCTCGAAAGGCTCGGGGTCGAACTGCGGGGCCTGGACGCTGGCCGCCGAGGCAACGATGGCGCGGGAAATCTCGTCCAGCCGCTCCTCGATCAGGCCCAGTATGCCGGAGCCGTGATCCTCCTGCTTGCGCGCGAACTGGTCGAGAGCGCCCGCGAGCATGCGGACCTTGTCCTCGAGCGAACGGAGGGACAGCGATTCCGGCAGGTTGTTGACGGCATCGCTGATCTGTTCGAGGCGGACAGAAAGGGCGTCGATCGCCGGATCGTCGCTCGACGCCGATTGACGGTCGATGCGGTCCTCGATCTTCGACCAGCGCCGGTCGAGGTCGTCCCACTTGCTGCCGACCGCGCGCACGGTCTCCTCGCGCGCCACCGAATCGAATGCGGACTTGAGCTGCTCCAGCTCGAGCCGTAGCAGCGTTATGCCCTTGTCGTCGCCTTTCGACGACAGCGCCTGCACGGCATCGGAAAGGCGCTCGAACTCGACGCCCAGTTCGGACCCGCGTGCCGCCGGAGCGGTCGGGTAGGCTCGCTGTATGTCCTTGCGAAGGCTTTCGAATTCCCGTCGCAAGCCGGACGACATCTGATGCCGGAGCTCGTCGCGCAACGCCTTGAGTTCGGAGGCGATCTTGGCGGCGGAGGCAAGGCCCTCGTCCTGCTTACGGGCCTTGTCGATCTCGCGCGCGATCGACTGATAGCTCGATGCGTCGTGACGGTCGTTCCTGGAGCCGCCGGGCGCCTTGTTCGTTCGGGGTTCGAACGCCATGTCGGTCTGGGCCCAGTATTCCTCGCGCGGGGCCTTTGCCGGACCGCGCCGTGATCCACCCGCCTCCAGGCTGTCATCGAGACGACGGCCCAATCCGTCGACCGAGCGGCTGAGTTCCTCGATCGATGCGTGGACCCGGCGCTGCCGGCCCGCATTGAGCGTCTCGAGGTAGGACCTTTTGGCGTTCATCGAATGACCACTCGCCTATCGGCTGGTTAGACCAGCCCCCGCTTTTCCGTGTCGGGACGTCGCAACCGCCTCATCCGGCGGGGAAGCCTGTCTTCCGGGCCGCGGCCCTCGCTCTGAACAGCCGTGAAGAATGCGATACAAGGATAGCCACGGGACTCCGACCCGCGCACATTTTCCCGAACGTGGTAAACAAGCCGTTAACCTGTCTTAAGAAGACGCTTCGGATCGAAAATCGCGATCGGCCTGGGTGCGGCCTTTTCGCACTTGAAACATCTCCCAGTGATCGCTAATTGATTGACGTATACGTAAGAGGCGCCGACCGGGCGCCTCTGTCATTTCCGGAACCAGACACGGAAAGGCCGCGCCCCCCGCGCCTCGCCGTGACGCGCGGCGTAGCCGCGACAGACGGGGAATCAGGACCAATGCTGAACTTGATGCCGGCCGGCGATCTTCCGGCCCATGTGAACGATGTTTCCGCAGGCGACGATGGCTTCATGCGGATCGGTGAGATGGCGAAGACCTTCGGCGTGACGCTGCGGACTCTGCGCTTCTATGAGGACAAGGGTCTGATCGGCCCGCGGCGAGAGGGCGCCACGCGCCTCTATTCGCACCGAGACCGCGTCAGACTGAAACTCATCATGCTTGGCCGCAAGGTCGGCTTCTCGCTCCGGGAAGTGAAGCAGATGATGGACCTCTACGATCCGGCGGGATCCAACACGAAGCAGCTCCGGCTCGCCCTTGAAAAGTCGGAGAAGCAACTCGGCCGCCTGAACAAGCAGCGTGCGGCGCTCGACGAGGCGATCGGCGAACTCGGCGTCGCCATGAACGCCGTGCGGGACATGCTGGGCGATCGGCAGTCGGCGGCGAAGCTCAGCAAGGCGGGCTGAGACGCCCATCGACAGGTGCTCGATTCGGGTCCGCGACGGAGACGCCGCGGACTTTCTTCGCGGATTCGTGCGCGAATACGAGATTGACGTTTACGCAAACGTCAAAATTTGCTAGATTCACCGGAGACTCTCGGCGCGGGGCCCCACGAGGCGGCGGCTCCGGCCTCTGACCCATGTCCGGAGGAATTCCATGCCGTCCTACAAGGCGCCGGTCCAAGACACGCTTTTCGTACTCAACGACGTGCTCGGCTACGAGCGCTATTCCAACCTTCCCGGCTTCTCCGATGCGACGCCCGACGTCCTGGAGGCGATTCTCGCCGAAGGCGCGAAGCTGGCGGAGAACGTCATCCAGCCAACCAATCGCACGGGCGACATGGAGGGATGCACCCGCCATTCCGACGGAACCGTGTCCACGCCGACCGGCTTCAGGGAAGCCTATGACCAATATCGCGAGGGCGGATGGATGAGCCTCGCCGTGCCGGCCGAATTCGGCGGCCAGGGCCTTCCTTACACGGTGCATTCGGCGGTTGGCGAGTATTTCTCCTCGGCCAACATGGCGTTCATGATGTATCCGGGCCTGACCCAGGGCGCGATGGCGGCGATCATGGTGCACGGCACCGACGACCAGAAGTCGACCTGGTTGCCCAAGATGGCGGAGGGCGCCTGGACCGGCACCATGAACCTGACGGAACCCCACTGCGGCACCGACCTTGGCCTGCTGCGGTCGAAGGCGGTCCCGAGCGGCGACGGCTCCTACAGGATCTCCGGCCAGAAGATATTCATCTCCGCTGGCGAGCACGACATGGCGGAGAACATCGTCCACCTTGTGCTTGCCCGCATCGAGGGCGCGCCCGAGGGCGTCAAGGGCATATCGCTCTTCATCGTCCCCAAGTTCCTGCTCGATGAAGGCGGCAACCCCGGCAAGCGCAACGCGGTCTCCTGCGGCTCCATCGAAGAGAAGATGGGCATCCACGGCAACTCGACCTGCGTCATGAACTATGACGAGGCGACCGGGTGGCTCCTCGGCGAGGAGCATGGAGGGCTGAAGGCCATGTTCACGATGATGAACGAGGCCCGGCTCGGCGTCGGCCTTCAGGGCCTGTCAATCTCGGAAGTCGCCTACCAGAACGCGGTCGCTTACGCGCGCGAACGCATCCAGGGCCGCTCGCTATCGGGCGTGAAGGCGCCAGACAAGAGGGCCGATCCGATCATCGTCCACCCCGACATCCGCCGCAAGCTGATGACGATCAAGGCGTTCAATGAGGGCGGGCGCGCGCTGATCCTTTGGACGGCGATCAAGTCGGATGTCGCCCACCGCTCCGGCGACGATGACGACCGGAAAGCCGCCGACGACCATCTCGGCCTGATGACCCCGATCATCAAGGGCGTGCTCACCGACAAGGGCTTCGATCACGCGGTGATGGCGCAGCAGGTCTTCGGCGGCCACGGCTACATCGAGGAACATGGCATGAGCCAGTTCGTGCGCGACGCCCGCATCGCCATGATCTACGAGGGCGCCAACGGCGTGCAGGCGCTCGACCTGGTCGGGCGTAAACTCGGCCAGAACGGTGGCCGCGCGGTGCAGACCTTCTTCAAGGAGGTCGGCGAGTTCTGTGAGGAGAACAGGGCCGATGAGAAGATGGCGCCCTTCACGAAGGCGCTGAAGAAGGGGCTGAACGATCTGCAGGCCGCCACGATGTGGCTGATGCAGAATGGCATGCAGAAGCCGGACAACGCCGGAGCCGCTTCGACGGACTACATGCATCTCTTCGGACTGGTCGCGCTGGGCTACATGTGGGCCCAGATGGCGAAAGCCGCTCAGCTGAAATTGGCTGACGGCGCGAACGGCGCGTCTGGCTTCTACGACGCCAAGGTCGCCACCGCGCGCTTCTTCATGGATCGCGTCATGCCGGAGACGGGCGCCCACCTCGCCCGCATTTCGTCCGGCGCGGATTCCATGATGGCGATGCCCGCGGAGGCGTTCTGAGCGGCGAAACGTCACTCTGTTCAAGCTTGAACAGAGTGACTATATGCAGCGCACGAGGGAGCTGAGAGTGGCAACCGACCCCGCAACCGTCCTCGAACTGCCGAAGCCGCGTTGGGCGAGCGACGATGTCGCTATGCTCTACGACATGGCGACGCGTTTCCTGTCCGACGAGATCGCACCGGCTTACGACGCGTTCGAGAAGGCCGAGATGTTCGACCGGGCAAGCTGGGAGAAGGCCGGCGCCAACGGCCTTCTTTGCGCATCGATGCCCGAGGAATATGGCGGTTCTGGCGGCACCTTCGCCCATGAGAGCGCCATCATCGAGGCGATCAGCCATGTCGGCGTCGACGGTTTCGGCATCGCGCTGCACAATTCGATCGTGGCGCCGTACATCCTCCACTACGGCTCCGAGGAGCAGAAGAAGAAGTGGCTGCCCAGGATGGCGACCGGCGAGCTGATCGGCGCCATCGCCATGACGGAGCCGGGCGCCGGCTCGGACCTTCAGGGCGTGAAGACGCGGGCCGAGCGCGACGGCAATCACTTCCGCATCAATGGCTCGAAGACCTTCATCACCAACGGTCAGCTCGCCAATCTCATCGTCGTCGTCACCAAGACGGATCCTTCCAGGGGCGCCAAGGGCACGTCGCTGATCGTGGTCGAGACCGACGAGGTGCAGGGTTTCGAACGCGGCAGAAACCTCGACAAGATCGGCTTGAAGTCGAACGACACGTCGGAACTCTTCTTCAACGACGTCCGGGTGCCGACCGCCAACCTGCTCGGCCACGAGGAGGGACAGGGCTTCGTGCAGTTGATGCAGCAACTGCCGCAGGAGCGTCTGCAGATCGGCACGACGGCGATCTCGATGGCCGAACGTGCGCTCGCGCTCACCATCGACTACGTCAAGGAGCGAAAGGCTTTCGGCAAGCCGATCCTCGACTTCCAGAATACCCAGTTCAGGCTCGCCGAACTCAAGACCGAAGTCACCATCGGCCGGGTGTTCTACAATGACTGCGTGGCGCGCCACATCAATGGCGGCCTCGACCCGGTGACGGCGTCCATGGCCAAGTACTGGCTGTCGGAACTCCAGGGCAAGGTCGTCGACCAGTGCCTGCAGCTCTTCGGCGGCTACGGTTACATGAACGAGTATCCCATCGCCCGCATGTATCGCGATGCGCGCGTCCAGCGCATCTACGGCGGCACCAACGAGATCATGAAACTGCTGATCGCGCGCTCGCTCTGAGCGGCCGACCGGCGACGAAGGAGACGCGAAATGGCTGACGTGTTTGTCTATGACGCGGTGCGCACGCCGCGCGGCAAGGGCAAGAAGGACGGCTCGCTGCACGAGGTGCCGGCGGTTCGTCTCGCATCGAAGGTTCTCGAAGCCGTGCGCGATCGCAACGGCCTCGACACCGGTACGGTCGACGACATCATCTTCGGCTGCGTCGACCCGGTCGGAGAAGCCGGCTCGGTGATCCCGCGCGCCGCCTCGTTCGAGGCCGGCTACGACCTCAAGGCGCCGGGCATGCAGCTCTCGCGCTTCTGCGCCTCCGGCCTCGACGCCATCAATGTCGGCGCGGCGAAGATCGCGCAGGGCGCCGACGACATCGTCATCTCCGGCGGCGTGGAATCCATGTCGCGCGTCGGCATGGGCATGTCGGGCGGCTCCTGGTTCATGGACCCCTCCGTGGGCCTGCCCGCCTATTTCGTGCCGCAGGGTGTTTCGGCCGATCTGATGGCGGCCAAGTACGGCTTCTCCCGCGACGACGTCGATGCCTATGCGGTCGAGAGCCAGAAGCGCGCGGCGAATGCCTGGGAGAAGGGCTGGTTCAAGAAGTCGGTCGTGCCGGTGAAGGACCAGAACGGCCTGACCATCCTCGCCCATGACGAACACATGCGGCCGACGACCGACATGCAGTCGCTCGCCTCGCTCAATCCGTCCTTCCAGATGCCGGGCGAGATGGGCGGCTTCGCCGCCGTCGCCATCCAGCGCCACCCCGAGGTGGAGGAGGTCACCTACGTCCACCATGCCGGGAATTCGTCCGGCATCGTCGACGGCGCGGCGGCCGTGCTGCTCGGCTCGAAGAAGGGCGGCCGGTCGATGGACCTGAAGCCGCGGGCGCGGATCAGGGCTTTCTCCAATATCGGCTCCGAGCCGGCGATCATGCTGACCGGGCCGGTCGACGTGACCGAGAAGCTGTTGAAGCGCGCCAGGATGAAGATCGAGGACATCGACCTGTTCGAGCTGAACGAGGCCTTCGCCGCGGTCGTGCTGCGCTACATGCAGGCCTTCGACATCCCTCACGACAGGATGAACGTCAACGGCGGCGCCATCGCCATGGGCCATCCGCTCGGCGCGACAGGGGCGATGATCTTCGGCACCGTGCTGGACGAACTGGAGCGGCGCGATCTCAACACCGCCCTGGTGACGCTCTGCATCGGCGCCGGCATGGGCACCGCCACCATCATCGAGCGCGTCTGAGACCGGGAAGATAAAGACAATGGCCAACTACAAGAACTTCACGGTCGACACCGACGCCGACGGCATCGCGCTGGTGACCTGGGACATGCCCGACCGCTCGATGAACGTCTTCACCGAGGAGGTGATGCTCGAGCTGAACGCGATCACCGATCACGTCACCGCCGATCCCGCGGTGAAGGGCACGGTGATCACCTCGGGCAAGGAAACCTATTCGGGTGGCGCCGACCTCACCATGCTCAAGCGCATGCTCGGCCAGTTCGAGAAGGATTCGAAGAAGGACAGGCTCAAGGCGGTCGAGACCCTGTTCGAGAACAGCGGCTACATGAACAGGCTGTTCCGCAAGATCGAGACCTCCGGCAAGCCCTGGGTCTCGGCGATCAACGGCACCTGCATGGGCGGCGCGTTCGAGCTGTCGCTCGCCTGTCATGGCCGGGTGGCCGCCGACTCGGAAAAGGTCAAGATGGCGCTGCCCGAGGTCAAGGTCGGCATCTTTCCGGGAGCCGGGGGCACCCAGCGGGTGCCGCGGTTGACCGATACGCAGGGCGCGCTGGAGATGCTGACCTCCGGCAAGAACCTGTCGCCGCAGAAGGCGAAGCAGATGGGGCTGATCCACGAGATCGCCGCGCCGGACAAGCTGGTCGATGCCGCCAAGGCGATGATCAAGGGCGGGCTGAAGCCGGTCGCGCCGTGGGACGAGAAGGGCTTCAAGGCGCCGGGCGGCCCGATCTATTCGGCCGCTGGCGCCAATCTCTGGCCGCCGGCGATCGCCATCCTGCGCCGCGAGACCTACGGAAACTATCCGGCCGCCGCCGCGATCCTGAAATGCGTCTACGAAGGCTTGCTGGTCCCCTTCGACACGGCGCTCCGCATCGAGCAGCGATACTTCACGCAGATCCTCCAGACGAAGGAGGCGGGCGCCATGATCCGCTCGCTGTTCGTCTCGCTGCAGGAGCTGAACAAGGGTGCTCGGCGTCCCGAAGGCGTTCCCGAGACGAAGTTCAAGAAGATCGGGGTGCTCGGCGCAGGCTTCATGGGCGCCGGCATCGCCTATGTGACGGCCAAGGCCGGCATTCCCGTCGTGCTGCTCGACCGCGACATGGACGCGGCCGAGAAGGGCAAGGCGCACTCCGACAATCTGATTTCGGAAGCCGTGAAGAAGGGACGCGCCAAGCCCGAGGAGAAGGAGAGGCTGCTCTCCCTCATCACGCCGACCGCCGACTATGCCGACCTCGACGGCTGCGACCTGATCGTCGAGGCCGTGTTCGAGGATTCCGAGATCAAGAAGGGCGTCACCGAGAAGGCCGAGGCGGTGATCAAGTCCTCCGCTACCTTCGCGTCCAACACGTCGACCATCCCGATCACCGGGCTGGCGAAGAATTCGTCCCGGCCCAAGAACTTCATCGGCATCCACTTCTTCTCGCCGGTCGACAGGATGATGCTGGTGGAGATCATCCTCGGCAAGAAGACGGGCGAAAAGGCGCTGGCGACGGCGATCGACTATGTGCGGGCGATCAGGAAGACGCCGATCGTGGTCAATGACACGCGCGGCTTCTACGTGAACCGCTGCGTGCTGCGCTACATGGCGGAGGCTTTCCAGATGCTCATCGAGGGAGTTCCCGCCGCGATGATCGAGAATGCCGCGAAGATGGCCGGCATGCCCGTCGGACCGCTGGCGCTCGCCGACGAGACGGCGATCGACCTTGCCCAGAAGATCATGAAGCAGACGATCCGGGACGTCGGTGAGAAGGCCGTCGACAAGGACCAGTTCGCGCTGATCAACACCATGGTCGACAAGCACGTGCGCTTCGGCCGCAAGAACGGCAAGGGATTCTATGACTACCCCCCGAAGCCGGCGAAGAAGAAGCTCTGGCCGGGGTTGAAGGACCTCTATCCGCAGCAGGACCCGCAGAAGGTCGACGTGGAGGAGTTGAAGAAGCGCTTCCTCACCGTCATCGCGCTGGAGGCTGCCCGCGTCATGGAGGAGGGCATCGTCACCGATCCGCGCGAGGCGGACGTCGGATCGATCCTCGCCTTTGGCTTCGCACCCTACACCGGCGGCGTCCTCTCATACATCGACGGCATTGGCGCGAAGACGTTCCTCGCGCGGGCCAAGGCGCTGCAGAAGAAATACGGAGCGCAGTACAAGGCGCCGAAGCTGCTCGCCGACATGGCCGGTAAGGGCGACAGCTTCTACGAGCGTTTCGACCCTTACGCTGGAGCGGCGGTGAAGAAGGCGGCATAGAGGAATTCCCTCCCCGCGAGGGGAGGGGGCCGGAGCCTCTCATGTATGTCTGGGCTCGCCTTGCGCGTGTGATTCTGACGGCGCGTCGCCGCGGCCCATACCGGCCCGGCGGCGAGAGCCGGTTGTCCTTCCGCTGCCTGCCGACCGACATCGACCCGAACGTCCATCTGAACAACGCCCGCTACCTTATGCTGGCCGACCTCGGCCGCTTCGACCTGTTCATCCGCAGCGGCCTGATGCGGCTCTACCGGGAGCGCGGCTGGGCGCCGATGATGGGCGGCGTGCAATCGGTCTTCGTGCGCGAGATCAGGCTCTGGAACACATTCGACGTGGTCTCCTCACTCGAGACCTGGACCGGCACACAGGTGATCGGCAGGCATCGTTTCGTGCTCCAGGGGGGCGAGACGGCGGCGATGGTGATGACCACCGCAGGGGTCTACGACACGACGGCGCGCCGCTTCCTGGAGATCGACGAAGTCATCGCGGCGCTCGGCGTCGATGCCACCTGGCGGCCGCCCAGCGAGGCCGAGCGCATCTTCATGGACTCGCACAACGGCCTGCGGGCGCTCGCCAAGGCCGGTGGATAGGTGCTCGAATCCCCTGGACGTTCACATCGGCGGTGGACAAGTGCGCGGCGGCGAAATAGAACGTCGGAGGTATTTTTTCCTGTTCTCGGGAGCGCGTAATGCTCTCTCACGAAAGAGTTTGGGCGGCGATCGACGCGCTCGCTGAGCGCTATTCGCTGTCGGCTTCCGGCCTCGCGCGCAGGGCCGGTCTCGACTCGACCGCTTTCAACCGGTCGAAGCGCAGGTCGGCGGACGGACGGCCGCGCTGGCCGTCGACGGAATCGCTGTCCAAGATCATCGAGGCGACGAATTCGTCCATCGAGGAACTGTTCGAACTCCTTGATGGACGCGCACCCCAGCAAAAGGGCGCGCTGCCGGTCCAGTCGTCGACCGTTCCCCTGATCGGCTTCGCACAGGCGGGCGCGGGCGGGTTCTTCGACGATGCGGGCTTCCCTGTCGGCCAGGGTTGGGAACTGGTGCGGGTGCCTTCCGGCGCGAAGGAAGGGTCCTATGCCCTCCAGGTGCAGGGCGATTCCATGCTGCCGCTATACCGCGACGGCGATGTGCTCATCGTCGACCCGGCCGCGACCATCCGGCGCGGCGATCGCGTCGTCGTCAAGACCGACGGTGGCGAGGTGATGGCCAAGCTGCTCGAAAAGCGGACCGCGAGGGCGATCGAGCTGGTGTCCCTCAACCCCGCGCACCCGAACCGGGTGATTCCCGTCGGCGAGGTCGAATGGCTGGCCCGCATCGTCTGGGCGAGCCAGTAAGGCGATGCGCGCGATCCTCACCGCCATCGGCCTGCTCGCTCTGACACTGCTGGTGGCGGTCGCCGCCGCTCCATGGCGACCCGACCCGGCAGGGCCACCTCCGCCCCCCGCGATCGCCGAAGCACCGCCTGCTACGAAGGCCGTCGCGGCGCCATCCCGCATCGTCAGGCCGGAATCCGTGGCGCCGCCCGAGGTGGAGACCCGCGAACTGGTGCGCGAGGAACCCCGTGCGCCTCTGTCGGAGCTTTCGCTGGCCAAGCCGAAACGGCGCATGAAGGCGGGCGACGACGGCGGCAAGCTTCTGTTCCAGCCGGTCGCCGTCGGCTCGGCGCGGTTCCAGTCCATGGGGTTCGACGTGACGATCGCCGGGGTCGAGAGCGTCGATCCCGGTCAGACCTGCGTTTCGCAAGGCATCGAATGGCCATGCGGCGGGCGGGCGATCGGCGAGGTCCGCCGCTGGCTTCGGGGCAGGGCGCTCTCCTGCGACCTGCCGGAAGAGGCGCTTCGCGGCGAGGTGGTCGCGGCGTGCCGGCTCGGCAGACAGGACATCGGCGCCTGGGTCGTGTCGATGGGATGGGCTACCGCCGCTCCCGGCGGACCCTATGCTGAGGCCGAGGCCGCCGCCCGCCAGCATGCGATGGGCATCTTCGGTCCGGCCCCGGCTGAGACGCTGCTGCCGCCGCCGGACGAATTGCCCGACGCCCCGACGGTCGATCTCGGCGAGTTCGCGCCGCTGGACGAAGGCGACGCGATCTAAAGCATGATCCCGAAAAGTTGCAGACTTTTCGGAGAAGATCATGCGACGAAACCGAGAGCTGGAGCGGGACGGGATCTATCCCGCTACGGCTTCAGGCGGCGAGTTCACCCGCGAGTGACCGGCCGATCAGCGCCCGGGTCTGCTCGACGCCGTAGAGTGCGACGAAGGAGCCGAAACGCGGTCCGCGTTCCTGGCCGATCAGCACCTGGTAGATCATCTGGAAGAAGGCGACCGAAACGCCGGGCCCGCCTTCTGGGCTCTTCTTGTCGTGATCCTGGTAGCGCGCAATGGCGCGCGCGACGTCGAGCGTCGCACTCTGGATCGCCTCGCCGCTCGCGCCGACGGGCAGTTCTCCAAGCTTGGAGGAAAGGGCCGCGAGCGCCTCGCGCTCGACCGCGTCCGGCGCGCGATAGCTCTTCTTCACGAAGTCGCGGAAATAGCGGATCGCGAAGCCGACCAGCCGGTCGAGATGCGGGTGCGTTTGCGGCGTCACGCCCGGTGCGTAGCTGGAGATGTAGCCCCACATGACGTCCGCGTTCTCCGGGTTCGACGCCGTCGCCAGATTGAGCAGCATCGAGAATGGCACGGGCAGGTCGATCGCCGGCGGCTCGCCGTCATGGATGTGCCACACCGGGTTGCCGAGCCGCTCCTTCCAGTCCTGCCTCGGATAGGCTGCGAGGAACTGGTAGTACTCGTCCACGGCGCGCGGGATCACGTCGAAATAGAGCTTCTTGGCCGTCCGCGGCTTCTGGAACATGTAGAGCGCGAGGCTCTCGGTCGGCGCATAGGTCAGCCACTCGTCGATGGTGAGCCCGTTGCCCTTCGACTTGGAGATCTTCTCGCCCTTCTCGTCGAGGAAGAGTTCATAGACGAAATGCTCCGGCGGCCGGCCGCCCAGCGCTGCGCAGATGCGGTCGTAGACGCCCATGTTGGGACCGTGATCCTTGCCGAACATCTCGAAATCGACGCCGAGGGCCGCCCAGCGCGCGCCGAAATCGGGCTTCCACTGCAGCTTCACCCTGCCGCCGGTCACCGGCAGCGTCGTCTCGGCGCCGTCTTCGTCGTCGAAGGTGATGGTGCCGTTCGCCGCGTCCACCTTCTTCATCGGAACGTAGAGCACGCGGCCCGTTTTCGGCGAGATAGGCAGGAAAGGGCTGTAGGTCGCCTGCCGCTCTTCGCCCAGCGTCGGCAGCATGATCGCCATGATGGCGTCGTAACGTTCCGCGACACGCTTCAGGATCGCGTCGAAGCGGCCCGACCTGTAATAGTCGGTCGCGCTCGCGAACTCGTAGTCGAACCCGAACGTGTCGAGGAAGCGCCTGAGCATCGCGTTGTTGTGTTCGCCGAAGCTCGCGAATTCGTTGGTCCAGGGATCGGGGACAGAGGTCAGCGGTCGATGGAGATGAGGCTCCAGGAAGGCCTTCGACGGCACGTTGTCGGGGATCTTGCGCATGCCGTCCATGTCGTCCGAGAAGCACAGGAGCCGCGTCGGCGCCTTGCCTTCCGTCAGCACATGGAACGCATGGCGCACCATCGACGTGCGGGCGACCTCGCCGAACGTCCCGATATGCGGGAGGCCGGACGGGCCATAGCCGGTCTCGAACAGGATAGCTTCGGGCCATGCCTTGCCCTCGTAGCGCTTGATGATCTTGCGCGCCTCCTCGAACGGCCACGCCTTGCTCTCCGCGGCTGCGGCGACGAGTTCTGGTGAGAGGGCGGCAGTCATAGTTCGGCTCTGTCGGGCTTCTTGGCGGTCTGTCTCGGAAAGGCCGATGCCATAGGCGGGGCGGTCCGGGCCGTCAACTTTTCGCGCGGTTTTTTCGCTTGCGGCGACGACCGGGCGCCCATACCTGTCGCGGACCATGCGAACGTCCAGCGGAGCCGTCGATGCCGAAGCCCAGCGTGCACGAAGCCATGATCTACCTGATGGTGGTCACGTCCGCCTCCGACCGTGACATGACGGACCTCGAACTCGGGCGCATAGGCGAGGTGGTGCATTCATGGCCGGTTTTCGTCGACTTCGACTCCAACCGGCTCGTGGACGTCGCCCGCGATTGCCAGAAGCTGCTGCATGAGGAGGCGGGCCTCGAGGGTGTTCTGAAGGCGGTCGCCGCGATCATTCCGGGGCGCCTTCACGACACGGCATATGCGGCTGCGTTCGAAGTGGCGGCGGTCGACCTCGAGATGCGGCTCGAGGAAGCACGCATCATGGAGCGGCTGCGCGCGGTTCTCGATCTCGAGCAGGAGCATGCCGACGCCATCGAGCGGGCGGCCAAGGCGCGCCACCGCATGTTGACCTGACGTCCGGCGTCAGAAGAATCCCACGGGAAAATAGCGGAGATAGAGTTCCGCGAAGACGCCCTTTGCGGCGATCTGCTGCAAGGCGTAGTCGAATGCGACGGCGAGAGGACCGTTCTCCTTCTCGACGGCGATCGCCAGTCCGGATCCCAGATACTCAGGCGCCAGATAGGGCCCTCCCGAATAGCGGCAGCAGCCGGCGGAGTCGGCTCCCGCGAGCCAGAAGCCGAGGCGCATGCCGTCGCCGAACGCTGCGTCGAGCTTCGATGCCTTGAGATCGCCGAAGATCCATTCCTGCCGCGTATAGGTGACGACACGCACATCGGGGAAATAGTCACGCAGGATTCGTTCGTGGGTCGAACCGGCCATGACGCCCACTCTCTTGCCCGCGAGCTTCGGCCCGACGGGCTCGGCCAGCGAAGCCGACTTCGGCGTCACGAAGCGCGCCGGAAACCGCAGATACGGGCGCGAGAAATCGAGGGACTCGCGAGCGGCCTCCGTCACGGAGATCCCGGCGATGATGGCCTCGCCGTCCTTGTCGCGCATCGCAGCTTCGAGTTCGTCCCAGGGCAGCGCCTGGATCTCGCAACGCTCGAGCACGTCGAGCTCTGTGCAGATCGCCCGCGCGAGGTCGACGTGAAACCCGGTCAGCCGGCCGGCGCCGTCAAGAAAGTTGAACGGCGGGAAATCGATCGTCGTCAGGAAACGGATGCGCTGGTAGCTCGCCAGGTCGGGCTTCACCAGCCGTTCCTTCGCGTCCCAGAACCCTGGAATCGCTGGTTCCGCTCGGGCGGCCGCCGGCCATGCCGCGAGGGCGATCATGATCAGGAGCAGGCGACTTGGACGCATTGCCCGGTTGTACCCTGCCGGGCAATGCGTTGCCAAGCTGGGACAGCGCCGGCTGCCGAATTTGTCCGGACAATATTTGAGCTAGAATTTCAACGAAATGAAAGTATAGTTTTCGAAAAATAGAAGGATGTCTGCTTCGGAACGGTAGTGTTCCGGAGTCGGGAGGGGTGATTTGTGCGGATTTCTGGTTAGATGGCCAGCCCTGCCTGGTCTGAATTTTGGTCTTCGTTCCTGCGTTTCCAGTAAAGCTGCCGATGCGATCGGCATCTTTCAGCGTGTCTGATGGAGCGGATGACGCCTTCCCGAGAGGAAGTCGTCGGCCTTCCCGTCGCGCCGTCGCACGCGGCGTCCTATCTCTTCCTCCCCGAACTGGCTGACTGGGGCGGCATCCTCTCACAAGCCGGTCTCGGTCGCGACAGGATCGTCGATGCGGCGCTCAGAGCCCGCATCAACGGTGTAAGCATCCAGCGCGAGGCCCTTTCATCGGGCGTCGTTTCCGAAGGCGCGCTCTATTCGGCCATCGCCGCCGATCTCGGCCTCGAGTTCCGGGATACGATCCTCCCGGAGGATCTGGTTGCGTCCGACCGCGACGTTCTCGCCATGCTTCGACGACGCGAGGGCCCGCTGACCGCGGTCCTGAGGGGAACGCATTCGACACGCGTCCTTCTCGATACGGACCGGCTCGACGTCGCGACGGCGCGCCGGCGCGTGCGGCAGTCGTCCGAGTTGCGCCAACGATGGCTGGTGACCACGCCATCGGCCGCACGCAGGGCATTGTGGGCGCGAGCCGCGCCAATGCTCGCTCGCATCGGGGTCTTCGGCCTGCTCAACCGACGACCGGAACTGTCCGCGCGGGTCGTGATGGACGGACGCCAGGGATTCGCGGCCGGGCTGGCGATCGGCGCGCTCGGTCTCGCGGCGGTCGTGGCGCCGTTGATGACGGCGAGCCTCCTGCATGCCGTGACGTCGCTGTTCTTTCTCGGCTGTGTTCTGCTGAGGCTGATGGCGGCAATCGCGTTCCTGCCCTTGCGCCGATTTGCGCCCCGCCCTTTCGACGTCTCGGAAATGCCGGTCTACACCGTGCTTGTCGCGCTCTACCGGGAGGCCGAGATCGTGCCCGAGCTCCTCGTGGCGCTGGGTCGCCTCCAGTGGCCGCGCGGCAAGCTCGACGTCAAGCTGGTCTGCGAGCAGGACGACGTCGCGACCATTGCCGCGATCCGCGCGAACAGCCCGCGACCATGGGTGGAGATCGTCGAGGTCCCGCCAATCGGACCGCGAACCAAACCCAAGGCCCTGTCCTATGCGTTGCCGGCCGCCCGGGGCGAATTCGTCGCGCTCTACGACGCCGAAGACAAACCGCATCCGCTCCAGCTCATCGAAGCCTGGCAGACCTTTCGCGGAAGTGACTCCGCGCTTGCCTGCCTCCAGGCGCCGCTGGAGATATCCAATGGCGCCGCCGCCCTTCTGCCGCGCATGTTCGCATTCGAGTATGCGGCTCTGTTTCGCGGCCTCTTGCCGTGGCTGGGGCGAGCCGGCGTCGTCCTGCCGCTTGGTGGCACATCCAATCATTTCCGCCGCTCGGCTCTCGAGGCGGTTGGCGGCTGGGATCCGTTCAACGTCACCGAGGATGCGGATCTGGGTGCCCGGCTCTACCGTTTCGGCTACCATACCGGCACCATCTCCAGCCCGACCTACGAGCAGGCGCCGGAAGACATCAACACCTGGATTCCTCAGCGGACCCGCTGGTTCAAGGGTTGGGCGCAGACCTGGCTTGTCCACATGCGCCGGCCGCTGCGCCTGTTGCGCGAAATTGGCCCGGCCTCGTTCATGCTCATCCAGCTGCTGTTCGCCGGGATGGTTCTTTCGGCCGCCGCGCACCCGCTGATGATCGCCGCGGCGATCTACCTCGCACTGAGCGTCGCCCTCGGCGTGGAGTTTCCACCTGGCGCCTCGTGGCTGTTCGTCGTCGACGTCATGAACGTGACGCTCGGCTACGTGTCCTTCCTGGTGCTGGGTTGGGTGACGCTCTCGAAGCCCGAACGCCTGGGATTCTGGAAAATCGTCGTGGCGACGCCGTTCTATTGGCTGTTCATGTCCCTGGCCGCGTGGCGAGCCCTGCACCAGCTCCGGTCCAAGCCGCATGTCTGGGAGAAGACGCCGCACCGGCCGACATTGTCGTTCTGAGACGGTTCAGGCGTCCCTGGCGAGGAAGCCTGGACCATCGCCGATGATTTTCGCGTCGGCTTTGCCGACCGCGTCGCGGTCCCTGCCGCTGTAGGGCAGGCTGAGCAGCACGCGACGGATCACCTCCAGCCGCAGACGACGCTTGTCGTTCGCTCGCACGATCGTCCATGGCGCGTGTGGCGTGTGCGTGTGCTCGAACATCTCGTCGCGTCGGGCCGTGTAGTCGTCCCATCTGGCGATGCCGGCAATGTCTATCGGCGAGAACTTCCAGTTCTTGAGCAGGCTATGCCGCCTGTCGTGGAACCGCTCGAGCTGGGTCTCCCGTCCGATGTTGAGCCAGAACTTGAAGAAGTGGATTCCGTCCTTGACGATCATGCGCTCGAAGTCCGGCGTCTCGTCGAGGAAGAGTTCGTGCTGCTGCGGGGTGCAGAAACCCATGACCGGCTCGACGCCTGCGCGATTGTACCAGGAGCGATCGAAGGTCACGAACTCGCCGGCCGTCGGAAAATGCGCGACGTACCGCTGGTAGTACCATTGTCCTCGCTCGGTCTCGGTCGGCTTGGGCAGGGCGACGTTGCGCGCCGAGCGCGGGTTCATGTACTCGCGCAGCACCGAAATCGTGCCTCCCTTGCCCGCCGCGTCGCGGCCCTCGAACAGGACGATGACCCGGCCGCCGGTGGACTGCAGCCATGCCTGAAGCTTCACCAGTTCGATTTGCAGTCGCTCGAGCGTCTCCTCGTAGTCGTCCTTCTTCATCTTCTTGTCATAGGGGTAGCCGCCGGCGGTCAGCGATCGCTTGTCGACCCACTGGGGAAGCTCCGGGTCATCGATGTCGAACACGCGCTTGACGCCGTCGATCTCGATATCGATCCTTCCCTCGGGCTTGTCGGTCTTCCCGTCCTGAGCGGCCATTGCGTCGTCCTTTCCAATGTGGTCCGGCATGCTATTGGGAGCGCTGGACCGGGTCTAGCGGCGTTTGGTGGTGCCGGCGCGCGATCGCGGCGTGGAAGATTGACGATGGCGGAACCGGCCGGAGGCGCGACGCAGAACGGAATCCGTGCGCGGGTTCGCGACAGCCTGTTCGATTCCCGCTGGACGCTTCTAGCGTCGGCCGCTGCGGTGGCCGGGGTCTGGCTCTACGACGGCGCCTGGCTGACGCCGGTCATGGCGATTGCTTTCATCGGTCTGGTCGCCGCCCTTGCTCCGAGGCGCACCACGTCGGGTCGGCGGACCGATGAGGCGGCCGGTACGGTGTCCGTGCCGCTCGGCGGGGTCTCGGCGGAAGGGCTTGCGGCGGCCGTGTCCGATCCGCTTGTCGTCTTCGAATCCGGCGGCGGATTGATCCACGCGAACACGGCCGCCCTGATTGCATTCGGGGGGCTGTTTCCCGGCACGCCGGTCCAGCTCAAGTTCAGGGCGCCCGAGATGCAGGATCTCGTTCGCCGCATCGTCGACACGGATGCCCTGGTCGCCAGCGCCGAATATCTGGAACGCGTTCCCGTCGAACGGGTCTACCGCGTCAACGCCGCGCCGATCGACCGCGAGCGGGGTCTCTTCGTCCTGGTCTTCAAGGACCAGTCCGAAGTCAGGCGCATCGACCGCATGCGGGCCGACTTCATCGCCAACGCCAGCCACGAACTGCGCACGCCACTGGCCTCGATCGCCGGCTTCATAGAGACGCTTCGCGGACCGGCGCGCAACGACGCCAAGGCGCGGGAGAACTTCCTGCAGATCATGCAGAACCAGACCGGGCGGATGGCCCGCCTGATCGACGATCTCCTGTCCCTCTCGCGGATCGAAATGAAATCGCACGCGCGCCCTGGCGAGCGGCTGGACGTCGGTGCCGTGGTCGACGGGGTGATTGATGCCCTCGGCCATCTGGCGTCGGAAAGCGGGGTGGTCATCGCCCGCTCCGCGCCGCGGGTCCCCGCTTTCGTCTCGGGCGATCGCGACGAGCTCACGCAAGTCTTCGAGAACCTGCTCGAGAACGCCATCAAATACGGCCAGTCGGGCGGCCGCGTCGAGGCAACGGTCGAGGCTGGCGGCGACGGGGCCGTGACGGCGACGGTCAGGGATTTCGGACCGGGCATCGCCGCCGAGCACATACCCCGCGTCACCGAGCGCTTTTATCGCGTCGACGTCGAGACGAACCGCTCCCAGAAGGGGACCGGTCTTGGCCTGTCGATCGTCAAGCACATCCTGACCCGGCACCACGCCCGGCTCTCGATCCGTTCCGAGGTTGGGAAGGGCGCCGCCTTCGTGATCCATTTCCCGCCGCCGGGGTGATGGCCGCCTTTCTTTATTCCGTCATCGTGCTGGCATAGGTTGCCGTTGCCGATTCACCTTCTCGCGACGTTCCCTTGCCATGCAGCCACAGCACATCGTTCGCTCGTTCGACGAGGACCTCCAGTTCCTGAGGACGCGCATCGGCGCGATGGGCGGCCATGCCGAACGCATGGTGGAGCATGCGGTCGCCGCGCTCGTGGGAGCCGATTCCGGCCTCGCCCAACGGGTCGTCGCCGATGACGTCGTGCTCGACGAGGGCCAGCGCGAGATCGACGACCGGGCGATCGTCATCATCGCCAAGCGCCAGCCGATGGCGGACGACCTCCGCGAGATCGTCGGAGCGATCCGCATTTCCGCCGACCTCGAACGGGTCGGCGATCTCGCCAAGAACATCGCGAAGCGCGCCGCGACGGTGATCGACGGTGGTAGGCCGGTCAGTGTTTCACGCGGGTTCCAGGCCTTGTCCGACCTCGCCCTGACGCAGCTCAAGGACGTCCTCGACGTCTATGCATCGCGCTCTGCCGGCCGGATCGGCGCCGTCCGTGATCGCGACGAGGACATCGACGCGATGTACACGTCGCTGTTTCGCGAACTGCTCACCTACATGATGGAGGATCCGCGCAACATCACGCCCTGCACGCATCTCCTGTTCTGCGCCAAGAACATCGAGCGGATAGGCGACCACGCGACCAACATCGCCGAGACGGTCTACCACATCGTGACAGGCGAGCAGATGCCGGCCGAACGGCCCAAGGAGGACGGGAGCCACAGGATCATGGTCGCCCCCGGAGGGGTGCGCGAGGAGAGGCTCTAGCGGACGCGCCTGCGCTCCGAGGCTGGCTGGAACGCGATCCGCGAGTGGTACGTGCAGTAAGGCCCGGTGTCGGCGGTGTCGTTGCCGCAGAAATTGAACTCCTCGGTCAGCGGATCGCCGTTCGGCCATTTGCAGGTCCGCTCGGTGAGCTGCACCAGCGGCAGGCGGCGCGATATCGGAACCACGACGTTCATCTGCGGGCGCATGACGTGGCGCGCGATCGGCTCCGCGTCGAAATGGGTCTGCAATGCAGTGGCGCCGATGGAGCCGCCGGACGAACGGCCGATGCTGGCAGTCCGGGCGCCGGAACGCGCCACCGAACCGTTGTGCGAGGTCTTCTTCTTGTGCGACGGCGCGGCGGTGGCTCGTCCCCTGCTCGAGAGCTTGAGGCGGTGCACCTTGCCGATCACCGCATTGCGGCTAACCCCACCGAGATGCGCGGCGATCTGGCTGGCGCTCAGCCCCTCGCTCCACAACTTGCGGAGGAGTTCGACGCGTTCGTCGGTCCAGTTCATGAGTCATGCTCCTCGTCGAGCGTGCGGAATCTGGAATCCTTCATCGACCCGGCTCGCGCCGGTGTGACACCACATCTTCGTCGATGATTGGTCCGCCGCACGAAATCTAGTTTCGTTGGTCCCATTCAATACCGTATCGGCTGACTCCGTGACAAGAGTCGCGCCGTGGACCGGATTCGGCTTTTTGCGGTTTTCCCCAGTTTGGGGCGTTTGCTCACAGAGGTCCGCGCCGGGCCGATCCGTTGACACAATGCGTGAAAACCCGGATATAGGCCGAAAGCCGCCGCTGAGGCGGCTTTTTCGGTTTATCGGCCGCCGAGGGACGGCCGGCGCGGACGCGCCGATCCGATCCGTGGCGACCGTTCGGAGCGTATGTAATGTCGGGATCGGCAATTTTCGAGACCTTCGCGCGCGCGCCGCTCGCCTTCGATCGTGGCGAGGGCGTCTGGTTGGTCACGGATGCCGGCGAACGCTATCTCGACTTCGCCGCCGGGATCGCCGTCAACTCGCTTGGTCACGCTCATCCGCATCTGGTCGCCGCGCTGAAGGAGCAGGCTGGCAAGCTCTGGCATGTCTCCAACCTCTACGAGATCCCCGATCAGCGCCGGCTTGCCGAGCGCCTCGTCGCACACAGCTTCGCCGACAAGGTGTTCTTTACGAACTCCGGCGCCGAGGCGCTCGAATGCGCCATCAAGACCGCCCGGCGCTACCAGTACGTAAGGGGTCGTCCCGAGCGTTTCCGCACGATCACCTTCGAGGGCGCCTTCCACGGCCGGACGCTGGCGACGATCGCCGCCGGCGGCCAGGCGAAGTATCTCGAGGGCTTCGGTCCCAAGGTCGACGGTTTCGACCAGGTGGCGTTCGATGACATCGACGCGGCGGAAAAGGCGATCGGGCCGGAGACAGCCGCGATCCTGGTCGAGCCCATCCAGGGCGAGGGCGGCATCCGCGAGTTTCCGGCCGCCTCGCTGCGCCGGCTAAGGGAGTTGTGCGATCTCAACGATCTCGTGCTGATCTTCGACGAGGTGCAATGTGGAGTCGGTCGCACGGGCAAGCTCTTCGCCTACGAACTCTATGGCGTGGAGCCCGACCTCATGGCGATCGCCAAGGGCATTGGCGGCGGCTTCCCCGTGGGCGCCTGCCTGGCGACGGATGAGGCGGCCGTCGGCATGACGGCCGGCGTGCATGGCACGACCTTCGGCGGCAACCCTCTGGCGATGGCCGTCGGCAACGCCGTCCTCGACGTGGTGCTCGAAGACGGTTTCCTCGACGACGTGAACCGCAAGGCGCTTCTGATGAAGCAGGGCCTCGCGGCCATAGCCGACGAGTTCCCGGATGTGATCGAGGATATCCGCGGTTTCGGCATGATGCTTGGGTTGAAGTGCAAGGCGCCCAACACGAAGGTCAATCAGGCCCTCCGCGCCGAGAAGGTTCTGGCGGTGCCTGCCGGCGACAACGTCATCCGCCTCTTGCCGCCACTCGTCGTTTCCGACGACGAGATTCGCATCGGGCTCGATCGCATTCGGGCTGGCGCCGAGGCACTCTCAAGAGAGCTGCGGAGCTGACATGGGCGTGCATCCCCGCCATTTCACCGACCTTTCCACCGTGCCGGCCGCCGAACTGCGCGCCATGCTGGACGACGCCGTCGAGCGCAAGGCGCGGCTGAGGTCGGGCGAGCGTAGCCGACCCTTCGAGGGCAAGGTGCTGGCGATGATCTTCGACAAGCCATCGACGAGGACGCGGGTTTCCTTCGACGTCGCAATGCGGCAGCTCGGGGGAGAGACGATCATGCTGACCGGCTCCGAGATGCAGCTTGGCCGCAGCGAGACCATCGCCGACACCGCTCGCGTGCTGTCGCGTTACGTCGACGCGATCATGATCCGGACCACCCAGCACGAGCGCCTGCTCGAATTGACCGAGAACGCGTCGGTCCCGGTCATCAACGGGCTGACCGACGACACCCACCCTTGCCAGATCATGGCCGACGTCATGACCTTCGAGGAGCATCGCGGCAGCGTGTCGGGCAAGACCTTCGCCTGGACGGGTGACGGCAACAATGTCCTGCATTCCATGCTGGAGGCGTCCGCGCGCTTCGGCTTTCGCCTCAACGTGGCGGTTCCGGAAGGCAGCGAACCGCAGCGGAGATTTCTCGACTGGGCCAGGGACAATGGCGGAGCGGTGGAGATCACTCGCTCCCCCGAGCAGGCCGTCAGGGACGCCCACTGCGTGGTCACCGACACCTGGGTCTCCATGGGCCAGGAGCATCGGGCGAGGGGCCACAACATCTTCGCCCCCTACCAGGTCAACGCCGAGTTGATGCGTCACGCGCACCCCGACGCTCTCTTCATGCATTGCCTTCCTGCGCATCGCGGCGAGGAGGTGACCGACGAGGTGATCGACGGGCCGCACTCGGTGGTGTTCGACGAAGCCGAGAACCGGCTTCATGCACAGAAGGCCGTGCTCGCATGGTGCCTCGGCGCTTGATCGCGCCGTATCCGATCCCTATCTGCCGGCCATCACCCAAAAAGAGGGCGCCGGTTTGCTTGTCTCGCTTCGTGCGGCAGCGTCGCCGCCCGGAGTCGTGTCATGATGGAAGTTGTTCGCGTGCCTGAAGATGCTCCCAAGCTCGGCGAGTTCGGTTTCTCCGGAGACGATCACGTCGTTCCCTTCGAGGTCGCCTCGCTCGACGTTCGGGGGCGTGTCGTCCAGATGGGACCGATGCTCGACGCGATCCTGTCGCGGCACGAGTATCCCGAGCCGGTCGCTCGCCTGCTCGCCGAGGCGTCCGTTCTGACGGTGCTGCTCGGCACGCTGGTCAAGTTCGAGGGCAAGCTGATCTTGCAGACCCGGACCGACGGACCGGTGGACATGCTCGTGGCTGATTTCTCGACGCCGCGTTCGCTTCGCGCCTATGCTCGCTTCGACGCGGCGAAGGTCGAGGCGGCGATCCTTGCGGGAGAGACCCAGCCTGAACAGTTGCTGGGCAAGGGCGTCATGGCGCTGACCATCGATCAGGGCGTTCATACAAACCGGTATCAGGGCATCGTCCAGCTCGACGGTTCCTCGCTCGAGGATATCGCGCGCACCTATTTCCGCCAGTCGGAGCAGATACCGACGGAGATCCGGCTGTCGGTGGGTCGCCTCATGACCGCTGGCAGGCGGGAAAGCTGGCGCGCCGGCGGCCTTCTCGCCCAGTTCGTGCCGGAGGCCCCTGAGCGGATGATCATGCCCGACTTGCCCGGCGGCGACGATCCGGACGAAGTCGTCGCGGGCGGTCCCGAGGACGGTTCCTGGCAGGAACTCCAGGCGCTGATGTCTACGGTCGAGCCCAGCGAGCTGACCGACCCGACGGTCGGTTCGGAGCGCCTGCTCTACCGGCTCTTCCACGAGCACGGGGTGCGCGTCTTCGACGGCGTGCCGGTCGTCGACGAATGCACCTGCTCGCGCGAACGTATCCGCGGCATTCTCGACGGTTTCTCCGCCGAGGAGATCTCGGAGAGCACCGAGGATGGGCGCATCGAGGTGACCTGCGAGTTCTGTTCGCAGGCCTACGAGTTCGATCCGGCGGAGCTTTCGCCGAAGCTCAGTTGACGGTCCGTGAATCGCCGGGCGAATCCAGCGAGAAGGCCGGGATCGCGATGTCGAATGTTTCGCCGTCGCGGTCCCGCATCGTATAGTGCCCGGCCATGAAGCCCGACGGCGTCGTCAGCGGACATCCCGAGGTATACTGGTAGCTGTCGCCGGGATCGAGTTCCGGCTGCTCGCCGACGACGCCCGGGCCGCGCACTTCCTCGACCTTGCCGCGCGCATCGGTGATGCGCCAATAACGCGACAGGAGCTTCACCGTGCGGCGCGAGTTGTTCGCGATGGTGACGCGATAGGCCCAGACATAGCGGCTCTCCGACGGGTCGGAACGATCCGTCAGATAGAATGGCTCGACACTGACCTCGATGCCGTTGGTGGCGGCTCGATACATTGTCTGGCTCCTGCTTCGGGGCCAGACTCCGCCGCGCCGTCGCCGCGGTCAATAGCGCGCCAGGCATTCATCTGGCTGCGCCGAGCGCCTGGTCGAAGTCCTCGATCAGGTCGTCGGCGTCCTCCAGCCCGACCGAAAGCCGGAGCGTGCCTGGATTGATGCCGAGATCGGCGCGCGCCTCGTCGGTCAGGTTCTTGTGCGTCGTCGTCGCGGGATGCGTGATCAGGCTCTTGGCGTCGCCGAGATTGTTGGAGATGCGGGTGACCTGGAGCGCGTTCGAGACACCGAAGGCGGCCTTCTTGCCGCCCTTGAGCTCGAAGCAGATCAGCGTCGAGCCGCCAGTCATCTGCCTGGCGATGATGTCGGCTTGCGGGTGGTCGTTGCGGCCCGGGTAGATCACCTTCTCCACCGCCGGGTGACAGGCGAGGAAGCCCGCGACCCGCGCCGCGCTTTCCGTCTGCTGGCGCACCCTGAGCGGCAGCGTCTCCAGCCCCTTGAGCAGGGTCCAGGCGTTGAAGGGCGAAAGGCTCGGACCCGTGTGGCGAAAGTAGTCGTGCAGATTGTCGTCGATCCACTTCTTGTCCGACAGGATGACGCCCCCGAGGCAGCGGCCCTGCCCGTCGATGTGTTTGGTGGCCGAATAGACGACGATGTGCGCGCCGAGTTCCAGGGGCTTCTGCTGCAGCGGCGTGGCGAAGACGTTGTCGACCACCACCCGCGCACCGATCGAAATGGCCACTTTCGCCACATGAGCGATGTCGATCACCTCGAGCGTCGGGTTGGTCGGGCTTTCGAGGAAGAACAGTTTCGTGTTCTTGCGGACAGCCTTCTCCCACTCCTCCGGCCTGGTGCCGTCGACCAGCGTCGCCTCGACGCCGTAGCGCGGCAGCAGGGTCTCCACCACCCAGCGGCAGGAGCCGAACAGCGCCCGCGCCGCGACCACATGGTCGCCGGCCCGGACCGAGCAAAGCAGGGCGGCCGACACGGCGGCCATGCCCGACGCCGTGGCGCGCGCATCCTCCGCGCCCTCCAGCGCACACATGCGCTTCTCGAACATGTCGACGGTGGGGTTGGCGTAGCGCGAGTAGATGAAGCCGGGCGCCTCGCCCTTGAACCGCGCCTCCGCCGCCTCGGCCGTCTCGTAGACGAAGCCCTGCGTCAGGAACATCGCCTCCGACGTCTCGCCGTGGTGAGAGCGGGTCGTCCCGCCATGCACCAGGGCCGTGGCCGGTCTCCAGTTCCTCGTGTCGGTCATCGAAAGTCCCCAAAAACAAAAAACCGGCCGCGAAAGTCGCAACCGGTCCTCATGGCCCTTGAGCCCATCGGTCCTTTAGCGACTTGTTTAACGTGGCTGCAAGCCGACCGGCCAAATCACCACGGGATAACGCTCCTTTAGAGCCAAGGCCGCCTTGCGTCAATCCGACCCGGCGGTAAACGGGAAGCCGGCCATCTCCGGAACCCCAGATTGACCCAGCCAGGCATCCTGCCCGACCATGCCATCCGCGCACTGTTCGACACCGGTGCGTTGGCGTCGCGTCGGCCGCTCGATCCCGACCAGGTGCAGCCCGCGAGCCTCGACCTGCGTCTCGGCGAGAAGGCGTTCCGCGTCCGCGCGAGCTTCCTGCCCGGCCCGGCGAGCACGGTGGCCGACAAGCTGGAGCGCCTGAAGCTCCACGAGATCGACCTGACCGCGGGTGCGGTGCTGGAGACCGGCTGCGTCTACATCGTGCCGTTGCTCGAAAGCCTGTCGCTGCCGGCGGACATATCCGCCTCGGCCAACCCGAAGAGCTCGACCGGCCGGCTCGACATCTTCACCCGCGTCATGGCCGACCACACGCGCGAATTCGACAAGATGCCGGCCGGTTACAATGGCCCGCTCTGGCTGGAGGTCAGTCCGCGCACCTTCCCGATCAAGGTGCGCACCGGCTCGCGGTTGTCGCAGATACGCTTCCGCGCCGGCGGCCCGCTGCTCACCGAGGCCGAACTCGGCGTGCTGCACCGGGCCGAGACGCTGGTGGCGTCGGAGGAACCGAGCATCTCCGGCGGCGGCATCGGCGTCTCGATCGATCTGCGCGGCGGCGAGGGCGGTCTCGTGGGCTATCGCGCAAGGCATCATACGGCAGTGGTTGATGTCGACCGCCGCGCCGCCCACGATCTCCACGATTTCTGGGAGCCGCTCCATGATCGGGGGGCGGGCGAACTGGTCCTCGACCCGGACGAGTTCTACATCCTGGTCTCCCGCGAGGCCGTGCATGTTCCGCCGCTCTATGCCGCCGAGATGACGCCCTTCGACCCGTTGGTCGGCGAGTTCCGCGTCCACTATGCCGGCTTCTTCGATCCGGGCTTCGGCCATTCGGCCGCCGGCGGCACCGGCAGCCGCGCCGTGCTCGAGGTGAGGAGCCACGAGGTGCCGTTCATTCTCGAACACGGCCAGATCGTCGGCCGGCTGGTCTACGAGCGCATGCAGTCGCGGCCCTCCGCGCTCTATGGCACCGACCTCGGCTCGAACTACCAGGCGCAGGGCCTGAAGCTGTCGAAGCATTTTCGGGCCGAATGATCCTGTCCCGCTATTGCGGCAGGTTCTCCATCAGGAAGCGGATCTGGTTGCCGCCCATGATCTGGCCAATCTGGCCGGCGTTGAAGCCGGCCTTCATCAGCGCCTCGGTCAGGAGCACCATGCCCGACGCGTCGAAGGGCACGGTGACCGTGCCGTCATAGTCCGAGCCCAGCGCGACATGCTCGACGCCGATCAGGTCGGCGACGTAGCGCTGCGCCTTGGCGATGGAGTCGGCGGTCGTGCCGCAAACGGCCACGTCCCAGAAGCCGATGCCGACCAGCCCGCCATTCGCCGCGATGCGACGAAGCTGGTCGTCGGTCAGGTTTCGGTTGTTGTCGCAGGTGCCGCGCACGCCGGTGTGCGAGACGACGACCGGCCGCGTGGCGATTTCCAGCGCCTCGTCGATCTGCCGGGCGGAGGCGTGGCTGATGTCGAAGATCATCCGCTTCTCCTCCATGCGTCTCAGCATCTCGCGACCCTCGTCGGTGAAGCCGAACTTCTCCTCGCCATGCGCCGAGCCGGCCATTGCGTTGTCGAAGAAATGCGCGCCCGACATCATCCGGTAGCCGGCGTTGAACAGCACGTCGACATTCGCCGGGTCGCCGTCCAGCGCATGCGCGCCCTCGATGGCGAGCATGCCGGCGACGAGCGTCCTGTCGGTCCTGCGCCGCTCCAGAAAGGCTTCGAGGTCCGCGCGCGACTTCACCACAGTGAGCTTGCCGGCGGAGCGCTCGGCCATGTCGTGGAACTGGCGCGCCATGTAGAGCGCGCGTTCGAGGTTTGAGGTCCAGGTGGCGGGCGGCCAGCGCAGGCCGAGCGCGATCAGGATGATCTGGTCGCTGTCGGCCGGATTGCTTTCGATGTTCAGGCCGGCCGGCGACTGGGTGACCGCGCCGAAGACCTGCAGGGCCACGTTGCCTTCCACCATGCGGGGCACGTCGACATGTGCGCGGTCATGGCGCTGGAGCAGGTCGCGGCCGAAGAGCAGGCTGTCGGCGTGGAGGTCGGCGACGGTTAGCGTCTCGTGCAGCGCCGTCGCCTCGGGCGATGCCGTGTAGGGGCCGGGCACCAGCGTGCGGTTCAGCATCCCGTCCATCATGCCGGGCAATACGAGAAAGAAGAACGCCAGGCCCGCCGCCAGGAGCGCGGCAATCGCCAGCGCGGTCCATTTGAGGAAGCGCTTCATGTCCCGACCTCCCGCTGTCGACGCGCGTCAAGATGGCTGATGATCCCGGCCTTGCGCGAGGCCTCCGGATCTTGCGGCGCAAGCTGGAGCGGGTAGCGGGAATCGAACCCGCGCGTTCAGCTTGGGAAGCTGACAGGCTACCATTACATCATACCCGCGAAATCAAGAGCTTGGGCCATTCTGGGCGCTGGCTTGGCTCTGATCCTGCACGCCTCCAGAGATCCGTCCGGAAGCGGGGCATTTAGAGCAAAACGAGGTGGCGTTGGCAATCCGCCAGAGCCGCTTCGCGGAGAAGCCCGAACACGCAGTCACACGATTGGCCACACAAGAAACCCCGGCCGAAGTTGGGATGGTGTGATGCCGCATGTAAGCGGAAGTAAGAAACGACGATTTCGATGCCGTTTCCGAGTTACGGGCTGAGCCGCATTCCACACTTCCGTTAGGCATGGCTCAAGCAAATCCCCCCCCGCTCCACGGCGGAGGGTGTGCGAACAACTCAGCCGCAGATTCGGAAGCCGTCGCCAGCCTTGGTCTTCGGGAAGCCCTTTGCGTGCATGCAGGCCACCCATTGGGGTTGTGATACGCCAGTCCGGCATTCTTTGGTGGCCTTGCAAAACTTCGCCTTTTCGGGCGCTGTCATGTTGGTTTGCTGGGCGGCAACGGGAACTACCCACAACGCCATCAATAGGCAGATATTTGGAAACGTTCTCATCTCACCCTCCACGAACGTAGTGGGAAGCGTAGTTGCTTGGGAACCCGACGAGAAGCCGTGCCGTCGCGATCCACAACGCGGGCACCGCAGGGGCCGCGACGGTCAGAAAAGTCCACTCGGATCGAAATGCACCACGATGTTTCGCCAATGGGCATACTTCTCCTGCGGCAGGTTGTAGGGAGCGCAACGCATCACGGCTCTCCTGGCGGCCTCTGCGGCAGCTTTCTGCAAGCCGCTTGTTCCCCCGCCCGCGATGATCACCGGCTTCCCGATCACGGTACCGTCGCGCGCGAGATCGAACTGAACGGAGACCGTTTGAGTCTCGCCGCCGGCGGGGATGTTCCAGCACCGCTGAACCTGCTCTCGAAACGCGGCCAGTTCCGCGTCAGTCAGGGATTCCGCCGTAGCCGGAGCTACCAGCCCCAAAACGACAACACCCGCGATCGCAGTTTGATGAAGCATGGAACTCCCAATGCGCCCGGAGGTCCTGACGTCGTAACCCAAATTTGCAAGGTGGAAGCCCACCAAGGCACTACCCTGAGGCTCCATTGTCGGTCGGTCATGCGTTTGGTGGAACCCGATCTCCGAGCGGGGATGCCGGATGCGTTTCGCGCCACCGAGCCAAGCCAACGCGCATGCGGAGTAGCAGCCGCCCGCGGGCACATATGTCACAAACCCACGAAGTCGGATAGTGTCGCCAATAGCCCTTCCCTCGCCCAGTAGGCCTCCATCCGAAAGCGGCAGTACTACGGTCCCGGGTGCCCCTCGATCTCGGCCGCCGCGACTTTCTCGCCTCCGACCCCGAGCATGTCCTTGTGCCGGCTGACGAAGACCGGCTCGCCCTCTCAACGCCCTTCCTGGCATGATCGATGGCGCCGTCCGGCGCTTGCATGGGAGCGCTCCGGACCGCAGAGAGGTGGCGCACGAGGGCCGCGGTCGAGACCATGCAGGAAGGAAAGGGGGCCGGCGTCCGGATAGGCCATCGCAGCGTCGTCGCCATCGCGTTGCCGATGACGCTGGCCTACATGACGACACCGCTGATCGGCTTGGTCGACACGGCGGTCGTCGGCCAGTTCGGCGATGCCGCGATGCTCGGCGGGCTGGCCGCTGGCGCGATCCTGTTCGACCTGGTGTTCGGCACCTGCAATTTCCTCCAGAGCGGCACCACGGGCCTGGTGGCCCAGGCGTCCGGACGCGTCGACCTTCGCGACCAGCAGGCGATCGTCGCCCGCGCGCTGGCCATGGGAGTCGCGCTGGGGATCGCGCTCGCGCTGGCCGCGCCGCTGCTGCTCGGGCTCGGGCAGGCGTTCATCGACGCGGACGCGGCGGTCGACGCGGCAATGGCGGACTATGTGGGCATCCGCATGCTCGGATCGCCGCTGACGCTCGCCAACTTCGCCCTCCTCGGCTTTTTCGTGGGTCGCGGCGAGGCGGGTGTCGGTCTGGCCTTCCAGCTCCTGCTCAACGGAACCAACATCGTGCTTTCGGTCATGCTTGGCCTGTGGCTGGGTTGGGGCATCGAAGGCGTCGCATGGGGCACCGTCGGCGGCGAACTGGCGGCCGCGCTTGCCGGCGTCCTGCTCGTCCTGAGACGGCTGCGCGGCCTGCCTCGCCTCGGCTTGGCGACCTTTGCCGATCCTCCGGCGCTCCTCAGGCTCTTCGCCCTCAACCGGGACATCATGATCCGGTCGTTCGTGCTGGTCGGCGCGTTCGCGCTGTTCGCGCGGAAAGGCGCGGGCATGGGCACGGCGACGCTCGCGGCGAACGCCGTTCTGATGAACTTCTTCATGGTGGGAGGGTTCTTTCTCGACGGGTTCGCGGCGGCAGCCGAACAGCTTGTCGGCAGATCGGTGGGCGCCGGCAGGGCAGCCGACTTTCGCCGCGCGGTCATCCTGAGCGGCGGTTGGGGGTTCGCCCTCGCGGCCATGGCGAGCCTGGTGTTCATGTCGACTGGCGTCGCCGTGATCGAACTGGTCGCCAGGGCCGGGGACGTGCGGTCCATCGCCTCGACCTATCTTTTCTGGGCGGCGCTCACGCCGCTGACCGGCGTTCTCGCCTTCCAGATGGACGGCGTCTACATCGGCGCGACATGGTCGCGCGACATGCGCAACATGATGCTGCTGTCGTTCGCCTTCTTCGCGGCGGCGTTGTGGGTGCTGCCCGAACTTTGGGGAAACCACGGCCTGTGGGCCGCACTGCATGTGCTTCTGCTCGTGCGCGGGATCAGCCTGGCGGCGATCCTCCCCGGCCGTGCGCGGCGAACATTTCTCTAGCCGATCGGCTGCGCGGCCCAGTGGTCGGCGCGGCTGTCGCGGATTTGCGTGAGCCGTTTCAGGCCTTCGCGCTCGGCGAACCGCGCCATGCCCGCCACGATGCGTCCAGGCAAGACTGGTCCCTGATAGATCATGCCCGTGTAGAGCTGAACCAGGTCGGCGCCCGCCCGGATTTTCTCGAGGGCGGTGTCGGGGTCGTCGACGCCGCCTGCGCCGACGATGACGGCTTCGGGACCGAGCCGTCGCCGCATGCGCGCCAGCACCGCCGTTGAACGGTTGAACAGCGGCCTGCCCGACAGCCCCCCTGCTTCGCCCGCGTGGGCGCGGCTCTCGAGCGGCGGCCGGGATACGGTCGTGTTGGAGACGATCAGTCCCTCCACCGGCCGGGCTGCCAGCGCTGCGGCGATGTCGTCCAGGGCGCTCTCGTCGAGATCGGGCGCGATCTTCAGGAACATCGGCGTCCTCCCGCCCTTCGAGACGGGGAGGGAAGACCTTGCCTCCAGCACTCGCTGAAGCAGTTCCTCGAGCGCCGTCCGGGCCTGCAAGTCCCTGAGGCCTGGCGTGTTGGGCGACGAGACGTTCACCGTCAGATACGACGCCAGCGGCGCGAAGCGCCGCACGCCGGCCTCGTAGTCGCCCATCCTGTCGGCGCTGTCCTTGTTGGCGCCGATGTTGACCCCGACTACGCCCGGGCGCGCCGCCCGGCCCGCGAGCCGCTTCAGCGCCGACGCATGACCCTCGTTGTTGAAGCCCAGCCTGTTGATCACTGCCTGATCCGCGGTCAGGCGAAAGATCCGCGGACGCGGGTTTCCGGACTGGGAAAGCGGCGTCACGGTGCCGACTTCGGCGAAGCCGAATCCGAGCTTGAGGGCCGCGTCGGGTATCTCCGCGTTCTTGTCGTAGCCGGCGGCGAGCCCGAGCGGATTGGGGAAGGTCAGGCCGGCGACATGGGTCTCCAGCAGCGGGGAGTGCATAGTCCTCGGCGCGAGCGGCAGGCCCGATTTCAATGCTGCGATCGAGAGGCCATGCGCGGTCTCCGGGTCGAGCGCGAAAAGCGCGTTGCGGCCGAGCCAGTCGAGCAGCGGGTTCAGGATTCCATCTCCGGGAACGCGTGTCCGGTCGGACCGAGCGGCAGCGCCTTGGTCCAGCGGACGGCGTCCAGCGGAAGCGGTCCGTAGAGATGCGGGAAGAGGTCGCCCCCGCGCGATGGTTCGAACCGCAGTGCCGCGCCGAGTTTTGCCGCGTCGACCGCCACCAGCACGAGATCGTCCTGGCCCGGGAAATGCCTGCGTGCTGTCTCGACCACTTGCGCGATCGTGGAGAAATGGATGAAGCCGTCGGCGACGTCGACCGGCGCGCCGTCGAAGACGCCCGCAGCCACGGCGGCGCGCCACAGCGGTTCGGGACAGATCTTGTAGACGGTTGCGGACACGCCACGCCTATAGGACGATCGTCGGCCCGGCGAAAGCGCGCCCGGTGCCTTCTCCCCAATTCAGGCGCAATGTCGCCGCAGTCTTCCTTGCCTGCCAGGGAGGTCCCGATGGTCACGAAGCAGTTGCTGGTCTTGATCGCATTCTCTGCCTTGTGCCTGCCGGCGGGCGCCGCCGAGACGGAAAGATACAGGCTCGAGCGCACCGACGACGGTTATGTCCGTCTCGATACGGTCACCGGTGCGATGTCGGTCTGCCAGGAAACGTCCGGCCAGTTGGTCTGCCGCATGGCGGCCGACGAGCGGGCCGCATTCGAGGAAGAGGTCGGTCGACTGGAGGCGAGGCTGGGCGAACTCGAGAAGCGGGTCGCGGCGATCGAGGAATCGCCCGTCCTCAAGCCCGGCAACCTCCTGCCGTCGGACGAGCAGATCGACCGGTCCCTGGAGACGATGGAGAAGTTCTTCCGGCGCTTCATGGAAGTCATGAAGGACGCAGAGGACGAGTCCACCAGGACCTGATCAGCCGCCGACCGGCGGCGTGTAGGGTTCGAGGCCGGCCAGCGTCAGCACCAGCGAGATCGCGAACAGCCCGCAGGCGACGGCGAGCGTCACCTGCGCGAACCTGCCGTAGACCTCGCGCAGTACGGTGCCGAAGACGAAGCGCGCGTGAGCGTCGCTCGGGCGGGCGCCTTCGTCCAGATAGAGCCAGACCTCCGTGTACTTCGGGTTCTGGCTAGGGGCGTGATAGGCCTTCCAGATCAGTATGGCGGCCATCAGGAGGGTTAGCACCGCTCCCGAACGAAACGACGAGACCGGATTGAAGGAAAAGCCGACCATCACGCAGGCGATGGCGAGAACGCCGAACATGACCGCCCGGCCGACGCACTGGACCGCGATCTCTCTGACCTTGTCCACGTTCCAGCAATCCCTCTCGTTCGCACAGTGCGGATATCTTGCTCGCGCGCGCAAGTAACATTCTGGCGACCCCGTTCGTTCCAGGCAACCAAGCTGCGCTTGCAAAGGAGGCCCGGCCCCGCATAATCGGCCGGCGCGGCGCAAGCAGAAAAGAATCAGGGGAGGATCGCGTGCAGACCGCCTGCAAGCTGGTCATCGCGGACGACCACCCGCTTTTTCGCGGCGCCCTCACGCAGGCGCTGTCGGGTGTCGCGTCCAACACGTCGATCGTCGAGGCAGGCAACTTCCAGGCCACGAAGGACGCCGTGGCGAGCGGCGACGACATCGACCTGGTCCTGCTCGATCTCGCCATGCCCGGCACGAGCGGACTCTCGGGCCTGATCTCTCTGCGGGGCATCTCGGCCGTTCCCGTGGTGATCGTTTCCGCTCACGACGATCCGCAGACCATTCGCCGCGCGCTCGAACTGGGCGCGTCCGGATTCATCTCGAAGTCGGCGAGCATCGAAGAGATACGCCAGGCGGTCGAGACCGTGCTTGCCGGCGGCATAGCCGCACCTTCGGGCGTCGATCTCGGCGACGAGCGCGACCCCGAGGTATCCGACCTGATCCAGCGGCTGCAGACGCTGACGCCCCAGCAGTCGCGCGTGCTGGGCATGCTGGCCGAAGGGTTGCTGAACAAGCAGATCGCCTATGTGCTCGGCGTCTCCGAGGCGACCATCAAGGCGCATGTGTCCGCGGTGCTTCAGAAGCTGGGCGTCGACAGTCGCACCCAGGCAGTGATCCTTCTGGCCAAGATCGGGACCGAGCCCCTGCAGGCGGCCCTCTGAAGCTACTCCGCCGCGGCCGCCGCGAAGCGCCGCTTTCGGCCCATCATCGATCTGAGTTGCGCCGGTTTTACCGGCTTGCCGACCACGGCGACATCGAGCGCCACGGCTGCCGCCCGCACCTCGTTGGAGCGGTCGGCGGTGATCAGCACGGCGGGCGTGTCCTCCCCGATCGTGCGGCGCAGCGACTGGATCAGATCGAGGCCGTTCTCGCCGTCCAGATGGTAGTCGGCCAGTATGATGTCCGGCGCGACATCCCATCGCTCGGGCAGGTCGCGGCTTCCGGTCGCCGTCGTCACGCGGCAGCCCCAGCCCTCGACGAGAAGGCGCATGCCTTCGACGATGCGGGGGTCGTTGTCGATGCAGAGCACGGAAAGGCCCTCCAGGGCGGAGGCGGGGTGGATCGATCGCCGCCGCGGCACTTCAGTGGGCTGCTCCTTGCTCTCGGTTACCGGCACAAGGACCGAAAAGCGCGTGCCCTTGCCGGGCAATGAGAAGATGCGGATTTCCAGCCTGAGGACGCGGGCGATGCGGTCGACGATGGAAAGCCCGAGGCCGAGTCCCTGTGCCTCGCGCGCGCCTTCCTCGAGCCGCGTGAACTCGCGGAACACGGTGTTCAGCTTGTCGCCGGCGATGCCGATGCCGGTATCCAGCACCTGGATCTCGGCGAGCGCCCCGCGCCGCCGGACTCCGACGAGGACGCGCCCCGTACGGGTGTATTTGATGGCGTTGGACACAAGGTTCTGCACGAGGATGCGCAGCTCGAGCTTCTTCGCCGCGGCCAGCGGCTGGAAGTCCGTGCCGATCTGCCGCAGCAGGCCGTCGAGCCGGAACGAGCTCTCGTCCGGCTTCATCGCCCCGGTGTCCAGCCGTGAGATGTCGAGCACGGCGCCAAGGATGGTCTCGACCGATTCAAGCGAGGATTCGATGTTGGCGGCAGCGGTACCGGTCTGTCCCGATCCGGCCCGCTCGATCAGCGAGGCGCAATAGAGGCGCGCCGCGTTGAGCGGCTGGAGGATGTCGTGCCCGGCGGCGGCGAGGAAGCGGGTCTTCGACAGGTTGGCCTCCTCGGCGATCACCTGCGCCTGCGCCAGTTCCTCGTTGACGCGCGTCAGTTCGACGGTGCGGTTGCGCACGCGCTGTTCGAGCGATTCGTTGGCCCGTTTGAGCGCGAGATCGGCCTCGACCCGTGCGGTGATGTCGGCGTAGGTCGCCACGATGCCGCCGTCGGGCATCGGGTTCGAGCGTATCTCGATGATCCGTCGACTCGCCTTCAGTTCCATCTGCCAGGAGCCTTCGAACGAATTGAGTCTGTCGAGCGTGTTCTTCACTTCGTCGGCGCCGAAATCGCCGCGCTTCGCCAGGAAGCGCAGGATTTGCCCGAGGGAGACGCCGACCTGTCCCATGTCGTCGGGAAGGTCGAACAGGATTCGGTACTGCCGGTTCCAGCACGTCAGCCGGAAGTCGCGGTCGAAGACGGTGATGCCCTGCTCCATCTGGTCGAGCGCGATCTGCAGCAGGTCCCGGTTCTGCTGCAGCGCCTCGCTGGCGTCGTCCAGCAACCGGAAGGCGTCCCGCGAGGCGCGGTCGTTGCGCTGGAAGAGCAGCGACAGGATGAGGCGTGCCGACGAGGAGCCGACCGCGCTGGCGAGCAACTGCTCCGAAAAGCGGATAACCCCCGTATCGGCCTGGGCGTTACCGGGAAGCGGGCCGCTCTCCGCCTCGTAGGTCTGGAACGAACGCTCCGTCCGTTCGACGCCGAGATAGCGCGAGATCGTCTCGCGCAGGTCGTTCACGGTGACGGCGGTCCGGAACCGCCGTAGGTTCGGCATGGGGCTGGTGTCGCGCGGCACGAAGATTGCCGCCTGGATGCGTTCCAGCGGAAACGACATGCGAGACAGCGATCCCAGCACGAAGAAGAGCGTGTTGACCGTGAGGCTCCAGAGAACGCCGTGATTGAGGGGCTCGCCGCCGGTCCCGAAGAGCGCCTGCGGCCGCAGCGCCTCGAGGCCGAACAGGCCATGTGCGACGATCGCCGACTCTGGCCCGACCAGCGACGGGTAGAGCAGGGTGTAGGCCCACACGAGGATGCCGGCTCCCATGCCGAGCGCGGCGCCTCGCGCATTCGCTCCGCGCCAGACGAGACCTCCGAAGAATGCCGGCGCGAACTGGGCGATCGCCGCGAACGACATCAGGCCGATCGATGCGAGGCGCGTGTTGGTCGTGCTCTCGCGGTAGTAGAGAAACGCGACGAACAGGATGAGGACGATCGCCGCCCGCCGGATGTTGAGGATCAGGGCCGACCAATCCTCGGTGTCCGAACGCTCCGTCTTGAGAAGCCGCCGGACGAAAAGCGGGATCACGAGATCGTTGGAGACCATGATCGACAGCGCCACGCTTGCCACGATCACCATCGCGGTGGCCGCGGAGAGGCCGCCGATGAAGGCCGCCATCGCCAGCAGGTCGTGCCCCGCGAGGAGGGGCAGCGACAGCACGTAGAGGTCGGCCGACGTGCGGTCGCCGACGAGCACCGTGCCGGCGAAGGCGATGGGCAGAACGAAGAGATTGATCGCCACGAGGTACAGCGGGAACACCCAGCTCGCCTTTCGTAGTTCGCTCTCGCTGCGGTTCTCCACGATCATCACGTAGAACTGCCGGGGAAGCATGATGATGGCGAAGCCGGACAGGCAGGTGAGCACGATCCAGGTGCCGATCGAGGTGGGATAGCTTGCCGCCGCCTGAACCTGGGGATGCGACCCGACCGCATCGGCGAGCGAGATCGGGTCGTCGAAGAGCACGAAGCAGATCACGATGCCGACGGCGAGGAAGGCCGCCAGCTTCACCACCGATTCCACCGCGACGGCAAGGACGAGGCCGTCCTGGTGTTCGGTCGCGTCGGCGTGGCGCGTGCCGAAGAGCACCGCGAACATGGCAAGCAGCGCCGCCACGATCAGTGAGATGTCGCTGACGAACGGGTCGAAGCTGGGCGGCGCGCCGCTGTAATGCTCCACCATAAGGCTGACGGAGCCGGAGATCGCTTTCAGCTGCAGGGCGATGTAGGGCACCGCCCCCACGATCGCGATCAGCGTCGCCGTGCCGGCGACCGCGAAGCTCTTTCCGTAGCGTGCGCCGAGGAAGTCGGCGATCGAGGTGATCTTCTCGGCCTTGGCGAGACGGATGATGCGCCTGAGCAGGCGGAAGCCGAACAGGAAGACGATCGCCGGGCCGATGTAGATCGCCAGGAACTCGAGCCCTCGCTCCGAGGCGAGCCCGACCGAGCCGAAGAAGGTCCAGGAGGTGCAGTAAATCGCCAGGCTGAGCGCATAGATGTATGGCCGCGAATGGCCTGGCGCGGCGTTCCTTGCCCTGTGGTCCCCAAGGCTGGCGATCGCGAAAAGCAGCGTGACATAGGCGATCGCGATGATGACGACGGACCAGCCCTGCAAGCTCGTGGCTCCTCTCGCCCAGGCCGCGACGGGCCACGCAACCACAGCCCCGCCCGCATGTCCATGCCGGGTGCATTACCCTACGTCAGACAGCACACGTACCAGGCTTCAATGCCGTCGCCGATTTGATAGACTTCGCTGCCGGCCGATGTGGCGGACGATCAGCGAGGAGGGATACATGCTGAAGGAATTCCAGGAGTTCATCTCCAAGGGCAACGTCATGGATCTCGCGGTCGGCGTGATCATCGGCGGCGCTTTCGGTCTCATCGTCTCATCGCTGGTTGGCGACATCATCATGCCGCTCGTCGGCGCGATCTTCGGCGGCTTCGACTTCTCCAACTACTTCGTGGCGCTGTCGAGCGAGGTGACGGCGACGTCGCTCGAGGAGGCGAGGAAGCAGGGCGCGGTGTTCGCCTACGGCGCCTTCATAACGGTGATCATCAATTTCGTGATCCTGGCCTGGATCATCTTCCTCATGGTGCGGGCCGTGAATGGCATCCGCCGCCGCCTGGAGGCCGAGAAGCCTGCCGCCCCGGCCGCTCCGCCGCCTGCGGACGTGCAACTCCTGACCGAGATCCGCGACCTTCTGGCCAAGCGCTGATCGATCCGAGCGGGCCGGCGTGACCGGCTGGCCCGTTCGTTCCCTGTGGTCTGACCGCGAGAAAGTCGCTAGGCAGGCTGCCTGCGTCTTCGGGTCGTTCCATGAATCACTACGAACATCTTCGCGCCGAGGCCCGCCTCGCGCCGGAAAGCGGCATCGTCGCGGTCATGAGCCATGGCCGGCAGAAGCCGGGGCTCATCCCACTCTGGGCCGGCGAGGGCGATTTGCCGACCCCCGCCTTCATCTCGGACGCCGCCGCACGCGCGCTCGCCTCGGGCGAGACCTTCTACACCTGGCAACGCGGCATTCCCGAACTGCGCGAGGCCCTGGCCCGGTACTATGCGCGCCATTTCGGCGGGTCGTTCGTCCCGGACGAGTTCCTTGTGACCGGCTCCGGCATGCACGCCATCCAGCTCGCCGTCGATGCGGTCGCGGGCGCCGGCGACGAGGTGGTCTATCTCAGTCCGGCATGGCCAAACCTCGCTGCGGCGGTCGGCGTGGCTGGCGGGACCCCGGTCGCCGTCGTTCTGGATCGCAGCGACAATGGCTGGTCCCTCGACATGTCGCGCCTCGAGGCCGCGATCACCGGGCGCACGCGCGCGATCTTCGTGAACACGCCCTCGAACCCGACGGGCTGGACGGCCGATCGCGAGACGCTCGGCTCGGTTCTCGAACTCGCCCGTCGTCGCGGGCTGTGGATCATCGCCGACGAGATCTACGCGCTCTTTCACTATGACGGCGTGCGCGCCCCGTCATTCCTCGACGTGATGGCGCCAGACGACCGGATCCTGTTCGTCAACAGCTTCTCGAAGAACTGGGCGATGACCGGTTGGCGCATTGGCTGGCTGCGGACCCACCCGGAACTCCAGCAGGTGTTCGAGAATCTGATCCAGTACTCCAACTCTGGCGTCGCACAGTTCATGCAGCGTGGCGCGGTTGCCGCCCTCGATGAAGGCGACGCCTTCGTCGCCAGCCAGGTGGAGCGCGCCGGCGCGGCGAGGGACATCGTCTGTCGTCTCCTCGCGGAAACGGGCCGCGCCCGCTTCGTGGTTCCGCGCGGCGCCTTCTATCTGCTCTTCTCGATCGACGGGATCGCCGACACGCGTCGGGCGGCGTTCGACATCGTCGACGAGGCCAATGTCGGGCTTGCGCCGGGCACGGCCTTTGGTCCGGGCGGAGAGGGCATGTTCAGGATATGCTTTCATCGCCGCCTCGACGAAGTCGAGGAGGCGGCAAGCCGCTTGGCGGCCTGGATAAGGAAACGCTGACTGCGGTCAGCCGCCCGATTTGGGCACAAGAAGCGGGATGATCCGGTCCGTCTTTGTGACTTCCGGCCGGCCGGTGGTGCCGTAAGGGATGCCGAGCGCGTCCCAGGTCTCGACAAGCGCGTCGCGAAGACCGTCGACAAGACCATCGGCGTGGAACGGCGTCGGCGTGATGCGCAGGCGTTCGCTGCCGCGCGGTACGGTCGGGTAGTTTATCGGCTGGATGTAGATGCCGTGCAGGCCGAGCAGACGATCGCTCGCCATCTTGCATAGTTCCGGGTCGCCGACATGCACGGGCACGATGTGCGTTGACGACGGCATGACTGGCAGGCCGGCCGTCAGGAGCACGTCCTTCGTGCGCTGCGCCTGCCGCTGGTGCACCTCGCGTTCCGCGCTGGAGCGCTTGAGGTGGCGTATCGAGACGGTCGCCGCGGCCGCGATCGAAGGGGGCAGCGCGGTCGTGAAGATGAAGCCGGGCGCGTAGGATCGGATTGCGTCGATGACGGTGCGCGAGCCCGTGACGTATCCGCCCAACGTCCCGAACGCCTTGGCCAGCGTTCCCTCGATCACGTCGATTCGATGGGCGAGGCCCTCGCGCTCGGTGATGCCGCCGCCGCGCGCTCCGTACATGCCGACCGCATGCACCTCGTCGATGTAGGTCATTGCATTGTAGCGCTCGGCCAGGTCGGCGATCCGGGCGATCGGCGCCACGTCGCCGTCCATCGAGTAGACGGATTCGAAGACGATCAGCTTGGCGCGCTCGCGCCCGGCCTGGCGCAGGAGCTGCTCGATGTGCTCGACGTCGTTGTGGCGGAACACCTTCTTCTCGCAGCCTGACCGCCGGACGCCCTCGATCATCGAGGCATGGTTGAGTTCGTCGGAGAGGATGAGGCAGTTCGGCAGCAGCCGGCCGATGGTCGAGATCGACGCTTCGTTCGACACGAAACCGGAGGTGAAGACCAGCGCCGAGTCCTTGCCGTGCAGGTCGGCGAGTTCCGCTTCCAGTTCGACGATCGGATGGTTCGTGCCGGAAATGTTGCGCGTCCCGCCGGCGCCCGATCCCATGCGCCCGGCGGCCTGCTGCTGGGCCGCTATCACATCCGGATGCTGGCCCATGCCCAGATAGTCGTTGGAACACCAGACGGTGATCTCGCGCTCGCCCTGCTCGGAGCGCCACAGCGCCCGTGGAAAGCGGCCGGCGATACGCTCCAGGTCCGCGAACACACGGTAGCGGCGCTCGGCGTGGACCTGATCGACAGCTTCCTCGAAGAAACGCTGGTAGTTCATGCTCGACCTATTGATGCGGAGCGGATCATAGTGCCGTGCACCAGACCCGTCCATTGGCGGTTCGCGGTCAAAATGCCACGGCTCAAGGCTCATAACGCACGGGCCGGCCGTCTCTTCCTTGATCCACGTCAAACCGCGGGGAAACGATGCATAATCTATGGCATTGCGGGTTTCTTATGATATTTTTGGCCATGGTCATGGATACGCATGGATCGGTCGCCGAGACGGCTTATCGGCAGATACGGACCGACATCATCTTCGGGCGGCTGCCGCCGGACGAAAAGCTGAAGCTCGATGGTCTCAGGGCGCGCTATGGGGCAAGCGTCTCCACGCTGAGGGAAATCCTCAACCGGCTTGCGTCCGAGGGGCTGGTCGTCGCCGAAGGACAGCGCGGCTTCGAGGTTGCCCCTGTTTCCGCGCAGGATCTCGAGGAGGTGTCCGCCCTCCGGCAGCTTCTCGAATGTTATGCGCTCGAGCTCTCCTTCGCCGCCGGCGACATGGATTGGGAGGGCAGGGTCGTGGCGGCCCATCACAAGCTCCACCAGATGGAGCTGAAGATGATGGCCGGCGACCGTTCGGTCACGGAACAGTGGAAGCGGTACGACTGGGAGTTTCACCAGTCCCTCATCTCGGCCTGCGGCTCGCGCGCATTGATGGACACGCATGCCTCGATCTTCGACAAGTACCTCCGCTATCAGATGATCTCGCTGACGTTCCGCGGCAAGGTCGCGGCCGACGAGCATCGCCTGCTGCTCGATGCGGCGCTGCGGCGTGATGCGGCAGGCGCGCAGGAAATCTTGAGGCGCCATGTGCGCTCGGGCGTCGAGCACGCGTTGGCCGCGAAGGTGTTCCGCCGCGCGGGCTGACGCTATTCCGACAAGACGACGGTCTTGCCGCTGTCGGCGGCCTGCTTGACCGCCTCGACCACCCGCAGCGATTCCAGTCCCTCCTGCGCTCCGACGAGTGGTTTGGCTCCGTTCAGGATCACGTCGCCGAAATGCCGGATCTGGAGGGCCAATGGGTCTTCTGACGCGACGGGCAACTGCTCGCGCAGGATCGGCTCCCACCAGCTCCGCCGGCCGGAATAGTGCCACAGCGAGAGGTCGGGGATCGATAGCGAGCCGTGCGTGCCTCCGATGAGCATGCTGTTTTCGCCGGTTCTTGGATAGGCGGGGTTCTCGCCGGCCGTGAGTTCCCAACTCCACGGCGCAGCGACCGCGTCCGACAGGGTCACCGTGCCGATCGCGCCGTTTTCGAAGACCAGAAGCACCGCCGCGGTGTCCTCGACATCGTTGCCTCTGGAGGCATCCGACTGGACCGCCGTCACCGTGCGAACCGGACCGCACAGGAATCGCATGAGGTCGATGTCGTGTATGAGATTGATGTAGATCGGCCCGGCGCCGGGGTTCCGTCGCCAGTCGACGTCGAAATAGTCGTCGGGCTTGCGGAACCAGCATGTGACGTGCGCCGCGACGATCGTGCCCAGCCGGCCGGCGTCGATCATCTGCCGCGCCATGCGGATCGCGGGGTTGTGGCGGCGGTGATGGCCGACCAGCAGCGGCACGCCGCGCGCCTCTGCGGCGGCCGCCAGGACCTCGCCCGAACTGGAATCCGCTGCGATCGGCTTCTCGATCAGCGTCGGCAGTCCCTCGTTGATGCAGGCCAGTCCGTGCTCGACGTGCAACTGGTTCGGCGTCGCGATCAGGATCCCGTCTGGCCGGTCGGCGCGGAGCAGGGAATCAAGATCTGGGTGCAGCTCGACACCATGCTCGCGGGCGACGTCGGCCGCCCCGGGACCGGGATCGACGATTGCCGCCAGTGCGGCCTCGCGTGCGATGTGCTCGGCATGGCGCCGGCCGATCAGGCCTGCTCCCATCATGGCGATCCGCGCCCTGCGTCCTGGCATCGTGTCTCCCATCGCGTATCATCATATAAAAGCAATAACCTATGATGTCTACGGTTCCGTGGGTTGAACGAGTCTGACGATTGTGCAATGTTCGCGATGCGGGGCCAGCCGAGCGCGGCCCCTCGACTCAGGGAGGAGTGCCATGACCATGAAGCTCGATCGCCGGGGTTTCCTCGGCGCCACTGCCGCGGTAGCCGCCGGGGCCACTATCGGTTTCGGCGCCATGCGCGCATCGGCGCAGGACAAGGTCCGCTTGCGCCTGTCGTCGCCGGCCACCCCGACCGACCAGCGCGCCGTCGCGCTGACCGAGGTCTTCGGCCCAGCCGTCGCCGATTTCGCGACCTTCGAACCGCACTGGAACGCCTCGCTTTTCAAGCAGGGAACCGAGCTCGAGGCCATTGCGAGGGGCAATCTCGAGATGTCGATCGCATCGGCGCAGGAACTCGCGACGATCTATCCCGAATGGTCCATCTTTACGGCCGGCTATCTGCACAAGGACGCCGAGCACCAGAAGAAGGTGTTCGCCGCCGATTTCATGGACCCCATGAAGAAGAAGGTCGAGGACGAGCTCGGCGTGAAGCTGCTGACGGTCATGTATCTCGGCCGTAGGCAGGTGAACCTGCGCGTCGAGAAGGAGATCAGGACTCCCGCCGACATGGCCGGCATCAAGCTGCGCATGCCGGGCAGCGACGCCTGGCTGTTCCTCGGCTCCGCGCTCGGTGCCAATCCCGTCCCGATCGCCTTCACCGAGATCTACACGGCGTTGCAGACCGGCGCGGTGGACGGCCAGGACAACCCGTTGCCGACGGTTCGCGACTCCAAGTTCTACGAGGTGACGAAGCAGATCGTGCTCACCAGCCATCTGGTCGACCTCAACTACCTCGCCTTCTCGAAGGCGGTCTGGGAGAAGCTGTCCGCGGACCAGCAGGCGACCGTCCAGAAGGCGGCCGACGACGCCGCCGAAGCGGGCCGCCAGAAGCAGCTCGCGCTCGAGGCCGAACTTGAGCAGTTCTTCAAGGACAAGGGCCTCAAGGTCTACACGCCCGACATCGATGCGTTCCGCGGCCATGTCCAGAAGGCGTATCTGGAGTCCGATTTCTCGAAGGCCTGGCCGGAAGGCATGGTCGACAAGATCAACGCCCTCTGAACCACGGACATAGGCGGTGCGGGCGACGCTTCGCTGGCTGCGGGCAAGGGCCGACAACGTGGCGGTGGCGCTGCTCGCCGCCATGTTCGGCGCCTTCCTGCTGCAGATCGTGTCCCGCTACGTCTTCAACAGTCCCATCGGGTGGACGCAGGAGATCTGCGTCACCACCTGGCTGTGGGCGGTCTTCTGGGGATCGGCGTTCACGCTCGACGAGCGTGACCATGTGCGTTTCGACCTGATCTATCATATGGCGAGGCCGCGCCTGCAGCGCGTCTTCGCCCTTGTGTCCGCGGCGGCGCTCTTCGCGGGCTTCGTCGCGTCGTTCCCCGCCTCGCTCGACTACATCACCTTCTACAAGATCAAGCGAAGCGCGATGCTCGGCATCCGCCTCGACATCGTCTTCAGCGTCTATGCGCTGTTCGCGGTCGCGGTGATCGTCCGCTCGGCGATCCGCTTCTGGCGGCTCGCCCGCGGCCGGCCGCTCCACGAGCATGAGGAAGTGCCGACCATATGAGCCCGGCCTTCTCGCTCTGCCTGCTGACCCTCTTCATCCTTGCGGGCATAGGCGCGCCGATCGCCCATTCGATGATCGTCGCGGCGGTGGTCTACCTGGCCATCGCGGGGCAGGACCTCGGACTCGCCGCCGAGCAGATCATCCAGGGCATCTACGACAGCTTCATCATCCTCGCCGTGCCGCTCTTCATCGTCGCCGCCAACATCATGAACGAGGGCACGATCAGCGACCGGCTGCTGGACTTCTGCAAGGCGGTGGTCGGCCGTTTTCGCGGCGGCATGGCGCAGGTCGACATCCTGGTAAGCCTGATCTTCTCCGGCATGTCCGGCTCGGCGGTTGCAGACGCCGCCGGCGTCGGCAAGGTGACCATCAACATGATGATCCGCACCGGGCACTACACGCCGGGTTTCGCCGGAGCGGTCGTCGCCGCTTCGGCGACGATCGGGCCGATCATCCCGCCCTCGATCCCGATGGTCATGTACGCGCTCGTCTCCGATGCCTCGATCGGCTACCTCTTCCTCGGCGGTGTCGTCCCCGGCCTGCTGATGACCATCGCCATGATGGCGATGACCACCTGGATCGCCCACCGCCGCGACATCCCGGCCGAGAAGGCGGTGCCGGTGCGCGAACTTCCCCGCATCACATTCCGTGCGCTGCCAGCCCTCTTGATGCCCGTCATCCTCCTCGCCGGCATCTATGGCGGGGCGACGACGCCGACCGAGGCCGCCGCCGTGGCCGCGGCATACGCGCTCGTCCTCGCGGCGCTGCTCTACCGCGCCGTCACCTGGCGTTCGCTCTACGACGTCTTCTCCGAGAGCGCGCGTTCCTCGGCATCGGTCGGGCTGGTCATCGGAAGCGCGCTCATCTTCAACTACATTGTCGCCTCCGAGGGTATACCGAACCAGATCGCCGCCGTGCTCGATGGCATGGACCTGTCGCCGCTCGCCTTCGTCATCGCAGCCAACGTCATCTTCCTGCTTCTCGGCTGCATCCTCGACGCCACGACGATCATCCTCGTCATCGTGCCGCTTTTCATTCCGGCCTGTCGCGCGCTCGGCATCGACCTGGTCTATTTCGGCGTGGTCATGGTGGTGAACTGCATGATCGGGCTGATCACCCCGCCCTACGGCATGCTGCTCTTCGTCATCAACGGCGCGACCGGCATACCCGTGAAGGACATCGTGCGTGAGGGCGTGCCCTACTTCGTCGCGCTGCTCGTTTCGCTCGTCCTTCTCGTTCTGTTTCCCGAACTGGTGCTCTGGCTGCCTCGCCATTTCGGCTATCAGGGGTGAGGCATCGCGGGGGCAGGACCCTCAGCGATTGAAGAGCAGGTTCGGCACGAGCAGCACGATCCCCGGCACGAATATCAGCAGCAGCGATACCAGCGAGACGGCGACGAAGAGCGGCAGCGACTCCCGCGTGTATTCGCCGACCTGTACCTTCAGGATCGAGCATACGGCATACATCGCCGCGCCCACCGGCGGCGTGAAGTTGCCGATGGTGCCGGCGATGATGAACACGACTCCGAAGTGCACGGGGTCGCCGCCGAGCTGGCGTATCAGCGGCAGGAAGATCGGCGTCAGCATGATGATGAGCACCGTCGCGTCGATGAAGAAGCCGCAGACGAGGATGAACAGCACGATCAGGATCATCACGCCGTCGAGGCTGGCGGTGACGCCGAGGATGGCGTTGGAGACGATTTCGGGGATGCGTTCCAGCACGATGCCGTAGCTGAACACCGCCGAGAGCGCGATGAGGAACATCACCGCGCCTATGTCGGCCATGGTGCCTTCCAGCGCCTCGAGGAACGGTCGCGTCTTCAGCTTGCGATAGACCAGCGCGCCGATGAAGACGGCGTAGATCACCGCGAAGGCGCCGATCTCCGACGGCGTGAAGATGCCGAAGCGCAGGCCGGCGAGCAGGATGATCGGGAAGAGCAGCGCCCAGACGCCGCCCCTCAAAGCTGTACCCACCTCGCGGACCGACGGGCGGGACTGGCGCGCGGCCGGATAGCCGCGATGCCGCGCGACGAAGGAAACCGTGAACGCGAGCGCCGCCCACAGCAGGAAGGCCGGCACGAAGCCCGCCGCGAAGAGCCGGCCGATGGAGACCTGGCCGATCGTCCCGTAGATGATGAAGCCGAGACCCGGCGGTATGATCGGCGTGAGCAGCGAGCCGAAGGACAGCACGCCGGCCGCGAAGCCGCGCGACATGCCGCGCTTGATCATCTCGCCGCCGATCATTCGGCTCTGCATGGCCGCGTCGGCAATCGCCGAGCCCGAGACGCCGCCCATGAGCACCGACAGCGCCAGCGACACCTGGGCGAGCCCGCCCCGCAGACGTCCCGCGATGACGGATGCGAGGTTGAGCAGTTCCTCGGTGATGCCGGACTTGTTCATCACGTTGCCCGCCATGATGAAAAGCGGGATTGCCAGCAGCGCGAAGTTCTGGGTCTGCGAGATGGTCTGCTGGATCGGGATGGTGATGGGCAGCTCCGGATGCTGCAGGAAGAACAGCACGCCCGAGATGCCGATCGCGAAGGCGACCGGCATTCCCATCAGGATGAGGACGACGAAGGCGATGGCGACGATGAGCATCGATGCCTCGTCAGCCCGCGCTCGCCGCGCCGCGGTCGGCGGCGATGCGGTCGGCGATCTTGAGGAGCGTCGTGAAGAGCAGCAGCGCGCCGCCGACCGGCAGGCTCATGGTGACCCATGAGTAGGAAATCTCGGGGATGCCCTGGAAACTTCTGGCGCGGCTGACCCATGAGAGCCATATGCCCGCCGCGATGACGTAGGCGAGAAAGGCGCTGATCATCAGATAGTTGGCGTAGAGGCAGAGCCGCCGCCACCGTTCGGGCAGCCGCTCGGTGACCAGTTCGATCGACATCAGTCCGTCGCGCCGCCACGCGAGGTCGGCGCACAGAAAGCAGGCCCAGGCGAACAGGCAGGTGGCGAAATCGATGGTCCAGTTCAACGGGTGCGCGGCAAGCCGCGCCAGCCCGCCTGCGAAGATCAGGATCACCATTGCGATCAGGAACAGGCCCGCGACGATGGCCTCGACGGCGCCGAGGCGCTTGTGAAGTTCCCTCATCGTCGCGAGCCTCCCAGGTCCGCCTACTTGCCCATCTCCGCGTGCACGGCCTTCTTGGCGTCGGTGATGCCGAGCACCTCATAGGCCTTTTCGCCCGCCGCGCGGAATGCCGCCATGTCGATGTCGGTGACGATCTCCATGCCCTTCGACTGGAGGTCGGCCTTGATCTCCTCGGCCTTGGCCGCGATTCCTTCCGAGGTTGCGCGGCCGGCGGCCTTGCACTCCTCGACCAGCGCCGTCTGGTACTCCGCTGGCAGGCCGTCGAACCATTGCGAGCTGACCACCTGGAAGTTGATCAGGAGGATGTGGCCGGTCTCATTGGCGTATTTCAGCACCTCGTAGAACCGTCCGCCCGGAATGTTGGCGTAGACGAGTTCCACGCCGTCGATCGCCTGCTGCTGGAGCGCCGGATACATGTCGCCGAAGGCCATGGCGGTCGGCGCCGCGCCGAGTGCGCGGATCGATTCCTGCCAGATCGGCGCCGGCGGGGTGCGGATGCGCAGGCCGGCGAGGTCGCCCGGATTGCGGATCGGCTTGTTGGTGAAGAAATGCCGGAAGCCCTGCACCCAGTCGAAGCACACCACCTTCAGCCCGTGCTGGGCGGCGAGTTCTTCCTGCCACTTCACCACCGTCGGCGTCTCGGCGACCTTCCAGACCTCCTCGAGCGTTTCGGCAAAATAGGGTCCGTTCATCACGGCGATGCCGGGCACGTAGTTGCCGAGCCGCGCCGAGTCCGTGTTCTGGCCGATGTTCGCGCCCTGCCGGATCTGCTCAATGATGTCTTCCTCGACTCCGAGCTGCGCCGAATGGAAGACTTCGATCTTCAGCCCTCCCTTGGTGCGCTCCTCGACGCGCTTCGCCCAGTCGAGGAACCCGGCATGGTAAGGCTCGCTTGGCCCCAGCACATGGTTGAAGCGCAACGTATGCTCCTGCGCCTGTGCCGGCAGCGCCCATGCGGCGAACGACGCCGCCGCGACGAGCGGGGCAAGGACCTTTGCTATCGTCTTCATGTTCTCCTCCGTGTTGTGACGCCTCATGCGCCTCCTCATTCGCGGCCGCGCGCCGCCCAGGGCGGTTCGAGGCCGAATTCCCTTGCCAGCCGCTCGAAGGCGACCGCCGTCGTCGGATCGATCGGGATGCCATCGACGTCCCGCCGCGCCGCTTCCGCCCATTCGCGGTCGCCGGGAGCCATCACCCTCCCGCCTTCCCGGGACGGAGACGCGCGCAGCATGTCGACGTAGCGCCGCATGCCCATGCGGAACGCTTCCGGTCCGGCCATCGCGTCCGGCTTGAGCGCCAGCACGAACGCGCCGAGCCTGCGCGGCGAGGAGAAGTCGGGACCGCCCATCGCGGCGATGTCGAAGCTGAGCTTCATCCCGGTCATCACGGCGGTGAGGATCTCGACGAGGCCCGCCAGACCAGCGCCCTTGAAGCCGAAGTCTCCGCCGAGCGGAGCAAGCATCTCGGCGCCCTCGGCGTCGCGCGTATCGCTGCCGTCGGCCGCCGACGCGACGCCGGCGGGCAGGTCGAGGCCGAGGCTCTTGTAGAGCTGGATGCGATTGTAGGGGATGGCGCTGGTCGCCATGTCGAGCAGCCACGGGCGCTCGCCTGCCACCGGAACGGCGCAGGCGATCGGATTGGTTCCGTGGAAGCGCATCGCGCCGTCGTGCAGGCGCACGAAGCTGTCCGAATTGCAGAACGCCATGCCGATCAGCCCTCGATCGGCAGCTGCCAGCGCATAGGCGCCGGCGGGACCGAAATGCGATGAATTCGCGATGCCGACCGCGCCGATGCCGAACCGGTCGGCGAGCTCGCAGGCGTGGTCCATGCCGCGATAGGCGCCGAGCGCGCCGTGTCCGTCTCCCGCGTCGAGGAGCGCGACGGCGCCGTGGCCCGAAGCGAGGCGAATGGTCGGACGCCCGGTAACCCGCCCGCCCATGACGACGGTGACGTAGTGGTCGAGCAGGCGCACCCCGTGGCTGTCGATGCCGAGCCGGGAGCCATGCATCATCGCTCGCGTCGCGGCGTCGGCCGTGTCGTCGTCGCAGCCCGCCGCCAGGAGCACCGCTCGGCAGAATGCGTCGAGCGCGGCGGCGGTGGCGTCGCGTCCGGTATCCTCGGCGGTCGGGCCGGCCGTTCGGCTCACAGCGTCTGCCCTCCGTCGACCACGAGCGTGATCCCCGTGGTGAAGGCCGACTCGTCGGATGCGAGATAGAGCGCCGCGGCGGCCATCTCCTCGACCGCGCCGAGACGGCCCATGGGCTGCCTCGCTATGAAGGATTGGCGCGTCTCCTCCGGGTCGTCCGTCGCCGCGATCCGGTCCTCGAGCGATGGCGAGGCCGTGGTGCCGGGACACAGCGCGTTGCAGCGCACCCCGTCGCCGATCGCGTCTCGCGCCACCGCCTTGGTCAGGCCGATCAGCGCCGCCTTGCTCGCGCCATAGGCCGCGCGCCCCCTCACGCCGGCCAGGCTCGACGCGACCGAAGCGACATTGATGATGGATCCCCTGCGGCGTTCCAGCATCGAAGGAAGCACGGCGCGGATCGCGTAGAACGCGGACGTGACGTTCTGGTCGAAGCTCTCCGCCCACTCGTCGTCGCTGGTTTCGAGCAGCGTACCCGCATGGACCCAGCCGGCGCAGTTCACCAGCACGTCGACGGGACCTGCGTCGGCGATCGCCCTGTCGACGTCGTCGCGCCGCGTGACGTCCAGCTCGATGGGCGCGATGGAGCGATCGGGTCCGGGCAGGTCCGCCATCTTGTCCCGCGTCCGGCTCGCGGCGACGACATGCGCGCCCTCGCTGGCAAAGGCCAGCGCGACGGCCCGGCCGATGCCCTGGCCTGCGCCGGTAACGAAGGCGCGCCTGTTCGCGAGCCGTCCCGCCATGCGTTCGGTGTCCCGGTTTGATCGTCTTTTGCATACACTAGACACAATCGCATGGGACTCGCAACTGGCCCGCCCCACGATTCTGGCTCGACCGCGGTTCGAGCCGGGACGGTTGTCGCTGCGCCGCCGAATGGATAGGGTCCGCCGCCGCGGAGGACACGTCGTGGACGAGAAGGGTTTGAATCTGGATATGGAGGGGGCGCTCGGCTTCGAGAACGAGGGCCGTCCCGCCTCTTCGGGAATTGTGCCCCGTCTCTATCGGCAGGCCTTCCAGATACTTGCCGTGCAGATTGGCGGCGGCGTCGTTTCGGTGGGCGCGCGCCTGACCGAAAGTTCCGTCGCCGCCCAGTTCGGCATTAGCCGCGCTCCGGCGCGCCAGGCGCTGGCCGAACTCGCGCGCGAGGGGTTCGTGGAGAAGATGGACGGACGCGGCTATCGCGTGCGCTCCGTAACGCCCGCCCCCGGAACGGTCCCGATCGAGATCGACGACGACGTGCGCCTTGTCTCGCTGGCCTCGTGGGAGCGTATCTACGCGGAAGTCGAGGGTGAGATCGCCGCTCGTATCTCCTTCGCGTCATGGCGCGTCAACGAGGCTGAACTGGCGCGTCATCACGACGTCAGCCGCACGGTCGCCCGCGACGTCGTCGGCCGCCTTCAGCAGCGCGGCCTGATCAGGAAGGACGACAGGGCCCGTTGGTACGCGCCGGCGTTGACCCCCGATCATATCGGCGAACTCTACGAACTGCGCTGGATCCTTGAACCCGTTGCGCTTGAAAAGGCCGCCGCCAACGTTCCGCGCGCATTGCTCGCGGAGTTCCGCGGACGCATCGAGGATGCGGTGGCCAACGCGCGCAGCATTGGTGGTCCGGTGCTGGACCGGCTCGAAGAGGACATGCATCACACGCTGCTCGGCTACTGCCGCAACAAGGCGCTGATGCAGGCGATCAGCCAGCCTCAATCACTGCTCATTGCGCATCGTTTCCTCTATCGCTGGACGCGGCGCCTGTTCGAGACCGAGCCCTTCCTCCCGGAGCATCTCGAGATCGTGAACCGCCTCGAGGCCGGCGCCGTGGCGGAAGCCGCATCCGGGCTTGAGCACCATCTGAAGGTTTCGCGCGACCGCGCCATCGCACGCATCGATTCGATCGTCGAAACGTTCCGTCCGGACGAGTTGCCCTACCTTGAGCGGATCGGCGCGGCCTGACCCCTTCCAATGGCGCGTCGAAACGGTCTAGCTTCCGCGAGCATCGTTTCTGAAGGACGCGGACGTGAACGAGAGCCGACTCGACGAGGCCGCACGGGCCGGCTGGCTCTACTACGTCGCCGGCAACACCCAGGACCAGATCGCCACCAAGCTCGGCGTCTCGCGGCAGTCGGCGCAGCGGCTGGTGTCGCTTGCGGTCGCCGAGGGCATCGTCAAGGTCAGGATCGACCATCCGATCGCCCGCTGCCTGTCGCTTGCCCGCGAACTTGAAGCGCGCTTTGGCCTGGGCCCCTGCGAGGTCGTGCCGACGGATCCTGGATCGGAGTCCACCACGCTCGGGGTCGCGCAGGCGGCGGCGGCGGAGCTCGAACGCTGGCTGCGTCGCCCCGAACCGGCGGTCATCGCCATGGGCACGGGCCGCACGCTCAAGGCCGCGGTGGAGCAGTTGCAGCCCATGGAGTGCCCGCAGCACAAGGTCGTATCGCTGACGGGCAACATCGCGCCCGACGGGTCGGCCGCCTACTACAACGTCGTCTTCACCATGGCGGACACGGTCACCTCCCGATCCTTCCCGATGCCGCTGCCGGTCATCGCCTCGTCCAAGGCCGAGCGCGCCATGCTGCACGGACAGGCGATGATCCGCCCGACGCTCGAACTCGCGGCGAGGGCGGACGTCACCTTCGTCGGCATAGGCGACCTCGGTCCCGCCGCCCCGCTTTTCGTCGACGGTTTCATCTCCGCCGATGAGCTGTCCGAGTTGCAGCGGGCTGGCGCGGTGGGCGAAATCGTCGGCTGGACCTTCGACGCCGATGGCCTCCTGATCGAGGGCGGCACCAACGACCGGGTGGCGTCGGCGGCCATTCCCGACCGATCCGCGTCCCGTGTCGTCGCCGCCGCAATGGGGGCGAAGAAGCTTCCAGGCATCGCCGCGGCGATCCGCGGCAAGCTCATCAATGCTCTCATCACCGACGAGCATACGGCCGAAGCCCTGCTTTCCCGCTAGTCGTTCGGTACGTTCGATGCTGCACCGCAGCAACGAATCAGCATTGACGACCGCCGCGAGTGAGTATTTGCTCACACTCAAAGCATTTGCTCACTGCGACCAATCGGGAGGAAAATGATGGATCGCAAATCGCTGCTCCTCGGAGCTGTCAGCCTTTTTGTGTTCACCGGCTTGGCCGGCGCCGAGACCCTCACCATCGCCACCGTCAACAACGGCGACATGATCCGCATGCAGAAGCTGACGGATGACTTCACCGCCAAGAATCCCGACATCCAGCTCCAGTGGGTGACGCTGGAAGAGAACGTGCTGCGCGAGCGCGTCACCACGGATATCGCCACCAAAGGCGGCCAGTACGACGTGATGACCATCGGCACCTATGAGGTTCCGATCTGGGCGAAGCAGCAGTGGCTGCTGCCGCTCGACAACCTCGGCGCCGACTACGACGCGGGCGACATCATCCCGGCCATCGCCGGCGGCCTGTCGGCGGACGGCAAGCTCTATGCCGCGCCGTTCTACGGCGAGAGCTCCTTCGTCATGTACCGCAAGGACCTGATGGAGAAGGCGGGGCTCTCGATGCCCGACGCGCCGACCTGGGAATTCATCGCCGACGCTGCGCGCAAGATGACCGACCGCGCGAACGACATCAACGGCATCTGCCTTCGCGGCAAGGCGGGCTGGGGCGAGAACATGGCCTTCCTGACCGCGACGTCCAATTCGTTCGGCGCTCGCTGGTTCGACGAGAACTGGCAGCCGCAGTTCGACCAGCCCGAGTGGAAGCAGACGCTCGACTTCTACGTGAAGCTGATGAACGACGCCGGCCCGCAGGGCGCCTCCTCGAACGGCTTCAACGAGAACCTCGCGCTGTTCCAGCAGGGCAAATGCGGCATGTGGATCGACGCCACGGTCGCCGCGTCCTTCGTCTCGAACCCGAAGGACTCCACCGTCGCCGACAAGGTCGGCTACGCGCTAGCCCCCGACAATGGTCTTGGCAAGCGCGGCAACTGGCTGTGGGCCTGGTCGCTGGCCATCCCGGCCGGCACGCAGAAGGCGGAAGCCGCCGAGAAGTTCGTCGCCTGGGCGACCAGCAAGGATTACCTCGCCCTCGTCGCCTCGAAGGAAGGCTGGGCCAACGTGCCGCCCGGCACCCGCACCTCGCTCTACGCCAACGCCGAGTACCAGGCGGCGGCGCCCTTCGCCAAGATGACGCTGGATTCGATCAACGCCGCCGACCCGAAGAACCCGACGGTCAAGCCCGTGCCCTATGTCGGCGTGCAGTTCGTCGCCATCCCCGAGTTCCAGGGTCTCGGCACAACGGTGGGTCAGCTCTTCTCGGCGGCGCTCGCCGGCCAGATGTCGGTCGACGACGCGCTCGCCCAGGCCCAGGAAGTGTCCGTCTCCGCCATGAAGGAAGGCGGGTACATCCAGTAATACCTCCCAGCGCCTCGGCCGCCCGGTCTTCGGGCGGCCGCTTTTCCCGGCGCGGACCTTGCCGCCTTCTGGCGGGTCGTCGATTGCGCGGGGCGGCGGTCTTGCCGAACCAGAGACAACATTGCTGCTGAGACGGGGAGGACGTCATGGCCACCAGGCAAAGCAACTCGCTGGCGCGGCTGATGCTCGCGCCCTCGGTCATCCTGCTCCTTGTGTGGATGATCGTTCCGCTCGCCTTCACCCTGTGGTTCTCGTTCCAGCAATACAACCCGCTGAACCCGATCCGCGACGGCTTCATCGGCTTCTCCAACTACGCGCTGTTTTTCAGCAATCCCGCCTTCTTCGCGGCGATCCTGAACACGCTGCTGATCGTCGGCGCGGTTCTGGCGATCACCGTCGTCGGAGGCATCCTCCTCGCTCTGTTGCTCGACCAGCCGATGTGGGGCCAGGGCATCGTCCGCATCCTCGTGATCTCGCCCTTCTTCGTGATGCCGCCCGTCGCGGCGTTGATCTGGAAGAACATGATCATGCATCCGGGTTATGGGGTCTTCGCCGACATCGCGCGCTTCTTCGGCGCCCAGCCGATCGACTGGTTCGCCACCCTGCCGCTGTTCTCGATCATCCTCATCGTCGCGTGGCAGTGGCTGCCCTTCGCCACCTTGATCCTGCTCACCTCGCTGCAGTCTCTGGATGGCGAGCAGAAGGAAGCGGCGGAAATGGACGGCGCGGGGTTCCTCGCGCGCTTTTGGTACCTGACGCTCCCGCACCTCTCGCGCGCCATCACCGTTGTCGTCCTGATCCAGACGATCTTCCTGCTGTCGGTCTACGCGGAGATCCTGGTCACCACCAATGGCGGTCCCGGCTACGCATCCACCAACCTGCCGTTCCTCGTCTACCAGAAGGCGCTGCTCGAGTTCAAAATCGGCCAGGCCTCCGCGGGCGGGATCATCGCCGTGATCCTCGCCAACATCGTCGCCTTCTTCGTCATGCGCGCCGTCGGCAAGAACCTGGACCGGTGAGGAGAGAACCATGGCACGCACCGTCACGCCCCAGCACAAGACGATCGTCACGGTCGCGGCATGGATAGTCGCCTTCCTGATCTTCTTCCCGATCCTCTACACGATCATCACCTCCTTCAAGTCGGAGCAGGAGGCGATCCAGGGCTTCAGCCTGATCCCGTCGGGAACGTTCGAGAGCTACGCCGAGGTCGAGGCGCAGCGCGGCTATTTCAAGTTCTTCATGAACTCCGTTCTGCTCGCGGTCGGCTCAACCGTTCTCGCCCTGCTCGTCGCGGTGCCTGCCGCATGGTCGATGGCGTTTTCGCCGACCAGGCGCACCAAGGACATCCTGATGTGGATGCTCTCAACCAAGATGATGCCGGCCGTCGCCGTGCTCTTCCCGATCTACCTGATCTTCCGGGACACGGGACTGCTCGACAGCCGCCTCGGCCTGATGATCATGCTGACCCTGATCAACCTGCCGATCGTGGTGTGGATGCTCTACACCTACTTCCGCGAGATCCCCGGCGAGATCCTCGAGGCGGCGCGCATGGATGGCGCGACGCTCTGGGACGAGATCGTGCATGTGCTGACGCCGATGGCCGTGCCCGGCATCGCTTCGACCATGCTCTTGAACATCATCCTCGCCTGGAACGAGGCGTTCTGGACCATCCGCCTCACCACCACCGAGGCGGCGCCGCTTACCGCCTTCATCAGTTCGTTCTCCAGCCCGCAGGGGCTGTTCTGGGCCAAGCTCTCGGCGGCATCGACGCTCGCCATCGCGCCCATCCTCATCATGGGCTGGTTCTCCCAGAGACAGCTGGTGCGCGGCCTGACCTTCGGCGCCGTGAAGTAGCCGCAACGAAAGGGATCGGGGAGGACATCATGGGCAGGATCGTCTTGCAGAAGGTCAACAAGTCGTTCGGCTCGACCAACGTCATTCCGGAGATCGACCTGGAGATCGAGGACGGCGAGTTCGTCGTCTTCGTGGGTCCCTCGGGCTGCGGCAAGTCGACCCTGCTGCGCCTCATCGCCGGCCTCGAGGACACCACGCAGGGCAAGATCGCCATCGACGGGCGTGACGTGACCGACGAGGCGCCCGCCAAGCGCGGCCTGGCGATGGTGTTCCAGTCCTACGCACTCTATCCCCACATGAGCGTCTACAACAACATCGCCTTCCCGCTGAAGATGGCGAAGCAGGACAAGGCGACCGTCGACCGCAAGGTCCGGGATGCGGCCAAGGTGCTCAACCTCACGAACTATCTCGACCGGCGGCCCGGCCAGCTCTCGGGCGGCCAGCGCCAGCGCGTCGCCATCGGGCGCGCCATCGTGCGCCAGCCTTCCGCCTTCCTCTTCGACGAGCCGCTGTCCAACCTCGACGCGGCGCTGCGTGGCACCATGCGCCTGGAGATCAGCGAGCTGCACCAGCAGTTGAAGACGACGATGGTCTACGTCACGCACGACCAGGTCGAGGCCATGACCATGGCCGACAAGATCGTCGTGCTCAACGCCGGCAACATCGAGCAGGTCGGCTCGCCGCTGGAACTCTACCGCAGCCCGCGAAACCTCTTCGTCGCGGGCTTCATCGGTTCGCCGCGCATGAACCTCATCAGCGGTGCTCCGGCTGCCGGTCATGGCGCGGAGACGATCGGCATCCGTCCCGAGCATCTCGCCATCTCGAATTCGTCGGGCGAGTGGAAGGGCACTGTCGGGGTCGCCGAGCATCTCGGGTCGGACACCTTCCTTCATGTGCAGACGGAAGGTGTCGGCACGCTGACCGTCAGGGCCAGCGGCGAGATCGCTTTCGACCATGGCCAAACCGTGTGGTTGACGCCCGAGGCGGGCAAGCTGCACCGATTTGGCAAGGACGGCTTGGCGATCTCATGAAACGCCTGGACGGTAGGTCGGCGCTGATCACGGGGTCCGCGCGCGGCATAGGCCGCGCTTTCGCGGAGGCCTATGCCCGCGAGGGCGCGACCGTCGCCATCGCCGATATCAATCTCGGGGCGGCGACGCGAGCGGCCGGTGAGATCGGTCTGGGCGCCTACCCGGTCACGCTCGACGTGACCTCCCAGACTTCGATCGACGAAGCGGTGCGCACCGTAGAGAAACGCGTCGGCGGCATCGATATCCTCGTCAACAATGCCGCGCTATTCGACCTCGCGCCGATCGTCGGGATCACGCGCGAGAGCTATGACAGGCTGTTCTCGGTCAACGTCGCCGGCGCGCTCTTTACCTTGCAGGCAGTGGCGCGCTCCATGATCTCGCGGGGCAGGGGCGGCAAGATCATCAACATGGCGAGCCAGGCGGGACGCCGCGGCGAAGCGCTGGTCGGGGTCTACTGCGCGACCAAGGCGGCCGTCATCAGCATCACCCAGTCTGCCGGCCTCGACCTCATCAGGCATCGCGTGAACGTCAATGCGATCGCGCCGGGCGTCGTCGAGGGCGACCACTGGGATCATGTCGATTCGCTCTTCGCAAGGCACGAGGGACTGAAGCCGGGCGAGAAGAAGCGGAGGGTCGGCGAAGCCGTGCCCTATGGCCGCATGGGTACCGCCGCCGACCTGGTCGGCATGGCGATCTTCCTTGCCTCTTCGGAATCCGACTATGTGGTCGCCCAGACCTACAACGTCGATGGCGGCAACTGGATGAGTTGAGGCCGCCGATGACCGTCAAGCTCAGCGCATCGACCCTTGGAAGCCTGCCCTCCGGCGTGGCGGCGCCGCGTTACGACCGGGCGCGCCTGTCCGCCGGCATCGTGCATTTCGGCGTCGGCAACTTTCATCGGGCGCACCAGGCGGTCTATCTGGATGATCTCTTCGCCACGGGACGCGACCACGACTGGGCGATTCGCGGCGCCGGCGTGCTGGCGTCCGACGAGGCCGCCCGTCGCGTGCTCGCCGCGCAGGATCATCTGACGACCGTCGTCGAGCAGGACGCGGCCGGCATGACGGCCCGCGTGACCGGGGCGATGGTCGGGTACGTGCCGCCCGGCGATGTCGAGGGCGTGCTGGCGAGCCTGGCGGATCCGGCGATCCGCATCGTCTCGCTGACCATCACCGAGGGCGGGTACTTCATCGACCCTGCGTCGGGCCGATTCGATCCGGCCCATCCGGCGATCGTCGCCGACGCCGCTGGCCTCGGCGCGCCGAAGACGGTCTTCGGGCTGATCGTCGCCGGTCTTCGGCGGCGTCGAGAGGAAGGCACCGTGCCGTTCACGGTCATGTCCTGCGACAACATCCCCCACAATGGCATGGTCACGCGCAACGCGGTGAGGGGGCTCGCCGAACTGGCCGATCCGGATCTTGCGACGTGGATCGCCGACAACGTCGCGTTTCCCAATGGCATGGTGGACCGCATCACGCCCGCGACCGGGGATCGCGAGCGCTCGATCCTCGCCGCCGAGTTCGGGCTCGACGATTCCTGGCCGGTCTTCTGCGAGACGTTCCGGCAATGGGTTCTCGAGGATCGCTTTCCCGCCGGCCGTCCCGCGCTCGAGTCGGTCGGCGTGCAGTTTGTGCCCGATGTGACGCCCTACGAATTGATGAAGATACGCATCCTCAACGGGGGCCACGCGGTCATCGCCTATCCTGCCGGGCTGATGGACATCCACTTCGTCCACGAGGCAATGCAGGATCCGCTGGTGCTCGGATTCCTCCGCAAGGTGGAGGAAGAGGAGATCATCCCGTCAGTGCCGCCGGTGCCCGATACCGACCTCCACGCGTATTACCGGATCGTCGAAAGGCGCTTCGCCAATCCCAGGATCGGCGATACGGTCCGGCGCCTCTGTCTCGACGGCTCGAACCGGCAGCCGAAGTTCATCGTCCCGGCGATCGCCGACAGGCTGGGGAGCGGCCAGGGGGTCTCCGGCCTGGCGCTCGAATCCGCTCTCTGGTGCCGCTACTGCTTCGGCACGACCGATTCGGGCGCGACGATCGAACCGAACGACCCGTCATGGAGCAGGCTTCGGGAACAGGCGCGAGCCGCACGTTCCGATCCGCGGGCCTGGCTGGCGATGGACGACATCTACGGCGCCGTGGGTCGCACGCCGGCATTCCGCGATGCGTTCGGGCAATGGCTCAGGGCATTGTGGCGCGAGGGCACGCAGGCCACGCTCAAGAACTATCTCGGCCGGGATGGCTGATCCGGCGGACACAGGCTTTCCTCCAGTCATCTTCGACTGCGACGGAGTGCTGGTGGACAGCGAACCCATTTCCATTCGCGTCCTGCTCGACATGTTCGCCAAATGGGGCGTCGTCGTCGAGGAGATGGCCGCCTATCGCCGCTTTCTGGGCCTGTCGATGGCCTCCATTGCCGGCATCGTCCGTGTCGAGTTCGGTTTCGAGATCACGCCCTGGCACCTCGACCAGGTACGGATCCGCCTCCACGATCGTTTCAGGACGGAGTTGCTGCCGATTCCCGGGATTGGCGAAACGCTGGACTTGATCGGGCCGAAACGCTGCGTCGCCTCGTCCAGCCAGCCCGAGCGCATCAGGCTGTCGCTTGGCGTCACCGGACTACTGGAAAGGCTGGAACCGCACATATACAGTTCGACGATGGTCGAGAACGGCAAGCCCGCCCCGGACCTTTTCCTTCACGCCGCCCGCGCCATGAACGTACCAGCGGCGGCCTGTGTGGTGGTCGAGGACAGCCCTGCGGGCATCGAGGCCGCGCGCCGCGCCGGCATGCATGTGCTCGCCTTCGTCGGCGGGTCCCACGCGCGGGCGTGCGGGCTGCGCGACGCGGTCGATGCTCTGTCGCCCGATGCGGTCTTCGACGACATGCGCGCGCTCCCGGGCCTGCTCGGCCGATTCGGTCCAAGGGTCGCCTGATGCGCGAGCTGGTGGCGGCGGTCGATGTCGGGACAGGCAGCGCCCGCGCCGGCATCTTCGACCGCGATGGCCGCATGATCGGTCGCGGCGAACACCCGATCGTCATGAACCGGCCGCGCCTCGACCATGCCGAGCACGATTCGGAGGACATCTGGCGCTCGGTCCGCCGCGCCCTGCGCGCTGCCCTGGAGAAGGCCGGTTGTGGACCGGCCGACGTGGCCGGCGTCGGATTCGACGCGACGTGCTCGCTGGTCGTGCGGGGCAAGGACGGGGCTGGCGTCTCCGTGTCGACGGACGGCGATCCGCGCTGGGATACGATCGTGTGGCTCGATCATCGGGCGCTCGCCGAGGCCGACGAATGCACGGCCACGCGCCATCCGGTCCTCGACCATGTCGGCGGCGTGATGTCGCCCGAGATGCAGACGCCCAAGCTGATGTGGCTCAAGCGCAACGCGCCGGCGTCATGGGAGGCCTCGGCCTTGTTTTTCGATCTCGCCGACTTCCTCACCTGGAAGGCGACCGGATCGCTGGCGCGCTCGCAGTGCACGCTCACCAGCAAGTGGACCTATCTTCCCCATAGGGGCGGCTGGCAGGCGGATTTCTTCGATGCCGTCGGGATCGGCGACCTCATGTCTCGGGGCGGCCTCCAGGGCGCGTCCACCCCGGTCGGCGCGACGGTCGGGACGTTGACGCCGGATGCTGCGGCCGAACTCGGACTGGACGAGAGCTGCAAGGTCGGGGTGGGCCTGATCGACGCCTTCGCCGGCGCGCTCGGCGTCATCGGCGGCTTCGCCGGCGGTGCGCTGGAGCGGCACTTGGCGCTGATCGCCGGCACGTCGAGCTGCGTGATGGGCATGTCGGCCGATGCGCGCCTGGTTCCGGGCATCTGGGGGCCATATCTGGGTGCGGCCTTGCCCGGCTACTGGCTGTCCGAGGGCGGTCAGTCGGCGACCGGCGCGCTGCTCGACCACGTTATCCGCGTCCACGGGGGCGGGGCGGAGCCGGACGCCGCCACCCACGGCCGCATCGTCGCGCGGATCGCGCATCTGCGCGCCGCCGAAGGTCTCGGCTTCGCGTCGGGCCTCCATGTGCTCCCCGACTTCCACGGCAACCGCTCGCCCTTCGCCGATTCGCATGCCCGCGGAGTCGTTTCGGGGCTGGCGCTCGACGCCTCCTTCGACGGCCTGTGCCGCCTCTATTGGCGGACCTGCGTCGGCATCGCGCTCGGCGTCCGCCACATCCTCGACCACCTGAACGCCCACGGCTACAGCATCGACACGCTGCATGTGACCGGTGGCCATACCCGCAACGCGCTGCTCATGGAACTCTATGCCGACGCGACCGGATGCGTGGTCAGCGAGACGACGGCCGAGGATGCGGTGCTGCTCGGAACCGCGATGACCGCGGCGAGCGCCGCTGGCTGGCATGCCGACCTTGCCGCGAGCTGCGGCGCTATGCGCCAGCTCGACCGCCGCCGTGACCCGAACCCGGCGCTGCGGGCCGCATACGACCGCGACTACCGTGTGTTCCTGCGCATGCACGAACACCGGCGCGAGATTCAAGTGCTCGCCTGAGCCCTTGAGGCTTGACGAAAGCCTCGCCATGGCCGGCGCCACATTTCGCTACGCTCCGAGAACCTTCGTCACCGCCTTCACGGTCTTCTCGACCACCTCGTCGGCCTCGGCGCGCGTCAGGCAGAGCGGCGGCGCGAAGCCCAGTATGTCGCCCTGCGGCATGGCGCGCGCAATGACGCCCAGGCCGAGCAGCGCGGACGCGACCTGGGGACCGATCTTGGCGGACGGATCGTAGAACCTGCGTCCCTCGCGCTCCTCGACGAATTCGACCGCGCACAGCAGACCTTCGCCGCGCACGTCGCCGACATGCGGATGGTCGCCGAGGGCGGCCTTCATCGCCTTGTTGAAATACGCGCCGGTCTCGCCCGCGTTCTTCACCAGCCCGAGGCTGTCGATCAGCTTGAGGTTGGCGACGCCCGCCGCCGCGCCGATCGGATGGGCGGAATAGGTCCAGCCATGGCCAATCGGCCCGTTCTCGTCCGTGCCCTTCTCCAGCACCGTCCAGACCCTGTCGGAGACGATGGAGCCCGACAGCGGCGCGTAGGCGGAGGTCAGACCCTTGGCGATGGTGATGAAGTCCGGCCGCATGCCGTAGTGGTCCGAGCCGAACATCGTGCCGAGGCGGCCGAAGCCGGTCACCACCTCGTCGGCGATCAGCAGGATGTCGTGCCGGTTCAGAACCTTCTGGATCGCCTGCCAGTAGCCTGCCGGCGGCGGCACGATGCCGCCGGTGCCCAGCACCGGCTCGCCGATGAAGGCGGCGATCGCGCCGGCGCCTTCGCGGGCGATGAGCTTCTCCAACTCGTCGGCGCAATAAGCGACGAAATCGGCCTCGCTCATGGCGAGGTCCGGGCGGCGGTAGTAGTACGGCGCCTCGGTGTGCAGGATGCGGTCCAGCGGCAGGTCGAACTTGTCGTGGAAGAGCTTCAGCCCTGTCAGCGAGCCGGTGACCAGCCCGGAGCCGTGGTAGCCGCGCCAGCGTGAGACGATCTTCTTCTTTTCCGGTCGGCCGAGGATGTTGTTGTAGTACCAGACGAGCTTGACGTTGGTCTCGTTGGCGTCGGAGCCGCCGAGGCCGAAATAGACCCTCGACATGCTCTTCGGCGCGCGCTCCATGACCATCTTCGCAAGCGTGATCGACGCCTCGGTGCCGTGGCCGACATAGGAGTGGTAGTAGGCGAGTTCCTTCGCCTGGCTCGCGATCGCCTCGGCGATCTCGGTCCTCCCGTAGCCGACATTGACGCAGTAGAGCCCGGCGAAGGCGTCGAGCAGGCGGTTGCCGTCGCGATCCTCGATGTGGACGCCCTTGCCGCCCGTTACGATGCGGTTCGGCGCCTCGCCGCGGGCGAACTGGGCGAGGTGGGTCGAGGGGTGGAAGAAGTTCTCTCGATCCCACTGGTCGAGCGTATCGTTGCGCAGCATCGCGGACTCCTGTTTCACGATCGGACCTGACGACGGTTCTTCGGTCGGCATTTTGGCAGGGTTTCCACCGGGCGTTTGCCGATCAGCCGACGTCGCGGCAGACATATTTCAGGTCGGTGAAGGCTTCCATGCCATGCCGCGATCCCTCGCGGCCGAGGCCGGCCTGCTTGACGCCGCCGAACGGCGCCGGCGCGCCTGTGATCTTGGTGCGGTTGACCGCGACCATGCCGAACTCCAGTCCCCGGCTCATCCGCCCGATCCGTGCGGGATCGGACGTGTGCAGATATGCGACGAGGCCGGTCTCGGTGCGGTTGGCGCGCGCCAGCACGTCGCTTTCCTCGTCGAATGGCGTGAATGCGGCGATCGGGCCGAACGTCTCCTCCTGGAAGATCGCCGCCCTCTCCGGTACGTCGGCGAGAACGGTCGGCTGGTAGAACAGCGGTCCGGCCGGGTGCGCGTCGCCGCCGCGCACCAGGCGTGCGCCGCGCGCCACCGCGTCGGCGACGTGTTCGCGTTGCTTGGCGACGGCGCGCGCGTTCATCAGCGGGCCGATGTCGGCGTCGGACATGCCGTGACCGACGGTGAGCTCCCCGACGCGCTCTGCGAACGCGGCGACGAAGCGTTCGTAGATCGGCCGCTCGATGTAGAAACGGTTCGCGGCGAGACAGTCCTGGCCCGACGTGGCGAATTTGGCCGACATCGCGCGATCCACCGCGCGGTCGAAATCGCAGTCCGCGAAGGCGATGAAGGGCGCGTGGCCGCCGAGTTCCATGACCAGGCGCTTGATCGTCGGCGCCGACTGCGCGTAGAGCAGCCGTCCGATCTCGGTCGAGCCGGTGAAGGACAAGGCCCGCACCAGCGGCGAGGCGGTCAGCGCGCCGACCACCTCCGGCGCATTGCCGGTGACGACGTTGAAGACGCCGGCGGGAAGGCCGGCGCGCTCGGACAGTTCGGCGAGCGCCAGCGCCGAGAACGGCGTCTCCGAAGAGGGGTGGCAGACCACCGTGCAGCCCGAGGCGAGCGCCGCCCCCGCCTTTCGGGTCAGCATGGCGGCGGGAAAATTCCACGGTGTGACCAGAGCAGCGACCCCGACCGGCTGGCGCATGACCTGCATGTCGGCATCGGCCAGATGGGGGCTGACGCCCTCCACGTTCAGCCGCTTCGCCTCCTCGGCGTAGAACTCCACGAAGGAGGCCGCATAGTCGATTTCGCCGCGCGCTTCCGACAGCGGCTTGCCCTGTTCCTGCACCATCAGGCGGGCGAGATCCTCGCGCGCGCCGACGATGAGCTCGAACCAGCGCTTCAGGATGCCGGATCGTGTCTGCGGCAGTTCCGCCGACCACAGCGCGAATGCGCGATGCGCGACCTCGACGGCCTCGCGGGCGTCCGCCGCCGTCAGCGCCGGGACCGCGCCGATGCGCGAGCCGTCGGCGGGGTCGGTGACGTCGACGGAACGCCGGCCGCCGCCTGCGGTCCAGGCTCCGCCCACATAGGCGAACTCGCGGAACAGCCGCGGGTCGTCGAGGATCGATAGGTCGGTCTTCTGCAGGATGGCGAGCGAGGACATGGCGTGCGGATCCCTGGCTTGGCTGTGTCGCCATTGTGGATCGTTCGCCGCCGAAGAAACCTTCGAAGTCGCGCCGCCCCGCCGACGATCCTTCGGAACCCGGGCCGCCGCGCCAATCATTCCTCGGCGTGTCCCAGCCCCAGTTCGTCAAGGGGCAACTCCGCCGCCGCCTTCACCTGCTTGGTCACGACATAAGTGAAGTAGCGGGCCAGCCCGACGCGCGCCTCCAGCAGGTGGTCGACGAGGCGCTGGTAGGAATCGATGTCGCGGGTGACGATCTGCAGGATGTAATCGAAGCCGCCGCCCACCGCCCAGACGGCGACGATCCCGGCATGCCCCTGGATCGCGCGCTCGAAGATCTGGAAGTCCTCGGCCCGGTGCTGTTCGAGTTCGGCCGCCATGAACACGGTGATGTGCCGGGCGATCTTCTTCAGCGCCACCTCGGCGCGGTAGCCGGTGATGATGCCGGCGTCCTCGAGCCGCTTCAGCCGCTCCCAGCAGGGCGCGGCCGACAGGTTCACCCGCTTGGCCAGCTCCGCCTTGGAGATGCGGCCCTCCCGGCTCAGCACGGCCAGCATCTTCAGGTCTCGATCGTCGAGCTTCAGCATGGTCATGTCGTGATCGCCGACCCCACGCCAGCCTTTCGCGCGGCTGCAAGCGCGAAGGTCGCAATGGCGGTGTCCTGTGCGCCGGTGCCGGTCAGGTCGCAGATGGTGATTTGCTCATCGCTCGTGCGGCCGGACTTCGCCCCGGAAATGAGCTCGCCCAGTTCCGGCGGCGTGCCGCGTGTCCACACGCCCGCCGCGATGGCGCTCCGCAGTTCGCCCAGTTTCTCGCACTGGCTGACCCGATCGGCCACGTAGAGGTCGGCCCCTGCGAGCGCCGCCGCCTCGATCTCGTTCTTGCCCGCCTGGTCCGACCCCATCGCCGTGACGTGCAGGCCGGGATGCAGCCATTTGGCCTTCAGTACGGGTTCCTCGGCCGGCGTCGTGGTGACGACCAGCTGGCTTGCGGCGACGAGCAGCGCCGGATCGGGCTCGTAGCTCGCGACGATGCCGAGCGCGCCCGCGATGTCGCGCGCGCAGTCTTCCGCCTTTGCCGCGTCGCGGCCCCACACCAGCACGCGATCGAACGGTCGCACCAGATGCGCCGCCTGCATCTGGAGCCGCGCCTGCACGCCGGTGCCGATGACCCCGGCGATCTCGACGCGGGCGGGCGCCAGATGCTTCGCCGCGACCGCGCCGGCCGCGGCGGTGCGCACGTCGGTCAGGTAGCCATTGTCGAGCAGTAGCGCGAGCACCTGGCCGGTACGCGCCGAGAACAGGATCATGAGCCCGTTGAGGCTGGGCAGGCCGATCTTCGGGTTGTCGAAGAATCCGGGGCTGACCTTGATGGCGAAGCCTTCGAAGCCTGGGATGAAGGCGGTCTTCACGTCGACCTCGCCATTGGCCTCGGGGATCGCCATCGACAGGATCGGCGGCATCACCACCTTTCCCGTGGCCAGCGCCGCGAACGCCCTCTCCACCACCTCGATCGCCTGAAGGTCGAGATGCACGGCGCGCCGCAGTTCGGCTTCCGTGAGTACCGTTACGTCATGCGGCATAGGCGTGCCCTTGCAGGTTGAGGTCGCCCAGGCGGACATCGCGCCCCGCGATGATGTTGGTGAAGGCCGTCATGTCGACGTTGCGCCCGGTCACGATGGTTGCGACCGGGCCAGGGATGTCCGGCAGCCTGCCCGCCAGCAGGGCCGCGATGCCGACGACGCTGGCGCCCTCGGCGACCAGGCGGTCCTCGAAGTAGAGCGCCTGCATGGCGGTGTAGATCTCCGCCTCCGCGACCAGGACGACATCGTCCAGCAGGTCGCGGCACATCGGAAAGGAGAGGCGGTTCTCCAGCCCCACGCCGCCGCCGAGCGAATCCGCGAGGCTTGCCACCTCCTCGACTTCGACGGGGTGGCCGGCGCGGATGGAGGCGTGCATGGCGGCGCCCCGGTCCATGGAAACGCCGATCACCTTGGTGCGCGGGCTGATGGTCTTGACCGCGAGCGCGACGCCGGCGGCCAGACCGCCGCCCGACAGCGGCACCAGCACCGTGGCGAGGTCCGGCCGGTCTTCCATCAGTTCCAGTCCGATCGTGCCCTGGCCCGCGATGACGAGTGGGTCGTCGAAGGGCGAGATCTCGACCAGCCCTTCCTCGCGCGCTATCCGCCGGCTTTCGGCGTGCGCCTCGTCCTGGCTGGCGCCGACGATGCGGACCTCCGCGCCGAGCGCGCGAATTCCCTCCACCTTCGCCCGGGGGACGAGCGATGACATGCAGACGACGGCGCGCAGGCGCCGTGCGCGTGCTGCGAAGGCGACGCCGCGGCCGTGATTGCCGGTCGAGCAGCAGGTCACGCCGGCTGTGTGGTCAGGAAGTCCGAGCACCGCGTTGGCGGCGCCGCGCAGCTTGAACGCGCCGATCGGCTGCGCGATTTCCAGCTTGAGCAGGACGACGCTGCCCACGCGTGATGTCAGGAATGGCGAGGGCGCCAGGGGCGTGCGCGCCGCGACGCCGGCGATTCTGCGCCGTGCCGCCAGGATTTCGGCGAGCGTCAGCACACGAGCCTACCCGGCCTCCTTGACGGCGCTGAGGAACTGCTGCGTGCGCTCCTGCTGCGGGTTGCCGAAGAGCCGATCCGGCGTGCCCTGCTCGCAGATCTTGCCGCCGTAGAAGAAGCAGACGCGGTCGGAGATGTCCTTTGCAAAGCCCATCTGGTGCGTGACCATCAGCATCGTGAGATTGAATTCGGCGACAAGCTTGCGGATGACGTTGGTGACCTCGCCGATGACCTCTGGGTCTAGGGCGGACGTGACCTCGTCGAACAGCATGACCTTCGGCCGCATCGCGAGCGCGCGGGCGATGGCGACGCGCTGCTGCTGGCCGCCCGACAGGCGCGAGGGGTGCTGGTCCCGCTTTTCGGCCATTCCCACCATCTGCAGGAGTTCCTCCGCCCGCTCGCGCGCTTCCTTCTTCGGCAGGCCGAGCACATGCACGGGACCCTCCATGCAGTTCTCGAGCGCCGTCATGTGCGGGAACAGGTTGAAATGCTGGAAGCACATGCCGATCTTGGAGCGCGTCTGGCGCAGATGGCGGCTGTTGGCGGGTACGAGACCTGCCCCGTTGGGCATGTGGGTCAGCGGCTGACCGTCGACATAGATGACGCCGCCATTGATGGTCTCGAGCGTCATCAGCATCCTGAGCACGGTCGTCTTTCCCGAGCCGGACGGCCCTATGATCGTGACCATCTCGCCCTCGGCGACGTCGAGGTTGAGCGAGTCCAGGACAACCAGGCTACCATAGCTCTTGGTGACGTTCCTGAACCTCACCATCGGCACTTTGTCGTCTTCGAGCGCGAGCGGGAATCCGGACAGGTCTTCGGTGCTCATCAGTTCATCCCCAGCTTCCGGCGCACCCAGCCTTCGAATACCCGAATGCCGGCCGCGGTGGGCAGCGAAATGGCAAGGAAGATGACCCCCACCAGCGTATAGGGCTCCAGGAAACGATAGGTCTCGGAGCCGATGGCGTTGGCCGCGTGCATCAGTTCGGCGACGCCGATGACCGACAGCATCGGCGTGTCCTTGAAGATGCCGACGAGATAGTTGCCCATCCCGGCCAGCGAAGGCGGCAGCGCCTGCGGGATGATGACGCGGAAGTAGGTCCGCGCTGTCGACAGGTTGAGCGAGGTCGCCGCCTCCCACTGGCCCCTCGGCACGCTGTCCAGCCCGCCGCGATAGACCTCCGACAGGTAGGACGCGTAGTGCAGGCCGATGGCGATCATGCCCGCCGTCCACGGCGAGAGCCTCAGGCCGAATTGCGGGCCGACGTAGAAGACGAAGAAGATCTGGAGGACCAGCGGCGTCGACCGTATGAACTCGACGGCTTCGCGCACCGCCAGCGTCAGCAGGCGGTAGGGCGTGCGCTGGGCGAGCGCGAAGACGAGCCCGAGCACGATGGCGATGGCGTAGCCGAAACCCGCCGCCATGATGGTGTTGCCGGTGGCCACGAGCAGGCGGGGCAGGATCTGGAAGGTGAAGTCCCAGCGCCAGTCGAACATATCAGGGCCTTTGGACACGTCTGGTTCGGTCACGGCGCGAGCCGGATTTCGGCTCTGAGCAGGCGAACCGACTGACTTGGTGTTGACCACCACGAGGGAGGTTCAACGAACTCAGAGCCGAAATCCGCCGCGCCCCAGAAGGGTATGGGCGAAATCGCCCATTTCTGCGTCGCGAAGCCTCGACGCAGGCCCACTGCGCCTTCGGCTCCGCTCCTAGAACTGAACGATTTCGCCACATACCTTGATCCGAACCAGACGTGTCCAAAGGCCCTATGCCCTCCCGAGCCTGCGCTGCATGATGCGTTCGAGCCATCGCATGAAGGGGGTCACCATGAATCGGGCGATGACATAGTAGATGATCAGCGCGGTGCCGAAGGATTCGGCCGAGAGGAACGTCGTGCCGTTGATCTGCTTGACCTGGAACATCAGGTCGGCGACGGCGATGAGCGCGACGAGCGCGGTTCCCTTGAGGAGCTCGATCATGAGATTGCCCCACGAGGGCAGCATGATGATGAGTGCCTGGGGAAGGATCACGCGCCTCATGCGTTTTGCCGGCGACATGTTGAGCGCCAGGGACGCCTCCCACTGGCCTTTCGGGACGGCCAGTATCGCTCCGCGCACCAGTTCCGCGCCGTATGCGCCGAGGTTCATGCCGACGGCGACGAAACCGGCGGTGAACTTCTCCAGCGTGATGCCGAAGAGGGGCAGGACGAAGAAGATCCAGTAGAGCTGGACCAGCAGCGACGTGCCGCGGAATATCTCGATGTAGACTGTCGCCGCACCTCGCACCAACGCGTTGGGCGCCATGCGCATGAGACCCGCCGCAAGCGCGATCGCCACCGCCAGAAGTGCCGACAGCACGGTGAGCACAAGGGTGACCAGCGTGCCGCTGAGGATGCGGTCGCCATATTGAGCGAGAAACTCGAAGTAGGTCATGCCGCTCGGACCTTCCCCTCAGAGCCTCGAAGGCAAGTGCGGACGCCCTTGCTCTGGGCGCCCGCAGAAGCGGCGGACCGGCGCGGACCAGCCCGCATGGCTTCGGATCAGCGGTTGGCGCAGACCCACTCGGTCGTCACGTCGCCCGGCAGCGACGCTTCGCCATAGCCATACTCGGCGACCGCCGCCAGCATTTCCGGCGAGCCGATGTACTCCTTCTGGGCGGCGTTGAACTTGTCGAGGAATGCCTGGTCGGCCTTGCGGAAGCCGATGCCGGCCCAGTTGAACGACGCTTCCGGCATCGCGTTGGGGTCGGTCACCTCGACCGTTCCACCGGAACTGTCGGCAAGCTGCTTCATGGTGAAGAACGTGCCGGCGCCGGCATCGGCGCGGGCTGCCTTCACGGCGGCGAGGATTTCCGTCGGTCCGGGCACCTGCATGATGTTCGCCTCGGCCACGCCGGCTGCCTTCGCCGCCTCGATGTTCGAGTAGCCCGCGCCGGTCACCATGATCGCGCCGCTGTCGACCAGGCTCTTGTAGTCTCCTACCTTCTTGGGATTGCCTGGCGCAACGATGAAGCCGTCGCCGACCTTCACGATCGGCTCGGAGAAGGCGATGTTCTCGCAGCGGCTGGCCAGGATGTTCATGCCGCCGGTCACGATGTCGAAGCGATCCGCGTTCAGGCCCGGTATGAGCCCGCCCCATTCGGTCTGCACGGGCTCGATCTTCTCGTAGCCCATCTTCTTGAGCACGCCGAGCGTGAACGCGTTGACGAAGCCCTTTGGGCTACCGTCGTCGCCGGGATAGGCGAACGGAATCTCGTTGGCGAAGCCGATGCGGATGGGTTCGCCCTTCTCCGCCTTTTCCAGTAGTGACTGCGCTCCGGCCGAAACGGTCATGAATCCAGCGGTCAGGGTCGCGAGGCCGAGCGCCGCCGCACCTTTCAGGATTGCACTTCTCATAGGGTTGCTCCTGTGTTCCACCTGTTTGTATTTTCTTATGTTGTGCACAACATCACGGTGCGTCAGAGTGTGTCAACGAGTTTCTAACGTAACTGCTGCGATTTGTGCTGTTCAGGTGGCGTGATCTAGGCATAGATGTACACATTAAGAGATCGGCTTGCGCTCGGCGCATTGGGAGGACCTATGCCGGCTGCGGAACTGCCATTCACCCGGCGCGAATATGATCGACGCCTGGCCAAGGTGCGGCGCGCCATGGCGGAGCGCGAAATCGACGTGCTCTTCGTGGAGGATCCCTCGAACATGGCGTGGATCACCGGCTATGACGGGTGGTCTTTCTACGTGCATCAGGGCGTGATCGTCTTTCACGACGCGGATCCGGTCTGGTGGGGTCGCGGGCAGGACGCCAATGGAGCCGTCCGCACGGTGTGGATGGCCGACGACCGCGTCGCCGGATATGCCGACCATTTCGTGCAGTCGACCGTGCGCCATCCCATGCAGGATCTCGCCGCCTTGCTGCGCGACCGGGGCTATGGGGGCCGGCGGATCGGGCTCGAGCTCGACAACTACTATTTCTCCGCCAAGGCCTATCTCGTGCTGAAGGAGGAACTGCCGAAGGCCGAACTGGTCGATGCGACGGCGCTGGTCAACTGGCAGCGGGGCGTGAAATCGGAGGAGGAGATCGCCTTCATGCGCAAGGCGGCTCGCATCTCGGAAAGGATCGTCGACGGAATCGTCGAGCGCGTGCAGCCCGGACGCCCGAAGAACGAGGTCGTTGCCGAGATCTTCGGCGACGCGATCCGCGGTGTCGGCGACGCCTGGGGCGACTACGCCGCCATCGTGCCGCTGCTGCCGTCCGGCACCGACGCCGCCGCCCCCCATTTGACCTGGGACCACCGGCCGTTCGCCAGGGGCGAGGCGACGTTCTTCGAGATCGCCGGTTGCTATCGGAGGTATCACGCGCCGTTCTGCCGCACCGTGTTCCTCGGCAAGCCGCCGCAGCACCTACTTGATGCCGAGAAGGCGCTTGTGGAGGGGCTTGAGGCAGGGCTCGACGCGGCGCGCGCCGGCAGCCCCGCAGGCGCGGTCGCCCGCGCGCTGTTCGGCTCGCTCGAGCGTGCGGGCATCAAGAAGGAGAGCCGCTGCGGCTATCCGATCGGCATCTCCTATCCGCCTGACTGGGGTGAGCGAACCATCTCCTTCCGCAAGGAGGAGGAGACGATCTTGGAACCTGGCATGACCTTCCATTTCATGCCCGGCCTGTGGATGGACGATTGGGGGTTGGAGATTACCGAGAGCATCCTCATCCGGGAGTCGGGAGCGGCGGAGTGCTTCTGCGACCGGCCTCGCAGGCTCTACGTGAAGGACTGACGGCGACGCGATGGACATGCTCGCCCGCACCCGCGAAATCCTCGGGCAACTGGTCGCCTTTCCGACGGTATCCGCCGCCGGCAATCTCGAACTGATCGCCTACGCCGCCGATCTGCTTTCCAGCGCCGGCGCCACGCTCTCCTTCTCGCGCGACGAGAGCGGCGCCAAGGCCAACATCTTCGCCACGCTCGGACCCTCGGGCGACGGCGGCGTCGTGCTTTCGGGCCACACCGACGTCGTCCCCGTCGACGGGCAGGAGTGGACGGGCGATCCGTTCAGGATGGAGGAGCGGGACGGCAGGCTCTACGGGCGCGGCACCTGCGACATGAAGGGGTTCATCGCCGCCTGCCTCGCGATGGCGCCGGCCTTCGCGCGGACGGAACTGGGGCGGCCTCTGCATTTTGCCCTCACCTACGACGAGGAGGTCGGATGCCTTGGCGCCCGCACGCTGATCCAGGAGCTGGCGCGGTCCGGACTGAGGCCCTCGGTCGCCATTGTCGGCGAGCCCACGGAAATGCGTGTGATCGAGGGCCACAAGGGCTGCTACGAGTACACGACCGAGTTCGTCGGGCTGGAAGGCCACGGCTCGCAGCCGGCGCATGGCGTCAACGCCGTCGAGTACGCGGTGCGCTACGTGTCGCGCCTGCTCGACATCGGCGAGCGGCTCAAGCCCCGTGCGCCCGCCGGAAGCCGTTTCGACCCGCCCTGGACGACGGTCCAGGTGGGCGCGATGAGCGGCGGGTCGGCGCGCAACGTCATCGCCGGGCAATGTCGGGTCGAGTGGGAGATGCGGCCGGTCCAGCTCGCCGACGCCGATTTCGTCAGGCGCGACATCGGCGATTATGTCGACAGGGTGTTGCGGCCGGCCATGAAGTCCGTCTCGCCGCAGGCCGATATCGTCACCACGACGATCGGCGAGGTCGAAGGGCTTGAGGTGGTGGAAGAGTCCGAGGCGCGGCGCATCGTCTTCGAGCTCACTGGAGCGAACGAGGCCGATGTGGTCGCCTTCGGCGCGGAGGCCGGCCTGTTCCAGACCGCCGGCATGTCTGCTGTGATTTGCGGGCCTGGATCGATTGCGCAGGCGCACAAGCCGGACGAATATGTCGCTCTCGATCAGCTTCAGGCCTGCCTCGACATGCTCGAGGCGCTGAGAGCGAAGATGGCCCGTTGATGCTGGACGACACGCCGACCGTCGAGAAGGCCGAGCCGCCAGGCGCCGACTTGGGGCCGCGCCAGCGCTTCCAGCGCATGTATGACGTGCTGCGCACCCGCATCTGTCTTCTCGACTATCCCCCCGGCGAACGGCTCAGGGAGGAGGATCTGGCCGAGGAGTTCGGCGTCAGCCGCACGCCGGTTCGCAGGGTCCTCGTCACGCTCGAGGCGCAGGGGCTGCTGCGCTCGGTTCATGGCGTCGGCACCATCGTCACAGACATCGACGTCGACGAACTCGCCCAGGTCTACCAGCTGCGGGTCGAACTCGCCGAACTCATCGGCAAGCTTTCGCCTGTCGCGCCGGATGCCGCCAGGATGACGGCGTTCCGGACCATCTTGGCGCGTTGCGAGGAATTGACGTCGCGGCCCGATGCGCGCGAGTTCGCGCGCATCAACATGGATTTCTTCCACCTTTTCAATTCATTGACGGACAACGAGCCGCTCCGCGAGATCAGCGAGCGGCTCTATTACCAGACCACCCGCATCTGGCTGAAGACCGCCTCGCGGCTCAACCAGTACCAGGAAGTGCTGATGAACGAGATCCGCATCTTCCACCGCGAAGTCGCCGACATCGCGGACGCCGTGGCTGTCGGCGACCTCGAGGCGGTCGGGCACATCCGCCGGGCCCATATCTCGATGAGCTTCCAGCGCCTGCGCAACGAGGCGCGTCGGGTCGTGCATGACGCCGGATGAGATCGGACCCCGCCGGCACGCCTGACTGCACTCAAGCTTGTATGACCGGGACGGGAACCGGTTGCGTGCGTTTGTCGACATCGGCGCCGGCGTTGCTGGAGAGGACCCGTGCGATCGACGCCGGGACGAAGTCCGACCAGAATTCGCTCCTCGAAACAGCCTCGCCCCCGAGTTCGATCTCACGATTGGACCATAGGAAAATCGGTGCGCGGGCGACGCGGTGCATGATCAGGCCGATGCCGCACCGGCGCAGATGTGGAACCAGCGTGTCGATTCGTTGGACGCCGAAGAGCGCCAGCACTGCCGGCGGCTCTCCGATGAGGTAGTCAAACTGGGCGGCTGGTTCCGCCATGATCTCGTCCCGGTTGCGGAAAACCCGGGCCGGTTCGACGCAGAGCAATCCGACCATGCGGCGGGCCTTGCGCGCAACGCGGACGGATCGTTTCGCGAACTCCGCCCCATCGGCGCGGTCGAAGAGCCCCTCGTCGATGCAAAGCAACTTCGCCGCCGCGGCGCCCAACGGCGTCGATGTTCGTGGCGCGTCGCAATCCAGTGTCTCAACTCTGAGATTTCCAGCGCGTAGACCCGCATCGAGCATTTGGAGGGGGTCGCCAGCGTCGTGTGGCCTGCTTGCGCGCTGGGATGCCACCGCGACGTCGTAGTGCGCGCCTTGCAAGGTCCCGCCGAAGCCCCGATCGACCGTCACTTCGCCCCCCGCTGCTTTAAATGTCGCGCTTGCGAGAGATGACGTAGGACTCGTCGTTGAACCACAGACCGTTGTGCTTGCGCAGCACGTCTTTGGTGCGCGTCAGGTATTCGCCGCTCGACATCGCCTGGGCGAGACGCTCGTCCTCCACCTGCGCCACGTAGGTGGCGTTGTTCCATGCCGCGAGCACCGTCGAGGTGCCGATCGACGAGGCCCCGGTGTCGATCTCGCCCGGCAAGGTGTACATCTGGTAGCGGAACTTCGACTTGTCGTCCGAATAGGCGTTGAAGGTGTAGTGCCTCGCCTTGCTGCCGAGCGCCGTCTTGGTCTCGCGCAGGATGTCGTGGCGGTTGTTCGTGAAGGGGCGCTCGCCGGGCCACACCGCCTGCACGATCTCCAGGGCAGGATCGTCGCCGCTGGAGTGAATGCCGAGCAACCTGCCGCCCGGCGCCAGCGCGCGAACCAGCGGTGCTATCACCTTCTCGGCCTTGAAGGCGGCAGTGGCCCGGGCCCGGTAGGGCTGCGAGGCGATCACCAGGTCGTAGTCGGCGGTGATCGCGCCTCGCCGCGGGATCACCTGGTCGAGCAGGAAGCGCTGGCTCTCGAGGTAGAGCACCAGCACCACCGGCTGCTCGTAGACGGGATTGCCCGTCGTTTTCGACACGCTGGCGCGCCAGTGCCTCGCCAGGAAGGGCTCGAGATCGTTGATCTGATGCTCGTACTCGGCTGCCGACCGCCCCGACAGCCCCACCTCGTGCCAGACCACGCGCGCCGCCATGGCGGGGGACTTGGGCAAAAGGGACGGCGCCTCGGAATAGTAGAGATTGGTGAGGATCAGCACCGTGGCAGGATGTTCGTTGAAGCGGTCCGGCGCCTTCTCGAGCGCCAGGCGGACGTCCTCCAGGCTGATCTCCTTTCCGACCACGTAGAAGGGCAGCGACTCGAAGCGCTGGTGCATCGCCCGCAGGACGCGCGTCAGGATCGTGCCGTCGCCGACGCCGGCGTCGAAGACGCGCACCGCCGGCGGGCGCGGATGGATGCTGGCGAGCTCGCGCGCGATGCGCTCGGCGATCATCCGCTTTTCCGAGCAGGTGTTGACGAACATCAGGTACTTCTGGCGATTGTCGTAGAAGCGGAAATTGTGCTCGGGATGCGCGGTCGCCGTCGGCGGGCCGGCAGGGACGTCGATCGGCGCCGGCGGCAGGCCTGGGGTCAGGACCGGATCCGCCGGCCTCTCCTCCTCCGGCGTCTGCCGCGCCGCCGTGCGGCGCGATTTCGCCAGTCCTCGTTTCGGGGGAGGCATGCGCATGAAGGCGAGCAGTCGCTCCGCCGTCTCCGGCGTGACGCGCCCGCCATAGCGCAACCGCGAAACCAGCTTGCCGTCGTTCACCGTCAGCCGGCCGAAGGTCGACTCGGCGACGCCTGAAGCGCGGCAGTAGTCGCGGATCGCCTGCAGCAGCATCTCGCTGTCGAGTTCCTGCCCGCCTGAAGACGCGCTCGTCATGTGCTGAGCGGACACATTCAGCGTCACCTGGATCCTCCCGGCTTCAGGACGGGCGGTGCCTGACCTGATCGCGCCATCAAGCTGGACCTCGGATCAGCCCACCTCAACCACAAAACATCCCATCGTCTGCCCACTTCTGTTCGCAAGTTGGACTGTCGGATGTGGATTGGCAATCATCCTCCCCGCAAGCGCATCTTGGACGGGCATGACGCTTCCCATAAAACGTCCCACCAGCCTTCAGCACCCTGGGCGGGTCCGAAGAGCGCGCGCGACTGGCGATTTGGCTGGCGGGGCCGCCCACGCGACCGCCGCATTCACGCATTGACCGCGGGATGCGTCAGCGATTGTCCACACGCTTGCTGAATGCGTGGATGTCGACACGCTTCCAGACGTTGGCTGCCGTGAACGGGTCAGCGCGATTGAACTCGGTGACGTCGGCCTTGCTGCCCGCCTCGACGATGAACAGCGAACCGATCATCGTGCTGCCGTCGTCCGCCACCAGCGGACCGGAGACGACCGTCCTTATCGGGCTCGCGGCCAGATAGGTCTTGTGGGCGTCGTAGTTCGCCAGCCGTCGTTCCAGCGCGTCGTCATGATCGAGTGCGTGGATGGCGAACAGCATCGGCTATCCCGTCCGTTCCCTGTCCCGGCGGGCGACGCTGAAGAACGTGGCGGCGACAAGCGTGACGGCGCCGAGCACGATCAGGTGGATCGCGGAATCCTGGTTGATGAAGGAGGACGCGCTCGACAGCGACTGGACCAGCGCCGCGCCGATCAGGACGGAGACCACCGAGCCGCGTCCGCCGGCTATCCGGGTGCCGCCCAGCACGACGGCGGTGATGCTCATCAGCGTGTAGTCGATGCCGGTTGCGGGCGAGCCGATGCCGACCTGTCCGGCAAGAATGAGCCCGGCGACGCCAGTCAGGACGCCGGACAGAACGAATGCCAGCACGATGTGCCAGTTGACCCGGATGCCGACGCGCGCCGCGCCCGTCGGATTGGAGCCGACGGCGCGAAGCCGCCGTCCGAGCCGGGAGCGGAACAGGATGAATTCGAAAGCGACGACGATGACCATGATCGCAACGAAGCAGGCGGGTACGCCAAGCCACTTCGATTGCGTCGCGTCCGAGATCGCGTCGGTGATCGTCCCGGCGGCCTGCGGCCTGAGCACGAGTGACATGCCCTGAAGGCCGATGAAGGTCGCGAGCGTCACCACGATCGCGGGAATGTTCAGCCAGGTGATCAGCCAGCCCTGAACCAGCCCGAATGCGGCGGTGATCGCCAGTATCAGGGCGACGCCGGCAACCGTGTTTCCGATGCTTGCGCCATCGGGCGTCAGGAAGGACGCAAGCACGACCACGAATCCCGCAAGCGCGCCGACGGACAGGTCGATGCGGCCGACAATGATGGTGCCGAGCTGGGCGACCGAGAGGAACGCCAGGATCGACAGGAAGGTCAGTATCGTCTCGATGTTGAAAGGCGACAGGAAATATTCGCTGATCGAGGCCGTGCCGAACAGGACGATGGCGGTGAGCACGGCGAGCACGCCAGCCGGGAACCAGTCCGCCGACATGATGCGGCGCAGCGGCGTGTCTTCCTTGCTGGCGCGGGCCGGGCCGGCGGCGCGGGCCACCGTCGCCGTCAAATTGGCCTCGGTGATGGCCGCGTCGGTGAGGTTCTCGCCTGCGAGCTCCCTGACGATCTGGCCGCGCGCGAAGACGGCGACGCGATCACACAGACCCTCGAGTTCGATGCCGTCCGAGGACGACACCACGACGGCCACGCCGCTGTCGGCGAGCGTGCGCAGGTGGGCGTAGATTTCGGCGCGGGCGCCGACATCGACGCCCTTGGTCGGCTCGTCGATCAGGATGACCGTGGGGTTTCCCGCGATCTCGCGACCGATCAGCACCTTCTGCTGGTTGCCGCCGGACAGTTCCGCCGCCCTGGTGTCGTCGTCATCCTTGATGCGGTAGCCGGTATAGACCCCGAGCCGGCTCATCACATCTTTTGTCAGCGCGAGGTCGCGCTTGCGGTCGACCACGCCGGCCGTCGAGATGCGGTCGAGCGCGCCGATGCCGATGTTCTCGCGCAGCTTCAGCGTCAGGAACAGGCCTTCCTCGTGACGGTCATCGGTAACGAAGCCGATGCCTGCGTCGCGGGCGGCAGCCGTGGATGTCCCCTCGACCGGCTTGCCTCCGATCAGCACCGTACCGGCGCTGCGCCGCTCCAGCCCGGCGATCGTGCGCAGGAACGCGCGCTGGCCTTCGCCTTCGACGCCGGTGACGCCGACGATCTCGCCGGCGCGGGCCGCAAAGCTGATGTTCGTGAAGCCGGTCCCCGAAAGATCCCTGACCTCGAGCTTGACCTCGCCTGCATCTTTCGCCTTTGCGGGAAAGACCTGGTCGAGGGGACGCCCCGCAATCAGCGTGATGATCTCGTCGGTCGTTATCCGCGATGCGGGCCGGCTGTCGATGGATTTGCCGTCGCGCAGCACCGTGATGTGATCGGCGATTTCCTTGATCTCGTTGAGCCGGTGGGAAACGTAGACGATGGCCACGCCCTCGTCGCGCAACTTCCTGATCAGCGTGAAGAACGTGTCGATGTCGGCCTGCTGGAACGGCTCGGTCGGCTCGTCGAGAAACAGGACCTTGGGCTTGGAGGCGACGGCGCCGGCGATCTCGATGATGTGGAACTGCGCCAGCGTCAGGTCGCGCACGCGCGCATCCAGCGACATGGCGTGCTGTTCGGAAGCCACCAATGCGAGCAGCCGAGCGGCCTCCTCGCGGCTGGTCAGTTCGGGCGCCGCCAGCTGGAGGTTCTCCATGACCGTCATTTCTTCGGCCAGTTCGGGATGCTGGAAGGTCACGGCCACGCCGGCGCGGTGCAGCTTCCTGGCGGTCGGCCTCTTGATCTCCTTGCCGCCAACGCGAATGACGGCGAAGTCCGGACGCACCGCGCCGGCGGCGATGCCGATGAGCGTGGATTTGCCGGCGCCGTTTTCGCCCACCACGGCGTGAACCTGGCCGCGCCGGATGTTGAGGCTCACGGCCTTCAGCGCCTGCACGGGGCCGTAATATTTGGTCGCCCCCACGATCCCCATCACGGGGGCGCCCATCAAGTTGCGCGTGCCGGTGCTCATTCTGTGATTTCGAGTCGCTTCTTCATTCTCAGATAGAATGTGCGCCAGCGCGTCCTCGTTTCCGGCGAAACGTCCAGCAGTCTCTTCAATCCAAGCCGGGTCAATGTGTTCACATAGATCTGGCGGATCCTGAACTCGACGTCGGGCTTGGTGACCCAGAACTTGAAGCGGATCCATTCGAACTTGATGCGCCGGCCGGCCTCGACGATGCCGACGCTCGCAATGATGATGATGGCCTGGACGATGTTCTGCGCGGAGGTCTCGAAGCCCACGGCGAGAACGAGCTGGCCGAGATAGGTGAGGAACAGCGCGCCGACGATCGTGGCGGTGATGCTGCCGCGCAGGCCGCCGCCGATCGGGTTGCCCCCGACCACCACGGCCGCGACGGACGCCAGCAGATAGGGCATGCCGCTGAAGACGGTCGGCGACAGAACGTAGCCGGCCAGCAGCACGCCCGCCGCGGCGTAACAGAATCCCGCAAGCGCGTAGGTGGCGACGCGGTACGCATCGAGTGGAATGCCGACGGTCAGAGCGGCGTCCGGGTTGACGCTGGTGGCGATGAAGCGCCGCCCGACGGTGGTCTTCTCCAGCAGGAATATCGCGATCGCGGCAATGACGATCAGGACGTAGAGCGTCAGCGGCACGCCGAGAAACTTGCCGACGCCGAAGCTGTTGAGCGGCGGAGGCACCTGCTGCGAGAACCCGCCGGTGACGTACATGGTGATGCCCAGCATCAGCGAGTTCATGCCGATGGTGGTGACGAGCGAGTTAACGCGCAGCAGCGCCACCAGAAGGCCATTCACGGCGCCGACGCCGAGCCCCATCGCCAGCGCGAGTGCGACGTAGGCCAGCGTTTCCGCTGTGCCGGCCTGCGACCCTGGCAGCGCCGAAACCATGACCGCCGAAAACGACATGATGCCGGCGACCGACAGATCGAGTCCGCGTTGCTGGATCACCAGATGCTGGCCGATCGACGCCACCGCGAGGATGGCGAAGAACGGCATCATCAGCTGAAGGGCGCTGACGGAGACGGTGCTCGGGGCGGCGATGCCGCCGCCGACGATCAGCAGGATCGTGGCGGCGGACGCGACCAGGAGACGGTGAAGGGGCTTTCTGCGCCCCTTGTATTCCCGTCGGGTCCAGGTGCGTTCCGGCCGCCGCCGCTCTGGCTGCGGTTCAACCGCAGTCAAGCCTCTGGGTGGTATCATTGCGGCGGCCGCTCGAAGCAGAAGCTACTTCAGGATTTCTTTCATCTTCTCGTGGTCTATCATGGCGGACGGAATGGCCGTCGGCGGCAGATCCTTGTTGCACTTCACCGCGAGAGCCTGATCGGTCGACGTGCTGTCTTCCGAGAACGGCAGGTCGATCAGGCTGGGCTCGAGATTGTCCATGCCGTTGACGGCGGCGAGACCCTTGCGCAGCGCGAGGCGAACCAGCCAGGTGTGCGCGCTTGCAGTAGCGAGCTTGAAGGTCGGATTAGCCTCGTGATTGTCCTGCCACAGGCAGCTCAGCTCGTTGAGGTCCTGCCCCGCCCAGGCCGGAATCGGACGGCCCGCCGCTAGGAAGGCGCGGATCGGACCGGTCGTCTCAGCCATGATGCCGTCGATCTGGTCGTACTTGGCGATCGCCGCGGCGGTGACCTTCTGCGCCAGCGCCGGATCCCAGTTGGTATCGACCGGGCCTTCGAGGACCTTGATGCCGGGATGAGCTGCAAACACCTCCTGCCAGCCGACAGCCTGCGAAGCGGTCATCGGATTGCCGGGCGTGCCGCCGTGCACGATGACGTTGCCCTTGCCGTCGAGCGTCTTGACCATCCATTCGGCGAGCACCTTGCCGAGGCCGATCTGGGTTTCGGTCACGCGTGTGAGATAGTCCTTGCCGATCTCGCCGAACGGCGCGTCGCCGGTGCTGAACGGGACGACCGCGATGCCGGCCTCCAGCGCCTGGCTCATGACCTTGAGCTGAGCCACGCCGGTGTCGGCGAAGACGACGATGACGTCGAATTCCTGCGCGATCAGGCCCCGGATGTCGGCAATCTGCTTCTCGGCCTTGAACTCGCCGTCGGTATAGCGGACCACCTTGATGTTCGGGCACTTCGCCGCCTCGTCCTCAAACTCGGCTCGGGTGATCTGGCGCCAGTAATTGCCGCCCCACCCGTCAGAATAGGCAACTTTGAGATCCTTGGTTCCGCAGTATTTCGAGATGTCTTCCATGTCTTCGATGCCACCGCTCTTGTCCGGAGCAAGGTCGACATCGGTGAGTTTGCTTTGGGCTGCTGCCGGCATCGCGGCAGCCATTTGCCAGGCGAACGCTGCTACGGCGATGCCCCGAACGAGATTGACGACTTGAGCCATTCTTTTCCTCCCGATGACGTCGCGTGCCGCTTCTCATGAACTGACCGAGCGGCTATAACGACTGAAACACTATAAGTAAGACCGATTGGTTTTCCAATCTGGATTTGCAGGGGGAGCGACGCTCGCATGAAACTCAGCACCGACCGGATTCTCACCACGCACACCGGCAGCATGCCACGCGGCGAGCCGCTCGGTTCGATGTTGATCGAACAGGAGGAAGGCAAGCGGGTCGACCAGAAGAAGGTCGACGACGTCACCGACGACCGGGTCGCCTACATCATCAAGAAGCAGATGGAGGTCGGCATCGACATCGCCAATGACGGCGAGCAGGGTCGCGTCGGGTTCCAGACCTATGTGCCTCAACGATGGAGCGGCTTCGGCGGCAAGTCGAGCCGGCCCTTCGGCAGGGAGTTCGTCGAATTCCCCAAATTCACCGAGCGCATGCAGGCCCGCATCCCCAAGACCGGCCGGGTGTTCGATGCGCCCGAGGCGATCGGCGACGTTCGCTATCGCGGCGAGGCGCATCTGCAGAAGGAGATCGACCGGATCAAGCGCCAGGCCGGAAGCGCCGGTACGAACGTCTCCGAGTGGTTCATGAACGCGCCGTCGCCCGGCATCATCGCATGCACGATGCTGAACGCCTACTACGATACCGACGAGGCCTATCTCGATGCGGTCGCCACCGAGATCGCGAAGGAATACAAGGCGGTGGTTGACGCCGGATATGTCCTTCAGGTGGATGCCCCCGATCTCGCGATGGAGCGTGTCCTGCTCTATCAGGATCTGACCGACGCCGAGTTTGCCGAGCAGACCGAGAAGCACATCAACGCGCTGAACAAGGCGCTGACCAACATTCCGCGCGAGCGGGTGCGGCTGCATGTGTGCTGGGGCAACTGGGAAGGGCCGCATATCCATGACGTGCCCGCGGAGGTGATACTGCCCATCGTCTATCAGGCGAAGGTCGGCGCGATAGGGATCGAGTTCGCAAATCCGCGGCACCAGCACGAAACCGCCGCGCTGAAGGCGAACAGGCCGCCCGAAGAACTCGCCATCATCCCCGGCGTGATCGATTCCAAGTCCAATGTCGTCGAGCATCCCCAGGTCGTCGCCAACCGCATCCTGGCCGCTGTCGACGCTGTCGGGGACAAGGAGCGGGTCATCGCGGGCGTCGATTGCGGGTTTGGGACTTTCACGGGGTGGGAATGGGTGGCCGAAGATGTGGTCTGGGCGAAGCTGAGATCGCTCAGGGACGGCGCAGCCATCGCATCAAGGTCTTTGTGGGGATAGTCCGGACCGCTATGATCTCCTGACGCCGCCGGCATCTGCGTTGCGTGGCGGCTTCATCGGTGCCGAAGGACAGGTTCTCGCCCACCGCGTGGATAGGGCTGGACTCCGCTTGATCTGGCTTGACGCGCATCCGGCGAGATAGAGATCGAACCCGAAGGGTTCGCGAGGGCGACCGCCCGTCGGCCGGCCAGACCGCCTCGTCGGAGCGGTGAGCGATGCGACCGCGCGTCAGATACGGGAAATGGTGCCCAGGGGCGGCATCGCTGACTCTGGATAAGTAAATAGAATATATATAGAAAACATGAATATTTGGGATACGATACCAACAAAAATACCAGCGTTGCGTTGCGTTTCGGCCAGGCAATGCGGGACCGGCGCGCGATCGCCGGCCCCAGTCATCTCATAGACCACGTTTATGTCATGCTCATGAGCCGATGCAAGGCGGCCTGAAGCTTGCGGCTATAAAACGGGAACATGCGCTTCTTGATCTCCACTCCGTTCACCGTGACTCGTTTCTGGACCGTCGACTTCTTTCCTTCCCCTGGCAATCTGGCTTCCGCCTGGCCAACCTCCTCAAGGAGCCGCTGGCTGTGGGCGCCGCACTTGGCGTCAATCGCCTCCGCCTTCAGGTAGACGGTCGTACCCCGTCGAAAGCCATCGTAAGCCGACTCCTGATCGAAGGAAGGAGTGCCGGCGGTGATGGTCGGGATACGAACGTCGTCAGACAGCGCGGCGAGCAGGTTAGAAGCCGCAGTTCTCAGCGCTGCGGTTTCATGAAGCGACGCACTGAGGTACAGCCTGAAGAGGCGCGTGCAGACCGCCATCGGCCTTCCTTCCGGCCACGGAAGCAGGTCTGCCTCGATGGCAAGCCGGCCTCCGGCGTAAACCACCCCAAATTTCAATGCCGCTCGACGATCGGTGTCGCTGGCATTGGGCGCCGCAGCGGAAACGAATTCGTCGCGGTACGACAGGATGTCCGCGTCCAGCGTGTCGCGATTGATGAGGAACCGAACCCAGGGTTTGATCGCGACGCCGAAGTTCTCGCGGCATGCTGACGTGACGGCTTCGGAGCGGGCAGCAGGCTGACGCGCACTTGAGGCCTCCGACCAGATGCCGCCTGATGCAGGCCCAGGAACCGGAATGTCGATCCAGCGAATACGGTCACCGGCCGTGGGCTCCTTTCCTTCTGCGCGAAAGTAGGTGGTCAAGGGAAAGGGCGACGAACTCAAGGCCCAACAAGACCAATCCAGCAATGGCAACCGGTCCCTCGCCATCGCCGCGATCGCACCAGAAGTGTGGCTCGTCAAGGTTTGTAGGGCCCGAGATAATTCATGCGATCTCCGGCCATTGCTGGCGCGAAACGTTTCCAGATCATCCAGCACCAAAGGTAGATCGCTTGACGCCGCCGCCACTTCGTGAAGACCGCGTTGGGTTGCATCCCACGTCGTCAAGATCGCCGTCGAGCCCAAGAGGCTCTTCGCCGCGCGCAACACGGTCGATTTGCCAGTGGAACTCGTACCACAGATATTGAAGATGGCGCCCTCGCCCAGCCCGCCGAAGCGAGCCAGCGCTGCGGACAGTCCGACCTGAAGGCCAAAAGCTAGGTAATCGGAGCGTAGCCCTGCCAGAGCGACGCTTTGCTTCCATGTATCAAGATCGCCAGCCTTGCCGTGCCCGCGTTTTGCTGCTGCGGCGAGATCCTTCGCCGGCACGACAGTACGGCCCTGTGTATTGAGGTTGAAGGTCCCCTCGACGAAGATGCGCTCGTGCCAACCAGTGCGCTGGGCGAGAAGGCCGGCGCTTTCCGGGGTTGACAATAGGCATGCCTCGACAAGCTCCTTGGCCTTTTCCTTCTGCGCCGGCAGAAGAGCACCTGCATTATAGAGCTCGGCGATGATCCCAGAGACGTTCATCCGCATTGCCATTGGTACGGTAATGACGGCGCGACCGCCGCCCGTCTTGGGAGCGCTGATACTGAGATAGTCGGTACCCGAGGTGTCGCGGAGCCGGCTGGGGGTTAACCCCTTCGGTGCCTTGGCGCTGGCCTTTTTTGACGGCTTGGCCCGTGTCAACGCGGACTTGAGAGGTGTCTTCTTAGGCGTCGCAGTGCCGAGGTCGTTCACCTTGCTCGCCTTCTTGAAGGGGAGAGGGTTCCTGACGATCGCGCGCATTGGATTATTGGATTGACTGGTCATATTCCGGTCCTTCAAGAGAGTTGAACTTGTTGTGGCCATAACGGCCTCTTCTGCCTCACTTGCCTCACCTTGAAAGTGCTAGGGGGCCCTCGGGCACGCGGCCGTCCGAGAGCGCGAACCTCAAAACCTGCAGTGTTATTGAAAATGGTAGTGTCGGATGTTGCGAACGCGCAGTTCGCGCCCATCAACGGTGCCGCCGAGACCATCTTCATGGCCCTCAGCGCGAACGGCGGAATTTCGGCGCGTTAAGCGTGACGCCACTCACCTGCTGCCGATGCAGTACGAAGTTCGCACCATCGCCGTGTCGCCGCACGCCAGCCAGCATCACTCGGTCAGCGATGCGGTACCGATCGAGAAACAACCACAACTCGACGCCCCGGTTCGACGGTATCGGAAGATCTCGGCTATTTCGAAAAGGTCGGCCGGTCTTCTTCCTGACGTCGGTGTAGGCCGACCGCCACGAGAAGACCGATTTGAGTGCGTAGCCCAGGACGACAGACAACTCGCCCGAGGGGACTGGGGCGCGAGAGATTCGCACCGGTCGAAAAACGCGACCAGAATCCGCCGTTGGTGCGTGACGCCGGCAGTACGACCGCACCGCATCCCAATCGATGGCGCGGTCGGTGGCGCCGATCACGAAATACGGATGAACGCACCAGTGGGGGTCAGCGTTCTCGAATGTGTTTAGAGAAACGTCGGCGCCGCCGATGATCAAGGTCCCGCTGGGGACCGTCCGCTTCAGACCTCGAACATAGGGCTCTAGCCGGGAACCCAAGTCGACGGTGGAAAGTTCGCCGACCTCAGCGGTCCCCCAATGAGGAGTTGCGGAAACGGTGCGGACCTCGGCGCAGTTTCCGAGCAAACGGGTGCCTTCTCCGATGTGCTTCAGCCTATAGATACGTAGACAGACGTCGCACGCGCCCGAGCCACAGCGTTGTTGCGGGCGGCATCCCTCAAGTTTCTGCGCCAACGCGGTTTCATCGTCTCCACCAGCGTTGCGCAGCGCGCGTATCTTCGAAGAACGCCTTCGGCGCGCTTGCGTCGGGGTTTCGAAACCAAATGGGAGGCTCACGGGCGCGCACCCGTGCTCGAACGAGCCTGCTCAGACTCAAACGCTTCGACCGCGTCGAGCGAATAGCGGACCGCACCCCCGATCTTGACGAAGGGAGGGCCTAGGCCTGAGACCCGCCAGTTCCGCAAAGTCTTTGCTGATAGCGCCCACCTTTGGGCGAGCTCTCGCTCCGTTAGAAAAAGCGGGGCACTTGGGAGTGACACGGCTGGCCTCCAAACATCAGGAGGCTCTGAGCTAAGATTGCGCTACCACGTTTGATACGTGGCCCGGCGGGCCCACACTCTTTGACTATGTCGATGGCAGCTGAAGCTGCCCCCTACAGCTGCCGTCCTAACGATCCCTACGTGGTTGGCGCGGCAACTTCACAACATAATGCTCAATTGCGTCAGTCTCATCCTCAGCGAACTGGAATGGCTCGAAAGGTACCGAAACTAGCCCGCCAAAATCATACTTCTGCGCCCCCCTTAGATCCGTCATTCTTGTCTTCGGGCCGGTAAGAACAGGCATCTGGGTAATGATGTGTTCTTTCACGTACCTCGCCTTGCCCAACCACTCCGGGAAATACTTATACATTGGCAGCGGAATCGGCCCCTGGAGCAACCACCGTAGCAGTGAACCAGCTGGTGTTCTGACGTGAGCTGCAGCATATACAAAGCAGGCAGTTCTTCTCTTCAGAGACCAAAGCTTTCTGGCGTCGACCCTGTTGAGGTCCGACGCATCAGGGGTCGCGCTAACTGGCTTCTCATGACGGTTAAAAGGTTCGCCATTGCCTTCCGCTGCATCCGCACCGCGCGCGCCCACCTTAAACCTCACCTTACAGAGCAATTCCGACGCTGCGAGAATTGAGCCGCGCTTGAATCTTGGTGCAGGGAAGCGGACCTGAATGAAATGCACGATGGCTACCATTGTCGCGAACTCCGCAAGCCCTTCAGTCATCGATAGCCAAGCCTCATGCAATTCGGTCTCCCCGAGGGCGTCGGGCTGGGTCCGAGGGTCGCCAACAATTGAAAGCACCCGAGAACGCAATTTCGTAGGCACAGAATAGTCTGGGTCGTCCTCCTCCCTGGGTTCTCGATCCTGTCGCTGCGCTCGCGCGAGCATTCCACGCAATTGCACGGAGACCGCGTGCTGCCTAAAGTCCTTGGGCGGCAACGCCGCCCGTTCCCGGGCACCGCGATCGTGGATGAAGAACCTCCCGCTTTCTGTTCGCACCACCCAGGCGGCGAACGCAGCCCCCAACAGCTCTCTGTAGCGTTCATGAAGGTTGGGTTCGGAGAGCACCGTGATCGCGCGCGTCACAGAGAAACGTGGCCCGACGATTTTCCGCAGATCGCTGACAGCAATCTCGCCTGCGCCAATGATTGTCATCCTGCCACCGATGCGTAGACAACATATTCGCCGGAGTTCGAAACAATGGCCGACCTATGTCGCGTGGAAAAGTGTGGGTTTGCTGACCCATGTAGCTTCGATTCCAGCACGTCGCAAAGACCATAACTGCGCGCGCGGTGCCAATGCGCTTGGTACCGCAGAGCGCGGTCATTGATGGATAATGAATATGAAGCTAATAACCACGCGCAATGAGTTGCTTGATTGGATCCTCCGGACATTCTTGGAAAGTGGCCCACAAACCATGATGTCCTCGGACGGCATAGACATCCTGGAAGGATTAACAAGGGACTTCAAGAGCTACGACCTGGTTGGACGAACCTCTGACCCCAACCAACCCGAGTTGCAGCGATCCGAAGGGAGGGAACTGGATCTGGACGCTGACGATCAAGCCGATGAGCTTGAAGGGAGGGCCGAGGGCCAAATGATCGAAGCAAATGGGGCATTGAATGAATGCATCGCTGCGATATTCGGTCCTTGGTTGTTTTGCGATATGCTGATTCCGATTCAGCATTTCTTGGCCGTACTTTTCCGATATTCATATATTGATGATCGCATCGTATTCGAAGTGTCATCGGGGGGAGTGGTGGTGAAGAGCACGAACCGATTGAGGATATCGCACGGCACCCGCATCCGCGTGGCAATGGCCATCGACATGTGGCCTCAGGAGCCATTTGCGCCTGAAGCACACGGGGAGGAAGAAAGTCGGACTCAGCGTCTAAACTAACTGCGACGCGCCGGCTGTGATCCTCTCAATTGAGGCACAGCCGGCTTGAGCGACATCGTAAGGTCAGCAACACTTCGAAGGCGGATTTCCTTTTTTCTATACGATCCGCCTGCCTGCGCGCTGCTTTCAGGGCAACTGCCTTTCCGCGTGAATGTGCCATTCCCTATCCAGCTCTCTTTCAAAGCCGAAATCGTTGATGGCAAAAATGAGATCTTGCGGTTGGCGTGTGCAGATGGTGATGGTAGCAAAACGCTCGCCAGCCGCATCCGGGTCCATGTCCAGGTCGGCAGGTGCGTAGTCATATGTAATTCCGATCCCCAGCTCATTTCCTCTTGTAATCCATCCGTCTACAGTGATCGCAATTTCCCGCATGAGGTGGGAGATATTGGCCGTCGCTTGCTCTTCGTGCATCAACTGAGCCTTGGGTTCGTTGTCGCGGAGTTTGAAGCGCTTTGCGGCTGTGCGAGCAGACATGTCGTCCTCCTTCAGGCGAACCATTCGCCGCTACCCAATTGGTATTTGCTCCACGGCGCCCTATCGCAATTCACTACCATCTGACTTCTTTCTTGGATTTCTTGACGTGTTTGACTTTTGGCCGCAAACGACGCAGTCGGTTCCGCCAGGTGCGCCACTTAGCTGCATACTGCGGCATGTAAGACGAAATGTTCGCTCTTCAGGACCGCTTGACCTCCGGCTATTGGCGACCGGTTACGACGGCGACGTTCCGACAGCAAAAGCGAGGTGAGGACGACGCTTATCGCGTTGCAGCCCATCCTTGCTCTCGCTGATCACGGCAATGCCCAATTCCTGCAAGCAGCGCTGACCGCGCGGGAATCCTGCTGCTGTCGGGAGGCGCCACACAGCAACCCTCTACGATTGGCGGGCCGGCCTCCTCCAATGCCAGGGCGCTTGATTGACGGGTCGATTTTGCCTTGTGAGTGCTGGAACGGGGTGATCCTCCGTGAGTTTTTCTTGGGGAGGACATTATGAACCGCATCCAGAGTTTGCTCGCCGAACTTGGTCCGTCGTGGCTCAAGAACCGCCTGGCCAGGAAGTTGCCGCAACGCGCTGTGAGCGACAGCGTAGCGAAAAGTTCCGACGCGAAACGCGTTCCTCGACAGCGGCAGCCGCGGCCGTACGTGCCGAAGCGTCCCCCGACCGACATTGCCAGCAACATGTGAGGGCCTGTGCCGCAAGACGTTGAGCGTTCAGGTGGATGCCTCTGTGGCGCGGTTCGCTTCGTTGTACGCGGCAAGCCACTTCGCGTTGGGCGGTGCCATTGCCAAGACTGTCGGCGGACCAGCGGCAGCGCATTCAGCTTCTTCGCGGTGTGGCCCCGGTCTGCTTTGACGGGCAAGGGCAGGCTGTCGTCGTTCGACGGTCGCTCCTTCTGCCGTAAATGCGGCTCTCGGGTGGTTCACCTCAGAGAAGACGAAGCCGAGCTCATGGTCGGTTCCTTCGATGCAGTTCCGAGTGACCTGACGCTCGACTACGAACTCTGGATCGTCCGCCGCGAGAACTGGCTCGATGCCCATCCCGGCGCAGTGCAGTACCCGCGAGACAGGGAGGAGCCGTAGCAACTGCTTCCAGCATTTCAGGTCAGGCGATTAGACTGGCGCCGACCGCTGTGCTGAACACCACGACAAGCAGTGCGATCAAGAGTCGTTGACGATGGCGCTCCCAAAATGTCGGCGCCCGATTCCAGTTGTAAGCCACGCGTTCCCCTTCCCACACCACAGTAATAGCGATGAGAAGCGAACGAAGGGCTAAGAAACTTTACGCAGGAAGGTCGAGTTCGAACGTGGCGACCAGACCTTGCTCGGTGAACTCGGTCGACGCCTTTGCACCCGCCGATCCCTCGAGAACGCCGCGGATCATGCGCAGGCCAAACCCCATCCGCTCGGGCTGCCGGGCAGGAGGGCCACCGGTCTCGCGCCATTCCAACGTCAGCCGGCCGTCCTGGACCTGCCACGTGATCGAAACCCTGCCTGTCTCGTTGCACAGCGCGCCATATTTGGTGGCGTTCGTCGTTAGTTCGTGACCGATCATAGCGAAGGACAGAGCGAGGCTCGAATTCAGCCATACATGTTGGCCTTGGATGGTAACCCTGGCCATCGGAGCGCCGGCGCCGACTGCGGCTGTCATCACATCGGCCAAAGTCGCGCCGGTCCAGCTTTCCTTCGTCAGGAGGTCATGGGCTCGCGCCAGCGACTGGAGGCGGGCGGCTATCACCTTATCGGCGTCCTTCACACCAGCAGCGCTCCTCAGCGTTTGCGACACAACCGATTGAACGACCGCCAGCGTATTCTTGACGCGATGGTTGAGTTCGTTGACGAGGAGCCGGCGCTGTTCCTCAGCGCGCTTGCGCTCGGAGATGTCGAGGCTGACCTGCACTGCGCCGGCGATGTTACCGTCGTCGTCCAAGATCGGGCGGGCACTGGTCAGCAGGGTTCGTCGTGCACCGTCGAGGACGACATAGGTATATTCCTGATTCTCGGTGATCTCGCCACGCATGGCGCGTGTTAGCGGGCGTTCCTCACGGCCCACCACCTGCCCGTCCTTGTAGGCTGTCGTTTCGACGACCTGACCGGGTAAATCGAAGCCTTCCTGATCCGATATTCCCATCAGCCGTGCGGCATAGCGATTGCGGATCACCTCCAGCGCCTTCGGGTCATGCGTGAACCAGACGGCGGCGGGCGCCGTATCGAGCACCGCCTGAAGTTCCTTGCGCCGTTCGGTTATGGCCTGCTCGGCACGGCATAGCTCGTCGGCGACGCTTGCAAACTCTTCCATACGAGTATCGAGGGGTTTGACTGGTTCGCCGCGGCCGAGAGCGGCGGCTCTGTTCGCAAGACCGGCCGTCGCGCCTGCGAACCCCCTCCCGACGACGAAGGCCAGGCTGGCTGAGATGGCAAGAGCCACAAGCGCGAGCGCACCGCTCCATAACAGCGAGCGTATGAGGGGTGCCTGGACCACCGACAGCAGGATATTCGCGGTGTAGAACCAGTTCGAGACCTGCGACCGGTAGTAGCCTGCGAGCAGCGTATCGCCTTGAAAATTCTTTGCCGTGAACGTCCCCGACCGTCCCACCACCTGGTTCACATATCCCGGAAGGCCGGGCTGTCCGGTCATCTGGTCGTGCAATTGCGAGCGGGTGACGTAGGCGCCCTTGCCATCGCCGACGGCCACCGTCCAGTTCTGGGGAACCGCGGGCAGCATCACCGCGAGGATGCGTGACGTGGGCACGCTCATGGCGAGCAGCCATGCTTCCCCCGCAGGGCCGGCAAACGGCATCACCACCGCAACCCTGAACCCACTCGATAGCGGATCCTGGAACACGTCGGTGATGACCGTCCTGCCTGCGACGAGCGCCGCTTTCTCGCTGTCGGTGAACGGGATCGCGGCCGGTAGTGGAGCGTCAAACGGCAGCTGCGTGTTGAACATCTGCCGGCCGCTCTGGTCCATCAGCAGAATCGATCGCTCCAAGCCGCGTGTCAGGCGTAAGGCCTGCGAATGGCTAGCGGCAAGATCACCGCGCCTCAGTTCCTCTGTCTGCGCAAGCGCGTTGAGGACGGCACCCTCGCTGGCAAGTTCGGATTCAATGACAAGCGAAACCTGGCGAGCCACTTCGATGGCTCGCTCTTCGAACCTCGTCCGTTCAGCAAGCGCGTAGCGGATCGAGAGGACCGCGGCCAAAAGCCAGAGCGGCAGGACTGCGGCAATGATGAGCGCCAACAGGGTCTGTCGAGCCGGAAACCGGCGCTGCGTCATTATCGCTGACCGGAAAAAAGGTCAGCTGACGGCGACCTGTCACCTGCGTGCACAACAATCCTCCCGCTCACCCTTGCAGGTGAGTTGCACGAGTATGTCGGTTGTCGGAGCGATAGCAAGAGAGCAAGCGCCCACCAGATCGGACACATCGTCCGGAACCATCGCGTTGCGTGACGAAGATGCGCCTTGACGCCGGCTATTGAGGCCGCGCTAGCCCTGCCGATTTGGCAGGTCACCATGGCGGCTACGAGAAAATCATCGTCGGCTTGGAGGTGCGCGCTCGATATCGTCAGTACGCCGCTTCGGCTGCATAGGGGAAACCTCCTCAGCTATGTTCCGAGTACAGCGGAACTTGCTCGCCTCGGCGAGGCAGTGGGCAGGCATGACAGCGCATCCCTGTTCGACTGGTTGGTCGGAGTCTTCCAGTACCAGGGCGTCTCAGACACCGCGGCGAGCCGGTTCATCGAGACCCATGGCGCGGCATCTTTCGCCGACCTGACGTCTGTTCTATCCAAGTCGTGCTCCTGCACAAAATTGCGATGCTACTGGTCCTTCGCGGATTGCAGCTACAGACGCATGGCCCAGACCTGCGCCGAACCGGAACTGATGGGCTCATGTCCTCTCCCCGTTCATCCCTTCCGCAACGGACGCCTATCGCAATCGGCCTACTCGCTGTTCCTGTTCATTCGCGATGTCTGCGACGGCGATCTGGTGGGCTGGATCGACAAGCGGTTGGAGGAAGCCGATGACGGTGGCGCAAGTCGTGCGGTGGCAATGCGGGATGCGCTGCTCGAACCGCTCGGCAACATCTTCGGAGTTTCCAACAAGGTCCTGTCCATGGCGTTCGCAGACCTGCTGCTTGGCGCCGATCCAGACCGCGAGCGCTGGGTGACTGCTGGTGCGTCCATGATCGCCGTCGACACGCTGGTGCACAATTTCCTGCACCGCACCGGCATTCTCCATGGCCACGGCCGACCACATGCTTATGGTCCAGCCTGTTACGGTCTCGGCGGTTGCGCGGCCGTGATCGAGGAACTCGCGGCTCAGATCGACGCCAGACGGTACGGTGAGGGCTATCCCCAAAACTTCCCGCGCTTCGTGCAACACGCGATCTGGTCGTTCTGCGCTCAGTCAGGCTGGAACATCTGCAACGGCAACCGGATCGATGATCGGGATCGGTGCCAAAATGCCTTCTGTCCGGTGTCTTCACGTTGCCAGAGGGTCGCTTTGGGCCAAACTTAGCGGACGGCCCGTGCAAGTCATGGCTCGGAAACAGGTCGGCAATGGAGTTCCAGCTCGAATATCGCGGCAACGACGGCATCGTCAGGCGGCGAACGCTTCACCCCTCGCAGGGGCTGGCGATGCTCGACGCGCTGCCGCCCGGCTGCGAAGCTCGCGTGATTGCGCCCGGTGGCCAAGTCTGGTCGGTCGACAAAACGCGGGCCGCCCTGATCGAAGCGGTTGGGAACACGGGCGTTGCGCTGTCGTCACCGCTTGAGGGCTCGATGAACCCGGAACGTCGCCCAGCCGCTAACCCATGCCCCGCAAGGCGCAGGCTAAGGTCAGGGCCAATGCCTTGACATAGGAATATATTCCTGCTATGCTGGATGACGTTCGGCTTGCCTGCCGTTCGTCAGGCGGCCGGTGCTGGAGCCCTCGTATGTCGTTTGTCGCCCCACCCTTGCCGCCTCATTCGCCGCCCCCCGGTCGGGCGGCAGGCAACCGGACACCAACATTCACTCTGATGGGACCTTCGGGTCCCATTGTCGTTCTGGAGACCCGTCATGATCGCCGTCAACGCCGCCAATGCTTCTGCCAAGAAGGCTGTTTCGAAATCGCCGTCCGCATATGGAGGGACGCCGGTCATCATCGTTCTCGGGCTGGACGAGAGCGGCAAGTCGCACGCCTCCTGGTTTGGTGCGGCCGACAAGGATCTTGCAACCAAAGCCTCCGGTCTGATGGGCATGGCCACGCTCGCCGTCGACAGCGATGCGATCCGGCTGGCGGCCGACAAGCTCCCCAAGGGCAAGGTCTTTGCCAGCGGCAAGGCGTTCGTGCCGTTCGTCAAGATGAGCCTCTACGAGAAGCTGGTCGCCTTCATGCCCGAGGCCGATCGCCCGAAGAAGCCAGCGGCCAGGAAGGCGTCAGCAGACTCCACCGCCGCTTCCACGCCGCAACCGAAGCGGACCCTTCCCGAAGACTGGGACAAGATCGTTGTCGGATCGCTGGTGCTGGCCTCGGTCTCCCCGGTCGATCCTTGGTACAAATGCGTGGTCGTGGAGGACAAGGGCGACGGGCTCTTCGTGCTCAAATGGCGCGACTATCGCGATCCCAACATCGTCCGGCGCCGTGAGGACATCGCGCTTCTCCACCCCGGCAACGCGTCGGCCTGAGGCGCGCCATCATGGACCTTACCCAAAAGCCCACCGGCGGCGATAGCGCGCCGCCGGAAGACCTCGTCGCCCGCTCGGCCCGCATCCGCTTGCTCAACGACCTTTTGCGCGAGGGTTTCCCGACCGGACAGGTGGTGCTGACGCGTGGTGTCGCCAGCCTGCCCGAGGCGCTCAGGATCCTGCTAATGCTGGCCGTCCAGCACTATGCCGACTTCTCGCCTGCCAGCGATCCCTTCGACGAGCACGATTTCGGCGCGGTGGAGTTCGCCGACGAGCGTTACTTCTGGAAGATCGACTACTACGACAACGATCTGAACTACGGCTCGCCCGATCCGACCGACCCGGATGTCACCCGCCGCGTGCTGATCATCATGCGCGCGAATGAGTATTGAGATGGCGCATTCGATCTACCTATAGCCACACACCCATCAATTGGCTTTGCGACCTGCCTTGAGAGGTTCTGGCCGCTTGTCGCTGGAACCGGGTGTTCGAAGGAATTCGGCTACATCGATCGAAAGTGCTGTTGCGAGCCGATCCAACAGGTCGATGGTCGGATTGAACGTACCGCGCTCGATCCCGCTGATATACGTACGGTCGACATCTGCATCGAACGCCAATTGCTCCTGCGTGAGCTTCTTGGCAGTTCGGATCTTGCGAAGATTCCAGCTGATCCGGTCGCGGCCATCCATAGCGGCAAGCCATCAACTTGCCGCTATTCAATCTATCGAATATCTTCGACATATTATTTGGCAGACACCAAACGTGGCGCCTCTGTCAGGAGACAGCTCGTGTGCCTTGCCTAGGCGGGGATGAACGCAATGAAAATCGCATCCGGGGTGATTGGGCTGCTTCTTGGGTTCGCAGTGATGCTGCAATCCTGCGTGATCGCGACTGGCGGCAACATCATCGGCAACCAGACCTATTCGCAGGTCGGTTCGGTCGGCGTCCTGGTCGGGTTCCTCACCTTCCTCGGCGGAGCGTTCGGTTTCGGCCTGCCGCTGGCGTCGACCTTTCTGTTCGGCCTAGGAGTGGCGCTCGCCACGGCGCTGATCCCCGAGTTCCCCGACATGCTCTATTGGGCGCTGGCGAACTTGGCTCTGACGGTGTTGGCCTTTTACGCGTGGTGGTGGCCGCGTGAGCTTGCACGCCGTGCCGTCGAGCGGGCCGAAGCGCCAAAACCGTGATTGCCTGTAGCGCCACAGGCGAGCCCACAGGCGTCGTTTCAGCGGCGGCGGGCGTATGTGACCGGTTTTGCCCGAACCCAGCCCAGCGGGCCGCCCTGAGTCAGGACAAGGCCATTGCCGGTGGGGGCAGCGCGGGCCGTCGCCATCGGCGTGCTTGGTGGGCAGCAGCCCGTGGCCTGCCGGTGACCATGGTCGCCTGCCTTGCCGCGCAACCGGCCGCCGCCTGGTCCGACCGTTGGTCGTGCGGCACTGCTGATCAGTTGTCGACGGCGGTGATTGTCGACGGCAGCCTGACGCTCAACAACTTCATCCTGCGCGAGCGCATCGGGCTTTCCGGCGTGCCCCACATCGAGTTGACGTTGAGCGCTGTCAACCGGGGGAACGACAACGCTTACGTCAGCATCCAGTTTCTTGCGGTCGACGGCAACGGCCATGGGCAGTTCGTCATCTCGGCCGCGCCGTTCCTCGACGTCGTCCAACCGGGTGCGTCCGCCGAGATCAAGGAAAGCGTCTACACCACCGGCGGCGAGCTCTCGCAGATGGTCCGGTTTTGTCTCCGGCTCGATGGGAGGATCCCATGAGACTCCGACATGCATTGCCACCGTCGCTCGGCTCGCTGGTCGGACGATGGACGGCCCTGATCCTTGCCGCTTATGCGGTGCAGCTGTTCATCTCGTCCATCGCATCGGCCGAGGCGTGGCCCGAGGACAAGCTACCCTACGGCTTTGCGCCCAACATGCTGGTCAGCATCATCGAAAGGCGCGGCATCGATACCGGCAACGCAACGATTACCATCGAGCACACCCGAGAGGATGCTGCCGCCTATTGCGCGCACATGGAGGATACGCCTTCTACCAAGTGCATCGAGTACAGGCTGGACACCGTCCGCGTGAAAGAATCCGTCACTGCGGACTGTACCGCGGGCACGTTCACCGACGTCTACGGCAACAGGTTCCGGATCGAGCAGGGGACATCCTGGGATGACGATCCCTATCGGATCGTCAGCTTGCGCACCAACGAGCAGGTCAACACCGCTTTCGACTACGCGTCCCGCGCCGTCGTGATCGAGTCCCTTTGTTGGAAGGCGGTTCAGGCCATCGTCGTTGCGAACGGGTGCAAGGGCCAAGCGTTTGAGCGCTTCGATGGATGTCCATCGTCGCCGGAAACCGAGGAACACTTCGACGCCCACGAACCCGATGATCAGGCCGAAGATCGCCTTCCCTATGGCAGTCGAGCGGGCATGGAGGTCACGGTCATACGGCGGCAGGGTATCGATAGCACCAACGCCACCATCTGGGTCGAGCATACCCGAGAGAACGCCTTGGCCTTCTGCACCGATTACCGGCTCGATCCCTCGGACGCTTGCGTCGATGAAGTCATGGCCTCGATCAAAGTCGCAACATCCCTAACGGCGAACTGTGCGGCAGGAACCTTCACGACACTCCGGGGAGAACGTTACCGGTATCGGGGCACCCAGCAGAAGGAGGACTTGCCGTTCCGTTTTGTCGACGAGCAGACCGGTGAGGAACCAGCACTCAGCAACGACTACATTATCCTCGAAGCGGCATTCCGAGCTCTTTGCCCCGCGCGGCTCGCTGGGGACGATGGCGACAGTCCGCCGGAGGAATCGTCAGATACCAACACAACGCTTCCTGAAGATGCAGCATCTCTATTCGGCGCCACCTCCATGCAGTGTCTCGTCGGGCCGCAGCATCGCACAGGGTTCATGCGCAATCCTTATGGCGGCGACAGCGGATCGTTCGACACCCGAACCGACATCTGGGTGATTGCCTCCAACGGCCAAAAACTTTGGGTGAACGGCAGGGACGTGCCATTCGCTCGCAGCGCCAGCGATCATTCCGTATTCATCGTTGAGCTGCTTTATGTCGGTGCGCCGGATGCCGGGAGCCCCACCTACTCGTGGCTGACACCAGAGCAGAAGGACGCGCTCGCTAGCGTTCCTCAGCTGTTCAAGGGGCTTCTCGGAGACGCGGCCACCGCTCGCAAGCTAGCCGTCAAACTCGATGCCGCAGAAGCCGTGTTCTTCAACCTCATTGACGGCAACGTGCGCAATCCAGTCCCTGCACAATGTCGACGCGTGTGATGAGCGGGGATTCCGTCCTACCGGCGAGCAGTGGTCCTAAGAGGATGGCGGCCGGTCGCGCGGTCCGGTCAAGCGCGATCAACTGACCTAGCGGCTTGTCCATAGATTCATCCCCTCCACCGCTCATGTCTGGACTGCGGCCTTCGGTGACCGATGGCGACCGGCCCACGACACCGACCTCATGCCGCGACGACCGACGCCCCGCCGCTGCCGGTAGGGCTGACCGGCACTGCGCCTGCCGGACGACCCGGCCACCCCGCCACATGCCCTCCGTGAGTCAGGCAGCCTCGCTGGCGCGCGAGGGCCGATTTTGCGGGGTGGGAAGGCCGACGAGCCGCAAGGTCCTCCGCTCGCAAAGGAATTGCTGCTCTGGCTCGCGGTCGCCACCATCGCCTACGCGAACGCTGATGCCAGCCGGATTATGCACAGAGGGCTCAACCCATCTGACCAAAGCTTGGCGCCGTTCATTCTGCTGGCCCATATCGGAAGGCTTCAACCGAGGCCAGAGAGACCAGCGCCATAATGAGTGGGTTGATAACATTCTGCAATATGATATCTGATAATTGATACTAAACTCTGGATCCGTGGGAGGAAATGGAATGCTCATTGCGAAGACGAAATTTTTGGCCCCGTTCGCCGCTCTGGCCATGGGCATGGCGACCTACGCCCATGCCGCTGACGACGTGACCCTCGGGCTTGCCATGCCGTTGAGCGGGCCCTGGGCCAGGCTCGGGGAGTTGTCGCGGATGGGTGCCGAGATGGCCGTCGAGGACATCAATGCAGCCGGTGGGGTCAAGGCGCTCGGCGGCGCGAAGCTCCGCCTCGTTGTCACCGATGTGGGTGACAGCCCGGAAAAGGCGAAGAACGCGGCCGAGCAGCTTCTGGCCGCGAATCCGAATTTGTCCGGCGGAATCGGAGCCTATGTGTCGTCGTTCACGCTGGCTCTTACGGAGGTGACAGAGCGCGCTCAGATTCCCTGGGTCACGCTGTCATTTGCCAGCTCGATCACCAGCCGGGGCTTCAACTTCGTCTATCAGACCTCTCCCACTGCGGAGAAGCAGGCCGTCGATGCGCTGCCCACCATCATGAAGCTGGCTGAGGAAGCCGTCGGCGAGAAGCCCGACCGTGTCGGCATCGTCATGGACAATACGGCGTCGCCGGTCAATTTCACTAAGCCGATGCGAGAAGGCCTGGTCGATGAACTCGGCCTTGAATTGGTAGTGGACCAGATATTCACTCCGCCACTCTCGGATGCTGGTCCGATGGTGCAGCAGGTAAGGACCGCTCGCCCAGACTTCCTCCTGCTTCTGCCAACGGCTGTTCCCGACATCAAGCTGTCCCTGGAAAAACTCACCGAGTTCGGGCTGACGCGGGATCGGCTCCCTGTGATCGGCAACGGCGGACCGATGGGCTCTCCGGATCTGTTGAACATCATCGGGAAGGAGCAGCTTGAGAACATGATGTTCATCACGGCGAACTGGCCTTCCAGCGCACAGCAGGAACTACAGGAATCGTTCAAGCAACGCACCGGGCAGCCTTGGATGCCACTGGATAGCATTTCGACCTACGGTCACGTCTGGGTCCTGAAGGAAGCAGTGGAAATGGCTGCTTCACCGGACCCGGTGAAGGTGAATCAGGCTCTCAAGGAGATGGACCTGACCACGGGGCCGGCCGAATTTTTCCCAGGGGGCAGAATCAAGTTCGCTGAAAACGGTCGACGCGAAGATGCCCCGCTTGTCATAGTGCAGTGGCAGAAGGGTGTCCCGGTCATGGTGTTCCCGCCTGAGGGAGCGACCGCCGAGCCGATCTGGCCGAAGCCGTAGCGACTGCGGTTTAAGAACGCGGAATCCGACTTAGACCCGCCTGGGCGCAGGACCTTGGTCCCCGCGCCCGGGCTAGATGTCGGCGCTCTAGGTTCATCTGCTCGATCGCGAACACTCTCATGTCCCGACTGTCTAAATTTGCCGAGGGCCTGAGGGTCCTCGATCTCTCACTGTTTCTGCCGGGTCCTCTTGCGGGACTGCTGCTCGCCGACATGGGCGCCAACGTTCTCAAGATCGAGCCGCCGTCCGGCGATCCCATGGTCGACCTGGGCCCCCGTGACCAGAAGGGCGGTGCGGCGTTCTACGAGTCTGTCAACGCTGGTAAGACGGTTCAACGCGCCGACCTGAAGGACGCGGGCGTCCAGCGCGCGTTCGTCGAAATGGTGCGCACCGCAGACATCCTGATCGAAGGTTTTCGCCCCGGCGTAATGAAGCGCCTGGGCCTCGATTTTAAAGCCATGCGCGAAATAAACCCCCGTCTCATTTACTGCTCGCTGAGCGGTTGGGGGGAAGGTGGACCGGACGAGCAATTGGCAGGCCACGATGGTAACTATCTGGCGGCCGCAGGCATCATACACCGGAACGGTGGTGATAGGCCCTTTGTCTACGATCCTCCGATCGCCGATACAACGGCATCGTTGTTTGCGGTGATCGCGATTCTCGGTGCGGTCAACGCGCGGCGCATTGATGGCAAAGGCTGCCATATCGACCTCGCGCTTGCCGATGTCGCGATGCCACTGCAGCTGTTCCAGGTCGCCGGTCTTGGCGCAACCGGGAGGGTTCCCCAAGCTGCTGGCAGTTACCTCAATGGCGGCGCGGCATTCTACCAGGTGTACGGGACCAGAGATGGACGCCACGTCATGCTAGGCGCGGTCGAGGCAAAATTCTGGCGAGCCTTTTGCCTCGCGGCTGGGCATAGGGAATGGGTCGACCGTCAGGGCGAACCGATGCCGCAGAACGGCCTGATCAATGAGGTCGGCGCCTTCTTGCAGACCCTGACGATGGAGGAATGCATCAGCATTTTCGTCCCGGCCGACTGCTGTCTCACGCCCGTTCTTGATCTCGGTGAAGCGATCATGTCGCCGCATCATGCGTCGCGCCGCATCGTACGCCTGACGGAGGACGGTGACCTTCAGGCGCTTTTTCCCACCAAGATCGACCGGGTCTCCCCCCTCTCCAGACCCCCCCTCCTCCGTATCGCTGAAACGGACCGCACATTCGCGTTTCCGCCGGCGAAAACAAGTTGACGCTCGGGTCATTGTGATATTTTATCAGATATCACAGAATTTAAATTTGGTCGCACGCTGCACGAGGTCAATTGCCAGTGTTTCAAGAGTTGAACGAAAAGAGCGGAATGGAACGGTGTAATGTCTTTATCGGCTGAAGAATTTGATTTGTTTCGCGTAGAGGTTCGTAAGTTTATCTCTCAGCGGATACATCCTATCGAACAAGCAGTCGATGACAACGACAGGATGAACGAGGCGGAGTGGCCAAAGCTCGTCAAGGAAGCGATCGACCTCGGTATCTACGCGGGAAACATCCCGAGCGAGCATGGTGGCGGGGGGCTTGGCCTGCTTCACCAGTCGATGCTGTGGGAGGATTTCGGCCTGACGACGTGGCCGTTCACTTATCTCGTTGGCCGGCCGAATCCAGTTCTGTTGAATTGTACGACCGAGCAGAAGGAGCGTTATCTCTATCCGGTTGTCCGCGGTGAGAAGACCCAATCGTTTTCGCTGACCGAACCGGGATCCGGCTCCGATGCCGCAGCTATGCGCACGACCGCCAGAAAGGTTGAAGGTGGTCACGTTCTAAATGGCACCAAGCACTTCATCAGCCATGGGAGCGACGCAAGCTTCACGATCGCGTTCGCGCGCACCGGCGACAGTAAGCACGACATCACGGCGTTCCTGGTCGATCGTGAAACGCCAGGATTCAAGATCGGACGACGTCAGCGGATGATGGGCTGGCGCGGCATGGAGCAGAACGAACTCGTCTTCGAGGACTGTTTCCTGCCCGACAGCCAGGTTCTCGGCGCGGTGGGAGAGGGCTTTACGGTCGCCAAGTCGTTTCTGATCCAGAGCCGCATCACCATGGCGGCGCTCTGTACCGGAATGATGGAGCGGCTTATCGATCTGACGGTCGAATACGCGAAATCGCGGCCGGTTTTCGGTGAGCCGCTGTCCCGCAAGCAGGGAATTCAGTGGATGGTCGCGGACATGGTGCGCGAGCACTATGCTGCGCAGCAGACGTACCGCGCCGCCGCGATGGCTTGTGACGATGCCATCGCGGCCGGCGCCTCCCACGGCGACATCGTCGCGTCGCAGGGGCATCTTGTTGCGATCGCGAAGCTGCAGGCATCGCAGGGCCTTGGCAGGGTGGCGGATGCTGCGGTGCAGATTCACGGCGGCATGGGCTGGAGCAAGGATCTACCCATCGAGAGGCTCTATCGCGACGCACGCATCTACCGGATCGTCGATGGGGCGGATCAGGTCCTCCAGGGGATCATCGCGCAACACCTTCTCAAGTCATGACCGGGGAGCCTTCCATGAGCAAGGATGGGATCGCGCGCGCCGCAGTTTGCGGAGGTGCGGGAGGGCTCGGCAGAGCCGTCGCCAGCAAGTTCCTGCAGCAGGGTTACGAGGTCGTTCTGTTCGACGTGAGCCCCGATGCTTCTTCGATCGCGTCCGGTTTGGGGGACGGACGTTGCCGGGGTGTCACGGTTGATCTTTCGTCGTGGAGCGCGACCAGAGCCGTTTTTGATCGCCTGAAGGTCCTTGGGCAGAGTTTCGATGTCCTGGTGAACGCCCAAGGCTGGGACAAGCCTACGCCCTTCATCGAGACGGACGAGCCGGACTGGGACCAACTGATCGGAATAAACCTCAAGAGCGTCATCCATTCGTGCCGCTGCTTCCTCGACCAGATCGACGGCACGCAGGCGCATATCGTAAACGTGTCATCCGACGCTGGGCGTATCGGCACGAAGGGAGAGGCCGTCTATTCCGCGTGCAAGGCTGGCGTCATCGGGTTCACGAAGACGCTCGCGCGCGAGCATGCCAAGAACGGCGTGCTGGTCAACTGCGTAGCCCCGGGGCCGATCGACACCCCCCTCTTCGCCTCTATCAAGAGTGCGCGGCCCACGATGATCGAGAAGATGGTGAAGCAGATCCCCCTAGGCCGGGTCGCCCAGCCCGCGGAGATCGCCGAAGTGATCTATTTCCTCGCTTCGCGCCAGAATTCGTACGTGACCGGTCAGGTCATTTCGGCCAGTGGCGGCCTCACGATGGTCGGCTGATCGCCCCGGCTTGCCGTCAAGGAGCTTGAGAAGATGCGTGCAGTCGATACCCACATGTTTCCAAATACCAGCGAGTACCTGGACGGCTTCATGCGAGGCCACCGGGAAGCGCTGGAAAAGCACTGGGGTCGAACCCTTCAGCCCATCACCGAAGAGCAGATGATTGATCAGCTCAAGGCGTGGGACATCGTTGCGATCCTCTGGGCGTTCGAAGTGCCCACCTCTGGGAAGCCGCCGCTGTCGAACGAATATGTCTCGCGGCTGGTGAAAAGCGCACCGGACGTATTCGTAGGCGCCTACGCATCGGTTGATCCTTGGCTGGGCAAAGCCGCGATCGATCGTCTTGAATACTGCGTGAAGGAACTAGGAATGATAGGCCTTACCATCGAGCAGATGGTGGCCAAGATGTTCCCGGACGACGAGCAATTCAACCCGCTCTGGGAGAAGTGCATCGAACTCGACATTCCGGTCATGTTCCATATGGGTCAGTCGGGCATCGGGGGCGGCATTCCCGGCGGGATGGGCGTGCAACTCAAGTATACGCGTCCAATCCACATCGATGACCTCGCCGCTCGCTACGCAGACCTGAAGATCGTCGGCACGCACCCCGCCTATCCGTGGCACGATGAGATGCTAGCGATCGCCAATCACAAAGGAAACGTCTTCGTCGATCTTGCCGGCTATGCGCCCAAGCACATTCCTCCAGCCGTTCTTAGGGAGGCAAACAGCCGCCTGCAGGACAAGACGATGTACGGTTCGGATTACCCCGGCACCTCGCCCGAGCGCTGGCTGAGCGAGTTCGATGCGATGGAATGGAAACCGCAAGTCCGGCGCAAGATCCTGGTCGAGAACGCCCAGCGGATCATCGGTCCACATGTGAAGGACCCGGTGGCGCGAAAAACAATGGGCCTCTTGGACTAGGTCAGCGACGCGGGAGGACGGAGGAGTTGATGAGAAGGTTCTACAATCCGCGGCTGGAGAAGCTCGATCGCGCTGATGTCGAAGGCCTTCAGTTGCGCCTACTTCGCCGACTGGTTCGCGGCGCCCGCGCCGGGAGCCCCTTCTGGCGCCGGAGGATCGATGCCGCTGGTCTGGACCCGCAGTCGGATTTTGATCTCGAATCCTTCTCCGCCATCGAACCCGTGACGAAACATGACTTTCTCGCCGACCAGGAGGCAAGTCCTCCATTCGGTGAAAAGCTTGTGGCCCGGCCCCGAGACATCGTTCAGATCATGGAAACGAGCGGCACGAGTGGCATCGGCCAGGAACGTCACCCTCTCTCGGGTCGCGAATACGAGGCTATGGCAGCTACTTGGCCGTACCAGTTCTACTGGGGCGGCACTCTTCCGGGCCACACGGTAGTCATGACCCTGCCGATGGGACTCCAGTGCGGCGGATTGATGCTGAAGCGCGCCGGCGAGAAGTATGGTGTGAATTCGCTCTTCCTGGCTGCCATGGATGCCCGGCGAAAGCTGGAGGCCATGGTGCGCTATCAGGTCGATGCGCTCATCGCCGTTCCAACCTACATCAACCGCCTGCGTATCGTGGCCGCGGAGATGGGGATCGACGTTCGGAGAGACATGCCGCGCCTCCAGACGGTTTACACCGCCGCGGAGTCCTATCCGGAGTTCTGGCCGGCTGAAGTCGCCGAGGACTGGGGCGTGCATATCAGTGAATGGTACGGCACCACGCAGGCGGCCGGCAACCACGCCTTCACCTGTGAGGAAGGAATTGCCCGTTCTGACAAACGTGCTCCCGTTCTGCACAACATTGACACGCATGTCCTCATGGAGGTGATCGATCCCGCGACCGGCCGACACGTCGCCGATGGCGAGGAAGGCGAAGCCGTGATCACGCCGCTCTTCAAGACGGACAATCCGGTCCTGCGTTTCGCGACAGGCGACAAGGTTCGGTTTGTGGATCATCGGTACTGCGGATGCGGCCGCCCGTTCTGCGGCATCATCGGCGGGACGATCCAGCGCTATGATGACATGATGAAAATCCGCGGGACCAACCTCTGGCCTGCGGCGATCGACGAGGTGGTCTTTTCAGGCCGCGAGGTCGAGGAGTACGCCGGCCGCGTATGGGTTGACGACGCGGGACGGGAGAACGTGGAAATCGCGGTCGAGTTCAAGGCAGGGGCTTCCGCCGACCGATCGGAACTGATGTCGCAATTGAAGGCGCGTATCGCCACGTCGAGCGGGGTCAAGATGTCTGTCGTCGAGGCTGCATCGGGTTCCCTGCCACGGTTCGACTTCAAGGTGAGACGATGGACGGACGAACGACGTAAGGATCGGCAAGTCGTCAAGTATCTCGCAAACTAGCGTCCATTGCGGTTCCGTCGTCGCCGGGAATCTGACGATGGCGGTATATCGGGAGGAAGTACGACACATGCTTACGGGAGACCATGCATCGGTACACGGCATCTCTTCTACGGAGACGACCGCTGAGCAGTTCCAGCGAGGCCTTGAGATTGCGTCGCAACTCATGGCTCTCGCGCAGAAGCTGCGCGAGGAAGGCGGGCTGCTTTGGGAAATCGACGCGGCGCGCATCCAGGACATCCTTGACTGGTCGCTTGCCCAAGAGAGGCCCGATGGCAACTGAACGTCGTCGGTGGCGCAAGCCCTCTGTAGCGTGGATGGCTAGATGACCGAATCCCTGAGCTTTGCCATGGATGGCCCACTGGCGCGTATCACGCTGAACCGTCCAGACAAGATGAACGCGGTCAATGGCGCGATGCTCGAAGCGTTGCTGAAGGCCCTGGACGAGGTGCGAAGCTGTGGCGCTGCCATGCTCGTCATAGACGGCGCCGGGAGAAATTTCTGCGCCGGGGCGGATCTGGGAGAGGTGCGTGGAATAGAGGACCAATCGGAGCGACGCGCATTCCAGGCCATGTTCCAGCAGGTAGTGCGGAACCTGTGGGAATCAGATTGCTGGACCGTCGCCCGCGTGCGGGGCGTGGCATTTGCCGGCGGCTTTGAACTGGTTCTCGCATGCGACGAAGCCATCTGCTCCGCGGACGCGAGGTTCGGTGACGCCCACATGCGTTACGCGCTCATTCCCGGGGCAGGTGGCACCGTGCTCCTGCCGACGGTCATGGGATTCCGGCGCGCCAAGAGACTGATCGCGTGCGCCGAGACCCTCAGTGCCCAAGAGGCACAAGAGTCGGGGCTGGTGACGGAGCTGCTCGATCCGGAAGAAATGGAAGCGTGGATCACACGGAGGGCCAACTACTTCTCGACGCGCACTCAGGGTCTGGCGCAGATCAAGACACTCATGCGGGCAGCCATCGAGCCGGTAGCGGGCGAGCAACCATGGCTACGGGAACTCGATGCGATCTGCCGTCATCTGTCATCGGCGCAGGCAAGAGATGGGCTTGCCAAGTTTGCGGAACGCAAACACTAGCGTCGTTCGTGAACACGGGTGTTCAATTCCCTGCGGGAACAGGGGAGGAGAGAGCAAATTGAAACCGGCGTATCGACACAACATGAACAATGACGCGGCGGAGTATATCCGCACGCAGATATTTACAAAGAAACTGCGGCCGGGCGATCGGATCTCCCAGGACGAATTGGCCGAGGAACTGGGCATCAGCAAACTTCCTGTTCGGGAAGCCCTGCTGGCCATGAGCGCTGAGGGCTTGATCGAACTCAAGGCGCGCCGCGGAGCCTTCGTCGCATCGATGGAACCGCAGGACATCGCGGACCAGTTCGAGGCCTATGGCTTGGTTCACGGTCTCGCGGCTGCACATGTGGCGCCCCGGATGCCGAAAGATGCAATCAACCGTCTGCGAGAGCTGAACCAAGCGTTCGGATCGGCAACTTCGCTGGAGGCGAAGCGGGAGATCGACTGGGCGTTCCACCGGACCATCAACATGGCGGGCGCCTCGCAAAGGCTCGTTACCTATCTGAAAGCAATGTCGCGTTTCGCTCGAAGCCTGCCCTAAAGCGTGTGGTCGGGGGACGCTGAGGTCGCAGAGTTGGGAATGCGCCAGCACGACGGCATCATTGACGCTCTCTCCAAGGGCGACGGCAAGCTTGTGGAGCAACTTTGCCGGGAACACCTGGTCATGGAGGGACAGGCGCTGATCGGCGTCATGGAGAAGGAACAGTTCTGGTCCTAGTCGGCGTTGCGGCCACCGTGCCCGACCGCAGGCTAGGCGTCGGAACTCAAATTTCTCGCTTGCTGGGTTGTTGTTAGCCGCCGGATTTGCGGCTGGGAGAGAGGCTTGCTTATGGGCATGCTCGTTGAACAGTTTTTCCAGGCCCTGTCCGCTGGCATCCTGCTTGGCTGCATCTATGGCCTGATGTGCGTTGGCCTGGCCCTGATTTTTGGGATCATGGGAGTCATCAATTTCGCTCAGGCGGACCTCATGATGGTCGGCATGTATCTGGCGCTACTTACGGTTGTCACGTTTCTTGCCGATACCTTTCTTGGCCTCGCGGCGCCCTTCCTGGCTGCATTCATGATCGGGCCAGTTCTTTTTCTTCTGGGCGGTGCACTTCACAAAGTACTGATCTCGCGCACCACCGGAGCCACCATCGCCAACCCCGCGGAGGCCCATCAGGCTCAGCTTATCCTGACGCTCGGCATTGCGCTGATCCTTCAGAACGGGGCGCTGATCATACTCGGCTCGGCGCCGAGATCTGTGATCAGCCCGCTGTCCTCCGAGGCATGGCAGATACCTCTGCTGTACGACGACTTCAGCGCTGTCTTCATCAACAAGGCTCGCGCCTACAACGCCGCCTTATGCGTCGCGATATCGATAGTCATCTTCTGGTTGATCCGCGCAACCCGCGTCGGGAAGTCCCTTCGAGCCGCGGCGGACAATCCGACGGCATCGTTGTACATGGGCATCGACGTCGACCGCGTTCACCGGCTGGCTTTTGCGGGCGGCACCGCGATCGCCGGGATCGCTGGAGGGTTGCTGGTGCTCTACTATCCGGTCCAGCCCTTTGTCGGAGGCGATTTCCTCATCATCATGTACGCGGGCGTGGTCCTTGGCGGCATGGGCAGTATTGTTGGCGCGTTCTGGGGCGGTTTCGCGATAGCCATCGTCCAGCAGCTGTCGACCCTGGTGCTCCCTTTGCAGTTGCAGAATGCGACCATCTTCGTCGCCTTCCTGCTCCTTCTAATTTTGCGTCCACAAGGTTTCTTCGGCCGCAACACCGAGAGAGCATAGTCATGATCTCACGGCAGAATTCCATTTCGTCTCTCGTCACGGTAGCGGCGATCGTCGTAGTTTGGATCGGTCTTAGCCTTCTGATCGAAAACCCCTATTACAGGCTGTTGCTGACTCTCGTACCCATCTGGGCCAGCTTCGCCGTCTCGTGGAACATCTTCAGCGGCTACAGCGGCCTCATATCCTTCGGTCATGCTGCATTCTTCGGGCTCGGAGCCTATACCGTAGCCCTTGGGCTGATCCACTTCGACCTGACGCCATGGTTCGGTTTGCCCGTCGCAGCCCTGGTCGGAGCTTTAGCGGGAGCCATCGTCGGCTACGCGACGTTCCGCCTGCGCGGCCTTTATTTCGCGCTTGCTATGCTCGCGTACCCGCTTTGCTTCGTCTATGTTTTCAACTGGCTCGGCTACCAGGAAGTGACCTTCCCTATGAAGCGGGAGGAACCACTCTGGTACATGCAGTTCTCCGACTATCGCGGCTATCTGCTACTGGCGCTCGGGCTGATGGTGATATCGGTAGTGTTGTCGATCCTCATTGAGCGATCGCGTTTTGGTCGTTCGCTGCTGGCAATCAAGCAGGACGAACTGGCTGCGGAAGCCTCGGGGGTCGATACGTTTCGCTGGAAAATGCGGGCCTTGATTCTAAGCGGCGCTCTGGCCGCGGCTGCGGGTGGCCTCTACGGGGTGGTCGTCCTCGTCATCACACCGGGAAGCGTATTTGGACTCGTTGTTTCCGCGCAACCCATCGTACTATCTTTGTTCGGGGGCGCCGGCATCGTGTGGGGACCGATCATAGGGGCCGTCATCCTCTTGCCGGTCAGCGAAACGTTGCATGCCGAGTTCGGCAGTTTGCTCCCCGGAATTCAAGGCATCCTCTACGGTGTCGCCATCATCCTGGTCACGCTCCTGGCGCCTGAGGGCATCTATTGGCGCGTGAAGGATCTCTATGCCCGGCGCCGTGACGTAGCCAATGAAAACCCTCCCGGTCGAGCGGCATCGGGTTCTGTCAGCGAGGCTCGGATCCCCGGGGCAAAGACGCCAGCGCATACACGCGTTGACAGCCGTCGGGAGGTGGGAGGCGGCACCATCCTCGAAGTCAGAGGATTGTCCAAATCCTTCGGGGGACTGAAGGCCATCAAGGATATCTCGTTCGACGTCAAGCAGGGGGAGATCCTCGGCATCATCGGGCCGAACGGGGCTGGCAAGACGACGCTCTTCAACCTCCTGAATGGGATTGCGAAGCCGAATGAGGGCCGCATCCGCTTCGACGGCAAGGAAATCGCCGGGCTCAAGCCCAGCCGAATCTGCAGTATGGGGATCGGGCGTACCTTCCAGGTCGTGCGCGCATTCCGTCGAATGCCTCTGGTGGAGAACGTTCTGATCGGCGCCTATGTCGCCGATCAAGGTGAGAGCGGTACGTGGGAACTCGCGCGCAAAGCTCTCGATGACGTCGGGCTTTCGGACAGGGCGGGTGCTTCGATCGAAGGTCTGACGAGCAAGGAACTGAGGCTCATGGAACTGGCACGCGCGTTGGCCCCCCGGCCGCGCTTGCTGCTCCTTGACGAGCCTCTTGCCGGTCTCGGGAGCGCGGAAGCTGCGGAACTGATGGAAGTCGTGGCAACCTTGCCTGCACGTGGCGTGACGGTTGTCTTGATCGAGCATACCGTAGGAGCGATGATCGATATCGTCGATCGGTTCCTGGTACTGGACCATGGAAGTCTGCTGGCCGACGGAGCGCCTCGCGACGTAGTGAGGAAGCAGGAGGTGGTGGAAGCTTATCTCGGGCAGAAGTGGGCCGCGCGCAATGCTTAGGATCGACTCCCTGACGGTTCGATACGGAAACCTGCGCGCCCTCAACAACGTTTCGATGGAAATCGGAGGCGGGGAGTTGGTGTCCGTCGTAGGACCGAACGGCGCTGGCAAGTCTACCCTCTTCAAGACGATCTCCGGGACGGTGTCTCCCGTATCCGGCAACCTGTCTTTCGAAGGCGCCGACATCAGTCGCGTGGAAGTCTCACGCCGCGCCCATCTCGGAATAGCCCACGTGCCGGAAGGCCGCGAAGTCTTCCGCTCGATGTCGGTACTAGAGAACCTGGAAATGGGAGCGTGGGTGGAATCCGGGCGGCAATCCTTCGACCAGTCGCTCGATCGCATCTTTTCCCTGTTTCCCATTCTAGCGGAACGTCGTCATCAACTCGCCGGGACTTTGTCCGGTGGCCAGCAGCAGATGCTCGCTATTTCAAGAGGCCTCGCTTCCCGGCCTCGACTGCTGATGCTGGACGAGCCTTCGATGGGGCTGGCGCCGGCGATTGCCGATTCCATATTCGAAAGCATAGAAACGCTTCATAGCGAGGGTGGGTTGGCGATCCTGCTAGTGGAGCAGCGCATCGCGGAACTCATCGAGCGTAGCGATCGGGTGTATGTGCTCCAAGCAGGAGAAATCCGGCATGCCGGCACGTTCCAGGATATGTACGGAGATGAACTTCTCCGCAAAGCTTACTTCGGTGGATAGTATTCGCGTTTTGACTTCGCCGGAAGTTGCCGTCGAACATCTGCATGAATGCTTATTCCGTATGCCCTACCTTCCCCATTCGACAACCCTCCTATTCCCCATTGGTCGAGCTCGCGGGAGATGAACTTCTGGCCCATCGCACCCCTTCAAGGATCCTATAGACCTGCATTCGTGAACAGCCGAGAGAGTTAGCTATCGCGCCGACGCCGTCGCCGGCATTCTTCAGCTCGACGACGCGGTTTCTGTCAATCCTTCGCTTGCCACCAAGGTAGGCGCCATCTGCCTTCGCCTTAGCAATGCCCTCGCGCTGTCGCTCTTTTATGAAACGACGTTCCATCTGGGCGACCATGCCGAGCACCGTTAGGATCATGTGACCCATCTCGCCGCGCGTCGATACTTGGGGGTCTAGCACCGTCACGAAAGCCCCCTTCTGCTCGACCTCGTGCACCAGGTTCAGCACATCGCGGGTTGAGCGACCCAACCGGTCTAACCGGGTTACCATCAGTTCGTCGCCGGGCCGAAGGAAATCCAGGACTGTCGCCAGCTCGGTTCGGCCATCACGGCTGGCACCAGAGGTCTTCTCCGATCGAACGATTTCGCAGCCTTCGGCTTTCAGCTTGTCGACCTGAACGTCGAGGTCTTGGTCGAGCGTGCTGACGCGGGCATAGCCGATGCGAGCCATGTGTCACCTCAGGGTCTTGAGGCGACGCTACCGTGTCACAAATAGCCGGTGTCAACTCTGATGTTACGCCTCGCGAGTCACGCCGCGGCTGTCACGCGAGGGTATACCCCCGTGTTACAGCCCGTTCGACGAATGATGGCTTTGCGCCCTCATTCTGGACCTCCGGTAGTCTTCGGCGCGACCGAAAGCGGGCGCCAGAAAATGACACAGCGCGCACACCGCACATGCGGACTATTGTTGGGGCTGTTTGTTTCCTCTCGGAACACTTAGCCTCTTCCGTTCGCGTCGAAATGACCGGCCCCCCTGCCAACTTGGGCCTATACGCCGTATCCGTACTGCTTCAGCCGCTTCCTCGCTCGATCAAGTTCCTCCGTAGTGAAAAGATCATGCCATTCAGTGTTCTCGATAACCACCGCCTCCACCGTCAAATCAAGTCGTCCACGCTCGTACAAGGAGGTGTAGCCGTCGGACGGTCTGCTGGCATTGATGAGCTGCTTTGCAGTCATGAGGCCCCCTTGCCTCTGCAGCATTCCTAGGAACACGGTCGCGGTATATTTCGCTTCCGCCTTCGCCCTTGCATAAATTTCGAACATAGCGTGATCGAAGCGATCGGATTTCATTGGCTGCCACCTCCCAGGCTTCCCGCCAGAGACACAGTGACTATAGTTTGGGCCAAGCGGCAATGCGGGGGATTCGGTGCCTGACTTTCTTGGAGACCTTAGCCGTCGGCCGTTGAGCCAGGGTGCAGAGGAGCTGTCGCCCCTTGGTGTTTACATAGGGCCCGGACAACTGGGTCTTGAGGTGGCGGTCTACTCGGCGGCCGCAAAACCAAACGCGGCGATTCTACAGAAGGCTTGGAAAGAGCGTCGCGGTGGGCGATCGGTGCCGCTTCTTACTGTGGCTCTCTATGGGAAACAGCGCGCATCCATTTGCGGTCCCGCAGGTGAGGACTTGCCCATCTACGCGGAAAAGGACGCAGCGGCGATCGAGCGGCTGTGTGCGGCTGCCCTGGAGCAGCCGGATCGTCATTCTGCCCTAGTATTCCTCGCGGGTGCTTTACCCTCACTCGACACGCGAGCACCCGGGTTGCGTAACGAGGGATTGTTCGCGTCGCACGAACTGATTGAAGACGCGCCGCGCCAGACGGATTGGCAAGAACATGTCCAGCGCGGTCGCTCGATTGTGCGCGATCGCGTTGAAGGGCAGGAACTGCTAAAGCGGCTTGGCTATTCGGTAGAGCGCATTGACAACCTTACGCATCTACTGAAGGGCCGCGACCGGCGTCTCGCGCTGGCCGTGTTGCTTGACCGCTCGGAGATACCCGAGGACGCCTCGCAGAAATTTGGCAATCTCTCCCCGGTGTCCTACGCACTTGCAAAGGCCGACAACGAGAACCTCGATTGGGTGGTGGTTGCACAAGGCGACCGTCTGAGGCTGTACCCGACCAAGCCGGGAATCGGTGTCGGGCGTCGCGGCCGGACGGAGACTTACGTCGAGGTTCAGACGACGCTACTGGCCGATGAGCAGTTAGCGTTCCTCTCCATGCTGTTCTCAGCGGACGCACTTTCGCCGAACGGCTCCGTTCAGCGACTGCTGAAGAACTCCGAGCGCTTCGCGGCCAATCTCGCGACTCGGCTGCGCGATCGAATCTACCAAGAGGTGATGCCACTGCTGGCCAAGGGTGTCACGGACGCTCGCGAACTGAGGGCACCCAACGCTGACGATCTCGACCTCACCTACCGGATGTCGTTGACCATACTGTTCCGGCTGCTGTTCGTTGCGTACGCAGAGGATAAGGACTTGCTGCCCTATGCCCACAGCGAGGCCTATCGGGTACGCTCGCTCAAGCAGAAGGCCCGCGAGTTGGCGGCGCACTACACCGCCACACGGCCAATCGCGGCAGGCACCAGCCATTGGGATGAGGTGTCCCGCATCTGGCGAGCCGTATCCGTGGGCGATACCGAGCTGATGGTGCCGCCCTACAACGGCAACCTATTCACTAGCGATGCGCGGCACTCCGAGGCGGGCGGCGAACTCACCAAGGTCGTTCTGCCAAACGAGGTGTTTGAACCGGCGCTGCGGGCACTGCTTCTCAGTGACGTTGATGGCGGTCTCCAGCCGGTGGACTTCCGGTCGCTCGGCGTGCGTGAATTCGGGACGATCTACGAGGGGCTGCTAGAGTCCGAGTTGTCGGTTGCCGAGCAGGACCTGATGCTCGATCGGAATCAGTCTTATGTGCCGCTGAAGGGCAACCAGGAGCCCATTGTCCGCAAGGGTGAGGTCTACCTGCACAATCGATCCGGTGCCCGGAAGTCGTCGGGCAGCTACTTCACAAAGAGCTTCGCCGTTGAGCATCTGCTTGACCGGGCGCTGATGCCAGCTTTGGCCGACCATCTGGCGCGAGTCTCAGCCCTGGGTGATGCCGATGCCGGAGAGGCCTTCTTCGACTTCCGCGTCGCCGATATAGCCATGGGCTCTGGGCATTTCCTTGTCGCCGCAGTGGATCGTATCGAACAGGCCTTCACAGAATATCTCGCGAGGCCGAATGCGCCCGGTGCTTCGTCTGTCCGGCAGAGCCTCGAAGAGCTGAAGACGGCGGCTCGAAATCAGCTCGGTGAACTGGCTGACCAGATGACCTTCGAGGACGGGCAGGTCCTACGTCGCCTGATCGCACGACGGTGCATTTATGGCGTGGACCTCAATCCGCTCACTGTCGAGCTCGCGCGGCTGGCCATATGGATTCACACCTTCGTCCCCGGCCTCCCGCTCAGCGTCCTTGACCACAACCTGGTGAACGGCAATGCCCTGGTCGGCGTGGGAACGGTGGCCGAGATTCGGGAGGCATTCGAGAAGGAAGGCACTTCACTCTTCCCAGTGAATGCTGACGATTTGCTGGGGGGCGCCGCGCAGCCCTTGCGACGGTTGGCCAATATCTCTGATGCCTCACTCATGGATGTTGCGAAGGCGCTAGGTGCGATTGCCGAGTCTAAGGTCGCCGTGGAGGACACGCGGGCGCTCTGCGATATCATTACGGCGCAGCGGCTCGATCCGACGATCCGCTATCAGTTCACAGAGTGGGAGAAAGATCGGGCACAAATCCAGTCCCACAAGGTTCGGTTCGCGGCAGCCCGAACCCTCGAGGGGTTGAAGGTGTTCCACTTTCCGGTGGCATTTCCGGAAGTTTTCCTTAGGAGACGGAGTGGCTTCGATGTGCTGCTCGGCAATCCGCCTTGGCAGGAAGTGACGGTTGAAGATCACGCGTTCTGGGCACGGCACTTTCCGGGTCTGCGCGGGTTGCCGCAGACCGACTTGGAACGGGAGCGGGCGGCGCTGCGTGTTGCACGGCCGGACCTGGCCCGAATGCTGGATGAAGAAATCGAGTCCACGGCGAAGGTCCGCAAGGCGCTGACCTCGGGTGCGTATCCCGGCATGGGGACCGGCGATCCCGACCTCTACAAGGCATTTGCGTGGCGGTTCTGGAACCTTGCAGTCGCCGGGGGCGGACGCATCGGCATTGTGCTGCCTAGGAGCGCACTGGCAGCTAAGGGTTCCGAGTTGTTCCGACGGGAAATGTTTGCCAGCACAGCCAACGTGGATATCACGATGGTGCTGAACCGTGCGGGTTGGGTCTTCGACGAAGCAGAGCATCGCTATACCATCGGCTTCATCGCACTTGAGCGAGGCAATGCGAAAGGTAGAACGATCGGCCTGAGAGGGCCGTTCGCCAATCTGGTAGATTTCATGCAGGGCCACGATCGCGACCCAGCCCGCTTCTCGGCTACCGACATTTTTGCCTGGAACGATACCGCTTCCCTCCCCCTACTGCCGACTGCGCAATCGCTCGAAATCTTCGCTCAACTGAGGAAGTCGCCACGGCTCGACCTCAACGACGGCAAGAGCTGGCGAGCGAGGCCGGACGCCGAGCTTCACGCGACTGCGCAGAAGCCGTTGATGACGTTCGAGAAGGAGCAGCCGAACGGCTACTGGCCGGTCTTCAAGGGCGAGAGCTTCGACCTATGGGAACCGGATCGCGGAAACGACAGCTACTACGCGTGGGCGGAGCCGAAGGCGGCGATGGACTGGCTCTTCAGCAAGCGTCTCCGGGCGGGGCGATCAGCACGCGACACAGTACACGGCGAGTTCCCGCTCGCGCATCTGCAGCAGCGGGCGACACTTGCGCCAAATGTGCCCCGTATCGCGGTGCGCGACATCAGCCGGGCAACTGACACGAGGACACTTCGCGCAGCATTGGTTCCGGCTGAAGTCTTTCTCGCGAACACCGCGCCGCAGGTGATGTTCCCTCGGGGCGACGAGCGCGATCAGGCCTACCTGCTGGGCGTGCTCAGTTCGCGTCCGCTTGATTGGTACGCCCGCCGCTTCGTGGAGACTCACGTCAATTACTTCGTTTTCAATCCACTGCCGGTACCGCGACCGCCGCGTGACAGCGCCTTGTGGCAGCGGACAGTAGCTTTGGCCGGACGTTTGGCCGCGCCTGACAATCGCTTCGCAGAATGGGCTGACAAGGTTGGCGTGGATGTTGGTCCTATCGGGCCTGACCACAAGCAAGGAATTATCGATGAGCTGGACGCAGTCGTTGCCCATCTTTACGGCCTCAACAGCGACCAGCTCCGCCACATCTTCGAGACCTTTCATGAAGGCTGGGACTGGCAGCCGCGCTTTGCGGCCGTTCACGAGCATTTCCGCGTGTGGGCGAACAAGAAATAGTTCGAGGGGGAACCATTGGGCTCACTCTATCTCAGCCGATTGGGCAAGGAAGAACGCAAGGCGCTGGAAAAGCAGCTGTGGGATCAGCAGGGGGGCCGCTGCTTTATCTCCGGCAAAGACATGATCATCGGTGTCCACGAGCTAGACATCGACCACATCGTTCCAACCCGTGATAACGGACCCGACAACCCCGACAACTTCGCGCTGACGCTGGCGAGCTACAATCGATCCAAGCAAGCGGCCAATCTGCGCGTAGCACGCGTGCTCGCTCGATTTGATCAGCTTTCCGAGGAAGCGACCAGTGATGAGCGTGGTGCAAATCTCAACGACGTCCTGAAAGCTCACGGTGGAGCGTCAAGCACGCTTCGTGGTCAAATCGTGGGCGACAAGATTACCTACGTCGTGTCGGGCGACGACACCGTTACCGTACCGATCCACACCGACAAGCTTTCGGACATGCGCTACTTCTTCGCGGTGCTGCCGATCACGGCGCTTCACCATGACGAGAAGATCAACCCGCGTCCGATCGGCGCCAACATTCGGGGGCTTATCGAAGAGTTCTACCGGAAGCGCCCGCAGCTACATATTGCGCTCGGATGGATCGACACGAACCATCTTCCCACCGCACCGGTGAATGTGTTCGACGGACAGCACAAGGCGGCTGCGCAAATACTGCTCGGCGCCACTTCATTGCCAGTTCGCGTCTTCATCGATCCCAACTTCGATATCCTGCTAACGACAAACACGAACGCTGGAACGACCCTCCGCCAAGTAGCGTTCGACAAGTCGGTGCAGCGTCGCCTGGGTTCGCAGATCCTGCAGGACCGGATGAGCCGCTACCGAACCGAGAAGGAACTTGCAGACGACTTCGAGGGCTTCTCGGAAAAGCAGCTCGTGGAGTTCTTCAAGGGTGAGCAGCGCCAGATCACGAAGTACGTCCTCGACAATGTGCGCAGCGCGGTCATCCATTCACCCGATAACAAACTGAGGGACTTCATCGAGTTCGCGGGCAAGGGCGGCGATCAGCCATTCTCCTACAGTGCGATCGAAAAGACCTTCTACTCGAAGTTCATCGGCACGAAGATGCTGGAGACGCCGTGGAACCACCTCGACGCCAGCGGCGAAAATCCGCGCGACCTCGAAATCCAGCAGCTCACCCATCTGATGACGCTGATCGCGGATCGCATCTACATCGGCAAGTTTGACGAGGAGCTCGGCGCTCGGCGGATCGAGAACATCGTGCAGCAGGGCAAAGACGTCCCTGAACCGCACCTCGTCGCCTTTCGGTTGGCCAAAGAGGAGGTGCTCTACTGCTGGCTCGACTATGTTCGTCAGGTCGCCGAAAGCTACTTCAGCCATCAGGGCAAACCCATCCGCACAGACCGGCTCTTCCAGTACCGATTCCCGGACCAACTCTGGTCGAACATTTCCAACTTCCTCGACAATCTGGCCCGGCTCCCCCTGTGGGTAAATCGCGAGGCGTCGAACACAGTCTTCGGCGGAAAGCAGACCTATGCATTCTGGCATGAAATCTTCGAGACCGGCGCGAGCACTGGCGGACAGCGCGTCATGCCTTCAGGGATCAACATCAACAAGATGATCCAGCCGGTGGGTGGCGATGAGCAATCCTGAGTTCATCGATAACCTCGACGGCAATACTCTGGCAGCCGCGATTGAGCGCGTCCTCAAGTCGGGCGTCGTGGAACGCGACGGGTCGCTTGGCGAGCCTCCGATCCCGCCCGGCCGCCTCGACATCGCATCCGCCTTCTTCTCTCCAGCTGGTTTCGGCGAGATCGCCGCGGCACTGAACGGGATCGAGAAGGTTCGGTTGATGATCGGTGCCGAACCGTTGTCCGAAGCGATGCCTCCGCGTCGCCCGCTGGAGGAATCCCCCCTACAGTTTGAGCGGCGTCTTCTGCGCGAGCGACTTGCCGAACTCGAGTCGGGTTTGCGCCGCGAACGCGATCGCTTCCCTTTCACGCGGTCGGGCCGATCGTCCCTTCGTGGCCTGATCGCGGTACTGAAATCCGGCAAAATGGAGACGCGACGCTATGAGCGGGCCTTCATGCACGCCAAGGCCTACATCTTCGCGCCCCGTACCGAGTCTTACGTTGGCGGCGCCGGTGTTATTGCTGGCTCATCCAACCTCACAAGGTCTGGCGTCAAAAGTAACCTGGAACTCAATCTGGGCCGCTTCGACGATCCAATCGTGGGGCAAGCCAAGGCTTGGTACGAGCGGCTGTGGGAAGAGGCCGTACCCTTCGACCTGACCGAGCTGTTCGAGGAGGTGTTTGCCGAGTGGAGCCCCTTCGACATTTTCCTCCGGACCCTGTTCCAGTTGTACGGCAGCGAAGTCGCTGACGACGAACGTTCGGACAAGGGGCTACCGCTCACCAACTTCCAGAAGCACGGAGCTGCCCGCGCACTTCGGCTGATCAACGAGAATGGCGGGGCCATCGTCGCGGACGAAGTGGGCCTTGGGAAGACCTTCATCGCTGGCGAGATTCTCAAGCTCTATGTCGAGCGGAGGCACCGCTGCTTGCTTATATGCCCCGCGCAACTGAGGGACACGACGTGGCGGAAGTTTCGCAGCACGCACTTCCTCAACGACGTGGAGTGCCTGTCATACGAAGAGCTGGCGATCGACCGCCAAATCGGCATGGCGAACCCTGATCAGTTCCAAGACAAGCTCGCCCGCGGGCTGAACGAGTATCAACTGGTCGTGGTGGATGAGGCTCACAACTACCGCAACCCCGATACGCCCACGCGCGCTGCGGTGCTCCGGCGGCTGCTATGGGGCCAGAGACGCGATGTTCTCCTCCTGACGGCGACCCCGGTGAACAACTCGCTGTGGGACCTCTATACCCTCATCCAGTACTACATGCGGCAGGACGCCTTCCTCGCCGATCGCGGCATTCTTTCGATCAAGGGGCGATTCGATGATGCCGCAAAGGCCGATCCATCTGCGTTGTCTCCCGACGTCTTGT
>JBFXAF010000005.1:0-344032 GCA_050184585.1 Rhizobiaceae bacterium | reverse complement strand
CGCTTCCGAAGATCGACCGACAGAGCTTTCGACATGGCTGCCGGCCTCCAATCCGGCAACCAGCTTGAATCATCTCAACGCTGATTTGGGAATCCCGATTCAGTCAGGTCGGATGTCGCTCTAGAGCCTTTCATCTTTTGATGGAAACAGCTCTGTTTCTCCGATGGCGAGGCAACCCGCCAGGAGGACGGCGAAGGTCGATGTGGTGCATCGGCCAAGTCCGTCCGACGAAGCGGGCGCCCGCCAGCGGGAAACCACCCGTTGGTTTGCTTTGCAAACCAACAAAGCGTCCTGGGGGGCCGGGTCAATTCGGGCCAAATCCTTCGGTCTCCGGCTCGGCCGATGCACCACACCGACCTTCGCCGAAGCCCTCGACCTTGGCCCGAATTCCCTCCGGCAGAGCGATTCCATCAAGAGATGAAAGGCTCGAGGCAAGGAGTTTCGCCGAGGAGAGACGGGGCCGCCCGCGTGGCCCCGCCCGAACAAGGCTACTTCCTGCCCATTGCGGCATTGCGCTCGTAAGGCCTGAAGGCGGCCCGCCGGCGGTCTCCGCTTTCGGCATAGTCCGCCGATGCGCGAGCGGTCGCCAGCACCGCTGCCGGCATGTGCGCGGTATCGTATGTCATGGACTGCCCGGCCGCGATGCCGCGCGTCGCGCCCTCCGCGAAGGCGTCCTGGTTGGCTCCGAGATAGACTACCAGCCAGTTCTTCTCATTCTGCAGTCGGTCGAGCAGCTTGCGGACCGCTTCGCGGCTGTATTCCCGGCTGGCGTTCTCCAGACCGTCGGTAAGGATGACGAAGGCGACGCCTTCTTTCGCGCGAAGCTCCTTCTTTTCGATTGCCTGCGCGGTGACCGCGATGGAATCGTTGAGCGGCGTCATGCCGCGCGGCACGAACTGCTCCCGCGTCAGCGCCGGCAAAATGCGCGCGTCATGCGCGTCGAAGATCAAATCGATGCTCTGGTCGTCGAAAACGGTCAGCGAAATCCTTGCGTTGAGATTGGCGTTGGCGCGCAGCGAGTTCACATACTCGTTGAATGCGCCGATGGTCGTGTCGCGGCAGGACTCCATGGAGCCCGACCTGTCGAGAAGGATGTGTGCGTAGAGATTTTTCCTTGCCATCATGCTTTCTCCAGATGCGGCGGATCAACGCCGCTGTCGTGACGCAACGTCACGGTGGATCATGTGGGAGTTCTTTCGGGCGGATTCTGGCCCGGATTGTGTCGGCACGAGCGACCGGAGGCCAAATGGTGTTTGTACCGGGCACGCGGGCCGACGGCCGCTTTCCAGGTCGATCAACTGCCATTCGTCCCTGAGCCTGGCGGGCACGTCGTCGATCACAACCGCGTCGATGAGCACTCCGAACAGCCGCTTGTCGAGCTTGTGGGCCGGCGCGCCAGTTCCTCCAGGCACCAGCGCGAACCGAGCCAGTTGCGGCTGATGAGGAAGAGCACGACCTCACATCGGTTGGCAGCCTCATTGAGGGCGCGCTGCCACCGTTCTCCCGGCGCGATGCCGCTGCGCGGATCGATGTCGAGGAAGATGTCTTCGCGACCCCAGCCGTGTTCGAGCAGCCAATCGGCTATCACCTGGGCGTTGTCACCGCTCGAATGGCCGATGAAGGCCCTGGACACCTCTGCATAACCCGCAGCCCGAAACGTATCGGCCAACAGAGACGCGTTCGATGGGTCGATGTCGTCCCTGGTCCATCTCGTTCGGCCGAAATCGAGGCAGCAGCAGCTGGAGTGCGCTGAATGGGTGAAGGATGGGCGGGCTGCGACAAGTTGTGACCATCGTCGGCCCGTCGCGGCTATGCCCTGCGTGGATGCCCGAGCATGCAATGTGGCCAGCCTCGCCGGATGGACGCGGCCGCTGCCGCCGTCCTCGGTTCTGGTATCGCCGCCTTGGGTTCAGCCCTTTCGTTGAAGGTCTTGAAACGTGTCCGCCGGCATTTGGACCTGCTGGCTTCGCAAGAAGCGGAGCTTCACCTCTTCCCTGTCGACAGACCCATTCGCATGAGTGGGAAAGCCGTCGGCGACCATCAGAATTCGCGGACGCTTGTAGCGCGCCAGGCGCTGGGCGACGAACTCCTTGACTGCATGATCCTCAACGGGTGAATCCGCCTCACATATGGCCACGATCGACTCACCCCATCGTTCGTCGGGTATCCCGAAAACGACCGCGCTCCGAATCGCCGGGTGCGAGGCAAGCACCGTCTCCACTTCTGCCGGATAAACGTTCTCTCCGCCCGTCTTGATCAATTGCTTGTGCGGCGCGCGCGCGTGGTAGCTCAGCCAGCCATCGTTCAGGCGTCCCTGATCGCCCGTATGATGCCAGCCGTTGCGCGTGACGAACGCATTTTCCTCGTCCCGCCCCCAGTAGCCCTGGAAGACCGTCGGGCCGCGCACGGCGATCTCGCCGATCTCGCCGTCGTCAAGGGGACGATCGGCCTGATCAAGTATCGCGAGCGTGGTCAGCGCCGCAACCCGACCAGCCGTACCCGGCCGATCGCGCCACAGCCCGTAGGTGACGTTTCCGGTCGTCTCGGTCTGGCCGTAGATCGACCAGAAGGCCGCATCGGGACAGGACGCCTCAAAGCGCTCTATCGTCGGCGCGGCATCGAGACCCATGCAGAAGCGAAGCGACCGGAAGTCGCGGACCTTATGCTCGCGTTCGTCCAGCAGAGACGACAGCATGGGCGGGAACGTTCCGATCAGAGTCACCCGCTCCGTGTCGACAAGCTCCGCAGCCTCGGCGGCATCGAAACGCGGCCGGACAACCGTGCTGCCCCCTGCGAAATTGACGCCAAGCGCGAGCGCCAGCGCCATCATGTGGAAGAAGGGCAGGTTGCCCAGGAAGACATCGTTCTCGTCAAACCCAAGCGCCAGATTCATCTGCACCGAACTGGCAACCAGATTGGCCTGGGAGATGACGGCGCCCCGCTGCTCGCCGTCATGGGCCGCGGTATAGAGGATCACGACCGGCGCATCCGCGTTGCCGCTGCCGTCCCTGTCGACCGGGCCTGCATCGAAACGAGCCGCGAATTCCTCGCGAGATTGACGGTCCGCGGGCAGGACGATCAGGCGTTCCGCCCGCCCATCCAACAGATGCCCGTAACTGGTGTCGGCGAAGAGCAGTTTCGGGGCGCAGTCGTCCAGGATCGCGCCGATCTCGGCGCGGCTAAGCCGCCAGTTGAGAGGCACCAGGATCGCGCCGAGGCAGGCTGCCGCAGAGAGGACGAGGAAAAACTCCTCGCGGGCGTCGCAGATGATCGCGATGCGGTCTCCCGGCTCTACCCCGCAGTGCGACAGTTCGCCGGCATAGGTCCGTCCGCGTGCGATGAGTTCGGAGTGGGTCAGTCGCGAATCTTCAAAGCAGAACGCCGATTCGTCGCCGCGGATCGCGGCGTTGCGCAGGAAGCTGTCCCACAATGAGTGATTGCGCTGCATCTTCACGTTCTTGAAATGGCCGCCCGCCGCCGGGTGCGGCGGGCGAGTCCACATTCTTACTTGGTCAATGCGGCCGTCCAGGCGTCGAGGACCTCCTGGCCTTTCAGTCCCTTGCCCTCCATCTCCGAAACCCAGCCGCCGACGATCGGCGCAACGGCTGCGTCGAGCGCGCTCTTCATGGAGGCGTCGATGGTGAGGAGCTTGATGCCCTTCTCCTCAAGGAACTGCTTGTCCTTGCTGGTGGCGTCATCCTGGAACGCGGTGATGCGTTCCAGGAACTCCCTGTTGGCCTGCTCGAACGCGGCCTTCACCTCGTCGGGCAGCTTCGCCCAGGTCGCCTCGGTGGTGGAGTAGCCGGTCACGATGCTTCCGAGGGCGGCGTTGTGGGTGGCGGACTTGATCACTTCGTCCAGCTTGTAGCCGCGCGCTGACGGGTAGGGCACGAAGGCGCCGTCGATCGTGCCACGTTCGATCGAAGTATACATTTCGGGCGGTGAGACCTGGACGGGCGAGGCTCCGATCGCGGAGATGATCTGCGACGGCACGCCGGCCGTGGCGCGGACTTTCAGCCCCTTGAGGTCGTCGAGCGATGCCATCTCGGTGCGCGAAACGATCTCATGCTGCGGCGTGCAGAAATAGACCAGCGGGCGGAAGCCCTTGGAGGCGTACTCCTCCCGCACCGGACCGTCCTTCGAGACGATGTCCCAGTAAGCGAGACTCGTCTCCGTCGAACTGGTGCCGAAACCAGGCAGCGTCGCAACGCTCGTCAGCGGATAATCGGCGGCGAACACGCCCGTCGGGATCAGCACGATGTCGGCGACGCCTGCCTTCATCAGGGACGGCAGGTCGGCCATCTTGCCGAGTTGTTCGGCCGGGAAGTACTCGAACTTCACCTTGCCGCCGGCGAGTTCCTCGACGCGTTTCATCCACGGCACGGTGCCGTTGACCGAGATGTAGTGGTTGGGATTGTAGGAGTCGGCCACCTTGAGGGTGATGACGTCCTGGGCCGAGGCCGGCACGGCGAAGGCGGCGACGGCAGCGGCGCCTATCAGGCCGAATGCTCGTCTCGTGATCATGTACATATGACTTCCTCCCTTGGGGCTTAGGTAAAGCGTGGCGACTGCCGTCAGCGCATGGTGGCCGGCAGGAACAGGGCGATCTCTGGAAAGATCATGAGCAGGATGGTGGTGATGACGATCGCCATCATCAGGATGGACGCGCCTTTGAAGACCTTGGTGAGCTCGACGCGGCCCGAAGCGCTCACCACGAACGAGACCATGCCGACCGGCGGGAAGACGAGGCCCATCGCCACCATCATCATGGTCATGATGCCGAACCACACCGGGTCGAAGCCGAGCGACGTGACGATCGGGAAGGTGAGCGGCAGCGTGAGCACCATCAGGGGCATCTCGTCCATGAACATGGAGATGGCGAAGTAGCTGACGATGATGCCGACCAGCACGACCCAGCGGTTGAGCTCCATTTCCAGCACCACCGCGACGACGTGCTGGGGAATCTGGCTGAGCGTCAGGAAATAGCCGAACACCTTTGCGCCGACGAAGATGAGGAAGATCATCGCCGTGGCGCGGAGCGTCTGCTCGAGCGCGGTCATGAACTGTCCCCTCGACAACCGTCTCAGCATGAGCGCGATCAGCAGCGCGAGGAAGGCGCCGAGCGCGCCGACCTCAGTGGGCGTGGCGATGCCGCTGTAGAGCATGAACAGGATGCCGCCGATCAGGATGACGCTCGGCCAGATGCGGGCGACGCTGAGGAAACGCTCGCGCCAGGGTACGACGTAGATTTCAGGGGCCGTGGCGGGTCTCAGGGAAACCCACACGTAGACAAGCAGCGACAGGATCAGCGCGAGCAGGACGCCGGGGACGATGCCCGCGATCAGCAGGGCGCCGAGGGACGTGTCGGTGAGCAGGCCGTAGACCACCAAGGCGATCGACGGTGGAATGAGGATGTTGGTGGTCGCGCCGACCGCAACCGCCCCGGCCGAGAGCTCGTCCGCGTAGCCCCTGCGCCGCATCTCGGGAATGGCGATCTCCGACATGACCGAGGCCGCAGCGACGCTGGCGCCGGACATCGCGCCGAAGACGCTCGTCGCGCCGACGGTGGCGATCGCCATGCCGCCGCGGATGCCGCTGGTCCAGTTGGCGATGGCCGTGAAGAGCTCGCGCGCGACGCCGCTGTAGGAGGCGAAGAAGGCCATCAGGATGAACAGCGGAACGGTGGAGAGCAGGTACTCGGCGACCGACGAATAGCTTGATATGCCGAGGATGGCGACCGCCTGGCCAATGTTGCCGGTCACGACCCAGATGCCCACGAACCCGGCGCCCGCGAGCGCAAAGGCGATTGGCACGCCGAGCAGGATCAGCACGACGAGTAGCAGGAAGATGAGCGCGACCATGCTCAGACCGCCTCCGCTTCCTTGAGCAGGCCTGACTGGCCGCTGCTCACTCGCGAGAGGTCGGCGACGACGTGCAGCGTCATCAGCGCCAGCCCGAGGAAGACGATCCAGTAGGCCGGCCAGAGGCTGTATTCGAAGACGCCGTTCGACAGTGCGCCATCATGCCAGGCCGCGATCGCCTGGATGCCGGCGGCATAGGTGAACAGGACCGCGATCATGCCCGAGACCACCTGCGCGAACATGTCCATGCCGAATTGGATGCGGGGCGGCATGACGGTCCTGAGCACGGTCACCCGGATGAAGCCACCATGCCGGTAGGCATGCGAGGCGGCCAGGAAGACGATCATGGGCAGCGCGTAGTCGGTGATGATCTCGATCGATCCGCGCAGGGGCCTGTTCAGCAGGTAGCGCATCAGCGCATCCGCGCTGGTCAGCGTCATCGTCACCACGATCGCCAGCATGGCGACGTAGCGAAACGAGCGATCGACCATGAGGATGGTTCGGCGCATGGTTCTCCTCCCTGTGGCGCAACAGAGCATGGATCCCCAGGCGCGTCAACGAAAGTCGACAAACATTCGGGTTTTTTGATGGAATTCCAGGAATTGCGAGAACAGCCGGTCCCTGCCTGCAGGCTCCCCGCAGCTAGGTCTTTGCCTTCGCGCGAAGCCGGTCCATGACGGCGATCGCTTCACGAACTATTCCCGGTATGAATTCGGCTACGTGGATCAGGTCGTTGATGGCCCCCGACACCTGTCCCGCCGGCAGAAGCCCTGCATCCATGTCGCCGTCACGCTGGCCTGCCACCAATGCGATGTCCTTCAGCCGCGTCAGTTCGATCACGTCCTTGTCGCCGCGCTGGATGACTTCGACCAGTTCGTCCAGGCCCCGGCTGTGAAGGACGCGCGACGGACCGTAGATCGCCTGGAAGAGCGTGTCGTCGCCCTCACGGGCATCGATGATCCGCTGGCCGTATGCCGGGTGCCAGTCGGGATTGTCGTGACTTGCCACGAATCGCGTCCCCATCGCGCCTGCATCGGCTCCAAGCGCGAGCGCGGCCGCGAGCGTTCGGCCGTCACGCAGGCCGCCGGCGAGGATCACAGGGATCGACACCGCCTCGGTCACACTTGGGCCGAGGATGAAGGTATGCACCGGCCTGGAATGCGTGTGTCCGCCGGCCTCGTAACCCGAGGCGATGAGCATGTCGACGCCTTCCTTTTCCGCCCGGATCGCCTGACGTGTCCCGCCGACCTTGTGGACATGGATGAGACCGCTGTCGCCGATCAGCTTCCGCGCCGCCGTCGGCGGGCCGGCCGACGTGGTGATCACGCGCAGGCGCTTGGCGATTTCGGCGTCGCGCACCGCCTCAACCACGGCGGTGACGTAAGCCGCGCTGAACGGCAGCACCTCGCCCGAGGTCTTGTCGACGCCGACGGGGATGTTCACCGCGAACGGTTTGTCGGTCAGGGCGCACGCCTCTTCGATGTAGCCGTGGAGGATCGCCGCGCCCTTGCCCGGTTCTTCTGCAATGCTCGGGATGCTGACCGTTCCCAGGCCGCCGGCGTTCGAGACCGCAGCGGCGAGCTTCACCGTCTTGTGCGGGCCAAGACCCTCCTGCATGACCGGATGATCCACGCCGACCAGCTTCGTGAAGCGGGTCTCGATACGCTCCTCTCCGCTTGCCGTTCTTGTCATCCCGGTTCTCCCTGAATGCGGCGCTGAAATCAGTGCGCCGCGACGTCGCTCAAGTTCACGGCGATCGATGGCTCGGTGAGCACGATACCTGCGAGTTGCCGGCGCATCTCGCCCTGCATCTTCGACCGCTTGGCGGCGGTCCGCGGCACGGCATCAACGAACTTGTAGACGCGCGGCCTGTGTAGGTCGCTGAGTAAGCCGCCGATATGTGCGTCGAGCGCGGCCAGCGCGGCCGATTCGCTGGCCCCCGGCTGGAGGACGACGAAAGCTGCAGGCGCCTCGCCGAGGCTCAGGTGCCTGACCCCCACGCAGGCAGCGTCGAGCACTCCGCTACCCTTCAGCAGCGCGCGGTCGATGTCGAGCAGCGACACCTTCTTGCCCGACACGCTGATCACGTCGTCGGCGCGGCCGCGGATATGATACCAGCCCTCCGCGTCGCGATAGGCGAGGTCCTTCGTATGAAGGTAGCCATCGGCATCGAAGGCCTCGCGGGTTTTCTCGGCATCGTTGAAGTAGCCCGGCGTGATCACGTCACCACGGACGCAGATCTCGCCCTCCACACCGCCGCCTTCGACGAGTTCCCCCGTATAGGGATCCTTCAGCACGACGTCGCAGAATTCGCGGTTCGGCTTGCCCGACGAGGTGGCGGGGGCGTTCTCGGCGCCGCCATAGTAGAGCGAGGTGGACAGGATGCAGACCGGCATCGCCTCGGTCAGCCCGTATATCTTGCCGACGATCGCCCCCTTCTCCTGGACGGCGCGCTCCATCTCCGGCGGAACGACCTCGCCGGCGATGTACATCCTCATGCCGCGCAGATTGAGCGTGGGCCACGCCGGGTGGGCTATGAGCTGCCGGAGCGGCGTCGGTCCGATCCAGTACATGAAGTTCGGCGCGTGGGTCTCGAAGATGTGGACGACGCGCCCGACGTCCCAACCGTCGCTCCACAGGATGGTCGCCCCAGCGGCGACGAGCCGGAGCGAATCGTGGACGCCGCCGCTGTGGAACATGCCGACGATCGAGAGATTGCGGGTATCGCTCTTCACGCCGGCGAGAAAGATCGAACCCAGCGCGGAGTTGCCGAGAGTGCCGTGGGTGAAGATCACCCCTTTCGACTGGCCCGAGGTGCCCGAGGTGAAATTGATGCAGGCGGTGTCGGCCTGGCCGCGCGGCGCGACCTCCAGCGCGTCCGAATGACGATGCGTCAACGGCAGGATCGCGGGCACGCCGTCGGCGTCGGTCCGTGCGCGATAGACCTTGAGGCCGGCCTCGGCGAATCCCGCGCAAAGATGGCCGAGCGCGTCGTCCACGATCACCACCTTAGCGAAGGTGCGTTTCGCATCCGCCACGAGCTGCTCGGGAGGCAGTTGCCTGTTCAGGCCGCAAAACACGGCACCCAGACGCCAGACCGCGAAAAGCGTCGCCACGTGAATGTGATGATCGGCCATGACGGTGACGACGACGTCATCCGGCCCGACCATGCCCTCATGGCGCAGGACGTTGCCCATCCTGTTGGTCAGGGAGCGCAAACCGTCATAGGTGACTTGCGTGTCGTCAGGATCGACGACCGCGACCTTGTCGGCGAAGTCCCACCACGATCTTTCCAGCCACCAGCCCAGGTTCAAGCGACACCTCCAGATGCTTTGAACCGTGCCGTGACCTAGGCTTCGCGCCTGATCCTGGCTCCGGTCATCTCCTGCAATTCTTCGATGCCGAGGCCGGGCACCGCCTCCACCAGCTCGAAGCCCGACGGTCCCACGTCGAAGACGGCGACGTTCGTATAGATGCGGCTGACGCAGGCCAGCCCCGTGAGCGGGTACGTGCAACGTTCGACCAGTTTGGGCTCGCCCGACTTCGTCGTCTGGTCCGTCATGATCCACAAACGCTTCGCGCCGGCGCAAAGGTCCATCGCGCCGCCAACCGCGGGCGGCATGGAATCATCTAGCGTCGCCCAATTCGCGAGATCGCCGTTTTCGGCGATCTGGAAGGCGCCGAGCACGCAGAGATCGATATGACCGCCGCGGATCATCCCAAAGCTGTCGGCGTGGTGGACGATCGCACCGCCCGTGACGAGGGTGACATACTGCTTGCCGGCGTTGACCAGCCAGGGGTTGACTGCTCCCGGCGCGGGTTGGGGCCCCATGCCGACGAGGCCGTTCTCGGAATGGATGATGACGTCCTTGCCCGCCGGTATCTGGTCGGACACCAGGGTCGGCATGCCGATACCGAGGTTGACGTACCACCCTTCGGGTATATCCCGGGCCACGCGCGCAGCCAGTTCGGTCCGTGAAAGGGGTTTCCAGGGCTGGCTCATGACCGACATCCTATTTCGGATCGCCGTAGGGAATGTGGACGACACGGCTGACGAAAATGCTGGGTGTCACGACCGCATTCGGTTCGAGGCTTCCGAGCTCGACGGTGTGCTGCACCTGCGCCACTGTCAGCGTGGCCGCCGTGGCCATGACGGGATTGAAGTTCCGGCCGGCCTCTCGATAGGTCAAGTTGCCCCAGCGATCTCCCTGCCAGGCTTCGATGAGAGCCACGTCGGCGTGGAGCGCGCGTTCCATCACAAAGTGACGCCCGTCGAACTCCCGCGTCTCCTTGTTCTCAGCGAGTTTCGTTCCATAGGCGGTTGCCGAGTAGAAAGCAGGGATGCCAGCGCCGCCGGCACGGATGCGCTCGGCGAGCGTGCCCTGAGGAACAAGTTCCAGTTCGATCTCGCCCTTCTTGTAGAGTTCATCGAACACGACGGGATCGGCGGTGCGGGGAAACGAGCAGATGACCTTGCGGACCCGGCGGAGTTCGAGAAGTCGCGCGAGCCCGCTCCGTCCGATGCCAGCATTGTTGGCGACGATGGTGAGGTCCTTCGCGCCCTGCTCGATCAGACCGTCGATCAGGTGCACCGGTTGCCCGACGCCGAAACCCCCGATCATCACCGTCGAACCGTCGCGAACGCCCGCGACGGCATCGGCGACGGACGCTACGAACTTGTCGATCATCGGCGAACGCTCCTTCGGAGCCGACTCCTAGTAGATCGCGCGTGGTCTCGCAATAGAAGCCGAAAAAAATACGGAAAAATGGCGGCGCTGGGATTCCGGTCAGGCGGCCCTAGGAAAGGCTGAATGAAATACGCATTGAACCATTGTTTCCCGAGCATTAGTCGGGACGTGGAGAACCCCGCGGTTACCGGTCGACGAATTTGGGCTTGCGGTGGTTGAGAAACGCGCTGACCCCTTCGCCACTGTCCTTGCTGGAGACGAGTTCCGCCGACAAAGCCTGCGCGTCGAGATAGGCGTCCATCCAGGTGCGGCCTTCCAGCCCGACGGAGGCGATCTTGCGGGCGCGGATGGAAGGCAGGCTCTTGGACGCGATTTGTCTCGCCAGTTCGAGCGACTTCGACAGCACCTCTGCACGCGGGACGACATAGTTGAAGAAACCGGTGGTCTCGAGTTCCCGCGCGGTGAACTTGCGGCCGCTGAACAGGATCTCGCGGACCTTGGCCTCGGGAAGCTTCAGCCAGGAGAACAGCCCGGCGCCGCCGCCGACGAGTCCATAGTCGATCTCGGGGCAGGCGAAGCTGGCATCGGCCGCGGCGACGCGCATGTCGCAGAGGCCGGCCAGCACCATGCCGATTCCGATGGCGGCGCCATTGATCGCGGCGATCACCGGCCGGTCCAGCCGATAGAAGCCGGGAACCTGCTCGTTGATGAAGCGATAGCGTTCCTTGCGTTTCGCCGTGTCCATGCCGACGAAGTCGTTCAGGTCGGCGCCGCCGCACCAGGCCTTCGCGCTGTCGGGGGCGGTCAGCACCACGACCCGGACGCTCGCATCGTTTTCGATGGTCGCGACCAGCCGTCCGATATCTCCATAGACCGACAGCGAGACCGCGTTGACCGGCGGACGCGAGAAGGTAACGAGAGCAACGCCGTCATCGCCGACGTCGACTGCGAACGAACCGATGGACATCGTCGGCATGGCAAGAAAATCCCGTTGGCGGGCCGCTCTCGCGCCCGGTTCGCTGGCCCGCTTGGTCGCCTGCGATCAGTCGTCTTCAGCCTTGTGACGGCGCGACACCGACTTTGCCTTACCGTTGGGCGATGGCCCGAGCAGCGCCGACATTGTCCGGTCGACGATCGAGACGATCGCCTTCATCAGGTCGCGCGGCTTCCGGTAGAGCAGCCAGGTGATGATCACCTGGTTGACGCTGCCGTTCAGGATGGCGGCCGTCTCGTATGGGTCAGGCCCTGCGGGCCATTCGCCGCGCATCTCGCCCTGCCGGATCAGGTAGACGATGACGCGCACATAGTCGTTGATCGAGTGACGCACCGCTGTCTCGCTGACCAGCACGCTCGGCCAGATCTCCAGATAGAGCGTGCGCGCCCACTCGGGGTTGCGCCGCGCGAAGTCCGCTGCGAGCCAGAGGTACAGCCGCAACCGGTCGTGCGAGGTCTGCTTGTCGGCGACCGCTTGGGCGTATTCCGCATAGAAGCGCGCCAGATGGGCCGTCGGCACGGCGTAGGCCAGGTCTTCCTTGCTCGGGAAGTACTCGTAGATCGACGATACGGGCATGCCGGCCTCGGATGCGATGTCGCCGATGCGTGCGCGGGAGATGCCATCTCTTGCGAAGACCCTGAGCGCCGCCCGCAGTATCTCCTGCTCGCGACGCTTGCTGCGATCCTGCTTCCGCTCGCCGGTGTCGGCGGTCCAGCGCTCGATCACGGTCGCAAGGAAATCGTCCCAGCCATCATTCGTCCGGGATCCGGTTTGTCCTACAGCAGATTTGTCCAGCATGATGATCCCATCGCCGCCGCCTTTGTCTATGAGGCGGCGTTCCCGAGTTGATGAGACGAGGAGGCTTGCGTCAATACCTGCCCCCCGTCACGTGCAATACTTCACCACTAATGTATGAGGCCCGCTCCGACGCAAGGAATGCAACAGCGTCGGCCACGTCTTCCACAGTTCCGAGGCGCTGGATCGGCGTCGTCCTCACCGCGTTTTCCTTTACTGACTGATAGTGGGGCAGGGCCTGGATCGCAGGCGTTTCCACGATGCCGGGCGCCACGGCGTTGACCGTGACGCCGAATTTTCCGTTTTCCAGCGCCAGCGCGCGGGTGAAGCCGATCAGTCCTGCCTTTGCGGCGGAGTAGTTGGCCTGCCCGGCATTGCCGAGGTGCGCGCGCGAGGACATGTTGATGACGCGTCCCCATTTGCTGTCGATCATCGAGGGCAGGGCGGCCTTGGTGCAGAGATAGGCGCCCTTGAGGATGACGTCGACGACGCTGTCCCAGTCCGCCTCGGCCATCTTGCCGATGCGCATGTCGCGCTGGAAGCCGGCATTGTTCACGAGGATGCCGACGCTGCCAAAAGCACCGATCGTCGCCGCCACCATCGCTTCCACGGATGCTGCGTCGACCACGTCGGCGGCAACCGCGATCGCGGCGATGCCGTCGGCCTTCAGTTCCGCCGCCGTCGACTCGGCCCCTTCGAGCTCGATGTCGGCTACGGCGATCTTGGCGCCTTCGCGGCCAAGCCTCCGCGCGACCGCGGCGCCTATGCCGCGGGCCGCTCCCGTTATGATCGCTGCGCGTCCCTTCAGTCCTAGGTCCATCCCGTTACAGTCCCTTCCTCGCCGCGGTCAGGCGGCATGTTCGACAAGGCCATTGCGCATGACCGCGACGCCACGCTCCAAAGCGAAGGCTTCGATCGCCGCCGTCTCTTCGCCGGTCCGCCATATGCGGGTTTCGATCGTCTCGCCGGGAAAGACGGGGCTCGAGAAGCGTACGTCGAGACGACGCAGGCGTGCTGGGTCGTTGTCGCAAAGCACTTTCAGCGCCGCGCGCCCGGCAATGCCGAAGCTGCAGAGGCCATGAAGGATCGGACGATCGAATCCCGCCGCCTTCGCCACGGCCGGGTCTGCATGCAACGGGTTCGTGTCGCCGGACAATCGATAGATGAGCGCCTGGTCCAGACTGGTCGGCAAGGCCAGCGTGGCATCCGGTGTCCGGTCCGGCACCGCATGCGGCGTCGGTGGCGCGCCAGCCCGGCCGCCGAAGCCCCCGTCGGCCCGCAGCAGGTTCACCTGGCGCACGGTGGCAAGGAGGATGCCGGCAGCGTCGAAGATGCGGCGCGAGAAATGCATCAGCGCACCCTTCTCGGCGCCGCGGTCGTAAATCTCGTCGATGGTCATTTCACCGCGGACGCGCCCCTCGACGGGAAGCGGCTGATGGATTTCGATCGATTGCTCCACATGCAGCAGCTTCTGCCAGGTGATTCCGTACTTCGGGTCGCGGGCCCAGAAGCCCGGATAGGCGAGGACCGCTGCCATGGTGGGCAGCGCCTGTAGACCCGACTCGTAGACAAATCGCAGATCGTCGTCGGTCGTTGCGGCAAGTCCGGCGCCAATGCCGAGCGCGTAGAGAATCGTGTCGTTCACGGTGAAGTCATGCTCGACTTCGAGCGGAACGAGACCAGTCAGGAAATCATAGTCCAAGGGCATCGGCTTGCCGCCAGTTCCTCAGCAACGGAACACAACCGGCCTCGGCACAAGAAACCGAAGCGATTTCGGATAATCTGGTGTAGCCCCGCCATCCTGCGAGGTCAATCCCGGCATTCGATGCAGTCCGAAGAACCGGTTGCGTTCCTCGACAGCTTGGCAAGCAAGACATTGAGTTTGCTGACCAAGGCCTACGACAACGATGTCCGTCGGGACGTCGCGCCTCGCGCGCGCGAACCATTAGCGGGTGCAGGCGCTAACTCGCCTCATCTCGGCAGCACTCGGAAAGCTTCCTGAAAACCGATAAAAAATCGACTTCTTGCTTGACAGGGTTGGCGCCCGGGCTCATTACAGTTGCCAAGGATGCAAGGCGAGGCGACGGCAGTCGCGGATGTCCTTGCGGGCAAGCGATGCAACGGTGGTCCGCCCGGACCTACCTTGCCAGGGATAGGAAACATGGCGGCAAACCGGGTTGCAGTGATTTCTTCGGCGCAGACCGAACTCGTTCGGAACTGGAGCGGCGCGCAGCATATCGATCTGATCTCCGCCGTCGTCACCGACGTCTTCAAGGGGACGGGCCTGACGCTCGACGATGTGGACTTCGTCTTCGATTCCGGCAGTGATGTGCTCGACGGCCGTTCGATTTCCAACTGCGGCTTCCTCGGCGCGATGGGCGCGCATCACAAGGAGGAATCCCGCATCGAGGAGGACGGGCTTTGGGCTGCGCTCTACGGCGTCACGAAGATCGCCTCGGGCGCCGCCGACCTCGGCCTGCTCATCGCCTATTCGAAGCCCTCTGAATCCGACCATCACGCCTTCTATGCGACGCAGGTTGAGCCGTTCTATCAGCGCCCGGTCGGTTTCGAGCATCGCGCGGCGAGCGGCATGCAGGCGCAGCGCTATGCGGCCGATCACGGAGTCGCGGATCGTCAACTGGCCAGATTGGTGGAACGCCGCTGGCGCGACGCGGCTTCAGGCGGCCGGGTCGAGATCGACTCCGTTCCGGACGAAAACGCCATCATCGGCGCCGGAAACGCCGCACGTCCGCTGACGAAGTTGATGATGTCTCGACCGGTCGACGGTGCGGTGGCTTTGCTAATCGCGTCTGAGAACATCGCACGCCGTGCCTCGCGCACGCCAGTCTGGGTGACTGGCATGGGGGCATCGGCGGACAAGCATTCATTCGCTACCCGCAAGGCCGGCACGCTCGAAGCCTGCGACGTTGCGGCGAAGTCCGCCTACAAGCGCGCCGGCTGGACAAAGCCGGCGCCCGACATCGCCGAGTTCAGCGCATCGAGCGCGGTGACGGACTTCATGGTCTCGGAGTCGCTCGGCTTGGCAAAGGCAGGGCGCGGCATGGACCTGCTCGACGACGGAAAGATCGCGGTCAATCGCTCCGGCGGATCGCTTCCGGCCGATCCGATCATGGCGACCGGGCTGGTGCGGCTCAGCGAGGCCGCCCGGCAGCTAACCTATCCATCCGTCTACGGGCTGAAGTCGCCCTCGACGGCCATCGCCCACGGCGCCGGCGGCGTCGGCATGCAAACGCACTGCGTCGTTACTCTGGAGGTTTGATCGTCATGGGCCGTCATGTCGGTATCGTCGGCGTCGGCCAGACGCACCATTCCCGCCGTCGCACGGATGTGAGCCAGGCTGGCCTCGTGCGCGAAGCGGTGGATCGGGCGTTGGCCGATGCCAAGCTCACAATCGAGGACATCGATTCCGTGATCGTCGCGACGGGCCCTGTGCTCTTCGCCGCCGTGAACCAGCCCGAGAAGTGGGTCGCCGATGCGATTGGCGCATCGTTGAAGCCTCTGGTGCGCATCACCTCGGGCGGCGGCACGGGGCTCGCCGGTGCGCTCGCGGGATATTACCAGATATCCGGCGGCTTCGCCGACCGCGTCCTGATCGTCGCCTACGACAAGCTATCAGAGGGCGCACTTCAATATTCGATCTCGACACTCTACGACCCGTTCTGGGGTCGCGAGTTCGCCGTCGGCATCATGGGCTTCTCGGCTGCCTACTGGCGCGCGCGCATGGACGTGCTGGGTCATACGGAAGAGGCCGCGGCGATGGTGGCGGTCAAGAACCGCAAGAACGCGATGAAGAATCCGCACGCCCATGTGAAGAAGGAAGTCACCGTCGACGAGGTGATGAACTCGAAGCCGCTCGCCTGGCCGATCAAGCTGCTCGACGTGCCGCCGATCTCCGACGGCGCCGCCGCGATCGTGCTGTCGTCCGAAAAGATGGCGGCGAAGTCGACCGATCGTCCGGCGTGGATTCGCGGCATGGGGTATTTCTGCGAGGCGGACAACGCACCCGAGCGGTCGCTTCTCGTCTCTGAACCGTTGGCGATCGCGGCCCGCCGCATCTACCGGGCCGCGGGCATCACCAACCCGCGCCGCCAGTTCGACGTGGTCGAGGTGCAGGAGCCCTACACCTGCTTCGAGTTGAGCTACTACGAGAGCCTGGGTCTTTGCGCCCCGGGTGAGGCGGCTGAATTCATGAAGTCGGGTGCGACGCAGATGGACGGCGACATCCCCGTCAATCCGTCAGGCGGGTGTCTCGGCGCGAATCCGATCGGCGCTGCCGGCCTGATTCGCGTCATCGAGGCGGCGTCGCAGGTCATGGGCAAGGCCGGCGACATGCAGGTGCCGGGCGCCAAGATGGCCCTTGCGCAGTCCGGGGGCGGCTGGGCCAATCTGCGCGGCGTCGCCGTGCTCAGCGCATAGCGGAAGGAACCACGATGCTCTCCATGCCGGACACCTTCCCGCACGACCTCGCTCCTTTCAAGAGCGACCTTTCCATGCCCTACACGCTGACGCCCGGCCGGGCAGCCAGCGCGTTCCTCGGCGAACTGGCGAACAGGCGCATCGTCGGCAGTCGCTTCAAGGGGAGCGGAATGGTCTTGGTGCCGGCGCAGGATTTCTGCCCGAAGAGCGGCGACAGCGAGTTCGACTTGGTCGAGGCGCCATCGACCGGTGTGCTCAACGGTTTCACGGAGACCGAGGCCGGTATCATAGGTCTGATCCGCATCGACGGAGCCGACTTCGACTTTCCGCACCAGATCCTCGGCGCGACGTATGATGAGTTGAAGGTCGGGTTGCGCGTCGAAGCGGTCTGGGCCGACAGCGCGCCGGAACACAGCATCTTGGCGATCGAGGGTTTCAAGCCCGCGCCGGATGCTCCGGTCGGGAAGGTAAAGGCGCTCGACGTCACCCCGTCGCCGATCGAGGCGATCCCGTACAAGCTCGACCTGCACTACGAGCACGCCTTTGGCCCGTATTACGGACGCCTGTTCGATGAGATCAAGACCAACCGCCGCATCATGGGCGTGCGCACCTCGAACGGCGAGGGCGCGCTCCTGCCGCCGCGCGAACTGGATGACATCACGCACAAGAAGACCGGCACCTGGGTCGAGGTGAAGCAGACCGGCACCGTGCGCGCCATGTCGGTCATCCACCTGCAGTTCCTCGGGCAGAAGCAGCCGCCTCCTTACATCTACGCCGAGATCATCCTTGACGGCGCGCTGACACGTTTGATCCACAACATCGCCGGTATCGACATGAGCCGGGCGAAGGAACTGGTAAAGCCGGGTACTCGCGTACGCGCCGTGTGGCGTGATGGTGAGCCGACCGGATCGCTGGGCGACATCTCGCATTTCGAGGTCATCGACGGCGAGAAGGAAGACAGCTAGCAACGGGTCGACGGTGGAGGAGCCTCGATCGTGTTCGAAATTCATACGCTTCGCCTTGGCGAACTCCTGATCCCGCATGGGGGAGGGATGCTGCGCGACCCGATCCATGCGTGGTACGTCACCGACGGTACGACCCGCATCCTCGTCGACAGCGGCATGCCGAGTGCGGCCGAAGTGAAGGCGAGGCTCAAGGTCGACGGCGAGGGCGGCGGCCACGAGTCTCTTCGCGCCGCGTTGGCAGCCGCGGGCACCTCACCCGAGGCGATCGACATCGTCATCCCGACCCACCTGCATTTCGACCATGCCTGGAACCTCGACCTGTTTCCGAAGGCCTGTGTCGTGGTGCAGCGGGACGAGGTGTTCCACGCGATCGACCCTGTCGCCACGCAACGGATCTACTATTTCAAGGAGACGGTGATAGGCCTGCTCCAGCGCAAGCGCCCGTCCGAGTTCCGGCTGGTCGATGGCGACGTTGGCCTGATGGACGGCATCACGCTGCTGAAGGCCCCTGGCCACACGCCTGGCATGCAGGTCGTCGTCGTCACGACGGAGAAGGGCAAGGCGGCGCTGGTTTCCGATCTCGGCGACCACTACCGTTCATGGCATCCAGCCGACCCGCGCGCGACGCATGCGCCGATGCGCTTCATGGCCGGCGGATTCCTGCCGGGCTCGATCCGCAGCGAGAGCGAACCGACCTATGTCGGCAGCATGGCCAAGGTGAAGGCGGCATCGGACATCGTCGTGCCGGCGCATGATTTCCGGATCCCCAAGGTCATGCCTCGGGACTGGTTCGAGGGCCCGTCTTCCATCGAGGACGACCTCACGTATGTTCCGCACGACAGGGCGGCCGAGTAACGGCCGTGGCAAATCTCGCCGACCATCTGTTCCGGCAGGCTCGCGAGCGGGGCGACAAGGTCGCCCTCGTGTTCGACGGCGAGAAGTACTCGTTTGCCGACATCGCGCGGCGGGTGCAGCGCCTCGCCGGCGGTCTGTCCTCGGCGGGCGTCGGGGTCGGCACGCGCGTCGGCTTGATGATGCATTCGCGGCCGGAGTTCATCTTCTTCCAGCAGGCGATCTTCGCGCTCGGCGCCATCGTCTCGCCGCTCAACATCTTCTACCGGCGCAACGAACTCGCCCATGCCGTGTCGAGCTGCGATCTGCAATTCCTGGTGATGGGCGAGGAGTTCGTCGAGCGGCTGCCGGAAGTCGGGACGACGGGCACGGAAACGCTGAAGGCGGTCTTCGTCCTCGGTGCAGTCGATCCCGCAACTGACCCTCGCTTGGCGTCTGCCCACGACCTCGACATGGCCGGCGCCACGCTCGACGCGCCGGTGCAGATCCCGGACAGCGCCGTCGGCTTGATGCTCAACACCAGCGCGACGACCGGTAAGGCCAAGGGCGTCATGCTGACACTCGCCAACATCGGCTTCAACTACGATTCGACACCGGAGTGGCTCGGACTCGACGAGAAGACGGTGACGCTCTGCGCGCTTCCCCTCTACAACACGTTCGGCCTCAACCAGTGCATCAACGCCCTTATGGTCACCGGCGGCACGATGGTCCTGATGCAGCGCTTCGACCCCGAGGAGTGCATCAAGCTGATCGAGGTGTATCGCTGCACCTTCTTTCCCGGCGTACCGACCATGCTGCAGAAGCTGTTCGATCACCCGGAGGCCAGGAACCACGACCTCAGTTCCATCTCGCGCATCATGACGGGCGCAGCGCCTGTGCCTGCCGCGCTGCTTGAACGCATCTACGCCTTCATGGGCCGGGACACCGTCGTAATGACGGGCTACGGCCTCACCGAAGGCACGGCGATCGCCACGCTGGAGCACATCGAGCTGGATGAGGAAGGCCGGGTCAAACGGCCGAAGTCTATCGGCAGGATACTGCCCGGCGTCGAACTCCGCATGGTTAAGGAAGACGGCACGGACGCCGCGCCCGGCGAGGTCGGCGAGATCTGCATGCGCGGCGCCAACGTGATGCTGGGCTATTACAAGATGCCGGACGACACGGCCGCCGCACTTGCCGACGGATGGCTGCACACGGGCGACCTGGGCATGTTCGACGACGGTGGCCACGGCTACATCGTCGACCGCAAGAAGGATGTCATCATCCGCGGAGGCCAGAACATCTATCCGGCTGATATCGAGGAAGTGATCTACCACGTACCGGGCGTGAGCGAGGTGGCCGTCATCGGCGCCCCCGACGACTCGCTTGGTGAGGTCCCGGTTGCCTATGTGGCCATGAAGCCGGGTGCAACGGTCAGCGCCGAAACGCTGATCGCCAAATGCAAGGAAGAGCTGGCCTATTTCAAGGTGCCGGCGGCGGTTCATTTCCTCCAGGAGCTGCCGAAGGGACCGACCGGAAAGATCCTCAGGCGCGGGCTGCGGGCGCAATGAACGCGGACCCTCGGTCGATCTTTCCGCTTCCATCGTGTGCAAGGAGACAAAGCAGTGGCGTTTGAGACGATCCTCTACGACCTAACGGACGGCGTCGCGACCGTGACGTTCAACCGTCCGGAGGCAATGAACGCCACGAACGACCAGTTCTACCGCGAGATGCAGGGCCTTATCCGGGACATCGCCGCCGATGAAACGGTCGGCGCGGTCATCATCACCGGGGCGGGGCGGGGCTTCTGCGCCGGCGCCGATGTGAAGTCGATGAACCCCGACATGGCGTTGCTCGCGCGCCGCGCGCGGCACCGCTGGATCCTTGCCGACATCCTGAGGCCGCTGATCAACCTGGAGAAGCCGGTCATTGCGGCCGTCAACGGGGCGGCTGTCGGAGCGGGCTTCAACATCGCGTTGGCCGCCGACATCATCATCGCCAGCGAAGCGGCCGTGTTCAGCCAGATATTCACCCGGCTCGGCCTCGTGCCGGACCTCGGCGGCTTGCATCTGCTGACCCGCGTCGTCGGCCTGAACAAGGCCAAGGAACTCTGCTTCACGGCGAAGAAGATCGATGCGCAGCAGGCGCTGGCCCTCGGCATCGCCAATCACGTCGTTCCGGCCGACAAGCTGATGGACGAAGCGCGCAAGCTTGCGTCCGAAATCGCCGCCGGTCCGCCGACCGCGCTCTCGATGATCAAGACGTTGCTCAACAAGTCTTCGACATCGACGCTCGAGCAGATGCTGGAATACGAGAGCTACGCCCAGACGCTCGCCTACACCACGCCCGAGCACAAGGAAGGCGTCGCGGCATTCCGCGAGAAGCGCGCGCCGAACTTCAGGAAAGCCTGACGATGGATTTCGCCTACAGCGCCGAGGATCAAGCGTTCCGCGACGAGTTGCGGTCGTGGCTTGCCGCCAATCTCCCGGAAGGCTGGGGCGAGACGGTGTTCGAGCCCGAGGACGAGGATGAGAACGCGATGTTCCGCCTCGACTGGGAGCGCAAGCTCCACAAGGGCGGCTGGAACGGCATCGCATGGCCGACGAAATATGGCGGCCGCGGCGCGAGCCTTGTCGAACAGGCGATCTTCGCGGAGGAAATGGCGCGCGCCCGCGCCCCCGAAGGGTTGAACATCATCGGACGCAACTTGGTGGCCACAACGCTGCTGCATCATGGCAGCGAGGAACAGCGCCTGCGCTACCTGCCCAAGATCATCTCCGGCGAGGAGGTGTGGTGTCAGGGTTTCTCGGAACCGAACGCCGGCTCGGACCTCGCCGCCGTGCGCTGCCGCGCCGTCCGCGAGGGAGACCATTTCGTCGTCAACGGACAGAAGATCTGGACGAGCTTCGCCCAGTACGCGCAATGGTGCATCCTGCTCGCCCGCACCGATCCCAGCCTGCCGAAGCACAAGGGAATCTCGTTTCTGCTGGTCGACATGTCGACGCCGGGCATCTCCATCCGGCCGCTGAAGCAGATCTCCGGCGAGAGCGAGTTCAACGAGACCTTCTTCGACAATGTGAAGGTGCCGGTCGAGAACCTCGTCGGCGAACTGAACGGCGGCTGGAAGATCGCCATGACGACGCTCGCCTATGAGCGCGGGCCCGAAGACGCGCTCGGACGGCAGATCCGCTTCAAGCAGGAACTGGACACGCTGATCATGACGGCGGCGACGCTGAAGCGCGGCGGCGGCCCGGCGATCGACGACCCGATGCTGCGTCAGAAGCTCGGCCGGTCGGTGGTCGAGATCGAGATCATGCGGCTCAACTGCCTTCGCGCCTTCTCCAAGGCCCTCAAGGGCAAGCCGCGTGGCCCCGAGGCGTCGATGAACAAGCTGTACTGGAGCCACGTCACGCAGAACATGTACGAGACGGCGCTCGAGGCGCTGGGGCCACTCGCACCGCTCAGTAGCGGTGACCCCCTCTCGCCCGCGGACGGACGGTTTCAACTGAGTTTCCTGCGCTCGAAAGCTTTCACGATCTATTCCGGCTCGTCCGAAATCCAGCGCAACATCATCGCCGAGCGCGTGCTCGGCCTGCCGAAATAGGCTTCATATGGACTTCGATTTCAGCGACGAGCAGTACATGTTCCAGGAGACCACGCGTGGTTTCCTGGACAAGAATTACGGGCTCGATCGTCTGCGCGCGCTTGTCGATGGCGACGGACTTGACCGCGACCTGTGGAACAGCCTCACACAAAGTGGTGCGTTCTCGATGCTCGTCCCGGAAGGGCACGGCGGCATGGGTCTGAGCTTCGTCGATCTCTCGCTGGTGCTGGAGGAATATGGCCGGGCGCTGGTGCCGGCGCCCGTAGCGGAGACCATCGTCGCTACCGACGTCATTGCACGCTTCGGCACGGAAGAGCAGAAGGCGAAACTCCTGCCGCTCATCGCCGAAGGCAAGCTGAAGATCGTGCCTGCCATCACGGAGACCGAAGCTGGCTACGACCCGGCCCGGATCGCGGTGACCGCCGTGCCGTCGGGCAATGGATGGAGCATCACCGGCCGCAAGGTGCTGGTGCCCCATGCCGCGACCGCTGACCTGATCCTTCTCGCGGTGCGGTTCGCGGAAGGCGGTCCGCTGGGCCTCGCCTTGATCGAGAACCACCGCGTGGGCGTGTCCCTTCGCGAACATTCGACGCTGGATCCGTCGAGTCGATTCCACGAACTCGACATGACATCCGTTGCCGTCGTCCGCGACGATATCGTGGGCGGCGAACCATCGGACGCATCGGTGACGCGACTGCTGGACGCAAGCGGCGTCGTCGCGGCGACGATGATGACCGGCATCTCGGGCAAGGTGCTGGACAATTCGGTCGAGTACGCCAAGCAACGAACGCAATTCGACAAGCCGATCGGCTCGTTCCAGGCCATCAAGCATCGCTGCGCCGATATGGCCGTCGCGATCGATTCCAGTCGCTCCGCCGCTTACTACGCTGCCTGGGCGCTCGCCGAGGATGCGCCGGACCGTGCTCGCGCGGTCTCGATGGCGAAGTCCCATTGCGGCGACACATCCCGCTTCGTCTGCAACGAAGGCGTCCAGTTGCACGGGGGCATTGGCTTCACCTGGGAACTCGGGCTCCATTTCTACCTGCGCCGCGCCAAGGTGCTCGAGTACTCCTATGGCGACGCCGCATATCACCGTGAGCGACTGCTGGCCGAGACGATCAGCGAACTCTGCGTGGGCGCGACCTGATGCGCGCTGTCGTCTTGCCCGCGTTCGGCGGACCCGAGGTTTTCCGCTGTGAGCAGGTCGAACGGCCGCGGCCGGCGGCCGACCAGATGCTGGTCAGGGTGGCGGCATGCGGTGTCTGCGGTCACGACCTTCTCAATCGCGGCGGGCACTTCCCGCACACCGAGCTGCCGGCGGTGATGGGCCATGAGATCGCCGGAACGGTGGTCGAGACTGGATCGCTTGTCACGCGATTCAAGACAGGCGACCGGATCGCCGTGATCCAGCGCATCCCCTGCGGGCTTTGCTCCCTTTGCCGGTCGGGAAGGGAAAATCTCTGCGTTTCCGGACCGGGATTCTATGGCGAGCAGATTTCCGGCGGCTACGGCGAATACGTCATCGCCTCCGAGCGCAATGCGACCCTTGTCCCCGACTCCATCCCCCTGAAGGTGGCCGCAGTGTTGAGTTGCGCGATCGGCACTGGCTTTCATGCCCTGCGCCGCGCCGCGCTTCAATTGAACGACACGGTGGTTGTCACCGGCGCAAGCGGCGGGGTCGGCATCCACACGATCAAGCTCGCGCGGCTCATGGGACTGCGGTCCATCGCCATCTCCACGTCGGAAAGCAAGACGGCGCGCCTTCGCGAGGCAGGCGCTTCGGAGGTGGTGGTCTCACCGGACATGGCGTTTCAGCGGCAGGTGCGGGAACTGACCGGCGGCGAGGGCGCCGACGCGGTGATCGAGATCGCCGGCAAGCCTAGCTTCAATGCCTCGGTCCGCTCGCTCAGGGCCGGCGGGCGGATGGTGATCGTCGGCAATGTCGATCCCGGCGCCGTGCCGCTCAATCCGGCCATGTCGATTTTGAAGGAGCTCGACTTCATAGGCAGCGCCCACGCCACGCTGGCGGACCTCAGGAAAGTCATCGATCTTGTCGCGCGCGGCGAGATCAAGCCGGAAATCGCGGCCTTCGTACCGGTCGATGAGGCAGGGCGCGCGCACCGGTTGATGGAAGAACGGTCGACGGCCGGCCGCGTCGTCCTCACTCATGAAGGCGGCGACGCCTGATGGGTGACGCCCCCTCGTCGAGGAAAGAGGAGATTGTCGTCCGCGGCGTCCGCCATTCCGTCCGCAAATGGGGACGCGACGGTGCGCGGCCGATCGTCTTCCTGCACGGGACACAGGACAGTTCGATCACGTTCCAGTTCCTCGCCGAACATCTGAGGGGCGACTGGTGTGTGATCGCTCCGGACTGGCGTGGTCACGGCCACTCGCAATGGGTCACGCAGGGCTACTGGTTCCACGAGTTCGTCGCTGACCTCGACGCGCTGCTCGATGCGCTTCTGCCCGGCATCGCCGTACCCTTGGTCGGTCACAGCCTCGGCGGAAACATAGCGGGCGTCTATGCCGGCCTCGTACCGGACCGCGTCACGCATCTGATCTCGCTGGACGGATTTGGTCCGCTCACGAATCTGGTGCCGGTCGACATGCGGAAGATCATGACGCGCCTGTTGTCGATCCCCAAATCCGATCGAGACCACCGGAGCTACCCCAGCATCGAAGCAGTCGCCGAGAGGTTGATGAGGGGCAATGCCCGCATCACCCGGGCGCAGGCACTGTTTCTTGCCGACCATGCGACGTCGGACGACGGCGGCGGAGGCCGGAAGTGGCTGTTCGATCCGACGCACCAGATGGCCCTCCCCACCCTCCATTCGATGGAGGAGTGGGGTCATGCCTGGTCGGCCATAAGCGCGCCAGCCCTCTGGATCTCGTCGGAAGACAAACGACCGTTCGCGGCGACCGCCGTATCCGGCGAAATCGAGCGCCGCGCCGGCCTGATGCCGGAGGTGAGGCTCCTCAAGGTCACCGATACCGGCCACAACCTCCACCACGACGCGCCGGCGCTCATGGCCGCGCTCGTCGAGTTGTTCATCGTCGACCCGCGCAATTCCCTGTTCAGCCGCGGCACGGTCTCGCGCGATGAAATCCCCGGCGACGCTGCGGGCGAGTCTTCTGTCCACAGATAGGCCGGAAAATGGGCCTTGCGGAGATTGGGAGAGGTTGACATCTCCCGTGGGATTCCTAAAATACGAAAAATATTCGGGTTCTAAGGTCCGAGCTGGGCGCCGGGAGGTTGCCGGATCATGTCAGCACAATTGGTACTCGCGGTGAGCGGTAAATGCTTGCTCAGCAGCTAGCCAACGGATTGGTGCTCGGCAGCATCTATGCGCTGTCGGCGCTCGGATTCACGCTGATTTTCGGCGCGGCCCGCGTCGTCAACTTCGCCTATGGCGAGTTGCTGATGCTCGGCGCGTTCTTCTGCATCACCATCATGTTGTGGTCGGGCGCTCCCTTCTTCGTCGCCCTTCCGATTGCCATGATCGGGCTCGCGCTGCTCAGCGTCCTGATGTTCGTGCTGACGCTCAGACCGTTGCTTCGGGGCGCCTATACGTCACTCCAGGGCGAACTGAAGGTGATCCTCGTTACCCTCGGCCTGCTCTACATCCTGCGTGAGGCGGCGGTCATAATCTGGGGAACGGCGCCGCGCCAGATGGACATGGGGATCAGCGGCATCCAGATGATCGGGGATGTCGTCGTGACCAACCAGCGGCTGGTGGTGATCGGCATCATGGTGCTGCTTGTCGTCATCCTCTACTGGCTGCTCTATCGGACCAAGATCGGCAAGGCGTTGCGCGCCATCGCCCAGAATCGCGAGGGCGCGCTCGCCATCGGCCTGAACACGGACCGCATCATCGCCTTCGTGTTCGCGGTTTCGGGCGCCATGGCGTGCGCGGCGGGCAGCCTGCTTGGGACGCTCTACGCGGTCGAACCCCACATGGGTGGAGCGCCGCTGCTCAAGGCATTTGTGATCGTCATCTTCGGCGGGCTCGGCAGCGTCCCCGGCGCGATCGTCGGCGGATTGGCGATCGGCCTCATCGAGAACCTGGCCGGCGCCTACATCTCGTTTGCCTTCAAGGACGTGTTCACCTTCCTGATCCTGATCTTCGTCCTGCTCTTGCGGCCATCGGGCCTGTTCGGACGCACTCAATGACCAGGATCGCGATCGCCGTTCTGGCTGCTGCCATGGTCGCCGCGCCGTTCCTGCTCGGCGACTACCAGACCTATCTGCTCACATTGACGGTCATCTGGGCGATCCTCGCGCTCAGCATGGGGCTGGTGCTCGGTTTCGTCGGGCAGATCAACCTCGGACAGTCGGCGTTCGTCGCGATCAGCGCTTACGTCTGCTCGATCCTGAGGTTGCGATATGGGCTGGATTTCTGGATCGCCGCGCCGATCGCGCTGGCGGCGGTCGTTGCGGTCGCGGCAATGGTCGGCCTCCTGACTCTCAGGCTCAAGGGGCCATTCTTCATCCTGGTCATGCTGGCTTTCGCGGAGATCACGAGGCTGATCATTTCGAACTGGCAGGACGTGACGAACGGGCCGCTCGGCCTCCGCGGCATCATGCCTCCCGAGCCGATCCTGGGTCTCGCCTTCGAGACGAAGCGTTCCTTCTACTTCCTGTCGCTCTTCGTGCTCGTCGTATGCCTCGTGGCTCTCTGGCGGCTGGTCCGTAGCCGCACAGGCCGTATGCTCATTGCCGTTCGCGAGGACGAACTTCTTTCGGAATTCGTTGGAATTCCCGTGATGCGCAGCAAGGTGATCGGCCTCTGCATCGCAGCCTTTGTCGCTGGCCTCGGGGGCTTGTTGCTCGGTCCCTTCCTCACGATCCTCGCGCCCAGCCAGTTCACTCTTTTCGCCTCGGTCGACATGATCGTCATGGTCGTCGTCGGCGGGCTGGGCACGCTAGCCGGCCCCATCCTCGGCGCTGTCTTCCTCGTCTACGTCCCCGAATTCCTGAGCTTCACCAGCCACTACCGGCCGGCGATGATGGGTGCGCTGCTGATCCTCGTTACGCTGTTTGCACCCCAGGGCCTGATAGGGCTCCTCCATCAGGCGCGCTCGCGCTTGACCGCCCCTCGCGCCAAACCCGTCATGACGAGCGGGGAGGGCCGCGATGCTCGCTGACTCCCCGATACTCTCCGTCGACCGCATCTCCAAGCAGTTCGGCGGCGTGCGCGCGGTGAACGACGTGTCGCTGGTGGTCCGCCAGGGTGAGATTCTCGGCCTGATCGGCCCCAACGGCGCTGGCAAGACGACGACGTTCAATCTGATATCCGGCCGCTTCCCCCTGTCCGCGGGCGAGGTCAGGCTTTCGGGAAAACTCATCACCGGCATGCGCCCGGACCGCATCGCGGCCCTCGGCGTCGCCCGCACCTTCCAAGGCACGCGTATCTTTCCGAAGCTCACGGTGGCTGGAAACATCCAGACGGCGCTGCTGGCGACCACGAAGCTGGGCTTTTGGGAAGACTGGCTCAACCTCGCGCGCGCACGCGCCGTACACGGAACCATCGACACCGAAGTTGGTCGTATCCTCGACACAATCGGCCTGAGCGCTCTCGCGGACGCGGAGGCCGGCTCGCTCGCCTACGCGCATCAGAGCCTGCTCGGCATAGGTCTGGCCTTCGCGCTGAAACCCAAGCTGCTCCTGCTCGACGAACCATTCGCAGGCATGAATCCGCGCGAGACCGCCGACGCGGCGCGGATGGTGCGGCGCATACGGGACACGGGCGTGACCATCCTCCTCGTCGAACACGACATGGCTGCGGTCATGGGCGTATGCGACCGCATCGTGGTGCTGGACCAGGGAACGAAGATCGCCGAAGGCACGCCCGCCGAGATCCGCTCCAACCAGCGTGTCATCGAAGCCTATCTCGGGACGGACGAAGACGATGCTTGACGTCGCCGACCTTCGTGTTTCCTACGGTCCCATCGAGGCGCTGCATGGCGTGTCCATGTCGATCGCGCAGGGCGAGACAGTCACCGTCATCGGCGCCAACGGCGCGGGAAAATCCACGCTTCTCAAGACGATCTGCGGCATTCTCACGCCGACTTCCGGTACGGTGACCTATGCCGGCGAGAAGACGTCGGGACTTCCTTCGTCGGCGCTGGTCCGCCGCGGCGTCGCGCTGGTGCCGGAGGGCAGGCATGTCTTCCCGGACATGACGGTCCGCGAGAATCTCGATCTCGGCGCCTATTACCGGTCGAACCCATCCGAGGTCGCGGAAGACTTCGAGCGGGTGCTGCAGACCTTTCCGATCCTGCGCGAGCGGCTGCGGCTGCCGGGAGGTTCGCTCAGCGGCGGGCAGCAGCAGATGCTGGCGATCGGTCGCGCAATGATGAGCAGGCCAAAGCTTCTCATGCTGGACGAACCGTCGCTCGGACTGGCTCCCGCGATCGTGCAGCAGCTCGGTCGGATCATCGCCGACCTGAACCAGGCCGGCACGACCATCCTTCTGGTCGAGCAGAACGCGCGCATGGCGCTGAAGCTCGCGCACCGCGCCTATGTGCTGGCGATCGGCAATGTCACGCGCACCGGCACCGGCCGGGAATTGCTCGACGATCCGGCCGTGAAGGAGAGCTATCTCGGCGGGCAGCTGCACTAGGCGTCCGCCACGACGCGTTCGCATACCCGCCGGGCTCATGTCGCCCGACGGCAACACAAGTAGTCCATTGGAGGAAGTGAAATGACCCTGGTGAAACTGACACGGCGCACTGCCATCGCACTCCTTGCGGCGACGGCGCTGGTCCCTGCCGCCTCTGCGCAGGACAAGGTGCTGAAGATAGGATCGATCCTGGCCCTGTCCGGCCCGAACGCCTCAATCGGCAAGGAATCGTATGACGGCGCCCAGTATGCCGTGCGCAAGCTGAACGAGGCCGGCGGCGTCGAGATCGGCGGCGAGAAGTACAAGGTCGAACTCGTCAACGTCGATGACGAATCGAAAGCCGAGCGCTCGGTGGCCGGCGCCGAGAAGCTGATCGGCGAGGACGACGTGCCCGTCCTGCTCATGCCGGCGTCCAGCACGAGCACGCTCGCGGTTGTCCCGGTCGCGGAGAAGAACAAGCGTATCGCGCTGTCCTTCGTCGCCGCCGCGCCGTCGGTCACCGCGCCGGAGAACACCTTCTCGTTCCGCACCACGCTGACCTCGGTGATGAACGTCGCGCCGTCGATCGAATATCTGATCAAGGAGCGCGGCGCGAAGAAGATCGCCTATGTCGGCCGCAACGACGACTGGGGCCGCGGCGCCGGGCAGATCATCGCCGAGACGGCCAAGGGCATGGGTTCCGAGGTCGTGGTCGAGGAGTATTTCGACACGGGCTCCACCGACTTCTATGGCCTCCTGACCAAGGTGCGGGCGTCCGAGGCGGACGCGGTCGTGGGTGCCGCCTTCGTCGAGGACGGGGTCTCCATGATCAAGCAGTACCGCGAGCTGCAGATGACGCCGGCCTTCCTCTCGATCGCCGTGATCTGGGGCTCGCCGACCTTCATCAACGCCGCAGGGGCGGCGATGGAGGGCATCTACATCTCGACCGGTCCGACCACATCGACGTCGCCAGAACTCGACGCCTTCAATCAGCAGTTCAAGGCCGATACGGGGGCGGACGCTCTGCCATACAACGTCACCGCCTACGACAACGTCCAGCTGGTCGTCGAGGCGATGAAGGCGGCGGGCACGACCGACCCCGAGAAGGTGGCGACCACGCTGCGCAACTTCGAGTACAAGGGCCTGCTTCAGACCTACAAGTTCGAGAACTCGAACCAGTCGCAGGTCGTCATCAACGTGAACGAGTTCAAGGACGGTAAGGTCTCCGTCATCTCGTCGCTCACCACGAAGTGAAATGTCGGAACCCCGGCGCGCATGCCGCGCCGGGGTTGGTCTCAGCGCATGTCCGATCCAGTTCTCCTCGAGATTGACGGAGCCGTCGCCCGGATCACCCTCGATCGTCCCGATGTACTCAACGGGATCGATGTCGCGCTTGCCGAAGCGTTCGGACGAGCGCTCGACGAGGTGGCCGGAAATCCGTCGGCGAGGGCGCTCCTGCTCAGGGGCGCAGGCCGCGCCTTCTGCGCCGGGGGGGACGTCTCCCGTTTCGACGGCAGCGTGCCATTCGCCACGGTGGCGAACGCCACGATGTCGAGGTTCCACCCCGTCATCCGCAGGATCGCCACCCTGCCTCTCCCGACTATCGCGGTCGTCCATGGCGCCGTTGCGGGGGCGGGTCTCGGTCTGATGCTCGCCTGCGATTTCGCGCTCGCTGCAACGGGCACGCGGTTCACGCTTGCCTATCCCAAGATCGGCGCCACGATCGATGCGGGCGCCTCCTGGTTCCTGGCGCGGGCGCTCGGCACGCGGCGCGCGAAGGAACTGGCCATGCTGGCCCATACGTTCGATGCCGAAGCCGCCGAGCGCCTCGGCCTCGTCAACCGGGTGGTGGCGGCCGACATGCTGGCAGCCGAGGCGGCTGCCTTCGCTGCGCGTCTGGCCTCGGGTCCCACCGCCGCCTATGCGACCATCAAGCGCCTGATCGATCAGGCTCACGACACCGACCTCGCCGCGCAGCTCGACCACGAGCAGGCTGGGTTCACGGGCATTGCCGCGACTTCCGATTTCGCCGAGGGCCTCGAAGCGTTCCGCGCCAGGCGCTCGCCCGCGTTCAGGGGTGAGTGAGCTGATGCGGCTCAAGAAGATCGCCTTCCTCGTACCGCGCCCGGGCATGGACGACGAAGCCTTCCGCGCCTATTGGCGCGGCACGCACGGACCCGTCGTTTCGGGCTCTCCGGGTTACGGCGAATGGCGGCTGCGCTATGTGCAGAATCACGTGATCGGGCCCGGGCCTGTCGGCGGTCCGTTCGCCTTCTCCGGCATGGCCGAGTTCTGGTTGCCGGGATCTTCACCCAATGAGGACACGTTCTCGCAGACGCCGATCTATCGCGACAGGATCCGCGTCGACGAGGAGAACTTCATCGACATGGACCGAACCGTTTCCATGGCCGCCGACGAACACAGCTTCCGGCATGGTGCTGGGGGCGTGAAGGTCGTCATTCTCTCCGGCCGCCGTGCGGGGCTGTCGCAGGAAGAGTTCGGCAGGCGCTACGAGCGCCACGCCCGCCGTGTGCTGACTGACCCCGGCGTCGATGGAGTGTTGTCGGGCTGGTCGGCGAACTTGGTGATCCCCGGCACGTTCAGGCTGCCCGGCGCCCGACCGGCCGACGCGCTGGCGGTCGACTGCGTCGAGCAGCTTTGGTTCGCCTCGCGACATGCAGCTGACGCCGCATTCGCGTCGAAATCGTTGAATCTCGGCCCGGCAGGCGACCTGTTCGGAGAACGGCAGTCCTTTTTCGCGGAGGAGATCGTATTCTTCGATATCGATCGGGGCGGGCCGCTCAGAGGCTGATCGGGGACTCGCGCGATATGAAGGATTGCGAATAGCCGACCTTCACCAGGACCTTCTCGTCCTCCTTGATGTGCTTGTGGTAGCCGTCGGTCGCAAAGGCGCCGTAGATGTCGTCGGCGCTGTCGAACCACATCTGCGGCGAGCCGTCGAAGGAATCCTCTTGCGAGAGCGCGCCGCCCGCAAGCGTCACGAACGAGCCGGGCACGAAGTGGTTCTGCACATAGGCGCGGACGAAGGAGAAGAAATCCTCCTGCGCCTGGATGATGTCGGCATGCGTGCCGCGCCAGTACTTCTGGTACTCCTCGACGGTCGAATCCGGACGCCGCTTGGAGAGGAACGTGCCTTTGACCGCGGCCGCGCCAGGCTTCATGATCTTCTCGTCCGCGAGCGCGGTCCTGGACTGGTGTGGGTCGAGCCCCACAGCCTCGGCTGCCCTCTCCGACCATGCGGCATCGAATGCGGGCACCGCATCGTCGCCAAGCCAGGCCTCCACGAGGAAGTCGAAGCCGAAGGCGTCGCCACGCGGACCCTTGGCGATCGCTTCGCTGTACATCGACCGCGAGACGGCCACGCCCTGGAGCAACGCCGACGCGTAAGAGGTCGCAAGTGCCTTTGCGCGTTCCGGCTCCTGGGGCGACGTGAATTTGCCGAGGATGAAGCGCTTTTTGGCCAAAGGGGGTCTCCTCCTTATGCAATCGATCCGAATAATATTCGAATTTTGGAGCCAACAGAAGCTTGATATGATAGCGACGTATGGCAATCCCGGCCATCCCGCGTGCAAATACGGAACAGGGCACCGATGAAACCAAACATCCGTCGGACTAGAGCCTTTCATCTTTTGATGGAAACAGCTCTGTTTCTCCGATGGCGAGGCGACCCGCCAGGAGGACGGCGAAGGTCGATGTGGTGCATCGGCCAAGTCCGTCCGACGAAGCGGGCGCCCGCCAGCGGGAAACCACCCGTTGGTTTGCGTTGCAAACCAACAAAGCGTTCTGGGGGGCCGGGTCAATTCGGGCCAAATCCTTCGGTCTCCGGCTCGGCCGATGCACCACATCGACCTTCGCCGAAGCCCTCGACCTTGGCCCGAATTCCCTCCGGCAGAGCGATTCCATCAAGAGATGAAAGGCTCTAGGTGATGGCGACAGAGCGCCTTGCCGTCTCTGCCGCTTTTCCGGACGCGCCCGACGCGGGGGAGTTTCGCGAGATCGCCGACGGTGTCCTTTGGCTGCGCCTGCCGCTGCCGTACGAGCCAGGTCACGTCAATGCCTATCTGATCGAAGATCGCCATGGATGGGTGGCGGTCGATGCGGGCCTATTCGACGAGGCCACCTGTATGATCTGGCGCCGGGTTCATGAACGCCTTCCGGGCGGCATCACCACGGTGCTGGCGACGCACTGGCATCCCGACCATCTCGGCGCCGCCGGGTGGATCTGCGAAACGTTTGGCGCAGCGTTCGCAACCAGCGAAAGCGAGTATCTCAAGGGTCTGGTCGTACAGTACATGCCCGGTGATGAAGGCGATGCCCTGGAGCGCGGCTTCTATCTCTCGCACGGCCTCGATCCGGCCGAGACGGAGCTGTGGGTGGCCAACGGCCGCCGCTTCATGCAGGAGACGTACCGGCTGCCGCCCACCTATCGGAAACTCTCGTCCGGACAGACGCTGAAGCTGGGCGGCCGCGACTTCTCGATATCGGTGGCAGGCGGACACTCGCCGGAGGAGGTCATGTTGCACGACGCTGCGCGCGGCCTGTTCCTGTGCGCCGACATGGTCGGACCCCGGATCGCTCCGACGATGGCCGTGCAGGTCGCGGATCCGTTTGGCGATCCTCTCTCCCACTTTCTCGCCGGTCTCGACACGATCGCGGAGTCGTGCGGACCGGAAGACCTCCTGCTGCCGGGCCATGAAGTGCCCTTCCGCGGGTTTCATACCCGCGCCGATGAACTGCGTGCCTTCTATGCGAGACGCTGCGACAAGGTCGTGGCTGCCTGCATGGAGGGGCCGAAGACCGGCAATGAACTGCTCGCTTCGCTGTTCCGCCGCCGCCCCGGCCCGGTCTGGGTTGGATTTCTCCTGAGCGAGGCGCTCGCCTACGCCAACCATCTTGTCGGCAAGGGCGCGCTGGAACGTCGGATCGAGGGCGGCATCGTGCGTTTCGCGGCCGCCGGCCGCTGATCCGCCCGGCATGTGACCCGAATGCGACAGATCAGGCCATGCCTCAGCCCAGCCTGTAGAAGCGCTTCGCGGTATCGTGAAAGAGCGAGCCCTTCTCGTCGTCCGACGCGCCCGCCGCGAGACGCTTAAAGGCATTCCAGAGCACGGCGTACGAGTACATCGCCTTGTCGACGGGAAAGTTGCTTTCGAACATGCAGCGGTCGACCCCGAAGAGACCGATAGCGGTCTCGATCATCGGCCGCCACGCTTCCGCAAGCTCCTCCGAACTGGGGGGATTGTCGCGCTCATGCCATGTAGGTCCGCAAATGATCATGCCGAGCCCACCGATCTTCACGGAGACATTGGGGCACGTCGCGAGCTCGGCGATGTCTCGACGCCATGTCGCAAGGGTCTCCGCTTCGCGACCGCGATAGGGACCGACTCCGATCAGGCAGCCCAAATGGTCCAGCACGATCGGCAGCTCTGGCACCGCCCGGGCCGCGCGAACGAGTTCGGGAATCTGCTGGTGATAGAGCATGCAGTCGTAGCTCAGTCCGAGCGCCGCCACCCGGGCCATGCCAGCACGGTATGCGCTGTCGCCGAGCATGCCGGCGGGGGCCGGCCTCAACACGATCCCCTGCGGGAAGTTCGTGTCACGGGAGACGCTGTGGCGGACGCCGCGGAACCTGCCTTCGCCTGCCGCGACGTGAGCGCGGATCACGTCCTCGACACGGTCGCCGAGCATGAGGTCGGCAAAGCCCACTATGCCTGCGGCGATGGCGGTCGGGATGCCGCGCTGCCCGGCCTCCGTCGCAATGGCGGCAACCTTCTCGGTTTCGCCGACCGCCTTCAGTTCCTCGGGTCCACGGTCGCGATATCCGTAATGCGCCTGGACGAAGACGGTCGCCTCGATGCGATGCCCGCTGCCGAGATCGTCCGCGAACTCGTCGAGGAGGTATCGATTGCCGTCCTGCGTCCAGAGATGATGATGCGGATCGACGATGGGCAGATCGGGATCGAGGATTTCCTCACTTGCCTTCGAGAGCCAATCAGGACGTGGCGACGGATAGCGATAGTGACCGGTTATGTCGAGGCTCATGACGGTTTCACACCCGATAACCCGAACATAATTCGACAATTGCCGCGAGGCAAGCCGCGCGAGCGCAGAGTGCTCATGTCGGCGCCAAGGCGCTTGCCGCTTCGGGTTGCATATGGAAATAAGACGAATATAGTTCGGATATTGCGAGCGTTGGAGGAGCGCGATGCTGCCGAAGAGTCGCGACCGCGTATTTCACCACATTCTCGAGCGCCGTGCGGATGAAACGCCTGACAGGCCATTTCTCGTGATGCGCGGACGCACACTTTCCTATGCGGAGACGAACGCCGCAATCAACAGGCTGGCGGCAGGTTTCGCGGCGGAAGGCGTGGCGAAGGGCGACCGGGTGCTGGTGATGATGCCGAGCGGCATCGATCACATCCTCGTCTGGCAGGCGCTCTGCAAGCTCGGCGCGCTGATGGTGCCGCTCAACGACGCATATCGCGGGCGCATGCTGGCGAACCAGGTTGGCGACGCAGATGCGAAAATGGCGGTGATCGCGCCGCATTTCCTCGACCGGTGGCGGGAAGCGGAGTCGGGCGTGCCGGCGCCCGGTACGGTTGTCGTCTATGGCGATGCCGGGCCGGAGATGCCGGTCGGCTCGGCTCGACTGCTCGACTTCGGCTCCCTGCCGCGTGGCGATGGCGCGAACCCCCCGCCGGTTGTCGAATATTTCGATCCGGCAGCGATCCTGTACACCTCGGGAACGACGGGTCCGTCGAAAGGCGTGCTCTATGGCCATGCCCACGCCTACGCGACCGCGGCGCCGCTGGCTGCCCATCTCGGCGCCGACGATGTGTTCTACATGTTCCTGCCCATGTTCCATACGGGACTGCCGCATGTCTTCGGCACGGTTCTGATTGCCGGCGGCACGCTGGCGATCAGGGAGAAGTTCTCGACGTCGGAGTTCTGGAGCGACGTCCGTGAGTTCGGTGCAACTGCCACGCTTCTCATATCGACGATGCCGGCCTATCTGATGTCGGCTCCGGCCGAGCCGAGCGACAGCGAGAACACGCTGCGTACCGTCTTCATGACGCCGCTGCTGAAGGACATCGACGCGTTCAAGGATCGCTTCGGCTGCCGGCGGGTCATTACGCTCTTCAACATGACCGAGGCGTCGACACCGCTCATCACCGGTACCGATCTCGTGAATGCCCAGTCCTGCGGGCGCCCGCGCCCCGGCGTCACGGCGCGCATCGTCGACGAGAACGACGAGCCGGTTCCCCCGGGCGTCGTCGGCGAACTCGTTCTGCGCTCGGACGATCCGTGGGAGTTCAACCTCGGCTACTGGCGCAATCCGGAAAAGACGGCCGAGGCGTGGCGTAACCAGTGGCTCCATACCGGCGACCTCGTGATGATGGACGCCGACGGCAACTACTACTTCAAGGACCGTCTCAAGGACGCGATCCGCAGGCGAGGCGAGAACATCTCGTCGTTCGAACTTGAAACCGAGGTGAAGGCCCACCCGGCGATCGCCGAATGCGCCGCCGTCGCGGTGCCGTCACCGATGGGCGAGGACGAGGTGAAGGTGGTCGTCACCCTGTTTCCGGAGGAGAGGCTCGAGGCGCAGGCGCTGGTCGACTTCCTCGTTCCGCGGCTGCCCGCCTACATGGTGCCGCGATACATCGAGTTCCGCGCCGAACTCCCGAAAACGCCGACCGGAAAGATCCAGAAGATGACGTTGCGCGAGGCGGGCGTGGCGAACGCGTGGGATCGGGAAGCGTCCGGAACCCGGCTCTCTTCGACTCCAGGGCCTGCCGCATAAATCTCCCTGACCGGATCATTGGCATGACAGAGCACGCAAAGAATCCCTACGCCCTGAAGGAAATCTTCCTCGCAGAGGGGCTTCCGGATGACGAGCGGATGTGGGTGACGTCGGCGGAAGACGTGGCATTCCGGCCGCTCTTCCTCTCCGCGTCCCAGGGTTACTGGATGACGATCGCGCGGATACGCCGGTCCGGCGTCGTATCACGCCACAGCCATCCCCAGCCCGTCCACGGATATACGATCAAGGGACGCTGGCGCTATCTCGAGCATGACTGGGTCGCCGAGGCTGGCAGCTACATTTTCGAGCCACCCGGTGACACACATACGCTCGTCGTCGACGCCGAGGGCGGCGAGATGGTGACGCTGTTCCAGGTCCACGGTTCGATGATCTATTTCGATGAGGCCGGCGCGATCACCGGTCATGATGACGTATTCACCCGCATCGAGCAGTGCCGGCGGCATTTCGAGGCAGTCGGCCTGGGTGCTTCCTATGTCGAGCGCTTCATCCGCTGATCCATGATCAGCCGGCTGCGGCCGTTCGCATGCCGGGCATGACAAGCGGCGCCATCGCGTCAACCGCAAGCCGCGCCTGATCCTTCAGCCATTCATCCGAGCGCGTGGCGGCCGGATGAGGCACGACGATCGGCTGGTAGCCAGGAAAACCAAGCCGCGCAGCGACCCGGCCGCACACGTCGATGAAGGCGTCCGTGATGACGACGGACGCTGGTACTCCCAGCCGCTCCAGTTGAAGGGCGTCCTGAAGGCTGCACGCGCTGCAGGATCCGCAGTCGCCAAGTCCGGAAATGAGAAGGTCCGACGATCCGGCGAGCGATGCCGCCGTTTCATCGTCGATGGTGAACGCAGCCGACGGCTTCGAGTGAACCGAGACGCTTGCGACGGGATATCGCCGGGACAATTCGTCAGCGATGTGCCTGAGCAAGGGCACCGTCTTCGGCTTGCCGTTGTTGAGCAGAGTGACGCGCAGTCCGCCCGCGGGAATGCGGCGGCGCGCCAGCGTTCCGGCGGGCATGTTCTCCTCGTCCACGACCGGGCGATAGACGGCGATCTTGGGCATCCGATACTCCTATTCCGCGGCCGCCGTGCCGGGCAGCACGATTTCGCATGAATCCGGTCCGCAGTCCGGCAGCGCCTCGCCGGCCGGCCGCACGCGCCGTGTCACCGAGCGGATGTGCTTGTTGGGCGAGAAGGCTGGGATGTAGGCGGACCACCCCGCGCCGTGGCCTCCTGCCGTGACGATGAAGAGGTCTTGCTCCGACATGATCGTGGGATATTTGCCGTCAGGCGAGGGTGGCAGATAATGCTGGTTGCCCTCGACCTCGAGGGGCACGCCTGCCGCGACGAGTTCTTCGGGCGTCACGCGCGTCTCCTCGGTCAGGAAGGCGCGGATCCTGTCCTGGGTCCAGCCGCATTCGCGCAGCACGAACTGATGCTCCGGCCCGAGCACGACGATGCCCTGGCCACCCTTGCCGACGATGAAGGTCGCCGGAGCCTTCATGATCGAAACAAAGGTCCTGAGAAGCGTCTCTGCGTCGCCGTTGGTGTGACTGCCGATCTGCCGCGGGGCCTCGGTCGCCATGATCGTGACCGTCGTGTCCCCGGGGTCGAAACCCAGGCGCACCCGGAGTGGCTGCCAGGGCTCGGCCGGGTCCTCCTCGGCGAAACACAGAGTGTACTTGCCTGGATTCGACATGGACGATTCGTCCTGGAGGCCGGGCCGCGCGCCCACGACGTTCATCGCGACGAGCCTCACGGCGCGTCCGATCGTTGCATTGGCGCGGAAGCCGGGGCCGAACAGGTTGCCCTTCGAATTCAGCCCGATGGCGCGCGCCATCGGGCCGCTGACGACGACGCAGGCCGCGGAGCCTCCTGTGCTGGTCAGCGATCCGTTGGCGTTCCAGAGCGGATCGAGCATGGCCCTTAGCGCGGCGAGCACGATGGGGAAGTAGTCGGGCCTACAACCGGCCATCACCGCATTCACGGCCGCCAGAGCGGCGGTGACGGTACGGCGGCGTGCCGGAACCGTGCCAAGAACTTCGTCCGCCTCGACGCCGCCGCCCGCCAGCATCGCTTCGACGCGTGCCGGTGTCGGCAACACCACCGGCAGTCCGTCCGTCCACCCTCGCTCAAAGAAAGTCTCGAGCGCATCGCTGTCATCCACGTCGATCGTCTCGATCATTCCGACCTCGCGACACTATGAAGGGAACCCTACGTTAGCCGAATTTCTTTTGACGTCCAGCGTCGAGTGATGTCCCTGGTTCATCTTGATGGCCTGATTTTCCTCACACTAGAGGCATCGTGGCTCATTGACAGGGACAAGCCCGATCTATAACACGAAAATTATTCGGCTATTGTGGTGATCGCGTCTGGCCGGCTCAACGGGAGGAACGGAATCGATGTCGAAGAACCTGATTGTGCGACTCGTCGGGGCGACGGTTCTCGCCACCGGCGTCAGCTTTGGATCGCTCGCGATCGCGCAGGAAGCGCCGGGCGTGACCAAGGACGAGATCAAGCTCGGCGCATGGTCGGCGCTGACCGGGCCGTTCGCCGTCTACGGCGTTCCGGGCGTGGCGGGACAGACCGCCTACTATGGCGTCCTCAACGAGAATGGCGGCGTCAACGGCCGCAAGATCACGGTCATCACCGAGGATCATGCCTACAACCCGCAGCAGGCGGTCGCCGCCGCGCGCAAGCTTGTCGACAGCGACCAGGTTCTCGCCATCCAGGGGTCCTATGCGACCGGTCCGAGCGCTGCGACCTTTCCGTATCTGGAGCAGCAGGGCGTGCCCTACATCATGCCGTATGGCGGCGCGCTGGACTGGTACGATCCTGCGCGGCCTCTGATCGTCGGCGCGCAGACCTTGCTCGACTATCAGGCGCGCGCGCTCGGACGCTGGGCCGGCAAGGACGGGTTCAAGAACGTACTCGTCATCCATGCGGCGGTCGCAGCCTTCGAGAAGGTCGCGAGCAATGTGGAGCCCGGCCTGCGCTCGGCCTCGCAGGACGCCAAGCTGGAGATGATGCCGGTCAAGATAGGCACGACGGACTATGCTCCGATCGCGCTCGAGGTCGCCGGCAAGAAGCCCGACGCGATCGTGTTCATCGGCACGATCATCGAGCTCGCCGCGCTCGCCAAGGAACTCAAGCAGCAGAGCGTTGAGACGCAGCTCTTCACCTATGGCGGCAACGTCACCAATGATCTGATCAATCTCGGCGGCGATGCGGTCGAGGGACTGCGCAGCGTTTCACTGTCCTACACGATCGACTCCGACCAGCCGGCCGTACAGGAGTATCGCGACGCGCTGGCCAAGTTCGCTCCGAACGAGAAGCCGGACTACGGCTCACTGCTGACATACGGTCTCGCGAAGATCGCCGCTGAAGGCATCCGTCTCGCGGACGAGCCGCTGACGCGCGAGAGCCTCGTCAAGGGCTTCGAGAAGCTCAAGGACTATGACAGCGGCGTTCTCGGCAAGGTGACCATCACTCCGGAAAACCATCTCGGCACAACCCAGGTCCTGCGCGTCGAGATCAAGGACGGCAAGTGGTCGCAGATCGGCGAATTCATCGACTCACTCGGCGAATGGTAGTCCTCCCAAGACGTTGAACCATCGCTGCCTACGGCCTCCAGGATGGAGGCCGTAGGTCCAAGGGGGAGGTGACGATGCATGATCTTGTTCCTGTCATCGCAGCCGGTATCGTGAGCGGCTCCGCCTATGCGTTGCTGGCGCTCGGCATCGTCATCATCTTCCGCTCGACCGATACCGTGAACTTCGCCATCGGCGACACGGCGACCCTCGGCGTCTTCGTATCGGTCACCGCGATGCAGGCAGGCGTGCCGGTAGCCGTCGCCCTGCTCATCGCGATTGCTTTCGCCGCGGTGTTCGGCATGGCCACCGAACGTTTCCTCGTCCGCCCGCTCGGGCCTGGCCACAAGAGCCTCTTCATTGCCCTCGTGGTGACGATAGGCCTCGGTCTCCTGATCCACGCCGCCATCGGGGTGATCTGGGGCCATCGCCCGATCACGATCCCCTCCATGGTTCCGGGTACGGTCAATGTGTTCGGTGTCGCGCTGACATGGAACAAGGTCATCGCCACCGTGATCGCAATCGTCGCTATGATCGGGGTCGCTTGGTTCTTTCGATTCACCACCGTCGGCGTCGCCATGCGAGCCAGCGCCGAGGACCATTTCGCCGCCCGCGTCGTCGGCATCAAGCCGGGTCGCATCGCGGCTCTGGCCTGGTCGCTCGGCTGCGGTCTCGCGGCGATTGCCGCCTTCTTCCTGGCGATGGAGACGTCTGCCAACGCCAACCTGACGATTTCCGCACTGTTTCGTGCCTTCGCTGGCGTCTTCCTCGGCGGGCTCACCAGCATGCCCGGCGCCGCGGTTGGCGGGTTTGCGATCGGTATCCTCGACAACATCGCCGGCCGCTACCTGTCGGCCAACTACCGCGACACGATCGTCTTCGCCGTCATCGTCGCCGTGCTGTTCATCAAGCCTTCGGGCTTCCTCGGGTCCGGCAAGAAGGAACGGGTATGAACCCGGCCGTCCGCCGTCTCATCATCCTCGCCATCGGCGTCGGCGCCGGCGTGATCGCCGGTGTTCCCGGTCTCATCGGCGGCTATCCGCAATTCGTGATGGCTTCGATCGCGTTCTTTTCGATCGTCGTCCTGGCCGTCTCCATCGTCGCGGGCCTGACCGGCATCTGGTCGCTCGGCCATATGGCCTTCGTTGCGATCGGCGCCTATCTGACAGCGAACCTTTCGGCGATGGGCTACCCGGTCGAAGTCTCCATCGTCCTCGCCTTCGTGATCGCCGGCCTCCTCGGTTTCGTCCTCGGTCTCAGCGCGGGACGGTTCTCCGTCCTCTATTTCGGCCTGCTGACGATGGCGCTGTCGCTTGCGGCCAGCGAAGTCATCGGCCACTGGCACGAATACACCGGAGGTGACGAGGGCATGCCGGTGATGCCGGCGCGGATCGTTCTTCTCGGGATCGAGTCGCTTGGCCTGCAAGGGGCTGTTGTCCTGACCATCGGTCTGGCGACCTTTGCCTTTCTGCTCGCCGATTACATCGCGCATGGGTCGATCGGACGGCGATGGCTGGCGGTGAAGAGCCAGCGCGTCGCGGCGACGGCGATCGGGCTGAAGCCGCAGATGGAAAACGCGGTGGCATTCTCGATATCGGCGGCGATCGCCTCGCTGGCCGGGATCGGCATCGCCTACTCGATCTCCTATCTCGACCCGGTCGGGTTCGACCTCAACGTGGGTGTCCAGCTTCTGGTGGCCACGGTTGTCGGCGGCGCCGGCAGCCTGCTCGGGGCCCTCCTCGGGGCAGCCTTCATCGTCGTCGTGCCGGAGATGGCTCGGTCGGTGCCGACGGTCTCGATCTTCGTGTTCGGCCTGTCGACGGTGCTGATCCTGCTTTTCCTCAGGAAAGGAATCGTGCCCACGCTCTCGGCATGGCTGATGCGCGCGCTCGGCCGCGACAAGCGCAAGGCGCCCTCCGAGGCCCATGCCTTCCGCGCCGAGGCCGTCGCGAGCCTTGTGCGAGAACTGCTGCCGCCGGCGTCCGATGCTCTCGAGGTCAAGGACCTGTCGGTCCATTTTGGCGGTGTCCGTGCGCTCGACGGCGTCGGCCTCACCGTTCCTCCCGGAAGATCGGTCGGGCTGATAGGACCCAACGGCGCCGGAAAGACGACCCTGCTCAACGTTCTTTCGGGCTTCTATCAGGCGACCAGGGCGAGTGCGGTGAAGCTCGGTTCGGTGGACCTGACGACACTGCCGACGCATGGTCGCGCCGCGGCCGGCTTCGGTCGCACCTTCCAGCATGCGGAACTCTTCGGCGAACTCACGCTCCGCGAGATGTTCGAGACCACGGCTGAACTCGGGGCTGGTCGCCGCAAGGCGGCCGGACTTCCCCCACTCTCCGCAACCGAGGTTGCCCAGCGCATCATTCACGGGCTGGGCCTCGCGCCCTTTGCGGACCTCCTTCCCGGGGAACTGCCCTTCGGTATCCAGAAGGTGGCCGACGTGGGACGGGTGCTGGCCACCGGCGCATCGGTGATCGCGCTCGACGAGCCGTTCGCCGGCCTCGATGCCGGCGAACGGACCTCCATCAGGACAATCCTGCAAGGCATGCGTCAGGCGGGCGTGTCGATCTTGATCATCGATCACGCGGTGCAGGAGGTCATGGACATCTCCGATCGCGTCGTCGCCTTCGAGTTCGGCAGGCTTCTGGTCGAGGGGTCCCCGCAGGAAGTGCGTCACCATCCGGAGGTGCTTCGGGCCTATTTCGGCACGACCGAAGTGGCTGCGATCAAGAGAGGCGGCGGCGGCATGAGCGGTCCGCCCCTGATATCGGCGAAGAACATCGGCCATCGCTACGACGGTGTGCTGGCGCTGGAAGACGTCGATCTCGACGTGCCGGCGGGAGGCTTCGTCGCCGTTCTCGGACCCAATGGTGCGGGCAAGTCGACGCTCGCGCGGATCGTCGCCGGTGCGCTTCGCCCGCTCAGCGGCAGGATCGAGCTTGCAGGCGCCGACGTCACGGCGAGGGCCGGCCTCCACGGCCTGGTCGACGCAGGAGTCGCGCTCATTCCGGAAGGTCGGCGGCTGTTCGGTCAGCTGACCGTCGACGAGAACCTGATGCTTGGCGCCTATGGAAAGCCGGGCGCGGAACGCGAAGCCAGGCTCGCCGAGGTCTATGAGCTCATGCCGGACGCGGTTCGCAACGGCAGGGACCGCGCGGCCGCGACCTTGTCGGGCGGCGAGCAGCAGATGCTGGCTGTCGGCCGCGCGCTGATGGCGAAGCCGCGCGTTGTGGTGATCGATGAGCCGTCGCTCGGGCTCGCGCCGATCCTGACGGACCGGGTCTACGAGGTCCTGGCCGGGCTTCGGCGCGATGGCGTCGCGGTCGTTGTCTTCGAGCAACTCGCGACTCACGCGATGAAGCACGCCGACCAGATCGTCGTTATCGACCACGGACGGATATCGCATCGCGGCGCCGTCGACGAGGAAGCGACCGCGGAAGCTCTGCGGATGGGCTACCTGGGCCACGGATAGAAGCAGACCTTGGATTTTCGGCGGAGCGGACGGGATCGCACAAGCCCGATCGACACGGACATGGAGACGACATGACGATCAAGGCACAGGACATCGCGGCGCTGGTCGAGTTGTTCGAGGCGTCCAACTGGGACGAACTCCACGTCGAGGTCGAGGGCCTGCATCTCTTCCTCTCGACCGACCCCGACGCGCGGCTCGCCGGCGGCTCCGCGCCGCAGGCGCTGGCGACATCGATTCCAGCGGCGGCGCCGGCTCGAGTCAGCGCCGCCCCTGCCGCGGCGGTCGGCGCTGCGGCTCCTGCTGACGCGGGTTCGGCCCCATCCGACTGGGTTGCGGTGACCGCGCCGAACCTCGGAACGTTCTATCGCGCGCCGAAGCCCGGCGCCGCGCCTTTCGTGGAAATCGGGCAGACGGTTTCAGCCGAGACCGAGATCTGCCTGCTGGAAGTGATGAAGCTGTTTACCGCCGTTCGCGCCGGCGTGAAGGGCACGATCCGCCGCATCTGCGTCGCCGATGCCGAAATGGTCGAATTCGGCCAGGCGCTGTTCTACGTCGAACCGGCCTGAGCGATGCCGATCAAGCGTCTGTTCGTCGCGAACCGAGGCGAAATCGCCGTGCGCATCCTGCGCACAGCGAAGAGGCTCGGCATCGAGACCGTGCTTGGCGTGTCGGCCGCCGACCGCGAGACGCTGGGCGCCGAGATGGCGGATCGCACCGTGGTTCTCGGCCCGGCGCAATCGTCGAAGAGCTATTTCGACGTGAACCTGGTCGTTCACGCCGCGATGGCGACAGGCTGCGACGCGCTTCACCCTGGCTACGGCTTCCTCTCGGAGAAGGCCGTCCTGTCGAAGACCTGCGAGCAGAATGGCATCGTCTTCGTCGGCCCCCGCGCCGAGACCATCGAGGCGATGGGCGACAAGCTCGCGGCTCGCGCCATCGCCCACGAGGCCGGTGTGCAGACCGTGCCGGGCACCGATCACATCGCCACGGTCGAGGACGCAAAGGCGGCCGCCGCGAAGCTCGGCTACCCGGTCGTCATGAAGGCGTCCGCCGGCGGCGGCGGCCGCGGCATGTTCAGGGCGGGCAGCGCGCCGGAGCTGGAAGCATCCTTCGAGCGCGCGTCGCGCGAGGCCGAGGCCGCCTTCGGGGACGGCCGGCTCTACATGGAGCGTTTCGTCGAGCGGGCGCGCCACGTCGAGGTGCAGATCGTCGGCGATGGCGAAGGCAACGTCGTACATTTCGGCGAGCGCGATTGCACGGTCCAGCGGCGCTACCAGAAGCTGATCGAGGAAGCACCGGCTTCGGCCGTGCCCGACAGGGTCCGCGACCGGCTCCACGAGGCAGCGGTCAAGCTCACATCCTTCGCGAACTACCGGAACGCCGGCACGGTCGAGTTCCTCTACGACGTCGATCGGGAGGATTTCTACTTCATCGAGGTCAACTCGCGGATCCAGGTGGAACATCCGGTTTCGGAAGAGATCACCGGGCAGGATCTCATCGCTCTGCAACTGCGCGTGGCGGCAGGAGAGGGGATCGGCATCACCCAGGAGAAGGTGACGCTGTCCGGTCATGCGATCGAAGTGCGCATCAACGCCGAAGACCCCTTCAACGACTTCATGCCCGCGCCTGGGCGCATCACGGCCTGGTCGGCGCCGTCGGGCGACGGCGTTCGTCTCGATACGCATGCGCGGCAGGGTTACCTCGTGCCCCCCTTCTACGACTCGATGATCGGCAAGCTGATCGTGCGCGGCCGCGACCGCGCTGAAGCGATCGACAGGCTGCTCAAGGCGATCTCGGATTTTACGCTCGAGGGTCCCAAGACCACTCTGCCGCTGGCGGCTTATGTGGCAGCCCATCCCGACTTCAGGAACAACCGCATTACGACCCGGTGGCTGGAAGACAGGGGTCTTCCGGGATTCGGGACCTAGGAGCATCGTCATGGCGCACATCGAATTCCTCGACGAAACCATGCGCGACGGCCAGCAGAGCCTCTGGGGGCTGCGCATGCAGGCCGGCATGGCGCTCCCCGTGTCTCCACTGCTGGACAAGACCGGTTTCACCACCATCGACCTCACGGGTGGCGGCATGCTCGACGTGCTGACCCGTTACTGCCACGAAAACTACTGGGAAGGCCTCGACCTGCTCGTCGCGTCTATGCCGAACACCCCGGTGCGGGCCGGCCTGCGTTCGAATGCGAACGTCACCTTCGGGGTCAGCCCGGACGCACTGATGGACCTCTGGGTGCGTCGCCTCTGCGCACACGGCGTCCGCTCGTTCTGGGTCTATGACGTGCTCTTCAACATCGACAAGATGCACCGCATCGCCAAGGTCGCGAAGGAGGCGAACGCCCAGGTCGCCGGCGCGATCATGTACGCGCTGTCGCCGGTCCACACGGAGGAGTTCTTCGCCGACAAGGCCGACAGGCTGTCCGCCTCGCCCGACATCGACACGATCCTCCTCTACGATACGGCCGGCGTGCTGGAGCGCGACCGCCTGAAGACTCTGGTTCCGGCCATTGCCGCCAGGGCGCGGGGCAAGAAGATCGAGTTCCACTCGAACAACCTGCTCGGCATGTCGGCCAAGGCCTATCTCGACGCGGTCGAGTTCGGGGTCAGCGTCTTGCACACCGCAAGCCGCCCGATGGCGAACGGGCCGTCGGTGCCGTCGACCGAGATCATGGTCAGGAACATCGAGCTCAAGGGCCACACGCATTCGCTCGATACGTCGCTGTTCAAGCCTGTGGCCGACCATTTCGAGGCAGTCGGCAAGGCGGCGGGATTTCTCGTCAACCAGTACGCCGAATATGACGTGTTCTCGATCGAGCACCAGATTCCGGGCGGCATGATGGGGACCTTCAAGGCCCAGCTCGCCCAGCACAACATGATGGAAAAGCTTCCTGAGGTGCTGGCGGAGACCGCGGCGGTCAGAAAGGATCTCGGCTATCCGGGCATGGCGACGCCGTTCTCGCAGTTGGTCGGCATCCAGGCGGTGCTGAACATTGTCACCGGCAAGCGCTACGGCACCGTCCCGGATGAGGTCGTGCAGTATGCGGCCGGCTTCTACGGCCAGACGGTCGCGCCGATCGATCCGAATGTCCTCGACAAGATCATGTCGTCGCCGCGCGCCAAGGAGGTGAGCAGCCATACGCCCGAGCAGCCGACCCTTGCGGAGCTGAAGAAGCGGTACGGGACCGAGGACGAGGACGAACTGATCCTGCGCGCCACGGTGCCGGAGGCCGATATCGCCAAGATGCGTGCGGCGGGGCCGGTCAAGAGAACCTATCCGCTGCTCTCCTCGCTGGAGCTGGAACGCGTCCGGACACTGATGAAACTCACCCGCACGCCGGTGGTCGAGGTGAAGTCGGCTGCGATGACGGTTTCGCTGAGGCGGAACGCGAAATGAGTCGGCAGGCGGTCATCGTCTCGACTGCGCGGACGCCGATCGGAAAGGCGTTTCGCGGCGCTTTCAACGACACGCAGGCTCAGACGCTGGGCGGCCACGTAATCGCGGCGGCGGTCTCCCGCGCGGGGATCGAGCCGGGCGAGATCGACGACGTGATCATCGGCGCCGCCATGCAAGTCGGCTCGACGGGCGGCAACATCGCGCGCCAGTCGGCGCTGAGGGCGGGGCTGCCCGTCACAGTGCCGGGCATGAGCATCGACCGCGCATGCTCGTCCGGCCTCATGGCCATCGCCACCGCGGCCAAGCAGATCATCGACGACGGCGTGACGATCGCCATCGGCGGCGGCGTCGAATCCGTCTCGCTCGTCAGGCAGGCCTATGTGGATGCGCCCCGCAAGCAGGACCCCGCGCTGGTCGAGCGGATGCCCGAGCTCTACATGACGATGCTCGAAACCGCCGAGATCGTGGCCGAACGCTATGGCGTTTCGCGCGAAGCGCAGGACGAGTTCTCGCTGCTGTCCCAGCAACGGACCGCCGACGCGCAGGCGAACGGTCGGCTCGCGCGTGAGATCATTCCGGTCGAGACCGTCATGGCCGTAACCGACAGGACGACCCGCGAGGTGACGCGCCGGCCGGTCGCCATCGACCGCGACGAGGGCAACCGCCCCCAGACGACGCTAGCCGACCTCGCCGCGTTGAAGCCGGTTTTCGAGAACGGTCAGCGTCTCGCGAAGGGACGTCACGTGACGGCCGGCAACGCATCCCAGCTTTCCGATGGCGCGTCGGCGATGGTGCTTATGGAAGCGTCCGAGGCTGAGCGTCGCGGTCTCGAGCCGCTCGGAGCTTGGCGCGGCATGGCGGTCGCCGGCTGCGATCCGGCCGAGATGGGCATCGGCCCGGTCTTCGCGGTGCCCAAATTGCTCGCACGCCACGGCCTAACGGTCGACGATATCGACCTCTGGGAACTGAACGAGGCCTTCGCCAGCCAGGCGGTTTATTGCCGCGACCGGCTGCGCATACCGTCGGAGAAGCTGAACGTCGACGGCGGCGCGATCGCCATCGGACATCCCTACGGCATGTCCGGCGCGCGCATGGCGGGACACATTCTCATCGAGGGTCGGCGGCGCGGCGCCAAATGGGGTGTCGTCACGATGTGCATCGCCAGCGGCATGGGTGCGGCCGGACTGTTCGAGATATTCTGAGAAGGACACAGGAGATAGATGTGACTGTGAACCACGATTCCATCGCCGCAACCGCCACGAGCGCCTCCAGCATCGTCCGCCAGGTTTTGCTTGTGATCGCAGGCACCGCGTTGCTGACGTTGTCGGCCAAGGTCTCGGTGCCGTTCTTTCCGGTTCCCATGACGTTCCAGTCGCTCGTCGTTCTGCTCATTGGTGCAGCCTTTGGCCCGCGCCTCGCGGCAATGACGCTGGCAGCCTACCTCGCGGAAGGCGCCGCCGGCCTGCCGGTCTTCGCCGGCACGCCGGAGAAGGGCGTTGGGTTTGCCTACATGGTGGGTCCGACGGGAGGTTTCCTTGCTGGTTTCCTCCTCGCGGCTGTTCTGGTTGGCTGGCTGGTGCTTCTGGGCTTCGGTCGCCGCGTGCTGAGTGCCGGCCTTGTCATGCTTGCGGGGACCGTCGCCATCTATGTCCCGGGCCTGCTTTGGCTTGGGAGCGTCGTGGGCTGGGATAAGCCGGTGCTCGAATGGGGCCTCTATCCTTTCGTCTATGGTGACCTGCTGAAGGTCGCGATCGCTTCTCTGGCCGTGCCATTCCTGGCTGCGCGGTTCATGCGATCCTGACCGCGATAACGGGAGGGCGGCATGTTTGGCGAGACCGACGAAGCGCTGGCGACGATGCCGCTGTCCTTCCGGGACGGCTATTTTGCAGGACAGACGGCAATCATCACCGGCGGGGGCAGGGGCATCGGCCGTGGCCTGGCCTTCCAGTTCGTCCGGCTCGGCGCGCGCGTCGCGCTGAACGGCCGCGACGAAGGCCGCCTCGAGGCGACGGCCGAGGCGCTGAGGAAGATCGGCGGTGAGGTTTTCACCCGCGTCGCCTCGATCCGCGAACCCGACCAGGTGCAGGATTTCGTATCCGCCGCCGCCGACCGTTTCGGCGGCATCGACATTCTGGTCAATAACGCCGGCGGCCAGTTCGCGCAGGCTGCCTTCGATTTCTCCGTGAAGGGCTGGAACGCCGTCGTCGACAACAATCTGAACGGCACATGGTTCGTGACACAGGCCGTCGGTCGTCACTTCCGCGATGCCGGCAGGCCAGGGTCGATCGTGAGCATCGTGGCGCAGACGAACCGCGGCATGCCGGGCGTGGCCCACTCCGCCGCGGCCCGGGCTGCGGTCGTCAATCTCACGCGCACCCTCGCCATCGAATGGGCGCCCAACCGTATCCGCGTGAACTGCGTCGCGCCGGGCGTCACGGCTACCGAGGGCATGGAGGTCTACTCTGACGAGGCGCGTGCCGAAATGCCGAAATCCAATCTGATGAAGCGCTTCGGAACGGTCCGTGAAGTAGCGGACGCGGTCTGCTTTCTCGCCGGTCCGGCCGGCTCCTTCACGACGGGCGAGGTCATCGCCGTCGACGGCGGCAACCACATCTGGGGCGACCAGTGGACGATCCCGCGTCCGGACTATTTCTCGTCGGAACGTTGATCGAGCCGGACAGGCGAGCAACCGCGGCGGGGCTCTCATCACCGCCCGTCTTGACGCACTTCGCCCTGACGGACAAGACGATCGGCAGGCCAAGCATCGGCTTGCCCGCGCCGGGTGGGGCGAACGCGGCTCCGATCACTTCACTGTCGGCAGCGGGGGCGGTGGTAAGGCGGCGCGTGGCCAAAGTCAGCAACAAACCTGTTGCCGCCCTGTAGCCACGGGCTAAGTGGTTGCTCAGTTTGGTCGGAGCGGCGGGATTCGAACCCACGACCCCTTGACCCCCAGTCAAGTGCGCTACCGGGCTGCGCTACGCTCCGAACCGGCTGCTTCCTATCGTCGTCCGGCCCGCGCGGTCAACCGAAATCGGGGAGGCAGCGAGTTCAAGTCGAGGCGGATCGCCAGGCCGGGTCCCGCGACAGTCGCGCCTGATACCTGTTCTCCAGCGCGATGCCGCCCCAGACCATACCGATCAGCAGGTAGAAGTGCCGCCAGTGGTCGGTGTCGATGACGGAGCCGAGCGCGATGTGGCCGACGAAGGCGACATAGGCGACGAGCAGGTAGGGCTGCCAGGGCCGGTCGCGGAACAGGATGCGGAAGCCGGCGGCGACGGTCCAGATCATCAGGATGAGCCAGCAGGTGAAGCCCAGCCAGCCATAGTCGAGCAAGGCCTTCAGCCAGATGTTGTGCGTGTCCTCGCCGAGCAGTTGGCCGAAGACGAGCGGGCCGATGCCCAGCGGATGCTCCATCGCCATCAGGAAGCCGATGCCGTAGCGTGCGAAGCGGCCGAGGCGGGCGCCGTCATACTCCTGCACGAGCTGGGCGCGAGCCGAGAAGATCTCGTAGACGGCCGGGATCTGCAGGACGATGAGGATCGCGAAGATCAGCAGCGACAGCGCCGCGATCGTCATGATCGTGACGCGCAGACGGAAGAGGCCAGACGCGCTTTGGAGATAGAGGCAGCCGACGAGGAGGACCGAGGAGGCGATCAACAGACCCCAGGCGCCGCGCGAGAAGGAGAGAAAGATGCCCGCCATGATGACGAGCAGCGGGACGAGGTAGAGGGCCGTACGCACCGGCTTTGTGACGATGCCGTGGAGAAGGTAGAGCGCGGGCACCGTCAGGAACGGACCGAACACGTTTGGGTCCTGGAACGCGCCGGCAGCGCGTTCGTACTTGGTGAACATCTCTGCGCCCGGGAACGCGCCGAAGTAACCGGCGATGCCTAGCGTCGCCGTTATCATCGCCGCCACGATCCAGGCGACGAACATCAGGCGGTAGGTCTCCGGCCGGGCTTCCAGCACCGCGGCGTAGAACACCGCCGTGAAGGCGAGGAACAGCGACACCGCGAGATAGAGCGGCGTGTCCATCAGGTCCGCCATCTGCGTCATGGAGATCATGCCGCCGATGTTGAACACCACGAGGAGCACCAGCAGCGGCACGATCGAACGCGAGACCCGCAAGCCGAACAGCGCCCAGACGGCGATCAGCGCGGCCATGTAGAGTTCGTAGGGGGCTGGTTCGTTGATCACGAATCCCGACAGGAAGACGCCGAACGCGATGGCGCCCGCCGCGATCAGCCCGACGAGCTTCGCGTTGACGGCCGCCGGGGCCAGGCTCTGCGCGAGAGCGCTAATAGGCGTTCTCCGTGTCGAGCAGCTTGACCGGGGTGAGCAGCAGGATCTTGAGGTCGAACCAGAGCGACCAGTTCTCGATGTAGAACAGGTCGAACTCGGTGCGCATCCGGATCTTCTCGTCGGTGTCCATCTCACCGCGCCAGCCGTTGATCTGCGCCCAGCCGGTGACGCCGGGCTTGACCTTGTGACGGGCGAAGTAGCCGTCGACCACTTCCGTGTAGAGCTTCGAATGCGTCTTGGCGGCGACGGCGTGCGGGCGCGGGCCGACCAGCGACAGCGATCCGAACAGCGCATTGAAGAATTGCGGCAGCTCGTCGATCGAGGTTTTGCGGATGAAGCGGCCGACGCGGGTGACGCGGGGGTCGCCCTTGGTCACCGCCTTGACGGCGCTGGGATCGCTCAACTCGGCATACATCGAGCGAAACTTGTAGACGTCGATCTCCTCGTTGTTGAAGCCGTGGCGCTTCTGCATGAACAGGACCGGCCCCTTGCTGTCGAGCTTGATTGCGATCGCGGTGAGAAGCATCACCGGCGAGAAGACGACGATGCCGATCAGCGAGAAGACGATGTCGAAGGCGCGCTTGGCGACTGAATCCCAGTCGTTTATCGGCTTGTCGAAGATGTCGAGCATCGGCACGGCGCCGATGTAGGAGTCGGCGCGCGGCCTGAAGCGGAGCTGGTTGGAATGTGCCGATAGGCGGATATCCACCGGCAGAACCCACAGTTTCTTCAGCAGCGATAGAACGCGCCGCTCGGCGGTGATCGGCAGCGACACGATCAGCATGTCGATGCGTGCGATCCGGGCGAACTCGATAAGCGCCCCGACGGTGCCGAGCTTGGGATACCCCGCGACGATCGGTGGCGATCGCGTATCGTCGCGGTCATCGAAGATCCCGCAGATGCGGATGTCGTTGCCCGGCTGCTGCTCGATCGAGCGAATGAGCGCCTCGGCGGTCTTGCCGCCCCCGACGATCACGGCGCGGCGCTCCATGCGGCCATTGCGTGCCCAGCGACGGACCAGGCGCGAAAGCAGCACGCGCTCGAAACTGAGGAAGACGAAACCCGTTGCGAACCAGCCGCCAAACCAGACGCGCGAAAATTCGCTCGATATCTTGAAGAAGAACCCGGCCAGCGCCATCAGCGCGAAGGTTCCCGCCCACACGAGCAGGATGCGCGACAGCATGTTGAAGGGTCTGACGAGATTGGGAATCTGATAGGCGTCGATCAATTCGAGAAAGAGCACCGCAAGCACGGAGCCGCCGAGGATGACGACGGGATACTCCCAGTAGAGATGCGCCGAGACTCCGACATACACGGCGTACAGCGCGACGCCCGCGAGCACGAGCAGCCCGAACTCGACGAAACGCAATACGCCACTGACCATGACGGGAGACGTCGTCTCACGACGGTAGTGAGCGGCGACCTGACGCGCAACCGCGCTCAGCCCACTCGACGATGCCGCCAGCTGGGCGTCATCCTGAAAGGTCTTGATCCGCTCTGGAGAATACTGCGCGGAGGGGTCTGCTTCGTTCATTCCAGGTCTCCTGGAACCCGTCGGAATGACTAGCGGAAAGGGACTAAGAAACCATTTCTCCAGCGGTCGGTTCGCGACCGAGCGCCGCCCAATAGGCGTTCTCGATCTCCGCGGCCATGGTCCGGGCGCTGAAGCGTGTCCGCAGTTCTTCAGTGCTCGGCATTGCCATGGCGAAGGTCTCCGGGTCGCTGAGAGCGAGCACCATGCGCTCGCTGATCTCCTCGACGTCCGGTTGCGCAAGCGCCGCCGAACCTTCTCCGAACACTTCCGGAATGCCGCCGACCGCCGTGGCGATCATCGGCCGCCCCGCGCCAAGCGTTTCAAGCACGATGTAGGGCATCGCCTCGGCCCGCGAAGGGACAACGGAAACGCGGCCGAGCCCGAACGCTTCGCGTGCCGGCATCGGCATCAGGAACTTGACACGATCGGAAAGTCCGAGACGCTCGACCTGGGCGATGTAGCGCGGGCGATCCTCACCGTCGCCGACCATCACCGCGCTCACCGCCCGGCCGAGCCGCATCTCCGTGCGGGCGAGGGCGTCGATGAAAAGGTCTGGCCCCTTCAGATCGCGCATCATGCCTATGTAGACGAAGTCGGCCGCGCCGGGCGCGGTCGCGACCGGCTCGAACTCGGCATCGCGCAGGCCGTTATAGACCAGGGCGCTCGGTATGCGTGGCAAGCCGACCTTGCGGATGAACGTCCCGCGTTCGTATTCGGACACGAACAGAAGACGGTCGCAGAACCGCTCCATGATCCGTTCGAGGAGGAAGAACACCTTTCCGGTCAGTGTATTCTCGTCATAATGCAGGCTTCCGCCATGCGCTGTGTAGAGGCGGGCTACGCGCGAACCTGAAACCCGCATGAGTGAGCCGAACAGGCGGGAATAGGCCCCACCCTTGGCGCCGTGCCCGTGGAGCACGTCCGGCTGCAATTCCTTGATGAGGCGATATGTGCGCCACCCCGAGGCGAGGTCGCCCGGACCGATGTGGCGCTGCATGGCGGTGCGACGGATGCCGAGCGCCAGGAGCGGCCGCATTTCCTCGAACAGCTTTTCCTCGAACGCGCCGCCAGTGGTCGAGTCGCAGACGATCCCGACCTGATGCCCCGCCGCTACCTGAGCTTCGGTGAGATCGCGGACATGACGGAAGATGCCGCCGACCGGCGACCGGAAGCAGTGCACGATGCGAAGCGCGGACGTCACGGTCGCGCGCGCGGTCAGAAGAGGCGTTCGCGCACGTAGATCGTGTCGCCCGGCAGGATCGGATCGGAGGTTAGCACGCGGCCCGTCATCACCTTGCCGTTGATGTCGCGCGTGATGTCCACGGTGCCCTGATAGCCGCGCGGCGTGAACCCGCCGGCGACTGCGACGGCCTTGTGCGCCGTCATGCCCGGAACATAGGAGTATTGCCCGGCGGCGCCGACTTCGCCCATGACGAATATCGGGCGATAGCGGTCGATCTCCACCGATACGTCGGGATCGCGTAGGTAGCCTTCGCGCAGACTAGCCGCGATCTGCGACTCGACCTGCTGCGCGGTGTGCCCGCGGGCGGCGATCGCCCCCACGAGCGGGAAGGCGATGTAGCCGGACTGATCGACGCTGTAGGTGTTGGTCAGGCTCTCTTGCTCGAACACGGTCACGCGCACGCGGTCGCCCGCGCCGAGCCGGTAGGGCTGGTTGATGATCTCATGGAAGCCGGCCGGGGCGGGGCGGTACCCGGAGCAGCCGGCGACGATGGCCGTTGCCAGGATCGCGGCGAGCGCAAGGAGAGGAGGTTTCATGGCCGGACGCACACCTTCGACAGAATGCCGGCGCGGACCGGCACGGTTGTTCCACTCGGTTATCCTCCCGTTAGGGTTAATGGGCGGTAAAGCCGGCGAGCCCAAAGCGGATCAGCAACGCGTCGTCGTCATGTTAACCTGTTGTCAATAATGGCAAACAGTCTATGAGCGGACCCTTAACCGCTGAGTTACCATGATTGTTTACCGTGCCCGGCAACTCGTTTGCGGAGTCGGGCAATGTCGGGCGTTCACAACACCACCAGCGACGTCGATGTCGATCTTCGACAGCTTTTCTCCAGTCTCGGGAGAAACTGGGCGCGCATCGTCGTCATTGCCTTGGTCGTGACAGCCGGCGCCTTCGCCTTCGCCTGGGTCGCGACGCCTCACTACATGGCGGAGACTCGGATCCTGATCGAAACCCGCGAATCGGTGTTTACCCGGCCGGATCAGAACGCCGAGAGCGATAGGCCGATCCTCGACGAGGAGGGCGTCACCAGCCAGGTCGAGGTCATCGGATCGACCGACATCCTCAAGCAGGTGGCGAGAAAGCTCGAGCTGCACAAGCTGCCTGAGTTCGACGAGGCCGCCGACATGTCGCTGTTCGGCGAGGCGCTGGTGCTCGCGGGATTGCGGTCGGACCCGAACGAAGTTCCAGCCGACGAGCGAGTGCTCAAGGCGATGCGGTCGAAGCTCGATGTCTATCGTGTAGAAAAGTCTCGCGTCATCGTCATCGAGTTCTCGTCGGAGGACCCGAAGCTCGCTGCCGAGGTGCCGAACGCCATCGCCGACGCCTATATCGCGGTGAGCCGCCAGGCGAAGCAGCTTTCCAACACCGACGCGACCGCATGGCTCGAGCCCGAGATCACGGCTCTTCGCGAGCGCGTGAAGGAAGCGGAACTCAAGGTCGCCGGTTTCCGAGCGCAGGCCGACCTTCTGGTCGGCGACAACAACAACATACTGGCCACGCAGCAGCTTGCCGAACTGCAGTCGGAACTGTCGCGGGTGCGGGCCAACAGGGCGGCCGCTGAAGCCAATGCCGCTGGCGTCCGTGCCGCGCTCGATGGTGGCGCCTCGCTCGACGCCCTGCCACAGGTCCTGTCGTCTACCCTCATCGAGCGGCTCCGCGAACGTCAGGTCGAGCTCCAGGCGCAGATCGCCGATCTGTCGACGAGCCTGCTCGAAGGGCATCCCCGCATCCGTGCGCTCCGCTCGCAATTGACCGACCTTGAGGGCCAGATTCGCACCGAAGCGGGCAAGGTGCTCGAGGGGCTGGAGAACGAGGCGCGCACCGCCGGCTATCGCGAGCGCCAGCTGATCGCCGACCTCAACACGCTCAAGGCCGAATCATCGCGTGCCGGCGATCAGGCCGTCGAATTGCGGGCGCTCGAGCGCGAAGCCGCCGCCCAGCGCGAGCTGCTGGAATCATATCTGACGCGCTACCGCGAGGCGGCGTCGCGTCGCGACGGCGATTACACGCCGGCCGATGCACGCATATTCTCGCGCGCGATCGTACCGCCGGAAGCCTATTTTCCGAAGGTGCTGCCGATCGTGGGTGCGGCCTTGGCCGCCTCGCTGCTCATCATGGCGATCGTGACCCTCTTGCAGGAGCTGTTCAGCGGTCGCGCCATGCGGCCCGCTTCCGGATCGTCCGTCGGCCGTGTCGAGGTCGTCGCCATGCCGGTCGTGGCGGAGGCCGACGAAGCGCCGAGGGCCGCGCCGATCGATCGAACAGCGGCGAGCGCCATCGCCCAGGCGGATGCGATCCGCGAACGTGCTCCTTCTATGCTCAAGATCGAACCGGAGCAGGATATCCCGGTTCCTGTCGAGCCGGCTCCGGCTCCGAAGCCATCGCTGGGCGAGATCGGGGTGGAGCGCGCCGCGGAGAAGTTGATCGCCGGCGGGGCCGCGCGCGCCATCTTCGTCTCGCCGGAAGGCGACGAGGCTGCCGCGACGGCCGTGCTTGTGGCCCGCGAGGTGGCGGATGCCGGCCTGCGCGTACTCCTTCTCGATCTCACCTCGTCAGGAGCCGCGTCGCGGCCGATGCTGGATGGAGAAACGCTTGCCGGAATCACCGACTTGCTCGCGTCCGAAGCCCAGTTCTCGCAGGTCATCCATGCCGACCGGTACTCGGACTGTCATGTGATCCCGCTCGGCCGCGCAAGCCCGGCGCGCGCGATGCGCGCGGCCGACCGCCTGCCGATCATCATGAACTCGCTCACGACCGCCTATGACGTGGTCTTCGTCGAATGCGGACCCGCCGACGCGGATGGCATCCGGCGGCTGGTCGCTGACGGAACCGAGGTGCTGGTCAGTGTGCTGGAGCCGGGAGACGAGGCCATTTCGGCGACCGCCGCCGAGCTCGAGGCTGGCGGCTTCGGCAAGCCGATCCTGGTCACGCCAGTCGGTTATGAACCGCCCTATTCGCCGGTGCCGGGACGCCGGGCAGCCTGAGGCCGGCGATCTCACCGAAGTCTGGCGGTCGTCAATCGTCTATGTCCGTCGCCTCTGCCGGTTGCAGGGGAGCGCGGCGACGCAGCTTCTTCAGCGCTGCCCAAACGATTGCATTGCCTTTCACGAAAGCGGTGAGCCGGGTTCGGGCGCGCTCCGCCATCGCGAGCATGCGTCCCTTGAGCGTGAGCGGGACGAACAGGTCCAGGTGGGTCGTCTCGACGTCGCACCAGAGCCGCTTGTAGAGCTCGTCGCCGACGCTGAAGTCGTAATAAGGAAGGCCTTCCGCGCAGGCATTTCCAATCTGCTCGAAGAACATGAAGTCGCCCGGGCTGGCATGAGCCAGTTCGTCCTCGATGATGGCGCCGAACTCGCAGATGATCCTGTCCTCCGTCCGCGACGAACCGGTCACGGCGCGAATGATGCCGCCAACCTCGAGGGCGTGCAGCGTGAACGCCGGGCGCTCCTGGCTCGCCGCGTGTTTGAACAGCCTGCGGAAGAATGCCTGTACGTCCATCGGCGCGAAGACGTCTTCAACGCCCATCTTGGTCAGGCGCACATGCTTCATCTCGAAGAATGCATCGAGCACGCGGTCGATCTCGGCTGGGGTGCGCGCCTCCAACATCTGGTAGCCGCCGGCAGCCTCGAACTTGCGGATTTGGGAGCGGTGCTTCTTGCGCTTGCGCTTGCCCGAGGACCGCTTGAGCAGTGCCTCGAACCCTCCTTCGAGGTCGACGGCCAGCGAGACGTTCGGGCTTGCCCCGCTTGCCATCGCGGCGAATGGGTTTGCCACGCCTGCATGTTCGACGAGCATGCGTTCCATAGCAACGAGGTCTACATCGGGCCGCGCGGCCCGAACGGCCGCGAAAACGGCCTCGATGTCGCTGCGGCGCAGTCGGCCAGCAGCCGGTGACACGGGTGCGAAGTTCCCGTTCGCATGACTGCCGGAGATGAACCGAGCGACCCGGAAGGGTCCTAGACGGATGACCTCGAGCGCCAGTGCGGCGGCGGACATGGCGCCGATGCCGACGGTGACGAAAATCAGATCAGGCCTGGCTTCGGCCTCCCATGCGTCGACCCATTCGGGGCTTTGGGGCGGCGCGAAGACGGCATCCGCCGCGAACCTGCGATAGGCTTCGAGCCCTTCATCGCCCTCGAGGACCGAGACCGAGGCTGGGATGGCTTTCGCGTCGCGGCGGCGGACGGCGGCGACGGTCGCCTGCTCCTCGATCCGGGCCGAAACGTCAACCATACTTCAATCCTTCTCGCGCTAGACTTGCAGCCGCGAAGGCCTCGCCGCATCGAGAACCGTAAGGCGAATTGGTGAAGGAATGATCGACAGGGGGGAACTGGTCCGCAAGCTCGCGCTCAATGTCGCGCGCTTCACCGGCCTCGCGCCGATCGCGCGTCCATGGGCCGGCGGGCTCGGCGCAATCCTGATGCTACACCGGGTGACGGTGGCGCCAGAGAAACCGATGGGCCTGAACCGTCATCTCACGGTCCGGCCTTCCTTCCTCGACCGACTGATCGCCGACATGAAACGTAAGCGCTACCGGTTCGTGAGCCTCGATGAGGCGGTCGACCGCATACGCGCCGGCAAGGCGGACGAGCGCTTCGCGACGATCACGGCCGACGACGGGTACCGCGACAACCTCACAGAGGCATTGCCGGTCTTCGAGAAGCACGAGACTCCGTTCACGATCTACGTCGCGCCGGGCCTCATCAACGGAACGTCGGATCTGTGGTGGGACGTGGTCGAGGACATCGTCACCGCGCGCGAGCGTTTCTATGTATCGACCCGGGAAGGGCGGGTGATGGTCGATTGCTCCAATCCCGCACGCAAGCTCGCTGCTGCTTCGTCGCTGCACCAGTATCTGACGACCGACGTCAGCGAGGAAGATCAGACGTCGATCGTGCGGGCGCTCGCCGTCTCCGTTGGCGTCGACCCCTCCGCGCCGCGCCGCAGCCTGATGACGTGGGAGGAGATCCGCCGGATCGCGACGCATCCTCTCTGCACGATCGGCGCCCATACCGTGAACCACTACAACCTGCGGCGCCTGTCCCTGGAGAAGGCCTGGCGCGAGGTGGCCGATGCTGCCGGGATCCTCAGGATCGAGACGGGCGAGACGCCGCGCCACTTTGCCTATCCGTACGGCTACGGCAGCGCCGTCGGCGAACGGGAGGTGGGCATCGCGCGCGAGGCGGGCTACCTGTCGGCGGTGACCACGCGCCATGGCGTGCTCAAGGCCGCGCACAGGGATTTTCTTCACGCCCTGCCACGCATCTCGATCAACGGCCGCTACCAGCGCGTCGCCCATGTTCGCACCATGCTGTCGGGCCTCACCACGCCACTCGCCAACGCCGGCAAGATGGTGGTCACGGTCTGACCGCCCCGCCTATCTCGCGGGTTGCGCCATCCACTTGATGATCAGCATCGCCGGGAGAATCCAGGCGAGCCCGCCGACGAGAAAGAATGCGAGGTGGGCCAGCGGCCCCGAATCGGCGAGCCGGGCGACGGCAATGGTGGTGGCGCCGAAGGCGTAGATCACCACAAGGACGATCAGGAGCACCGTTCCGATTAGCTTGCGTAGACGCACTGGCATGGCTCGTCCTATGGCCTCGCCCGGTTTCACGCAACGGTTCGCGAACGGCTGGCGGCGCGACCGCGTGTCACGCGGCGGGGGCTTGTCCGGACGGTCCCGTTGCGCGAGTGGTGCACCAGATGGACGTCGCACCCGACTACGCGGCCCCTAGGGCCCCTGTGAGCGCGCCCCGAAAGATCGGGCGCGACCGCAAGGCCGTGCGCTTTTGGCTCTACGGTGTACTCCTTCTTCTCGTCGCCCTCGTCATCGTCGGCGGGGCGACCCGGCTCACCGACGCCGGCCTGTCGATCACCGAATGGCAGCCGATCCACGGCGTGATCCCGCCGCTAACGGACGCCGAATGGGAGGAGGAGTTCGCGAAGTACCGCCAGATTCCGGAGTATCAGCTCGTCAACAAGGGTATGACGCTCGACGAGTTCAAGACGATCTTCTGGTGGGAGTGGGCGCACCGCGTCCTCGCACGCGCTGTCGGCGTCGTGTTTGCGCTGCCGCTCGCCTTCTTCCTCTGGACGAGCCGTATCGAAAGCGGCCTGACGCCAAAGCTGCTTGGCCTCTTCGTCCTCGGCGGCCTGCAGGGCGCCGTCGGCTGGTGGATGGTCGCCTCGGGGCTGACCGAACGCGTCGATGTCAGCCAGTACCGTCTGGCGACGCACCTGACGCTCGCCTGCGTCATCTTCGCAGCGATCATGGTCGTTGCGCGTGGGCTGGCCCCCCATTCCGCCCCGCCCGCGGGCCGGGGCTCGCAACGCTTTGCCGGCTGGCTGGTGATCGCCATGCTGGTGCAGATCTATCTCGGCGGGCTGGTCGCGGGCATCGACGGCGGCTTCGCCTTCAACACATGGCCGCGCATGGACGGGGAACTGATCCCCGGCGACCTGTTCATCCTCGACCCGTTCTGGCTGAACTTCTTCGAGACGGCCAAGACGGTGCAGTTCACCCACAGGATCGGCGCCTACCTGCTGCTCATCCTGACCATCTGGCACGCTGTCGCAACGCAGCGCCGCCTGCCTGGTTCGACGCATGCGTTGCGCGCGTTCGTGCTTGTGGCGCTGATGCTGGTTCAGGCTGCCATCGGCATCACGACGCTCCTGCTGACCGTTCCGTTGGAATGGGCGCTCGCCCACCAGGCGATGGCGCTCGTCGTGCTTGGCTTCGCGGCAGCGCACTGGCGGGGCACCAGGGGTTCGTATCCGTTTCCCGCCGAGAGTTCCTGAAGCCGGCTGGACATAGCCACATTCGCGTCGGAGCATGATGCCGGCAGAACGGGGCGGAAGGCATGAATCGTTCGAGATTTTGGCTTGCGGCCGCGATGCTGCTTTGCTGCGGGCGGGCGCTTGCTTCGTTCTCCGACGGCAGCGCCGGAGATCCGGGGGCGCCCGTGGTCCCGGAGCGGGCTTCGACCTTCGATCGCGCCAGATCCCTTCCGATGCCAGGTCCGGTGCCGCAATCCGATCGGACCGTGACGCGTCGTGCGGACCCGCGCAGTTCCTACGCTGCCATCGGCGTGACGAAAGATGGCAAGCCGCTGTACGTACCGTTCACCGGAGACGTTCCGGAGGTGGTCGCCGGCGGGACGACCGAATCGGCGGACCGTTGGGTCGGATGGCCGGACAACAGCACGCGGGTCAAGGACACGACTGTCGCGCCCTACCGGCAGGTGGGGATCGTGCAGGGCATGACGGAAATGGGGAACTATGGTCTCTGCACCGGCACCCTGATCGGCCCGCGGACCGTGCTGACAGCCGCGCACTGCCTCTACACACACGACGAGGGCGGCTGGCTGAAGGAATTGGTCTTCGCGCCGGGCGTGTCGGACGAGAACACCGCTCCCTTCGGCGTGGTCGAATACGAGGCCGCCTACATCCTCAACGGCTACATCGAAAACTACGAAGGGTTCTATGGTTCGGTCGTTGCCTGGGACCTGGGCATCATCATCCTTGATGAGGCGATCGGCGAGACGCTCGGATGGCCAGCCTTCGGTGAGCCGGCGACAGGCTTGCCTGCGGAGGGCCGGCTCGTCGGCTATCCGGGGGACAAGCCGTTCGCGACGATGTGGGAAGAGGTGTGCCAACTCGATCCCGACAGCGCCACGGATGGCATGGTGCGGCATGGATGCTACATCTACCCCGGCGTCAACGGCGGGCCAATGTTCATCGAGGCCGAGGGGCGAACCGTCCTGACCGCCATCCAGGTCTTCGAAATGGACCATGATGGCTGGGCCATGCGCCTCTCCGAGCCGCTGGTCGCCTGGCTGAACAATCTGGCCCGTTAGAGCCTTTCATCTCTTGATGGAATCGCTCTGCCGGAGGGAATTCGGGCCAAGGTCGAGGGCTTCGGCGAAGGTCGATGTGGTGCATCGGCCGAGCCGGAGACCGAAGGATCTGGCCCGAATTGACCCAGCCCGAAGGGTTTCCCGCTGGCGGGCGCCCGCTTCGTCGGGCGGACTTGGCCGATGCACCACATCGACCTTCGCCGTCCTCCTGGCGGGTCGCCTCGCCATCGGAGAAACAGAGCTGTTTCCATCAAAAGATGAAAGGCTCTAGGGACCAACTGGTTGCCGAACCAGCACCCCGAGGATCGCCTCGCCGATCGCCAGCGTGTCACTGGCGACGGAGATGTTGCCGTCGTCCAGCCACCACGACGCCGAGAGCCAGCTATAGGCAGTCGCGTAGGACAGTATGTCGCTCACGCTTCGGTCGAGCGTCCGGGCGAGGATTGCGGCCATCGAGGCGATGCGCGCAGGGCTGAGGCATAGCGGGCTGCCGGCGGGGTTGTGGAAAAGGTTCGCCACGTCGAAGGCGGGATCGCCGATGAGGCCCTTGGGATCGATGGCTAGCCAGCCGCGCGGGCCACGCAGGATATTTTCGTGGTGGATGTCGCCATGCAGCGGCTGGACGTCGCGCTGGCGCTCGAGCAGATCGCCGGCGAAGGCGGCAAGGTTTGTGAACCGCCCCGGCGTTCCTTGCGCCCGCTCGGCCTCGGCGCGGGCGAAGAGACTGGCGAAATGCTTGCGCAGCGGCGTGAGCGAGGAGGGGGGCAGTGTTCGTGACGGCGCGTGCAGCTCCAGCACGACCGCGGCCGCGGTCTCCGTCGCGGCATCGTCTCCTCGTTCGCGATGCAGGTCGAGCAGGCGCTCCTGGCCGGCATGTTCGAGTAGCAGCTGTTCCGCATGCATGGCGAGAAGCCGCACCGCACCCCTGCCATCTCTCCAGCGCAGGTAGTCGGCTGCCGGGACAACCTCGCTTCGCGCCCCCTCGCTCGCCACCTTCACGATCGCCGTCGCGCGCTCGCGCCTCGTCACGGCCCAGACGGCGCCGCCTACGCCGCGCGCCAGAAGGGTCTGTTCGACGATCTCCCAGTCGGATGGAACCGCGGGAGGCTCAGTCACCCGAGCCGATCATCAGGTCGAGGTTCTGCACCGCCGCGCCCGACGCGCCCTTGCCGAGATTATCGTAGACGGCGACGAGAGCCGCCTGCGCGCGCCGGTCGTTGGCGAACACGTAGAGCCGCATCGTGTTCGTGTCGTTGTGGGCCTCGGGGTCGAGTTCGGGCAGGCGTTCGGCCTCGACATAGGGCGCGACCTCGACCGAGCCGGCCTCGATGCCGGCATAGTGGTCGGCGAGCGCCGCATGCAACTGCCGGCCGGACGGCACCTTGCCGAGCTCGCCAAGCTGGAGTGGCACGATCGTAACCATGCCCTGCGCGAAGTTGCCGACCGCCGGCACCATCATCGGGGTGCGGGAGACGCCGGAATACATCTTCAGCTCGGGGACGTGCTTGTGCTGGAAGGTCAAGCCGTAGGGAAAGAACCCTGGAGCGGCATCACCGCGCCTTTCGTAATCCTCGATCATCGAACGGCCGCCGCCGGAATAGCCGGATATGCCGCTCATGGTGACCGGATAGTCGGCAGGCAAGAGCCCGGCCGCGATCAACGGCCGCAGGCCACCGATCGGTCCCTGCGGCCAGCAGCCCGGATTGGCGACGCGCTTCGCGGACGCGATGGCTTTGGCCTGTGCCCGGTCCATCTCGGCGAAGCCGTAGGCCCAGCCGTCGGCGACCCGGTGGGCGCTCGACGCGTCGATGACCTTGGTCGTGTCGTTGGCGATCAGCGACACACTTTCCTTCGCGGCATCATCGGGCAGGCACAGGATCGCCACATCGGCCGCATTGAGGAAATCGGCGCGGGCGGCCGGGTCCTTGCGACGTTCGGTCGGGATCGAGATGATCTCGATGTCGTCGCGGCCGGCCAGCCGAGAGCGGATCTGGAGGCCGGTGGTTCCGTGCTCGCCGTCGATAAAAATCCTTGGCCGGTTTCTCATGGTTATTCGTTTTTTTTCAGGTGCTTGCGGGTACGGTCCGGAATCGGTTTCGGAAGACGTTGAATCAGTTTCCGAGGTTGCTGACTCGATGCGTGAGCGAGATGAATCAGCGTCTCAACGCATCGGTCGTCACTGTTACCCTCGCGCTTTTTTCTCGGCCAGCAGCCCCAGATAGTACATCGCGACCGTCGCGCCGGCGATGGCTGTGATATCGGCATGGTCGTAGGCTGGTGCAACCTCGACGACGTCGGCGCCGACGATGTCGATCTTGTTCATCTGCCTGAGCACGGACAGCATCTTGGCGGAACTCGGACCGCCGGCCACCGGCGTGCCCGTGCCCGGCGCGAAGGCGGGGTCGAGACAGTCGATGTCGAAGGTGACGTAGGTCTTCACGCCGCCGGTCCGCTCTGTGATCGCATAGGCGATGTCCTGCGGCCGCATGTCCTCGACCTCGTGTCCGTAGAGAATCTTGATTCCGCAATCCTCCGGCGCGTGGGTGCGGATGCCGACCTGGATGGAACGGTCCGGCTCGATGATCCCGGCGCGCACCGCTCGCGCGACGAAGGAGCCGTGGTCGATACGCTTTGCGTCGTCGAACCAGGTGTCTTGGTGAGCGTCGAACTGCACGAGCGCCATCGGTCCGTGCACCGCAGCATGGGCCTTGAGAAGCGGCCAGGTGACGTAGTGGTCGCCGCCGAGTGACAGCAGGAACGCGCCGGACTTCAGCAGCTTCGTCGCCTCGCGCTCGATGGTCGCCGGCGTCTTCTGGTGGTTGCCTGTATCCAGGAGGCAGTCGCCATAGTCGACCACCGCCATCTCGGCGAAGAGGTCGCGGTTGAAGGGATACTGCGGGTCGTTGTCGAAGATCGCGGCGGCGCGGCGGATCGCCTGCGGGCCAAAGCGCGCGCCAGGGCGGTTGGTGACCGCCGCGTCGAAGGGGATGCCCCACACGACAGCGTCCGCGCCCTTCACGTTCTTCGAATAGCGCCGTCGCATGAAGGACAGCGCGCCGGCATAGGTCGGATCGAAGGCCCGGCCGGTGTTCCTCGACGTCGTGAAGGCGTGGTCGATCGATGATGACGGCATCGCGTGTCTCCCTTCCGTTGTCCGGTCTATTGGCCGGATAAGACTGCTGCGCAACAAAAAAGCGGGCCTCGCGGCCCGCTTCCGTTGTTCCGGCTGTTCGCGCGGGCTTAGCGTTTGGAGAACTGGAAGCTGCGGCGGGCCTTCGCCTTGCCATACTTCTTTCGCTCGACCACGCGGCTGTCGCGGGTGAGGAAGCCGCCCTTCTTGAGCACGCCGCGCAGCGCCGGCTCGTAGTGGGTGAGCGCGATGGACAGGCCGTGGCGAACTGCGCCGGCCTGGCCGGACAGGCCGCCGCCGATGACCTTGGCGATGATGTCATACTGGCCGGAGCGATTGGCCGCGACGATCGGCTGTTGGAGCACCATCTGCAGGACCGGACGAGCGAAGTACTTGTCGTAGTCCTTGTCGTTGACGGTGATCTTGCCGGTGCCCGGCTTCACCCAGACGCGCGCGATGGCGTCCTTGCGCTTGCCCGTGGCGTAGGCGCGGCCGGACTTGTCGAGCTTCTGGACGCGGACGGGAGCGGCGGGCTGCGGCGCGACGGCCGAATTGCCCAGTTCAGCGAGCGAGGAGAGCTCGGCCATCATGCGATCCTCTTGTTCTTGGCGTTCATGGCGCCGATGTCGAGCTTCTCTGGCTGCTGGGCGACGTGCGGGTGCTCGGCGCCCGCATAGACTCGCAAATTCTTCATCTGCCGCCGACCCAGCGGACCGCGCGGGATCATCCGCTCGACGGCCTTCTCGACGACGCGCTCGGGGAAGCGCCCCTCGAGGAGCTGGCGGGCGGTGCGTTCCTTGATCCCGCCCGGATGGCCGGTGTGCCAGTAGTAGACCTTGTCGGTGTACTTCTTGCCGGTCAGCGCGACCTTTTCGGCGTTGACGATGATGACGTTGTCGCCGTCATCGACATGCGGGGTGAAGGTTGGCTTGTGCTTGCCGCGCAGGCGGTTGGCGACGATGGTGGCGAGGCGGCCGACGACGAGACCCTCGGCGTCGATGAGCACCCACTTCTTCGTCACCTCCGCAGGCTTCTGCGAAAAGGTTTTCATGGTTCTCTCTCTGTGACCTTCCGCGAGGAAGGCGTTTCTTGTTGCTTGGCTTGCCGGCAAGGCCGGCAAAAAGAACACGGCCCCCGAGGGACCGCAGTTCCGTCCGGGCTTATAGGGAAGGGGGTGGCAAGCGTCAAGCTGGGCTGGATGCGACGCTCTCGGGAAAATAGCGCAAAAGCAATGCCTTACGGTTGTGGTAATATTTTACCGCATCAACTGCGCTTCGGCGGAATCGAATAGGTCCCCGTCGCGTGCGCCACGGTATGGCCGTCCGCGACGATGTCGCAGTCATAGACCATCAGGCTCTTTCCAAGCTTCAGGATTCGGCAGCGGCCGTCGACGGGACCGGGCCCGGCCTTGCGCATGAAGTTGATGTTCAGGCTGGTCGTGACCGACAGCGCGTCGGGACCGGCGTGAGAAAGCACGCAGACATAGCCGCCGATGTCGGCCAGCGTGAACAGCGACGGTCCCGAAACCGTGCCGCCGGGCCTCAGGTGCCGCTCCGTTGCATCGAGGCGCACCGTGCAGCCGCCATGATGAACCTCCAGTGCGGAGAAGCTGGGCTTGCGTCCGTTGAGCTGCGGATACACGGAAACGAGCAGATCGTTGACCTGGTCGACGGTCAGTACGGGTTCGGGCAGCGAGGTCTTCATCGGTGGGGCATTCCGCTCTTCCGTTTGCGTAAACGTAAGTCAGCATGGCCGGCACTGGCATTCAACCCGTCGCGTGCTAGTTGATGGGGAGCCGTCGTCAATGGAGGCGCCCTTGGCCGAGATCGTCGCCCTCAAGCCGCAACCGCAGGAAGGCCCGGTCGCGGCCGCGCGGGATGCGGGAATCCTTCATCTCACGCTTCAGAACCCGCCGGCCAATGCATTGTCGCTGGCGACGATCGCGGCGCTCCAGGGCGAGCTCGACACCGCGCGCGAGGACAAGTCTGTCCGGGTGATCGTCATCGCCGCCGCCGGTAAGCTGTTCTCGGGCGGACACGACCTCAAGGAAATGACCGCGCACCGCAAGGATGCCGATCGCGGCAGGGCCTTCTTCGAACGCACATTCGGCGAGTGCTCGAAGATGATGCTGTCGGTCACCGGTCATCCGAAACCGGTCATTGCCATGGTGGACGGCATCGCCACGGCCGCCGGCTGCCAGCTCGTCGCGGCCTGCGATCTGGCGGTCGCCTCGGACCGCGCCATGTTCGGCGTCAACGGCATCGATGTCGGGCTGTTCTGCTCGACGCCGATGGTGCCGCTGTCGCGACGCATCGGCCAGCGCGCTGCCCTCGAGATGCTGATGACCGGCGAGATGATCGACGCGCCGACGGCCCGGGCGATCGGCCTCATCAATCGGGTCGTGCCGCCGGAATACCTCGAGGCGGCGACGATGAAGGTCGCCCGCACCATCGCGGCCAAGTCTTCGGCGGCGATCAGGCTCGGCAAGGCGGCATTCTATGCGCAGGCCGACATGGATCTTGCCGACGCCTACGCGCATTCGTCGAAAGTGATCGTGGAGAACATGCTGGCGAAGGACGCCCAGGAAGGGATCTCGGCGTTCATTGACAAGCGGAAGCCGGAATGGGCGGACGAATGATGGAAGCCCGCATCTCGATCGTCACCATAGCCGTCGACGACCTCGACAGGATGGCGGCGTTCTACGAAGCGATGGGACTGAAGCGGCACCGTATCAACGAGGGCGTCGCATTCTTCCAGATGGGCGGCATCATCTTCGGGCTGTTCCCCAGGAAGGATGCCGAGCCGGACGCGGGCGTGACCTTCGGAACCGGCGTGCCGCGCGTCTATCTGGCCTACAACACGCGCTCCGACGCGGAGGTCGACGGAGTTCTCGCAACCGCCCAGTCCGCAGGCGGTTCGCTCATGAAGCCGGCCGGCCGCGCCTTCTGGGGTGGCTGGTATGGCTATTTCGCCGATCCCGAGGGCAATCTCTGGGAAGTCGCGCACAATCCGGACTTCCCGATCGACGCCGACGGGACCATATCGTTGCCCGACTGAAACACGACAATTCCCGCCCGCCGCCGCACGGTCGTCCAATCCTGGTCGCATTGAGCGGCTTCTGTGCGTTCATGGGTATTGGGGTGACAATGAAGCGGGCTCTCGCTGCCGCCGTATTGGCTTTCGCGTCGTCCGCGCCGACTCTCGCCGACGGCCCGACCTTTCCGCGCCATGTCCTGGAGCCCGCACCCGTCCACGCGCTCTTTTCGGATCGCGACGAACTGGTGAAGGCGCTGGTCGCGGCGTCGAAGGCGAAGAGACGCCACGACGACATCGGCGACCTCTACGATCCCGAGCCGCTCGTCGCGCTGATGGCTTCGTCGGTGGAAATTTTCCTGGCGAGCGGCGAGGACGCCGCCGGAGCGGAGTTCAAGCTGCTCGGCCGCTATCCGCCCGCGGAGGCGCTGGCGACGCTCGGCCGACTGTCGCGCGGCGAACACGAGACCCCCGTGGTTCTCCAGCGATACGGCATGCATGTCGTGGAGGACGCGCTGGTCGACCCCACGATCGGCCCGTCGGACTGGCTGAACGGGCGCGAATGCACCGCCGCCTATGGCAAGATCGATGCCGTGGGTTTCGTCGACCTCGTTCGCGACACCGGCTTCGAGGCCGCGACGTGGTCGATCGTGCTGCCCACCGATGGCGACGCGCCCTGGAGCGTGTCGGTCGATCCATACACGCTCGTATCCCTCCAGGACCTCGGCTCGCGCAACGGCGCCTATTGGGCGATCAATCTGCCTGACGGGACGTCTGAGGAATATTGGCATCACCATTTGGGGCATGAGCCCTGGGCCACACCCTACCTTGCGTCCCATGCCTGTGTGGGTATGACCGAAAACGGCCTGAAACTGACCGCGATCGCGGTCCGGCTTGATTGACGCGCGCGGCTCGGGCACATCGGGACGATGAACCACGACGCCTACGACAATTCCTATATCTCGGGCATCCTGAATGAGGTGAGGACGGTCGCCATCGTCGGCGCTTCGGCAAACGATGTGAGGCCGAGTTTCTTCGTCGCGAAGTACCTGATCGACAAGGGCTACGAGGTTTATCCCGTCAATCCGGGTCATGCCGGCAAGGAAATCCTCGGCCGCATGACCTATGCGAAGCTGTCGGATATTCCGGTTACGATCGACATGGTCGACATCTTCCGTGCATCCGATGCCGTGCCTGGCATCGTGGACGCGGCGCTGGCGCTGAAGCCATTGCCCAAGGTGATCTGGATGCAACTCACGGTCCGCCACGACGAGGCCGCTGCGAAAGCCGAGGCCGCGGGCATCAAGGTGGTGATGAATCGCTGCCCGAAGATCGAGTATGGCCGGCTGTCCGGCGAGATCGGCTGGAACGGCGTCAACAGCCGCGTCCTGTCATCGAAGAAGCCGCTGATGCGGCAAGGCTTCCAGAGCTTCGGCGTCCGGCGGAGTTAGAAAACCGTTTCTCGCCTCATGCCTGTCGGGCGCGGTTGCCGGGGTCGAGACGGTCCGTTGGAGAATTTTCTCCTTTGCTTTCGCACGGCGGCCCGCCAAGAATGGCCGTCATTCGAAAAGCACATCTCAGGGAGCAGACCATGTCGCAGCGCGCACCGGGCTTCAACACCCTTGCCGTCCATGCGGGGGCCAAGCCGGATCCGGCGACCGGCGCGCGCGCCACGCCGATCTATCAGACGACGTCATACGTGTTCGACGACACGGATCACGCGGCGTCGCTGTTCGGCCTCAAGGCGTTCGGCAACATCTACACCCGCATCATGAACCCGACCCAGGCTGTGCTGGAGGAGCGCGTCGCCGCGCTTGAAGGCGGTACGGCGGCGCTCGCCACCTCGTCGGGCCACGGCGCACAGCTACTAGTCTTCCACAACATAATGCAGCCCGGCGACAATTTCGTCGCTGCGACCAAGCTCTATGGCGGTTCGATCAACCAGTTCGGCCAGGCCTTCAAGAATTTCGGCTGGGAAGTTCGCTGGGCGGACGCAAGTGACGCCTCGACCTTCGACAAGCATATCGACGACCGCACCAAGGCGATCTTCATCGAGAGCCTCGCCAATCCGGGCGGCACCTTCGTCGACATCGAGAAGATCGCCGAGGTGGCGCGCCGGCACGGCCTGCCGCTGATCGTCGACAACACCTTCGCCACGCCCTACCTGCTGCGTCCGATCGAGCACGGGGCCGACATCGTCGTCCATTCGCTGACCAAGTTCATCGGCGGCCACGGCAACTCGATAGGCGGCGTTCTGGTCGATGGCGGCACCTTCGACTGGTCGAAATCGGGCAAGTACCCGATGCTGTCGGCGCCGCGCGCCGAGTACGGCGGCATCGTGCTGCACGAGACCTTCGGCAACTTCGCCTTCGCCATAGCGGCGCGCGTGCTCGGCCTGCGCGACTTCGGTCCTGCGATCTCGCCCTTCAACGCCTTCCTGATCCTGACGGGGCTGGAGACGCTTCCGCTGAGGATGCAGCGCCATTGCGACAATGCCGTCACGGTGGCCGGCTGGCTGTCGAAACACCCCAAGGTAGCCTGGGTGTCCTACCCCGGCCTGCCCTCCGATCCGAACCACGCACTCCAGAAGAAATATTCGCCGCTGGGCGCCGGCGCGGTCTTCACCTTCGGCCTGAAGGGCGGCTACGACGCCGGCATCAAGTTCGTCGAGGCGCTGGAACTGTTCTCGCACCTCGCCAATGTCGGCGATACGAAGTCGCTGGTCATCCATCCGGCGTCGACGACGCACCGGCAGCTCTCGGACGAGCAGAAGGTCGCGGCCGGCGCGGGTCCGGACGTGGTGCGCCTCTCGGTCGGCATCGAGGACGTGAACGACATCATCGCCGACCTCGACCAGGCGCTGGGCAAGGCCTGAGCGCCATGGCACAACGGAGCCTCCGCGGAGGCTCCGTATGTCCAGCTATCTGAAGATCGACACGTCGGGTTCTGTCGAAGAGGGCGCGCCCGCCGCCGACCGGATCGTTTCCGGTACGCCCAGAAACCGCACCTGGAACGTCGAGGAACAGTCTGGCGGGCTCTATGCCGGCATCTGGGAATCCACGCCCGGCAAGTGGCGCATCACCTATGACGAATGGGAGTTCTGTCACATCCTGTCCGGCGTCTCGGTGATCGCCGAGGATGGCGGCGAGGCTCGTATGGTGAAGGCTGGCGACAGCTTCGTCCTGAGACCCGGCTTCAAGGGCACCTGGGAAGTCGTTGAAACGACTCGCAAGGAGTACGTGATCAGGCTTTGACGCTCGGGCCACGTCTTCTTGGTCGACCAGCGCAAATCCCGCTATCCACGTTGTCCACAGGCTCGTGCGCATTGCCTGAAGCCGGGGGCGGCCGTAAAGTCAACTCATCTTCAGGCGCCAGTCGGCTCCGCCCGGACAGCGGATCAAGTCGAACGGCAAAACCTGAGGCCCGCGATATCGGGCGGACCACGGCGAAAGCCGGAAGTCGACGGTGTCGTAGTCCAGCGGGATCTGCCGCGAGCGGTCTGGAACGCCAACGGTGGAAAATGCTCAAGCGCCCTCGGGCGGTGGAGCATGGTCGAGCGGGGAACGAAACCTTCGGGAAGCGATCCCTGTGAAGACCGGTCAGAGTTCGGACTGCGTGACTGCGCGCCTTCGGGTGCAGCGACCATGCGGAGCCGGCCTGAACAGGGAGGCACTGGGAGCGATCCCGGTGCTTTCTTGTTTTTGGGCGCTGCCTACCAGGTGCAGTCCAGTCTCTTGAGCCCATGGAAATGATAGGCGTCGCGATAGGCCGGCACATCGGCCAGTTGAAGGCAGGGCAGGCGCTCGAACAGCGTCCTGAGGCCTTCCTGTAGTTCGATGCGCGCCAGCGGAGCGCCGATGCAGAAGTGGATGCCCGCGCCGAAGGAGACATTCTTCTGATCGGGCCGACCCGGCATGAACGTATCCGGCTCTTGGAAGGCGAGGGGATCGCGATTGGCCATTCCGAGCAGGAGACCGATCTGTTCGCCGCGTTTCACCAAAACGCCGTCGCCGAGGTCTGTCTCGGCATAGGCGAAGCGCGTGAACATATGCAGCGGCGGGTCGAAGCGCAGGCATTCCTCGACAGTCGTCGAGGTCGCCTCCGCGTCATGGAAGAGTCCGCTTGTGGCAAGGCCCGAGTGCAGGATCGTCCTCACCGCGTTGCCGGTCTGATGCACGGTGGCCTCATGGCCGGCATTGAGGAGCAGGATGACGGAAGAGACGAGTTCGTCCTCGCTCAGTTTCTGGCCGTCCTCATGAGCGGAGAGGAGCAGCGTGAGAAGATCGTCTCCTGGCGCGGATTTGCGCGCCCGGGCATGCTCGCGGACGAATGCGGAAAAGGATTGCGCCGCGGCATTGGCGTCGATCTCGGTCTGCCGCGACCGGCCATGCATGTACATCGCCACCATCCGATGCGACCACTCGACGAGCTGGGGCCCGGCTTCCACCGGCACGCCGAGCATCTCCGCGATGACGGTGATCGGGATCGGCGTGGCGAACGCCGGCAGGAGGTCGGCGGCATGGTCGGGCTCGATTTGGTCGATCAGCTCGTTGGCCAGCGCGGTGACGCGAGGCCTCAGCCGCTCCACCTGCCGCGACACGAACGCCCGGTTGACCAGCGTCCTGAGCCGCGTGTGGACCGGCGGCTCGAGTTCGATCATGGACGTCGCGTCGAGCGCGTCGAAGGTCTTCATGTGCGACCGGTCGCCGGTTGGCGGCTCCGGCGGCTGGCGGCCGATCCTGCGGTCGCGCAACAGCCGGTTCACCGCGTCATGGCCGCCAAAGCACCAGAAGCCGTAGTCCTCCCAGAAGAACACCGGCGAGGCCGTGTGGAGCCAGGTATAGGCCTCATAGGGCTCCTGCACGAAGCGCGGCTCGTGAGGGTCGAGCCTCAGGCGGCGGGTCGCCGGGTCGAAGGTCAGATAGGGCGGGCACACAGCCATGGCGTCTCCTTAACCCGGCTTGCCAAAGCCTCGCCAGACCGTAAGTTGGATGACGGGCGGAGTGTTTCCCGATGAAGGTCATCGTCGTCGGCGCTGGCATAGCGGGACTGTCGACGGCGTGGGCGCTGACGAAGCGCGGGCACAGCGTAGCGCTGATCGAGCAGGGCACGATCCCGAACCCGCTCTCCGCATCTGGCGACCACCATCGCATCATCCGCCGCGCCTACCGTTCAGATAGCGGCTATGGCCGGCTCATCACCGAAGCCTACGCCGCGTGGGACGAGCTTTGGGCGGATCTCGGCGCGAGCCACCTTGACCCCCGGGGTTTCCTCTGCGTCTCGCGAGAAGCTGGCGACGAGGCGGAGGACTATCGCGGCGGGCTGGAGATGGGCGGCTATCCGATCGCGGTCTACGACCCGCCGCAGGCGGCGCGGCGTTGGCGGTTCCTGGCGCCCGGAACCTTCCGCTATGCGTTCCTCTCCCCTGAAGGCGGGGCGCTTCACTGCCGTCACATCGCCACCGGCATGGCCGGCTGGCTGAGGAGGAAGGGCGCCGAACTGCGTGAGCGGGCTAAGGTCGTGCTCGTCGACAGCGCAACCGGGCGCGTCGCGCTGTCGGATGGCACGACGCTCACCGCCGACCGCGTCGTGGTCACCGCTGGAGCCTGGGTCTTGAAGCTGTTTCCCCAGCTCGGCGACGTCCTGAAGACCTATCGCACGGCTGTCGTCTATCTGGAGCCGCCCGCCGACCTGCTGCATGACTGGAAGGCCGCGCCGGTCATTCTCGACGTTGGCGGCGCGACGGACGGCTACATCATCCCACCGTCGGGCGGCGCGGGATTGAAGTTTGGCTCGGGTCTGCACAAGGAGCCGACCGACGATGCTGACCGCGACCGCGTACCGCGGCCGGGGGAGGGCGAGGAGATCCGCGCCCTGTTCGAGCCGCCGATCGCGCGGATGAAGGAATATCGGGTGACGGATGTCGTCACCTGCGCATACACGTTCACACGGGACGAACGCTTCCTGTCACACGCCGAAGGCCGCTCGCTCGTCGTGTCGGCCTGCTCCGGCCACGGCTACAAGTTCGGCGCGGCCTTAGGTCGGCGCGTAGCCGACGCCGTGGAAAGCGGCGATTCAGAAGGGTTCGGCCGGTGGCTCACGGCCGAAATAGCCTGAAGGTCAAGCCTTGCAGTGGTTCCTCACCCGGCGCCATTCGGTCGATCCCTCGCGCGCCACGACGGTGCGCTCGCGCCACGCATATTCGGCCGGCGTCTCGTAAACGCGCTTCCGGGCGGGCTGGATGACGACCTGCTCGAGGACATAGTCGTATCGCGCCGGCACGACGTACTTCTCGGTGTATTCTTGTGACACCTTGACGTGGCGCGTTTCATAGCCCCAGCGGGCCGGCACCGTCTCGTAGGTGACGCGTTCGGGGTGCACCACGACGGTCTCGCGACGGGTCTCGTAGTAGGGCTTGTTCCTGACCTTGCAGAGAACCCTCTTGCCCTTGATGACGCGCCATTCCCAGGAATAGCCGCCGTCGCTGACCTTAACCTTGCGCTCCACGGTCCGGGTCACGGCCGGCACCACGCGCTCGACCCTGTAGGCGTCCTGGATGATCACCTTTTCGCGCACCGTCTTGTACTGCGCAGGGACCGTGCGGTACTCGACGCGCTCGTGCGACACCAGCACCTTGCGCTTCTGGGTGCCGTAGATGGCGGGTTCCACCTCCACATGCCGCCGCGCCTCGCGCACCAGCACCTTCTCGCGAACCGTGTCGTAGACGGCCGGATGATGGACCTTCTCGTAGCATTCGCCCCTGCCGCCGGCGACGACGGGAGAAACGCTCGACATCAGAACTGCGGCCGCCATGCCGGCGGCGATCGATCTACGCATGACGCACCCCAAGTTACGCAATGTCTCGTTTTGCGGGGACAATATCGGAAGCGGCGGTCCGGCAAAGGCGTTTCTCATGCCTTCGTTAAGCGGCAGGGTTAACGGTGCCTGCCCGGACGGCCAGCCTTGCGCAAGCGGAAGCGGCCATCCTATCTAGGACAACGACATTCTGCGCCGATTCCGCCAGCGGCGGCGCATCTTCCGGAAGGGCATCCCATGAAGCATCCGAGGGAAACCGCGATGAATCTCGTGCCGATGGTGGTCGAGCAGACGAACCGCGGCGAGCGCGCCTTTGACATCTTCTCGCGCCTGCTCAAGGAGCGCATCATCTTCATCACCGGGCCGGTCGAGGACGGGATGGCGACGCTCGTATGCGCGCAGCTCCTCTTCTTGGAGGCTGAGAACCCGAAGAAGGAGATCAACCTTTACATCAATTCGCCGGGTGGCGTGGTCACGTCCGGAATGGCGATCTACGACACCATGCAGTTCATCAAGCCGCCCGTGGCGACGCTTTGCATCGGCCAGGCGGCGTCGATGGGTTCGCTGCTGCTCTGCGCCGGCCATAAGGACATGCGCTTCGCCACGCCGCAGGCGCGCATCATGGTCCACCAGCCGTCGGGCGGCTTCCAGGGCCAGGCTTCCGACATCGAGCGCCACGCCCAGGACATCATCAAGATGAAGCGGCGTCTCAACGAGATCTACGTGAAGCACACCGGCCGCGACTACGAGACCATCGAGCGCACGCTCGATCGCGACCACTTCATGACCTCGGACGAGGCCAAGGACTTCGGCATCATCGACAGGGTGATCTCGAGCCGGGAGTCGATGGACGCGGCGACCAGCTAGTAGCCTCCGCCGATTGGTGACAATGACGCGTTTTTGAGTGCGGTGCGTCATTTCTGTCACATTTGGCTGTTCCCTCGACCGGGGCAGCGGCCTACGTTAAGCCAATGTTGAGTTTCGCCGGCTTAGCCTCACGCTGGGACAGCCGCGAATCGTTGCCGCGTTTTCTGGTTTGTGTTTCGTACGGGATTCGCTGCTTCGGCCGGTTTTCCGGCGGTGTGGGCTTATCGCCCCGCCGCGTGGGGCGACGGGTCGATCGTAACGGATGAGGACGTGAAATGAGCAAAGTCGGCAACAGCGGCGGCGATTCCAAGAATACGCTGTATTGCTCGTTCTGCGGCAAGAGCCAGCACGAGGTCCGCAAGCTGATCGCAGGCCCGACGGTGTTCATCTGCGACGAGTGCGTCGAACTGTGCATGGACATCATCCGCGAGGAGAACAAGACCTCGATGGTGAAATCCCGCGAGGGTGTTCCCACTCCGCAGGAGATCCTGAAAGTTCTCGACGACTATGTGATCGGCCAGCCATACGCCAAGCGTGTGCTCTCGGTCGCCGTCCACAATCACTACAAGCGCCTCGCCCACGCCGGAAAGAACAACGACGTGGAGCTGGCGAAGTCGAACATCCTGCTGATAGGCCCGACGGGCTGTGGCAAGACGCTGTTGGCGCAGACACTGGCCCGTATCATCGACGTGCCCTTCACGATGGCCGACGCAACGACGCTGACCGAGGCCGGCTATGTTGGCGAGGACGTCGAGAACATCATCCTGAAGCTGCTCCAGGCCGCCGACTACAATGTCGAGCGCGCCCAGCGCGGCATCGTCTACATCGACGAGATCGACAAGATTTCGCGGAAGTCGGACAACCCCTCGATCACCCGCGACGTGTCGGGAGAGGGCGTCCAGCAGGCGCTCTTGAAGATCATGGAGGGTACGGTCGCCTCGGTCCCGCCGCAGGGAGGCCGCAAGCATCCCCAGCAGGAATTCCTGCAGGTCGACACCGCCAACATCCTGTTCATCTGCGGCGGCGCCTTCGCCGGGCTCGACAAGATCATTTCGGACCGTGGCCGCAAGACTTCGATCGGCTTCGGCGCCATGGTTGCTTCGCCGGACGATCGTCGCGCTGGCGAACTCTTCCGCATGGTGGAGCCCGAGGACCTGCTGAAGTTCGGCCTGATTCCCGAGTTCGTCGGCCGTCTGCCGGTGTTGGCGACGCTTGAGGATCTTGACGAAAAGGCCCTGATCCAGATCCTGACCGAGCCGAAGAACGCGCTGGTCAAGCAGTATCAGCGACTCTTCGAGATGGAATCGGTGGAACTGACCTTCCACGAGAACGCCTTGTCGGGAATCGCCAAGCGAGCGATCGAACGCAAGACCGGCGCGCGGGGCTTGCGCTCCATCATGGAGGCGATCCTGCTCGACACCATGTTCGAGCTGCCGGCGCTGGAAGGCGTCCAGGAAGTGGTGATCTCGGAGGAGGTCGTCCTGGGCAACGCCCGGCCACTCTACATCTATGCCGAGCGCGAAAAGGAAAAGGGCTCGGTCAGCGCCTGATGCCCTGGGTTCCCGGACGGTGACCGTCGAGCCGCCGTTCTCGATCCCGCCCACCCGAATGCGGCCGCCGGCCTGACGCAATGAAGCGCGTCGTCGATTTGGTGATCCGCGCCGTGATCGTCTTTGCGCTGGCCTATGTCGGCGCCGCCGCGGTTCTCCGCTTCGTCCTCTATCCAGGTAGCCCGCGTCCCGACATTGCCCATGGCGGCGGCGCTGCCCGCGACGGCACGGTGCGCACCAATTCGCTCGAATCGATCATGTTGAGCAACGCGTCCGGTTTCGAGGCGATCGAGATCGACATATCGCGCACCAGCGATGGTCGATTCGTTTGCGGGCACGACTGGCAGGCCTTCGGGAACTCTGCGCCGGACTTCGAGACGTTCCTCAGGGATCGCGACGCCATCCGGCATCGGCCTTGCGTGGCGAAGGAACTGATTGCCTGGTTCCAGCTGCACCCGGGTCCAGACCTCTATGTCGACGTCAAGCAGGATGCGGTGCAGGGGTCGGCGTTGTTCGCGGCAGCGCTCGGAAGGCGCGTGATCGCCGACGCAGTGACCCCGGAGGCCGTCTGTGCGTTGCGCGAGGCCGGCGTCGACCGTGTCGCCTTTTCGACTTATGCCCGGCCTTCGTCATGGAGCGGGCTGAAGACGGACCTGCAGCACCCATGCGTTGCTCAGGCGGAAGCGATCTCCATTCCGATCGAGCGGACGCTGCTCGGGCACGCCTTCCTCGCCAAGGCTTTGACCGGCCTGCCGGTCTACGTCCACACCGCCGATGGATGCTTCTCGACGCGAGTCGCATGGTTTTTCGGCGCCGACGGCGTGTTCACCGATGCCGCGGCGCCGGACTCATGCTGAATTCTGGCCTTTTGGGCAGGCCAGGGTGCGGCTCATGCACTTGACCTTTGCGCCTCAACTATCCAACTAACCCGTGTGGGTCGCGGGACCCCATTCCGTGCTGAACTACCCCGTCAGATTCGACGATAGGCGGAACGGCCCGCGGCCGTTAAGATAGATTCGTGGCCGGCTCCCAAGCGGCCGCGACAGAAAGGTTGACAATGGCCAAGACGAACCGGTCCTCGGGCGATGGCGTTTTCGCGGTCCTGCCGCTGCGCGACATCGTGGTCTTTCCGCACATGATCGTGCCGCTCTTCGTGGGGCGCGAGAAATCAATCAAGGCGCTCGAGGATGTGATGGGCGCGGAGAAGCAAATTCTGCTCGCCACGCAGAAGAATGCTTCCGACGACGATCCGGAGCCCGACGCGATCTACGACATCGGTACGCTCGCCAACGTGCTGCAGCTGCTGAAGTTGCCTGACGGCACGGTGAAGGTCCTCGTGGAGGGCACCGCGCGCGCCAAGGTTGCGGCCTACACCGATCGTGCCGATTTCCACGAGGCACGGGCGACCGTGTTGCCGGAGCCGGACGAGGAGGAAGTCGAGATCGAGGCGCTCGCTCGCTCGGTGGTCTCGGACTTCGAGAACTACGTCAAGCTGAACAAGAAGATTTCTCCCGAGGTGGTTGGCGCGGCGGGTCAGATCGACGACTACTCGAAGCTGGCCGATACCGTGGCCTCCCATCTGGCGATAAAGATCGCCGAGAAGCAGGAGATGCTCGCCACGCTGTCCGTCAAGGAGCGGCTGGAGAAGGCCATGGGCTTCATGGAGGCCGAGATATCGGTGCTCCAGGTCGAAAAGCGCATCCGTTCGCGCGTCAAGCGCCAGATGGAGAAGACCCAGCGCGAATACTACCTCAACGAGCAGATGAAGGCGATCCAGAAGGAGCTCGGCGAGGGCGAGGACGGCCGCGACGAGGCCGCGGAGATCGAGGAGCGCATCAAGAAGACGAAGCTCTCCAAGGAAGCCCGCGAGAAGGCCGACGCCGAGTTGAAGAAGCTCCGGACCATGTCGCCCATGTCGGCCGAGGCGACCGTCGTCCGCAATTACCTCGACTGGATTCTGTCGATTCCGTGGAGCAAGAACTCGAAGGTGAAGCACGACCTCGACTTCGCGCAGAACGTGCTCGACACCGACCACTACGGGCTTGAGAAGGTCAAGGACCGCATCGTCGAGTACCTTGCCGTCCAGAGTCGCCAGAAGAAGCTGAAGGGGCCGATCCTGTGTCTCGTCGGTCCTCCCGGCGTAGGCAAGACCTCGCTCGGCAAGTCGATCGCCAAGGCGACCGGCCGCGAGTTCGTGCGCATGGCCCTCGGCGGCGTGCGCGACGAGGCCGAGATCCGCGGCCACCGTCGCACCTACATCGGTTCGATGCCCGGCAAGGTCATCCAGTCGATGAAGAAGGCGAAGAAGTCCAACCCGCTCTTCCTGCTCGACGAGATCGACAAGATGGGCATGGATTTCCGCGGCGACCCGTCATCGGCTCTGCTCGAAGTGCTCGATCCCGAGCAGAACTCGACGTTCATGGATCACTATCTCGAGGTCGAGTACGACCTGTCGAGCGTGATGTTCGTGACGACGGCGAACACGCTGAACATCCCGCCGGCACTGATGGACCGCATGGAGATCATCAGGATCGCCGGCTATACCGAGGACGAGAAGGTGGAAATCGCCAAACGCCACCTGATGCCGAAGGCGGTGCGCGACCACGCGCTGCAGCCGAAGGAGTTCTCGGTGACCGAGGATGCGATCCGCGGCATCATCCAGACCTATACGCGCGAAGCCGGCGTCCGCTCGCTTGAACGCGAACTCATGAAGCTCGGCCGCAAGGCGGTGACGGAGATCCTCAAGACGAAGAAGAAGGCGGTGAAGGTCACGCCCGAGAACCTGGCCGACTATCTTGGGGTACCGCGCTTCCGCTACGGCCGCGCGGAGTCGGACGATCAGGTGGGCGTGGTCACCGGTCTGGCCTGGACCGAAGTCGGCGGCGAACTGCTGACGATCGAAGGCGTCATGATGCCCGGCAAGGGCCGCATGACGGTGACCGGCAACCTGCGCGACGTGATGAAGGAATCGATCTCGGCGGCGGCGTCCTATGTCCGTTCGCGTGCGATCGACTTCGGCATCGAACCGCCGCTCTTCGACAAGCGCGACATTCACGTGCACGTGCCCGAGGGGGCGACCCCCAAGGACGGTCCGTCGGCTGGCGTGGCGATGGCGACGGCGATTGTCTCCGTCTTGACCGGCATCCCGGTCAGGGCCGACATCGCAATGACCGGTGAGATCACGCTGCGGGGCCGCGTGTTGCCGATCGGCGGCCTCAAGGAAAAGCTGCTCGCGGCGCTGCGTGGCGGCATCAAGAAGGTGCTGATCCCGGAGGAAAACGCCAAGGATCTGGCGGAGATACCGGACAACGTGAAGAGCGGGCTCGAGATCGTCCCGGTTCAGCACGTCAGCGAGGTGCTGCGGCACGCGCTGGTCCGTATGCCGGAGCCGATCGAGTGGACCGAACCGGCAGCCGCGGCGGCTGCCGCTGAGACGACGGACGAGACCGCGGGGCACGTCGCTCATTAGCATTGCCTTACGAATGGGCGGAAAGCCGGGCTCGTGCCCGGCTTTTTTGTGAAGAATGGCGGATTTCTGCGGTTTTTGCGACCTCGCGTCGCGTTTCGGACTTGTTGCGGGCGCGGTTCTTCCTATTGTCCCAATCCTGCCGGCTGAGTCGAAGTCCCGGTATTCCCAAGGAAGGAATTGCGATGAACAAGAACGAACTGGTGTCCGCCGTCGCTGACTCCGCGAAGCTGTCGAAGACCGACGCGACTTCCGCGGTCGACGCTGTTTTTGCCGTCATCACGAAGGAACTCAAGTCTGGCGGCGACGTTCGTCTCGTCGGCTTCGGCAACTTCTCCGTGACCAAGCGCGCCGCCACGACCGGCCGCAATCCGCAGACCGGCGCCGAGGTGAAGATTCCCGCCCGCAAGGTGCCGAAGTTTTCTGCCGGCAAGGGCCTTAAAGACGCGGTCAACTGATCGCGCCATACCCTGAACGGTGTGGAAGCCGGGCCTCTCGCCCGGCTTTTTCTTTTGGCTGGAGACGATCTCGGGAACGCCGCACGGTGGGTTGGATCGCGGCCATCATTGTGCCTCCGTGCGGTCTTATCCAGCGTGCGACGGGACTTTTCTGTGATCAGGTGACCCCATGCGCGCCCTTGGACTGACCGCGCTTGCGGCTGTTCCGCCGCTCCTTCTTGCCGCCTATGCCCTTTCCACAGACACGCCCGCCGCCGCCTACGAGGTGGAACGCTACACGGTCTACTGCGCCGATGACCGCATCGAGATTTCGTTCTGGGATCTGAAGCAGATGATCGTCCGTCGCGGCAATCCGGTGTGCCAGTTCGCAAGCTTCACCAGTTACTCCTCCGCCATAACCTTTGCGGACAAGAACTTCGGCGGGGAGGGCGAATCCTGCTTTTGCGAGTAGGACTGACTGTGACCGCCGATTTCATCGAAATCGCACTTTGACGGCTGACGTTGACGCTCCACCCGCCTGAGCGCGATCAGGCGGGTGGACTGCGCGTCGGCGGCGCCAGCAGTCGTCCCACGAGGCTCAGACCCCCTGCCAGGTAGATCGCGGCTCCTATCAGCAGCATGAACACGCCGCCGATCTGCTGGTCCAGGCCGGCGCTGATCGTCACGCCGAAACAGGTCACGTCGGCGATGCCGTAGAGGGGTCGCGGGCTGAGCGCCAGGAGCGCACCGAGCAGGGTCATGTGAATTGACGTCAAGAGCAGCGCGGCAGCGCCCGTGGCGGCCGGCGTGCGCTCATCCGATGCGGCGAAGCTGGTGCTCCACAAGAGCACGCCCACTGTCAGGAACGTCGCCTGCTCGGCGACCCTCGGACCGAATGATGATTCTGCGGCGGCCCGCATGGCAGGCGCATGCCATCCCCAGACCGCGATCAGCTCGGCGAGCGAAGCCACGACCGGTAACGCCGGCGGCATGGAGCGGCCCGGCCGCCACCGCTCCGGCAAACCGATCGCGATCAGCGGCGCCGCCACCGCCACCACGCCCATGTGCGCAATCATGTGGGACGCGAACGATTCGCGCCATTGGTCGAGCAGCGGCCCGAGCCATATGAGGGCAAGGACCGAGACTCCCGCCGGAAGGGCGAGGCTCCTCATCGTATGCAGTCCGTCACGAACAGAGCCGGCATGGCGGTGAAGACGACGGCGACGAAGCTCAGTCCCGACAGCAGCAAGGTTGCGTAGCCCTGGAACAGGAGCCGGTCGCCGCGCGTCGGGTCGTCGTGAGGCGGGTCGCCCGTGCCAAAGCCCCACTGGCGCCATGCTAGCACGGCGGCGACAACGATCATGCCCAGGGACATCACCGTCACGGTCCCGATCGCGAGGCGCAGGTTGGCGAAATCGCCGCCGAGGAGGTGTGGCTTCTCGCAGAAGATGGCCGTTCCGGCGTAGCATGTCAGGAAATGCAGCGCCCAGACGATGGGCGCCGTGAACAGCGTCCACAGCGACTCGACTTCCCGGGGCAGCAGACGCCACATCACTGCGCCTCCGGAAAGAGGCCGACGACGCCGAACGTGACCAGCGCCGTCACCAGCGTGAAGTGCCAATAGAGCGCGACGTTGTGCAGTTCCATGTCATGCGTCGGCGTCAGGCGGCCGGCCACGCTGCGCGCCAGGCAATAGAGCTGCATGATGATGCCGACAGCGCCGTGCGCGGATGTCCAGATCACGAGCGTCCAGACGATGGCCGGATAGACGTGCATGGTGGGATCCATTCCCGACGTCCACGGACCCGCGAGCGCCGCCGCGCAACCCGTTGCCGAAAGCAGGGCGCCTGCCGTCATCAAGGTCCGGGCCGCACCCACCGCGCCGCGGCGGTTGGACTCGCGCGCGCCGACCGAGGCCGCCCAGGCGGCGACAAAGAGCGCCAGTGCGGTCATTGGCCAGAACACCCCCGGGCCCGTCGTACCGCCGGTGAAGTCCTCGTGGATCGTCCAGAAGAAGAAATAGCCGAAGATCAGGCTGGCGAAGGCAGTGCCGTCGCCGGTCATGGTGATGAACATGGCCCACCAACCCGTCGACTTCACGCCCGAAGCGTAGAGCGGAAGGCTGATGCCGCGTCCGATATCCTTCTCGGTCTTTTCCGGTATCTCGCCCGTTCCGGTCCACAGCCACCAGATGATCGCGACCAGGAATGCGATGCCCGCGACGAGCGAGACGAGCCACCATTTGAAGGTGAGCGCGACGAAGACGGTTCCCAGGGTCACGGCGCTGACGATGGTGACGTACGAGGTGCCACTGACACGCTGGACCTGCTCGGGCTCCGCGTCGAGCACGGACGTGACGAGTGTCTCGCGCCGGCCCTCCTTCGCGTCGGCGAGATACCAGTTGCCCGCTTTGACCTGGCTCACGAGGCCGTCCTGGTCCCAGATTGGGTAACGGCTCTCGATCCGGGGAATGGATCGGACGCCCCAGTTCTCCTCCGGTTCGCTGATCCATTCAAGCGTGCCGGCGTTCCAGGGATTTTGCTCGCCACGCGGCCTGTTGCGGCGATGCAGCGTCACGTCGACCACCACGGCGAACATGCCGATGCCGAGTACAATTGCCCCCATCGTGGAGATCAGGTTGAGCCAGTCCCATCCGATGTCTGCGGGGTAGGTGTAGACCCTGCGCGGCATGCCGCGCAGGCCGGCGATGTGCATCGGGAAGAAGGTGATGTTGAAGCCGGTGAACATCAACCAGAAGGCGAAGCGCCCGACGCGCTCCGACATGTGATGTCCGCCGATCAGCGGATAGTAGTAGTAGAGGCCCGCGAAAACCGGGAACAGCATGCCTCCAATCAACACGTAGTGGAGGTGCGCGACGATGAAATAGGTATCGTGTGCCTGCCAGTCGAACGGGGCAAGCGCCACCATCACACCGGTGAGCCCGCCCATCACGAAGATGGCGATGCCGCCCATTGCGAACAGCATGGGCGTGGAGAAGATGACGCGGCCGGCAAGCATGGTGGCGATGAAGACGAAGATCTGCACCGCCGTCGGGATCGCGACCGCTTCCGACGCGGCCGAGAAGAACGCGAGCGAAATCTGAGGGAGTCCCGTCGCGAACATGTGGTGGACCCACAGGCCGAAGGAAAGGAACCCGGTGCCGACGGCCGCGAGCACGATCCAGGAGTAGCCGACGATCGGATGCCGGGCGAAGGTCGGGATGATCATCGCCAGCAGTGCGATTGCCGGGAGGAAGATGATGTAGACCTCGGGGTGTCCGAAAATCCAGAAGAGATGTTGCCATAACAGCGGATCGCCGCCGCGCGCCGGATCGAAGAACGGCCAGTCGAACATCCGCTGCATCTCGAACAGCAGGTCGCCCGCGATCAGCGGCGGGAATGCGAAAAGGATCATCCCGGCGACGATCAGAAGGTACCAGGCGAAGAGCGGCATCAGGTTCACGCGCATCCCCGGCGCACGGCACTTCATGATGCCGACGATGAGCTCCACCGCGGCCGCGATGGAGGCCACCTCGATGAACGAGAGGCCGAGCAGCCAGATATCCGCGCCGATTCCGGCCTGCTCGCTGGTCGCCAGAGGCGGATACATGAACCAGCCGCTGTTCGGGGCGGCGCCGAAGAAGATCGAACCGCAGACGAAGACCCCGCCGATCAGGAAGCTCCAGAAGCCGAAGGCGCCCAATCTGGGAAACGGCATCTCGCGCGCGCCGAGCATGGGGGGCAGCAGGAAGATCGCCACGGCCTCGAATATCGGGACCGCGAACAGGAACATCATCACCGTGCCGTGCAGCGTGTAGGCCTGGTTGTAGAGTTCCGCGGAGATCAGGTCGTTCTCCGGTACGGCGAGCTGGGCGCGCACGACGAGCGCTAAGAGGCCCGCGAAGAGCATGAAGGCGAAGGCGGTCGAACCGTACCAGAGGCCGACCTGCGTGTTGTTGACGCTTGTCCAGTAGCGCCAGCCTTTCGGGTTGGCCCAAACCGCGCGAAGCTGCGCTTCCTCGGCCGCCTTGTCCCGCTCGGCGCCACTCACTTCAGCCCCTCCAGCCAGCCGGCGACGCGCGATAGATCGTCGGCGGAAAGATCGAGATAGGCCGGCATGTGCGAACCCGGCTTCACCGACGACGAGTGTGCGATGAAGCGCTCCATAGCGTTCGATTCGTTCGCCAGCAGTCCGGCCCCCAGGGTCAGTCGCGAGCCGACATGCGAAAGATCGGGTCCGGCGGTCCCTGCGGCGTCCGTCCCGTCGATGCGATGGCAAGCGCCGCAGCCCTCGGCCCCGAACACGTCCCTCCCTTTCGGATCGGCGTCGATGCCGCTTGACGCCATGCTGCGCGCGTCGAGCCAGGCTTCGAATTCCTCGACCGCCATCACGACGACCGGAAAGGCCATCTGAGCGTGCGACGTTCCGCAGAACTCCGCGCACTGGCCGCGATAGGTGCCGGTACGGGTGGCGCGTAGCGAGAGGCGGTTGGTGCGGCCCGGCACCAGGTCCATCTTGCCGCCGAGCGCCGGGATCCAGAACGAATGGATCATGTCGGTGGTCTCAAGCACGAATTCGACGCGCTCGCCGACCGGCAGCCTTATCTCGTTGGCCGAAACGACCCGTGCGCCATCCTGGCGGACATATGCGACACGCCACCAGAACTGACTTCCGACAACCTCGATCTGACGCAACTCGCCGTCGTGCCCGGCAAAGGGTCGCAAGGAGGGCATGAGCCACAGCGCAAAGGCGAGCAGCGCCGTCAGAACGGTGATCGGAAATACGGCGCCGCCCCAGAAGATGAGGCGTGCTCCCGCCGCTTCGGAGATCGAGGTACGCTTCCAGCGGGCTGCGTAGAGCGCCAGCGCCACGACTGCTGCCCAGATGACGCCGCCGCCGAACGCCATCACCCAGAACAGGGCGGCGACCTGGGCCGCTTCCTCACCGGCCGGATCCAGCGCCGACTGGACGCCGCTGCATGAAGCGAGCACAAGAGCCCCTGCGAGCAAACTGCCGATGCGCGGAATGGCCGTGCGCGCCCGCTCGGTCGACTGCTCGCCGGTATGGCGGTCCTGGCCGTCTTCTATGATGCGCCCCTCGGTGAGCGGTGTTGGAAAACCGCCTGCGTCACTTGAAAGCTCGCCGTCCCGCGAAGGTTCCGCTGCGGTCCGCCAGTTCGGGGATGTCAGTGCATCGGGCGCCAGTTCCCGGGATCCCGCGGCTCCGCCTTCCCCGGACAAATCCTCGGAATCGCAGGTAGCCGTCGAGATCGTCGGGAAATGGGGGTATGATGGCTGATCGAGGGCGACAGGCTGAAGGCAGAATGGCGGCAGATGGAAAAGTGACAGGCTATTCGCCGATCCAGGTGGGCTTGCATTGGTCGGTCGTGGTGCTGGTCGCATTCCAGTTCGTCGCCCATGATGGCATCGAGGCGGCATGGCGCGCTTTCGTTCGCGGCCAGCCGATGCCTGTCGATGCCGCGACTCTGACATTGCTCCATATAGCCAGCGGGATCACGGTTCTGCTGCTGGCGCTTGTTCGCATCCTCCTGAGATTGACGCGCGGTGTTCCTGCTCCGCCAGCAGACGAACCCCGCCTGCTTCAGATTGCGGCGGAGGCTGTTCACGGGTCAATCTATTTTCTCCTCCTGGCGCTGCCACTCACCGGGGCAACGGCATGGTTCTTCGAGATCGAGGCGGCGGCTGGCGTCCATGGACTGCTGACGACGCTCCTGCTCGTCGCCATCGTCCTCCACGTCGCTGGTGCCCTGTTCCAGCACTTCATACGCCGCTCGGACGTCCTGATGCGCATGTTCCGGCCGCAACGATCCTGAAGGGCGCCTTCGCCGGAGGGCGGTCTCCCGCGTCGATGGGGCAGCGGAAAACGCGGGCGAACTTCGTCCGCGGCCAGTCAGTCGGCATCGTCGGGCGGCGGCGCACCATCCTCCGGACCAACCGCGGGCGCCACGTCGGTTGGTGGCGGTTCGGCCGTATCGTCTGCTCCGGGCAGCGGCGGTTCGCCGTTACCGCCAACGGTGGTTCCGCCGTCTTGCCCGCCCGCCTCGTCGGCTGACGCAGCGACGCGGTCGGTCGGAACCGGCTCAGGCGTCACTGAGCCGTCGGCGTTCGCGACGCGCCACACCGTATTCCCGGAATCATCGGCGATGAGCAGGGCTCCGGTGCCGTCCATCGCGAGCCCCACCGGTCGGCCCCGTGCATCGTCGCCCTCGAGGAAGCCGGTCACGACGTCTCTCGGCATGCCTGTCGGCTTTCCGTTTTCGAACGGGATGTAGATCACCTTGTAGCCGTTGTAGGCATTACGGTTCCAACTGCCATGATTGCCGACGAAAGCCCCGTTTCGATAGGGTTCCGGCATCGCCGAATCGTTGGTGAAAGCCAGGCCGAGCGCCGCGACGTGGCTCGTGAGCGCATAGTCCGGCGATATTGCCGTCTCGACGAGGTCGGGGCGCTGCGGCGCTACGCGTTCGTCCACATGTTGCCCGAAGTAGCTCCACGGCCAACCGTAGAAACCGCCTTCGCGCACCGATGTAAGGTAGTCCGGAACGAGATTTGGACCCAGTTCGTCCCTCTCGTTGACGACGGTCCACAGATCACCGGTTTCAGGATGGATGTTGAGGCCGTTCGGGTTGCGCAGACCCGACGCGAACACGCGCGACGCGCCTGTCTCGCGGTCGACCTGCCAAATCGCGGCGCGACCTTTTTCCGCCTCGAGCCCGCGCTCGCCGGCGTTGGAATTGGAGCCCACCGACGCGTAGAGGAAGCGGCCGTCCGGGCTGAGCGCGAGATCCTTCGTCCAGTGGTGGTTGATCGGCCCGCCCGGCAGCGGCGTCAGTACGGTGCCGGGGCCATCGACTTGCGTCTGGCCCAGTTCGTATGGATAGGCGAGGATCGCGTCTGCGGCCGCGACATAGAGCGTCCCGTCGTGCCAGGCGACGCCGAACGGCGAGGTGAGGCCGGTCAACAGGTCGCTGCGTTCGTCGGCCACTCCGTCGCGGTCCGTGTCGCGCAACAGGGTGATCAGGTTGGTTTCCTTGCTGTCGCCGCCCCCACCAGCCGCCATCCCCATGATGAAGCCGCGGATGATGTCCTTCGGGCGGTTGAGCGGCTTGCCGGGCGGCGCCTTCGACTGCACGACGAGCACGTCGCCATTGGGGAGCGTATGCACCGTTCGCGGATTGGCGAGGTCGGTCGCATAGGCCGTCACGACGAGTCCCTCGGGGACTGTTGGCGTCTCGCCTTCCTGCCAGCCCACAACTTCCGCCACCTTGAGGTCCGGCAGGAGGGTCTGTTCCGGCGCTGGCAGCACCGGATCGGGACCGTACTGTTGGGCGACGTCGAAATCGTCGTCGCCACAGGCCGCGAGCAACAGACAGGCCGTGGCGACCGCGGACAGCGGATAGGCCGCGATCCTAGTCATGATGCTGCCTCCGGTGTCCCAGCCATGTCGTCAACAACATCGCGAGGACAGTGAGGACCGACAGCGTGAGCCCGTAGGGCACGACGGCCGTCCAGCCGTCGGCCGTGTGCACGAAACTGTTGAGCGCGCCGAGCACAAGGACGACGACGCCGCCGACCGCTGCCGGCCAGGCCGGGCGGAGCCTCCTGAAGAGATAGTCGAGAAGGAGGACCAGTGCAGCGATGATGCCGAAGACGAGACCCGCCAGAAGCAGCCATTCAGAAAAATGAAGCCACAGCAGATTTACCGTTCGCACATAGGCGATGTCGGTCACAACGGTCAGCGTGAAACAGGCGATCGGGAACGAAAGAAGCGCGGGGTGCACCAAATCCATCGCCGCCCTCCGAGGCAAAGACTGGTCGTAGGTCATGAAATCTCGTGTCGTTGGGTTCACCTATGGCTGGTTACGGATAGTGGCGGCTTTGGTTCCCAAAAAAGGTTGGGACGACAATCGGGGCGGCCGATGGTCTGGCCGCGCGACTTCATGGGTTCCCAGGCTTACCGCTCGCCGACATCCCGGGGCGATATGCCGAATCTCCTAGACCTACGGGATGACCGAGACGGCGGCGGCCATCGCCTTAAACCCGGGGCATGGCGACCCGGTGGAGGGTAGCGTTGGCTTTCGCGGAGACGCGCATCGTCGTTCTCGATCCGCAGGGAGCGGAAGTCTGTCGGCCGAGTTTGTGTTCGCCTGGGCTATCGCGACGCTCACTCTTGATGGCCTCCCAGGCCTCAGGGTCATCATCGTCACCGGTAAAGGCCGCGCCTTCTCCGCCGGCGGCGATCTGAAGGAGTTCGAGGCCATGCGCGCTACGGCGTCGTGCCGGCCGGTGGCGCGACCGTTCGATTGGGCGAGCGGCTTGCGCCGTCGCATGCCGCCGAGCTGTTCTTCACGGCGTCCGCCCTGGAGGCTGGCAAGCTGGCGACATGGGGTCTCGTCAACGAGGTCGTGCCAGACACGCGCCTGCTCGACCGCGCATACGAGGTTGCCGGTCAGATTTGTCGGAACAGTCCCGGGGCGATCCGGCACATCAAGGCGCTGACGGGTGTCCGAAGCCGATCGGGCGACCGCATGGAACGCTTTCGGTTGGAACTTGCTCATTGGGCCGAACATGTTGGCGGAGCAGATTTGAAAGAGGGCCTACGCGCCTTTCGATCCAAGCGGCCTCCTGCGTATCGAAGCGCTTCGGATTGAGGCCAGCGGCCGCGGTTTGGTAGCCCGGGATACTCCGCCACACTGTCCATCGGCGCGTCGTGGCGAGACGGGGCCTGCGTGAGCTGCTGTCGGTGCAGATGGCAGGTCAGAAGGCGATGGCGTTTTCGACGCGTCCGGAAAGCCAGAACCGGCGAATATTTGCCGCGATGAACTCCGTCTTTTGCCTCAGCGCGTCCAATGTCGCGGCCGCGACGTGCGGAGTCACGATGAGGTTTGGCGACTGGAGAAGCGTGGACGGCAGCGAGGGCGGTTCCCTGTCGAGGACGTCCAGCCCCGCGCCGGCCAGATGTCCGCGCGTCAGCACATCTGCCAGAGCCTCGGAATCCACCAGCTTCCCACGCGCGGTGTTGATGAGGACGCTGCCAGGTCGCATCCGCTCGAGCCTGGTTGCGTTGATCAGGCCGTGTGTCTCGGCCGTCAGCGGAAGATGCAGCGTCAGCACATCGGCCAAGGAGATCACGTCGTCGAGCGGCGCGTGGGTGAGGCCAAGAGCCGAAGTCGCGCCGGCCGGGAGTGGGCCCGACCGATTGTAGTAGATGCCCGTGGTTCCGAAGGGGCGGAAAAGCTTGGCCGTCGCTTGGCCGATCTCGCCCATGCCCAGATATCCGATCGTCATGCCTTCGAGGCTCCGGGATTGAGCCCGGAAAGCGTTTACGTGCCAGTCGCCGGCCCGCACGCTGACGTCAAGCAGGGTGAGCCTGCGAAGCACCGCCAGGGTCAGCATGACGACGTGCTCGGCCACCACCGATGTCGTGCCGGCGCGCGTGATCGCAAGCGGCAGGCGGGCGCGCCGCAACGCGTCCACGTCGACTGTGTCGTGGTAGCCGACGCCATGATGATGGACGAGCCGCAGCGATGGCGCGCGCGCGATCATCGGCGCCGTCAGTTTGCTGGCGGCGACGACGACGACATCGGCGCTGCCAATACGATCCATGCGTTCGCGATCGTCGTCGCGATCGAGGAAGGCAATGTCGGCGAAACCGCAGAAGAGTGGGAGGATGACCGCCTTCATGTCATTTGGGACATGGCTGAGATAGAGTACCCTGGGCCTTTGCTCGGACATCGACGACACGCCGCTATCGCGGCGCCGGACCGGTCGACTTGCGCAAGACAAGCGCTGTCGGCAGCTGGCGGGAGTGCGGCGGGTTCTCGCCGGCAATGCTGGACAGAAGGTACTCCGCGGCCGCGACGCTCATCTCCCGCAAAGGCGCATGGACGGTGGTCAGCGGCGGCTCGATCTGTGAAGCCATGTCATAGTCGTGGAAGCCCGTGATGGAGAGTTCTCCTGGGATGGCTATCCCCGAGCTCCGCGCCTCGATGACCGCGCCGACGGCAAGCACGTCGCCGGTACAGGCCACTGCCGTGAAGTTGCGGTGGCGCAGCAGGAGGGCGCGCATCCCGGCCCGGCCCTCCGCGACGGTATAGCCGGCCTCGATGACGCGTTCGGGCGGGACCTTGATGCCGCGCTCTTCCAGCGCGCCGAGAATCGCCCTCAGCCGAATGGCGATGCGATCATTGTGGCGGACCGGGCTGTGCAGCACGGCGAAGTCGCGGTGGCCAAGATCGGCGACGTAGCGGACCAGCTCGCGCACTGGGCCGTCATTGTCGAAGCCGACGCACGGGAGTGCCGAGTGCGGATCGTCGATGAAGGTCTGTATCGCCGGAATCCCCGAGCGCTTCAACAGATCGTAGAGTTCCGGCACGTGGTCGTTCCCGACCAGCACCAGGCCGTCCACTCCATGCTCGATGAGCGTTCTCGCGAGTTCGTATTCGCGCCGCGGATCGTAGCCGCAATTGGCCGTGAGAAGGTGATAGCGGCCGAGTTGCAACCTGCGCTCGATCGCGTCGACCGCCTCGGCGTAGACCGAGTTGCCGAGCGCGGGAACGATCACCGCGACGCTGCCCGTGCGTTTCGAGGTCAGGCTGCGGGCAACGCCGTCTCTGACGTAGTTCGCGCTGTCGATCACCGCCTGGATGCGCTTGCGCGTGTCCGGGTTCACCTTGTCGGACTGGTTGAGCACGCGCGACACGGTCGCGGGCGAGACGCCGGCCAGCCGGGCGACGTCCCGAATTCCGGTTCTCCCGCTTTCCTCTCGATCCTGCTTCTTGCGCATGGGCCGCTCGATGAAACACGTTTCATTTACTGACTACATCGCTTGAGCGGGCGTGTCTATAAGGAAAATCCTTTCAAAACGGTCAGTTAAGAGAATCTTTGGGATGACGTCTTGACACTTCGACAGCGAAAACGGCATACGAATGAAACCGGTTTCATCAATTCGCCGGTTGGGAGGATGTTCATGAGGCGCTCAGTTCTTGCCGCATTCGCCATTGCGGCTTCCACTGCGATTTCCACGGGGCTCGTCGGGGCCGCCGAGGTTCCCCCCGCGGGCGCAAGCCCGCGCATCGACGCCATCAGGAAAGCCGGCGTCCTCAAGGTCGCCGTGATCCACAACACGCCTTGGCTGGTTGAGAACACGACCGGGTCGGGCGAGCCTTGGAGCGGGCCGGCATGGCTGCTCGCCAACGCGGTCGCTGATCAGCTCGGGGTCGAGCTCGAGACGGTGCCGGTCAGCAACGAGACGAAGATTCCCGTGCTTGCCGCCAATCAGGTCGATATCTCGATCGCGCCGCTCGCCGAATCGCCGGCGCGCCTGGAGGTGGTCGATTTCGTGCATTATTCCTCGACGAGCGTGTGCATGTTCGGGCTGAACTCCAATTCGAAGTTCGCCAATGCCAAGAGCGTCGATGATCTCAACAACGCCGACATCACCATCGCCTTCCTGCTCGGGGCGGTCGAGGAGACCTGGGTCAAGGAGCGGTTTCCGAACGCCAAGCAGCGCGGGGTGATCACGTCGGCGCTGATCCCGATCGACGAGGTGCTGGCGAGCCGTGCCGATGCCGCGCCGATCAACCGCATCCAGTGGCCGGCGCTGCAGCGCAAGATGCCCGATCTCGGCGCGCTGCCGCGCGAGGCCAATTGCCAGGAGAGCACGGAGAAGGCCCAGCCGGTGGGAATGGCGATCGACAAGGGGCAGGAAGCTTTCCTGGACTACCTGCGAGCCAGTGCTGAGGAAATGAAGGCCGAGCTTCAGGCGGCCGAAGCGAAGATCATCGCCGAGCAGCTCTGATAGATTGCCGGCGCCGCCACGCGCGCGGCGCCGGTCCCCATATCCAGGATTGTCAGCGTGAGCTTCGACATAACACCCATCCTCGCCAACTGGCGCTACCTCGCCATGGGCTTGGGCGTGACGATCACGCTGTCGCTGCTCACGATGGTCGCGGCGACGATTCTCGGAACGGCTGTCGCGCTTGCCCGGCTCTACGGGCCGAAATGGGTTTCCGTCGTCCTCGGCTTCTACGTCGATTCCTCACGCTCTGTTCCGGTGCTCGTCGTGCTGGTCTGGACCTTCTTCGCCTTTCCGCTGCTGGTCGGCTTCACGCTTCCACCGTTCTGGGCGGCGTTCCTGGCGCTCAGCATCTATGTCGCCGCCTACATTTCCGAGATCGTCCGTGCGGGCATCCTGTCGATCCGTCCGGGCCAGACGCGGGCCGCGCTGGCGCTTGGCATGTCGAGGCCGCAGACCATTTTTCGCATCCTGTTGCCGCAGGCGGCCATCCGCATGCTGCCGCCCTATGGCAACATGCTGTCTATAACCATCAAGAATTCTGCCATCTCGTCGGTCATCGCGGTGCCCGACTTCATGCGGGCTTCCGCGGTCGTCGCCGACCAGAGCTATCGCCCGCTCGAACTCTACACCACCGCGCTCGTCGTGTTCTTCCTGATCATCTTCCCGGTCACGCGGATCACCGACCTCATCTATGCGCGCCTCGCGCATCTGGGGCGGTCATGAACCTCGACTGGTCCGTCATCTGGGATTATCGCGCCGCTTTCGCGACCGGCATCCTCAACACTGTGCTTCTCACCGTACTGACGATGCTGATCTCGATCCCCGGCGGCTTGCTGGTGATGGTCATGCGCATCTCGCGCTTCGCGATCCTGCGCCACGTCGCGCTCGTCTACGTCGAACTCTTCAGGGCGACGCCCCTGATACTCTTGATCTACTGGACGTTCTACGTGCTGCCGGTGTGGCTCGGCGTCTATCTGCCGCCCTTCGCCACGGGCCTGCTTGCGCTTTCGCTGATCGTATCGGCCTACAATTCGGAGACGTTCCGAGCCGGCGTGAACTCGATCCGAAGGGGCCAGTGGGACGCGGCCCTGGCGCTCGGCATGAGCAACCGGCAAGTGATGGTCAAGGTGATCCTGCCACAGGCGATACGCCGGGTGCTGCCGGTCTTCGCCAACACCTGGGTCTCGTTGTTCAAGGATACCTCGCTGATCTCGGTGATCGCCGTGAACGAACTGGCCTATGCGTCGCTCCAGGTGCGCGCTCAGACCTTCCGCATCCTCGAGGTGTTGACCGCGATGGCCGTGATCTACTGGGCGCTCGGCTATCCGCAGGCGAAACTGGTCGACTGGATCAATCGACGTTTTGGAGTGACGGAGTGATGGTTGCCGACCCGGTCAAGCGGCGGGGCGACGACCGTCCGCCCGTCGTCGTCTACGAGGACGTCGTAAAGAGATTTGGCAATTTCGTCGCGCTCGACGGCGTTTCCGCCCGGGTTCACGCCGGTGAAGTGGTCTGCCTCATCGGTCCGTCGGGGTCGGGCAAATCGACGCTGCTGAGATGCACCAACGCGCTTGAGCGCGTCCAGGGAGGGCGGGTCGTCTTCGACGGCCGGCCTTTGCCCCAGACCGAGAAGCAGGCACGCTTGGTGCGCCGCCGCATGGGCATGGTGTTCCAGAACTTCGAACTCTTCCCACACATGACCGCGCTCGAGAACGTCACGTCAGGTCCGGTAACGGTGCTCGGCACGCCGCGGAAGCAGGCCGCCGAGCAGGCGCAGGACTTGCTTCGGAAAGTCGGGTTGTCCGACAAGGCGCACAGCTATCCGTCCATGCTGTCTGGCGGCCAGCAGCAGCGCGTCGCCATCGCCCGGGCGCTGGCGATGAAGCCCGAGGTGATGCTGTTCGATGAACCGACTTCGGCGCTCGACCCCGAGACGGTCGGCGAGGTGCTGTCGGTCATGACCAACCTCGCCGACGAAGGCATGACGATGATCGTGGTCACGCACGAAATGTCGTTCGCGCGCCGCGTCAGCCAGTGGACGATCGTGTTCGATCATGGACGCGTCGTCGAGGAAGGCGCTCCGGAGCAGATCTTCACCGATCCGCGGCAATCCCGCACCCGCGATTTCCTGCGCCACATCGGCTGGAACCAGAACTGAATTCTCGAACAGGTCGCATCCATGAATCTCACCGCACTCGACCCCTCACGGCGCACGCAGGCGGCGCCCGCCGTCATCAAGCGAATCGAGGCGCGCCTTGTGCGCATGCCGCTCAAGGTGGCCACGTCCTTCGCGACCCGCTCCGTCAAGACGCGCGACTATCTCCTCGTGACCGTCGTGTCCGACGATGCCATCGGACTCGGTTACACCTATGCCGGTAGCTCGGCAGGGTCGGTCGCGCTCGAAGCCGTCACTGCGCTCCTGGGTCCGCTGCTGATCGGCAAATCGCCACTCATGGTCGAGGGGCTCTGGGAGCGAATGTACCGCGACGCGCTTCTCCATGGTCGATCGGGCGCCGTGATGCGCGCGCTCAGCGCCATAGACATCGCGGTCTGGGACCACAACGCGCGACGCGCGGGCCTGCCGCTGTGGCAGTTTCTCGGCTCCTATACCGACGGTTACGTCGACTGCTATGCGAGCGGCGGCTACTACCGGGAAGGCAAGGGGCCGGAGCATCTGGCTGACGAACTGGAAGGATACGTCGAACAGGGCTTCAAGGCCGTGAAGATGAAGGTCGGCATGCTCGGCCTGGAAGAAGAGGAACGCCGCATGGCGGCCGCGCGTGGCCGCATTGGAACGGATGTCCGCCTCTTCCTCGATGCCAACAACGCATGGCCGGACCTGTTCACCGCACTACCCTTCGTGCGGCGTTTCGAGCCCTTCCGCCCCGACTGGCTCGAGGAGCCTTTCAGCCCGGACGATATCGAGAGCCATGCGCGCCTCGTCGCCTCGACGACGATTCCGGTCGCGACGGGTGAGATCGAGGCCGGGCGCTGGCGGTTCCGCGCGCTGCTCGAAGCCCGCGCAACGCACGTCCTGCAGGCCGACGCGCTGGTCTGCGGCGGCATCACCGAGTGGCGACGCATCTGCGGCATCGCCTCGTCCTACGGAGTCCCGGTCTATCCGCACGCTTGGCACGACATTCATGTGCATCTCGCCGCGTCCCAGCCGAACTCCGCGATGGCCGAATACTTCGTCGACCAGGAGATTGTCTGCACCCAACCGCTGTTCGACAGGGAACTGAAGCCGGTGGGCGGCCGGATCACGCTTCCCACCGAACCGGGGCTGGCGTTCCAGTTCAACGAGGAGACGCTGAACCGCCACGCCACGTCCGGATGGCAGACGGTGCAGTGAGCGCCCTCATGAAGCGCAAGGTTCTGATCACCGGCGCCGGCGGTGCGCTCGGCTCGCTGCTGGTGCGTGCCTTCCGCGATCGCTATGAACTGCGGGTCACGACTCGGGAGCCGCGCGCCGATGGCCTTTTCGACGGCCTCGAGGTCCGCTACGCGACGCTGGGCGATCTGGGTGCGATGGAAGCGCTGTGCGAAGGCATCGACACGGTCGTTCATCTCGGCGGTCGCTCGCTCGAGGACAGCTGGGACGAGATCAGCAGGTCGAACATCGACGGCGCCTACGCGATCTTCGAGGCGGCGCGACGTCAACGGGTACGCCGCCTCGTTTACGCGAGCAGCCACCATGTCGGCGGCTTCCTGCCGCGCGACCGGGTCACGGGCGTCACCGATGAGTATCGGCCCGACAGCCTGTACGGCGTATCGAAGGTCTTCGGCGAGGCGCTGGGGCGTCTCTATGCCGACAAGCACGGAATGAGCGTGATCTGTCAGCGGATCGGCGTCTGCCGCCCGGCGCCGCCCCACCGGCGCTCATTGTGGTCATGGTTGAGCGAGCCGGACTTCGTCGACCTCACCGTCCGGTGCATCGAGGCCGACGGCATCCATTTCCACATCGTCTACGGGGTGTCTGACAACACGCGAAAGCAATGGGACGATTCCGGCGCGCGCGTGATCGGCTTCTTTCCGAAAGATGACGCGGAGACCTTCGTCCCGGCTATGGCAGGCAAACTGGACGAGCCGGCTTTCGATGCCCGTTTCCAGGGAGGTGCGTTCTGCGCCGAAGGTTTCGACGGTGATCCGTCTCGGCTGGACTGAGAGGCGACCATGTTTGAAGCGCCTCCCCGGATCGAAGCAACGGTGGTCGCCCGCGTCCCGGAGGTCTTGAGGATCAGGAGGCGTCGCTCGCCCTGGGCCGAGACGCACCGCCCGGGGGCTGTCACCGACTGCTTTCTCGAAGGCCCATCCTTCGATCGTGACGGAAACCTCTACATGGTCGATGTAGCCTGGGGCCGGATACTCATGATGTCGCCGTCCGGCGTGTTCAGCGTCGTCACCGAGTATGACGGTTCGCCCAACGGGCTGAAGATCCATGCCGACGGGCGCATCTTTGTCGCCGACTTCGCCAGGGGGCTTCTCCAGCTGGATCCAGCGGGCGGCTTGGTCAGGACGATCGTCGACAGCTACGAGGGCAAGCCGTTCCACGGACTCAACGATCTCCATTTCGCCAGCAACGGCGACCTCTACTTCACCGACCAGGGCCTTAGCGGCCTGCAGGATCCATTCGGGCGCGTTTTCCGGCTCCGCGCCGACGGTCGGTTGGATCTCGTGCTGGACAGGGTGCCGAGTCCAAACGGGCTCGTTCTCGACCGGGCGGAAAGAACCCTGTTCGTCAACGTGACGCGCGACAACGCGGTGTGGCGCGTGCCGATGCATCGGGACGGGAGCGCGTACAAGGTCGGAGCCTTCATCCGCCTCTCCGGCGGGATGGGACCCGACGGACTGGCAATGGATTCTGACGGCAACCTCGCCGTCGCGCATATTGGCCTCGGTTGCGTCTGGCTTGTCGGCGCGACCGGCGAGCCCATGCTTCGTGTCCAGTCGCCGGCCGGTCGCATGACGACCAATGTCGCCTTCGGCGGCCAGGACAACAGGACGCTGTTCATCACCGAATCCGAAACGGGGTGCATCCTCGCCGCCGAACTTCCTGTTCCGGGGCATCCGATGTTCGCCCATTCGTAGCGAGAAGAGACCATGGATCTGGGAATTGCGGGAAAGACGGCGCTGGTGCTCGGCGCTGGCGGTGGACTGGGTGGGGCAATCGCGCGAACGCTCGCCGGCGAGGGTGCGCGTGTCGCCTGCGGGGACATCAGCGCTGAAGCGGCGGGCGCGTCGGTCGAGGCGATCACCTCGGCGGGTGGCGAGGCGATCGCCGTCGCATGGGACTTGGCCGACCGGGGTTCCCTGGCAAGGGTAATCGGCGAGGTTTCCGCCGCCTTCGGCGCCGTCGACATCCTGGTCAACAATACTGGCGGTCCCCCGCCCACTCCGGTCGAAGGACAGGAGGCGTCGACGTGGCTGAAGCACTTCGAGGCGATGGTGCTTTCCGTGATCGCGCTCACTGATGCGGTGATTCCCGGCATGCGGGCGCGCAAATGGGGCCGGATCATCACGTCCACGTCCTCCGGCGTCGTCGCGCCGATCCCGAACCTCGGACTGTCGAACGCGCTTCGGCTCTCGCTGGTCGGCTGGTCAAAGACACTCGCCCGCGAGGTCGGCCTCGACGGCATCACCAGCAACATCGTCCTGCCTGGCCGCATCGCCACCCAGCGTATCCGGTTCCTGGACGAGCAGAAGGCGAAACGCGAGGGCAGGGACGTCGACAGCGTGAGCCGGGAAAGCACGGCCTCGATACCCGTCGGCCGCTACGGCGATCCACGGGAATATGCCGACGCGGTCGCCTTCCTCGCCAGCCGTCGGGCATCCTACATCACAGGCAGCGTCGTGCGCATCGACGGCGGCCTGATCCAGAGCATCTAGCGGAGACTTCCATGGCACTGACCGAGACGGACACCGAAATCCTCAGGGGCGTGTCCACCGCCACCATAACCACCATCCTGTTGAAGAAGGGGCTGCGCAACATCTGGATGCGCGGAACCAGGCCGCTGAAGCCCGGCCAGCCGCGCGTCGTCGGCCCCGCCTTCACGCTGCGCTTCGTTCCGGCGCGGGAGGATCTGGCGACGCCGGCGTCATGGGCCTCGCCAATCTCGACGCGGGCCGCAATCGAAGACATGCCAACGGGCTGCGTGGTGATCGCCGATGCGATGGGCGTGGCCGACGCCGGTATCTTCGGCGACATTCTGTGCGCCCGCATGGTCAAGCGAGGAGTGGCCGCGCTGGTGACCGACGGCGTCATGCGCGACCTGGTAGGCGTCGAGGGCACCGGCCTGCCCGTCTGGTGTAGCGGCTATGCTGCGCCGCCGTCGGTTGCAGGTCTCACTTTCGTCGCCTGGCAGCAACCGGTCGGCTGCGGCGGCGTGGCGGTGTTCCCGGACGACGTGGTCGTCGTCGATCAGGATGGAGCAGTCGTGATCCCTCAGGGCCTCGTGGCCGACGTGGTCAAGGAAGGGCCGGAACAGGAGCGCATGGAGGCCTGGATCATGGAGGAGGTCGGCAGGGGCGTTCCGCTGCCCGGCCTCTATCCGATGAACGACGAGACGAAGAAGCGATACCAGGCCACGAACGGCTAGTCGCAAGCAGCGATGGGGTGAGTCTGCCGGACCTGGCGCCGCCTCCGGCTTCGGAGCTTCTTCCATGGTTCTCTCCCGGATCGCTTAGCCTGGGCAAGCGACGGGCCGAGGTTGACAGGCGATGCGATTATGTTGAATGACATAAAGACAACCATTCTGTCATAGAGACCCTCATGCGTTTGTCGGACGAGCAGCGGCTCCTTGTTTCAACGGCTCGCCAGTTTGTGACGAACGAGCTTGCGCCGCTCGAAAAGGAAGTGGAGAAGGCCGACCGCCTGGCCGACGATGTCGCCCGGTCCATTACCCGGAAGGCGAGGGAGGCTGGCCTCTACGCTGCGAACATTCCGGTCGAATATGGCGGGTCCGGACTTTGCGCGCTCGACAACACCCTTATCGAGGAGGAGTTCGGGCGGACATCCGACATCCTCGCGCGGCGCGCCCTTGGCGGCGTCTACGAGATGCTGCTTGAGTTGTCCGACGAGCAGAAGGAGCGATGGCTTCTTCCGTCCGTTTCTGGCGACCGGGTCGCGGCGGTAGGCTTCACTGAACCGGGTGGCGGCTCGGATGCCGCCGGCATCAAGACGCGGGCGCGGAAAGCGGGCAGCGGTTGGCGCCTGTCAGGCCAGAAGTGTTTCATCAGCGATGGCGGCTATGCCGACTATTTCGTGGTGACGGCCGTCACGGATCCCGATGCGGGTGCCAGAGGCATCTCGCTCTTCCTGGTCGACAAGGGAATGCCGGGGTTCACGGTGAGCGCGAACCAGCCCATGATGGGCTCGCGCGGCACGAGCCATGTCGACCTTTTCTTCGACGATGTCGAACTGGAGCCCATCCACCTGATCGGCAAGGAGGGCGGTGGGCTGAAGCTCATGCTCGGTTCGATGGGGCGCATAAGGATCATGCATGTGGGTGCGCGCTCGGTCGGCAAGGCGACGAGGCTTTTCGAATTGATGGTCGGATATGCGCAGGAGCGCACCCAGTTCGGTCAGCCGATCGGCAACTATCAGCTGATCCAGCAGATGATTGCTGACAGCGCCGTGGAGATCGAGGCGACGCGGCTGCTCGTAAGGCAGGCCGCCGACGATCTGGATCATGCGGTCGATGCGCGCGACCGCATCTCGCTCCTGAAAGTCTATGCGTCCGAGATGCTCGGCCGCGTGGCCGACAGGGCGGTGCAGATGTTTGGTGGCATGGGATATGCCAAGGACCACATCGTCGAGAAGATTTACCGCGACGCGCGCCTCTACCGAATCATCGACGGCACGTCCGAAGTGCATCGGACGGTTGTCGGACGCAACCTGGTGGCGAACGGCCCAGGCCTCGTCGACCCGCTCCGCTGACCCGGCTCAGCCTTTGGTTGAAACCAAGCGGGCGATCTCCGCGCAACTGAGGAACTTGCCCGCCTCCGAGAACTCGGTGATGAGGTCGCGCAGCACTGGCAGGCGGCTGCGTCGTCCGATGACTTCCGGATGCATGACGAGGCAGCAGAACCCCCCGCCGTCGCGGAACGTCGCCATCTCGCCGCGCCAGATGCGCCCTACCATTTCGGGCTCCTGGATCCCCCATCCGAGCTTCGGCACGATGTTGTGCCCAAAGAAGGTGAAGTCGTCCATGACCCAGCTCACAGGCAGCTCGACGAGCCTGTCTCCACCGCGCACGAAGGCATAGGGCCAATCGGAATCCAGGAACGACCGGTCGTAGGCGATCCCCTGGTCCATCAGGATGTCGAGCGTGTATGCGCTGACGTCGCACACGGCGGCGCCGAACCCGACCACGGGCTTTCCGCCCTGGGCCTCCAGTATGTCCTTCGCCATGCGCAGTTCGCGCTCCTCCGCCTCGCGGCTTTCGAGCGCCGAGAGGGGCATGTGCGAATAGCCATGCGATGCGACCTCATGACCCGCGGCGATCAGTTCGGGCACGAGCGACGGGTGACGTTCCGCCACCAGGCCGGGAACGAAGAAGGTCGCTGTCGCGCCTGTGTCCGCAAGCAGTGACAGGATCCGCGGTATGCCCTCGTTCAGGCCATAGAGACCCTGCGACACCAGTGCCGGACGGGGCTTGCGGGTAACGGTCAGCCAAAGCGCCTCGGCATCGACATCGAAAGTGACGGAGAACATTGGCGCACGGTGTTCGAGGCCGTCCAGTTCCCGCCTCTCGATACCCTCGAGAACCGCCGTCACGCCGATGCTCCGTTCGCCTGCCATCGATTGATGAAGGTCTGCAGGCCTACCGCGATTCGATCGATCGGAAGATCCGGCGTTACCGCCATCTGCATGGCGAGCCCCTTCATGAGCGCAAGCATGATTGCGGCCTTGTCGGCGTCCCCCAGCGTCTTCGCGAGCGCCGTGCGATAGTTCTCGTCCGACCATGCGAGGGCATCGCGATACACCGGATTGACGTGGGCATGGGCGAGATAGGCGAAGTATATCTTCCACCAGTCGCCGGTGCTGCGGGCAAGCTTCGCAACCTGGGTGACCATCGAGGCGTAGTCATTCGATTCGAGCGTGACCGAGCCGATCTTGAGCGCTGAACGGTCGGCATCGCGCATCGCGGAGACCAGCACCTCATGCAGGATCTCCTCCTTGTTGTCGAAATGATAGACGACCACCCCGCGCGATGTTCCCAGTTCGGTGGCGATGTTCGCGATCGTCACCGCTTCAATGCCGTCGCGAGCGATGATCTGACGGACCGCGCCGATGATCTGCTTGCGGCGGATGCTGCCCACATCGACGCTGCTGTAGCGCTGGGGTTCAGCCTCTGGAGTGCCGCCGTCGCTGGCCTTCGCCGCCCTTGATCTCGTCTTGGTGTTCTCGGTCATCGTTCTTCCGATCTCGTGGCGACGAAGCGGCATGCGCGTTCGCGCCGCAGAGCTAGCATTGCGGGCATTGAAGCGGAACTGGCAATAATGTTGGTCGTCATAGCATTCTGTTTGGAGACATACTGCGTCTATCTTTCCCTGAACTGAGGGTCGCGCCTTGCCGCCAGTGCGGCCAACCCCTCCAGGGCGTCGTCGGTCGCCCAGGCGCATTCGGTGGAGCGAGCCTCCACCTCATACCCGTCGTCGCTGCCCGCGGCGTCGATGGCTTCCCGACAAAGGCGAAGGGCGGGCAGGCTGTGCCGGCTCCACCTTCTGGCAAACGCGAGCCCCCCGGCATGAAGGTCGTCCACGACTGAATCCACCAGGCCCATTTTCAGGGCGTCATCGGCGCCGAGCCGCCTTCCGGTCAACAGCAGGTCCAGGGCGTTCCCTCGGCCAACAAGCGCCGGGAGCCGCTGCGTCCCGCCGCCGCCGGGCACGAAACCGATCCCGACTTCCGGCATGCCCATGGAGGCGGCGCGGGTGGCAATCCGGAATGTGCATGCGAGCGCGAGTTCGAGACCGCCTCCAAGCGCCAGGCCGTTGATGAGGGCGACGCTGAGGAGCCGATGCCGCGCAAGGCGCGACATCACATGCTGTCGGTGGCGTATCTGAGCGCCACGCACTGATGGCCGCCCCTCCCTGAGTTCCGAGACGTCCACGCCGGCACAGAAGCTTTTGGTGCCGGCGCCGGTGACCAGGATGCCTCGGCAGTCGGACTGGTCGATCTGGTCGAGAAGCGCGTCCAGTTCATCGAATGAAGAAAGCGACAGCGCATTCAGCTTCGATTCGCCATCCAGCGTGATCAATGCGAACTCGTCGACGCGCCGGAATGTGATTTTCGTCGTCACCATGATGCTTGATTTGACATCATGACCGGATATTATGTCAATTGTCATGTTGAGTTGGCGTGGTGCGGCGAGGCGAAGGTGGAGTACCGGAAGTTTGATGAACTCCTCGTCGGCGAGACGTTCCTGTCGGCAGGCCTTACGCTTACCGAGCACCACGTCGTCTCTTTCGCCGGGCTGACCGGAGATTTCCATCCCATGCATATGGACGAAAGCGTCGCGAGCGAGAGCCGGTTTGGCAAACGGATCGCCCACGGAATGCTCGTCATGGGGATCTGCAACGGGCTGGTCAATCAGACCGACAGGTTCCATGCACTCGCCTTCCTGGGATTGGAGTGGAACATGTTGAAGCCCGTCTTCGTCGGCGACACCGTGCGCGCAAGAAGCACGCTCGTCTCGAAGCAACTGACGTCTTCGGGTCGGCACGGCGTTGTCGGACACAGTCGACAGGTGATCAATCAGAGAGACGAACTCGTGCAGGACGGCATGACCCGGATTTTGGTCGAGGTGTGAGCGTGGAGGGGCAGTCGAGGACGATGAACCTGTCGGAATTCGTGCTGGGCGAGGGCCTGGCGTTCGGTTCCGATCGCACCGCGGTCATCTTCGAAGACCGGACCCTGAGCTACGGCCAGCTCGCCGACCAGGTCGGCCGCTTCTCCGGGCTCATGCGGCAGATCGGAGCACGCAAGGGCGACCGCATCGTGGTGCTGATGGGCAACTGCCCCGAATACTACATGGCCTATCTCGGCGCCGCCCGCGCGGGCGTCATCTGCGCGACCATCAACATCGACTACGGACTTCCCGAGATCGCGCACATGGTGCGCCACGCCGACCCCGTCTGCGTCGTTGCGGATCGGGCAGGGGCCGAAAAGTATCATGGCGCGATCCGGGATGCGGGTCTGGAGGCCGTCCGCATTCTCCGGGTCGACCGTGTCTTACCGGGTGAGGCGGGGGAGGAGCTTGAGCCGCTGCTCGCGGCAGCGATCGCCGCTGATCCCGTCGCGGTCGAGGACGACGACGGCGTCCTTCTCGCTTTCTCGTCCGGTTCTTCCGGCATGCCGAAACCTATTCTCACCTCTCACCGAGGGGAGATCTATGCCGCGCGGTCATTCCGAAGCGTGTGGCGCTTCAACTGGAGCGACCGTGTCCTCCTTTCGTTGGCGCTGGCTTGGGCCTATGGCATCGGGACCGTCAGCATGCCGGCGCTTTCGGCTGGCGCCACCGTCGTGCTCATGCCGAAGTTCCGGCCCGACACGGTGTCCAGCGCGATCGAACGTCATCGCGCGACGGTCATGGTGGGCGTCACGACGATGTTCCGGATGATCGCCGACTATGCCGCTGATCAGGCCGAGGCGCCGGATCTGACTTCGCTGCGGCTGGCGATGACCGGCGGCGAGAAGCGTAACGAGCCGGTGTTTGAGCGCTTTGAGGCGCTGTCCGGCGTCCCGGTTCACGACATCTACGCCCAGTCGGAGATCAGGCCGGTGTTCGGTTATGACCCCGTGGCGGTAAGGCGACCCCGTCCGGGTGCGGCCGGACAACTCTTTCCGGGTGTGGAGGCGCGGCTTGTCGGGGACGATGGCTCGCCGGTTGCCGTTGGCGAGCCCGGCGAACTTCACGCCCGCTCGCCGAACACCTTCCTGGGATACTTCCGCCAGCCGGAGCTGACGGCCGCCAAGCGCAGTGAAGACGGCTGGGTCCGCACCGGAGACGTCTTTCGCGTCGATGAAGATGGGTTCTGGTACCTGCTCGGTCGCAAGTCGGCCGACGTGATCAATCGTGGCGGCGTGAAGATCTCGCCGAACGAGATAGAGGAGCATCTTGCCAGGCACCCTCGCATCCGGGACGTCGTCGTGGTCCCGCGCGTTCACGATCGCTACGGCGAGGAAATCGTTGCTTGCGTGGTCGGCGCCTTCGAGCCGGACGAACTCCTCCCCCAGATCCGCACACACTGCGAAGGCGTCTTCGCGGACTACAAGATTCCGACCGCCGCGGTTCTCGTCGACGAGTTGATCTACAGCGCCAACGGCAAGGTCGACAGGAAAGCATTGACTGCCCTCGTTGCGAAGGCGGCTTGATCGTGGGTGGGCTGGAGGCGGTGGCTCCGCTGTACGAGTTGCGCCACTATGTGCCGGCCGAGGGGCGCTCGGATGCACTGCGCAAGCGCTTCGAGGACGTCACGTTTGGACTGTTCGAACGACACGGCTTCGATGTGATGGAGTTCTGGATCGAACCGCGATCTGGCGACTTCTGGTATCTGCTGCGGTGGTCCGACGACGACGCCCGCAAGGCCGCCTGGAAGGCCTTCCTTGAGGATGAGGAGTGGCGCGCCGCATTCGCCGCAAGCGAGCGCGACGGGCCGCTGGCGGCGAGCATCCAATCCATCAGGTTGGAAAAGTGGCCGTAGTCGACGACGACGCTGGGGGTCCGCTGTCCGGCGTCAGGGTGGTGGATTTCAGCCAGCATCTGCCGGGTCCGCTCTGTACGCTGATGCTGGCCCGGGCGGGTGCTGAGGTTCTGAAGATCGAGCCGCCAACCGGCGATGAGCTGCGCCGGCAGGAGCCGCTTTCGGATGGTGTAGGCGTGCTCTTCAGCATGCTGAGCGCAGGAAAGGCGCTCCTGTCGGCGGATCTCAAGAATCCCCGCGATCTCGAATTCGTCCTCGGCCTAGTCGACGATGCCGATATCCTGGTCGAGGGTTTCAGGCCGGGCGTCATGGACCGTTTGGGCCTCGGCGCCCCACGTATCGCCGCGAGGAACCCGGGACTCATCTATTGCAGCATAACCGGCTACGGGCAGGACGGTCCGCTCGCGGGCAGGGCGGGCCACGACCTCAACTATCTGGCCGAGTCGGGATTGCTGTCGCTCTCATTCGGCTCCGTCGAACATCCGACGGTGCCGCCCGCTCTCATCGCCGACATCGCCGGCGGCGCATATGCCGCCATGATCAACATCCTCCTGGCGTTGGAGCAGCGTCGGCGCACAGGTGTTGGCCAGCGCATCGACATCTCGATGACGGACATGCTTCGGCCTCTGATGCCGCATGCCATCGCCCACGCCGTGGCGACCGGCGCGCCGCCGGGAAACGCTGCGATGCTGGCGACAGGGGCATCGCCGCGCTATCGCATCTATGCGACCTCGGATGGTGATCTCGTCGCCGTCGGAGCGATCGAGGAGAAGTTCTGGCTACGGTTCTGCGAAGCGATCGGCCTCCCCGAGATACTGCGTGGCTCAGACGTCGACCCGGTCGCTTGCACGTCGGCCGTTCGTGAACGGATCGCGGCGCATCCGTCCTCCTACTGGAGAGTTTCGCTCTCGGACCCCGACTGCTGTTGCAGCTTTCTCAGCACGCTGCAGGCCGGCGGCGTGCGGGCCATGCCGATCCCGATCTCCGCCTGCTTCGAGGCGGATCCCGAGCGGCCATTCGAGAATAGGGCGATCGGCGCGGACAACGCCGCTCCCCGCCGCCCGCATCGGTGATGCCGCCCGCATCGGTGATCACGCTCCCCTGAAATTCGTTCGAAAAGATGACTGTTTCGATTGATTTGGCATTTTGTTCAGATATAATGTCAGTCAACATAATTACCTGCCAGATGGCCTATCGAAGGCCGGGAGCGGGGAAGTTGGCGCACGCGCGCCGTGGCGTCTCGGCTGGTGGCCAGCGCTATGTTGAACGGGGTGTCACTGGATGCTGATCCAGGTGCTGAACGGGATCGTCTACGGCGGGCTGCTCTATTTGATGGCCGTCGGCCTGGTGCTGATCTTCGGTCTCCGGGAGATCGGCAACTTCGCCCATGGCGCCCTGTTCATGCTCGGCGCCTACGTCGCCTACACATTCTCAGGCTCCTATTGGCTGGGGCTGATCTTCGCCTTCCTCATTCTGGCTGCGATGGGCGTGGCGCTCGACGCCGGCGTCTTCCGTCCTCTCCGGCGGCAGGATCACATGGTCACCATCCTGGTGACCTTCGGCATCCTGCTAGTGCTCGAAGCGGGGGTCATGCTGTTCTTCGGGAAGGATATTCGAAGCGTCCCCGCGCCGGCGCTGTTGTCCGGAACCGTCGACCTTGGGGGATCGCTCTTTCCGACCTACAGGCTCTTCGTCATAGCCGTCAGCTTCTCGGTCGCGATCGGACTGTCGTTGTGGCTGCGCTATACGCGCACGGGCCTCTATGTGAGGGCCGCCAGTGTCGACCCCACCACCACCGCCGTCCAGGGTGTGGACACTGACAGGTTGAGCCTTCTCGTGGTGGGTCTCGGCACCGCGCTGGCGGGTCTGGCCGGGGCCGTCGCCGCTCCGCTGGTCGCCGTCTCTCCCAGCATGGGCGCCTTCATCGTCATCGAGTCCTTCATCGTCGTTGTCGTCGGTGGCCTGGGCAGCTTCGGCGGTGCGTTCGTCGCCGCGATGCTGATCGGCCAGATCCACAATTTCGGGGTCATCTACGTACCCTGGGGAGCCACGATGTTCCCCTTCCTGCTGATGATGGGGGTTCTCATCTGGCGTCCCACCGGTTTCGCCGGACGGCGGATATGACCGTCCAACCGATGAGCCCACCCTCCAGCCGGCGCGACTGGACGATCACCCTGCCGATCGCCTTGGTGCTTCTCGCCGTCGCCTTGGCGTCAGGGTTCGCCGTTCCGATGGTGATCGCGTCCTCGCTCATGCTGTCGCTCGCCCTTCAGGCGATCATCGAGGCGATCTTTGCGACCAGCGTAGGCGTGCTGCTCAAGCAGAACGGTCGCATCAGCTTCGGCCAGGCCGGGTTCTACGGCGCGGCGGCCTATATCGCCGCGCTCATCGTGCAGCGCGATATCGCCTCGCCGGAGCTCGCGATCATTGCAGCGCTGGCGATTCCTACGGCACTCGCCTTCGTGCTCGGCCTGTTGATCGTAAAGATCCCGGGCATCGCATTCGCGATGGTGACGCTGGCCATCGGTCAGGCCCTCTACGAGGTGGCCTACAAATGGCGGCTGGTCACGAATGGCGACGACGGGCTGGCCTTCTCGCTGCCCGACACCGTGTTCTTCCTGGACTCGGACATCTTCCTCAGCCCCGCTTCGATGTTCGTCATATGCTGGTGCGTCTTCGTGCTCGTCCTCTTCGGCTACGCATGGTTGTCGAAGAGTCCATTCGGCCAGTTGACCGAGGCCATTCGCGACAACCCGGAACGGGCGCAGTTCATCGGCTACGACATCACCGTGCCGAGGGCGCTCGTCTACGCCTTCGCAGCCTTCGTCGCCGCCTGCGCGGGTGTCCTCTTCTCGCTCTACAACGGCTTCGTCTCCCCCAGCATCGTCCATTGGAGCTTCTCCGGCGCCGGCCTCATCATGGCCATCATCGGAGGGCCCCGCCTGATCTGGGGTCCAGCGCTCGGCGCGATCATCTATTTCTGGATCAAGGAGATCGCGGGCGACTACTCGGATGCCTGGCCGGCCTTCGTCGGGGCGATCCTGATCGCGGTCACGCTGCTGATCCCCAACGGCTTCGGCGGGCTTATCGTAGCCCTCGTCGAGAGGGCGAGGCGGCGGCGATGACCGGCGCGACCATGGAAGCCCGCGGCATCACCTGCCGCTTCTCGGGGTTCGTTGCCCTCGACGGGGTCGACATCGCGCTCAGGCCTGGTTCGATTTCCGGACTGATCGGTCCCAATGGCGCCGGAAAGTCCACGCTGATCAACGCGCTGTCGGGCGCGATATCGCCGACGGCCGGGAGCGTCAGCCTCGACAGCCAGGACATCACGCGCATGTCGATCGTGGAGCGGAAGCGCCTGGGACTCTCCCGCTCGTTCCAGAAGACCAACATCTTCCCCGACCTGACCCTCCGTACCCAGTTGGCGGTCGCCACGCGCGCGGCGGCCGTGAAGAACATGGACGAGGTGGCGGAAGGGCTGGCGCTCACCGAGTTGCTAGACGTTCCGGCGCGCGACATCTCCTACGGCGACCAGCGGCGGCTGGATCTCGCGCTGGCGCTCATAGGACGCCCCAAGGTGCTGCTGCTCGACGAACCGGCGGCAGGGTTGACCGCGGCGGAATCACGGGATCTGGCGCGGACGATCAAGAGCCTCGTCCAGCGCTGGAACGTCACCGTGCTCCTGGTGGAGCACGACATGGAAGTCGTCTTCTCGATCTGCGAGCAGCTCTACGTTCTGCACCTCGGCAAGCTGCTCACGCACGGCGCTCCGCAGGAGGTCAGGGCCAACAAGGATGTGATCACGGCCTATCTCGGAAGTTCCGCCGACGAGGGAGGCGACGAATGAGCCTGCTTCGTTTCGAGGACGTCGATTCCTATTACGGCTACGCCAAGATCCTGCATGGCGTCAGCTTCGATATCGAGCGTGGAGAGAGGGTCGCGCTGCTGGGTCGCAACGGCGTCGGCAAGACCACGGTCGTCAATACGCTCAACGGTGTCGCCCGCGCCCGCGCCGGCAGGATCTATGTCCGTGATCAGGTCGTCGCATCTCCGAAGCCTTACTACGCAGCTCGAAACGGCATCGCGATCGTGCCGCAGGGCAGGCGGATCATCCCGACGCTGACGGTTCAGGAGAACCTCTTGGTCGGGCAGGCGGGCTCGCGCGGCGGAGAATGGGACACCAACCGCGTCTACCAGCTGTTTCCGATCCTGCGGGAGAAGCGCGACAACCTCGGAACTTCGCTCAGCGGCGGCCAGCAGCAGATGCTGGCGATCGGTCGCGCTCTCATGGCCAATCCTGAACTCCTGATCCTCGACGAGCCCAGCGAAGGTCTCGCGCCGGTGATCATCGACGAACTCGCCAGTCTGTTCACCTCCCTCGCCGAAACGGGGACGGGCATCTTCCTGATCGAGCAGAACATCGGGCTGATCCGGCGCGTCGCGACGCGCTGCTACATCCTCTCCAAGGGCCAGGTCGTGGAAAGCGGTTCGCTCGACCGGTGGAGCAAGCAGGAACTGCAGAAACACATCATCGTCTAACCCCGGCGTTCCGTCGGATAGTTGCAAAGGAGTGAAGCATGAAAGCGTTCTCCACCTTGAAATACGCGGCGGCCAGCGCACTGGCTTTCGGGCTCATGAGCGTGCCGTCCTGGGCCAGCGACCCGGTGAAGATCGGGTTCGTCACCTCGGTGACCGGCCCCTATGCGGATCTTGGCGCGCAGGCGATCCGGGCCGCGCGCTTTGCCGTCGAGCAGGCCAACGCCGCTGGCGGTGTCGACGGTCGCACGGTCGAGATCGAGATGCTCGACAATGAAGCAAAGCCGGACATCACCCGCCGCCAGGTCGAGAAGCTCGTATCCTCGGGCAACAACAAGATTCTCGGGCTCCTGGGTTCGGGCGAGGCGCTGGCCATCATGCCGTTGCTCGAGCGCTGGAACGCGCTTTACGTGTCGTCGATCCCGCGCGCCGACTCGATCACCGGCAAGGATTGCAAGCCGCTCGCCATTCGCACCAACAACCAGGTTGCGATGCTCTCGGCGGCCATCACGCCGTGGCTCAAGACCCGCAGCGAGAAGAAGTGGGCCTATGTTGGTCCGGATACGGCGTTCGGACGTGACTCCGGCGCCTCGTTCACCAAGTCGCTTGAGGCGGCTGGGGGCACTCTGACGGACGAGTTCTACGTTCCGCTGAACAGCACCGACTACGCGCCATACATCGAGAAGATCAAGAGCTCGGGCGCCGAGGGTGTGTGGGCCACTATTTCGGGTACCGACGCGATCACCTTCGCGCAGCAGATCAAGCAGTTCGGCCTCGAGGCGACCGTCGGTGGCGCGAGCTTCATCACCGACAGCGAAGCGCGGCAGCTCGGCGAAGTCGCGAAGGGGATCTACGGCCTGATCTACTACAGCGCGACGATCGACACGCCACAGAACAAGGAGTTCGTCGAGGCCTGGATGAAGTCGCACGACACCCCTCCGACCAACGTCGAGGGCGAGAACTACATGTCCTTCCAGGTTCTCTTCCAGGCGATCGCCGGCTCGGGCAGCGTCGAACCTGCGGAGATCGCGGAGTGGGCGCGTGGCAAGACGTTCAGCACTGTCATGGGCGACGTCAAGCTGCGCGAGGACAATCAGATGATGGTGCCGATCTATTTCGGCGCGGTCGATCTCTACGAGGGCTCGTACCGCCCGGTCATCGACACGACCATTGCTCCCGAACTCGTTGCCCCGCCGGTGACCTGCACGTTCTGATCCCGGACTCTCGCGGCGGGCGGCGCATCGCCCGCCGCAACCCGGGACGGCCGGACTTGAGGCGCGGCCGTCCCACCGATCATTTTTTCCAGGTGTATGAAGAACATGAACGTCATGAACGAAAAATGGCCCGACCAGAGACGATGGGTCTCGTCGGTCTCGAAGGTTGAGCCGGACGAGATTTTGCTGCGGGGCTATCCCCACAGCCAGGTGATCAGGAATCTCAGCTTCGCCGATTCCTTTTATCTGATGGTTCGTGGTGAACTGCCGACACCCGGCCAGAAGGCCATGCTGGACGCGCTGCTCTGCGCGGTGCCCGACTACGGTCTCTTCAAGCCGGGCACGGTCGCGGCGCGCGTCGCGGTCTCGGGCAATCCGTCGATGACGGCAGGCCTCGCGGTCGCCTTCCTATCGGCAGGGCAGCACACGCTCGACCCTCACGACGCTGGCGTCTTTATCCTGGAGATCTTCGCTCGCTACAAGGAGTCGGGTCTCGACCTTGAAGACTTCGCGAAGAGGACCGTCGACGAGATGCGCGCCGAGAAGCGTCGCTTCCCCGGCTTCGGTCACCCGATCTTCGAACATGTCGATCCACGCTCGGTCGCCTTGCGCGACGTTGCCGAGAAGAACGGCCTGATCAGCGAGGAGCTGAAGGTTTACGAGGCGGTCCACAAGGCATTCACGGCGCTGCCCGGTCGCTCGACCGTACCCATCAACGACGTGGGGATGTCGGCCGCGATCCTGGCCGGGATGGGCTTCACGCCGCCCGAGATGACGGGTGTCCTGGTGACGTCGACGATCCCGGGTCTCATTGCCCATCTGTCCGAGGAATTCAGACAGAACGTGCGCATCCGTGTCGTGGACGAAAGCCTCCAGCGATACACGGGTGAGGAAAGGCGCGAATTGCCGGAACGAGGAGCCGAATAGATGCATGCGGGCAAACGCAGGAGCTTCAATGAGCTCACGGAAGGCGAGGTCATCATTTCGCCGGCCATCACCGTCACCGAAGCACATGTCGTGACCTTCGCCGGCATTTCCGGCGACTTCCATCCGCTGCACATGAACGAAGAGTTCGCCCGTGCGAACGGCTTCGAGGGCCGCATCGCACACGGTCCGCTGGTCTTCAGCATCTGCACGGGGCTCTTCACCCAGGCCGATCCGCTGGACACCATCGCCTTCCTCGGGATGGACTGGAAGCTCTTCAAGCCCGTCGCCTTCGGCGACACCATCCGGGTGCGCAGCACGCTCGAGAAGACCAGGATCACGTCCAAGGGTGATCGCGCGATCGTGCAGCACAAGCGCGAGGTGCTGAACCAGCGCGACGAGGTGGTCCAGTCCGGCGACACGCACATGATGATGCTGCTGGCGGCGTGATGCCGGCGGGCGTCGTGGACGCGGCTGCGGCGGCCGCCCTCGGGTCGGCCGTCGATGCAGGCTGGACCGAACAGGTCTCTTGGTTGCAGAGGCTGGTCCGGTTCGACAGCCTGCGGGGTCGCGAGCGGCCCTGCCAGGAATGGCTGGCGTCGGAGTTCGGCCGCCGCGGATGGGACGTCGATGTCTATACGCTGGCGGATGTGGCGCTCGTGGATACTCCGCTGGCCGCGCCGATGATCGATGTCGATCCTGCCGGCTCCTTGCAGGTTGTGGCGACCGTCCCGCATTCCAGACCGCGGCCGCAGGGAAAATCCCTGATCCTGCAGGGCCATGTGGACGTCGTCCCGGCCGGTCCGGCCGACATGTGGCGCGATCCTCCGTTCAGTGGCGACGTGCGCGACGGCTGGCTGCACGGACGCGGCGCGCAGGACATGAAGGCGGGTATCGCCTCCATGGTGTTCGCCGTGGACGCCATTCGCGCCGCTGGTTTCCGCCCGGCGGCGCCTATCCACGTACAGACTGTGACCGAAGAGGAGAGCACCGGCAACGGTGCGTGGTCCACGCTGGCGCGCGGCTATCGCGCCGATGCCTGCCTGATTCCCGAACCCACCGCGAACACCATCACGCGTGCCCAGTCCGGCGCAGTCTGGTTCAGGCTGTCGGTACGTGGCAAGCCCGTGCACGTCGCCAGGTCCGACGCCGGGTCCAATGCCATCTCGGCTGCCTACCGCCTGCTCCAGGAATTGCAGCGGCTGGCGGACAGGATGAATGGAGAAGCCGCGGCCGATCCCTGGTTCGCAAGCGTTCCGTCCCCCGTCAAGTTCAATGCCGGCAGGATCCGCGGCGGCGATTGGGCAAGTTCGACGCCGGCGTGGTGCGAGGTCGATTGTCGTCTGGGCATCCTGCCGGGACGCTCGGTCGAGAAGCTTCAACGCGAGATCGAACGCGTCGTGGCCGACGCCTGCGCCGCGGACCCCTATCTTTCCGCGCGCCCGGCGGAGGTCGTGTGGAACGGTTTTCTCGCCGAGGGCGCGGTCCTGGAGCCGGGGTCGGCCGCCGAGGCGATCCTGGGCGCGGCGCATGAAGCCGTCCTGGGCGTGCCCATGGAGGCCCGCATCTCGACCGCGGTCAACGACACGCGTTACTACGCGCATGGCGGCGGCATGACCGCGTTGTGCTACGGGCCGTCGGGCAAGGGCATGCACGGGTTCGACGAGCGCGCCGATCTCGGGAATCTGAAGACCACCACACGCATACTGGCGCTCTTCATCGCCAACTGGTGCGGGTTGGAGCGGAGGTAGATCATGGCGGACCAGGAAGTCGAGGCGATGCTCGATGCCGTCAGGCGGTTCGTTGCGACCGACGTTGCGCCGAAAGCCGCCGCCTATGAACGCGAGGAGCGTTATCCGGACGACCTGATCGCGACCGCGCGCGAAATGGGCCTCTTCGGGCTCGTCGTCCCGGCCGAGTATGGCGGGCTGGAACTGCCGCTGCCGGTCTTCTCGGAGCTCATGGAGACGATCGCACGGGGCTGGACGTCGTTCGCCTCGCATCTGACCAGTCACAGCACCGTTGCCTACACGATAAGCCGGCATGGAACCGACGAGCAGAAGAATGCGATCCTGCCGCGCATGGTTCATGGCGATCTGAGGGCCGCCATCCTTTTGACGGAGGCGCATGCGGGGTCGGACCTTCAGGCGATCCGCACCACCGCCGAAAGGGCGGCAGACGGCGGATACGTGCTCAACGGTGCGAAGACCTACATCAGCAATGGCAAGCGCTCCAATCTCCTCCTCGTGCTTGCGAAGACGGACAGGACGGCCAATCCCCCGAAGCGGGGGATGAGCCTGATGCTGGTGGAAACCGGAATGACCATCGGCGTCGAAACCGGCGAGTCGTTCGACAAGATGGCCTTCGGTAGTGTCGATACTTGCGAGGTGCGGTTCTCGGACGCCGCCTTGGGTGCCGATGCCGTGCTTGGCGGGGTCGAAGGCAGGGGGCTTGGTCAACTCATGGACGGGCTGGAGCTCGGCCGCCTGACCATCGCTTCCAGCGCGGTGGGTCTGGCCGCCGCCGCATTGGACGAGGCGGTTTCCTTCGCGGGCGAGCGCCGCACGTTCGGAGTCTTGATCGCCGAGCATCAGGCGGTGCAACTGCGTTTGGCGGACATGGCGACGTCGCTGGAGGCAGCACGGGCACTCACGCGCTCGGCGGCGCAGGCGCTTGCGGCGGGCGGGCGCACGCCGCTGGTGGCCATGGCCAAGCTTGCGGCGAGCGAGGCCGCGCTCGGCATCACCGCCGATGCGCTGCGAATCCACGGGGGATCCGGCTACATCCGAGGCATCGCCGTAGAGCGATTTTTCCGCGAAGCGCCGCTCTATGTGGTGGGCGAGGGCACGAACGACATTCTCAAGCTGGCGATCGCCAATACCATCCTCGCCCGCGGAAACGCATAGATCCGGCAGGGGCTCGCGAGCCTGGCGGTTCGCGGACGGCCACCAGAGCGGCTACGATTGCGCTCTACCGGCCCGATCTTCTGCTTCCTGCGCCGCGCGATCAGCCTGCAGGACCGTTCCACACGATGGCGTGAGCGGACAGCACGGAGCAAAAGCGGCGCAAAATCAGAGCATTGAATGGTGGAGGTGAGAGGAGAATCCTCGAACCGGAACAAGGCCGCGACGGCGGCCCGGCCTTTCGGCCGCCTGATCGGAGGCGTGAGCGAAGCGAACTGCCGTGAGATATGGAAAATGGTGGGCGATGACGGACTCGAACCGCCGACATCTTCGGTGTAAACGAAGCGCTCTACCAACTGAGCTAATCGCCCTTTCCGGGCGGCGACCTTTAGGCACTTCGGTCCCGGGCCGCAAGAAAAAACCCGCATCTCGGCTTCGATCCAGGCCGTCTGCCGGCGCTTGACACCCTTGGTCGAAGCCCTTAATCCACCGGCCGAAGTTGCCGGTCGGTGGCCGGCAGCATGCGCGGGTGTAGCTCAGTCGGTTAGAGTGCCGGCCTGTCACGCCGGAGGTCGCGGGTTCGAGCCCCGTCACTCGCGCCATTTTCTCCAAGAGAATCTGTTGGTTTGGCGCCTTGGGCGGTATGTTGAACGCCCGGATGCGGCGACGGAACGGCTTGCGTCCCGCCGGCCGACGCGCTAACCCTCGCCGCATTGCAGCATGCCCCTGCGCCGCTTGCCAGGCGGGGATCAGATTGGTCGCGGCGGCGGGCCGGGGTGCTATGATGTCGGCGGTCCGAGCCAACCGAAAGTGAGCCAATGAACGGACTTCTCGCGTCCTATATGCCGGTGGTCATCTTCATCGGGGTGGCGCTGGTTGTCGGACTGGCGCTTGTCGCGGCCCCCTTCGTCGTCGCCTATCGCAATCCGGACCCGGAGAAGCTCTCCGCTTACGAATGCGGCTTCAATGCATTCGACGACGCGCGCATGAAGTTCGATGTGCGATTCTACCTGGTGTCGATCCTCTTCATTATCTTCGACCTCGAAGTGGCCTTTCTCTTCCCATGGGCCGTGTCCTTCGGCGCGATAGGCTGGCTTGGTTTCTGGTCGATGATGGCGTTTCTCGGCGTGCTCACCATCGGATTCATCTACGAGTGGAAGAAGGGGGCGCTGGAGTGGGACTGAGCGAAAAGACCCTGGTCGCGCCACGTCCTAGGGGCGTGCTCGACCCCGCCACCGGCAAGCCGGTCGGCGCGGATGACCGCTTCTTCGGCGACATCAACGCGGAACTCGCAGACAAGGGCTTCGTCGTCACCTCGACCGAGGCGCTGATCACCTGGGCCCGCACGGGCTCGCTGATGTGGATGACCTTCGGTCTCGCCTGCTGCGCCGTCGAGATGATGCACATGTCGATGCCACGCTACGACGCGGAGCGGTTTGGCATCGCGCCGCGCGCCTCGCCCCGCCAGTCCGATGTCATGATTGTCGCCGGCACGCTGACCAACAAGATGGCGCCGGCGCTGCGCAAGGTCTATGACCAGATGCCGGAGCCGCGCTACGTCATCTCGATGGGATCGTGCGCCAATGGCGGCGGCTACTACCACTACTCCTATTCGGTGGTGCGGGGTTGCGACCGAGTCGTTCCGGTGGACATCTACGTGCCGGGGTGCCCGCCGACGGCGGAAGCGCTGCTCTACGGCTTCCTTCTGCTCCAGAAGAAGATCCGGCGCACGGGCACGATCGAACGGTGAGGCTATGAGCGAAGCCTTGAACGACCTGGCGGCCTATCTCGGCGAAAAGCTCGGCCAGAAGCTGGAAAAGGCGGTCGTCGCCTTTGGCGACCTGACGATCAGCGTGCCGGCGGGCGAGATCGTCGCGGTCCTGTCCTTCCTGAAGCGCGACGTACAGTGCCAGTTCGTGTCGATCATCGATATCGCGGGCGTCGACTATCCTGCGCGCGAGAAGCGATTCGACGTCGTCTATCACCTTCTGTCGCCGCGCCAGAACCAGCGCATCCGCGTCAAGGTCGAGGCCGACGAATGGACGCCGGTCGAATCGGTCACCTCCGTCTATCCGGGCGCCGACTGGTTCGAGCGCGAGGCCTACGATCTCTACGGCATCCTGTTTTCCGGCCATCCCGACCTGAGACGGCTGCTCACCGACTATGGTTTCGAGGGCCATCCGCTGCGCAAGGACTTCCCACTTACGGGCTTCGTCGAGGTGCGTTATGACGACGAGGCCAAGCGCGTCGTCTACGAGCCGGTGGAGTTGAAGCAGGAATTCCGCAACTTCGACTTCCTGTCGCCTTGGGAGGGCACCGACTATGTGCTTCCAGGCGACGAGAAGGCGAAATGAGGGCGGCGGGTGGTCATGGGACGGCTGATAGCGGCGGTTGTCATCGTCCTGCTTTTGCTCGCGATTGTCATGTTCCTGCTCTCGAAGGTATCCGACCGGTTCAAGGGACAGGGGCAGACGCTCGCGAAGATTGCCGCCCTGATCATCGTCGCGGCGGCGGCCTATTGGGTCTTTGGCGAGGGCTTCGTGTTCGACTATTTCAACGACTGAGCGCTGGCGCGTCCCATGCCTGAAACCAATGTCCGCAGCTTCAACATCAATTTCGGCCCGCAGCATCCGGCCGCACATGGCGTGCTGCGTCTCGTGCTCGAGCTCGACGGTGAGGTGGTCGACCGCGTCGATCCCCACATCGGATTGCTCCACCGCGGCACCGAGAAGCTGATCGAGGCGAAGACCTATCTTCAGGCCGTCCCCTATTTCGACAGGCTCGACTACGTCGCGCCGATGAATCAGGAACACGCCTTCGCCCTGGCTGTCGAGCGGCTGCTCGACATCGATGTGCCGAAGCGCGGACAGGTGATCCGTGTGTTGTTCTCCGAGATCGGCCGGATCTTGTCGCATCTTCTCAACGTCACCACGCAGGCGATGGACGTCGGCGCTCTCACCCCGCCGCTCTGGGGTTTCGAGGAGCGCGAGAAGCTGATGGTGTTCTACGAGCGGGCGTCGGGCGCGCGCATGCACGCTGCCTACTTCCGGCCTGGCGGCGTGCACCAGGACACCTCCGACCGTCTGGTCGAGGACATCGGCAAGTGGATCGATCCGTTCCTCGATACCGTCTCCAAGCTGGACGATCTCCTGACCGGCAACCGCATCTTCAAGCAGCGCAACGTCGACATCGGCGTGGTGTCACTTGACGATGCCTGGGCCTGGGGCTTTTCCGGCGTCATGGTGCGCGGATCGGGCGCGGCGTGGGACCTGCGCAAGAGCCAGCCCTACGAGTGTTACCCCGAGATGGAGTTCGACATTCCGATCGGCAAGAACGGCGACTGCTACGACCGCTATCTCATCCGCATGGAGGAGATGCGGCAGTCGGCAAAGATCATGCGCCAGTGCGTCGACCGGCTGCTCTCCACCGAGCGCACCGGGCCGGTCTCCAACATGGATGGCAAGGTCGTACCGCCGAAGCGGGCCGCGATGAAGCGCTCGATGGAGGCGCTGATCCACCACTTCAAGCTCTACACCGAGGGTTATCGCGTGCCGGCCGGCGAAGTCTATGCCGCGGTCGAGGCCCCGAAGGGCGAGTTCGGCGTCTATCTGGTCTCCGATGGTTCCAACAAGCCCTATCGCTGCAAGCTCAGGGCGCCGGGCTTTGCGCATCTGCAGGCCATGGACTTCTTGTGCCGTGGCCACATGCTTGCCGACGTGTCGGCGGTGCTTGGAAGTCTCGACATCGTGTTCGGAGAGGTCGATCGCTGATGTCCGTCCGCCGCCTCGCAGAAGCAGAAGTCCAGCCGGCCGCCTTCGCCTTCAATCGGGCTTTCGCGGCGCAGGCGAAGACCTGGATCAGGAAGTATCCCAAGGGTCGCGAGCAGTCGGCCGTGATCCCGCTGCTCATGCTCGCGCAGGAGCAGGAAGGCTGGGTCACCAAGGCGGCGATCGAGCATATCGCCGACATGCTCGGCATGCCCTACATCCGGGCGCTCGAAGTGGCGACCTTCTACACCCAGTTCCAGCTGAAACCCGTCGGCACGCGCGCCCATGTGCAGGTGTGCGGCACCACGCCCTGCATGCTGCGTGGCTCCGAGGCGCTGATGGATGTCTGCCGGTCCAGGATCCACCACGAGCAGTTCCATCCCAACGCTTCCGGCACGCTCTCCTGGGAAGAGGTCGAGTGCCTCGGTGCATGCGTGAACGCGCCGATGGTCATGGTCTTCAAGGACACTTTCGAGGATCTGACGCCGGAGCGGCTGTCCGAGATCATCGACCTCTACGATGCCGGCAAGGGTGACAGCGTTCCACGCGGGCCTCAGATCGGGCGACACCTGTCCGCGCCGGCGAGCGGATTCACGACGCTGGCGGACGAGAAGGCGATCCTGAAATCCACCCGCGACCGCGAGGTGCGCGAAGCCGCCCGGGCCGCGAAGGCGGTGGGCCAGCAACCGGTCGCACCGAGCCTCGCCGCGAAGCCGAAGACCGATGCTGCGGAGACCAGCCCGGCGATCAAGTCTCCTTCGAGGGAGAAGGTCGCGCCCGCGGCCGAGAAGGCGGCCAGCGTCGCCGCGCCGAGGCACTCGGCCGCGAACGCCAACAAGGCTTCGGAAGCCGTTGAAAAGACTGACAAGCAGCGCAACGGCCCCAAGGTCAAGGCGGAACCCGCTGCGGCCTTCAAGGCGCCGGAGCTTGCTCGGGCGAAGACCGTCGGTGCCCCAGCCAAGCCCTCGCTCGACGACCCCAACCGCCCGAAGGGCATCGATCGACCCGCCACTGTCGACGATCTCAAGCTGATTTCCGGCGTCGGGCCGAAGATCGAAGGAATTTTGCATTCTCTCGGCATCTACACCTTCGCCCAGGTCGCGGCCTGGAAGAAGTCCGAGCGCGAGTGGGTGGACAGCTATCTCAGCTTCCACGGGCGCATCGAGCGTGATCGCTGGATGGACCAGGCCAAGGCGCTCGCCAGGGGTGGCGTCGCCGAATATGTGCGTGTCTTCGGGAAGGAGCCCCGCTGATGCCGTTCACCCTCAAGAACATCGCGATCGGCGTGATCTGCATCGTCGCCATGTCGCTGCTGGCCGAAGCGTTCCGCGTCTACGTCTACGACGTCCCCGTGCCGACCTGGTTGGAGCAGGCCTTCGTCACGGCCATCGCGGTCGTGATCTGGTTCGCCATCGCGGCGCGGATGAAAAGGTGAGAGATGCTCGCTGACAAGGACCGCATCTTCAACAACATCTACGGCCGCTTCGACAAGTCGCTGGCCGGCGCGATGCGGCGCGGCCACTGGGACAACACGCCGGGCATCATCGCCAGGGGGCGCGACTGGATCGTCAACGAGATGAAGGCGTCGGGCCTGCGCGGCCGTGGCGGCGCCGGCTTCCCGACCGGCCTGAAATGGTCGTTCATGCCCAAGCAGAGCGACGGGCGGCCGAGCTATCTCGTCGTCAATGCGGACGAATCCGAGCCCGGCACCTGCAAGGACCGCGACATCCTGCGCAACGACCCGCACACGCTGGTCGAGGGCTGCCTGATCGCCGGTTTCGCCATGGGCGCGGTCGCCGCCTACATCTACGTTCGCGGCGAGTTCATTCGCGAGCGCGAGGCGCTGGAACGGGCGATCGACGAGGCCTATGAGGCGAAGCTCATCGGCAAGGGCAACACGTCGGGCTACGATTTCGAGGTCTACGTCCACCACGGCGCCGGCGCCTATATCTGCGGCGAGGAGACGGCGCTGCTCGAAAGCCTGGAGGGCAAGAAGGGCCAGCCGCGTCTGAAGCCGCCGTTCCCGGCCAATGTCGGCCTCTACGGTTGCCCGACCACCGTCAACAACGTCGAATCGATCGCCGTCGCCCCGACCATCCTGCGCCGCGGCGCGTCGTGGTTCATGTCCTTCGGGCGCCCGAACAACGCCGGCACCAAGCTCTTCTGCGTCTCCGGCCACGTAAACACGCCGTGCACGGTCGAGGAGGCGATGTCGCTGCCCTTCCGGGAACTGATCGACAAGCACTGCGGCGGCATTCGCGGCGGCTGGGACAATCTCTTGTGCGTCATCCCCGGCGGCGCGTCGGTGCCGCTGGTGCCGGCCGAACAGATCATCGACGCGCCGATGGATTTCGATGCGCTGCGCGACCTGAAGTCGGGCTTGGGCACCGCCGCCGTCATCGTCATGGACAAGTCGACCGACGTGGTGAAGGCGATCGCCCGCCTCAGCTACTTCTACAAGCACGAGAGCTGCGGCCAGTGCACGCCATGCCGCGAGGGCACGGGCTGGATGTGGCGCGTGATGGAGCGGCTGGTGCGTGGCGAAGCGCAGAAGCGCGAGATCGACATGCTGCTCGACGTCACCAAGCAGGTCGAGGGCCACACGATCTGCGCTCTTGGCGATGCCGCCGCCTGGCCGATCCAGGGCCTGATGCGGCATTTCCGGGGCGAGGTGGAGCGCCGCATCGACGAGTTCTCGCGCAACGCGCACCGGGCAGAGCCCGTCATGGTCGCGGCGGAGTAGCGGACGCCGCCATGCATCTCGCCGAGCTCAACGTCGCCAGGCTGAAATATCCCTTCGAGGATCCGCGTGTCGCGGACTTCGCGGCCAATCTCGACCTGGTCAACGGCGTGGCCGAGCGCTCGGCGGGTTTCGTCTGGCGGCTTGTCGACGACGGCGGCGAGAATGCCATCGACATTCGCCCCTTCGACGATCCGGCGGTCATCACCAACCTGTCGGTCTGGGACAGCGCCGAGCGGCTCGAGCATTTCGTATGGAACACCGTGCACAAGCGCTTCTACGCGCGGAAGACCGAGTGGTTCGCACTCATGGAGAAGCAGCATTTCGTGATGTGGTGGGTGGACGAGGGGCATCGGCCGTCGCTGGAAGAGGCGATGGCGCGCCTTGATCATCTTCGCGCTCACGGCGATACGGACGTCGCGTTCGGCTGGTCGCACCTGCCGCACGTGAAGCTCTGGCAGCAGGCGCGCTGCGCCTGACCGGGAAAGAGACGCATGGCGAAGATCAAGGTCGACGGCAAACAGATCGAGGTACCCGATCACTACACGCTGCTCCAGGCGGCGGAGGCGGGTGGCGCCGAGGTGCCTCGCTTCTGCTTTCACGAGCGGCTGTCGATCGCCGGCAATTGTCGCATGTGCCTCATCGAGGTGAAGGGCGGGCCGCCCAAGCCCCAGGCCTCCTGCGCCATGAACGTCCGCGACCTGCGTCCCGGCCCGAACGGCGAGCCGCCTGAGATGTTCACCAACACGCCTATGGTCAAGAAGGCCCGTGAAGGCGTGATGGAATTCCTCCTCATCAACCACCCGCTCGACTGCCCGATCTGCGACCAGGGCGGCGAGTGCGACCTGCAGGACCAGGCGATGGCGTTCGGCGTCGACGCCTCGCGCTACGAGGAGAACAAGCGCGCCGTCGAGGACAAGTATATCGGCCCTCTGGTCAAGACGATCATGAACCGCTGCATCCACTGCACGCGGTGCGTCCGCTTCACCACCGAAGTCGCCGGCATTTCCGAACTCGGTCTGATCGGCCGTGGCGAGGACGCCGAGATCACCACCTATCTCGAACATGCGATGACCTCGGAGTTGCAGGGCAATGTCATCGACCTCTGCCCGGTCGGCGCGCTGACCTCGAAGCCCTATGCGTTCCAGGCGCGGCCATGGGAACTGACCAAGACCGAATCCATCGACGTGATGGACGCGGTCGGCTCGGCCATCCGGGTCGACAGCAGGGGCCGCGAGGTCATGCGCATCCTGCCACGCGTCAACGAGGCGGTGAACGAGGAATGGATTTCCGACAAGACACGCTTCATCTGGGACGGTCTGCGCACGCAACGGCTCGATCGCCCCTACGTAAGGCGTAACGGCAAGCTGGTCCCGGCCGGCTGGAGCGACGCGTTCTCCGCCATAAGGGACGCAGTCGGCAGGGCTTCGCCGGATCGCATTGGCGCCATCGCCGGCGATCTCGCGACGGTCGAGGAGATGTACGCGCTGAAGCAGCTCATGAAGTCGCTCGGCTCTGCAAACATCGACTGCCGGCAGGACGGGGCTGCCCTCGATCCATCGCTCGGCCGCGCAAGCTACATCTTCAACCCGACCATCGAGGGGATCGAGCAGGCCGATGCGCTGCTGATCATCGGCTCCAACCCGCGTTTCGAGGCATCGGTGCTGAATGCGCGGATCCGCAAGCGCTGGCGCGCCGGTCCCTTCCCCATCGGCGTCATTGGCGACGTCGGCGACCTCCGCTACGGTGCCGAATTGCTCGGCGCAGGCGCTGAAACGCTGAAGGATGTCGCCGAGGGGAACGGCAAATTCTTCCAGGTGCTGAAGAAGGCGGTCAGGCCAATGATCATCGTTGGCCAGGGCGCGCTCGCCCGTACTGACGGGGCCGCGGTGCTTGGTCTCGCGGCGAAACTCGCAGGCGCCGTCGGCGCGGTGGGCGACGGCTGGAACGGCTTCGGCGTGATCCACACGGCGGCCTCGCGCGTCGGTGGGCTCGATATCGGTTTTGTGCCAGGGGAGGGTGGCAAGAACGTCGCCGCCATGCTGGGCGGAATCGACGTGCTCTTCCTGCTCGGGGCGGATGAACTCGACCTGTCGAGGGCGGCGGGCGCGTTCGTGGTCTATGTCGGAACCCATGGCGACGCGGGTGCGCACCGCGCCGACGTCATCCTGCCGGGCGCCGCCTACACGGAAAAGTCCGGCAAGTATGTCAACACCGAAGGCCGCGTGCAGATGACCAGCCGCGCCGGCTTCGCGCCGGGCGAGGCGCGCGAGGATTGGGCGATCCTGCGCGCCCTGTCCGATGTGCTCGGCCACAAGCTGCCGTTCGATTCGCTCGCCATGCTGCGTGGCCGCGTCAACGCCGACCATCCGCATCTCGCCGCGATCGACCGGGTGGCGCCAGCCGATCCGGTCGGCGTGGCCAATGCCGCCCGGCTGGGAGGCCGCTTGCGCAAGGAGCCCTTCGTCTCGACGGTCAAGGATTTTTACCTGACCAACCCGATCGCCCGCGCCTCGGCCGTCATGGCCGAATGCTCCGCGTTGGCTCGCGGCGGCTTCAAGCAGGCGGCGGAGTAGGGCCATGGACGGCTTCTTCGACCTCTACGTCCTGCCGGCGCTGATCGTGCTTCTGAAATCCGTCGTGCTGATCGTCGTGCTTCTCATTCTGGTGGCCTACCTGCTCTACGCCGATCGCAAGATCTGGGCGGCCGTTCAGCTCCGCCGCGGCCCGAATGTCGTCGGCCCCTTCGGCCTCTTGCAGGCCTTCGCCGACCTTCTGAAGTTCGTGTTCAAGGAGCCCGTGATTCCCTCCGGCGCCAACAAGGGGGTCTTCCTGCTCGCGCCGGTGGTTTCCGCCGTGCTTGCGATCTCGGCCTGGGCCGTCATCCCGGTCGACGCGGGCTGGGCGATTGCGAACGTCAACGTCGGGATCCTCTTCGTCTTCGCCATCTCCTCGCTGGAAGTCTACGGCGTCATCATGGGAGGCTGGGCGTCGAACTCGAAATATCCGTTCTTGGGCGCGTTGCGCTCGGCGGCCCAGATGGTGTCCTACGAAGTCTCCATCGGCTTCGTCATCATCACCGTCCTGCTCTGCGTCGGCTCGCTGAACCTCACCGACATCGTCCTTTCGCAGCAGGACGGCATCGGCACCCGTTTTGGCCTGCCCAACACGTTCCTCGACTGGCACTGGCTCGGCCTGTTCCCGATGTTCGTCATCTTCTTCATCTCGGCGCTCGCCGAGACGAACCGTCCGCCGTTCGATCTGGTCGAGGCCGAATCGGAACTCGTTGCCGGTCACATGATCGAATACTCGTCGACGCCGTTCCTGCTTTTCTTCCTCGGCGAATACGTGGCCATCGTGCTGATGTGCGCGCTTACCACGATCCTTTTCCTCGGTGGCTGGCTGCCGCCGCTCGACATGGCGCCCTTCACCTGGATCCCGGGGGTGATCTGGTTCGTGCTGAAGGTCTGCGCGGTCTTCTTCATGTTCGCCATGGTGAAGGCATTCGTGCCGCGTTACCGCTACGATCAGCTGATGCGCCTCGGCTGGAAGGTGTTCTTGCCGATCTCGCTCTTCATGGTCGTGGCCACCGCGGCATTCCTGAAGTTCACCGGGCTGGTGGCGTGATGAGCCCCGCGATTGTCGGAGCGCTGGTCGGACTGGTCGTCGGGGTCGCCGACTTCTGGTTCCTGCGCGTCCTCGCGGGCCGCGTCGACCTGGCGGAGACGAAGAGCGTTCTGACGATAACCGGCGTGATCCAGCTCATCGCCCTTCCGGTCATGGGCTGGTTCGTCGGCCCGGCCCTGTTTGGAGAATGAAATGTCAGCGCTAGCCCAAGCCGCCAAGTCGCTGCTCTTGAAGGAATTCATCGGCGCCTTCTTTCTCTCGATGCGACAGTTTTTCTCGCCTAAGGCGACGCTGAACTATCCGCACGAGAAGGGGCCGGTCAGCCCGCGCTTCCGCGGCGAGCATGCGCTGCGCCGCTATCCCAACGGCGAGGAACGCTGCATCGCCTGCAAGCTCTGCGAGGCGATATGCCCGGCGCAGGCGATAACCATAGAGGCCGGTCCGCGCCGCAATGACGGCACGCGCCGCACGGTGCGCTACGACATCGACATGGTGAAGTGCATCTATTGCGGCTTCTGCCAGGAGGCCTGCCCGGTCGACGCCATAGTCGAGGGGCCGAACTTCGAGTTCGCGACGGAGACGCGTGAGGAGCTCTACTACGACAAGGACAGGTTGCTGGCGAACGGCGACCGGTGGGAGCGCGAGCTGGCGCGGAATATCGAGCTCGACGCGCCGTATCGGTAGGCATTGACGCATGGACGGGCAGGGAACGCTCGTCTAAGGAACACGCGGTTTCGGTGGCCTGAAGCGGTCGCGGAAGCCCGGCAGGGGCAGAACAGCGCTCTTGCGGAAGTCACGGGGAACCCATGCTGGACGGACTGGCGGCGGCCTTCTTCTACCTCTTCGCCTTCGTGGCGGTTGCTGCGGCCTTCATGGTGATCGCGGCCCGCAATCCCGTGCATTCGGTGCTCTACCTGATCCTCACCTTCTTCAACGCGGCCGCGCTGTTCCTGCTCACGGGCGCCGAGTTCCTGGCGATGATCCTGCTCGTCGTCTATGTCGGCGCGGTCGCCGTGCTGTTCCTCTTCGTCGTCATGATGCTCGACGTCGACTTCGCGGAACTGAAGCGCGGCGCGCTGCAATACGCGCCCATCGGCGCACTGGTCGGGCTGATTCTCGCCGCCGAACTGGTGATCGTCGCGGGTGGCTATGCCTTTTCGCCTGAACTCGCCTCGACGATCGCCGAGCCCACCCCGGACGTCGCGGTGCGTCACAACACGGCGGCGCTCGGCGACATCCTCTACACGGACTACATCTACTACTTCCAGATCGCCGGCATGGTGCTGCTGGTCGCGATGATCGGCGCGATCGTGTTGACCCTGCGCCACAAGCCCGGCGTCAAGCGGCAGGACATCTCGGCCCAGGTCGCCCGTTCGCCGGCCACCGCGATCGAGGTCAAGAAAGTCGAGACGGGGAAGGGCATCTGACCATGACCGTCGGCATCTCCCATTTCCTCACCGTCTCGGCCATCCTGTTCACGCTCGGCGTCTTCGGCATCTTCCTCAACCGCAAGAACGTCATCGTCATCCTGATGTCGGTCGAGCTGATCCTGCTCGCGGTGAATCTGAACTTCGTCGCCTTCTCGGCCGTGCTCGGCGACCTCGTGGGGCAGGTCTTCGCGCTTTTCGTTCTCACCGTCGCGGCTGCGGAAGCCGCGATCGGCCTGGCGATCCTTGTGGTGTTCTTCCGCAACCGCGGCTCGATCGCGGTTGAAGACGTCAACATGATGAAGGGCTGACGGGTGTACCAGGCGATCGTCTTCCTTCCGCTGCTCGGCTTCCTGATCGCCGGCCTGTTCGGCCGTTCGATCGGCGCACGCGGCTGCGAGTACATAACCTCCGGTTTCCTGGTGATCGCGGCGGCCCTGTCGTGGGTCGCCTTCTTCGCAGTGGGCTTCTCCGAGACCGAGCCGTTCACCGTGCCGGTGCTTCGCTTCATCGAGGCGGGCGCGCTGCAAGCCGACTGGGCGCTGAGAATCGACACGCTGACCGTCGTGATGCTTGTCGTGGTCAATACGGTGTCGGCGCTCGTCCATATCTACTCGATCGGCTACATGCATCACGACCCGCACCGGCCGCGCTTCTTCGCCTATCTGTCGCTGTTCACCTTCGCGATGCTGATGCTGGTCACGTCGGACAACCTGGTCCAGATGTTCTTCGGCTGGGAAGGTGTCGGCCTCGCCTCCTACCTGCTCATTGGCTTCTGGTACAAGAAGCCGTCGGCCAACGCTGCGGCGATCAAGGCCTTCGTGGTCAACCGCGTTGGCGACTTCGGCTTTGCCCTTGGCATCTTCGGCGTGTTCGTGCTGTTCGGTTCGGTGGACTTCGGCACGATCTTCGCCAACGCTCAGGCCTTCCTGCCTGCGGAAGGCGCCGAAGCGGCCGCCGAGGCCGGTCCGGCGGCGCTCGACTTCCTCGGCTACGCGCTTGACCGCCAGTCGGCTCTGACTGTCGTCTGCCTGCTGCTCTTCATGGGCGCGATGGGCAAGTCGGCGCAGGTCCCGCTGCACACCTGGCTGCCGGACGCGATGGAGGGCCCGACCCCGGTCTCTGCCCTCATCCACGCGGCGACGATGGTGACCGCCGGCGTGTTCATGCTGGCGCGGCTGTCGCCGATCTTCGAGTTCTCGCACACCGCGCTCACGGTGGTGACCTTCGTCGGTGCGTTCACCGCCTTCTTCGCGGCCACCGTCGGCCTCGTCCAAAACGACATCAAGCGCGTCATCGCCTATTCGACCTGCTCGCAGCTGGGCTACATGTTCGTGGCGCTGGGGCTGGGTTTCTACTCGGCGGCCATCTTCCACCTGTTCACCCACGCCTTCTTCAAGGCGCTTCTGTTCCTCGGCTCCGGTTCGGTCATCCACGCGGTCTCGGACGAGCAGGACATGCGCCGCATGGGCGGCCTGAGGAAACACATCCCCGCCACCTATTGGATGATGATCGTCGGCACGATCGCGCTCACCGGCGTCGGCATCCCGGCGACCATCATCGGCACCGCCGGCTTCTTCTCCAAGGACGCCATCATCGAGGGCGCCTTTGTCGGCCACAACGCCGTGGCGGGCTTCGCCTTCTTCCTCCTGGTGGTCGCCGCGATGTTCACCAGCTTCTACTCGTGGCGGCTGATCTTCATGACCTTCCACGGCAAGCCGCGCGCCTCGCACGATGTCATGCACCATGTGCATGAATCGCCGCCGGTGATGCTGGTGCCGCTTTTCATTCTCGCTGCCGGCGCGCTCTTCGCGGGCGTCCTCTTCCACGAGTATTTCGTCGGTCACGACTACGAGCACTTCTGGGGAACGGCGCTCTTCACATTGCCCGACAACCACATCGTGCACGAGTTCCACGAGGTGCCGATCTGGGTGAAGCTGTCGCCGTTCGTGGCGATGGTGCTCGGCTTCCTTGGCGCCTGGCACTTCTACATCCGCTCGCCCGAGACGCCGAAGCGGCTGGCGCAGACCCATCGCGGCCTCTACGCCTTCCTGCTCAACAAGTGGTACTTCGACGAGCTCTACGACCTGATCTTCGTCAATCCGGCAAAGCGCCTCGGCCGCTTCCTCTGGAAGAAGGGCGACGGCTGGCTGATCGACGGCTTCGGGCCTGACGGCATTTCGGCGAGGGTGCAGGATGTCACGGCCCGCGTGGTGAAGCTGCAGACCGGCTATCTCTACCATTACGCCTTCGCCATGCTCATCGGCATCGCCGCGCTGGTCACCTGGATGATGCTCGGGGGCGCCTCCTGATGGTCGAATGGCCGATCCTGACCACGGTCACGTTCCTGCCGCTGGTCGGCGCGTTCCTCATTCTGCTGATCCGGGACGAGGGCAAGGGTGCGCGGCGCAACATTCGCAATGTCGCGCTGCTGACGACCGTCTTCACGTTCCTCCTGTCGCTGCTCGTCTGGATCGGCTTCGACAACGCCGATCCGGGCTTCCAGATGGTCGAGAAGCGGGAGTGGCTCGATTCCGGCATTTCCTACCACATGGGCGTGGATGGCATTTCCATGCTGTTCGTGGTGCTCACCGCGTTCCTGATGCCGCTCTGCGTCCTCGCCTCGTGGGAGGCGATCGAGAGCCGCGTCAAGGAGTACATGATCGCCTTCCTGCTCCTCGAGACCTTGATGATCGGCGTGTTCTGCGCGCTCGACATCGTGCTCTTCTACGTGTTCTTCGAGGCCGGCCTGATTCCGATGTTCATCATCATCGGCGTCTGGGGCGGCAAGCGGCGCGTCTATGCCTCCTTCAAGTTCTTCCTCTACACGCTGCTCGGCTCTGTGCTCATGCTGCTGGCCATCATGGCCATGTACTGGCAGGCCGGCACGACCGACATCCCGACGCTGCTGACGCATGACTTCCCGTCCGAAATGCAGACGTGGCTGTGGCTCGCCTTCTTCGCCTCCTTCGCGGTGAAGATGCCGATGTGGCCGGTGCATACTTGGCTGCCCGATGCGCATGTCGAGGCGCCAACCGCGGGGTCCGTCATCCTGGCCGGCATCCTCCTGAAGATGGGCGGCTACGGCTTCCTGCGGTTCTCGCTGCCGATGTTCACGGAAGCCTCCGACTTCTTCGCTCCCTTCGTCTTCACGCTCTCCGTTGTCGCGATCATCTACACCTCCCTGGTGGCGCTGATGCAGGAGGACATGAAGAAGCTGATCGCCTATTCGTCCGTTGCCCATATGGGCTACGTGACGATGGGCGCATTCGCCATGAACGAGCTTGGCATCCAGGGCGCCATCTTCCAGATGCTGTCGCACGGCCTCGTCTCGGGTGCGCTCTTCCTCTGCGTCGGCGTCGTGTACGACCGCATGCACACGCGCGAGATCGCCGCCTATGGCGGGCTGGTCAACAACATGCCGAAATACGCGGTGGTGTTCCTGATCTTCACCATGGCCAATGTCGGCCTGCCGGGCACCTCCGGCTTCGTCGGCGAGTTCCTGACGCTGATCGGGATATTCCAGGTCAACACCTGGGTCGCTCTGTTCGCGACGAGTGGCGTCATCCTGTCGGCGGCCTACGCGCTGTGGCTTTACCGCAAGGTGGTGTTCGGGCAGCTCACCAAGGACAGTCTGAAGGGTATGCTCGACCTGTCGACTCGCGAGAAGGTCATCATCTACCCGCTCGTCGCGCTGGTCATCTTCTTCGGCGTCTATCCGGCGCCAATCCTCGACGCGACGGCAGCCTCTGTCGAGGCGCTGGTCAACAACATCACCGTTACCCTCGACGCGGCCCGCGACCGATGACCCCTCAACTCGCCTTCAGCCTCACCCTCTCGATCCCCGAACTCGCCATCGCGGTCGGCGCGATGGCGTTGCTGATGATCGGCGCCTTCTCCGGCGAGCGCGCCAACTCCACGGTGACCGGCCTCGCGATCGCCATCCTCCTCGCCGCAGGAGCCTGGATGCTGCTCATGGGCGGCCAGGGCAAAGCCTTCGGCGGAGCCTATGTCAGCGACCCGTTCGCGATTTTCATGAAGGTGCTGACGCTCGGCGGCTCGGTCGTCACGCTGATCATGTCGGTCGGCTTCGCCCGCGAGGAGAAGTTCGACAAGTTCGAGTACCCCGTGCTGATCATGCTCGCCACGTTGGGCATGATGCTGATGATATCGGCCAACGATATGATCGCGCTCTATCTCGGCCTCGAACTGCAGTCGCTGGCTCTCTACGTGGTGGCCGCGATCAACCGCGACAGCGTGCGCTCCACCGAGGCTGGCCTCAAATATTTCGTGCTCGGCGCGCTGTCGTCCGGCATGCTCCTCTATGGCATTAGCCTGGTCTACGGCTACACCGGGGGCACCGGCTTCGACGCCATCGCCTCGGCGCTCGCCGGCGGCGAGCGCCAGATGGGTCTGGTCTTCGGACTGGTGTTCGTTCTGGCAGGGTTGGCCTTCAAGATATCGGCCGTGCCGTTCCATATGTGGACACCGGATGTCTACGAGGGCGCGCCGACGCCGGTGACTGCCTTCTTCGCCGCGGCGCCCAAGATGGCGGCGATGGCGCTCCTGGTGCGCGTCACAGTCGGAGCGTTCGAGCCGGTGGCGGGCGACTGGCGCCAGATCATCGTTTTCATCTCCGTCGCGTCGATGGTGCTCGGCGCGTTCGCCGCGATCGGCCAGAAGAACATCAAGCGCCTGATGGCCTATTCCTCGATCGGTCATATGGGCTTCGCCCTGGTCGGCCTTGCCGCGAACACGCAGACCGGCGTCCGCGGGGTCGTCATCTACATGCTGATCTACCTCGTGATGACGCTCGGCACCTTCGCCTTCATCCTCGCCATGCGCCGCCGCGACGGCAATGTCGAGCAGATCGACGACCTGTCGGGCCTGTCCAGCACCAACCCGATGATGGCGACGATCCTCACCGTCCTGATGTTCTCGCTGGCAGGCATCCCGCCGCTCGCGGGCTTCTGGGGGAAGTGGTACGTGTTCCTCGCCGCCATGGATGCCGGGCTCTATGCGCTCGCCGTCATCGGCGTGCTCGCCTCGGTGGTGGGTGCCTACTACTATCTGCGCATCATCAAGATCATGTGGTTCGATGAGCCGGCGGGCGGTTTCCTGCCCATGGCGGGAGAGCTGCGCCTGGTGCTCGGCCTCTCCGGCGCCTTCGTGCTTTTCTACGTCCTGTTCGGCGGTCCGGTCGGGCAGATGGCCGAAGCCGCCGCCAAGACGTTCTTCTAGAGGCGATGGCCTTCGCGCTCGCGCCGACCGCTCTCTCCGCTGGCTTCCGCATCGAAGCTCACGACCGTGTGGGCTCGACCAACGCATTGGCGCTTGAGCGGGCCAGGGAGGGCGATGTCGGCCAACTCTGGATCGTGGCCCGCGAACAGGAGACGGGCCGCGGCCGCCGCGGCCGGGCCTGGGCGACGCCTCGAGGCAATCTCGCGGCGACCCTGCTCGTCGTGTCCTCCGCCGACCTGAGGATCGCCGCGACACTGGGTTTCGTGGCCGGCATCGCGCTTGCCGAGGCGCTCGCCGCCGTTGCGCCGCGCGGGACCGTTTCAATCGCGCCCGATGGCGCCGACGGCGTCGGGCGCTTCGAGCTCAAATGGCCGAACGACGTGCTCGCCAATGGCGCCAAACTGGCGGGAATCCTGTTGGAGTCGGCAATGCTGGATCACGGGCACGCCGTGGCCATCGGCATTGGCGTCAATGTCGTTGCCCATCCGGATGGGTTGCCTTATCCGGCGACTTCGCTCGCCTCGCTGGGATCGCGAGCCGACGCGGAAACACTCTTCGTCGCCCTCTCCGACGCGTGGATGTCCACATGGCGCCAGTGGGATTGGGGCAGGGGCGTCGCCGTGATCCGACGGCGATGGTTGACGAAGGCCGCCGGCCTCGGCTCGGAGGTCGCGGTTCGCATCGACGGCAAGGTCGTGCGCGGCGTCTTCGAGACGATCGATGAGGAATGCCGGTTCGTCATCCGCGCGCGCGACGGCGAGATGGTGAAGGTGGCGGCGGGCGACGTGCATTTCGGCGCGGTCGCGAGTGCAGGCGCGGCATGAGGAGGACGAGCATTGGCTGATCAAGCAGCGGAACTGGTCTTTGCACCACTCGGCGGGGTCGGCGAGATCGGCATGAACCTCGCCCTTTACGGCTACGGCCCGGCCCATGCGCGCGAGTGGATCATCGTCGATTGCGGCGTGACCTTTCCCGGTCCCGAATTGCCGGGCGTGGACCTGGTGCTGCCGGATATCCGCTTCGCCGAGGAGAATCGCGGCCGCATCAGGGGCATCGTCATCACACACGCGCATGAGGACCACTATGGCGCGTTGCTCGATCTGTGGCCGAAGCTGAAGGTGCCTTGCTGGATGACGCCGTTCACGGCAGGCCTGCTTGAGGCCAAGCGCATGTCGGAACCGGGTGCGCCGAAGGGAGTGCCGATCAACATCTACCGCGCCGGCGAGACGTTCGAGGTCGGCCCGTTCTCGATCGAGGCGATCCCCGTCGCGCATTCGATTCCGGAACCGGTGTCGCTCGCGATCACCTGCGGTGCAGGCACACTCGTCCACACCGGCGACTGGAAGATCGATCCGGCGCCCGAGATCGGTCCGAAGACCGACGAGGCGCGATTCCGGACGCTCGGAGACATGGGCCTTCTGGCGCTGATCTGTGATTCCACCAACGCGCTGAGGGAGGGCGACTCGCCGTCCGAGCAGGCGGTTGGCGTGAGCCTCAGGAAGCTCATCTCGGAAGCCCCCGGTCGCGTTGCGGTGACCACATTCTCGTCGAATGTCGGCCGTGTGCGTTCCGTCATCGAGGCGGCTCGCGACGCGGGCCGTCAGGTGCTCGTGCTCGGGCGCTCGTTGAAGCGGGTCATCGATGTCGCCGGCGAGCTCGGCTACATGGACGGCCTGCCGCCCTTCGTCGCGGAGGAAGACTACGGTTTCATTCCGCGCAACAACCTCGTGGTCATCTGCACCGGCAGCCAGGGGGAGCAGCAGGCAGCGCTGGCGAAACTCTCCCGGGACGAGATGAAGCACGTCCCGCTCACGCCCGGCGACACGGTGATCTTCTCGTCGCGGACGATTCCCGGAAACGAGAAGGCGATCCTCGGAATCAAGAACGCGCTCATCGACCGCGGCATCAGGATCATCGAGGACGGCGATGCGCTCGTCCACGTTTCCGGCCACCCCCGCCGCGCTGAGTTGCGCCGCATGTATGAATGGACGCGCCCGCGCATCTGCGTGCCCGTGCACGGCGAGGCGGCGCACCTCGTCGCCCACGGTTCGCTCGCCGCGACGGCGGGCGTGCCGGAGGTCGTGCAGGTGAGGAACGGCGACCTGCTTCGTCTCGCGCCCGGTCCGGCCGAGATCATCGACAAGGTGCCGTTCGGGCGGGTCTACAAGGACGGCAAGCTGGTCGGCGACGAGCAGGCCATGGGCATCCGCGACCGCCGCAAGCTCTCCTTCGCCGGCCACGTCGCGGTCAACGTCGTCCTCGACGACCGGTACGAGCTCTCGGGCGATCCGGACCTGGTGGCGATCGGCGTCGCTGCGACCGACGCGTCCGGCGAGTCGCTCGAGGAACTGATGATCGACGCCGCGATTGGCGCGGTCGATTCGATCCCGCGCCAGCGCCGCAAGGATCTCGATTTGGTGCAGGAGGCCGTGCGCCGCGCCGTTCGCGCGGCCGCCAACGACGCATGGGCCAAGAAGCCGCTCGTGACTGTCTTTGTGACGCGGTGAATTTCTGATGCTCGGCCGCTTGAATCATGTCGCCATCGCCGTGCCGGACCTCGCCGCCGCGTCTGCCACCTATCGCGACACGCTGGGCGCGAAGGTGAGCGCCCCGCTGGCGCTGCCGGAGCATGGCGTGACGGTGGTCTTCATCGACCTTGGCAACACCAAGGTCGAGCTGCTGGAGGTTCTGGGTGAAAACTCGCCCATCGCCGCCTTCATGCAGAAGAACCCGTCCGGCGGCATGCACCATGTCTGCTACGAGGTGGACGACATTCTTGCCGCCCGCGACCGGCTCAAGGCCGCCGGCGCGCGCGTGCTCGGCGACGGCAACCCGAAGACCGGGGCGCATGGCAAGCCGGTGCTGTTCCTCCACCCGAAGGACTTTTCTGGCACGCTGGTCGAACTGGAGCAGGCATGAGCTGGGCCTCCGCCCTGGCGGTCTATTTCGTCATCTGGTGGCTGGTTCTCTTCGCCATGCTGCCTTTCAGCCTCAGGACGCAGGACGAGGACGGCGACGTGACGCTTGGCACGGTTGCCAGCGCGCCGCGCGGGCCGCACATGTTGCGCGCCGTCATCCGTACGACGATCGTTGCTGCGATGATCGTCGGCGCCTTCTATGGCTTGACGAAGGGCCTGGGATATTCGTTCGACGACATTCCGCGCATCGTGCCGGAGTTCGAGTGATCGAGCGTCGTCAGATGCCGGTCTTCGACCTGATCCAGTCGCGCAAGGTCCCAACCCTGGAATAGACGCCATATGCGCCTTCGATGCCGCAAGGCAGCGGCGCGTCGCTCGGGCTCACGCCCCAACTGACGATGCCGACCTGCACCGGTCCGTCATTCGCGGCGATCATCAGCGGTCCCCCGCTGTCGCCGACGCAGGAATCTTCCTTGCCGCTCCGGGTTCCCGCGCACAGCATGGTTTCGTCCAGTGGATCGATGAGACCCGCCTCGATGACCTCCAGGGCGCTTTCCACGGTGCCGTCCTTGACGCGGTTGGTCGCGGCGCTCTGCCTCAGCACCATGTCGTACTCGCGCCGGTAGTATGATTTGATGCCGGCATTGCAGGCCGCGTTGGTCTGAAGATCGATGTCGACCTCCAGAAGGTCGACCGGGGCCGTGCCGTCGCTCTGCACGCCCCATCCGATCACGGTCGCCCTGCCGTCCTCGGCGCGCGTCGTTGCGTCGGCCAGGCTGACGACGGGAGCATTCGCCGGCTCGGCAAGCCGCAACAGGCCGATATCGTTCTGGAAGCTCAACGGATCGTAGTTCTCGTGAACGATCGCCTCGACGACCGCGTGCCTCTTGCCGCCGGTGAGGGCGTTCGTCCCCGTCAGGACGGTGTTGGTCTCGGCGCGATAGACGTTTCCGTACTGGTCGACGAGGCAGTGCGCGGCGGTCAGCACCCAGTTGGGCGCGATCAGGCTGCCGCCACAGAACTGCGCTTGGTATTGCGAATCCGGATTTTCATCGAGGCCCGCGGTGTCGAGCAGCGCGACCTGGAAGGGCCACTCGCCCTCGTCGGCCTCGCGGCCGCCGAAAACGCGATCCGTGCCGCCGGGGTTCTTCGCGAGGTACTCGGCCTTTGCCGCTTGAACCCTTGTGCGGGGATCGGCTTCGAGACGGGGCGCAGGGTCCTGTGCATGCGCGGCCGACACGGTGGAGATCGCCGCCATGAACGCAAGTTGGATCGCGGTCCTGGCATGGGTGGCGGAAACGGCGTTCATGTCCAGCATCCTTCGGCGGTCTGTCCGCTAGCAAGGCACCGCCCGCTGCGGTGGGATCATCCGTCGACGCTTGCGGCGTGCGGCCGGATTGGGGCCGAAACGTGCGGAGCCGGCGGGAGATGCGCCGGCTCCGGCAGTCTTGACGACAGGTCGTCCGCCGCCGTCAGGCGACGATCAGAGGCCGGTCTTCTGCTTGATCCAGTCCGAGAAGCTGGAGACGCGCGAGAACACCGCATAGGCGTTTTCGTGGCCGCAGAACATGTCGGCATTCACCGGGCCTGCGCCCCAGCTCACGATGCCGACCTGAGTCTGGCCGCCCGATCCCGACACGAACAGCGGTCCACCGCTGTCGCCGTGGCAGGAGCTGACCTCGCCGCTCGGCGTGCCGGCGCAGACCATCTGCGTTGTCAGCGGATCGCCGATGCCCGTCTTGAGAATCTTCATGGCTTCCTTGACGGCCGCTTCGCTGAGCTTGATGTACTGGCCCTGCTCCATGATCGTCGCTTCGAGCCCGTCGGCGAAGTAGCCCCGGATGCCTTCGTCGCAGGTGGCGTTCGGATACATGCCGATCTCGCCCTTCAGCAGCTCGACCGGCGCCGTTCCATCGTCCTTGAGGCCCCAGCCGATAACGGTCGCCTTGCCGGCGTCGGTCGCGTCCGAGCCGTCGGTCAGCTTGATGGACGGCACCGACACCTTCTCCGCCAGGCGCACCAGCGCGACGTCGTTGTCGAAGGTGATCGGGCTGTAGCCCTCGTGCACGATCACCTCGGCCGCCAGCACGCGCTTGCCTTCCATGAGCGTCGTGGCGCCGACCAGGACGGTGTTCCATTCGGTCGGATAGACTTCGCCCCAATCGTCGACCATGCAGTGCGCCGCCGTCAGTACCCACTCGTCGGAGATCAGGCTGCCGCCGCAGAATTGCGCATAATACTGGGAGTCGGCGGTCTCATCGAGCGTGCCGGTGTCGAGCAGCGCCACCTGGAAGGGATACTCGTCCTTCTTGGCCGCGGTGCCGCCCAGCACGCGCTGTCCTTCGCCGCTCTCGGCGAGTTTCTTGCGGGCCGCCAGCGTGCGGGTGCGCGCATCGGCCTCGGGCTTGGCCGAGGGGTTGTCGCCACCGTCCTGCCCGAAGGACGGAACCGACGCGACGGTCGCAAGGGCGAACGCCAGGGCGACCGGAGAAAGGATCAATGCTTTTCGGATGTTAGTCACGTGAGGTCTCCCAAAACGACCATTGTCAAGGCGTCGGCCCATCTTTGCCCACCCGTTCGACGAGTGCAATCGGTGGCGCCGGCACCGGATGACGTTGGGAGAGAATGCCGGTCAATCTGTGACCGAAACGGTACATTTTGCCGGCCGGAGCCGGGACGCTTTGCCGGCTTCTTCGAAGGGGCGATGATCTGCCGGAAAGAGATCTGCCCAAAAAAAAAGCAAGGCCGAAGCCTTGCAGTTTGAACGCGTCCGATCTGTTTCCGGTATCCGGCGGCAGCGGTTGCCCGCGCCTAGATCGCATCCTCCCAAGACTTTGACCGCGCTAAGGGAGCGGATGGTTTTCCGCTCTCTCGATTATGCGGGCACATTAGACTGAGGCGCGCCAAAATGTCACGCGGATTCTTGGGCGGTAAGCTCGTTTCGTGTGCTGCGATGCACAAAGGTGGTGCAGTCTAAGTGTACGCATGGAACATCGGGCCGTCCTTGGGGCTCGGGTTTGCATCGCGCCATGAAATGGCTATGAAGCGCCTGCTGACATAGCCCCTTGCGCCGCGGCCGATTCCGGTCCGTCGCCGCAGTTCCGGAACCTCTCATGCTCTTGTCCCGCTACTTCCTGCCGATCCTCAAGGAGACGCCGCGCGAGGCCGAGATCGTGTCGCACCGCCTGATGCTGCGCGCCGGCATGATCCGCCAGCAGGCCGCGGGGTCTTTCTCATGGTTGCCGCTCGGCAAACGCGTATTGGACAAGATCTGCGCCATCATCCGGGAGGAGCAGGATCGGGCAGGCGCGCTCGAGATCCTGATGCCGACGATCCAGTCGGCCGACCTGTGGCGTGAGAGCGGGCGCTACGACGACTACGGCGAGGAGATGCTGCGTCTCAAGGACCGCAACAAGCGCGACATGCTCTATGGTCCGACGAACGAGGAAATGGTGACGGAAATCTTCCGTTCCTACGTGAAGTCATACCGCGATCTGCCGCTCAACCTCTATCACATCCAGTGGAAGTTCCGCGACGAGCGTCGGCCGCGCTTCGGCGTCATGCGTTCGCGCGAGTTCCTCATGAAGGACGCATATTCGTTCGACCTCGACTACGAGGGCGCGCGCGCCGCCTACAACCGCATGTTCGTCTCCTATCTCAGGACCTTCGACCGCGTGGGGCTGAAGTCGATCCCTATGCGCGCCGACACCGGCCCGATCGGCGGCGACTTGTCGCACGAGTTCATCATCCTGGCCGACACCGGCGAGAGCCAGGTCTTCTGCCACCGCGATTTTCTCGATCTGGCGGTGCCTGGCGCCGACACCGACTTTTCGGACGACGCGTCGATCGGCGGGATCGTCAAGCGCTGGACGGCGCCTTACGCGGCGACCGACGAGATGCACGATGAGGCGGCCTGGGCCGGCATCGCCGAATCCGACCGGCTGTCCGCGCGCGGCATCGAGGTCGGCCATATATTCCACTTCGGCGACAAGTATTCGAAGCCGATGGGGGCGAGCGTGACCGGCCCCGACGGCAAGGAGCATTTCGTGTCGATGGGCTCCTACGGCATCGGCCCGTCCCGCCTGATCGCCGCGATCATCGAGGCGAGCCACGATGACAACGGCATCATCTGGCCAGCCAGCGTCGCGCCCTTCGACGTCGGCTTGATCAACATGAAGGTCGGGGATGCGGACTGTGACCGCATATGCGGCGAACTCTACGCCGCCCTCGGCAAGGCCGGCAAGGACGTGCTCTACGACGACACCGACGGCCGCGCCGGCGCCAAGTTCGCGACCGCCGACCTGATCGGCCTGCCCTGGCAGTTGATCGTCGGTCCGCGTGGCGCGGCTGCCGGTGAAGTCGAGATCAAGAACCGCCGCACCGGCGAGCGCGAGACGCTTCCCATTGCCGCCGCGATCACGCGATTCGCCGCCGCATGAGCGAGGTGCGCACGGCTCCACGCACCGGCGGCGCGGGGCCGTTCTCCGCATTCGAACGCATGGTAGCCTGGCGCTATCTGAGAGCGCGACGCAAGGAAGCCTTCATCTCGGTGATCGCCTCGATCTCGTTCCTCGGGATCATGCTGGGCGTGGCGACGCTGGTCACCGTGATGGCGGTCATGAACGGCTTCCGCGCCGAACTCCTCACCCGTATCCTCGGCGTCAACGGGCATCTGATTGTACAGCCGATCGACCTTCCGCTGGAGGACTATGCCGAGGTCGCCGCGCGCATCGCCGCGATCCCGGGCGTCACCCGCGCCATACCGCTGATCGACGGGCAGGCGCTGGCGTCCGGCAATATCGGCGTCGGCACCGGCGCCCTGGTTCGCGGCATCCGCGCTGAGGATCTGGAGCGCGTGGACGTCGTCTCCGGCAATATACGCCAGGGCTCGCTCGTCGGTTTCGATGGCTCCGAGACAGTGGCCGTCGGTTCACGCCTTGCCGCCAATCTCGGCCTCGTGCTCGGCGACACGCTCACCATCATCTCCCCGGACGGCGACGTTACGCCGTTCGGCACCACGCCGCGCGTGAAGGGTTACCCGGTCGCGGCGATCTTCGAGGTCGGCATGTCGGAGTACGATGCCTCGATCGTCTATATGCCGCTCGCCGAAGCGCAGCTCTACTTCAACATGGAGGGCAGGGCGCAGCTCATCGAGGTCTATGTCGAGGATCCCGACGACATCGACCACATGCGTGGCCTGATCGAGGAAGCCGCGCAGCGGCCGCTCTACATCTCCGACTGGCGTCAGCGCAACCAGACCTTCTTCTCCGCGCTGGAGGTCGAACGCAATGTCATGTTCATGATCCTCACCCTGATCGTCCTGGTCGCGGCGCTCAACATCATCTCCGGGCTGATCATGCTGGTGAAGGACAAGGGGCGCGACATCGCGATCCTGAGGACCATGGGCGCCACGCGGAGCGCGGTGATGCGCATCTTCCTCATGACGGGAGCGGCCATCGGTTTTACCGGCACCATCGCCGGCTTCGTCCTCGGCGTCGTGCTGTGCCTCAACGCCGAATCGATCCGGGCCTTCTTCTCCTGGCTTTCCGGGACGGTGCTCTTCAACCCCGAACTCTACTTCCTCAGCCAGTTGCCGGCCAAGATGGATTTCGGCGAGACCACCTCGGTGCTCGTGATGGCGCTGGTGCTTTCCTTCATCGCCACGCTGTTCCCGGCCTGGCGCGCCGCCCGCCTCGATCCGGTCGAAGCGTTGAGGTACGAGTGAGCCAGGCGGCGATCGATCTGAGGCAGGTCGAACGGCATTACGTGCAAGGCACGCGCCGGCTCACCATTCTCAACCAGGCCGATCTCGCGATCGGAGCTGGCGAGATGGTTGCGCTGGTCGCGCCCTCCGGCGCCGGCAAGTCGACGCTTCTCCATCTCGCCGGCCTGCTCGAACGACCCGACGCCGGCGACGTGATCATCTCCGGCAGGGCCTGCGGGCGCCTCTCCGACGAGGACCGCACCGCGATCCGCCGCAACGAGATCGGTTTCGTCTACCAGTTCCACCACCTGCTGCCGGAGTTCTCGGCGCTTGAGAACATCATGATGCCGCAGCTGGTCCGCGGGCTTTCGCGTGCCGATGCACGCGAACGCGCCAGCCAGTTGCTTGACTACATGAAGATCGGCAAGCGCGGGCACCACCGCCCGGCCGAACTGTCCGGCGGCGAGCAGCAGCGCGTGGCCATCGCGCGCGCCGTGGCCAACGCGCCGGTCGTGCTGTTGGCGGACGAGCCGACCGGCAACCTCGACCCGGTCACGGCGACCTATGTGTTCGAGGCGCTCGAGGCGCTGGTGAGGCAGTCGGGGCTGGCCGCGCTGATCGCCACGCACAACCACGACCTCGCTCACCGCATGGACCGGCGCGTCACCCTGGCTGAAGGCAAGGTCGTTCCGCTTTGATGATCGGGGTTCGCTGACGTCCGGATTTGTCGGGCGGCCAGTGATCTCGCGAGCCGGCGACGGACGGTCGACCGCCGTCAACGTCTGGGGATTCCGCGCCCTCTCTGTCCGGGTGCGCGCCTGTTTACCGTCCGCTAACCCTGACCGGCCCCGAGCGCCTGCGCGTTCCGCAGCGTCAAAGGATGCGCTTGACGACGGAACATAATTAGAACATTAATAGAACAGGACATGAATGGAGGGTTTGATGACCGAGATGCTTCAGGACATTGTCTCGCTGGTTTCGATGAGCACCTTCGTCGTCGTGATGGCCTTCTGGATCGGCGCTATGTGATTGCATGATCGGCGAATCGCTCACCGGTCGGTCGCCATCTGGCCGCGGGGCGAGGAAAGCCCGAGCGCAGGTCACGTCTTGACGCCCAGTTCCGCGAGGCGTTCGACGCAGGACTCTTCCGCCTGATCGAGTTCGGCCAATGTCTCCTCTAGGTCGCGGCGCTTCTGGCGGAGATCCTCGCGCTTCTCCTCGATGCGTTTGATCATGAGTTTGAGCTGGCCGACCTCGCCCGGCGGCTCCCGGTACATTTGGACGATCTCGCGAATCTCATTGATCGAGAAGCCGAGGCGCTTTCCGCGCATGATCTGCTTGACCAGATGTCGGTCGGAGGGGCGGAACAGCCTCGTGCGGCCGCGACGCACCGGCTGGATCAGCCCTTCGTCTTCGTAGAAGCGCAGCGTACGCGTGGAGATGTCGAACTCGCGGGTCAGTTCGGTGATCGTATAGTATTCCCGCATCCGGGCCCCGCGCCTTCCGACGATCTTACCTGAGGGAGTCTCGCACGGCGTTTACGTAAAAGTCAATTGCGGCGACATGTTACGTAAATGTCTGCGGTGACGCCTCGTCAACGGGAACGGTTCTCCGCGCGTCACCAGATGCCGAACCACCAGGCAGCAGTGCCGAGGAAGGCCAGGAAGCCGACGACGTCGGTCACCGAGGTGACGAAGACGGCGGAGGCGACGGCGGGGTCGGCGCCGAAACGATCGAGCAGCAGCGGGATCAGGATTCCGGCAAGTGCGGCAACGAACATGTTGACGACCATCGCCACGGCTATGATGCAGCCGATCTCAAGGCTTTGGAACCACAGGCCGGCCACCGCCCCGATCAAAACCGCGAAGACCACGCCGTTGATCGAGCCGACGCCCATCTCGCGACGGATGATGCGGCCTGCGTTGTAGATGTCGATGTCCCTGGTCGCCAGCGCGCGGACTGTGACCGTCATGGTCTGCGCGCCGGCGTTGCCGCCCATGCCGGCGACGATCGGCATCAGGATGGCGAGAGCCACGACATGCTCGATCGTGCCATCGAAGAGGCTGATGACTGAAGCAGCCAGGAACGCGGTGATCAGGTTGACGGCGAGCCACGGCACCCGCGAGCGCGAGGTGGCCAGCACGCTGTCGGACAACTCCTCGTCGCCGACGCCGCCCATGCGCAACAGGTCTTCCTCGGCCTCCTGCTGAATGACGTCGACGACATCGTCGATGGTCAACACGCCGACCAGCCGCTCGTTCTCGTCGACGACGGCGGCGGAGAGCAGATCATATTGCTCGAACTCGCGCGCCGCTTCCTCCTGGTCCATGGTGGCCGGGATCGCGAACCGCGTCTCGTGCATGATGTCGCCGACCTTCACCGCGCGCTTGGTGCGCAGGATCTGGTCGAGGTCGATCGCGCCCAGCAGCTTGAACGTGGGATCGATGACGAAGATTTGGGAGAACCGCTCCGGCAGGTTCCGATCCTCGCGCATGTAGTCGATGGTCTGGCCCACGGTCCAGAACGGGGGCACCGCCACGAACTCCGTCTGCATGCGGCGACCGGCCGTCTCTTCCGGATAGTCGAGCGCGCGACGAAGCCGGATGCGCTCCGTGAAGGGCAGCTTGGAGAGGATTTCTTCCTGGTCCTCCTCGTCCAGGTCCTCGAGGATGTAGACCGCGTCGTCGGAATCGAGCTCCTGGACCGCTTCCGCGATCTGCTCGTTCGGCATCTGGTCGACGATCTCCATGCGGATCGCCTCGTCGACCTCGGTGAGCGCCGAGAAGTCGAAGTCGCGGCCGAGCAGCGTGACGAGTTGCTGACGCTGTTCCGGAAGCAGGGCCTCGAGCAGGTCGCCGAGTTCGGACTGGTGCAGCCCGCCGACGTCGCGCTTCAGTGTGATCGTGTCGCGGTCGGCGATGGCCGCGCCGACCTGCGCGACGAAGGACGCGCGGACGACGCCTTCCGCGTCATAGATGTCGGCGTGCGCTTCGTCCGCCGGGGAAGCGCCGTGCATCGGATCGTGCTGGGTTTCCATCGGCGCCTCCCGCTTCGCTCTTGCCCGGGACGGATAGCCCCGGTCTAGCGCGCAGACGCCGGGAAATCCAAGCGAAATTCGACCCTGCCGCTCGCCGCGTCGGGATTGCCGGAGGCGGTTGACGATCCTAGGATATGAACGTTCCGACTTCGGGGAGAGTGGTCCGTGGTCGAAGTGGTGCAGGCGACCAGTCTCGCTCAGATAGACGACGCACGTCGGCTCATCCTGGCCTTCGTCGATTGGGCGCGCGTGAACCTCGCCGATGATATCGAACGCGTCAGCCGGTACTTCGAGCCTCGCCTGTTCGAGCCTGAACTCGCCGGCCTTCCCGGCAAGTTCGCGCCGCCAAAGGGTAGCCTGCTCGTCGCATACATTGACGGTCGGGCGATGGGCTGTGTGGCGATGCGCGACCTCGGCGACGGCGTCTGCGAGATGAAGCGGATGTACGTGGCCGACGAGGCGAGGGGCCACGGCGTCGGAAGGGCGCTGGTGAGCCACCTGATCGCCGACGCGAAGGCGGCCGGCCACGCGGTCATGCGGCTCGACACCTCGATGCACCAGCACGCGGCCATGACGCTCTACGAGCAGGCGGGGTTCCAGCGCATCGGGCCGTATTACGACGTGCCGGCCGACCTCCGGGACTGGCTCAGATATTTCGAGCTGAGGCTGGTCTGAAGGTGGCTTGGTGCGGTCGAGAAGACTCGAACTTCCACGGGTTGCCCCACAGCGACCTCAACGCTGCGCGTCTACCAATTCCGCCACGACCGCACGCCGCGCAGGAGCCGGTTGAACCGGCCCGGCGCATGTAGCAAAGGCCCCTAGCCGAAGCAAGGGCGGCCTTGGCAAGAAATCGGTGCGCCTCGGACCCTCCGGATGCGGGCGTCGACAAGGGCGAACTGGACCTTTTGCCGCCGCGCCGCCATATTCCCGGAAGCCATCATGAGCGACCGCAGCCGCATCGACCCGACCTTCCTGGCCGCGCCTGGCAGCGCCCCGGTGGAATGGCGCGTGGAGGGCGGGCTTGTGCCCTATCTGGACGCCATCGCCTTCATGGAGGCCCGCGCGGCGGCGATCCGTGACGGCGGCGCGGGCGAGCTGGTCTGGCTGGTGGAGCATCCGCCGCTCTACACGGCCGGCACCTCGGCGAAGCGTGAGGATCTCGTCGAGCCGGACCGGTTTCCGGTCTTCGACGCGGGGCGCGGCGGCGAATACACCTATCACGGGCCGGGCCAGCGCGTGGCCTATGTCATGCTCGACCTGAAGCGGCGACGCGAAGACGTGCGCGCCTTCGTGGCGGCGCTCGAGGAATGGATCATCCGGGCGCTCGGCGCCTTCCAGGTGCGCGGCGAGCGCCGCGAGGACCGTGTCGGCGTGTGGGTCGTCAGGCCCGACCGGCCGCCGCTCGCCGACGGCGCTCCTGCCGAGGACAAGATCGCCGCGATCGGCATCAGGCTGAGGCGCTGGGTCAGCTTCCATGGCATTTCCGTCAACGTCGAGCCGGAACTGGCGCACTTCTCCGGCATCGTTCCTTGCGGCGTGCGCGGGCATGGCGTCACCAGCCTCGTCGACCTCGGCCTTCCCGTGACGATGGCCGATCTCGACATGGCGCTGGAAGCGGCCTTTCGGGAAGTCTTCGGGCCGGTCGCGGCGGACGCCGGACGAACCAGGAGGACTGCCTGATGCGCGAGGTCTGGCTGCGGGCAGGATTTGGGCTCTTTCTTTCCCTTGCGGGGTCGACGGTGGCCTTTGCCCAACCGGCCTCCGACACCATCGCACCCGAACCCGGCACCGGCGTCGAGGCGAAGGAAGCCGTCGTCGCCCGCAAGCATATGGTCGCAGCCGCCAATCCGCTGGCCGCGCAGGCCGGTCTCGACGTGCTGCGCGCCGGCGGTTCGGCGGCCGACGCGCTGATCGCCGTGCAGGCTGTGCTGGGGCTGGTCGAACCCCAATCCTCCGGCCTCGGCGGTGGCGCCTTCGTGCTCTGGTACGACGCGGCGGCCGGCACGGTGACGAGCTTCGACGCGCGCGAGACCGCGCCTGCCGCGGCCACGCCGGCGCTGTTCCTCGACGCCAGCGGCAAGCCTCTCGACTTCTTCGCTGCAGTCGTCGGGGGCCGGTCGGTCGGCGTGCCGGGTGTGCCGCGTCTCCTCGAGACCCTGCATGAGCGGTTTGGAAAACGGCCGTGGGCCGAGCTCTTCCAGTCCGCCATTGGCCTGGCGGATGCGGGTTTCAGCGTGTCGCCGCGCCTGTCGGCGCTGATCGGCGAGTATGCGGACACCCTCATCGCCGAGAGCGCCGCGAAAGCCTATTTCTTCGATGCCGCGGGCGCGCCGCTGGTCGCCGGCGCGACGCTGAGGAATCCCGCCTATGCCGAAACGCTGAAGGCGCTCGCTTCCGGCGGCGCGGACGCCTTCTATGCCGGCCCGATCGCCGAGGCGATCGTCGCGGCGGTGCGGGATCATCCGACCAATGCCGGCGGCATGACGATTGCCGATCTCGCCGCCTACCGGGTGAAGGAGCGATCCGCCGTCTGCGCGCCCTACCGCGACCATGATGTGTGCGGCATGGGGCCGCCGTCGTCCGGCGGCATCGCCGTCGGCCAGATACTCGGCATGATCGAGCCGTTCGAGATCGGCCCGCTCGGGCCTTACGATCCGGAAGCCTGGCGCATCATCGGCGACGCGACGCGTCTGGCCTTCGCCGACCGCGGCCGCTACGTCGCCGATTCGGACTTCACGTCGATCCCGAAGGGCCTGCTCAACCGCGACTATCTGGCCAGCCGCTCCGCGCTGATCCGTCGACCGACGGCGCTGCCCGGCGAAGCCGTTTCCGCCGGCGATCCGCCTTGGGACAAGGCGGAGCTCAGGATCGACGGTTTTGCCTTCGAGGCTCCGTCGACCACCCATGTTTCCATCGTCGACGACGCAGGCAACGTGGTCGTCATGACCTCGTCGATCGAGGGCGCGTTCGGTTCGCACCAGATGGCGGCGGGCTTTCTGCTCAACAACCAGCTCACCGATTTCTCTTTCGCGCCGGATGCCCAGGGACAGGCGGTCGCCAACCGAGTCGAGGCGGGCAAGCGCCCGCGCTCGTCGATGTCGCCGACCATCGTGCTCAAGGATGGCCGCCCGGTGCTGGCGATCGGTTCGCCGGGCGGGTCGGCGATCATTCCCTATGTCGCCAAGACCCTGGTCGCCTTCATCGACTGGAAGATGGACGTGCAGCAGGCCATTTCGCTGCCGCATCTGGTCAACCGTTTCGGTCCCTACGCGCTGGAGTCCGGCACGGCCGCCGAGGGTATGGCGAAGGACCTTCAGGCGCTCGGCTACGAGGTGGCCGTGCAGGATCTGAATTCTGGCCTGCACGGCATCGCCATCACCGCCGACGGTCTGGTCGGCGGCGCCGACCCGCGCCGCGAAGGCGTGGCCCTCGGCGACTGAACCCGCAGCCTTTACGACCGGCCTCAGGCCTCGACGGCCGTGTCCAGCGCCAGCGTCACCATGTCGGTCAGCGAAGTCTGGCGGTCGGCGGCCGATAGTTCCGCGCCGGTGACCAGGCAGTCGGTCATGGTGCACACGGTCAGCGCGCGCACCCGGAAGCGGGCGGCGAGCAGATAGAGCGCGGCCGATTCCATCTCGACGCCGAGAACGCCGTGGCTGGGCAGTTCGCCATAGTCCGCCAGTCCGTTCGGGTAGTAGAAGATGTCGGTCGAGAACATGTTGCCGACATGGAAGGCAAGCTTTGATTCCCCGGCCTTTCGCACCATGAGACTGAGAAGGCCATAGTCCGCGATCGGTGCGAATCCGAAACCCGGAAAGGCGTCGCGCACCATTGCCGAGTTGGTGGTCGCGGCCTGGGCGATGATCAGGTCGCGCACTCGCACCGCGGCATTCAGGCCACCGCATGTGCCGACCCGGATCAGCGTCTTCACCCCATAGGTGTTGATCAGTTCGTGCGTGTAGATCGCAAGCGAAGGCTGTCCCATGCCGCTCGCCTGCACCGAAACCGGCTTGCCTCGCCAGGCGCCGGTATAGCCAAGGCAGTTGCGGACGTCGTTCACCAGCCGCGCCCCGTCGAGGAAGGTCTCGGCGATCCACTTCGCCCTCAGCGGGTCGCCGGGCATCAGCACGGTCTCGGCATAGTCGCCTTGTCTCGCCCGGTTGTGGGGTGTCATCGGTTCGCTCCCGTCTTCCCGCGGTTTCTCAGATCCAGCGCCGGACCTTCTTGGCGTAGTCCCGGTATCGCTTGCCGAATCGAGCTTCCAGGTGCCGTTCCTCCCGTTGGATCGCGAGCTTGTGGGTGACAAGTGCGCAGGCCAGCGCGAAAACGAAGAACCACGGATTGCCGGCAACGAGTCCGCCGCCGATCAGCAGCAGGGTGTTCGCGAGGTAGAGGGGGTTTCGGCTCAACGCGAAGGGGCCGTTCGTCACCATGTGGTCGGCGCGTTTGGTCGGGCTGACCGTCGTCTTCGCGCGGGCGAAGGCGCGCAGCGCCGTCACGTAGAGCGCCGCGACCGCCGCGAACACCACGAACGACAGGGCGAACAGGATGTCGGCGAAGGGTACGCCGAACCAGGGCAGCGGGTAGAGAATGCCGAGCCAGATGCTCGCCGCGATCCCGACGAGATAGACGATCGGCGGCCAGGGGACGCGGTTCGGTCGGTCTGCAATGTCGGTCATTGTCCCTCCTCCGGAGCGAGGCCGTCCGTTTCGGCCGTGCACCATGCGGCGATCTCGGCGAACCGCGCCTGCGTTTCGGGTCCGGCCTCGCCGGCCAGCACCGCCTCCGCGTCGCCTTCCTTATCGATCTCCTCCAGGAAGCATACACAATAGCGTGTGCAGAAGTCTTCGTCGCGCAGTTCGAGGCACTGGCGCTCGCAGTTCTTCCGGAACGCCACCTCGGGCGTGTCGAGGACGGGCGGGATCGCCTGCGAGAACACCCATATCAAGCCGATCAGCACCGGCTGGTGGACGAGGTAGACGCCAAGGCTGTGCCGGCCCGCGAGACGCAGCGGCCGCGACCAGTTGGCGTGTGTCCGCTTCGCCATCTCCGTGAAGACGTCGAAGCGCCGACCCAGCCCGGCCGCGCCCATGCCGGCAAGCACCGCTCCGAACCAGGGGAAGACCGGCACGAAGTCGTTGGAGCGCGGGTTGACCGTCGAAAGCCCGGTCCACCACAGGAGCGGGTGATCGAACGCCTCGGAACGCAGAAAATGCGGGGCCGCGACGACCATAGCCGCGGCGACGAGGGTCACGACTGGCGGAAGGCGCAGGAAGGCGAGGCCGGCGACGCTCGCGAAGGCGATCTGGTGCAGGATGCCGAAGAAGATTCCGCCGGCCGGCAGCGCCGCGAAGGTGACGGCCGAGATCGCGAGCGCGGCGCCCGCCACCATGGCGAAGCGCTTCCAGAAGCCTGTCCACCTCACGCCGTCGCCATGCGCCAGCACGAGGCTGACGCCGACGAGGAACAGGAAGCTCGAGGCGATGCAGCGCGCGAAGAGCTTCCACCCGCCGACGGCCGTCAGCCCCGGTTCGACATAACCGAAGAATTCGAGATCCCAGGTGAAGTGGTAGATCGCCATGGCGACCAGCGCAGCGCCGCGCACTAGGTCGATCGTCTCGATACGGCGGGGTTGCGCTGTCTGCATGCGGGATTCCATTGTCGTCTTGTGGCAGGGCCGCCGCCCGGTCCGCAAGGTCGGCGCGGTGAGCGGCATTTTCCGGAAGGGTTGTCGAGATGCATCTGGTTCAGGCGAACGGCGCGTCAATACCGGCGATCGGTCTGGGTACGTGGACGCTCAAGGGCGACGAATGCGTGGACATCGTCGGCCATGCGCTGAAGGCAGGCTACCGCCACCTCGATACGGCGCGCATGTACGACAACGAGCGTGCGGTGGGCGAGGGGCTTCGCGCCTCGGGTGTTCCGCGCCGCGACGTTTTCGTCACGACCAAGGTCTGGTGGACCGACATCGCGCCGGGCGATCTCGAACGATCGGCGGAAGGCAGCCTGAAGCGGCTGGCAATCGATGCGGTCGACCTGCTCCTCATCCACTGGCCGAACTCGGGAGTTCCGCTCGAAGATTCGATCCGCGCGCTCAACGCCGTGCGCGCGGCGGGAATGGCGAAGCATGTCGGCGTCGCCAACTTCCCGACCTTTCTCTTGGCGGAAGCCATCGGGCATTCCGATGCGCCGCTGGTGTGCAACCAGGTCGAGTATCACCCTTACCTGCCGCAGAATGCCGTGCTCGGCGCCTGCCGTGAGAGTGGAATGGCGATGGTGGCGTACTGCCCGCTCTATCGCCAGGGCGGTCTGTTGGAGGAGCCCTCGATCCTCGCGGCGGCAAGGAAGCATGGCCGCACGCCGGCGCAGGTGGTTCTGCGCTGGCACGTTCAGCAAGAGAATGTCGTCGCCATTCCGCGCACGACCAGGCTGGAGCGGCTTGCCGAGAACATCGCCGTCTTCGACTTTGCGCTCGGCGACGAGGAAATGGCGGCGATCTCGGCGCTGTCGTCCAGGCGCTCGCGCATCTGCGATTTCGACTTCTCGCCGCGGCAATGGGACCGCGACTGAAGGCCGGATTGGGCCAGCAGTGGCAAACTGCTGGCCAAGGCGCGCAGCAGATGGAGGCGCGTCGGTTTCCTGCTACCGGAGCGTGCGGATGGCGCGGAAAGTGCCGCAACTTCTCCCGCGGATTCACGCATGGCCACGCAGGTTCGGCATCCGATCTGGCTTCCTGCCGTGCGCTCGCCGGGCAGGCGCACCTTCGCGTTGCTCTACGCCATTGAATCCTTCGCTCGCGCCTCGGTGGCCAGCGTGGTTCCGATCCAGGCCTACGATCTGCTGCGCGACGAACAGGCGGTATCGGTGCTCTACACGCTGGTTTCGATTGCCGGCCTGTCGGTGACCCTGTTCATGCCGATGCTGATCGCCCGCTTCGCGCGGCGCTGGGTCTATACGGCGGGAGCAGTCGCGCTGGCCGCCGGTTCAGTTGCCTTCGTGACAGAAACGATGGCCGGGCAGGTCATCGGCATGTTCCTCAGGATCGCGGGCGCGAGCGCTCTGTCGATCACGCTCAACCTCTACATCATGGACCACATCCGCAAGACTGAGTTCGTCGCCGCGGAATCGCTCAGGCTGGCTTGGTCGACCCTTGGATGGACCGCCGGCCCGGCTTTCGGCGTCATGCTCTACGCCAATGTCGGACTGCCGGCGGCCCATGGCATGGCCGCATTCTTCGCGTTCGTCTTGCTCGGCTTCTTCTGGTACTTCCGCCTTGGCGACAACCAGTTGATCCGTCCCGGCAAGCTGCGTCCGGCCAACCCGCTCGCCAATATCGGCCGCTTCGTCATGCAGCCGCGCCTGCGCCTCGCATGGCTGATCGCTTTCGGCCGCTCCTGCTTCTGGACCACCCTGTTCGTCTATGGACCGATCCTCATGGTGGTGACGGGTCAGGGGGAACTGGCCGGCGGCCTGCTGGTCTCGGCCGGCAACGCGCTGCTCTTCACTGCGCTAGTGTGGGGATGGGTGGCCGGCAAGGTGGGCGCGCGCCTGACGATGGGCCTTTGCTTCCTCGCAATGGCCGTTACCCTGGTTGCGGCCGGCATGGCGGGCGAAACCTATCCGCTGCTGGCGGCATCGCTGCTCCTGGTCTGCACCTTCTTCGCCATCTCGCTCGACGCGCTCGGTTCGACCGCCTTCATGCGTGCGGTCCGTTCCTACGAGCGCCCGCAGATGACGGCTGTCTACCGCACCTATCTCGACCTGTCGGACCTGTTGCCGCCGCTCGTCTACTCGATCGTGCTTGCTTTCTTCGACCTCGGGGCCGTGTTCATAGCGCTCGCGGTCCTGTGCCTGGGCTGCGGGCTGGTCACCCTTCGCTATGTGCCGCGGTCGATGTGAGGCCGCGGTGGTGTCGCCGTGAGCGGGACGGAAGACAGGGTTTCGCGTTGATTGGGGCGTGGCGCGCCACCAGGGTGACTGCCAACGACAGAGGAGGGCGGCGCGGTCTTGGCCGCGCCGCTCACGATCAGAACGACTGGTAGGCAGCGATGACCGCGGCGACCTGGTCGGGGTTCATGACCTGTAGTTGCGCCGTTGTGAACGCGGTCACCTGGTCCTCCGAGAGCCCGGCGATGTCGTCCTCGGAGAGCCCGGCGATGCCGTTGGCGCTGATCGCGGCGATGTCGCCGGTCGAAAAGCCTTCGAGGTCCTCCATTTCCATGGCGGCGATCTGGATCGCCGAGAAGGAAGCGGTCTGTGCCTCGGTGAACGCCTCGGTCTGTTCCGCGCTCATGGCGCCGATCTGGTCGGCGCTCAGCCCGCCGACCGCGTTGGCGGTCAGCGCCGCCACCTGGTCGGTGGAGAGTTCCGCCACCTGGTCGGTCGTCATGGCGGCAACCTGCAGGAAGGTGAGGGCGGCGATCTGGTCTGTCGAGAGGTCGCCAACCTGGTCGGTGGTCAGCGCCGCGATCTGAGTGGTTTTCATCGCGGTCACCTGGCCGGTCGTCAGCGCGCCGATCTGGTCGCTGGTGAGCGCCGCGACGGCGTCCGCCGTGAGCCCGCCGATCGCCGTGTTGGCGATCGCCGCGATCGCGTCGGTCGAGAGTTCCGCGACGTCGTCGGCGCCGAGTGCGCCGAGCTGGGCGGCGCTCATCGCGCCGACCTGAGAGGCCGACAGCGCGCCGACCTGGTCGGTGCTGAGCGCTTCGATCTGAGCCGTCGTCAGACCCTTCACGGCGTTGGTGCTCAAAGCGCCGACCTGATCTTCCGTCAGCGCGCCGATCTGGTCCGTGGTCATCGCGCCGACCTGCGCGGTGGTCAGCACCGCCACCTGGTCGGTCGACAGGTCGCCGATCTGGTCTGTGGTCAGCGCCGCGACCTGCGTCGTCTTCAGCGCCGCGACCTGTGCCGTCGTCAGCGCGCCGATCTGGTCGGATGTCAGCGCCGCCACGGCGTCGTCGGTCAGGCCGGGGATCGACTTGGTGCTGATCGCGGCGATGGCGTCGGTCGAGAACTCGGCGATGTCGTCGGCGCCGAACGCGCCCATCTGGACCGCACTCAGCACCGCCACCTGCGCGTCGGTGAAGGCGGCGGCCTGATCGGTGCTCAGCGCCTCGATATGCGCGGCGGTCAGGCCGGCCAGCGCCTTGGTTGCCAGCGCGGCGATCTGGTCCTCGGTCATCTCGGCGATCTGGTCGGTGCTCATCGCGGCCACCTGCGTGGCCGACAGCGCGCCGATCTGGTCGGTCGAGAGGTCGCCGATCTGGTCGGTCGTGAAGGCCGCGACCTGCGTCGGCTTGAGCGCGGCCACCTGGGCGGTCGTCAGCGCGCCGATCTGGTCGCTGGTGAGCGCCGCGACCGCGTCGGCGGTCAGGCCGGAGATGGCCTTGGTGCTGGTCGCCGCGATGTCGTCGGTCGAGAACTCGGCGATGCCGTCGGCGCTGATCGCGCCGATCTGCACCGCGCTCAGCACCGCGACCTGGGTCTCGGTCAGCGCCCCGATCTGATCGGTGGACATCGCCCCGATCTGGTCCGCGGTCAGTCCGGTCACGGCCTTGGTCGACAGCGCGCCGACCTGATCTTCGGTCAGGACCTCGATCTGGTCGGTCGACATCGCGCCGACCTGAGCGGCGGACATGGCCGCCACCTGGTCGGTCGAGAGATCGCCGATTTGGTCCGTGGTCAGCGCCGCGATCTGCGTGGTCTTCAGCGCCGCCACCTGGGCGGTGGTCAGTGCGCCGATCTGGTCGCTGGTAAGCGCCGCGACAGCGTCGGTCGACAGCCCGGATATGGCCTTGGCGCTCGTCGCCGCGATCTCGTCGGTCGAAAATTCGGCGATGCCGTCGGCGCTGATCGCGCCGATCTGCGTCACGTTCATGACCGCGACCTGGGTCGCCGTCAGCGCCCCGATCTGGTCGGTCGACATCGCTCCGATATGGGCGGCCGACAGGCCTGCCATGGCCTTGACGCTCAACGCGCCGACTTGGTCCTCAGTCAGGGCCTCGACCTGGTCGGTCGACATCGCGCCGACCTGGGCGGAGGTCAGCGCGGCGACCTGATCGGTCGAGAGGTCGCCGATTTGATCCGTGGTCAGCGCGGCGATCTGGGTGGTCTTGAGTGCGGTCACCTGGCCTGTCGTCAGCGCGCCGATCTGGTCGCTGGTGAGCGCGGCGATCGCGTCGGCGGTGAGGCCGGCGATCGCCTTGGTGCCGATGGCGGCGATCTCGTCAGCCGAGAACTCGGCGATGTCGTCGGCGCCGAGAGCGCCGAGCTGGGTCGCGCTGAGCACGGCCGTCTGGGCCTCGCTCAGGGCCTCGAGCTGGTCGGTCGACATGGCCTCGATCTGGGCGGCCGACAGGCCCGCCACGGCCTTGGCGGTCAGCGCGCCGATATGGTCGGTGGTCAGTGCGCCGATCTGGTCGGTGGTCAGTGCAGCCACCTGCGCCGCGCTGAATGCGGCCACCTGGTCGGTCGAGAGATCGCCGATCTGGTCGGTGGTCAGCGCCGAGACCTGCGTCGTCTTCAGCGCGGCGACCTGGGCGGTCGTCAGCGCGCCGATCTGGTCGCTGGTGAGCGCTGCCACCGCGTCCGTCGACAGCCCGGAAATCGCCTTGGTGCTGGTCGCGGCGATGTCGTCGGTCGAGAATTCGGCGATGCCGTCGGCGCTGATGGCGGCGATCTGCGTGACGTTGAGGACCGCGACCTGCGCCGTCGTCAGCGCGCCGATCTGGTCGGCGCTCATCGCCGATATCTGCGCACCCTTCAGGCCGGCCACGGCCTTGGTCGAAAGCGCCGCGATCTGGTCGGTCGAGAACTCCGCGACCTGGTCGGTCGACATGGCGCCGATCTGCGCCGCGGTCAGGACGGCGACCTGGTCCGTGCTCAGGTCGCCGATCTGGTCGGTCGTCAGGGCGGCGATCTGCGTCGTCTTCAGCGCCGCCACCTGTCCATTGGTTAGCGCGCCGATCTGGTCGCTGCTGAGCGCGGCGACCGCGTCGCTGGAAAGTCCGGTGATCGACTTGGTGCTGATCGCGGCGATCGCGTCGGTGGAGAGTTCGGCCACGTCGTCGGCGCCGAGCGCACCCAGTTGAACGGCTGTCAGCACGGCGACCTGGGCAGTGGTCAGGGCGCCGACCTGGTCGGTGCTGAGGGCATCGATCTTCGCGGCCGAGAGGCCGGCGACCGCCTTGACGCTCAGAGCGCCGATCTGGTCGGTCGAGAATTCCGCGATCTGGTCGGTCGACATCGCGCCGATCTGCGCGGCGGTGAGGACGGCGACCTGATCGGTGGAAAGGTCGCCGATCTGGTCCGTCGTGAGGGCGGCGATCTGCGTCGTCTTCAATGCGGCGATCTGGCCGGTGGTCAGCGCGCCGATCTGGTCGGTGCTCAGCGCGGCGACTGCGTCGCTCGACAGGCCGGAGATGGCCTTGGTGCTGATCGCGGCGATCGCGTCGGTCGAGAACTCTGCGATCTCGTCGGCGCCGAGTGCGCCGAGCTGGATCGCGCTCAGTGCCGAAACCTGTCCCGTGGTGAGCGCGCCGACCTGGTCGGTGCTTAGCGCCCCCATCTGCGCGACCGAGAGGCCGGCGATGGCCTTCGTGGAGATGGCGGCGACCTGGTCCTCCGACAGTTCGCCGACCTGATCCGTGGTGAGGGCGACGATCTGCTTGGCGCTGAGTGCGGCCACCTGATCGGTCGAGAGATCGCCGATCTGGTCGGTCGTCAGGGCCATGACCTGCGTGTTCTTGAGCACCGAGACCTGAGCGGTCGTCAGTGCGCCGATCTGGTCGGAACTGAGCGCGGCAATCGCATCGGCGGACATCCCGGTGATCGACTTGGTGCTGATCGCGGCGATCGCGTCGGTCGAGAGTTCCGCGACCTGATCGGCCGTCAGCGCGCCGATCTGGGTGGCGCTGAGCACGCCGACCTGCGCGGTCGTCATCGCCCCGACCTGGTCGGTCGACATGGCGCCGATCTGCGCGGCTGTCAGCCCCGTGACGGCCTTCGTTGCCAGGGCGCCGATCTGGTCGGTCGAGAGCGCCTCGATCTGGTCGGTGGACATCGCCCCGAGCTGCTTGGAGTTCAGCGCGGCGGCCTGGTCGGTGGAGAGGTCGCCGATCTGGTCGGTCGTGAGCGCAGCGACCTGCGTCGTCTTCAGGGCGGCGACCTGCGAGGTGGTCAGCGCGCCGATCTGGTCGGACGTCAGCCCGGCCACGGCGTCGCTGGTCAGGCCGGTGACCGCCTTGGTGCTGATCGCGGCGATCGCGTCGGTGGAGAGCTCCGCGACCTGGTCGGCCGACATGGCGCCGATCTGCGTCGCGTTGAGCACGGCGACCTGCGCCGTCGTCATCGCGCCGACCTGGTCGGTCGTCATGGCGCCGATCTGGGCCGAGGTGAGCCCCGCCACGGCCTTGGTCGAGAGCGCCGCCACCTGGTCGGTGGTGAGAGCGCCGATCTGGTCTGTCGACATCGAGCCGATCTGCGCGGCGGTCAATGCCGCGGCCTGGCCGGTCGAGAGGTATCCGATCTGGTCGGTCGTCAGAGCCTGTATCTGCGTCGACTTCAGCGCGCCGATTTGTGCGTTCGTCAGCGCCCCGACCTGGTCCTCGCTCAGTGCGCCCACGGCGCTGCTCGACAGTCCCGTCATCGCCTTGGCGCTGATCGCGGCAATTTCGTCCGCCGAGAATTCCGCGATGTCGTCGGCGTCGAGAACCGCAATCTGGGTGGCGTTGAGGGAAGCGACCTGTTCGGTCGTCAACGCCTCGATCTGTTCGGTGCTGAGACCGTCGAACTGTGTGGCGCTGAGGGCGGCGATCTGCGACTTGCTCATCGCTCCGATCTTGGAAGCTTCGACAGCGCCGATCTGGTCCAGCGTCAGGCCCTTGACCGCATTGGTCGATATCGCCTTGATCTGGTCCTCGCTCATCACCTCGACGTCTTCCGCGTCGAGCGCCCCGATCTGTGTCGCGCTGAGGGCGCCGACTTGCGCGGTGCTGAGCGCCGCCACGTCGTCCTGGGAAAGCGCTGCGATCGTCGCGGTCGACATCGCCTTGATTTGGTTGACGGTCAGGGACGAAACGATCGAAGTCATGGAGGGCGCCCTCGGCTCTACTCGAAAATGGATGTCTGCCCCTGTGCCCCCGCGGCGCGAAACGGTCCCCCAAAGACCCCTCGCCACACTGGATCAGGCGCTTCCACGTCGTCCGCTGTCAGCCCCTCGAGCCGGACACCGCATAGGTATCCAGCACTCGGACGTCCTTCGGGACGCAGATGAATGCTGCGTGGAGCATGGCTCTCTTGCAGGAGCCCGGGCGTCGGATCGCATCATGCAGGCAGGGCCGGGAGGCCCTGATTCCTACGCCTGTTACACATACGGCCTGCCGAGACAGGACCTGTCACCGCAGCGCACGCGGCACGCCGTGGCGTACCGATCCTGGTGGAGACCTTGTCGCTAAAACTATTCTGTAGTTTCTAATTTTGCATTAACTTTTGGCCCTGCGGCCTCGGCCGGTTGAGGCAACGTCGGACGCCTGGGCGCGGGGCATGCGCCGGAACCGCTGGCTTCCACGTCGTCAATGGCGCTCCGACGACCAGGGGAAGTTGAGGTACAGGTCGCGGGTATCGTAGCAGATGTTTCCGAACATCCGGAGGTAGCTGTCACGCCGCGCAGGGTCCGCGTAGACGGCTCCAGGATTGGCGAGGTCCGCCTCGTACTCTGCGATGTTTTCGGCATCGAGCTTGCGCGGCAGGATGTCCATCGCCTGCGGAATGCTCTTGCCCTCCAGCCAGTCGGCCGCGTGCTGGCCCATGGCATAGCCAAAAACCGGTGAGGCGAGGCTGACGCTCGCCTTGTAGGGGCCGCCGGCCTTGATCTCCGCGACTGCCTCGGGTTCTCCGTCGATGCCGCCCAGGAACTGGTTCGGCCGGTCCTTGTCGGTCTCCCTCAGAGCCTTGAGCGCGCCCAGGACGACGGTGTCGGCGCCCAGCACGACATCGATGGTTGGATGAGCCAGGAGGATCGTCTTCATGGTCGAATAGCCGCCTTCCTCGTTGACGGTCGGCGGCGAGATATCGGCGACGATGGTGACGCCCGGAACCCGCGCGAGCGAATCCCGCATCGCCACGAAACGTGGAGCCAGGAACTGGTTGCTGTCGTGCGTGAGCAGGACAACGCGCGCCTTTCCACCGAGCGCCTCGAGGATGTACACGACGGCCGCGTCGCCGATCGCCTTGCCCGTTGCATACTGGGGAGCGTTCAGGATGGTCGTCGCCGGAGGCGGCACGACCGCGCCGACATAGGTTCCGGCCCACAGGAGCTCCTGGAGCGGCCGGGCCATCGAGCGCGGCTCGACGGGCGCCACGACGACCGACCCCGTCTTGTCCGCGAGCGCGGCTTCGGCTTGCTCCCGCATCAGCGCGGCGTCGTTGTCGGCGAGCGCGATCCGGTAGGCGAGCCCACGATCGGCCGCGGCCGCTGCCAGCCCCGCGCTCACGCCCTGCATGAACTGCCTCTCGTTGTCCTGGAGGAAGACGAGGGCCCTGTTCAGGCCTGGCGGGATTGAACAGGACGGCGCATCGGCGTTGAATGCCGGCAGGATCGCCGGCGTCGTGATTCCGCCCGGGCCGCCCTGGGCGGACGCTGCACCGCAGCACAGCAGCGGGGCCAGCGCAAGAGCCAGCATGTTCCGTCGGAACGAGGGTAACCGCGATCGAGCCATGGCCCCACGCTTCCTCCCGACGTGGCGAACATTCGATACCGCATTCCGAAGCGGGCCGCGAGTGGCGCTGCGTCAGGTGCTCAGGACTGCGCGACCGACACCGACAGCATCGCGGCCGTGCCGGGCTTCCGGTCCACATACTGCACTTCCGTCCCCAGGGTGGCGGCCATCGCCTTGACGATGCGCGTGCCAAGGCCGGTTCCGCGCGCCGCGCCCGTTCCGCGCCCGACGCCGTCATCCTCGACCACGATCTCGACGCGCGAACTGGGCATCCTCTTCAACCGGACGCGAATGCCGCCCGCGCCTTCGGGATAGGCGTATTTGTAGGCATTGGTCACGAGTTCGGTCACCACGAGGCCGACATTGACGCTCGCGTCCGTATCGAGCGTCGCCGGATCCAGTTCATAAGTCAGGGAGCCGCCCCTGCCTTCCGCCTTCATCGCCGTTGCAAGGCTGTCGAGCACGCCCGAAAGATACTCGTCCAGGGCGACCAGGCCGACATCGCCAGACGCATAGAGCCGCTTGTGGACGGCCGCTATTGCCTCGATGCGCGACTGCGTCTCGGTGAGCGCGAGCTTCACGGAATCGTCCTTGCTCGCCGCTCCCTGGAGTCGGACGAGCGACCCGACCATCGCCAGGCTGTTGGCGACGCGGTGATTGACCTCGGCGAGCAGCATCTCCGACCGGCTCAGCGCCGCCTGGAGCGCCGAAGTGCGCTCCTCGACGCGCCCTTCCAGCGTCTCGTTTATGCCGCGCACCTCGTCGCGCGCATCGGCGATTTCGCGGGCCGTCTTGGTGAAGGCGCTGACGGTCCCGGCCACGACGAGCATGACGACGAAGGCGCCGGCGAGCGAAACCCAGCGCAGCAGTTGCGCGTTCGCAGTCTGCTCGCGCACGCCTTCGAGCAGCAGCGTATCCGCCGCCTCGATGATGCCGGCGACGAAGATGTTCGTCTGGTCCATGAGCGCCTTGCCGCGGTTGGTCAGGAACAGGTCGAGCGCCTCTTCGTCGCGTTGCATCCGCTTCAGGGCGATCGTCTCTTCCATCTCCGCGATCTTGGCTCCCACCAGCCGGGACAACTGGCTGACCATCGGCTCAAGCTGGGGATAGCGCTTCAGGTCGCCGTCCAGTTCGCCGATCTCGCGCAAGGCGGTGGCCTTGGCGTTGCCAAAGGGCGCGAGGTAAATCTCGTTGGCCGAGAACAGGTAGCCGCGCTGGCTGCTTTCCGCATTGAGCAGGCCGTTTCTCAGTTCGACGGCCGACACGCGAAGCTCGCGGACCGCGACCACGCCCTCGGAGTAGATCTGCGCCCGCCAGCTCAGCCAGAACGTCGCGCCGACGATGCCGAGCAGCGCGAGCAGACCGGCTGCCAGCAGCGCGACCGTCCACGGTGTGCGGGATGTGGGCACGCTTCGTCTTCGCTCCGGGCAGGTGACATCCCGACTGAGGCGGGCGGTCCGCGATCCATTGCGGAAATGGGGTTGTGCGTCCAGCGGTATCGCGCGTCGGGCCACAGCCGTCGGCGGCTGGAAACAGTCGGCGGGACGGAAAGTTCCCTTGTCGGCCGTCGCTATCCTGCGCGCGCCGCCACCCATTGGTGGAAACGCCGAAGCTCGTATTCCTCGGGCATGAGCACGCCCTGGCGGTGCGGCAGCGCCTTCAGGCCGCGCTGGTTCAGTTCGCAGACATCCGCGTCCTCGCCGAGCACTTCCTTGCCGAACGCGTAGATCGGCTCCAGTTCGTCGGCCGGCTTTTCCAGCGCCTCTGGCAGGAACAGCCATTCGGCCGTCAGTTCGGTCTGCTCGGGTCCGAGCGGCGACAACCTGACCGTGCGTACGTAGTCGGCATGGCCGACCACGAACATCGACGGAAGGTGCACCCCGTAATTCTGGCCCGCGGCCTTTTCGGCCGGGGAAAGGTCGGGGAACTGCACGCCGTGCAGCCTGCCGTCGGCCGACCAGCTTTCGGCCCCTGAACGCAGCGTTCCGGCATATTGCGGCGCGTCGTCGTCGGCATGCGCCTGCCAGTCGGGGTCGTCATGGCGCGCCATCAGCCCGCGCCCGTAGATCGGCACCAGCGCCGACAGATGCTTGTGCACGCCGGGGCAGTGCAGGCACTCGTTGAAATTCTCCCAGAAGAGCTTCCAGTTGCAGTTTAGGACTTTTCGGTAAACATGCGTGGTGACGAGATTTTCCAGCGGCCAGTTGCCGAGGTCGACGGAGCCAGAATCGAACGTCGCCTCGACGCTCGCCGCCGGATCTTCGGACAGGTTGACGAAGACGAAGCCGCGCCACTCCTGGAGGGCTACCCGGTAGAGCGGGTGCTCGGCCTTGTCGAAGCCGGCCGGCAGCACCTTCGACGGCACCCGCACGAGGTCGCCGCGCAGCGAATAGGACCAGGCATGATAGGGGCAGGTGATCAGCCGCGCCTTCAGCCGGCCGGCCTCCTCGCGGCAGAGTTGCGAGCCGCGGTGCCGGCAGGTGTTGTGAAAGGCCTGCGGATCGCCGTTCTCGTCGCGCAGCACGACGATCTGCTGGTCGCCGATCCGCGCCACGCGGTACTCCAGCGGCGTGGCGATGTCCGCCGCCCGGCAGACCATCACCCACTCGCGGTGCCAGACCGTCTCCAGTTCGCGGCGATAGGTCTCGGGGTCGAAATAGGCGGCCGCCGGCGGCGTCGCCACCGCCTCGCGCAGCCCGTTGTAGCGGTCGTTCGCGGGCGCATTCAGCGTCATGGCGGCCCTCCGTCGCAGGAAAAGACGAGCGGACACCGCCTGGCGCCACGTTGTCAATCGGGGGGGGGCGATGACGTTCAAGCATTTCCGAATATCGTCATGGAACCGGGTGCGTTTCCTGCCGTTGGGGCAGTGGAACCTGCGGACGGTTTCGAGCGTGCCGGCGGTCCCGCGACGGTAACCGACCGTTAACCATGTCGGCGCACGATTCGGGGTGGGAGGACCTTCGGAGAACACGTCGATGTTCGCCTCCCGACTTTTCGCCCCCGCCGCCGGCGCCATCGCGGCCAGCCTGCTCGCCTCCCTGTCCGCATTCGCCCACGACGCCCTGCCGACATCCGCCAAGCCCGACGGCTGGAGCTATCCCTTTTCCTGCTGCTCCGGCTACGACTGCCGCGCCGTCAGCGCGGCGGCCATTTCGGAGAAGCCCGAAGGTTTCATCGTTCCGTCGGGCGAGGTCGTCTCCTATGCCGACCGCCGGGTGAAGGATTCGCCCGACGGCGAGTTCCACTGGTGCTCGGTGCACGGCAAGAACGACGGCAGGACGATCTGCCTGTTCGTGCCGCCGCGGGCCTACTAATTCGCCTCGCCGAAATCCCTTTTTCCGCCCATTTTCGTGCTAATGGGTGCGCGAAGGGCTAAGAATCCCGTGCGGCCGCGCGGGACAGGAGAGGGACGACCTATGAAGAAGACGACGCTTGCCGCGCTCGCGGCAGCCGTGGCCGTGGCCGCGTGCACCACCGATCCCTATACGGGCCAGCAGAAGGTCTCCAACACGGCCGGCGGCGCCGCGCTGGGCGCTCTGGCCGGAGCGGGCGTCGGCCTGCTCGCCGGCGGCGACGACCGCCGCAACGCCCTGATCGGCGCCGGCGTCGGCGCCCTGGTCGGCGGCGGCATCGGCCTCTACATGGACCAGCAGGAGGCCGAACTGCGCCGCCAGCTCCAGGGCACGGGGGTCAGCGTCACCCGCTCCGGCGACCAGATCATCCTGAACATGCCGTCGAACATCACCTTCCCGACAGATGGCGATACCGTGATGGCGCCCTTCTACCCGACGCTCAATTCGGTGGCGCTGGTGCTCAACCGGTTCCCGAAGACCATCGTCGACGTCTATGGCCACACCGATTCCACCGGCGACGACACCTACAACTTCAACCTGTCGCAGCGCCGCGCCCTGTCTGTGGCGAACTACCTCAACGCGCAGGGCGTCGATTCGCGCCGCTTCGCGGTCACCGGCTTCGGCGAGACCAGGCCGATCGCGGCCAACAGCAACGATGCCGGCCGCGCGCAGAACCGCCGCGTCGAGATCCAGTTGACGCCGCTCTCCTAGAGCCTTTCATCTCTTGGTGGAATCGCTCTGCCGGAGGGAATTCGGGCCAGGGTCGAGGGCTTCGGCGACGGTCGATGTGGTGCATCGGCCGAGCCGGAGCCCGAAGGATTTGGCCCGAATTGACCCGGCCCCCCAGAACGCTTTGGTGGTTTGCAAAGCAAACCAACGGGTGGTTTCCCGCTGGCGGGCGCCCGCTTCGTCGGACGGACTTGGCCGATGCACCACATCGACCTTCGCCGTCCTCCTGGCGGGTCGCCTCGCCATCGGAGAAACAGAGCTGTTTCCATCAAAGATGAAAGGCTCTGGTCCCGTTTCAGAAAGCCTTCGCGATGCGCGCCGCCAGGCGCGCATTGTTTTTGACCAGCGCTATGTTGGTCTTCAGGCTCTCGCCGCCGGTGAGTTCGAGGATTTTCCCCAGCAGGTAGGGCGTGACGGCCTTGCCCTTGACGCCTTCGGCCTCGGCCGCCGCCTGCGCGCCGGCAATGAAAGCCGCCATCCGCTCGGCGGGGATCTCGTCGGCCGCGCCGACCGGGTTTGCGACCAGAATGCCGCCCTCGATCCCGAGCGCGGCCCGCGCCGCGAAGAATGTCGCGATCGCCGCGGCCGCGTCGAGCCGCAGCGGCGCGGGGTGCGGCGAGGTTCGCGACCAGAATGCCGGCACGACGTCCGTGCCATAAGCCACCACCGGGACGCCGCGCGTCTCCAAGACCTCCAGCGTCTTGCCCACGTCGAGGATCGCCTTGGCGCCGGCCGACACGACGATCACCGGCGTCCTCGCCAGTTCGTCGAGGTCGGCCGAGATGTCGAAGCTCTGTTCCGCGCCCTTGTGCACGCCGCCGATGCCGCCGGTCGCGAACACGCGTATGCCGGCCAGCGCCGCCACGATCATGGTCGCGGCCACCGTCGTGCCGCCGGTCCTGCGTTCGGAGACCGCATAGGCGAGGTCCGCGCGGGAAAGTTTCATGGCTCCGGTGGTTTTCGCCAGTGCTTCGCGCTGACTATCCGTCAGCCCGACCTTCACGCGCCCGTCGATCACCGCGATGGTGGCCGGCGTCGCGCCCTCGGCGCGGATGATGTCTTCGACCTCGGCCGCCATCGTCGCGTTGTCGGGAAAGGGCATGCCGTGGGTGATGATGGTGCTTTCCAGCGCCACGACCGGTTTTTTCGCCGCCAGTGCGGCCGCGACGCCGGGCTCGATATCGATGAAGGGGCGGGCGGTTTCGGGGCTCATCGCCGGCTCATCGCATGGGCTCGGGCCCGGGCACAAGCTTCAGCGCCTCCGCCAGCGCCGTGTCGCTGATCGCGGTCACCGCCGCTGGCCTCTCGATGGTCAGCATCGCCGCCGCCATGCCCGCGCGCACGGCGTCCGCCAACGGCCGCCCTTGCATCAGCGCCGCGATCGTCACGCCCGCTATGGCGTCGCCCGCGCCGGTCACGTCGGCGACCCGCCGAGGCGTCGGCGGCGTGATCGCGAATGCGCCGTTCGCGTCATAGGCCGTGAGCGGTCCTGGTCCAGCCGTCAGCACGGCGCTGGCGAGGCCCTTGCCGCGCAGCGCCGCGATGAGGTCGTTGACCGGACTGTCCGCCGCCAGCCCGGCGATCGCACCGGCCTCGCGCAGATTGAGAAACAGGCAGGCGAGCCGTTCGAGATGGGGGATGTAGCGCACCGCCTTGGCCGGCGAGATGGCGACGCCATGGACCGGGCCGCCCGCCGCCGTCGCCACCCTGCCGATCGCGGCTTCCGGCAGGTTGGCGTCGCACAGCACGGCATCCGCGCGCGTCGCGATGTCTCGGAAGGACGAGCGCGACAAGACGCGCGGAAAAGCCTGTTCGTAGAGCTCCATGTCGGCGAGCCCCGCGATCAGTTCGCCGTCGCGGTCGATGAGCGCGGTGTAGCTCGCCGTCGTCCGGTCGAGGAACACAGACGACAGGTCCGCTATTCCTGCCGCGGCGATCGCCTTGGCCACCGCCTCGCCGCCCGCGTCGCCGCCGCGCACCGAGACCAGGCTCACCGCGACGCCGCGGCCCGCGGCGTTGCGCGCCGCGTTGAACACCACGCCGCCCACCTCGGCCGACAGCGTGCCGGGATTGGACGCGCCGGGTGCATAGGCGCCGGTGATCTGGCCGCGCCGGTCGATATGCGCGCCGCCGATGGCGAGCAGGTGCTTCGCCGTCACGCGCAGCACCCGAATCGCCGCCGCCGGCGCCCGGGTGCGCTCCCATGCTCCAACGGGATACATCCGACATATGCCTGGCGGAACATATTTCGAACACTGGTCATTTAATGCAACGATTTCAGTTGGATGGGCGCTCTTGCCAAAACAGAACAAAGCATGTACATATGAACCATCGAACCGGATCGGCCGGCCTTCATTGACTTTCGCGGGGTATGTATCATGGCTCAGAACACGCTGCGGCTGGTAGAGGACAAGACGGTGGACAAATCCAAGGCGCTCGACGCCGCGCTCTCGCAGATCGAGCGTGCCTTCGGCAAGGGCTCGATCATGCGGCTCGGCGCCAACGAACAGGTGGTCGAGATCGAGACCGTGTCGACCGGCTCGCTCGGCCTAGACATCGCGCTCGGCGTCGGCGGCCTGCCCCGCGGCCGCATCATCGAGATCTACGGGCCGGAAAGCTCGGGCAAGACGACGCTGGCGTTGCACACCGTCGCCGAGGCGCAGAAGAAGGGCGGCATCTGCGCCTTCGTCGACGCCGAGCACGCGCTCGACCCGGTCTATGCCCGCAAGCTGGGCGTCGATCTGGAGAACCTGCTGATCTCCCAGCCCGACACCGGCGAGCAGGCTCTGGAGATCTGCGACACGCTGGTCCGCTCCGGCGCCATCGACGTGCTGGTTGTCGATTCGGTCGCCGCGCTCACGCCCCGCGCCGAAATCGAGGGCGAGATGGGCGATTCGCTGCCCGGCCTGCAGGCCCGCCTGATGAGCCAGGCGCTGCGCAAGCTCACCGCGTCGATCTCGCGCTCCAACACGATGGTCATCTTCATCAACCAGATCCGCATGAAGATCGGTGTCATGTTCGGTTCGCCCGAGACCACGACCGGCGGCAACGCGCTGAAATTCTACGCTTCCGTGCGCCTCGACATCCGCCGCATCGGCGCGGTCAAGGACCGCGACGAGGTGGTCGGCAACCAGACCCGCGTCAAGGTGGTCAAGAACAAGCTGGCGCCGCCCTTCAAGGTCGTCGAGTTCGACATCATGTACGGCGAGGGCGTTTCCAAGACCGGCGAACTGATCGACCTCGGCGTCAAGGCCGGCGTCATCGAGAAGTCCGGCGCCTGGTTCTCCTACAATTCGCAGCGGCTCGGGCAGGGGCGCGAGAACGCGAAACTCTTCATGCGCGAGAATCCCGAGCTGGCCCGCGAGGTGGAGACGGCGCTTCGGCAGAACGCGGGCCTGATCGCGGAGAAATTCCTGGAAAATGGCGGCCCTGGGGAAGGGTTCGACGAAGCCGGCGAGATGTAAGCCGCGTACCACCTGCTTCGCCACAGACCGCCGGCCCTGCGCCGGCGGTTTCGTTTTGGCCGTGCCGGCAGCACGCGGCGCTTTCCCTTCTCCCCTTGGGGGAGAAGGAAAGGCTATCGCACCCCGTGGACAAGATTTCCGCCCGCCTCCAACCTTTTCAATAGCTTCCTCGATTTCTTCGCCATCTCAATCCACACCCCTGCCACGAGCCTTATCCTTGCCCCGCTCCTCCCTCGGGAACGCCGGTCATGACGGTGATTGCGCGGGGTGGAACCGGCGCCTCCGGGCCGTCCTCGTAAGACGGTTCTGGGGAGGCTCCGCCGAAGGTTCCCCTGCGGGCATTAGGACCCGTGCGTGCCGGACGGTTGCACTTAACCCTCCGGAGCCGATGCAAGTCGGCAACGGAGGGGAAGCGGATCGGGCGGATGCCAAAAGTCGCCGGACGGGCGGCCGCGAGGTTGCACGTACATACCCTTAGATGAGCGACCCCGCGGCCGCCCGTCTTCCCGACCCTTCGGGGGTCGGCTCTTCGACAATGGCCAGACCGGAAACGGGGCGTGGCGACGACGCAAGGCGGCCATCATTCTGGACAGGCGAGGGGGCGCTCCTCTACAAGGCCCTGTCCTTAGCCGGACGCGTGTTTTCCAGCTTGCGCAGGCGGTCAATGAGCGGCGTCAACGACATTCGGTCGACCTTTCTCGACTTCTTCAGGAAGAACGGCCACGAGGTCGTTGCCTCGAGCCCGCTCGTGCCCCGCAACGACCCGACGCTGATGTTCACCAACGCCGGCATGGTGCAGTTCAAGAACGTCTTTACGGGCCTCGAGAAGCGCTCCTACAGCCGTGCGGCCACGGCCCAGAAAAGTGTCCGCGCCGGCGGCAAGCACAACGACCTCGACAATGTCGGCTACACCGCGCGGCATCTCACCTTCTTCGAGATGCTCGGCAATTTTTCCTTCGGCGACTATTTCAAGGAGCAGGCGATCGATTTCGCTTGGACGTTGATCACCCGCGATTTCGGCCTGCCGAAGGACAAGCTGCTGGTCACCGTCTATCACACTGACGACGAGGCGGCAGGGCTGTGGAAGCGGATCGCCGGCTTTTCCGACGACAGGATCATCCGCATCCCGACCTCCGACAATTTCTGGGCGATGGGCGACACCGGGCCCTGCGGTCCGTGCTCGGAGATATTCATCGATCGCGGCGAGCACATCTGGGGCGGCCCGCCCGGAAGCCCGGAGGAGGACGGCGACCGCTTCCTCGAATTCTGGAACCTCGTCTTCATGCAGTTCGAGCAGGTGACGAAGGAGGAGCGTGTGCCGCTGCCGCGCCCATCGATCGATACCGGCATGGGTCTGGAGCGCATGGCCTCCATCCTGCAAGGGGTCGAAAGCGTCTTCGAGACGGACCTGTTCCGCCATCTGATCGACGCGGCGTCGTCGGCACTCGGCCGCGCTCCGGAGGCGGACAACGTCGCCTCCTACCGCGTCATCGCCGACCATCTGCGTTCGACGTCCTTCCTGCTGGCCGATGGCGTGCTGCCGTCCAACGAGGGGCGCGGCTATGTGCTTCGCCGCATCATGCGGCGCGCCATGCGCCATGCGCAGCTTCTCGGCGCGAGCGAGCCGCTGATGTGGAAGCTCGTGCCCGCGCTGGTGCGCGAGATGGGTCAGGCCTATCCCGAACTGGTGCGCGGCGAGGCGCTGATCACCGAGGCGCTGAAGCTCGAGGAGATGCGTTTCCGCAAGACGCTGGTGCGCGGTCTCGGCCTGCTCGCCGAGGCGACGGACTCGCTCGGCTCCGGCGACATGCTGGACGGCGAGACCGCCTTCAAGCTCTACGACACCTACGGTTTCCCGCTCGATCTCACCCAGGACGCGCTCCGCCAGCGCAACATTTCGGTCAACCTCGCCGGCTTCGACGCGGCGATGGAACGCCAGAAGGCGGAAGCCCGCAAGAGCTGGGCCGGCTCGGGCGAGGCCGCGACCGAGGTGGTCTGGTTCGGCCTGCGCGAAAAGCTCGGAGCGACCGAATTCCTCGGCTACGAGACCGAGAAGGCCGAAGGCGTCGTCACCGCGCTGGTCGGGGACGGTGCGGAGATTGGCTCCGCCCGGGCCGGCGAGACGGTCGCCATCGTCGTCAACCAGACGCCGTTCTACGGCGAGTCCGGCGGTCAGATGGGCGACACGGGCACGATCGCGGGCGAGGGTTTTTCCGTCGAGGTGACCGATACGCAGAAGAAGGCCGACGGGCTCTTCGTGCATCTCGGCAAGGTGACGAAGGGCGAGGTCAAGCTCGGCGTGGCGGTCGAACTCGCGGTCGATCACGCCCGGCGCTCGCGCCTGCGTTCGAACCATTCGGCCACCCACCTGATCCACGAGGCGCTGCGCGAGGTGCTGGGCAGCCATGTCGCGCAGAAGGGTTCTCTGGTCGCGCCCGAGCGGCTGCGCTTCGACATCTCGCACAACAAGCCGATCTCCAGCGAAGAGCTCGAGCAGGTCGAGGCGATGGCCAACGAGATCGTCGTGCAGAACAGCCCGGTGACGACGCGGCTGATGTCGGTCGACGACGCCATCGCCGAGGGCGCGATGGCTCTGTTCGGCGAGAAGTACGGCGACGAGGTTCGCGTGGTCTCGATGGGCACCGGCCTCCACGGCGCCAAGGCCAACCGGCCCTACTCGATCGAACTCTGCGGCGGCACGCATGCACGCTCGACCGGCGATATCGGCCTGGTGCGCATCGTCTCCGACAGCGCGGTCGCGGCCGGGGTGCGCCGCATCGAGGCGCTTACGGGAGATGCGGCTCGAAAGCATCTGGACGAGCAGGACCGTCGCCTGAAGGCCATCGCGTCCGCGCTCAAGGTTTCGCCCGCCGACGCGCTCGCCCGCGTCGAGGCGCTGATGGACGAGCGGCGCAAGCTTGAGCGCGAGCTTTCCGAAGCCAGGAAGAAGCTGGCGCTCGGCGGCGGTTCGGCTGCCGACACGGCCGACGAGAAGGAGACCGTGGCGAGCGTCGGCTTCCTCGGCAGGTCGGTGACCGGCGTATCGCCGAAGGATCTGAAGCCGCTCGCGGACGCCGGCAAGACGTCGCTCGGTTCCGGCGTCGTCGTCTTCGTCGGCACCGGCGAGGACGGCAAGGCCAGCGTCGTCGTCGGCGTCACCGAAGACCTGACGGCGCGCTTCAGCGCGGTGGATCTGGTCCGCGTCGCCTCCGCCGCGCTCGGCGGGCAGGGCGGCGGCGGGCGGCCCGATATGGCTCAGGCCGGCGGCCCGGACGGCTCGAAGGCGGCGGACGCCATCGCCGCGGTCAGGGCGGCGATGGCGGGCTGAGTCGCTCAGCCCATCGCGGCCTCGAGATTCTCGTCGACCTTGTCGAGGAAGCCGGTGGTCGAGAGCCAGGGCTGGTCTGGGCCGATGAGCAGCGACAGGTCCTTGGTCATGTAGCCGGACTCGACCGTCTGCACGCAGACCCTCTCCAGCGTGTCGGCAAAGCGCTTGAGCGCGGCGTTGTCGTCGAGCTTGGCGCGGTGCGCCAGCCCGCGCGTCCAGGCGAAGATCGACGCGATCGAGTTGGTGGAGGTCTCCTCGCCCTTCTGGTGCTGGCGGTAGTGCCGGGTCACCGTGCCGTGCGCGGCCTCGGCCTCCACGGTCCTGCCGTCGGGCGTGAGCAGGACGGAGGTCATCAGGCCGAGTGAGCCGAAGCCCTGGGCGACCGTGTCGGACTGGACGTCGCCGTCGTAGTTCTTGCAAGCCCAGACGTAGCCGCCCGACCATTTGAGCGCGGAGGCCACCATGTCGTCGATGAGGCGGTGCTCGTACCAGATCTTCGCCGCCTTGAACTTGTCGGCGAAGCCGGCATCGAACACCTCCTGGAAGATGTCCTTGAAGCGCCCGTCATAGGCTTTCAGGATCGTGTTCTTGGTCGACAGATAGCAGGGCACGCCGCGGTCCAGCGCGTAGTTGAACGAGGCCATCGCGAAGTCGCGGATGGAATCGTCAAGGTTGTACATGGCCATGGCGACGCCGGAGCCGGGCGCGTCGAACACCTCGTGCTCGATCGTCTGGCCGTCGTCGCCGACGAACTTGATCGTCAGCTTGCCCTTGCCGGGGAAGCGGAAGTCGGTGGCGCGGTACTGGTCACCGAAGGCGTGGCGGCCGACGATGATCGGCTTGGTCCAGCCGGGCACGAGGCGCGGCACGTTCTTGGCGATGATCGGCTCGCGGAAGATGACGCCGCCGAGGATGTTGCGGATCGTGCCATTGGGCGACTTCCACATCTTCTTCAGGCCGAACTCGGTGACGCGGGCCTCGTCCGGGGTGATGGTGGCGCACTTGACGCCGACGCCGTGCTTCTTGATGGCGTTTGCGGCGTCGATGGTCACCTGGTCGTTCGTGGCGTCGCGATGCTCGACGCCGAGGTCGTAATATTCGAGGTCGAGGTCGAGATAGGGATGGATCAGCTTGTCCTTGATCAGCTGCCAGATGATGCGGGTCATCTCGTCGCCGTCGAGTTCGACGACCGGATTTTCCACCTTGATCTTCGCCATCGGAAATGCCTCGTTTGAAAATTGTCGGGAGAGGGCCGCTGAAAGCGGGTGCGAACGGTCGCGGCCCCTATAGCAAACGGTTTGCCGGCGCGTAAACCGTGAGCCGTCAGCCTTCGGGAGGGGTCGTGCGGTCCGATTTCCACGATCTGGGCGAGGTGTCGCTGCACGTCGTCTCGGCCGGCGATCCGGCGAAACCTCTGATCGTTTTTCTGCACGGGTTCCCGGAATACTGGGAGGCATGGCGCCAGGTCATGGAACGCCTCGCAGACGACTTCCATGTCGTCGCGCCCGACCAGAGGGGTTTCAACCTTTCGTCCAAGCCGGCGGGCGTCGATGCCTACCGTGCGAAACGCATTGTCAGAGATCTGGCGGCGCTGGCCGACCGGCTGTCGCCCGGAAGGCCCTTCGTGCTGGCGGGTCACGACTGGGGGGCGTCGGTGGCCTATGCATACGCGTTCGCCCATCCGGACAGGCTCACGCATCTCGTCGTCGCCAACGGTCCGCACCCGTGGTGTTTCCAGAAGGCCATCATCGACGATCCCGAGCAGCGCGCGGCCAGCCAGTACATCAACGCACTCAGAACGTCGGGCATGGGGGCGCGGCTGGCACAGGACGACTACCGCCGGCTGGAACGCATGTTCTCCGGTTTCTCGGCGACCCGTTGGATGAGCGACGCGCAGCGGGCAGGGTATCGCGAGGCATGGGCGCAGCCCGGCGCGCTAGAGGCCATGCTCAACTGGTACCGGGCCTCGCCGGTCGTCGTGCCGCCACCGCTCGAGACGCCCGAAAGCGTGCCTCTGCTCGACTATCCGCGAGAAACATTCCGCGTGGCGACGCCGCATCTGGTGCTGTGGGGCGAGGTCGATACGGCGCTGAGGCCTTCCTGCATCGAAGGTCTGGAAGATTTCGCTCCAGTCCTGAGGATCGAGCGGGTCGCCGCAGCGGGACACTGGATACTTCACGAAAAGCCGGAAGAGGTCGCGAGCGCGATCCGCGCCTTCGTCGTGTGAACCGGCCTTCAATTCGGGCGGCGGATATGGCACGAGCCGGGGCGTGAACGAGCGCGCCAACCCATGACGGCCCCGGACAGCGGCCGAAAACTGATCGCCGAGGGTCCGGCCATCGTCCTCGTCGAGCCGCAACTCGGCGAGAATATCGGCATGGTCGCGCGGGCCATGGCGAATTTCGGACTTGCCGAACTCAGGCTGGTGAATCCGCGCGACGGCTGGCCGAGCGAGAAGGCGAGGGCGGTCGCCAGCCGCGCCGACCATGTGATCGACGCCGCCACGGTTTACGGCACGCTGGAGGCGGCAATCGCGGATCTTTCCTTTGTCTACGCGACCACCGCCCGGGAGCGGGACGGTTTCAAGCCCGTGCGCGGCCCGGGGGAGGCGGCGCGGACGCTGCGGGGGCGCTTCGCCGCCGGTCAGAAGACGGGCGTGCTTTTCGGTCGTGAGCGGACCGGCCTCGAGAATGACGAGGTTGCGCTGGCCGACGAGATCGTGACGTTTCCCGTCAACCCCGCCTTCGCCTCGCTGAACATTGCGCAGGCGGTGCTGTTGATGTCCTACGAATGGATGAAGGCCGGGCTCGATCACCCGGATGACACGGCGTTCCGAGGCCCGGAGGTTCAGTCCGCGCCGAAGCAGCAGCTCCTCAGCTTCTTCGGGCACCTGGAAGAAGCCCTCGGGAGCCGCGGCTATTTCAGGCCGGCCGCGAAGAGGCCCAAGATGGTGGACAATCTGCGCGCCGTGCTGACGCGGCCCGGCTTCTCCGAGGCCGAACTCAAGGTGCTGCGCGGGGTGCTCTCCTCGCTGGACTACTTTTCGCCGAAGGAACCGCGCGGAGCGGGCTATCCCGACCGCAAGCGCAGCGCCGATCGCGCGTCTGGGACCGAACGGTCCGGCGGCGATACAGCCGGCGGCGCAGCACGAGGAGAATCCGACGATGGCTGACGGGTCGGTTCTCCTTTTCGATTCCGGCATCGGCGGGCTCACCGTCCTGCGCGAGGCGCGCGTGCTGATGCCGGACCGGCGGTTCGTCTATGTCGCGGACGACGCGGCGTTTCCGTTCGGCGCGTGGGAGGAGCCCGCGCTGAGGAATCACATTCTCGCGCTGTTCGGCGAACTGATCGCGCGGCACGATCCGGTAGTCTCGGTCATCGCCTGCAACACCGCCTCGACATTGGTGATCGACGCACTCCGGGAGGCCTTTCCGGGCCACCCCTTTGTCGGCACGGTTCCGGCGATCAAGCCCGCCGCCGAGCGGACGCGGTCCGGACTCGTCTCGGTGCTGGCGACGCCCGGTACGGTAAAACGCCAGTACACCCGCGACTTGATCCGGGACTGGGCCCAGAAGGTGCATGTGCGCCTGGTGGGCAGCGACCGGCTTGCCGGACTGGCGGAAATCTACATGCGCGAAGGCTTCGTCGACGAGGACACGGTTCGCGCCGAGATCGCGCCCTGCTTCGTCGAGCATGACGGGCGGCGAACGGACATCGTGGTGCTCGCCTGCACGCACTATCCGTTCCTCGTGAACCGCATGCGCAAGACGGCGCCATGGCCGGTCGACTGGCTGGACCCGGCCGAGGCAATCGCCCGGCGGGCGCTGTCTCTCCTGGAAACACTGCCGCCCGGCCCGGCCCGTGAAACATCGGCCGCGGACATCGCCGTATTCACCAGCGGCAAGGTCGACTTCCAGACGCGCAGGCTGATGGAGGGTTTCGGACTGACCGTTTTCTAGGGAACCGGCATATCGCCCAGGCCGTTCGACTGCTTTCCGGGGCGGCTGAATGGAGAACGGACATGCCAGCCACATCGAAAGCGCAGCAGAAGGCCGCGGGCGCGGCGCTCGCCGCCAAACGCGGCGATACGAGAAAGAGCGAACTCAAGGGCGCCTCGCGCGAGATGTACGAGTCCATGAGCGAGAAGCAGCTCGAGGAGTTCGCCGAGACCAAGCGCAAGGGCCTGCCGGAGAAGAAGAGCGGCTAGGCGCGTCGCACCGCTCAAGTCGGCGTTGACTTCTCCGCGCGTTTCCCCTATCCCCCCGCCATCGCCGGGCCGCAACGCCCGGCGAGATTTTTTGATGCCGCAAGGCCGGCCTGGCAACCTCTTGTCATCCTTTCTGGCCTCGCAAGACTGACGTGTCCCGTGGGTTTCTTTCGCAAAGCGTGCGCGGGAAGCCCTGTCAGGTCTCGAAAACGGAGGCCAGAGGAGGGCGCGTTTCCTTCGCCCGGAACGTGAAGTTCCGGGTATATCGTTTTGAAAGGGAATGCGATGAGCAAGCGCGAATCCGCGAAATACAAGATCGACCGCCGTCTCGGCGAGAACATCTGGGGCCGGCCGAAATCACCGGTCAACCGGCGTGAATACGGCCCCGGCCAGCATGGCCAGCGCCGCAAGGGCAAGATGTCCGACTTCGGCCTGCAGCTGCGCGCCAAGCAGAAGCTGAAGGGTCACTACGGCGACATCTCCGAGAAGCAGTTCCGTGGAACCTACGAAGAGGCGAACCGCCGCAAGGGCGACACGCCGGACAATTTGATCGGCCTGCTGGAATCGCGCCTCGACGCGGTCGTCTACCGGGCCAAGTTCGTGCCGACGATCTTCGCGGCCCGGCAGTTCGTCAATCACGGCCACATCAACGTCAATGGCAAGCGCGTCAACATCGGTTCCTACCGCTGCAAGCCGGGTGACGTGATCGAAGTGCGCGAGAAGTCGAAGCAGCTCGTCTCGGTGCTGGAATCGGTCGGTTTGGCCGAGCGCGACGTGCCGGACTACATCGAAGCCGATCACAACAAAATGGTCGCCACCTTCGCGCGCGTGCCGGGCCTGGCGGACGTGCCGTTCGCAGTGCAGATGGAGCCGAACCTGGTCGTCGAGTTCTACTCGCGCTGACCGGTCTGCTCGGAGCCATCCAAAGGCCGCGCAGCAGCGCGGCCTTTTTCTTTGCGCGGACGCCGGCTATTGGTCGGCTTCGCGGAGACGACCATGACCGTCCACCAGAGCCCGGCCGCAGACCTTCCCGATGATCCGTCCGGCGCGCACCCGCTCTTCGCCGACGCTCCCACGTCCGTCGAGTTCAACAAGCTGCGCAAGCGGCTGGTGCGTCTGACCCGCCAGGCGATCGAGGACTTTTCGATGGCGAGGGCCGGCGAGCGGTGGCTGGTCGCGCTCTCGGGCGGCAAGGATTCCTACGGACTGCTCGCGGTGCTGGCCGATCTCAAATGGCGCGGCCTGCTGCCGGTCGAACTGATCGCCTGCAACCTCGATCAGGGCCAGCCGGGCTTTCCGAAACACGTCCTTCCCGACTTCCTGAACAGGCACGGCTTCGCGCACCGCATCGAGTACCGGGACACCTATTCGGTGGTTACCGACAAGATCCCCGAGGGCAACACCTACTGTTCGCTCTGCTCGCGGCTGCGTCGCGGCCATCTCTACAGGATCGCACGGGAGGAGGGATGCGCGGCGCTTGTGCTCGGCCACCACCGCGACGACATCCTCGAAACTTTCTTCCTGAACCTCTTCCACGGGGGGCGACTGGCGGCGATGCCGCCGAAGCTCCTCAACGACGAGGGCGACGTGACGGTGCTCAGGCCGCTCGCCTATTGCGACGAGGCGGACCTGGCGAAATTCGCTGCGGCGATGGCGTTTCCGATCATACCATGTGACCTCTGCGGCAGCCAGGAGGGCCTCCAGCGCAACGCGATGAAGGCGATGCTCGACGACATCGAGAAGAGGATGCCGGGCCGCAAGGATACGATGATCCGGGCGCTGACCAATGTGCGCCCGTCACACCTGCTCGACAGAAAGCTGTTCGATTTCGCCGGGCTTGCGCCCGGCGTCTAATCGGGCCTGACCGACTGCGGCGTCGTGCGGTAGAGCCGGCCGCGTTCGGCGATCGCAACCAGCACCAGCGCGACGAGCGCCACGCCGAAGAAACCGGCCGCCAACGGCGTCGTGGTGCCGTCGAAAGCCTGGCCGAGCCCGGCTCCGATGACGCCGCCGCCCAGCGTCTGCACGAAGCCCTGCACCGACGAGGCCGAGCCGGCGACATGGCCGAGGGGCTCCATGGCGATGGCGTTGAAATTGGCGCCGATCCAGCCGAACTGGAACATGGCGGCCGCGAAAAGGAGGATGAAGGCCGGAAGCGGAAGTTCGCCAGCCAGCGACCAGAAGAACCACACGCCCGAGACCAGCATGAATCCGGTGAGCGCCCCGTGCGACAGGCGACGCATGCCGAACCGGATCACCAGGCGCGAGTTCAGGAACGACGACACGGCCATCATGCCCGCGATACCGGCGAACAGGACCGGGAACCAGTATCCGAGATCGTAGATGCCGACATAGATCTGCTGGGCCGAATTGATGAAGCCGAACAGCGCCGCGAAGACGAAGGTCGAGGCCAGCGTGTAGAACAGCGACATGCGGTTGGTGACGACATAGCCGAAGGCCTGACCGATCGCGCCGAAGGTGAACGGCCGCCGGTCCTCGGGATGCTGGGTTTCCGGCATGCGCAGCCACGCCCAGAACGTGATGGCGCTCGCCATCAGCCCCATCGAGATGAAGATGAGGTGCCAGTTGCCGAGCAGGATCATCACCTGGCCGATCGACGGCGCGATCACGGGGACCACCATGAACACCATGAAGATCAGCGACATGATCTCGGCCATCTGCCGCCCGCCGAAGCGGTCGCGCACCATCGAGACGGCGATCACACGGGTCGATGCGGCGCCCACGCCCTGGATGAAGCGCAGCGCCAGCAGCGTCTCGAAGTTCGGCGCGAACGCCGCGGCGAATGCGGCGACCACATAGATGGTGAGGCCGAACAGGATCGGCCCGCGCCTGCCGAAGCGGTCGGAGGCTGGGCCAAAGGGCAGGAGCGCCAGCGCCATGCCGGCGAAATAGGCGGAGATGACGTATTGCCGATGGTTTTCGTTCTCGACGCCGAGACTCTCGCCGATCTGCTGGAGACCTGGAAGCATGATGTCGATCGCCAGCGCGTTGAGCGCCATTAGGGCGGCGGCCAGTGCGATGAACTCCCAACGCGCGATCGAAGCGGCCCGTATCGGCGGGTTGGTCACCTGGTCCATGAGCTTTCCCTGAACGACACGAGAAACGAAAATGCGCCGGCTGTCCGGCGCATCGTTCAAAGACTTAACCCGGCGGTCGCCGCCGGGAGCTTTGCGGAGCTGGGTCTAGGCCGCCCGTGCGGCAACACCCTTGTCTGCGAAGAAGGTCTGCAACTCGCCGGCCTGGAACATCTCGCGGATGATGTCGCACCCGCCCACGAACTCGCCCTTGACGTAGAGCTGCGGGATGGTCGGCCAGCTCGAATACTCCTTGATCCCCTGGCGCAACTCGTTCGACGTGAGCACGTTCACGCCCTTGTAGTCGACGCCGACATAGTCGAGGATCTGCACGACCTGTCCGGAAAATCCGCACTGTGGAAAGCCGGGAGTGCCCTTCATGAAGAGCACGACGTCGTTACCCTTCACTTCCTGATCGATGTAGTCGTTGATGCCGCTCATGGCACGATTCCTTTGTTGCCGGAGGGGAGAGTCCGACCGCATGGCTATCAACTAGACCCTGCCAAGAGTCGTTACAAGTGGTTGGAGGGTTGCTAGCGCGCGCGTCGACGCGCTGCGGCGTAGCCACGAAGCGTCCTGCGGTGGGCCTGCGACTTGCTTCGAACGCGGCGTTTCTGGGTCGTGGATCGCGCGCGCGGCGTCTTCTTGCGGCTCGTCTGACGACGCGCGGGTCTCAGCAGCTTCTCGATCGCCGAAAGGCGCTCCGCGGCGGTCTTTGTCCTCCGCTTGCGACGCGTGGAGCGGCGACGCGTCGGGGTCGCCTTGCGAAGAATCCCCTTCAGAACCTCATCGACGATCTGGCCCACGATGTCATTCATGACGGACATTGCTCACTCCGGCGCGCTTGTCTGTAGCGCCAGGGCATGAAGAGCGCCGCCCATGTTGCCCTTCAGCGCCTCGTAGACCATCTGATGCTGCTGGACGCGGGTCTTGCCGCGAAAGCTCTCGGCCACCACTTCGGCGGCGTAATGGTCTCCGTCACCGGCGAGATCACGGATCGTGACCTTCGCGTCGGGAATGGATTCCCTGATCAGCCTCTCGATGTCGTAGGCGTCCATAGGCATGTCCAGGGACCTCGTCAGTTGTCCATGAAGGCCGGGAACCAAGCCTCGTGGGCGGCCTTCAGCGTCGCCACCGGTATCGCACGCGCCCCTTGCAGTTTCAATTCCGCGCCGCCGGTCGTACCGACGATCGGCGCTATGAAACCGTTCTCGCGCGCCTCGTCGGCAAGCTCGCGCAACAACGATTTGTCCACCGAGGAAACGGTCACGAGATAGCGCCCTTGATCCTCGCCGAACCAAACGGGGATCGGGTCGGTCGCGACGGGCAGGTGAGCGGTCGCGCCAATGCTGGACGCCATCGCCATCTCCGCCAGCGCCACGGCGAGCCCGCCATCCGAGACGTCGTGGACGGCCGTCGCGACACCTTCGCGGATCAGCGCCCGGACGAAATCGCCGACAATCCTCTCATGGCCGAGATCGACGGGCGGCGGGGCGCCGTCGGTGCGCCGATGGATGTCGCGCATGTAGATCGACTGGCCGAGATGCGAACCCCATGCAGCAGGCGCGCCAACCAGCAGGATCGTCTCGCCTTCGGCTGCGAAACCGATGCGCGCCATCCTCGACCAATCGTCGATCAGGCCAACGCCGCCGATCGTGGGCGTGGGCAGGATGCCGCGTCCGGCCGTCTCGTTGTAGAGCGAGACATTGCCCGAGACGATGGGGAAGTCGAGCGCGCGGCAGGCTTCACCGATCCCGAGAACGGCGGCGGCGAACTGGCCCATGATTTCGGGCCTCTCGGGATTGCCGAAGTTGAGATTGTCGGTGGCCGCGAGCGGCAGTGCGCCGGTGGCGGTCAAGTTGCGCCAGCATTCCGCGACGGCCTGCTTGCCGCCCTCGAACGGGTCGGCCTCGCAATAGCGCGGCGTCACGTCCGAGGAGAACGCAAGCGCCTTAGTCGGGTGGCCTTCGACGCGCACCACGCCCGCGTCGCCGCCGGGACGCTGCAGCGAATTGCCCTGGATCAGCGTGTCGTACTGCTCCCATACCCAGCGGCGTGATGACAGGTCGGCGCCGCCGAGCATCCTCAGCAACGCGTCGGCGACGTCGGCCTGGGGCACGTCATGCGGATGCAGCGGCGCGGGCCTGACCGGCTCGACGCGCGGCCGGTCATATTCAGGCGCCTGGTCGCCGAGGTCCTTGATCGGCAGGTTCGCGACCTCGTCGCCCTGGTGAAAGACCCGGAAGCGGAGGTCGTCGGTGGTCTCGCCGACAACGGCGAAGTCGAGGCCCCACTTGCGGAAGATCGCCTCGGCCTCGGCCTCCTTCTCCGGGCGCAACACCATGAGCATGCGCTCCTGGCTTTCCGACAGCATCATCTCGTAGGCGGTCATGCGCTCCTCGCGCACCGGAACCTTGTCGAGTTCGAGACGTATGCCGAGATCGCCCTTCGCCCCCATTTCCACCGCCGAGCAGGTGAGCCCCGCCGCGCCCATGTCCTGGATGGCGATCACGGCGCCGGAGGCCATCAGTTCGAGGCAGGCCTCCAGCAGGCATTTTTCGGTGAAGGGGTCGCCGACCTGGACGGTGGGGCGCTTCTCTTCGATGCGGTCGTCGAACTCGGCCGACGCCATCGTCGCGCCACCGACGCCGTCGCGGCCCGTCTTGGCGCCGAGATAGACGACGGGCAGTCCGACGCCCTCCGCCTTCGAGTAGAAGATGGCGTCGGTCTTCGCCAGGCCGGCGGCGAAGGCGTTGACGAGGCAGTTGCCGTTGTAGCGCGCGTCGAAATTGACCTCGCCGCCGACCGTCGGCACGCCGAAGGCGTTGCCGTAGCCGCCGATGCCGGCAACGACTCCTGCAACGAGGTGTCTCGTCTTGGCATGGTCTGGTGCGCCGAAACGCAGCGCGTTCATCGCCGCGACGGGACGCGCGCCCATGGTGAAGACGTCGCGCAAGATGCCGCCAACGCCGGTGGCGGCGCCCTGATAGGGCTCTATGTAGGAGGGGTGGTTGTGGCTCTCCATCTTGAAGACAACTGCATCGCCGTCGCCAATGTCGACCACGCCAGCGTTCTCACCGGGACCCTGGATGACGCGCGGACCCTTGGTCGGCAAGGTCCGCAGCCATTTCTTGGACGACTTGTAGGAACAGTGCTCGTTCCACATCGCCGAGAAGATTCCGAGCTCGGTGAAGCTCGGTTCGCGTCCGATCAGATCGAGGATGCGCTGGTACTCGTCGGGCTTCAGCCCATGCGCGGCCACGAGCTCGGGCGTGATCGGGACTGAGTTGCGGATGGTCATCGGCGGGCTGCTCCCGAACCTGTCGGTCATGCCCTCTTGGCCGAAAGCAGCCGGTCCGCCAAGACCACCGTTGCAGAAACGACCGCGAACAGTCCCGTCATCAACAGGACCGACAAGGCGACGCCGCCGATGCCGTTCGTTGCCAGGTTCAGGAAGGGGTAGGGCACTTCGCCGGCGATCGGCGCGCGCGCGAACACGTAAGCCGCATAGAGGATCGGGTAGGCCAGCCAGGAGGGGATGTCGGCAAATCGCGTCGTGCCGTCGCGGCCGGCCACCAGCCACCAGAGAAGCATGATCGCGGGGGTGACGTAGTGCAGGAGGATATCGCAGACGAGGAACAATCCCTCCGGCTGCCACAGGCGCGCCAGAACCGTCGCGTAAACCATGAACACGACGACCATCGACACCACGACGCCAGCACGGATGCGCGGCCGCGCAAACACGGACAGGGACGCGTCGAACACTCCCGCGGCATGAACGACGACGGCGGCGAGGTTGGTCAGGATGGTGAAGAAGCTGAAATAGAACACGATCGCGCCCGGTAGGCTGCGACCGGCCTCCATCGCCGACGGCACCGTGATCGCGAACTGGAGAAGCAGGGCCGCGATTCCCAATGCGAGGCCGACGATTTGCAACATCCGGCCCATCGCGTCAGGCCGCGGTACCGCAGGATGGATTCCCCGACGCCCAGCGCGACACGTCGGCGGAAATCCGGGCCCCAAGCGGTCGCTGCATCAGCGGGCCGAACGCCTCGACCTGGCTCGACCCGCCGCGCGCCTGCACCACGAGGAGAGGCAGGCCGCCATAGTTCTTCGCCGGCACCAGGAGGAAGCGCGGGTTGCCGCTGTGGGAATCGAGTTCGTTGGCGAAACGATACGGCCGGAACGCCTCGTCCTTGCTCGCGAACCAGCACTTGTGCGCGGCGATCGCCACCTGCTCCATGACGCGCAGCGAGGCGCTCTTCCCGCCAGCCCCGGTCGACGGGAGCGACGCCCCGGATTGGCAACCGCCGATGATGCCGGCTGCGACGACCGACGCGATGCTGAGCGCACGTCTCAAGCGGCCATGCCTAGCGCGCTCTCGAACAGCGCACGCCCGTCGTCGCCGCCATGCGCGGCTTCGATCAGGTTCTCCGGATGCGGCATCAGGCCGAGCACGTTGCCGCCTGCCGAAACGATGCCGGCAATGTCGTTGATCGAGCCGTTCGGGTTGGTGCCTTCCGCATAGCGGAAGACAACCTGGCCCTCGCCCTCGATGCGGGACAGCGTATCGGCGTCGGCGAAGAAGTTGCCGTCGTGGTGAGCGACAGGACAGCGGATGATCTGGCCCCGCCGATAGCGGCGCGTGAAGGCGGTGTCGCCGTTGGCGATCGAGAGCTTCACCTCGCGACAGACGAACTTGAGCGAGGCGTTGCGCATCAGCGCGCCCGGAAGCAGGCCTGCTTCGAGCAGGATCTGGAAGCCGTTGCAGACGCCGATCACCAGCACGCCCTTCACTGCCTTTTCGGCCACGGCGCGCATCACGGGCATGCGCGCGGCGATGGCCCCGCAGCGCAGGTAGTCCCCATAGGAAAAACCGCCGGGGATGACGATCAGGTCGACGTCGGGAAGCGCGGTGTCGGTCTGCCACGCAAGCGAGGGCGCGCGGCCGGATATCCGGGTCAGCGCCGCGATCATGTCGCGGTCGCGGTTGAGGCCGGGAAGCTGGACGACGGCGGATTTCATCGTCAGCCGATGCTCACGCTGTAGTTCTCGATCACCGTGTTCGCGAGCAGCTTCTCGCACATCGCCTTCAATTCCGCCTCTGCCTTCGCCGTGTCGGCGTTCGCAAGCTGGATGTCGAAGACCTTGCCCTGGCGCACCGAACCGACCCCGGCAAAACCCAGGGTCGACAACGCGCCTTCGATCGCCTTGCCTTGGGGGTCGAGAACGCCGTTCTTCAGCGTGACGGTGACTCGGGCCTTCAACACGGCGACGATCTCTCCTGGTTCAGTGCGGCTTGCCCTTCGGGCCGTCGGACGATGCGACCAGCACCGGGCCGGAAGGCTTCGGCGGCTCGTTCTCGTTCATGATGCCGAGCCGCCGAGCCACTTCCTGGTAGGCCTCAACCAGCCCGCCCATGTCGCGGCGGAAGCGGTCCTTGTCGAGCTTGTCCTGCGTCTGCACGTCCCACAGGCGGCAGGAATCGGGCGAGATCTCGTCGGCGACCACGATACGCATCATGTCGCCCTCAAACAGCCGGCCGCACTCGATCTTGAAGTCAACCAGTTGGATACCGACGCCGAGGAAGAGGCCCGACAGGAAGTCGTTGACGCGGATGGCCAGCGCCATCACGTCGTCGATCTCCTGCGGCGAGGCCCAGCCGAACGCCGTGATGTGCTCCTCGGACACCAGCGGATCGTCCAGCGCGTCCGCCTTGTAGTAGAATTCTATGATCGAGCGCGGCAGCACAGTGCCTTCCTCGATGCCGAGGCGCTTGGCCAGCGAGCCGGCAGCGACGTTGCGGACCACCACTTCGAGAGGGATGATCTCCACCTCCTTGATCAACTGCTCGCGCATGTTGAGCCGGCGGATGAAGTGGGTGGGGATGCCCATCCGGTTCAGATGGTTGAATATGTGCTCGGAGATGCGGTTGTTGAGCACGCCCTTGCCGTCCACGACCTCGTGCTTCTTCTTGTTGAAGGCGGTCGCATCGTCCTTGAAGAACTGGATAAGCGTACCTGGCTCGGGACCCTCGTACAGAATCTTTGCCTTGCCTTCGTATATGCGGCGGCGTCGGTTCATCTGGCGGGTTCTCTGGGTTGCTGGGCAAGCGGCAATCGACCGATTCCCCGTGGGAGCACCACAATTGTGCAGCGCATATGGCGTCAGCCGGTGTCTAGCGCAATCGGCAGGAGCGCTCAATCCGCAATTCCCGCCGTCAACCGGTTTCGCCCCATGCGGGCGCCGCGACCGCAGGCTGTATTGACCGGGCGCGCGCCTTTTGGTTTCTGCCTGCAACACCCATATTGGCGGTCGATGACTCGCCCGTCGAACACGGAGGAAAGCCGATGTCGAGCATGAAGGACCGTCAGGACGGCTTCGAGAAGAAGTTCGCCATCGACGAAGAACTGAAATTCAAGGCGACGGCGCGGCGCAACAAGCTGCTCGGCCTGTGGGCGGCGGAGAAGCTCGGCAAGAGCGGCGAGGCCGCCGATTCCTACGCCAAGGAAGTCGTCAAGTCCGATTTCGAGGAAGCCGGGGACGAGGATGTCTTCCGCAAGGTCCACGGCGACCTGGCAGGCGCCGGCGTAACCGTCTCCGACCACCAGATCAGGCGGACGATGGAAGAACTGATGGCGACGGCGATCGATCAGATCAAGAACGGCTGATGTCCCGCCATCCGGTTCCGACCGCCCGGTCCTCCGGGCGGTTTTTTGTTGCCTCGGCAGGGCGATTGCGTTCAATGAGTTCACTCCGGGAAGGTCCGCCATGCTGCTCTTCGAACGCCTCGCCGCCGACGAAATCCTCTACACGGCCTGGTCGGGCGTACCGGACACGCTGACGATCGAACTGCTGTCCGCGCAAGGCTTCGACGCCGTCACGCTCGACATGCAGCATGGCGCCCACCACGAGGAAAGCGTCGTACGCTGCATCCAGCCCGTCCTCGCGGCCCGCAAGCATGTGATGGTGCGGATTCCCGTCGGGCGCTTCGACATGGCGAGTCGGGCCCTCGACTTCGGCGCCGAAGCGGTCATCGCCCCCATGGTGAACTCGGGGGAGGACGCGCGGCGCTTCGCGGCGGCGATGAAGTATCCGCCGCTCGGCGAGCGTTCCTGGGGGCCGACCTTCGGCCTGCCGCGCAAGGGCGGCACAACCGGAGAATGGCTGAGGGATTCGAACCGGAAGACGATGGCCTTCGCCATGGTGGAAACCCGCGCGGCGGTCGATGCCCTGGACGCGATACTCGAGACGCCTGGCATAGACGGCATCTTCGTGGGACCGTCGGATTTCTCCATTGCCTGGTCGAACGGCGCGAGGCTCGACCCCATGCTCGAGGACATGATGGCGGCGGTCGGCGACATCGCCAAGCGGGCGAGGGCGGCCGGCAAGGCATGCGCGATCTACCTCGTGGACCCCGCCAACGCCAAGCGGCTCGCCGCATTGGGTTACAGGCTCTTCGCCGCCGGCTCGGAAGGCCAACTCATTGCGCACGGCGCCGATGCGATCCTCAAGGCCGCGAGGAATTCGCTGGCCGGGAAGTAGGCCTCAGGCCCGCAGTCCCGACAGGAACTGCGCGAAGGCCATCGAACCCTCCGGCCACGGACCGTAGCCCGAATCCGCGTTGATGTGTCCGGCCAGGCCGGCGTCAATGAACAGCGAGCCCCAGGCCGCGGCGAGGTCCTCGGCCACGCTGAAGTCGCAGAACGGATCGTTGCGGCTGGCGATCGTGACCGTGGGGAACGGAAGCGGGTCGCGAGGGTAGGGGCCGAAGGTCATCAGGTGCTTTGGCCTGATCGCGGCGTTTGCAACGTCGGGTGGAGCAACGAGAAAGGCGCCGATCACCCGCTGTCTGAATGCGGGGATCGCCTGAATGAACGTCGCGACGCCAAGCGAGTGGGCGACGGCGACCACGGGCCGTTCCGCGGAGTTGACCGCGTCGGCCAACGTGGAGGTCCAGTCCTCGCGCACCGGCTTCGTCCATTCCGCCTGCTCGACGCGTCGTGCGGTCGACAGCCGCTGCTGCCACCGCGTCTGCCAGTGTTCCGGGCCGGAATTGGTGTAGCCCGGAACCATCAATATGTCTGTATCCCTGACCTTCATGTGGCGCATGTAGCGCCGTGCACCTGCGCGTGCAACCTAACCGCGGGTGCCGCCAAGTCGTGAACACGGTGTTCGCCAAACAGGCCTTGCGGAGCGACGTCCTTCAACCGATCTTGTGGCGAGGACATCAATGCTGGAAGGGCATGGGCAATGGACTTGACGAGACGTGCCATCGTCCGCGCCGCCGGAGCGGCCGCCCTTATGCCAATCGCGGGCTCCGCCCGCGCGGAGACGAACATGAACGCCTTGCCATATGCGGCCGACGCGCCGGCCAGCGTCAGCCAGATCGGCATCAAGGGTCGCGACATCGAGAATCTCGCCGCCTACTACAAGACCGTACTGGGCCTTGACGAGGTGACGCGGCGAACCGGAGCGATCGTACTCGGGGCCGGCGGCAGGCCGCTGCTCGAGATCGAGGAGTTCAAGGCGGGACGGCCGGACGATCCGCGCACCGCTGGGCTCTACCACACGGCCTTCCTGCTGCCGCGGCGGGCAGACCTCGCCCGCTGGGCGCAGCGCGCGATCGCCGAGCGCATTCCCGTCACGGGCGCGTCGGACCACCTGGTCAGCGAGGCGATCTACCTCGACGACCCGGAAGGCAATGGCATCGAGATCTACGCCGACCGGCCGAAGGACGAATGGCAGACCGACGACGGAAGGCTCAAGATGGGCACGCTGCCGCTCGACGTGCAGAACCTGCTCGGCGAGATCAAGCCGGGCGACGCCGGCTGGACCGGCGCGCCGGACAATTCGATCGTCGGCCACGTACATTTGCGCGTCGGCAACACGGCCGAGGCGGAGACGTGGTGGAACGAGACCGTCGGCTTCGACACCATGGTCAACTATGGCGGGCAGGCGGTGTTCCTGTCGACCGGCGGCTATCATCACCACGTCGGCGCCAACATGTGGCAGAGCCGCGGCGCCGGCGTGCGCGACGGTGACAGAACCGGGCTTTCCTTCGTCGAGTTCCGTTCGGCGGCGGCCAAGGACGACAGGGAATACACCGACCCCTGGGGCAACGTCATCCGGATCGTGCCGGGCTGAGCCTGACGGAGCGCAACGATGATGGGAAAGCCCGGCTTCAAGCCGGGTTCTTCAGGTTCACGCCTCTCCGAATACGCGTCTGAAGATCGTGTCGACGTGCCTCGTGTGGTAGCCCAGGTCGAACCTGTCCCTGATCTCCGCTTCGGGGAGCGCGGCGCGCACCTCCTTGTCGGACAGCAATTCCTCGAGGAAGTCCGCGCCCCTTTCCCAGACCTTCATGGCGTTGCGCTGGACGATCCGATACGCATCCTCGCGGCTGACGCCTGCCTGGGTGAGCGCGAGCAGCACACGCTGCGAATGCACGAGTCCGCGGAAACGGTCGAGATTCCTGCGCATGTTCTCCGGGTAGACCACCAGTCTTTCGATCAGGCCTGTCAGTCGGACCAGGGCGAAGTCGACCGTGACTGTTGCGTCCGGTCCGATCATGCGTTCGACCGACGAGTGCGAAATGTCGCGCTCGTGCCATAGCGCGACGTTCTCCAGCGCTGGCGTCACATAGGCCCGCACCATACGGGCCAGGCCGGTCAGGTTCTCCGACAGGACCGGGTTGCGCTTGTGCGGCATCGCCGACGAACCCTTCTGGCCGGGCGAAAAATACTCTTCCACTTCCAGGACTTCGGTGCGCTGGAGGTGCCGGACTTCCGTGGCCAGGCGCTCGATGGAGGACGCGATGACGCCGAGCGTGGCGAAGAACATCGCGTGCCGGTCGCGCGGGATGACCTGGGTCGACACCGGCTCTGGTGTCAGGCCGAGTTTCGCGGCGACGTGTTCCTCGACCCTCGGATCGATGTTGGCGAACGTTCCCACCGCGCCGGAGATCGCACAAGTGGCGACCTCGGCGCGGGCCGCGACGAGGCGCTCCCGGTTACGCGAGAATTCGGCGTAGGCCTGCGCCAGCTTCACTCCGAATGTCGTCGGCTCGGCATGGATGGCGTGACTGCGGCCGATTGTGATCGTGTCTTTGTGCTCGAAGGCGCGCTTCTTCAGGGCGGCGAGCAGTGCGTCGACGTCGGCGATCAACAGATCCGCCGCGCGGACGAGTTGCACTGCCAGGCATGTGTCGAGGACGTCGGACGACGTCATGCCCTGATGGATGAAGCGGGCTTCGGGACCGACGAATTCGGCCAGGTGGGTCAGGAAAGCGATGACATCGTGCTTGGTCTCGCGTTCGATCTCGTCGATGCGCTCGACGTCGAAGACGGCGTTCCCGCCCTTTTCCCAGATTACCCTGGCAGCATCCCTCGGAATGACGCCGATTTCGGCGAGGGCGTCGCAGGCGTGCGCCTCGATCTCGAACCAGATGCGGAAACGGGTCTCGGGCGACCAGATGGCGACCATCTGAGGTCGCGAATAACGTGGGATCATCGTCTGTCCTGAAACTGCGCGCCCGCTCTATCAGAGGCGGGGCCGCTTCTCAACGCAAACGTCCGGCGATCCACGCAGCTGCGATGAACAGGGCGAGGAACCCGAACGGAAAATAGAGCCGCAGCCCCAGTACGGCGAACTGGTAGACGGCCGCCGCGCTCGTGAAGAAGAGCTGGAAGCCCCAGACCATCGACGGGAAGTCGGCGTGCCACTGGGCGTAGTAGATGCGGTACTCGACCGCGAACAGGGCGGCGGTCAGACCGATCGTCAGCACCGCCAGCAGGACGAAGGCGGCGGCGAACCTGCGCTCCCTCGGGGACCGCGCGGCGATCAGATGCGATGAGGCGTATGCGGGTGCGAAGGCAAGCGTTCCACCTAAGGCGAAGATCAGCACGACGCTGAAGTATCCCGCCTGCCAGTCCCGCATCCAAAGTCCCAGATACGCGCTCGCGGCATTCACGATCGCCCAGGCGACGGACCCGAAGACGGTGGCGCGGAGGCTGGGAAGCGACGCCGCCACCCGCGCCGTCACGCCGGCCGCTGGGTTCGTTTCCCCGGATGCCGTCACAGCCGGCCGGTCGCCGCGATCCAGCGATAGTCGGGCCCTTCGAACCCGAACCGGCGGATGGCGATCAACAGCGCATAGGCCGGCCTGCCGTTGTGGGGAAAGAATGTCTGGAGACCACCGATCCGGTAGCCGGTCGGACAACCGCGCGACAGCGGAATGCCTGAATCCTGATGCCGCAATTCCGTGCGGCCACCCGGCGTCGCGAACATTCTCAGGATGCGTATGCCGACAATGTCGCCCAATCCTTCGCAGCGCGATGGCGTGACGACGTGGATTTCCTCCAAGCGAAATTCGACCGGATCATCCACCGGCGGATGCACCGGTCGTGGGTTCGCGGTGAGACGGAACGGATCGGCGGATAGTTCCGTGACCGGGTTGAAGGCCGCCGTGAACCCGCGATTGCGAGCCAGTTGCGCGTCCTTGAAGATCTTCTCGCCGCGGATTTTCGACTTGGCCCGAGCGTCGTCGATGGTCGCCCCCTCATCCTCGATCGTCACGCGAACCGGCGTGTTCGGCAGGAACTTGTCGGCGGCCACCTCGATGTAGAATCTGTGGCTGTAGGGGAAGCCTGAGCCGTCCTGCACGCCGTATTCCTCAAACGCGAAAACCCGGCCATCGGGCGTGAAACCGAGGATTTCGACGAAGGCCGTGTCTCCCGCGCGGGCCAGGGGGGCGATGGCGATACATGCGCAGAGAACGGCGATGCAACTGAGTAGGCTGCGAAGGAACGACATCGAGTTGCTCCGAGCGAGAGTCCGAAACGACGGAGACTCGATCCTAGATCAATATCCGCAAAGGTTGAACCGTCGACGCCGGAAAGAGCGCCGGCCCCGCATCGGGGCGGGTCGTTATTGCGGGCTGCTCGCCAGCGATTGCTTGATCAGGTCGATCTTCTGGTCGATCAGCGTGATGACCGGGGCATAGCCGGTCTCGACGAACACGGCCTTCGCTTCCTCGAAACGCGCCAGAGCCTGCTCGAACTCGGCGCGTTCGCCGGTCCGTGCGCCCAACGACCAGTGGACGTCGCCGATGTTGTTGATGGCGAACGCCCACTGCATCGGTTGGAAATCCCGGGTGAATATCTCGGTCGTCGCCTCGAAGGCGGCGCGAGATTCGGCCAGATACTTGGCGTCGCTCTCGCGGTTCGAGAGGTTGAGAAGGCAAGTGCCGAGGCTGTTTTGAGCGTTCGCCCATTCGATCGGCGCATTCTCCCGTGTCAGGACCTCGAGCGACGCGCGCTGCGCCTCGATCGCCCTGAACAGTGAACGCGTGTCGGTCTCGTAGTTCGCGAGCGATTGCAGCGCCGAGCCGAGGCCGGCCTGGGCCAGCGCCCACTGCCTTGGCGTGGCCTGGCGTGTGTACTCGCCCAGGGCCGCCCCGTAGGCGTCCGCGGCTTCCTTCAGCCTGACCGGATCGTTGTTCATGCCGCCGATGAGCCGCAGGCTGTTGGCCATGTTGAAGCTGGTCATGGCCCAATCCAGCGGCAGCTTCTCGCGGGGATACTCCTCCATCGCGGAGCGGAAGGCCGCGACGGATTCCTCGATGCGCACCGGACTGAACCCGCGCTGGCCGATTGTCTGCAGGATCGACCCGAGGTTGTTCTGCAGGGCGGCCCATTCGAGCGGCAGCTTCTCCCGCGTCAGCACGGTCAACGCCTCGCGGAACGCCGATTCCGCCGCATAGAGGCTATCGGTGCCCGTCTCCAGCTGCCCCATGTTGGACAGGGTGCCGCCGAGATTGAGCTGGGTGCGCGCCCATTGGACGGGAAACTGTTCCTTGGTGCGTACCTCCAGCGCGGAACGGTAGGCGTCGGCCGCCAAGCGATAGGTGTCGGCCTCGGCCCGCATGTTGCCGAGCGCGTTCAGGGCATTGCCCAGATTGTTCTGCACCATCGCCCATTCGGCCGGGGCGCGTTCGCGCGTATACTCCTCCAGCGCCAGTCGATAGGCGGCGTCCGCCTCGATCAGCAGTTCCGGTCCGGCCTCGCGTTCGGCCAATGCGGTCAGCGCCAGTCCGATGTTGTTCTGGGACGACGCCCAGTCGAGCGGATGTTTCGACCGGTCCCTCTTCTGCAGCGTGGAGCGATAGGCGGCGACCGCCTCGTGGATGCGCGCCGCGTCAGCGGTTCGCCGGCCGAGTTCCAGCAAGACGTTGCCGATGTTGTTCTGCGCGGCACTCCAGTTGAGATCGTCTTTCTCGGTCTCGAAGATCGAAATAGATTCTTGAAATATACCAAGGGCTTCTTCTAGATTCTTGGTGTCGCCTTCGCGTTCGCCGAGTGTCTGCATCACCACCGCCATGTTGTTGCGGGTGATGGCCCAGTCGCGATTCCTTTCGCCATAGGGGATGTATCCCAGGATCAGCCGATATGCTTCGATCGCCGCCTCCGAGGCGTCGCGCTCGCCCGTGGTGGCGCCCAGCGCGTGGAGGGCCTCGGCCTGCTTGTTCTTGTAGTTCCAGCGCAGCTCCTCGTCCCACTTCTCAACCAGATCGAACGCCTTGCCGTAGTCCGCGGCGGCTGACCGGTAATCGAAGGCGAGCGCGGCCACGTCGGCGCGTTGCGCGTAGATCGCGGCGTCCGCGATCCGCTTCTTCCTCAGTTCCTCCTCGATGTCGTCGACCGACGTCGCATTCTGTTCGACCCGGGAAACGGCGTCGTCGAGGAAGAGGCGAGCGGTCTCGATGGCGCCTTCGCGGATCGCGCGGTCGGCCATTGCGACGAGGCGCTGCGTATCGGGATCCGACGATTCGAGAGCCCGCGCGCGGTCGAGCATGCCCTTGAGGCGCTCAGCCTGCGCGTCGAGCACCTTGCCGAGTTCGGCGGGGTCCTCCGGGATGTTCTCGGCGCCGAGAGCGCGCAGGACGCCGTAGAGGGAGTCGAGCGGGACGCCGTCGTCGAGAGCTGCAAGCTCGACCTGGGTCCGGTTCGGCGTCGGCAGGTCTGCGATGGTGAGCAGGAGCTTGCGCCGCTCCCCGGTAATGAGCCCTTCGTCGCCTGTGGGCGCATCCTGGGGCACACCGAAGAAGAGCATGCGCCTCAGCGATTCGTTGACCCATGGACGCTGCCTCGCGCCGGTGTCCAGATAGACCTCCTCGGTGACCATGCGCATGACCTGACCGAACTCGATGCCGTCGAGGGCGCCCAGGTGCCGCAGCAGCGCGGTCGCGTAGGGGCTGTTGCCGCCGGCGTCTCCGTCGAGGGCCGGCATGCCCGGCTCGGCCGCGAAACCGATCACCATTCCCAGGCTGTCGGCCGCCTGCGGGTTGTCGCCGAGCTTCGTGGCGCCACGCACGGGCGTCAGGCCCCCGGCGCCGACCGGCGTCGCCTCGCCGCCCGGCTGGCGACGAACGGCGGCGCCCGCGGGGAAGGGGTTGGTGCGGCAGGCGTCGAGGAGCACGATGGTGACCGGCACGATCGTCTTCAGCTCATCGAGGATCGCACCGACCGCGACCAGTTCCTCGTCGGCGTCCTCGAGCGACGAGACGCCGGCGTCGACGGGGATGAGCCAGTTCTCTCCACCCGACTCGATGCCGTGACCGGAATAGTAGAGGAACGCGACGTCGGCGCCCTCCGCATCCTCGACGAACCGTTCCAGGTCGCGCCGCAGCTTCGAGGCGTCGCGATCGGAGACGGACCGCGCGTCGAAGCCGAGATCGGTCAGCAGTTTCGCCATTTCGCGCGCGTCGTTCGCGGGGTTCGGAAGGGCGGGAATCGCCTCGTACTTCGACTGGCCGATGACCAGCGCCACGCCGTTGAGTGACCGGCGGTCTTCCGCCCGAAGCGCCGTCGCGCCGAACACCAGGGCGAGCGCGAGCGCCGCCAGCCGGAGCGCGCAATTGGAAAGAATCATGTGCCGCATCGACGTTCCGTCTGTTGCCCGGGTCTGTGTGAACCCGTTTGGAGCGCAAAACCATCCGATTGCGGCAAGGGATGGGCCGGCAGCGATTGCGCAGTGGGTCGCGCTTGCCTATCACGCCCTCGTGTGGGCGCTCACTGAAACCATCCTGTTCGTCTTCGGCATGGTCGCTTTCGGCTATCTTGCCGGCTGGACCGGATATCTCAAGGTGGAAACGGGCGACGCGCTTTCGACCTTCGCGGTGGGCGTGGCGCTGCCCCTGCTGCTTTTTCGCACGATGGCCGGCGCCGACTTCCATGGCGCCGCGCCCTGGGCGCTGTGGGGAACCTATTTCACGGCGGTCGCGATTGCATGGACGGCCGGCCACCTGACGACGACGCGGATCTTCGGGCGCGACAGCCAGGCTGGCGTAGTCGGGGGGGTGGCGACCGCCTTTTCCAACCTTGTGCTTCTCGGCATCCCCTTCACTCTGAGCATTTTCGGGCAGGCAGGGTTCGAAACGTTGTCGTTGCTCATTGGCGTCCACCTGCCGGTGATGATCCTCGCGTCGATGATCCTGTTCGAGGTGTTCGGGCCAAAGCGCCCGGATCACCCCGCGTCGGCCGTGGTGGCGGATTTCATTTCGCGCATCGTCCGCAACCCGCTGATCGTCGGCATCCTCGGCGGCCTGGCGTGGCGGTTCCTCGGACTTCCCCTTTCAGGACTGTTCGAACGCTTCGTCGATTCGCTGGCCGACGTGGCCGGACCGGTGGCGCTGTTCGCCATGGGCCTCGGGCTGCGCAAATTCGGCATTAGCGGCAACGTCCGCCCGGCTTTCACGCTCTCCCTTCTCAAGCTGATGCTGATGCCCGCGGTGGCGCTCGCCGTCGCCTGGGCGGTCGGCCTGCCGCCGCTCACCGCCAAGGTCGTCGTTGCCGCCGCGGCGCTGCCGTCCGGCGTGAATTCCTATCTGATAGCCATGCAGCTCGGCACCGGACAGGCGCTCGCTTCGAACCAGATGACGATCGCCACCGCGATGGCGGCGGTGACCACGGCATTGTGGGTCACCATCGCGACATTGATGTTCGGCTGAGCCTTCAGCGCAGGTCCGATGCGTAGTGGATGCCGTCCGTGAGACAGCGGGAAACTCGCAGTTCGACCGGCTTGTTCTCGAGGTCGAAGGCGACGCGGACGATTTCGAGCAGCGGCGCGCCGGTCTCGATGCCGAGCCGCACGGCGTCGGTTTTGCTGGCAGGGATCGCTTTCAGTCGTTCACTGGCCCGGGCGATGGTGATGCCCCAGCGCTGCGAATAGAGCCGGTAGACGTTGTTCGGGATGCCCGCGAGAGCATCGAACCCGCTCACGCGCGATGCCGGCAGCCAGATGGTCTCCGCGATGAGCGGGCGCGCGGCGACCGTCCGGATGCGCTCGATACGGAACAGCATGTCGCCGCCGCCGACGCCGAGAAGCGCTGCCCGCGCAGGGTCCGCGGCCTCCCGACCGTGCGAGATGACGTTCGACGCAGGAAACGACCGCTCGCCCGAATCCTGAACGAAACGGAAGAACTGGAAGAGGATACGGCTTTCCTCTGGTTCGGCGACGAAGGTTCCGCGGCCCTGACGTCGCACGAGCAGGTTCTCGCCGGTCATCGCGTCCAGCGCCTTGCGCACTGTTCCCTGGCTGACGCCTATCTCGCGGGCGAGGTCGATTTCCGAGGGAATGAGCTGGCCGGGCTGCCAGGCCCCGTCGATGAGGCGGCGCACGAGGCTGTCCTTCACCTGCACATAGAGCGGCCGGTAGGAGAAGGCGGTTTCGGCCGTGGTCATGGCGGTTCCGAGGGCGCTTGCGATCATCAACCAATAGCGGCCGATTGTTGACTCGGCTAGGTTTCTGTATCTTATATCTTATATAAGACTCAACCTTCGTCAGGCCAATGCGAATTCCGCATCTGCTCGTCCATGAGCACAAGGACAATGTCGGCGTCGTCGTCGTGGAAGGCCTCAAGGCGGGCACGAAGATGATCGGCGTCGTAACCGCCGACAATTCCTCGTTCGAGATCGAGGCCAGGGCTGATGTGCCGATCGGCCACAAGGTTGCGCTGAAGGCGCTAAAGGCCGGCCAAACGGCGGTCAAATACGGGGAGGATATCGGCCGTTTCGTCGCGGACGTGGAGGTGGGCGGACACGTCCACGTCCATAATCTCAAGACGAAGCGCTGGTAGCCGCTCGAGGCGCGGGGGCGCATCCCCGCGCCTCGCGGCGATCGTTTCTCTTTCGAACGGGCAGGCCAATGGCATCGAAGTACTCCAACCTGACCTTCAAGGGTTACCGGCGCGGGAACGGGCGCGTGGGCGTGCGCAATCACGTCGCGATCCTGCCGGTCGACGATATCTCGAACGCGGCGATCGAAGCGGTGGGCAACAACATCAAGGGCACGCTGGCGCTGCCGCACGCCTATGGCCGGCTCCAGTTTGGCGAGGACCTCGACCTCCACTTCCGCACCATGATCGGGACCGGCGCCAACCCCAACGTGGCGGCCTGCGTGGTGATCGGCATAGAGCCCGGGTGGACGAAGAAGATCGCCGATGGAATCGCAGCGACCGGCAAGCCTGTCGCCGCTTTCTCGATCGAGCAGAATGGCGATCTGAAGACGATCATGGATGCGTCTCGGGCGGCCAAGGACTTCGTCCATCTCGCGTCGGAACTGCAGCGCGAGGAATGTTCGATCTCGGAACTCTGGGTGTCCACCAAGTGCGGGGAGAGCGACACGACCACCGGGCTCGGATCCTGTCCGACGGTCGGCAACATGTACGACAAGCTGCTTCCCGAAGGCATCTACGGCTGCTTCGGCGAGACCTCTGAGATCACCGGCGCCGAGCACATCGCGAAGGCGCGTGCGATCACCCCCGAGGTCGGCGAGCGCTGGTACGCCATGTGGAAGGCCTATCAGGACGAGGTCATCGAGACGCACAAGACGAACGACCTCTCCGAAAGCCAGCCGACGAAGGGCAACATCGAGGGCGGGCTGACGACGATCGAGGAGAAGGCGCTCGGCAATCTCGAGAAGATTGGCCGGACATCGCGTTACGTCGACATCCTGGGACCGGCGCAGGAGCCGAAATCCGGCAGAGGCCTCTATTTCATGGACTCCTCCTCGGCCGCCGCCGAATGCGTGACCCTGATGGCGGCTGGCGGCTATGTCGTGCACACATTCCCGACGGGACAGGGCAATGTCGTCGGCAACCCGATCGTGCCGGTGATCAAGATCACCGCCAATCCGCGGACAGTGCGGACCATGGGCGAGCATGTCGACGTCGACGTCTCGGGCATATTGCGTCGCGAGATGACGATCGACGAGGCGGGGGACGCGCTGATCGACATGATTGTGCGGACCTCCAACGGCCGGGCTACGGCGGCGGAGGCGCTTGGCCACCGCGAGTTCGTCATGACGAAGCTCTACCGGAGCGCCTGACCGCCGCCCTGTTGACACCACGGTTGGCCGGGAGACCGAGCAATGCCCGAAATCGTGATCGCCGAGTTCATGGACGAAGCAGCCGTCGCGAAGCTGAGGGTCGGCCACGACACGCACTACGATCCGAAGCTGGTGGATCGGCCAGATGAGCTGGCCGGGTTGGCGGCCGAGGCGCGCGCGATCATCGTGCGCAACCGGACCCAGGTCCGTGGTGCGCTCCTGGAGGCCGCCCGCAACCTGGAATGCGTGGGTCGCCTCGGCGTTGGCCTCGACAACATAGACACCGCGGCCTGCAAGGCGCGGGGGATTTCGGTCTTCCCCGCGACGGGCGCCAATGACCTTTCGGTCGCCGAATACGTCGTCACCGCCACGCTGGTGCTGCTCCGCGGGGCGTGGCTCTCGACCGGATCCGTCGCGGCCGGCGACTGGCCGCGCGAGAGGCTGATCGGACGCGAGATGGCCGGCAGGACGATGGGCCTCGTCGGCCTGGGCTCCATCGCACGGGAGGTCGCGTGGCGCGTGCACGCACTCGGCATGCAGATCGTCGCCCATGACCCCTACATCGACGCCGCCGATCCGATCTGGGGCGCGGTGCGCAACCTGTCGCTCGACGGCGTGTTCGAGATGGCGGACGTGGTCAGCCTGCATGTGCCGCTGACCGAATCGACCCGGCGGCTCGCCGATGCGCGCCGCCTCGGATTGATGAAACCCGACGCGATCCTGATCAACGCCGCGCGCGGGGGCATCGTCGAAGAGGCAGCGCTCGCGGACGCCTTGCGCTCCGGCCTGCTCGGTGGCGCGGCGCTCGATGTCTTCGAGACGGAGCCGGTGACGGCCGAGGCCGGCAGGCGGTTCGACGGCATCCAGAACCTCTTGCTCACACCCCACATCGCGGGCGTGACAACTGAATCCAACGTGCGGGTCTCGGACCTGATCGCCGAGCGCGTCGCAGCGCATCTGGAGCGCCGCCGATGACGGAACTGCGTCTGTCGGAGGCCGAGGTTCACGCACTCGTCGCCAGCGCGCTTGCCGCGTCGGACACGTCGGTCGAGAACGCGATATCGGTGGCGGATGCGCTGGTCGGCGCCGAACTCGTGGGGCAGGGCGGGCACGGGTTGAGGCGCGTGCCGGCCTATGCGGCGCAGTCGCGCGCCGGCAAGGTCAAGGGATGTGCCGTGCCGGTGGCGACACGCACCCGGCCTGGCTGTGTCCATATCGATGCCCGCCACGGCTTCGCCTATCCGGCGCTCGACCTAGCGATCGAGGAACTGGCGGCGATTGCGCCCTCGCAGGGCATTGCATTCGTCGGTATCCACCGCTCGCACCACGCGGGCGTCGCCGGTCTGTTCGTGGAGAGGCTCGCGGATAGAGGATTGGTCTCGCTGTTCTTTGCCAATGCACCGGGCGCAATGGCGCCATGGGGCGGGCGACGGCCGCTTTTCGGCACAGACCCGATCGCCTTCGCCGCGCCTACCGGGAACGGGCCGCCGATCGTCGTCGACGTCTCCCTGTCCAAGGTTGCGCGCGGCAGGATCATGGCCGCCGCCCAGAAGGGCGAGGCGATTCCCGAAGGCTGGGCGCTGGACGTTGACGGCAACCCGACGATCGACGCGAAGGCTGCGCTCGTCGGTACCATGGCGCCGCTCGGCGACGCCAAGGGCACGGCGCTGGCCTTGATGGTCGAATTGCTCGCCGCCGGGCTCACCGGGGCCAACTATGGTTACGAGCAGACCACCTTCTTCGACGCGGAAGGACTGCCGCCGGGCACCGGGCAGGCGATCATCGCGATTGATCCGGCCGCCTTCGGCGGAGTAAGAGCGGTGGCCCGTTTCGCGGAAATGGCCGCGATGGTGGCGGCGACCGAGGGCGCCAGGCTGCCCGGCAGCCGGCGTCACGCATTGCGCGAAAGGCTCAGGCGCGAAGGCATCCCGGTCGATGCCGGCCTGATCGACGAAATCAAAAGGATCGGCGCCTCCTGACGCGCCGGCGGGAGAAGACGATGCTCCAGAAGTCCAGCCATTTCATGAAGCAGGCCAATCTGATCGATGGGGCCTGGGTGCAGGCCGATTCCGGAAAGACGATCGACGTCACCAACCCGGCGACGGGGCTGAAGATCGGCACGGTGCCGAAGTCCGGCGCGGCCGAGACGCGTCGCGCCATCGAGGCCGCCGAGAGGGCGTTCCACGGCTGGAAGAAGACGTCGGTGCTGGAGCGCCACAAGTTGCTGCGCAAGCTGCATGACGCGATCATGGACAACCAGCAGTCGCTCGCCGAACTGCTGACCACCGAGCAGGGCAAGTCGCTTGCGGAGGCAAAGGGCGAGGTCGGCATCTCCGCCGCCTACGTGCTCTGGTTCGCCGAGGAGGGCCGCCGGACTTATGGCGACGTCGTGCCGTCGCCCTGGGCCGACCGTCGCATCATCACGACCAAGCAGCCGGTCGGCGTCGTGGCGGCGATCACGCCGTGGAACTTCCCGTCGTCCATGCTCGCACGCAAGCTCGGCCCGGCCTTCGCGGCCGGTTGCACGGCGGTTGTGAAGCCCGCCTCACAGACGCCCTATTCGGCGCTCGCCTTCGGCGTGCTGGCGGAGGAGGTAGGTTTCCCCAAGGGCGTCATCAACATCGTGACCGGCTCGGCAGCGGAGATCGGCAACGAGATCTGCGCCAATCCGCTGGTCAAGAAGTTGACCTTCACCGGCTCGACCGAAGTCGGCAAGATGCTCATGCAGAAATGCGCCTCGACCGTGAAGAAGGTGTCGATGGAGCTCGGCGGCAATGCGCCGTTCCTCGTCTTCGACGATGCCGACGTGGATCGGGCCGTCGAGGGTGCGATGGTGGCCAAGTACCGAAACTCCGGCCAGACCTGCGTCTGCACGAACCGCTTCTTCGTACAGGCCGGCATCTATGATGCCTTTGTCGAGAAGCTCGCGGCCGCAAGCAACAATCTGAAGATCGGTTCGGGCTTGGAGGACGGCACGCAGCAGGGACCGCTGATCGACGTCAAAGCGGTCGAGAAGGTCGAAGAGTTCGTCGAGGACGCCAAGGCCAAGGGCGGCCGGGTCGTGAGCGGCGGCAAGCGCCATGCGCTTGGCGGGTCCTTCTACGAGCCGACGGTGATCGCCGACGCCAAGCCGTCGATGAAGTTCATGAAGGAAGAGATTTTTGGCCCGGTTGCACCGGTCTTCAAGTTCGAGACCGAGGAGGAGGCGGTGAAACTCGCCAACGACACCGAGTTCGGACTCGCTGCCTATGCCTACACCGGCAGCCTCGGCCGCGCCTTCCGGGTCATGGAAGGTCTGAAATACGGCATGGTCGGCGTCAACGAGGGCCTCATCACCACCGTGGAGGCTCCGTTCGGCGGCGTGAAGGAGTCCGGCATCGGCCGGGAGGGCGGACACCAGGGTATCGAGGATTACCTCGACACCAAATATGTCTGCATCGGCGGCCTGGGCGTCTGAGCGATCCATGTCGGCCGGGGAGTGGTTCGGCGAGACGCCGCAGGGAGAAGAGGTCAGGCGCGTCACCATCTCGGGCGGCGGGCTGACCGCTTCGGTCATCGGCTGGGGCGCGGCGGTCCAGGACCTGCGGCTGGCCGGCCACGCGCCGCCACTGGTGCTCGGCTTCGAGGAGTTCGACCACTACCCGGCGCACTCTCCCTATTTCGGCGCCATCGCTGGCCGATACGCCAACCGAATCGGGGGCGCGCGTTTCGTGCTTGATGGCCGGCGCGTTGACACCGATGCCAATTTCCTGGGCAAGCATTCGCTGCACGGTGGCGGTCGTGGCTTCGGCAAGCGTGTCTGGACGTTCGCCGACGCCGGGCCGGATTTCGCGACGCTGACGCTGCATTCGGCGGATGGCGACATGGGCTTTCCGGGCGCTCTCGACGCCACCTGCACCTATCGCCTGGCGCCGCCGGGTAACCTTGTCGTGGAACTTTCCGCGACCTGCGAATCGCCGACGCTCTGCAATCTCGCCCACCATTCCTACTTCAACCTCGATGATGGCGGTGCGGGGCCGATCCTCGACCACCGGCTGATGCTGCCCGCCGGCGCCTATCTGCCCGTCGACGACGAACTCATCCCCACCGGCGTGGTGCAGCCGGTGGATGGTACGCCCTTCGACTTCCGCATGGCGCGACCGATCCGCTGGGGCGAAGGCGACGATCAGATCGTCTATGATCACAATTTCTGCCTTGCCTCCCAACGGGGCCCGTTGAGGCAGGCAGCCTGGGCGCAAGGCGCGGTTTCGGGCATCGAGATGGAATGCTGGACGACCGAGCCCGGCGTGCAGTTCTACGCCGGCCACAAGGTCGCGCGGGATGTCCCTGGACTTGGAGGGCGCAGCTACGGCGCACATGCCGGCTTCTGCCTCGAGCCGCAGGTCTGGCCGGATTCGCCCAACCGCCCCTATTTCCCGCAGGCCGTGCTCAAGCCAGGCGAGGCGTATCGGCAGACGACGGAGTATCGCTTCCGGCTGGGCTAGCCCTGAGCGAAGGCGGTCTGCAGGACTTCGACCACGGCCAGCGCGCCCCTGACCTGCACGACGGCGGCGGCGACGCGATGGGCCCTGTGTGCCGCCTCTATCGGTTGATCGCCGGAGAGCCTTGCGGCGAGATAAGCGCCGTTGAAGCTGTCACCCGCGCCGGTGGTGTCGACGGCGGAGACTGAGATCGCCCGCACAGTTTCGCGGTTCGCGCCGACAGCGACGAGCGCAGGGTTCTCTCCGTCCTTGACGATGACCTCGCCGATGCCGGACTCGAGCAGGCGGTCGGCCGTGGCGTGCGGCGTCGGATCGCCGAACAGCGTCTGCTCGTCCGGAAAGGTCGGCAGCGCGACATCGGTGACACCGTATGCGGCACTGAACGCCGCGCGTGCGCCGTCTGCGTCGGTCCACAGGCGCGGGCGATAGTTCGGGTCGAATGCAATCAGGCTGCCGCCGGCCCGCGCGTCCCGGATCGCCGCGATCAGAGCGTCCCTGCCAGGCTGGTCGAGGATCGCCAGCGTGATCCCCGAGAAGTAGACCAGCGCCCGCCCGCCGAGGCTCCTGCCCAGCGCGGCTGCGTCGTCGGCGAGGCGTCTGGCGGCGGAATCCGATCGCCAATAGGTGAACGACCGCTCGGCGCCGGTCAGGCTTATGGCGTAGAGGCCCGGCCGCGCGCCAGCGATGATCGGGCTGGCCGCGATGCCGATGCCGTGGTGGTCGAGGAATGCAATCTGGTCCTTCGAGAACGGGTCGTCGCCGAAAGCCGAAACATAGTCGCAGTCTCGCCCGCTGAGTGCTTTCAATGCCCAGAGCGTATTGAACGTGTCGCCGGCGAAGCCCATGCGCCACTGACCCTCTCCCGCACCGGAGAGTTCCAGCATGCACTCGCCGACCGAGGCGATTCCCGTCGACATGGCACCTCCCGAAATTGCACCTGAGGGATTAGGCTTCGTGCGGTTTGGCCGAGCGAGCCGGATTTTGCAATCAGGCGCTTGACCTTCCAGTGACTGGAAGGCCGAAGAGATGAACATTGCTCGATGCGGCGGTCTCCGATCGCCGCATGAAGGAGGAGACGATGACGAAGCGAATACTCTATGTCGTTGCCGCGTGCGTGGTGCTCGTGGCGGCCGGCGTCATCGCGATGCGTTTCATCATGACGCCGCCTTCGGACCTCGACCTCGCCCGGTCGAAGGCGACGGCGAACGGGCTTTACGTGGCGGCCGTGGAACCGGAAGTCGAGCCGGTCCAGCAGGGGCCTTTGCATGCCTGGATCGTCACGGTCACGATGCCGGACGGGGCCGCTGTCGAGGGAGCGGCGATCGCGGTCGACGGCGGCATGCCGCAGCACGGACACGGCCTGCCCACGGCCCCGGCGGTCGCGGCCTATCTCGGCGAGGGCCGCTACCGGATCGACGGCGTTCGCTTCAACATGGCGGGCTGGTGGGAGCTGAAGCTGACGATCACCGCGCCCGCGGGCGAAGATACGGCATATTTCAACATCCTGCTCTGAGCGATGCTTCGCCTTTTCATCCGTCTTTGCATCTTCGGCATCCTCGCCGCGCTGGCTGGTTGCGGAGAAGGCGATCTCAGCGAAGCGGAGAAGGCGACCGTTGCTGGCCTGTCCCTCTCCGCGCTCGGACCGCTGCCGGACGACCCCACCAATCGCTTCTCCGATGACAGGCTTGCCGCCGCCTTCGGCGCCACGCTGTTCTTCGAGACGAGGCTGAGCCGCGACGGCAGCGTATCCTGCGCCACCTGCCACCTGATCGACCGGCAGTTCCAAGATGACAAGCCGCGCTCGGTCGGCCTCGCGATGACCGACCGCCGTTCGATGCCGCTCGCCGGCGTGGCGCGCAGCCCGTTCCTGTTCTGGGACGGACGGCGCGACAGCCTGTGGGCGCAGGCGCTGACCCCGCTGGAGGATGCGCGCGAGCACGGCATGACGCGCGCCGGCATTGTGCGGTTTGTCGCCGCGACGTTTCAGGACCGCTACGAGAACATCTTTGGACCGCTACCGGAACTGGCCGGCGTTCCAGCGGACGCGAGCCCGCTGGGCGACGAGGCGGCTCGTGCCGCATGGGAGGGCATGACCGAGGAGGACCGTTCCGGGATCGACCGCGCATTCGCCAACCTCGGCAAGGCGATTGCCGCCTTCGAACGTTCGATCATGCACGAACCCACGCGCTTCGATCGTTTCGCCGACGCCGTGGCCGCGGGACGCGTCCCGGAGGGGGACGCGGCTCTCACGGACGAGGAATTCTACGGTCTGAGGCTTTTCGTCGGTCGAGCCGAGTGCGTCAATTGCCACAATGGACCGCGCTTCACCGACGATCAGTTCCACAATACGGGAGTGCCGGATGCGTCCGGCTTGCCGCCGGACCGGGGCAGGGCGGACGCGGTCGCCAGGGTGCTCGCCGACCCGTTCAACTGCCTCGGGCCGCACAGCGACGCGCCCGCCGAGCAATGCCGCGAAATCGCATTCATGAAGCGTGACGGTCACGAACTCATTCGCGCATTCAAGACGCCGTCCCTGCGCGGCGCGGCGACGCGGCCGCCATACATGCATGCCGGACAGATTGCGACGCTGGCGGACGTTGTCGACCACTATCATCGCGCACCGAAGCCGCCGGCCGGTGAAAGCGAGGTGATCCCGCTGACACTGTCCGAGCGGGAGAAGGCGGCGCTTGTGGTGTTTCTCCAGACGCTGGCGGAGTAGTCAGCGGTCCTTCACCGTCTCCATGGCCACGAAGGTGGACGTCTGGGCGACATGCGGCAGCGCTGAGATGCGTTCGCCAAGGACGCGGCGGTAGGCGGCGATGTCCTTCGTACGGACCTTGAGCAGGTAGTCGAAACTGGCCGCCATCATATGGCACTGCTCGATCTCGGTCACGGCCAGCACCGCCTTGTTGAAGGCGTCGAGAGCCAGGGACCGCGTATCCGAAAGCTTCACCTGCACGAAGGCGACATGGCCTTCGCCCATGCGCTCTCGATCGACGACAGCCGCATAGCCGCGGATGAAGCCTTCGGCCTCCATCCGGCGCACGCGAGCCTGGACGGGGGTCTTGGATAACCCGACCCGTTCGGCAAGCGCCGCCATCGACAGGCGACCGTCGAGAGCGAGAGCGCCGAGGATCGATCGGTCGATGCGGTCCAGATGAACTGCCATTGCGATATTCCCAGACCTTTTGGTTGTCTCTAAGTTTGCAAGATAGATCAGACGGGAGATAATTGTCATCCGGACAGTGCGCGCGGATCGCGGAAAAATGCTATCAAGGTCTTGGCATCGACCGCTTGCCGACGCACGACATCCGCAGCACTCTTCACCCATATCCGGGGGACAGCATGGCCTCGCTCGACGCGATCCGCTTGAAAATGCGCGCCAACCTCATGCCGGATGAGGCCGAGGCGCTTGCGCGCCTCGTCGCCCAGGCGGACTTGTCGAGCGAACGGCGCGCCGCCATATCGTCGCACGCCGCGAACCTGGTGCGCGCTGTCCGCTCCTCCTCCGACCCTAAGCTGATGGAGGCGTTCCTCGCGACCTACGGCCTCTCCACCAAGGAGGGCGTGGCCTTGATGTGTCTGGCCGAGGCGCTGCTGCGCGTGCCCGACGCCGAGACGATGGACGACCTGATCCGCGACAAGATCGCGCCGCAGGACTGGTCGGCCCACTCCGGGGGCTCGAGTTCCATTTTCGTCAATGCATCGACCTGGGCCTTGATGCTGACCGGAAAAGTCCTCGACGAGAACGCCGCGGGGATCGAAGGAACGCTGCGCGCCATGGTCCGCAGGCTCGGCGAGCCGGTGATTCGCAGGGCCGTGGCGACGGCCATGCGAGAACTCGGCGAAAACTTCGTTCTCGGACGGACGATCGCCGAAGCCGTCCGCAACGGCCGCGACATGACGGCCCGGGGCTATCTTTATTCCTTCGACATGCTGGGCGAGGCCGCGCGTACGGAATTGGACGCAAAGCGCTATCACCGCGCCTACGCCGACGCGATTTCCTCGCTCGACAGTGGCTCCACGGGCACCGATATCCGCCGCAACCATGGCATCTCGGTGAAGCTGTCGGCGCTCCACCCGCGCTACGAGGTGGCGCAGCGCGAGGCGATGCTTCCGGTCATGACGGACAGGATGCTGTCGCTCGCAATCGCCGCGCGCCATGCCCGCATGGGTCTGAACATCGACGCGGAGGAAGCCGATCGCCTGGACCTGTCGCTCGACGTGATCGAACGAGTGCTCGCCGAGCCGGAACTGGCCGGATGGAACGGTTTCGGGGTCGTGGTCCAGGCTTACGGGCCACGCGCCGCCTTCGTCATCGACTGGCTTCACGAGCTCGCGCGGCGGCTCGACCGCCGCATCATGGTCCGCCTGGTCAAGGGCGCATATTGGGACACCGAGATCAAGCGTGCGCAGACGCTGGGATTGCCTGGCTACCCGGTCTTCACGCGCAAGACGAACACCGACGTCTCCTACATCGCCAATGCTCGCAAGCTGCTGGGCATGACCGACCGCATCTACCCGCAATTCGCCACCCACAATGCGCACACCGTCGCCGCCGTTCTCGCCATGGCCCAGGATCGCGACAGTTTCGAGTTCCAGCGCCTGCACGGCATGGGCGAGGCGCTGCACGAGGCGGTGCGGGTGAAGGAGGGTACGCGCTGCCGGATCTACGCGCCTGTCGGAGCGCACGAAGACCTGCTCGCCTATCTGGTCCGCCGCCTACTCGAGAACGGCGCCAATTCGTCCTTCGTCCATCAGATCGTCGACGAGGACGTGTCGCCCGAGTCGATCGCGCGCGATCCCTTCGAGTTCGTCGGGCATCAGGGTCCGGTTGCCAATCCCGCCATCCCTCGTCCGGTCGCCATCTATGGCGCGGACCGTTCCAATTCGAGGGGATACGACCTGACCGACCCGGTGACGCTGGCGGCGCTTGAGGCTGCACGGGCGCGGTTCGCCTCACCTCATCGCTGGACCGCGGCTTCCATCTCGCACGATGCCGGCGCTGGCAGGACCCGCGACGTCGTGAACCCGGCCAACACAGACGAAGTCGTGGGGTCGGTCACGGAGGCCGATGCGGACCTGGTGGGTTCGGCCGTGACCAGCGCCGCGGCAGCGCAGCCGGCGTGGGCGGCGCTGCGCGTTGCCGAGCGCGCCGCCACGCTTCAGAGGGCCGCCGATCTCTACGAAGCGAACGCGGCGGAATTCTTCGCACTGGCGACGCGCGAGGCCGGCAAGACGCTGGCCGACGGCGTGGCGGAAGTTCGGGAAGCAGTGGATTTCCTGCGCTACTACGCGACCGAGGCGTCCAGGGCCGAGACCGGCACCGAAGCGCGGGGCGTGATCGCCTGCATCTCGCCCTGGAACTTTCCGCTGGCCATATTCACGGGCCAGATCGCAGCGGCTCTCGTCACCGGCAACGCGGTGGTGGCCAAACCGGCCGAACAGACGCCGCTGATCGCGGCGAGGGCGGTCGCCATGCTGCACGAAGCGGGCGTTCCGGAAGATGTGTTGCACCTGTTGCCGGGCGACGGGCCATCGGTCGGCGCGCCACTCACCGCCGATCCGCGCATCGCAGGCGTCTGCTTCACCGGCTCGACCGACGTCGCCCGGCTTATCGATCGGCAACTCGCTGAGACGGCCGCCCCGGACGCCATGCTGATCGCCGAGACCGGCGGACTGAACGCCATGGTGGTGGACTCGACCGCCTTGCCGGAACAGGCAGTGCGCGACATGCTGGCGTCGGCCTTCCAGAGCGCCGGCCAGCGCTGTTCGGCGCTGCGTATCCTCTATGTCCAGAAGGACGTGGAGAAGAAGGTCGTCGCCATGCTGAAGGGCGCGATGGAGGCGCTCACCGTCGGCGACCCGTCGGATCTCTCGACGGATGTCGGTCCCGTGATCGACGACGAGGCAAGAGCCTCGATCGCCGAGTACTGCCGGATGATGGAGGCGAAGGGCGCGCTGATCGCCAAGCTCGAGGCGCCTCGGGCCGGGCGTTTCGTCGCGCCGCATGTCTTCCACGTCTCCGGCATCGGCGATCTCGAGCGTGAGGTGTTTGGTCCGGTGCTCCATGTCGCGACCTTCGAGGCCGACGAAATCGACAGGGTGATCGATGCCATCAACCGCACGGGCTACGGCCTGACCTTCGGCCTGCACACGCGCATCGAGGCGCGCGTCCAGCGCTTCGTCGACGGCATCCATGCGGGCAACATCTACGTCAACCGCAACCAGATCGGGGCGGTGGTGGGTTCGCAGCCGTTCGGCGGCGAGGGCCTGTCGGGAACCGGACCCAAGGCCGGCGGTCCGCATTACCTCCGGCGCTTCCGCAAGACGCCTCCGGCCTTGGCGCCGGCGATTGGAGGCGACGATATCGCCGAACGCAGACTAGCGGAGCTCCTGCCCGACCCTGCGCTGGGCGGCTGGGCGGCTCGCACCGACCGCATTGCGGTGCTGCGCAAGCATCTGCGCGGCAGGGGCGCGGAACCGATCGCGGCGGCGGCGGGACTCGAGTTTGGACCGGTCGACCTGCCGGGACCGACGGGCGAGGCGAACACGTTGTCGCTATTCCCGCGCGGCCGGGTGCTGTGCCTGGGTCCTGACGAGGCGTCCTTGCTGGCGCAGGCTGTCCAGGCGCTGGCCGCCGGAAACGCGGTGCTGGCCGTCGCGCCCGGCGCCCCGGCAACCTTGTCGGCGTTGACCGGCAAGGGAATGCCCATCGAGGCTCTGGACGGCACGGTCACCGCCCGCGCGGCGTCATCGCTCGTCGTCGACGCCGTGGCTTTCTCGGGCGAGGGCCTGCGACCGATCCGCAAGGCGTTCGCGCGGCGCAAGGGGCCGATCCTGCCCGTCATCACCGAGGTCATAAATCCCGCGGCCTATGCGCATGAGCGATCGGTCTGCGTCGACACCACGGCTGCGGGCGGCAACGCCAGCCTGCTCGCCGCGGCGGAGTAGTTCTTACGTTGTCTCGTCCGGTGCGCAACCGAAGCGCAGCAAGTTCCCGTGCGGATCGTGGACATAGAACTCCTTCATATCCCACGGCCGCACGGCAAAGGCGCTCAGCCTTTCGACGCCGCGCGCCGCGTATTCGGCGTGCAGCGCCGGCACCTGGCCGCCGCGAATGTAGCAGGACGAGACTTCCGGAAGCTTTGGGTCGTCCGAGCGCCAGAAATGGAGTTCCATCTCGTCCCGTCGCAGGATGAGATAGTCGGTCATGTCGGGGCCAACGACGGTGAAGCCCAGCCGGTCGCGATAGAAGTCGCGCGTGATGGCGATTTCGGGTGACGGGAGGATCGGGATCGCCCGTGCCGGGTCGGCGATCACGGTCAGGCGCCCTCGACGACTGAAAAGCCCTCGAACTGAGGATGGCCGAGATATGTCACCTTGGTCTGGCCCGCGTTCTTGTGCGCGGCTCGGAAGTTTTCCGACTTCGTCCAGGCGGTGAAGTCGTCGAAGCTCTCCCAGACGGTGTGGGATGCGAAGAGCGTATAGCCCTCGGCCTCGTTGACCGGCCCGCGCAGCAGATGGAACTCCCGGAAGCCCTTCATCTCGTCGAGCGTGGACTCGCGGTTCTTCCAGACGGTCTCGAACGCCTCCTCGGACCCGGTCTGCACCTTGAAGCGGTTCATTGCGATATACATTCGTCACCTTTCAGCATTGGCAGTGAGCATTCGGTTGCGTTTTCGGCGGCCGGCAGGACCAGGTCAACCACGCGCTTGTCGGTATCGACGGAGCCACGTTGGCCCAATAGGCTCGGCCCGGCCTGACTGGCGGCGCCGGTCCTGTACGCTGCGAGGTCCACGACCGGGCCGACGCCGGACCCGATGATGGTCCGACGCTTGAGCAGGTCGAGCAATTCTGGCCTCAATCCGTCGCCGCGTACCGCCGCATGCGCATGAAGTCCTGTCAGCAACATCCTGATTTCTTTCGTCGTTCAGCGCACGAAGGCGAGCGGCACGGTAAAGGGCCAGTTAGCGCGACCGTCGGGGATGGCGGGGAACGGCGCGGCGCGGCGCACCGTGTCGATCGCGGCTTTGTCCAGCACGGGCGAACCTGACGATCGCACGACGCGGATGCCACCAACGCTGCCATTGGCGGACACGGTGAAGGCGACCTGCACTTCGCCCTTGAGACGTTTGGCGCGCGCCTCGGCGGGATAGCGCAGCGCGCGCCTGAGCTTGGATACGACCTTGCCCGGATAGTTTGACACAGAGGCATTGCCGGCCGTCGAGGTCTTTCCCTTCTTGCCCGCCGCGGCGGTGGTTCCGCTCGCTTCGCCGTCGGCCGCGCCGCGCCGCGCATCGCCAGCATTGTTGCCGCCCGAACCGGCCTTCGACCTTGCCTTGGCCGCCGGTCTTTCGGCCGCCTTCGGTTCAGGCTTGGCTGCCGCCTTCCTCTCCACCGGCTTTTTCGCAGCAGGTTTTGTTTCCTGCTCGACGGCTTTCTTCGGTTCCGGCTTTGCCGGTCGCTCGACACGAGGCTCCGGTCGGCGCTCGGGAACCGCCGCCACCTCGTTCGGCGTTTCGACGAATTCCTCCACAGTCTCGCGGACCACGTCGGGCACGACCGCCGTCACGGCTTCCGTGATGGCCTCGGTGGGTTCGGTGACCGCTGGCGCATCGGCAAGCTGTGCGGCCGGCGGCACGGCGGTCAGAACCTCTTCCGGTGCGAGATCGACCGAGGCGAGCACTTCCGGGACAGGCGACGCAGGCGCCGGCGGGACAATTTCGGCGGCTTCGGCATCCGGGGCAGGCGTGGTCTCGCGGACCACCTCGGTGGGTTGCGTGGTTTCGGCGATCGCGGGTTCCGTGGGCGTCGTCGCCTCGATTTGCGGTGTCTCTGCCCGCACCGTCTCGGTGACGGCGACCTCCACCGCCTCGGTCGCCACGCCTTCGACCGATTCCGGGACTGGCGCGATTTCAGCCGCGACTGTCTCGACCGGTCGCGCGGTAACGGTTTCGATCAAGGTGACGTTGGTGGCGTCCTCGAACGCTTCCCCCGACGACACCTGGTCCTCCGAAGCATTGCCGAGCATGGTGACGCCGGCATTCTCGGATCCTTCGATCAACACGGCCTCGTTTCCTTCGAGGAAAAAGACGGCGACCGCGGCGTGAAAGATCAGCGAGGCGGCGATGGCGACGATCGTCCAGTTGCGTCGCCTGACCGCCCCTGCGGAGACGGGCGACGGGCCGAGCGGTTCCGCCGGACCGGTCGTGACGGCCGGGTTCTGGTCCGCCAGCCACCAGCGCTCGAGCGCCTCGCGCGCCCCCGGTTCGAGTGCGCCTTCCGGCAGGATGGGCGTGGGGTCGGCACCCTCGGAGGGCAGGGGTCCCAGCGGCGTGACCGGCCAGACCGGACCGTAACGCAGGAATGCCGGTTCGATGCCCACGCCACCCTCGCCGCAAATCAGGCGCCGAAGACGATCTGCGTCTTCGTCGACGTCTCGAGCTGGCGCATGCAGGCCTCGGGCGCGATGCCCTCACCCTGGCATTCATTGGCGTGATTGACGAGCACGCGAGAAACTCCAGCGCAGTCGACACCGGAAAGGTCGAAGCGGCTCACCTTCGTCTTGCCCTCCGGCATGTCGCGGAAGTCGAGCACGGTCAGCCGGTCGACGACACCGGACGAATCGAACAGCGCCAGCTCGAAGGCGGCGCGCTGGAGGTCGCCGCCGAGCCGGTTCTCGACCACGAACGTCAGCCTGCAGCCCTTTTCGAACGGCTGCAGCGCGTTGAGTTCGAGGCGGAGCGCGGCGGACGCAGTCTCCTGCGCCGACGCCGTTCCCCACGCGGACGGCGGAAGGGCCAGTGCGGAGGCCGCTGCAATGACCCTTGTTATCCGCCGTACCGCCATGCGTCAGACTCCGAATCTCTTCGCCAGGGTGAACTTGAAGGTCCGCCCTCTGCCGCGATCGATGGACAGGCTGTCCCGGTAGTCGACGTCGAACAGATTGTTCACGCCGAACTGCGCCTCGAAGTCCTTCAGGAGCCCATCCTGTGGCTTCCACGAGGCGAAGATGTCGACCAGCGTATAGCCCGGAACCGGCATCGGCCTCGACGCCAGCGTCGACGCCGCGGCCGCCGAGACGCTGCTCTTCGAGCCGCCGACGAACGTCGCCCGTGCACCGAACTCGACGTACCATTCCGGGATGCGGGCCCCCAGGGTCACCACCGCCTTGTGCGCCGGCACCGAGCGAAGCGGATAGCCGTTGGTGAGGTTCTTTCCGTCGAGCAGGGCGATGCCGAGACCGCCGAACACGTAGTCCGAATCGTAGGCCGCCTCGACTTCGACACCCTGGATGCGGGCGCGACCGACATTGTAGGATGAGCGGGCGAACACCGTCATCGGTGTGGTTTCGATCAGGTCGGTCAGGTCGTTGTAGAAGCCGGTCGTCTTCAGGTTGAAGCTGTCGCCGCCCGTCAACAGGTCGTAGCCGGAAAGCGTGAAGCCCGCCTCGAAGTTGTTCGACTTCTCCTTCCGCAGATCGAGGCTGACGCCCTTGGCGAATGTGAACAGCTCGTCGATCGTGGGCAGGCGTTCGGTGTGGGCGACCGAGCCGAAGATCGATACGTTCTCGTTGAACTTGTAGAGCGCGGCGATCTTCGGCGAGAACGCTTTGTCGCTCACCGGCACGCCACCGATCACGCTGGCGGCGGGGGTCCGCCGTGCGAAATCACCGCGAACGCCGGTGATCACCGTCAACCGTTCGTCCCAGATGAATTCGTTCTGGGCGAACAGTCCGAGCTTGTTCTCGGTTCCTTCCGGATGCGAGCGCAATGCCGCGAAGCCGGGCTGCCGCTCGGCGATGCGATCCTGCGTCGACGCCTGGAAGCCGACCGTGAAGTAGTTCTTGAAGCGCTCGCCTTCGAAGTCGACCGTGTTGTCGGCCTTCAGCTGGAGCGTGCGGTAGGCATACGTCGTGTCGTTCAGGATCGCCGTCGAGCCTGTGTCGCCCGGACCCATCGACGTGATCGGCATGGCAGGCATGCCCGGCGCGAAGGAGACCGGCGGGCCGGCGCGGTGGTTCTTCTGCTCGTTCGTGGTGTCCGAGTAGGAAAGGTTGATGTTGAGATCGAGCCACGGATTGTCCGATGCCGGGTTCTCGTAGCTCAGGACCGCGGTCTTGTCGGTCACTTTCCGGTCGGTGGTGCCGAACAGCGATTCCGTGCTCGTCTGCGCATAGGGCTGGTCGTCGCCATCACTCTGCCACTGCTGGTAGGATAGACGCAGCACCTGCTCGTTCAGGTCGCCGAAACGCGCCGTGCCCTTGATGAGCCCCGACCAGCTCTGGAACTCCGATCCGAGCAACGGCCGTCCGTTGCCGAGGACGAAATCCTCGTTGGCGCCGCGGACATTGCCCGTGGCGATCGCCTCGAAGTGGTCGCTGAACCGATGCGCGAGGATCACCGAACCCAAGCCGACGGCGCCGTTCGTCTCGTAGCCGCCTTTGAGACGAAGCGCCGTCGTCTCGCCGTCCCGGATGAAGTCGGAGGCGTCCTTGGTCTGGAAGTTGATGACGCCGCCAAGCGCGCCCGCGCCGTAGAGTGTCGATGACGCGGGACCACGAAGGACCTCGACGCGCTTGTAGAGTTCGGGGTCCGAGAAGAACGAGCCCATGCGGTACTGCTCGTTGAACTTCGGCGCGCCGTCGACCGTGACGACGATGCGCGAGCCGTCGGCGGAATTTTCCGTGGTGCCGATGCCGCGGATGTTGAAGGCCTCGCCGAACACCCTGTCGCTGCCGGTCACATTGACCGCAGGCACCGACTTCAGCATGTCGCCGGTGGTCGTCGCCTGCTCGCGGTCGATGTCCTCCTGTTCCAGGACCGTGACCGCCTGGGGCGTATCCACCGCGACTTTTTCGACACCCGCGCCAATGACCAGCCTTTGCAGGATGGTCACGCGGCCCTTCTTCTCCGATTCGTTGACGACCTGTTCCTGCTGTTCTTCCTGCGCCTTCGCAAACTGGTTTCCGACCAAGACCGCCAGGGCCGTTCCACTCAGGAGAACGACCATTTTCCGAGATACCATCCCCATCACCCACTCCACATATTCGCATTGACTGCGCTGGCTGGCTGGGGAGCTCGCTCGCGATCAAACCTAACCGGTGGCCATTAATGTTGACTCATTTTGTCCGGTATTGCACTCCGTATTAAAGCTGATAATGAGAGTCAAGATAACGATCGGACGAACGCGAAGGGGCGCGACCGGTCAAGAGAGGGTGTTCCGCCATGAACAAGCACATCTCCCCCGAGTTCAGGTTCTCGCGCCGCGAACCGGTGACGTATGTCCGGGCCGAGGAGCTGCGCACGCCGGTGCGCACCGTGACCAGCGAATCTCTGTTTCTCGGCGCGCACGAGATCGGCATCGCCCATGCCGGCTCGCTCTATCGTCTCAAGATCACCCGGCAGGGCAAGCTGATCCTCAACAAGTAGCGTCGGAGGCCCACCAGTGGATGCGATCGTGAAGCCAGAGCCGGCGGCAATCCGCCAGGCGCGAGCCGACAACCCCAAGATGCGCGAGCGTGACCTCGCCACTCAACTCGGCGTGTCGGAAGCGGAGTTCGTCGCGGCATGGTGCGGGGAGGGGGTCACGAGGATCGAACCGCGCGTCAACGATTTGCTCTCCGGCCTGGAGGCTGTCGGAGAGGTCATGGCCCTGACCCGCAACGAGAGCGCCGTCCACGAGAAGATCGGCGTGTACGACAAGGTCGTTCCCGGCGATCAGAACGCCATGGTGCTGGGCGAGCAGATCGATTTGCGCATCTTCCCGAAGGTGTGGAAACACGGGTTCCTCGTCGAAAAGCGGGATGGTGACGAGATTCGCCACTCGATGCAGTTCTTCGACGGCGCCGGGGATGCGGTGCACAAGGTCCACCTGCGCCCCAATTCGAATCTCTATGCCTTCCAGAATCTCGCGAGTTCGCTCGTTTCCGCGGATCAGTCGCATGCCGTTTCGGTAACGCCGCCCGTTGCCGGCTCGGCCAGTTCCGAGGATGCGGCCGGCGCCGAGGAACTGCGCGAACGATGGAGCCGGATGACCGACGTGCACCAGTTCTTCGGCATGCTCCGCGAGCTCAAGATCGCCCGGCAGGACGCCGTCCGAATGGTTGGACAAGACTACGCCTGGCAGTTGGATCGCGACGCGCTGACCGCGATGCTGCATCACGCGGCCGGCGGGCAGATCCCGATCATGTGCTTCGTCGGCAACCGCGGCTGCATTCAGATTCACCACGGGCCGATCGCGTCGATCAAGCCGATGGGGCCGTGGATAAACATCCTCGACGAGACCTTCCACATGCATCTGCGCACGGATCATGTCCGCGAGCTATGGGCGGTCCGCAAGCCGACCAGGGACGGCCACGTCACCTCACTCGAAGCATATGGCGCGGCGGGCGACCTCATCATCCAGTTCTTCGGCTACCGTCAGGAAGGCGCCGGCGAGCGCGCCGAGTGGCGTGAGCTCGCGGAGACGCTGCCGCGCATTCCCCAGTCGACGGCCGCCTGACACGTATCCAGGAGTATCCCCATGTTGCTTTCAAGCTTCACGCGACCTGCGTTCTGCGGTGCGTTGCTCGTCGTCGCGACGGCAATGACGGCATCGGCCTTCGAGGAGGGCGATGTGTTCAAGGATGCGTCGCGGGTTGCCTCGATCGGCGGGTCGCTGACCGAGATCGTCTACGCTCTCGGCGAAGAGGGCAGGCTGGTCGCGCGCGATTCCACCAGCCTCTATCCGGAGGCCGCGCTGCGGTTGCCGGACGTAGGCTACATGCGCGCCCTGTCGCCCGAGGGTGTGCTGTCGGTCAATCCGAGCGCGATCATCGCACTCGAGGGCAGCGGCCCGAAGGAAGCCGTGGACGTTCTGAAGAAGGCGAGCGTGCAGTATGTCGAGGTTCCGGAGACCTTCGACCGCGACGGCATCCTGTCGAAGATCCGCATCGTCGGAAAGGCACTCTCGGTCGACGCCAAGGCCGACGCCTTGGCCGGACAGGTCGACGCCGACATGAAAGCCGCCGAAGCACTGACGGCCAAGGTCGCAGCGAAGAAGCGCGTGCTGTTCATCCTGTCGACGCAAGGCGGCAAGATCCTCGCTTCAGGAGCGGACACGGCCGCCGATGGCATCATTCGCATGGCGGGCGGGCTGAACGCGGTCGAGGGGTTCTCGGGCTACAAGCAGATTGCCGACGAGGCCGCCGTCATCGCTGCTCCGGACATCATCCTGATGATGGATCGTGGCGGCGACCACGGTGCGGCCGATTCCGAACTGCTCGCGCATCCGGCCATCGCGCCGACCCCTGCCGGGAAGGCCGGAGCCGTGCTCAGGATGGACGGCTCCTACCTGCTCGGCTTCGGTCCGCGTACGGCGGGCGCCGTGCGCGACCTGGCCGTCGCGCTCTACGGTGAGTCGGTCGGGAACTGAGCGGTGCTCGACCGAACCGCCGGATCGGTTGCGGTCTTGACCGGATCGACGCCAGAAGGCGACCGCACCGCCCGGGCGCGCGTCACCATCGTGGTCCTGGGCGTGGCCTTGATTGCAACGGCCCTGTTCAGCACGACTTCTGGGGCGTCCGATGCGTCGCCCTGGGCGGTCTTGGCCGACTGGTTTTCTGGAAACGAATCCGCGCTCAGCGCACGCGACCGGGTCATCGTCTACGACATCCGCCTGCCGCGCATCGTACTCGGCATCCTCATCGGAGCGGCGCTGGCCGTTTCGGGCGCCGTCATGCAGGGACTGTTCCGCAACCCGCTGGCAGATCCGGGACTCGTGGGTGTCTCGGCGGGCGCCGCGCTTGGCGCGGTCTCGGTGATCGTGCTGGGCGGTACGGTGCTCCTGCCGATCACCGCGATCTTCGGTTTCTACGCGCTGCCCATGACTGCCTTTGCATTCGCGCTGGCGACGACGCTGCTGCTCTACCGCATCGCCACGCGGCAGGGGCAGACCTCGGTCGCCACGATGCTGCTTGCCGGCATCGCGATCGCGGCGCTCGCGAGCGCCCTGATGGGTCTGCTGATCTTCATGGCTGACGACCGGCAGCTCCGGGACCTGACATTCTGGAACCTCGGCTCGCTCGCCGGCGCGACGTGGACCAAGATCGCGGCCGTCGCTCCGATCATCGTCGTCGCGCTCGCAACGACAGGATTCGTCGCGCGCGGTCTCAACGCATTGGCGCTTGGCGAGGCGACCGCGCGGCATCTGGGCGTGCCCGTCCAGCGCCTCAAGAACGTCGGCATCTTTGCCGTTTCGGCGGCCGTGGGGGCATCGGTGGCGGTCAGCGGCGGAATCGGTTTCGTCGGCATCGTGGTGCCACATCTCTTGCGTCTGCTGATGGGCCCGGACAACCGCTACCTGCTTCCCGCCTCGGCGCTGCTGGGCGCCAGCCTGCTGCTCCTCGCCGACGCGGTCAGCCGCACCATCGTGGCGCCCGCCGAGTTGCCCATCGGCATCGTCACGGCCGCCGCCGGCGCCCCGTTCTTCCTGTGGATACTGCTGCGCCGGCGCGGCATCCTGGATTTGTGAGGAAGCCATGATCGAAGGGCTCGACGTCTCGGTCTCCATCGGCGGCAAGAAGATCGTCTCCGGCATCGACTTCGAGGTCCGGCCGGGCGAAGTGGCGGCCATCGTCGGCCCGAACGGTTCTGGAAAGACGACGTTTCTGCGCGCGCTGGCGGGCGATCTTCCCTACGTCGGGGAACTGACCATCAACGGACGGACGGTCGCCAAAATGGCTCCCGCGGATGCTGCGGTCATGCGTGCGGTGCTGCCGCAGGCGATGGCGCTCTCCTTCCCCTTTACCGTCCGCGAGGTGGTGAAGCTCGGCTTGATGAACGGGCGCAGCGGCGCGCTGCCGGGCGAGGACGGGCGGCTTCCCGAGCGGGCGCTGGCGCGCGTCGACCTCGAAGGTTTCGGTGGCCGCTTCTATCAGGAGCTTTCCGGCGGCGAGCAGCAACGCGTGCAGCTCGCACGCGTGCTCTGCCAGGTGTGGGCTCCGGTGTTGGGTGGCCGGCCACGATGGCTCCTGCTCGACGAGCCGGTGTCCAGCCTCGACATCCGTCACCAGCTGACGATCATGGACGTCGCCCGCGATTTTGCGCGGCGGGGCGGTGGGGTGGTGGCGGTCCTCCACGACCTGAACCTCACCTCGATGTATGCCGATCGCGTCTACGTCATGCACAAGGGAAGGCTGGCCGCGACGGGCGCTCCCGTGGAAACGCTGTCGGACGCACTGCTCGGCAGCGTGTTCGAATGCAACCTCAAGGTCGGAGCAGTGCCGCGTGAGGGCGTGCCGTTCGTGCTGCCGCAGTCGGCTGGGCTGTAGCTATCCCGCCAGCGCCCGCGGCGTGATCTCGCCGATGCCAAGCAGCGTCCGCACGTTGGGCTTGGCGTTGACCAGATCCTCGATCGAATGACGCGACAGAACGTCGAAAAATGCACCCAGCGCCTCGCGGAGAGCCGCGTTCAGCGCGCAGCTGTCGACCAGCGGACACTCCGTTGCGCCGTCCTCGAAGCACTCCGCCATGGCGAAACTCTCTTCGGTGACGCGCACGATGTCGAAGAGCGTGATCTTCGAGGCATGGCGCCCGAGCCTGACTCCGCCGTTGCGGCCGCGCACCGTCTCGACGAGACGGTTCTCGACCAGGGGCTGCAGGATCTTGAAGAGGAAGAGCTCCGAGACCGAATAGGCTGCGGCGATCTCCGGGATCCGACTCAGCCGACCATCGTTGGCCGCGCAATACATGAGGATCCGGATCGCGTAATTTGTCTGGCGGGTAAGCCGCATGGCGCATTCCTGTAGAGCCAAGACGGCCCCTGCAATCGGCCTACACCTTAGAACAATTCCAGACAAGGTGGAACGGACAATTGTGGACTGAAAATATCAAGTTTACCCGCGTGCTGCCAGCCCATGATACGTCTGCTCACAGGGGGATGTTATCGTGCTTCTTCCAGGGATTCTGCAGATCCTTGTTGCGCAGCATCCTCAGCGCCCGCGCGATGCGCCGACGGGTCGAATGCGGCATGATCACCTCGTCGATGTAGCCGCGCTCGGCCGCAACGAACGGCGACAGGAAGCGATCCTCGTAGGCCTTGGTATGACTGGCGATCTTCTCCACGTCGCCAATGTCCTTGCGGTAGATGATCTCGACCGCGCCCTTGGCCCCCATCACCGCGATCTGCGCCGTCGGCCAGGCGTAGTTGATGTCGCCGCGCAGGTGCTTCGAGGCCATCACGTCATAGGCGCCGCCATAGGCCTTGCGGGTTATGACGGTCACCTTCGGCACCGTCGCCTCGGCATAGGCGAAGAGCAGCTTGGCGCCGTGCTTGATCAGTCCGCCATACTCCTGCGCCGTGCCCGGCAGGAACCCCGGTACGTCGACGAAGGTGACGATCGGCATGTTGAAGCAGTCGCAGAAGCGCACGAAGCGCGCGGCCTTCCGGCTGGCGTCGGAGTCGAGCACGCCGGCCAGCACCATTGGCTGGTTGGCGACGATCCCGACGGTGCGACCCTCGATGCGTCCCAGCCCGGTGACGATGTTTTTCGCGAAGCTCGACTGGATCTCGAAGAAATCGCCCTCGTCGCAGGTCTTCAGCACGAGCTCCTTGATGTCGTAGGGCTTGTTGGCGTTGTCGGGCACCAGCCTGTCGAGTGACAGGTCGTGGTCGGTGACGGACTGGAAACACTCCACCTCCGGAACCTCGGCGGTGTTGGAGGCGGGCAGGAGATCCACCAGCCGGCGCATTTGCAGAAGCGCCTCGACGTCGTTGTCGTAGGCGCCGTCGGCGATGGAGGATTTCGTCGTGTGGACCGATGCGCCCCCGAGTTGCTCGGCCGTGACCGTCTCGTTCGTGACGGTCTTCACCACATCCGGCCCCGTGACGAACATATAGGCGGTGTCACGCACCATGAAGATGAAGTCCGTCATGGCCGGCGAATAGACGTCGCCGCCGGCGCAAGGACCCATGATGACAGAGATCTGTGGGATGACGCCGGAGGCCAGCACGTTGCGCTGGAAGATTTCCGCGTAGCCGCCGAGCGCCGCGACGCCCTCCTGGATGCGAGCGCCGCCTGCATCATAGATGCCGATGATTGGCGCCCGGTTCCTGAGCGCCATGTCCTGAACCTTCATCACCTTCTCGGCATGCGCCTCCGAAAGCGAGCCGCCGAAGACCGTGAAGTCCTTGGCGAAGAGATAGATCGGTCGGCCGTTCACCGTGCCCCAGCCGGTGACGACGCCATCGCCGGCGATCTTCGTGTTCTCCATGCCGAAGTCGGTCGAGCGGTGTTCGACATACATGTCGAATTCCTCGAATGACCCTTCGTCCAGAAAGATGTCGATGCGCTCGCGCGCCGTCAGCTTGCCGCGAGCATGCTGTGCGTCGATCCGCGCCTTGCCGCCGCCGGCCCGCGCGATCTCACGCCGGCGCTCCAACTCCTTCAGAACGTCCTTCACGGCGTCACTCCCAGGCGAAACGAAGTCGGCACGTCTGTTATCAGGACCGCTTTGGCGCGCAAGCGTTCGGACAGGTTATTGCAGATGCCGCGGCGGGCCGTCGCCAGGGCAGGGGACAATCACCAGGTGCCGGTGTTCGGCATCGACAGCCATGGCTCCCTTGGCGGCAGTGCGTCGCCTTCCTGGAGCAGTTCGATCGAAATGTTGTCCGGCGACTTGACGAAAGCCATGGAGCCGTCGCGGGGCGGGCGATTGATGGTCACGCCCATGTCCATCAATCGCTGGCATGTGGCGTAGATGTCGTCCACCTTGTAGGCGAGATGGCCGAAACTGCGGCCGCCCGAATAGACCTCGGGGTCCCAGTTGAAGGTGAGCTCAAGCTCCGGCGCCCGATTGGCGGAGGACGTCGCCTTGTCTTTCGGCGCGGCGAGGAAGATCAGCGTGAAGCGGGCCTTCTCGTTCTCATGACGGCGCACTTCCTGCAGTCCGAGCTTGTTGCAGTAGAAATCGAGGGATGCCTCGACGTCGGTGACCCTGACCATGGTGTGGAGAAAACGCATCGTGTCGACCTCTTCATTGCACTCTGACCTTAGGACGCCGCCGAAAGTCGGGCAACCGTCGCAGGGACTTACCGCAGGTGCGAAGATGAAAGGGAATATTGCGGAGCGGGAAATCGTCAAAAAAGGCAGGATCGGGCCTTGCACTCACACGAATGGGGGGTGTTATTCTTGGGACCAAGAATCAGTGGCGGCGTTCTTGAATACGGGGGTTCGTTCGAATGGGGGACAAGGCCTCAGTCCTGGGGCATGACGAGGCGAGGGGCGATGCGCTGGACCGTCTCGATGGCAGCGACAGCGCGGATCTCATCGAAGTCTCCGGCGCCATCAAGTGGTTCGACGTAGCCAAGGGCTATGGCTTCATCCTGCCCGACCAGCCAGGTTTCGGCGACGTGCTCCTGCACGTCACCTGCCTGAGGCGCGACGGCTTCCAGACCGCGCTCGAAGGTGCCCGCGTGCTGTGCATCGTCAAGCGCGGCGAGCGCGGCTTCCAGGCGTTCCGCGTGCTGTCGATGGACAACACGACGGCGATCCACCCCGCGGAGCAGCAGCCGGCCCGGACCCATGTGTCGGTGACGCCCGAGAGCGGGTTGGAGCGGGCGTTGGTGAAGTGGTTCAACCGCACAAAGGGCTTTGGCTTTCTCACCCGCGGCGAAGGCACCGAGGACATTTTCGTGCATATGGAAACGCTCCGCCGCTATGGTCTCACCGAGTTGAGGCCAGGTCAGGTGGTGCTTGTCCGCTTTGGTCGCGGCGACAAAGGCCTTATGGCTGCCGAAATCCATCCGGATATGGGAACGCTGCCTGTCGCGCACTGACGCAGCATCCCACCGGAAGGTATCCATGACCCCATTTGAGGCGATCCCACGGGCGATAGCGGTCTGCGTCGTTCTCACGTCACTGCTCGCGGCCACGGTGGTCCGGGCTGAAGAGCCCATGATGTTGCCGGTCGACCCCGCCCCGCTGGTCGTGCCGGGCCAGGCGGATGCAACCTTCAGCATCGAGATCGCCGACGACGCGACCGAGCGGGCGCGGGGCCTGATGTTTCGCGAGCAGATGGACGATCGCCGCGGCATGCTGTTCGTCTTCGAGGAAACGCGGCCAGTTGGCTTCTGGATGAAAAACACGCCAATGCCGCTCGATCTCGTTTTCGTCGGGGAGGACGGGCGCGTCCGCGCGGTCTTGCCCGGAGAACCCTTCTCGACGGCGCCGATCGGCACGCCGGAACCGGTCCGGTTCGTGCTGGAAGTGAAGCGGGGCATCGCGGTCGGCGCCGGAATCGACGTTGGCGATCGGCTGAGCCACCCCGCGATCGACGCGGTCGCCGGCCCTCCGAACTGATCGGGTCTGGTGTTGAAGTCCTTTGAAACAGGGGGTTTCCGGATTGCCTTCGTCGAAGAGGGGGAGGGCGAGGCTGTCCTGCTCATCCACGGCTTCGCGTCGACGCACGCCATAAACTGGGTCAATCCTGGCTGGATCAAGGCCCTGGTCGAGGCCGGATACAGAACCGTGGCGCTCGACAATCTTGGCCACGGGTCATCGTCGAAGAGCTATGATTCGTCGGACTATCGGCCCGAGCGCATGGCCGCGCACGCGGCGGCGCTGCTCGATCACCTCGGCATCGGGCGGGCGCATGTGTTCGGCTACTCCATGGGCGCGCGCATCGCTGCCTTCATGGCGCTGGCCTACCCCGATCGGGTGGCGACATTGGTGCTGGGCGGACTGGGCAGCGGCATGACCGCCGGGTTGCAAGGCGGCGACGCCATCCAGGCGGCGTTGCTGGCGGACGATCCCGCGACGATTGCCGACCCGTGGGTGAAGATGTTCCGGACCTTCGCCGACCAGACGAAGGGCGATCGCAGGGCTCTTGCAGCCTGCATGGCCACGTCGCGCCAGACCCTGTCCGAAGCGGATGTCGGCCGCATCGTTCAGCCGACGCTCGTCGCGGTCGGCACGAAGGACGATATCGGCGGCCCCGCGGGTCCTCTGGCGGCGCTGATGCCAAACGCCGCAGCCTTCGATATCGAAGGTCGCGACCACATGCTTGCCGTTGGCGACCGCGGTTTCAAGCAGCGCGTGCTGGAGTTTCTCGCAACGCATCCGCTGTGATCGGTGGTGCGCTTGCCTTGCCTCGGTCGAAACGCTATCCGCCGGTTGCATAACGAATTTAGGAAGGGCCGGGACTGTGTCTTCACCCGCCGCGATCGAGTTCGCTGGCGCCGACGGCAATGCGCTGAGGGGTGATCTCTGGGACGGCCGCGGCCATCCGGTGATTTTCCTGCATGGCGGGGGCCAGACGCGCAAAGCCTGGGACGCTACCGCCCGGCGCGTCGCCGCCGCGGGCATGCGCGCCATCACCGTCGACCAGCGCGGGCATGGCGACAGCGATTGGTCCGACGACGGCGACTACAGGTTCGCGCGCTATGCCGAGGACGCCGCTCAGATCGTCCGCCAGGTGGCCGAGAGGTTTCATGCCGCCCCCTCGGGCGTCGGCGCTTCGCTGGGCGGCATCTCGCTCCTCGGCGCGGAGCTGCGTTCGGGGCCGATGCTCGAGTCCCTCGTCATGGTCGATATCGTGCCGAACATGGATCGGGCGGGGGTCTCCCGGGTTCAGGGATTCATGTCCGAGCGCCTGGACGACGGGTTCGCCACGCTGGAGGACGCGTCCGACGCGATCGCCGCATATCTGCCGCACCGCAGACGCCCTGCATCGCTCGACGGTCTCGCCAAGAACCTGAGACTGGGAGAAGATGGTCGTTATCGCTGGCACTGGGACCCTGCCTTCATGCGTTCCGACCGCAACATCAACGCCGGCGCTCGCGAGATGATGGCCGACCTGATGGCGGCGCTGCCGAAACTGCGCGCGCCGCTTCTTCTGGTCCGTGGCGGGCAATCCGAGATCGTCGAAGAAGCGACCGCGCGTGACTTCGTGGCGCTTGCGCCGACTGCGACCTACGTTGACGTGAGCGGCGCCGGACACATGGTCGCCGGCGACAGGAACGATGTGTTCTGCGACGCGATTCTGGAGTTCCTGACGGATCGGGAGGCTGCCTGACCTCAGGGTCGACGATGTCCGTATGGATTGAAAACCCCACGTTCAATTCCATCTGATGGAGCCATCAAGGAAACGGAATTCAAAGTTCCCGCTTTCTGTAATATGATGCACGACCTCGGGTTTCGACGGAGACGTCCATGAGCCAGATCAGCGTCCAGCGCGGCGGCCAGCTCCAGCCGGTCGATCCGATTTGGCGTGCGGTGCGCGACGAGGCGCTGGCGGCGGTTGGCCGCGACCCGCTTCTGGCCGCGTTTCTCTATGGAACGATCCTCAACCAGGAATCCCTGGAGGAGGCCGTCATCCACCGTATCGCGCAGCGCCTGGACCATCAGGACGTCGGCGCCGACATGATCCAGCATTCCTTCAAGGAAATGATGCGCGACGAACCGGACTGGAGCAACGCGGTCCGGGCTGACATCCAGGCATACTACGACCGCGACCCCGCCTGCGACCGGTTCATCATGCCGGTGCTCTACTTCAAGGGCTTCCACGCGATCCAGACACACCGCCTCGCGCACTGGCTCTGGCACCAGGGGCGTCGGGACTTCGCCCTCTACCTGCAGAGCCGGTCCTCTGCCGTGTTCCAGGCCGACATCAACCCGGGCGCGCGCATGGGCAAGGGCATCTTCATCGACCACGCGACCGGCCTCGTTGTTGGAGAGACAGCCGTCATCGAGGACAATGTTTCGATGCTGCACGGCGTGACGCTGGGGGGCACCGGAAAGGCTGGAGGCGACCGGCATCCGAAGATTCGCTACGGCGTGCTCATCGGCGCGGGGGCCAAGATCCTTGGCAACATAGAGGTCGGCCATTGCGCCAAGATCGCCGCGGGCTCGGTGGTCCTGTCTCCGGTGCCGCACAACAAGACGGTCGCGGGAGTGCCCGCGCGCGTTGTCGGCGAGACCGGTTGCGATCAGCCGTCCCGCCACATGGACCAGCTCCTTCCGTCGCAGTCGATGGATCACGTCGTCAGCTTCGACATCTGACGGCCTCGGCGAGGCGCAACCTTACCTGGCCCTTTGCATTTCCGGTTCAGCGTGGCAGAAGCGCCTCGACACGAAACGCGACCGGAGGTCACTCGTTGAAACCGGAAGAAATTCGAAAGCTGGACGCGTACTTCAAGCGTACGTTCGCCAACCCGGCCATGCAGGTCAAGGCGCGTCCTCGCAAGGATGATTCGGCCGAGGTCTATGTCGGCGACGAATTCCTCGGCCTCGTCTTCAAGGACGAGGAGGAGGGCGACTACAATTTCTCGATGGCCATCCTCGACGTAGACCTCGCCTGATCGGGTCTATCTCGCCGTCTGCAGGAGGCGGACGGCTTCGCGGGTCACGCCCGCTTCCAGACCCTGCCAGTTGGCCAGCAACTCTCGCGGAAAGCGATAGGTGAGGCTGAGGTTGTCGCCGACGTGGATGTCGCGCTCGCACGGCGCCAGCGATTCGTCGGCGGCGGCGCCGGTCAGGCAGCGCGCCACGAAGGGCGCCATGTTCGCGCGTGGCGCGGCGACAAGGGTCTCGCCGACATAGCCGGACGCCGCGGTGAATTCGTAGACCGTCAGGCCCGCTGGCCCGGTTCTTCCCGGCTGTGCGATCAGCGAGCGGTAGATCGGGTCGAATCGACCGCTCATGTCGCGGGACATGATGCGATGCTCGAACGAAAGAAACAGGATGCGGCGCGATCTGCCCGCGTGGTTGAAGTCGTCGCGGGCGCCGTCGCTATACCCTTGCATGTCGGGCCAGTGCAGGTAGAGGTCCAACCGCTCGGCGACGCCATCCCGTCTCGCATGCTCGAAACGAATGGCGTTTTCCTGCGCCGAGATGACGTTGTTGCCGATGACGATTTCATGCGTGGTCGTCGAATCGGTGTGGCCGGCCATGATGATCGAGCTGCCCGCCATCTTGCCGCCGAGGCTGATGGCGACCGAAATGACCGCAAGCGCCGCGAACGCGTAGAACACCTTGAGCATCAGTGTCGCGTCTGGCGCCTTGATCGCTGTGGGAGCCGCAGTTTGTCCGGTCATGCCATGATCGATCTTTTGGTCTGATCCGAAGCGTTGCGGCAACATGGTAAACGCTTGGTAAACGGGGCTGGGTTGCGAGCGAAACCGTCGCCGCCTAAACCCATCCGTCAATGCCGCTGGGAGTCACGCCATGCCAATCTATGCGCTCGAGGGGATCGCGCCCGAGTTCGAGGACATGGCCTCCAACTGGATCGCGCCGGATGCCGTGCTTGTCGGACGTGTCCGCGTCGGCAGGGACGCGAGTTTCTGGTTCGGCGTGGCGATCAGGGGTGACAACGAGGTGATCGCGATCGGCCCCGGGACCAACGTGCAGGAACATGCGATCATGCACAGCGACCCCGGATTCCCCCTGACCATTGGCAGCGGCTGCACGATCGGCCATCGCGCCATGCTCCACGGCTGCACCATCGGCGACAACTGCCTGATCGGCATGGGCGCCATCGTCCTCAACGGCGCGCGAATTGGAAAGAACTGCCTCGTCGGCGCGGGTGCGTTGGTCACCGAGGGCAAGGAGTTTCCGGATGGCTCGCTGATCGTTGGGTCGCCGGCGAAGTCGATCCGCCAGCTCGACGAGAGCGGCATCCAGCGCCTGCGGTTCTCGGCGCGGCACTATGTCGAGAATGGCCGCCGCTTCCTTGCCGGGATGACGCCCGCCTGAAAAAGGCGGAGCCGGCCCGGGACAGGGCCGGCTCCTAAGACCCGGTCGTTGGGGACGGGGAGGGTGGGGACTCGACCGGGTTTTCTCCAGGGCGCGCTGCGCCCGCTATCCTGAACTACTTGACGCTGCCGACTGCGATGTTGCGGCCGTTCTGGATCGAGACCCAGACGCCGGAATTGCGCTCGGACTGACGCTTCAGAAACGTGTAGTCCGTCTTGTCCCAGGCGAGGACGCGCGGCTCGAGATTGTCGAGGACCCAGTCGCCGTGACTGGTGCGCACAGTCAGGACCGCATGACCGAGACCATTCGGCTGGCGCACGACGGTGATCAGCAGATTGCCCACCGGCACGCCGAGCTTCATGAGACGCCGCCGCTTCTCGAGCACATAGTCTTCGCAGTCTCCGACGCCGTCGGGAAAGGACCACAACTCCTCGCGGCCCCACAATTCCTGGTCGGTGCGCGGCGTCACCATGACGTTGACCGCGTTGTTGGTGTCCACCAGCGCGGCCCAGAGCTTGCGGGTGAGTTCCACCGGCGAGCGCTTGGTGCTCACCTGCCTGCATTCGCCCGGATGGCGCTGGCAGAATTCATAGTGCCCGACCGGCTGCGTGGTGCGTCCTCCGACTTCCATGAATGATGGTGCGGCTAAGGTTTGCGTCGCGACCATCGCGAACGGCAACACAGCCAGCATGTATTTGAACTTGTTCCCCGTGTATTTCATTGTTTTGTCTCCCCGTTTCGAGAGACAATGACAGGTGCAAATTGATTTGGCGCAAAGCTCGGTACGATCTATTTAGTTGAAACTATGAGTTACTTGAATTGTATTTAAATATAATTAGATCAAAATAAGACTAGATTTGGAGACAAGTTCGCATCAAATGCGAGTCAAATGCGAACGAAGCACCGTCGCGATGCAACGAAAAAGGCCGGCGCGAGCGCCGGCCTTCGGTTATGAAAGGATGGACTGCTGAAGCTAGGAACGCGGCCGATTGAACTCGGCGTCGAGCGTGTCGTGCCTTTGCAGCACGGCGAACTCGATGGCGACGCCTTCCTCGAAGTGGCGAACCACCAGGCCGCGCATCGTGCCCAGCATGACCTGGATGCCAATCGCCGGCTTGACGTCGATCTCGACCGCCGCGCCGGAGAGCGACAGATCGATGATGCGGCACGGATACTGCCGTCCATCGCCGAGATGGAGCGTCGTCATCGGATTGCGCGGCGCCACGCGTTCGTGCCGGCGATCTTCCGGCAGGTCGAGTTCATGCTTGTTGGCGAGCCAGGTCAGCTGCGCGGCGAGCTTGCTGCGTTTGCGCTCGGAGGCGACGACGGTCATCGCGAAGCCGTCGGGCAGGGTCCTCGTGAGCACGCCCTCGATGCGGCCGATATGGTCGAGGTAGGCGATCACCTTTTCACCCGGCTCGCCGACCCGGTCGCAGCGAAGGGCCACGTTGCCCGGCGACATGTCGACGACCTGACAGGGATGCTCGGTGCGGTCCTCGAGCATGAACCGGCCATAAATCTTGACGCGGACGCGCTGGAAGTTGCGCCGTTCCGCCCGTGACAGCGTCTGGTCGACCGCTGCTGGCCGCATCGAATGCCTCTGACCCGCTTCAGGTGCCCGTCGAAGGCACTGGATTCATTGCGGATGACCCTAGCTGGGCAACGGTTAACAACGGGTAAGAAGAATGTCGTCCCTTCGCAACGACGTTGCCCGTTCAGTCCTCGCGCCCGCCCTCCAGCACGACGAGATGTCTGATGCGGCGCCCGGGGTTCGTGGTTGCGCCTCCGAGCTCGCCCGGGGCAAGGTCGGGCACGCTGATCGCTGGACGGTTCTTCAGGAACATCGGTTCGCGATCGGGATCGACCACACGGATCGAATCGATGCGGATTTCGATGATCGGATCCGCGCCGAGCCAGAACGGCTTCTCGGCGGGCGCCAGGATGCCAAGGCTGCGGCGGCTGTTGACGCCGCCATCGAGTGGCAGGAGGAGGAGTTCGAACGGATTGCGCCGTTCGTTCGCCGAGACGCCCTCGAGGGCCGCCACCACGACCGAACTCTGCGTGAACACGCCGTGGACCAGACGCGCCATCAGCCGCTGGTCCTTCTGCTTCCACAGCATCGGAAAGGAAAAGCCCTTCAGTTCACGTCCGAACGTCGCGCACAATCGGGTCCCGGCGAGCCGGAACACGGCCTCCGCGCGAGAATCCTGCTCCAGGATGAACGTATCGGCGAGAAGCCGCTTGATGTCCGCCGGTTCGACTTCGGTTCGTTTCGGCGCCGGTCTGCCCTCGCGCAGCCTGTCCCAATAGTGGAACAGGGCAACGGATCCATCCTGTCTCATACGCTTTGTCCCTCCGCGTCCTGCCGCACTGTGCCAAGTCCGGACAGGTCGACGCCTCGGCGCCGCTCTGTATGCAGAGGGGAGCAGGACGCGTGCCAGACACGGTTGAGGTTGTTCACGGGCGGGGGGCGTTAAGGTTAACGAATGGTTGACGTTGCACCAGGGGCCGCCCGATGGCACCAAGGCCGTCGACGAACACGCCGCGCGAAGACCGGCGGTTCCGACATAGGTTTGGGGCGTGAGGCAGGGGACTCGACCGGCCGCCCGGAGCAAGGCTCCGGGCGGCCGTTTCGTTTTGCCGGCGGCTGGGCTATCGCTCCACTCGAAGGAGCCCTGGATGCATAACCGGTCGGTCGACGAGGACAGCGCCATCGATGAGCGCGGACGACAGCCGATCTTCAACCTGCCGGCGGTCGTCGTCGCGCTGATCGGGACCCAGGTCGCGATCCATCTGATTCGCCTGTACCTCCTCGACCGCGAGCAGGACCTCTGGGTGGTGGTCAACTTCGCCTTCGTGCCGGTATTCTATTCGGGTCAGTTCGAAATGGGCTGGTGGTCGTTCACCGCGCCACTCACCTATTCCCTGCTCCACGCCACCATCCCCCACGTCGCGATCAACATGATCTGGCTCGCCGCATTCGGGTCGCCGCTCGCCAACCGGCTCGGCACGGTCCGTTTCCTGTTGTTCTGGGCCGTCACGGCGGTTGCAGCCGCCGGCCTCCACTATGTGCTTCACCGCTTCGACCAGGCGCCGCTCGTCGGCGCGTCGGGCGCCGTCTCCGGGATGATGGGCGCGGCGGCTCGGCTCGGCTTCCGGATCGACCGCTCCTTGGGAAAGCCGGCGTTCGCAGGGCCGGTCCTGCCCGTGTCCGTGGTGCTGCGCATGCGGCCGGTGGTGACCTTTCTTGCCGTGTGGATGGCGATCAACCTCGTGACGGGGGTGTTCGGGCTGATGCCGGGGGAGCCGGGGCGCATTGCCTGGGAGGCGCATGTCGGCGGCTTTCTGGTCGGATTTCTCTTCGTGGCGCGCTTTGATCCTCCAGGTCGCGCCGCGCGCAGCCACCCTTGAAATGGTGGCCCGCCCGGCGCACCATGCGATGGTGGCGGCGAGGGGAGATTGACCGCGCGAGGAGGCAAGCATGAACGTCAAGGCGATACTTGAGCAGAAGGGACACGAGGTCTTCACCATCGGGCCCAATGAATTGCTCGCCGAGGCGATCCGCATCCTCGCGGAGCACAAGATCGGCGCGCTCGTCGTCACCAATGGCGACCGCAAGATCGTCGGCATCATTTCGGAGCGCGACATCGTTCGCATGGTGGCGAAGGACGGCGGCGGCGCGCTGGACCACACCGTTCGTTCGGCAATGACCGCCAAGGTCAAGATCTGCAACGAGCAGCATACGGTCAACGAGGTCATGGAGATCATGACGCGCGGCCGCTTCCGTCACCTGCCGGTCGAGAAGAACGGTCAGTTGGACGGCCTCATCTCGATCGGCGACGTGGTCAAGAAGCGCATCGAGGCAGTCGAACTCGAAGCCGAGCAGATACGGACCTACATTTCCACGGCCTGAGGGCGCCGTGCCTCACCCTCACCTTGAGGGGAGCGCGCCTACCACCTGAACCCGACCTTGGCCTGCGCGCCGAAGCTGGTGACGTTCTTCGAGAACTCGCCGGTGGCGGTGACTTTTGCCGTGACGCTGCCGAAGGCGGCTTCCACGCCGGCCTCGAGGAGCGCGGCATGCCTTGCCGGCTGCGCCCCGTTGATGGTGAAGCTGGCGCCCGGCAGCGCCTGGAAGGCCGCGGTGACGGTGCGGGCGCTGTCGGCGTTCCACACCCAGGCCGCCCGGCCGGTGAGCCTTGCGTTCGAGCCGAGCGCGATCGCCGTGCGCGCGCCGAGCTCGGTGCGGATCGCCGTCTCGGTCTGCGAGGCGTAGGCGAGCGCGAAGGGACCGCCCAGCGCCGAGGTTTCGGTGTAGCCCGGCAGCCGGTAGGCGGTGGCTTCGGCGGCCGCGAACGGGGTCAGCGTCACACCGCCCAGCGTCAGGCGGTAACCCGCCTCCAGACGCCCGCCAAAGGTCTGCGCGCCGAAGCGGGCCGACAGCGTATCGCCGGGAACGGCCCGCGACGTGCGCGTCGCATGATAGCCATAAGCGAGCGCGGCCGTGACATAGCCGTCGCCGAAATGGCCGGTGCCGTGGAGGCCCGCATTGAAGCTGGTGGCGTTGCCCGAGCCCAGCCCGCCGGCGAGCGAGAAGGATGTTCCCGCCCCGCCGAGCGCGAGGCCGATCCTGCCGCCGTCGAAGTTGCGGGTGATGCCGGACGCGAGGCCCCAGGTGCGGGCGGACAAATCGGCCGAGCCGATGACCGTCGCGTCGCCCTCGACCTTCTCCCCGCCACCATAGGCCGCGCCCCACAGATGCCAGCGCGTGGCGAAGGCGTTGTCCACCGCATGCGACGAGGATAGCGCAAGGGCGTCGGCCGCTTTCGCCGCCGCGTCTTCCGCTTCGCCCGACAGCGCCGCAAGCGCGGCCGTCGACGACAGCGGCCGTCCCGTCCGGCGCGCCATGTCGGCGCGCGCGGCGGCTTGTGCCGTGTACTCCAGCGGATCGCCGGCGCTGCCGCCCGCGCCGCCGGCGCCGCCATCCGGATCGCCGATCAGGTTCAGGAACTGACCCGTCGCGTCCATGCCGCCGCCCATCGCCCCGGTCGTAACCTCGCCCGAGACCATGGTCAGTCCGGATGGCGAGAGCGAGCCGAAGATGGCGAGGATGCCGCCATTCGTTTCGAAATGCTGGACGATCGTGTCTGCGACCGACTGCTGGTTGTCGGTCAGGCTCGACCAGGGACCCGGCGCCGAAGGACCGCCCGCCATCAAGAGCGACAGCACTAGGTAGGCGGTGTCGGCGTCGTAGTCGAGTTCCTGCTCGAAGCCGGACGGCGTGTCGCCGGTCAGCCCGGCGAACTCGGTGCCGCCCAGCCCGCCGCTCGCCTCGAGGATCGTGTAGCGCTTCTCGATGTAGGCGCCCGGCGCGTAGTCCGTCACCACCAGGCCGCCCGTCAGATCGGCGGTTCCGGTGACGTTGGTGCGGTCGGCGGCGCTCGGCGACACCTCGACCGCATAGGTCGAGCCCGTCGCGAAGGTCAGGTTGCCGTTCACCGTGATCGTTCCGATCGAGTTGCCCGGAGCCAGCGTGCCGCCCGCGCCGACCGACGTCGCCCCGACCGTGCCGCCACCGCCGAGGAAGCCGCCATTGACCGCCACCTCGCCGGCCGTGCCGTTCACGACGAAGGCGCCGCTGTTCACCGTCGTGTCCGACACGATCGAGCCGCCCGCCGCGATCTCCAGCGTGCCCGCATCGACTGTGGTTGCGCCAGAATAGGTGTTCGTGCCGGAGAGCTTGATGGCCGCAGACCCTTTCTTGCTGAGTGAGCCGTTGCCGGTGATTGCACTGGAGACTTCCACGTCATTGGACTGGTCAAACGTCAGCGACCCGCCGCCCCCGACAGCGATGTCGCCGGTGAGAAGCGGCGCCGACGAGTCAAGGCTCAAGGTGTTGGCGCCGCCTGTGAACGTGATGGCATTGGCCCGCACGCCATCGCCGGAAAGGCCGCCGGCAATGGAACCGCTGGCTTCCAGAATGATCGACAGGTTCCGACCTTCCAGGCCTGCTCCGCCAGCGCCGGCAACGCCGTTCTGGGTATTGCCGGCCCCGGCCGCGCCGCCGTCGCCGCCGCTGACCGCGGTTTTGACCGTTATGTTGCTTCCGACCTGGGCGACGATACCGGTGCCGCCCATCCCGCCCCCGCCGCCCCCGAAGCCGCCATTTCCGCCGCCGCCACCGGTCCCGCCGGACACGACGGCGTTGACGGACACGTTGGCGGCATCGTCGGTGAAGACGATCCCGTGGCCGCCGGCTCCGCCATCGCCGGCAAAACCGGAATTGGGGAAAGCAGCGTCGATGCTCGCGCCGCCAGCGCCGCCGTCACCGCCCTGAACCGTGGCATCGATGTCGAGATCGGTGACCTGGCCCTGGAACTCCACGCCGAGGCCGCCGCCGCCCCCTCCGGAACCAGCCAGTCCGAAGCCGCTGCCGCCGCCTTCGCCTCCGCCGCCGCCGGTGATCGCGTTCGCAATGGCGCCGCCGACGTTGTCGGTGACCACCGCTCCATACCCGCCCGCGCCACCCCCACCACCCCCTCTTCCGACAATGCCACTCGCGCCTGCAGCGCCGCCGGCCCCGCCTTCGCCCAGAGGCGTTCCATCCGTGCCGTCGAGGCCGTCTCCACCACCGGCGCCCCCGCCTCCACCGGCGCCGCCGCCGCCTCCGTGACCGGTGGCGACTCCGACAGGTAGCCCGGCGCCAGAATGACCGTGGGCGCCGCCGCCTCCACCTCCCGCGCCAAAGGTTCCGCCAACGCCATGCTGCCCTGGAGCGCCCCCCGGACTATGGCTATCGCCCCCGAACGTACCTCCGGCTCCACCACCACCGCCAGATTCGACGGCGCTGGTTCCGTCCGCACCCGGAGCACCGCCAGCGCCTCCCAAGGAGCCGCCATCGCCACCAAAGCCAGGCAGTGCCCCGGCTGAAGCCGGGGATGAGAAGGCTGCCGTCAGAATCGTCGCCGTCGGCAGTCCGGTGATCAGCGCCATGGGCTGGGAAAGCGCCGTGGCGGAAAGGAGCAGCGCTACCGGCGGTGACAGGCGAAAGGCCTGCGGACGCCCTGCCGCATCCTTGCGGCGATGGCCACTCCGATCCGCAGAACACGCAACAGGCGCCATGACCCCACCCCGGCCGTCCAAACCGGGTCGGACGCTACGGAGCGCCTGCGCTGAAGGCGAGTCCGGAAACGACCGCCGAATCCCAAAGTTCGGGCCTGGAATCCCAACCTGGGCAAATCCGCTTTCATTCCAGCGCCTTGTCGCTGGTGCGTAACGATGTCTCGCGGCATTATCCTGTGCCACTGACAGACGAAGCTGGGACTTGAAGCCCGATGGACAGAGCCGAGACATCCGGCCAGGTTCCGCGTTTCGCGACGGATTTTCCGGCCTCGCCTGACGGTTCCGGCTTTGCTTCCTATCAGCGGGAGGCGCGTTTCCTCGCACAGATCGAGCTGCCGCCGGACGGAGACGCGGCGGCCTTCCACTTTCGCTCGACCGGCTGGCAATTGCCTCAGGCCGTCCTGTTTCGCGCCGAGTCTGCACCCTATCTGATGCGCAACCGCCCGTCGTCCTCGGACGGTGGCCTCGACCAGATGCTCATCACCGTGCTCGAACGCGGCGTCACGACCGGCGTCGCGGCAGGCCGGCGTTTCTCGATGCAGCCGGGGGACGTCGGCTTTTTCGACTACGCTTACGAGTACGAAAGCAGCATCACGGCGTTCGCCAACAGCGCCTTGCTGATCGCGCGCGAACACGTGCCGCCCGTGTTCCTGGCGCCACGTGTGCATGGGGCCGTGCTGGCTGCGGCCGAGCCGTCGACGATTCTGCTCCGGCGCGCCATCGAGGCCCTGTTCGAGACAATCGACCGCCTCACACTGGCCGAGGCCGAGGCGGCGGTGAGAGCCGTGCTCGGCCTGGCAACAGTCGCACTGCAGCGGGTGCTGGCTGCGGAAGCCGGCGGCCATGAGGGGTCGGCAAACCCCGTCGTCGGGCGCGTGATGGCATTCGTCGACGGCAACATCGCCGATCGCGACATCACCCCGGCGCTTCTGTCCATGAGGCTGGGCGTGTCGCGCTCCAACCTCTACCGCGCTTTCGAGGCGGTGGGGGGTGTGGGAACTGCCATCCTGCGCCACAGGCTCGACAGGGCGGCGAAGGAACTCCTGACCGGGCTTGGCGCGGGACCCTCGATGCGGCTTCTGACCGCCAGTCTCGGATTTCGCAGCGAGGCCCAATTCTCCCGGGCGTTCCGCAAGCGATTTGGACTGACCCCGCGGGGCTTCCACGGCCTCATCGTCGCCGGCGAGCAAGAAAAGCTCATCGAACAGGCACGCCGGGACGGCCACGGCCTCCAGGAAAAGTGGATCGACTACCTGTCGCGGCGCGGCTGAGGCCCCGCCGCAATCCGGCCAGCCGATTTCGCGCTGCGGCCGTGGCGTTCACCACGAAGCCGCCGTCGTTCACCGTCGTCTCCGAGACGACTGTCACGTCCGCGGGTGCCAACCCGGCGCCGCCGCCCGACCACGCCTGCCGCTGGACGGGTCATCAGCCCTGCCGGTCGCCAAGACTGGCTGCACTGGAGACAAAGATCGTCAGCTCGCGACCTCGCCTTAGAGTCGGGGGAGCGCCCCTACCACCTGAACCCGACCTTGGCCTGCGCGCCGAAGCTGGTCACGTTCCGCGAGAACTCGCCGGTTGCGGTGAGCTTCGCGGTGATGTTGCCGAACGCCGCCTCGACGCCGGCCTCGAGGAGCGCGGCGTGCCGCGCCGGCTGCGCCCCGTTGATGGTGAAGCTGGTTCCGGGCAGCGCCGTGAAGGCGGCGGTGACGGTGCGGGCGCTGTCGGCGTTCCACACCCAGGCGGCGCGGCCTGTCAGTCTTGCGTTCGAGCCGAGCGCGATGGCCGTGCGCGCGCCGAGTTCGGTGCGGATCGCCGTCTCGGTCTGCGAGGCGTAGGCGAGCGCTAAGGGACCGCCCAGCGCCGAGGTTTCGGTGTAGGCCGGCAGCCGGTAGGCGGTGGCTTCGGCCGCCGCGAACGGGGTCAGCGCCACGCCGCCGAGGTTCAACCGGTAGCCGGCTTCGAGCCTGCCCCCAAAAGTCTGCGCGCCGAAGCGGGCCGAGAGCGTGTCGCCGGGCACCGCCCGGCTGGTGCGCGTGGCATGATAGCCATAGGCGAGTGCGGCCGTGACATAGCCGTCGCCGAAATATCCGGTGCCGTGGAGGCCCGCGTTGAAGCTGGTGGCGTTGCCGGAGCCCAGCCCGCCCGCGAGCGAGAAGGATGTGCCCGCGCCGCCGAGCGCGAGGCCGACGCGCCTGCCGTCGAAGTTGCGGGTGATGCCCGAGGCGAGGCCCCAGGTGCGGGCCGACAAATCGGCCGAGCCGACGACCGTCGCATTGCCCTCGACCTTCTCCCCGCCGCCATAGGCCGAACCCCACAGATGCCAGCGCGTGGCAAAGGCGTTGTCGACCGCGTGCGACGAGCCCATCGCCAGCGCGTCGGCCGCCTTCGCCGCCGCGTCCTCGGCTTCGCCCGACAGCGCTGCGAGAGCCTTGAGCGACGACAACGGTCCCGTCTTCCACCGCGCCATGTCGGCCAGCGCCGCGGCTTGCGCCGTGTACTCCAGCGGATCGCCGGCGCTGCCGCCCGCACCGCCCGCGCCGCCAGAGCCCGCATCGCCGATGAGGTTCAGGAACTGGCTGGTGGCGTCCATGCCCGCGCCCATCGCGCCAGTCGCGACCTCGCCCGTGAGCTGGTTGATCTGGCCCGGCAGGAGCCCGACCAAGGCTCCCGGTATGCCGCCATTGGCGTCGAAGAACGCGTTGATCGCGCCGGCAACCGCGCTCTGGTTGCCCGTCAGACCGAGCAGCGGCGAATAGATGTCGTCGATGATCAGGTAGACGTTGTTGGCGTCGTAGCGCAGGCTCTGCGTCATGCCGTGGGGAACGTTGCCGCTCTCGAGCCCCGTGAACTCGGTACCGCCCAGTCCGCCTTCGGCGGTGAGGATGGTGTACTGCTTCTCGACATAGGTTCCGGGCTCGTAGATCGTCACGACCTTCGCGCCCGACAGGTCCGCGTCGCCCGGCCCGCCGAGCCCCGCCACCACGTCCGTCCGGTCCGCCGCCGCCGGCGACACCTCCACGCGATAGGTCGAGCCGGCCGCGAAGGTCAGATTGTCCGTCACCGTGATCGTGCCGATCGAGTTGCCCGGCGAAAGCGTGCCGCCGGCGCCGACCGTCGTGGTCGGCAGGAAGCCCGTGCCGCCGACGAACGCGCCCGCGCCGACCGTCAGTCCCGACGACGCCGCGATCGAACCGTCGACGATCAGCGACCCGGCGTCGACCGTGGTGGCCCCGGTGTAGGTGTGGTTGCCCGAAAGGGCGAGCGCACCCGCGCCGGCCTTGGCGATGCCGCCGTTGCCGGAGATGATCTGGTCGAGATCGAAATCGTTCGGCTGATCGAGGGTGAGCGTGCCCGCGTCGATGTTGATGCCGCCATTGACGATGGCGGTGGACCTGAGCTCCAGCCGGTAGGCGGCGCCGTCGAAGCGGATGGCGCCGACGGCGCCGCCGTTGACCGTGCCGGCCACGATCACCGTGCCTGCCCCGCCCGCCATCCGGATACCGGCGTCGCCGCCGCCCACCGCGCCATTGACGAGCACCGAGGCGGCTCCGGCGGTGACGATATTCACGCCGTCGTTCGCGCCTTGCGCCGAGCCGTCGATGGTGACCGAGATGTCGCCGGTGGTGCTGGAGGCTTCGACCGCGTGATCGCCGCCGCTCACCGCGCCGCCCAGCACGATGACGGTCTCGCCCGTGGCGCTGAAGGTATCGACGCCGTCGGCGGTGCCGCCGGTGACGTCGCCGCTGAAATCGATCTCGATGTCGCCGGAGGTGGTCCCCATTTCGACCCCGTCGAAGGCGCCCAGCATGGCGATCGAGCCGACGCCGGTGAGGGTGGCCTTGCCGCTGGTCGCGAAGACGCCGACGCCGCCATTGGTCACGTCGCCCTGAACCTCCGCGCTGGCGTCGCCCGTGCCCGTGGCCTGGGCTAAGGCGCCATAGGAGATGCCGTCGGAGCCGCTCGCCGTGGCGCCCGACTGAACGGTCACGCTGGCGCTGCCGGCGCCGCCGGCGACCGCGGTTATGCCGCCATCGCCCGTGAAGGTGCCGCCGGCCACGATCGAGGCGTCGCCGGCGCTGGCGTTCGCGCGGACCGCGTAGCCGCCCGTGGCGTCGACGATGGTGCCGGAGATCAGGCTCACGACGACGCCGGTCTCGCCCTCGGCATTGACGCCGACGCCGCTGGTCGAGACCACCGACCCGCCGTTCATGTGGACTTCGGTGGCGCCGACGGTGTTGACCGCCTCGATGCCGACGAGCCCTGTAACGATGGGCGGCGCGTCGCCCGTATCGCTGGTGCGCAGGTCGACGGTGACCATGGACCCCTGGCCGGAGACATCGATGGCCGCGCCCGCGGCGTTGAGAACCACGATGTCGCCGATGTCCGGGACGTTGGTGGTTGTGAGCAGGCTCATCACCTCGCCCGGCTTGCCGGAAACGATGATGCCGCTGGTGACGATGACCCCGTCCTGCAGCTGCAGCTCCAGGTCGCCGTTGGTCGTGGCCGAATAGTCGATGACCACATAGGGTCCGGCGACACAGACGAACACGTCGGCGGCGGCGCCGTTCGCCGACGGGTCGCCGCATTCGTCGGCGGCCAGCGCGGCGCGGGGCGCCAGGGTCAGGACGGAAAGCCCCGCGACGCCGGCGAACAGGCTGGCGGCTGCCAGGGAAGAACTGGCCAGCAGCGATGCGCGACGGCGCGAGGATCTGGAAGCCGACATCGGACAACCCCCGGATCGTGGTTCTGGATTGTCATCTTGGACGGGCGCGGATCGAACCATGACGTCCCTCACGGCTTGCGGCGGTCGAGCACGAATGATGTCGCCGGGCGCTTCGCCCCGGCTTTCAGGCACTTGTCGCCATGCATGCGGCTGCCCCCTGCTTTGCTCGTGGAACCCTCGCCGTCCTGTCACCAAACTCCGATCGTGCGCCGCACTCAATCGCCAGAGTCCGAAGACTCGACTCCTCCACAGTGTCGTGCATCCGGCGGTTGCGGTCTTGATCAAAGTGCAATTTATTCGCGGCTTTCGTTACTTTTTCTTAACCTGTTGCCCTTTGGCCACAGTGAGGGCCAGTGCCGCGACGCGGCGGGCGGCTTGTAGCGCCCTACCTCCCGCTTCGTCATCCTCGGGCGGAGCAGGCCGGAGGCCGTCGCGCGGACCCGGGGATCCATGCCGGAACGGTGACGTTCCGCCGGCGGCGCGGGACCCGGTCCGTCCGTGGGGCATCAGCCGCCTACCACCTGCACCCGACCTTCGCCTGCGCGCGAACACAACGGGTGATATTCCGCGATCCTGATGCTCAATGGCAGCAGGTCGTGCACGGTCCGTTTTCGGTCGAGCAAAAGCGACGCGATCAGGATCAGCGGCGTGGCGACCACGTTGAGGCCCCAGAACAGCACGGTGTGCAGGATGGCGAACACGCCTTCCACAGGCTGGCCGTCGAGACGGTCGAGCCGGATGCCCATCATGCGCGCGCCAGTCGTCCGACCTGGCCGCGACAGGCGCCGCGCTTGCCAGCATGCATCCCTTGGTCTAGCCAACCGTCGAACCGAACGCGGAACGCCCATGAGCATAGTCGACACCCGCACCCCCGACCCCAGGCGCATGATTTCCGGCGCTACCGGCGATTGGGAAATCATCATAGGCCTGGAGGTGCACGCGCAGGTCACATCGGAGGCCAAGCTGTTTTCCGGTGCGTCGACGTCGTTCGGCGCCGCACCCAACGCCAATGTCAGCCTGGTCGACGCGGCGATGCCCGGCATGCTCCCGGTGATCAACGAGGAATGCGTGCGCCAGGCGATCCGCACCGGGCTGGGGCTCAAGGCCCGGATCAATCTGAAGTCGGTCTTCGACCGCAAGAACTACTTCTACCCGGACCTGCCGCAGGGCTATCAGATATCGCAGTTCAAGCAGCCTATTGTCGGCGAGGGGATCGTCAGGGTGTCCGTCGGCCCGGATTCCAGGGGCGGCTTCGAGGACATCGAGGTCGGCGTCGAGCGTCTTCATCTCGAACAGGACGCCGGCAAGTCGATGCACGACCAGCATCCGACCATGAGCTATGTCGACCTGAACCGGTCCGGCGTCGCCCTCATGGAGATCGTCTCCAAGCCGGACATGCGCTCCGCGGACGAGGCCAAGGCCTACCTCACCAAGCTTCGCACCATCCTGCGCTATCTCGGCACCTGCGACGGCAACATGGACGAAGGCTCCATGCGGGCTGACGTCAATGTCTCCGTGCGCAAGCCCGGCGGAGCCTTCGGCACGCGCTGCGAAATCAAGAACGTCAACTCGATCCGCTTCGTCGGACAGGCGATCGAGGCCGAGGCCCGCCGCCAGATCGCCATCATCGAGGATGGCGGCACGATCGACCAGGAGACGAGGCTCTTCGACCCCGCCAGGGGAGAGACGCGGTCGATGCGCTCCAAGGAGGAAGCGCACGACTATCGCTACTTCCCCGATCCCGACCTTCTGCCGCTCGAGTTCGACCAGTCCTATGTCGATGCGCTGGCGAGCGGTCTGACGGAACTGCCGGACGACAAGAAGGCGCGGCTGGTGGCGACGCTCGGTCTGTCGGCCTACGACGCGTCTGTGCTGGTGTCGGAAAAGGCGGTCGCCGATTATTTCGAGCAGGTGGCGTCCGGCCGCGACGGCAAGACCGCCGCGAACTGGGTGATCAACGATCTTCTCGGTGCGTTGAACAAAGCCGGGAAAGCCATTGAAGATGCACCAGTTTCTCCGGCACAGCTTGGCGCGATCATAGACCTGATCCGCGAGGGCACGATATCCGGCAAGATCGCCAAGGACCTGTTCGAGATCGTCTGGAACGAGGGCGGTGACCCACGCGCCATCGTCGAGGCCCGGGGCATGAAGCAGGTCACCGACACCGGCGCCATCGAAAGGGCCGTCGACGAGATCATCGCCGCCAACCCCGACAAGGTTCAGCAGGCGCTGGCCAAGCCGACGCTCGCCGGCTGGTTCGTCGGCCAGGTCATGAAGTCGACCGGCGGCAAGGCCAATCCGCAGGCGGTCAACGCGCTGGTCAAGGCCAGGCTGGGCCTTCCGGACTGAGGCGATGGCGGTCCGTATCCGCCGCATGGAATCGCGAGATGCCGAAGTGGTATCGCGCCTCCTGTCGGAGTCGTGGGCGTCCACCTACGGGCCGCTGATGGGAGAGGGCCGCGCCGCCGACGCGTCCGCGCGCATCCATGCCCCGGCTCTGCTCAGGGCGGAGCTGGAGCGGGGCGACGCGACATCCTTCGTTGCGGAAGACGAAGCGGGGTCGATCGTCGGCTACGCCTACGCCTTCCGAAAGGAGCGCGATGTCGACCTCGACCGCCTGCATGTCGTGCCCGCCATGCACGGGAGCGGCGTCGCCGCCGATCTGCTGCATGCGGTCTTCGCGGCCTTCATCGGCGACCGCCAGATCATGCTCGAAGTTCTCGAAGGCAATGATCGCGCGATCCGTTTCTACGAGAAGCACGGATTTTCGGTCGGCGAGCGCAGGAACGCCTGCGGCGGCGTCGAGGGGGTGCCGACACTGGTCATGCGTCGGGCGCTGCCCGGCGCTTGAGCTGCCTGGCGCGACCTTGCAACTGGCGCCGGGGAGGGCCATAAGGACGCCATCTCCGGCGCGGCAGGGAAACCGCATGAAGACCTTCCTCATCCAGTTCTTCACGTGGTGGAACGGGCAGTCGCTGAACACCCGCTTTCACACATGGCGGAAGGGCGCCAGGGTCGGTGAGGACCAGTCCGGAAACGTCTACTACGAGGGCGGGACGGACTCGGAGGGCCGCACGCGTCGGTGGGTCATCTACAACGGGGTCTCCGAGGCGTCGGCGATTCCGGCTGGCTGGCACGGCTGGATGCACCACCGGGTTGATACGCCACCAACCAGGGAAGCCTATGCCGCCCGCGAATGGCAGAAGCCGCACCAGCCGAATCTCACGGGCAGCGCGGGCGCATATCGGCCGCGCGGCTCCGTGCTCGGCACGGACCATCGCCCTCAGGTGACCGGCGACTATGATGCCTGGACGCCGGAAGCAGAACCGCGTCGCACGACGCGCTGATTTGTCGCCACATTTGCCGCGTACCCGCTGACCCGAAGAAACCACCGCCAGAACGGGCGCATTCCGGTGACGACCGCCATCGCATGACCACAACACTTATCCGCCGGACCGCGTCGATTCTTGCCTGCGCTGCCGCGTTCTCCGCAGCAGCGCCGGCTCATGCCGAGCGCATCTCGAACCCGGTTGCCGAGTTCACGGGCATCGACAAGATCACCGGCCGCATCATCACTTTCGACGTCTATATCGACGAGACGGTGCAGTTCGGCGCGCTCCAGGTCACGCCGCGGGTCTGCTATTCGCGGCCCGAGACGGAGGAGCCGAAGACCGATTCCTTCGTCGAGGTCGACGAGATCACGCTCGACCGCAAGATCCGGCGCATCTTCACGGGCTGGATGTTCGCCGAGAGCCCTGGGCTGAACGCCGTCGAGCATGCCGTCTATGATGTCTGGCTGAAGGCCTGCAAGCAGCAGTCCGACGTGCCGCCTCCCGAGACGAACTGACTGGTGAGGCCAGGCATTCCAAGCGGGAGCGCGTTCCCGACGATCGCCCTCCTGGGGTTCGTCACGCTGTTGGGAACCCTGATCGCGGCCCGGGCCGAGACGTCGTGCACGATCCTCGCCGATGCCTCGACCGGCGCGGTCGTGTACAGCGAGGGCGAATGCGATACGCGCGTTCCGCCTGCTTCCACGTTCAAGATTCCGATCAGCCTGATGGGATTCGACTCCGGCGTGCTGACCGACGCGGTGACGCCGGTTCTGGCGTTCAAACCGGGATATCCGGACTGGATCGAGGCCTGGCGGCGAGACACGGACCCCTCGTCATGGATGAGGAATTCCGTGGTCTGGTACTCTCAGCGGGTCACCGAGGCGCTCGGCAAGGAGAAATTCGCGGGCTATGTGCGTGCATTCGCCTATGGCAATGCCGACGTCACCGGCGATCCGGGAAAAGACAACGGACTCACGCGGTCTTGGCTGAGTTCGTCGCTGCGGATCTCCGCGTCCGAGCAGGTCGCGTTCCTGGTTAGGCTCGTCAACCGGACGCTGCCCGTCAGCGCCCGCGCATTGGACATGACGGAAATGATTCTCGAAAAGCACGATCTTGCCGATGGTTGGACTGTCCACGGCAAGACCGGGACGGGCTTTGCCGTCAACGCCGATGGGGCCGCGAACCGGAACCGCCCTTTCGGCTGGTATGTCGGATGGGCGGTGATGGGTGATCGCACGATCGCTTTCGCTCGGCTGAGGCAGTTCGATGAGCCCCGGAAGATGACGCCCGGCCTCGGCGCGCGCGACGAGATGCTGGAGCGCCTCCCGGCGCTGCTTGAGGCGATCTGAGATCGGTTCGCGACGGAGCGGAGGTCATGGAAAGAACGTCGCATGACCCTGTAGCGCGTCGTCCAGGAGTTTCTCGTATCTCCGGCGCGGTACGTCCACGGCGCCGAAACGTTTGAGGTGCTCGGTGGTGAACTGGGTGTCGAGGAGGACGAAGCCACGCTCCCTCAGCCGCTCGACGAGATGGGCGAGGCAGACCTTGGAGGCATCCCGCTCGCGTGAGAACATGCTCTCTCCGAAGAAGGCCCGGCCAAGGCTGACTCCATAGAGTCCGCCAGCGAGCCGATCCTCCGACCAGGCTTCGACGCAATGGCAGTGCCCGCGCTCGTAAAGCTTGACGTACGCGTCCAGGATGGGGCGGTTGATCCATGTGGTGCTGCGGTCCCCGCGCGCTTCCGCGCACCCTTCGATCACCGCCTTGAAGTCGTGGTCGTACCGTATCTGGAACGGACTGCGCCTGAGCGTCTTTGCAAAGCTCTTGGGTATGTGGAAGCCGTCGAGCGGGATAATCCCGCGCGTCTCCGGCCTCACCCAGAAGACCTCCGGGTCGGCGGCGCTCTCCGCCATCGGAAAGACACCGGACGAATAGGCTTTCAGCAGAAGGTCCGGAGGGATTTGGTACCCGGGTGCGTAGGGGCGGGTCATTCCCGACCTCAGTCGGCGCTCTCGAGATGTTTTTCCAACCAGTGAATGTCGTAGTCGCCATTGGCGATGTCGACATTGCCGACGAGATCGCGGAAGAGCGGCAGCGTCGTCTTGATGCCGTCGACGACGAACTCGTCCAATGCGCGCCTCAGCCGCATCATGCATTCGACGCGGTTGCGACCGTGCACGATGAGTTTGCCGATGAGGCTGTCGTAATAGGGCGGGATGCGGTAGCCGGAATAAGCGCCTGAATCGACGCGCACGCCGAGGCCTCCCGGGGTGTGGAAGTGGGTTATCGTCCCGGGCGAGGGCGTGAAGGTCCGCGGATCCTCCGCATTGATACGGCATTCTATGGCGTGTCCGTTGAAATGGACTTCACCCTGTGTGACCGACAACCCGCCGCCGGACGCCACCCGGATCTGCTCGTGGACGAGGTCGATGTCGGTGATTGCCTCGGTCACCGGATGCTCGACCTGGAGACGCGTGTTCATTTCGATGAAGTAGAACTCGCCGTTCTCGTAGAGGAACTCGATCGTTCCGGCGCCCGAATAGCCGAGATCGGCGATGGCGTTCGAGCAGACCATTCCGATGCGCTCGCGTTCGGCGGCGTTCAGGGCAGGGGAGTTCGCCTCCTCCCAGACCTTCTGGTGCCGGCGCTGCAGCGAACAGTCGCGTTCACCCAGATGGATCGCCTTGCCGGCGCCGTCTCCGACGATCTGGATTTCGATGTGGCGGGGCTTCTCGAGGTACTTCTCGATGTAGACGGCGTCGTCTCCGAAGGCGGCGCCTGCTTCCGAGCGTGCCGTTGCCAGCGCGATCGCCAGGTCGTCCGCCGTACGCGCGACTTTCATCCCGCGCCCGCCTCCGCCGGCCGAAGCCTTGACGATCACGGGGAAGCCGATCTCGGCGGCGATGCGCAGCGCTTCCCGTTCCTCGGTCACCGGGCCGTCGGACCCAGGCACGACCGGAATGCCCAGACGCTTGGCCGTGCGCTTCGCCTCGATCTTGTCGCCCATGATCCTGATGTGATCGGCCGACGGGCCGATGAAGGTGATCTTGTGGGCGGCGAGGATGTCGGCGAACTTGGCGTTCTCGGACAGGAAACCATAGCCCGGATGCACGGCGTCGGCGCTGGTGATTTCGCACGCCGCGACGATCTGGTGGATGTTGAGATAGGAATCGCGCGACGGCGGCGGCCCGATGCAGACGCTCTCGTCGGCCAGTCGCACATGCATGGCGTCAGCGTCCGCCGTCGAATGCACGACGACGGTGCGGATACCGAGTTCCTTGGCCGCGCGCAGCACCCTGAGCGCGATCTCGCCCCGGTTGGCGATGAGGATCTTCTGGAACATCGGCGGGCGGGCCTACTCGATCACGACGAGCGGCTCGCCGTACTCGACCGGCTGGCCGTCCTCGCACAGGATGGCGGTCACGGTTCCCGAGCGGGGCGAAGGAATCTGGTTCATCGTCTTCATCGCCTCGATGATCAGGAGGGTCTGGCCCTCACGCACCGTCTGGCCGACCTCGATGAAGGGTTTGGAGCCGGGCGCGGCGGCCAGATAGGCGGTGCCGACCATCGGCGATGGGACCGCGTTCTTGGACCTTTCCGCTGGCGTCGCTTCCGCCGGTCTGGCCGGAGGTCCGGACTGCACGACGGTAGCGGGGGCCGGCGCAGCGACGGCGTGTACTGCAGGCGCCTGCCGCGAAACGCGAACCTTGAGGTCCCCCAGTTCGACCTCGATGTCGGTCAGGTTGGTATCGTTCAGGATGCCGGCAAGGTCCCGGATGAGCTGCTGGTCTATCCCGTTTTTCTTCACAGACATGGTCTGCCCGGTCCTTGTTCTCGTTGTCGTCAGACGCGCGCGGCCAGCGCCTGCAGCGCCAGCGAATAGCCCAGCGGGCCAAAGCCGCAGATCACGCCGACGACGACCGCGGCCGTCATCGTCTTGTGGCGGAACGGTTCGCGTGCGTGAATGTTCGAAAGATGCACTTCGATCGCCGGCAGCGGCGCGACGGCGCGGATGGCGTCGTGCAACGCGACCGAGGTATGCCCATAGGCGCCGGGATTGATCACCAGCCCGGCTGCCTTGAAACCTGCTTCCTGAATCCAGTCGACGAGGACGCCCTCATGGTTGGACTGGCGGAAATCCACCTCCAGCCCGATCGCGGCGCCCGCCTTGCGGCAATCCTCGCCGATTCCGTCGAGATCGCGACCCCCGTAGATGCTCGGCTCCCGCTTGCCGAGCATGTTCAGATTGGGCCCGTTCAGGACGTAGATGGTCTTCAAAAGGCTTGCCTCCGGCCGCGCGATCCTCGCGCGGCCACCTCTATACTGGCCAAAGGCGTAAGCGCAAAGGGCGCAAGGACAATCTTCGGCTGTCCACAGGCAACCGCGGCCCCGGACGGCGCGCCGCCCTCAACAGGTCGCCGCGAGCAGGCAGGCCCTTGCTTCGTCGATCTTCTCGGCCAGCACGTCCTGCCCGAGCGCGCCAAACACGACCTCGGTGCCGACGACATAGGACGGCGTGCCGGTGATCGACAGCCGCTGGGCCAGATCATAGGTGGTTGAGAAGGCTTCGGTGATGGCGGGGTTCTTCATCTCCTCGCGCAGCTTCGCTTCGTCGGCGCCGAGCTCGAGGGCGATCTTCATCGCGCTCGCCTCGCCCGCGCGGCCCGGAGCGGCGATCAGGCGATTGTGGAATTCACCGAACTTCTCCGGCAGCAGCGTGCGGAATGCCATCGACACGACGTGCGCCTTGGTGGAATCCGGTCCAAGGATGGGAAACTCCTTGAGCACGAAACGCAGATCGGCGTCCGTTTCCGTCAGGGCCAGCATGTCGGCCTGCGCCCGTTTGCAGTAGCCGCAATTGTAATCATAGAACTCGACGATCGTGATCTTTCCGTCGGGATTGCCGACCACGCCGTCATATCCGGCGTTGAAGATCTCGGCCTTCGCCTCCTTGATCGTCTCGAGCCGGGCGATGCGCTCGCGCTCCTTCTCCTTCGCGTCGAGCGCCTGCTGCACCTCCAGGATCAGCTCGGGGTTCGCCAGCAGGTACTCTCGGATGATCGTTTCAACTGCCTCTCGGTCGAGGGCCGGGTCGGATCCCGCCACCTGGATGACCTGGGGATTGTCGTCCGCCTGTGCCGGCGCGTGGCCAGCGAGGTATCCGAACGCCAGCATGCCGAAGGCGACCGCAATTCCGGTTGTGCCCAGCAGGATTGCCCTTGTCATCTTCGTCTTGTCCCGTTTTGCCCCGTAGCGGTGGCCGGCCCGATGCCGGTCACTTCTTCTTGCCGGGCGCCTTGTAGTTGATGATGTCCTGTGCGCGCACCCAACCGGGGCTGCCCGTTTTCAGCTTCTGTTGCGCGCGTGCGGCGAACACCTTGGCGTCCAGATAGGCGCCACTGTAGAAATAGCCCTCGGCCGTCGCAAGTTCGGCCTCGCCGACTTCGCCGAGCTGGCCATGGGCCAGGGCGAGATAGCGATAGGCCGAGATGTTCTCCTTGTCGCGATCGAGACCGCGGCTGATCTCGGAAACCGCCCTGCGCACGGCCTCGGTCTTACCCGTGGCCAGCAATGCCTGCCCGTAGGCGACTTGAAGAATGCCCGATTTGTATGGATCGAGCTTCACGGCGGCCGCATAGGCGGAAGCCGCTTCGGCGGGACGGTTGGCCTTGATCAGGATGTCGCCCCGGAGCTCCTGGAAGTAGGGGCTGGCCGGGTTTTCCTTGGCCAGCGCGTCGGCCTTGGCGAGTGCGCTCTTCGGATTGCCGTAGAGATAGGTGGAAAGCGCTTCGCCATAGCGGTAGGGCAGACCTCCCGTGTCGTTCCTGAACAGGCGACGATGCGCCTGCTGGCCGGACGTATGCACGGCGATCTTCGCGCGCATCAGGTCGTGCCTGAGCTGCAGGCCGGGCGGATCGACACGATCGAAGTTCGGGCTCTTGCGGGCGAGCGTTTCCAGGAAAGCGAAACGCTCCCGCGGGAGCGGATGGCTCACCTGGTAGGGGTCGATGCGGACACCTGACAGCGCGAGCGCGCCGCCGAGGCGCTCGAACGTCTTCAGCATGCCCTGGGCCGACTGGCCGGTCGCATCAAGATACTTGATCGCGGAGCGGTCGGCGGTTGTCTCCTCGGTGCGCTGGTAGCCGAGAAGACCTCGGCGGGCGAACTCGCCGCCGGCCATCGCGATGCCGGCGCCACCCTGGGCGAGGCCGCCATTGTCGGTGAGGGCCCCCGCCACGGTGGCGCCGATACCGAGCAGGCCCGCCACGATCGCCATCGTCTGGGCCCGCGCCAACTGCTCGCGCAGCCGTTCCTGGTGACCGCCGGCGAGGTGTCCGGCTTCGTGCGCGATGACGCCGATGATCTCGTTGGGCGTTTCCGACATCATCAGCGCGCCGGTGTTGATGAACATGCGCCGGCCGACCACGAAGGCATTGAAGCCCTGGTCGTTGACCAGGATGATGTCGACGCCGGCCTTGGACAGGCCGGCGGCCTTCAGGATCGGGCGTGCATAGTCGCGGACGAGCGCCTCGATCTCGGCGTCTCGCACGACCGGGACGCTGGTCTGCTGGGCGAATGCGGGCCCCATGCACGCGAATGCCATCGCACAGCCGAGCACGAAACCCGGAATACGGCGAAGGGAGCGCGGGCTGATCATCGCCCGACTGGTAGCCGACCGGGCGACCCGGCGAAAGAAGTGGGCTTCCAACTCATGAACTTGTGATCCCCACACCAATCGGGCATTTGTGCGGCGCGTCCCGCGCCGGGGAAAGGAAAGTCACGCAAAACCATGGCGATAACCGCATCCCGTCGCAGCAGGATCGAACCATTCCACGCCATGGACGTGCTGGCCGAAGCCAATCGGCTTCGCGGCGAGGGGCGCGATATTGTTTCGATGGCCGTCGGCCAGCCGTCGGACCCTGCGCCTGCGCCGGTGATCGCTGCCGCGCGGCGTGCCCTGCTGGACGGGCGCATAGGCTACACGGACTCGCTCGGCCTCGCCGCGTTGCGCGGGCGCATCGCAGAACACTATCGCGAGCACTATGGGGTGGCGGTCGACCCTGCTCGGATCGTTGTCACGACCGGCTCGTCGGCTGCGTTCAACCTGGCATTCCTCGCCCTGTTCGATCCTGGCGACAGGGTGGCGATAGCGGCCCCGGGTTATCCAGCCTACCGCAACATCCTCTCGGCGCTTGGCGTCGAGGTGGTCGAGATCGAGATCGAGGGGGCAGGCAGCCTGACCGCCGCCCATCTCGCGGCGGCGAACCGCGCCGCAACGCTGAAAGGTTTGCTTTTCGCCAGTCCCGCGAATCCAACCGGAGCCGTCATCGCGCCGGCTGAGCTGTCGCGCATCCTCGGGACGGCTCGTGAACACGGCATCGCGGCGATATCGGACGAAATCTATCACCGGCTGTCCTACGGACAACCGGACATCACGGCGCTGTCGCTCGATCAGGGCGCGACAGTCATCAATTCATTCTCGAAGTTCTATTGCATGACCGGTTGGCGGGTCGGCTGGATGATCGTTCCCGAGGAACTCGTGAGGCCGGTCGAGCGAATCCAGCAGAGCCTCTACATCTCCGCTCCGGAACTGTCGCAGATCGCCGCCATCGAGGCGTTCGCTTCATCTGACGAGCTCAATGCGGTCAAGGCCCGCTATGCCGTGAATCGGGACCTGCTGATGAAGGGTCTGCCGGCACTGGGCTTCGCCATCGCGGCGCCGATGGACGGCGCGTTCTACGCCTATTGCGATGTCGCAGCGCTGACCAACGACAGCATGGATTTCGCGCGGCGCATGATCGCGGAAGCCGGCGTCGCGGCGACACCCGGCATCGACTTCGATCCACGCGAAGGACATCGCTACATGCGCTTTTCCTACGCGGGCCGCGAAACGGACATCCGCGAAGCCCTCGATCGCCTCGGCGCATGGCTGAGGCCATGACGCAAATGAATGAAAGCCGGGCTAACGCCCGGCTTTCATTCACTGCTCTTCGGCGAGGGCCGCCGGGCTAGAAGAAGCCTTTCCGCTGCCACCAGCCCTTTTTGGGCTCGGCCGCAGGCTCGGCGACCGGCTGTCCGGCAACCACCGAGGAGACGACGGGCGCGACCGGCTCGTCACCTTTGACGGACTGTCGGCGACGTGTAGGCTTCGCTGTCTCCGTCGTCTCGGCTGTCTCGCTCGAATGTGCCGACGGTGCTTCGTCCTCATCCGTCGACGCGGCCTCATTGACTTCGGTCAGCACGGCTGGCGTGGCTTCCGCAGTCCGTGACCGCCGTTCGCGAGGCTGTCTCCGCTTCGGAACCGCGGGCGCGGGAGTTTCGCTGGCTGCCTCATCGACCTGGCTCCCCGCGTCAGTTCCATCCGGCGCCGTCGGCTCGGTGTCGCCGTCGGGATCGCTTGCGGCTTCCGAAAGCTCGGTCGAACTCGGTTGGTCGTCGCCGTCGTGACGGTTGCGGCGGCCACCGCGCTTGCCGCGCCGGCGCTTCTTCTGGCCGTTGCCGTCGGCCTCCACCGCTGCCGGGGCCTGGGCTTCGCCGTCTCCGGCTTCCTCCTCGGCATCGTCGTGAGCCTCCGGGGTCGCGGCGACATCGCCCGGGGTGTCGCGACGCTCGCCGTCACGGCCTCCGCGCCTGCGGCGGCGCCTGCGGCGGCGGCGGCCGTCATCGGCGTCGCGGCGGACGGGGCTCTCCGCGGTCTCGGAAACCTCCTCGTCCTCCGTCTCCTCCACCTCGATGTCGTCCTCCGGTTCCGGCGGAGGCGGAAGCTGAATCTGGTCAACGTGACCGGCCGGCTTGTCCGCGACCGCGCCCCTGAAGATCGCGTAATGTTGGGTCGCGAGCGTCTCGTCGGCCTCGACCGTGATCCTCAGGGCGAAGCGATTCTCGAGATCGACCAGCATGGAGCGCTTGTGGTTGAGGATATAGAGCGCAGTCGCGGTGGGAGTCTTGACCGTGATGTGGTTGCGGGCGTCCTTGAGGAGGAACTCCTCGATCGCGCGGATCACCATGAGGGCGACCGACGATTCCGAGCGCACGTGACCGGTTCCGCCGCAGTGCGGGCACGGCTTCATGGTCGATTCCAGCACGCTGGCGCGAATGCGCTGGCGCGACATTTCCAGAAGGCCGAAATGCGAGATGCGCCCGACCTGGATGCGCGCACGATCGTTCTTGAGGCAGTCCTTGAGCTTCTTCTCGACGGAGCGGTTGTTGCGGTTCTCCTCCATGTCGATGAAGTCGATCACGATCAGTCCCGCGAGGTCGCGCAGGCGGAGCTGGCGCGCCACCTCCTCGGCAGCCTCCAGATTGGTCTGCAGCGCGGTGTCCTCGATCGAGTGTTCGCGCGTGGAACGTCCTGAATTGACGTCGATCGCGACGAGCGCCTCGGTCTGGTTGATGATGATGTAGCCGCCCGAGCGCAGCGTCACCTGGGGCTGCAGCATCTTGTCGAGCTGCCCCTCGATGCCATTGCGGGCGAAGATCGGAACCGTGTCGCGGTAGGGCTGAACGGCCTTGGCGTGGCTCGGCATGAGCATCCGCATGAAATCCTTGGCCTCGCGGTAGCCGTCCTCGCCGGCCACCAGGATTTCGTCGATGTCCTTGTTGTAGAGGTCGCGGACCGACCGCTTGATCAGGCTGCCTTCCTCGTACACCAGAGCCGGCGCGGTCGACTGGAGCGTGGTGTTGCGCACTGTCTCCCACATGCGCATCAGGTATTCGTAGTCACGCTTGATCTCGGCCTTGGTGCGGCTCTCGCCCGCCGTGCGCAGGATCACGCCCATGCCATCCGGAACTTCGAGGTCTTGCACGACCTCCTTCAGACGCTTGCGGTCCTGGGCGTTGGTGATCTTGCGCGAGATGCCGCCACCGCGTGCGGTGTTGGGCATCAGCACCGAATAGCGGCCGGCCAGCGAAAGATAGGTCGTCAGCGCCGCGCCCTTGTTGCCGCGCTCTTCCTTGACGACCTGGACGAGCAGAATCTGGCGGCGCTTGATGACTTCCTGGATCTTGTAGTTCCGCCGCATCGGCCGGCGCCGGTTGCGGGCTTCTTCCAGTGCGTCTTCGGCCCCGACAGACTCGACCTCGTGCTCGTCGCCGTTCGCGCCTGGCACTTCCTCGACCGCGCCGTTGCGTTCCGGCTCGGGGAGGGGTTCGGAAATCACGTCCGATTCGATCGCGGCGGCCATCGTCCGTCCGCCGCGCGCATCGTCATCATCGGTTTCGCTGTCGGCGGTCCGAGCCTGATCGGGCTCGGTCGCATTGTCCTCCAAGGTGCCGACTTCGTCGGTGTCGGCCGACCGTTGGCCATCGCCGTCGTCGCTTGTCTCTTCGCCGGTCTCGATCACCGTGTCGTGCACAGGTTCCGCGCCGTCGGCGGCCAGAACGTCGCCCTCGTCGCGTCCGCGATGACGTGCGCCCCGGCGGCGCCGGCGTCCCCGCCCGCGGTCGTGGCGGTCCTCGTCTTCTTCGTCCTCGGCCTCGGCAGCCTCCGCTTCGGCTCGAATCAGGGCCTGCCGGTCCGCGACCGGGATCTGGTAGTAGTCGGGATGGATTTCGCTGAACGCCAGGAACCCGTGTCGATTCCCGCCATACTCGATGAAAGCCGCCTGAAGCGAAGGTTCTACCCGGGTGACCCGGGCGAGGTAGATGTTGCCTTTTAGCTGCTTTTTGTCCTGCGATTCGAAATCGAACTCTTCTATGCGGTTACCACGAACCACCACGACCCGGGTTTCCTCCGGGTGGGAGGCGTCTATCAGCATTTTGTTGGGCATTATGATTTGTCCTCCCGGCAGCCCGAGAGAGCAGGGCGGGCAGGTTTAGCCTGCTCGCCAGTCGCCGAACTGGGGTCGTGCCGGACAATAGGGTCGCCGTCTTGCGCAATTTCGGCGTCACGGCCGCGAGCGAAACCGCTGGGACGCGGAGTTCGCTGAATCGGACCTGTACCTCACCGAAACCCATTTGCGTCGATCGGCACCATTTCAACATGGACCCGGTCATCCGGGCCCGTTCTTTGCTCGTACAGAGCCGGCAGTGGTCATTGGCCACAGCCGTTTTCCTCAAACCAAAGGTTCCCGCGTCACCGGAAACGCCTTGAAGAAATCATTCGGGATCACCTCGAGCCGCATCGCATGCCGCGACAGGAACCGTTTTTCGTCGTCTGAAACGTGCAGAACGGCAGTGCCCGGTTCCTGGGCGTTGCAGTGATCCGACGGCGCTTTTATGATTTGGCGGCGGTGATGGCAACCCCGCAGATCAACGCCGGCAAAAGGGCGCGGAGTTCGTAGCGCCTTGGCAAGTCTCGGTTAACCATAGGCCGCTACCAGTTGGGCTTGACGCCGGGGTGCGAGCCACGCCGGGAAACGGGACGGGCATGTTGACTGGCAGAGCCGATATCCGCTTCGCCACGCCCTTCAAGGCGATATCGACGGCTGTCATGGCCATCGTCTTGGTCGTGGTCGGGCTGAGTGCGGCGTTCGCCGCGTCGTCCGATCCGGGCAGGACCGAAGCCCGGGGCCTCAAGATCGCCGGAGATTCGTCCCGCGTCAGGCTCGTGCTGCATCTCGACCGCGAGGTGCCTCTGCGGTGGTTCTTCCTGCGCGGACCGCACCGCCTGGTGATCGACCTCACTGGCGCCGATTTGATCATCGACCCCAGGGACGCGAAACCCCGGGGTCTACTTTCGTCTGTTCGTTTCGGACCGATGGGGGACAAGGACGCGCGGCTTGTGCTCGCCGCCAAGGGTCCGTTCGTGGTCGAGAAAGCGGACATCGTCGAAAACGAGGACGCTGGCGGCAGCCGTCTGGTCGTCGACATCGCCGCGGCGCCGAATGAGGCTTTCGAGGCAGCTCTTGCCGAACAGACCGAGACCACCGGTTCCACCAAGGGGGACCGGGTGTTGGCCGGAGAGGCGATTTCGAAGCCTTTCACGATCGTCATCGATCCAGGGCATGGAGGCATCGACAGCGGCGCCGAGGGCGGGAACGGCACGCTCGAAAAGACGATTACCCTGGCATTCGCACTCGAACTCCGTGCGAAGCTCCTGGCAACCACCGGCTATCGCGTGGAGATGACGCGGGACGACGACGAGTTCCTGCGCCTTGACGATCGCGTCCGCATCGCCCGTCAGCAGGGCGCCGATCTGCTCATCTCCATCCATGCCGACACGATCCGGCTGAAAGGCATTCGCGGAGCCACGGTCTATACCGTTTCGGACCAAGCCTCTGATGCCGAGGCGGCGGCTTTGGCCGCTCGCGAAAACCTTGCCGACGCCATCGGCGGCGTGGATATTGCCGAGGACAATCAGGAGGTCGCCGATATCCTGATCGATCTCATTCGGCGCGAGACGCACAGCTTTTCCGTTCGGTTCGCTCGCTCGCTCGTGGGCGAATTGACGGCCGGCAAGGTCGAACTCATCAACAATCCTCACCGTTCCGCGGGTTTCAAGGTCCTTCGTGCGCCCGACGTCCCTTCGGTCCTCGTCGAGCTCGGATATCTGTCGAATCCGCATGACGAGGAGATGCTGCGCAGTCCCGAATGGCGCGGCCGGGCCATTGATTCGATCGCCGCCGCCATCATGCTGTTTTCAGCGGCGCGCCGGGGCGCCGGAGGGTGATCCAGAAAATGCGGCGACGCTGGACGCGCTGCCGCATTTTGCCCACATGGGCGGATCAGGAGTAGGCGTTTCGCGATTCCGTGCGGCGGCGTGAGGGGGCGACCCGCCCGGGCACGTGATTGGAGAGGGAATGATACGTCTTATCGGCTACTTCTTCGGCATCGCGACCGCGCTTGGCCTGGTCGCCGCCGCGGCTGTCGGCATCTACATTTCGGCGCTGACCAAGGACCTTCCAGACTACGAGGTCCTGGCGAAGTACGAACCTCCCGTCACGACGCGCGTCCATGCTTCGGATGGCTCGCTCATGGGCGAGTTCGCGCGGGAGCGGCGGCTCTATCTGCCGATCCAGGCCGTTCCCGATCGCGTCAAGGCGGCGTTTCTCTCGGCGGAGGACAAGAACTTCTACAACCATCCGGGCATCGACGTGACCGGTCTGGTGCGGGCGATCCTCACCAACTTCCAGAATCTCGGAAGCGGCCGGCGACCGGTCGGCGCATCGACGATCACCCAGCAGGTGGCTAAGAACTTCCTGCTCTCTTCTGACCAGACCGTCGACCGCAAGATCCGCGAGATGATCCTCGCCTTCCGCATCGAGCAGGCCTACTCGAAGGACCGCATCCTCGAACTCTACCTCAACGAGATCAATTTCGGCATGGGCTCCTACGGCATCGCCGGAGCCGCGCTGACCTACTTCGACAAATCGGTGAACGAACTCACCGTTCCGGAGGTCGCCTATCTGGCCGCGCTGCCGAAGGCTCCGTCCAATTATCATCCGTTTCGCCACGAGGAGCGCGCGATCGAACGCCGCAACTGGGTCATCGATCAGATGGCGGAGAACGGCTACGTGGCTTCCGACGAGGCGGACAAGGCGAAGGCCGAATCGCTCGGCGTGTCGCCGCGCCGCCGAGGCGGATATCTTTTCGCGGGAGAGTACTTCACCGAGGAGGTCAGGCGCGAACTGATCACGCGCTATGGCGAGGACGCGCTGTATGAGGGCGGCCTGTCTGTCCGCACGACACTTGATCCGGCGATGCAACTGATGGCGCGCAAGGCGCTCCAGAACGGCCTGCAGCGCTTCGACCGCCTGCGCGGATATCGTGGTCCGGTGGCGACGATCGACGCCTCCGGCGACTGGGGAGTGCCGCTCGGTGAGGTCAAGGGTCTCGACGACGTACCGGAATGGTCCCTCGCCGTCGTTCTCGAGAGCGGGGAGCAGGGACTGACCGTAGGCCTCCAGCCGAAAAAGGAGGTTTCGGGAGCGCTGAAGCCGGACCGGGTGACAGCGTCGATCTCGCCGGAGGACATGAGCTGGGCGATGCGTCACGTCGTGGACGGAAAGCGCGTCAAGGCGAATTCGCCCTCGGATGTGCTCAAGCCTGGAGATGTTGTCTTCGTCGAGAAGATCGAGGGCGAGGAAACGACGTTTTCCCTGCGTCAGCCGCCGGAGGTTGGCGGCGGCATGGTGGCGATGGACCCTCACACCGGTCGCGTGCTCGCGATGGTCGGCGGGTTCTCCTTCTCCGCCTCGGAGTTCAATCGTGCGACGCAGGCCTATCGTCAGCCCGGTTCGTCCTTCAAGCCCATCGTCTATGCGGCTGCGCTCGACAACGGATACACTCCGGCGTCGGTGGTCATGGATGGCCCGATCTCGATCAAGGTGGGCAACACCACCTGGAGCCCCAAGAACTACGACGGCAAGCCGGCCGGCCCTTCCACGCTCCGCGCCGGCATCGAACGGTCGCGTAACCTGATGACGGTCAGGCTCGCCAACGACATGGGCATGAACCTCGTCGCGGAGTATGCCGAGCGCTTTGGCGTCTACGACAAGATGCTGCCGGTGCTGGCGATGTCGCTCGGCTCGGGCGAGACGACCGTGATGCGGATGGTCTCGGCCTATTCGGTGATGGCCAATGGCGGCCGTCAGATTAAGCCGTCCCTCATCGACCGGATCCAGGATCGGTACGGAAAGACCGTGTTCAAGCACGACGAGCGCGGCTGCGAGGGCTGCGTCGCGACCGACTGGATGGATCAGCCGGAGCCGGAACTGATCGACACCGCCGAGCAGGTGCTCGATCCGATGACCGCCTATCAGATCACCTCGATGATGGAGGGCGTGGTTACCCGCGGCACCGCCGTCACCGTGTCCGAGCTCGGCAGGCCGATCGCCGGCAAGACAGGCACCACCAATGACGAGAAGGACGCCTGGTTCATCGGTTACTCGCCGAACCTCGTTGTCGGCCTCTACATGGGCTACGACAAGCCGCAGGGCCTTGGCAGGGGGTCGACCGGTGGCGGTCTCGCGGCGCCGATCTTCAAGGAATTCATGGCCGAGGCGTTGAAGGACGAACCCATCGTCGACTTCCGCGTGCCCGAAGGCATGAAGCTGATCCCGATCAACCGCAAGACCGGCATGCGTGCGGGCGAGGGAGAGGCCGGAGTGATCATGGAAGCCTTCAAGCCGGGCACCGGCCCCGCCGACAGCTACTGGGTCATCGGCATGGACGAGAGCGGCATGGGCGAGTTCGGCGAGGCGATCTCGCCGCAGGCCAACAAGGCGATCAGCGAAGGCGGCGGCGGGCTGTACTGACGCCCACCGCCAGCTTTACACCCGGCCGCAGCCTTTCTATATCCGCGCCGTCAGCACGGCTGTTCGCCGTGCCTCCTCAACCGATCGATGGGACCGATGCGCGCCGAGACAGAGACGATTGTCGATGAGATCAGGCAGGCGATAAGCCTGCTGAGGAGGCATCTTTGACTGGGATCAGGCGGTCAAGCGGCTCGACTATCTGAATTCGCGCGCCGAGGAGGCGACCCTGTGGGACAACCCCCAGGAAGCGCAGAAGCTGATGCGCGAACGTCAGAACCTTGATGACAACATCAATGGGATCAAGGCGCTGCAGCAGGCGCTCGACGACAATGTGGGCTTGATCGACCTTGGCGAGGAAGAGGGTGACACGGCGATCGTAGCCGAAGCCGAGGCCGCGATCCGCGGCCTGTCCCACGAAGTGAGGACGCGCCAGGTCAAGACGATGCTGTCGGGCGAGGCGGACGCCAACGACAGCTATGTCGAGATTCACGCCGGCGCGGGCGGCACCGAGAGCCAGGATTGGGCGAACATGCTCCTGCGCATGTACACGCGCTGGGCAGAGCGCCACGGCTTCAAGGTCGAGGTGCTCGAGATGCACGACGGCGAAGAGGCCGGGATCAAGTCTGCGACCATCCTCGTGAAGGGCGAAAACGCCTATGGATGGCTCAAGACCGAGTCAGGCGTGCATCGGCTGGTCCGCATATCTCCGTTCGACGGCAACGCCCGTCGCCACACGTCCTTCGCGAGCAACTGGGTCTATCCGGTGGTCGACGATACCATCGAGATCGATATTCCCGAATCAGAGGTGCGTATCGACACCTACCGTTCGTCAGGTGCTGGCGGGCAGCACGTCAACACCACGGACTCCGCGGTACGCATCACCCATATCCCGACTGGCATTGCCGTCGCCTGCCAGGCCGAGCGTTCTCAGCACAAGAACCGCGCCAAGGCCTGGGAGATGCTGCGCTCCCGCCTCTACGAGGAGGAACTCAAGAAGCGCGAAGCCGCCGCGAGCGCGACGGAGGCGTCGAAGACCGACATCGGCTGGGGTCATCAGATACGCTCCTACGTCCTGCAACCCTATCAGCTCGTGAAGGACCTCCGAACCGGCGTCGAGAGCACCAGCCCCGGCGACGTGCTTGACGGCGACCTGGACGAGTTCATGGAAGCGTCGTTGTCGCAGCGCATCTCGGGAGGCGCGAACACGGGCGTCGCCGACATCGACTGATCCGGAACCGACAGGACGGCGACGCGCTAGAGAAACTGCGCGACCTTCTTGCCGGCCTTGAGGAACTTCAGGGGGTTGATGGCGTCGCCGTTGCGGCGAACTTCATAGTGCAGATGGGGCCCGGTCGAGCGGCCGCTGGACCCCACATTCCCGACCAGAGTTCCGATCTCGACCGGCTGGCCGACCTTGACGCGGATTTTCTTCAGGTGGGCGTAGCGCGTGGAGAAGCCGTTGCCGTGGTCGATCTCGACCATGCGTCCGTAACCGCCCGCCCAGCCGGCCTTCACCACCTTGCCGGGTGCGGTCGCCCGGGCAGGTGAGTTGGCGGGGGCCCGAAAGTCCATACCCGCGTGCATGGCCGGGCTGCCAAGCAGCGGATCCTTGCGGACGCCGAATCCGCTCGATACCGGCTGGCCCGGCGCCGGATTGGCGATCGGGTAGCGTCGCGCCTCGTCTTTCATCGCCTCGAGATGCTCGAGCGCCTCGTCGAGTTCCTTCACCCTCGTGTCGAACGCCGAGGCGGATGCCGCTTCGATCGCGAGCAGGGGACCGCCCATCGCCTGCTGCCCGTAGTCGGCGTCGACCGGAAGTCCGGCGCTCTCCAGCGCGAGGGCGATGGCGTCGGCTGTTTGATAGGCGTCTTCGGCCAGCGTCGAGATCCGGGCCAGCTGCTCGGTCTCGATGGTCCGCAACGAATGGTTGATCGCCACGAATAGCTTGTCCGCCTTGTCGGCCGCCGTTTCGCCGGGTGCCCGCGGTCCGCGTGTCGACCACAGGGAGAACGGGCTGCTCTCGGCTGCGAAGAATGCCAGGGCTGCGTTCTTTTCCTCGCCGAACAGCGATGCGCGGATATCGGGCTTCCCCTGAGGCACCGGCGCCGCCGCGGGGAGACCGCCCTCGCGATCGACGATCGGCTCGAGGCGGCCGTGGCGGGCGGTGAGTTGCGACTGGCGCTCCAACAGCTCGGTGACCTTGGTCTCCATCAGCTTCTGGTCGAGCAGCTGACGGCTTGTGATGCGATCGACCTGCGCACGGAGCGCCGAGATGCGATCCTCGTAGGCCTGTTGCATCCTGGCCTGCCGCGCGGCGGCCGCGCCGATCAGGTCGTCGCGCAGGACGAGATAGGACGTCGCCAGCAGATAGCCGATGGCGATCGCGGACAATGCCGAGCCGAGCAGGGCCACCGCCCAGGGTCGGACGGTGAAATGCCGTATGTCATCGCCACGGGCGATGATGACGGTATGGGGCTCCTTGCGACGGCCGAAGGCGGACGGGTTTTTCACGGGACAGCACACCCACATCGCTAAAAATGCGATGCGGAGGATTACATCCCGTTAGGGTTAACAAAGCTTTGATCATAGGGGCGCGATGCCGCAAAATCGCGACGTCGCGCCATTGTTCCCCCGCCAGGGAACGGTCAGTCGAGGAAGAGCAGTAGTAAGATGATGATTGGAATTGGTATTCCGAGCATCCAGAGCATGATTCCGCGAAGCATGACGATCTCCTCAAGTGGTGGAGACAGAACGGCGACGTTGTCCGTTGGTTCCCTGAGTCGCGTTCATGGTCGTTCCCTCACCGAGTCCGCCCATGCCGTGGCTTGGCCCGGCGTGAGGCCTTTTCGTCAGACGCCGGCAATCGCCGCTCGCGATCGATGCCGAACGTCGTCCGCTCGCCCCAAGGCTGACAAAATCCCCACATAGCCGCGAGAAGTCGCCAGCTACGGCTGCGCATGTCCCGGCCGTCTCGAAGATGGAAATAGGGGACGACCGGCAGGCCGATCGATCCGGCCAACGCGGATGTCGCGCCGTCAGGGCAAGGAAGGTCGAGCGGGCGACCTGTCCGGCGCGGGGTCCATGTGGCTCTCCCGGGTTGGTCGATTGGGGTGCGGGCGAGTATAGAGTTGGCACCGGATTCGCCCAGGGCGAACCGGCGAATGAGAAAAGTCCGCGATTGGACCAGACCACACCACGGCACGAGAAGATCCGGTTTCGCCGCGGCGACATTGCGCGGCTTCACACGCTGCCGTCCGCCGCCGGTCAGGCCGAGTGGACACCGCGCCGAGCCCCGCGCGCGGGGCTGCGCATTGCCGCATGGATTGCATCGCTGGTTACCGGCCTGGCCATCATGGCCATCGCTGCCGCGGTATATCTCGCCACCTATGGTGTCGACACCGGTTTCGTCAGGCTGCAACTCGAAAGCGCCATCGAGCGTGCGCTGGGTGCCGATGTCGATGCCTCCTTCGGGATGGCGCGGGTTTCGTTCGAGGCGGGACGGCTCGTGGCCGTCCGGGTCAACGGCGTCACCATACGATCCAACGAGGGTGCGCCGCTCGTCGAGGCGGGCAGCGTCAGCGCCGGCCTGCGTCTCATGCCCCTTCTTGGCGGACGTATCGAGGTTGGCAGCCTTGCCCTCGCTGACGCGACGGTGACGCTTCCGCCCGGCGAAGGCCGGGGCGTGCCCGAGTTCCTGACCGATTCACGCGGACTCGTGGCCCCTGATCTTGCCGGGACGACGGTCTTCGTCGCCGCCCACGCCATGTTGGACATGCTGGACAAGACCGTCGGATCGATCGATGTGGAACGGGTTCGGTTCGTCTCGGCCGACGCGGTGGATCGACCAGCCTTGTCGCTGGTCGAGGGGCAGGTCCACTCGACCGGGCGAGGAGTTGCTTCGCTCGCCGTCACCGCCGAGGCGGAAGGGCGGATGCTGGACCTTTCGGGATCGGTGAGCCGCAATCCCGCGTCCGGCCGCATCTCCGACCTCAAGCTGGAACTCGAGGCGGAGCCTGCGACCGTGGTGGCTTCGTCGGGCGAGGACGGTCCGCCTGGAGCGCTCGGCGCGTTCCGGGTGGCGGTCGAAGGGGCGGAAGGCATCGGCGGCGAGCCGTCCCGGCTGGTAGTCGCGGCGAGCGCCGATTCGTTCGTTCTGCCACTCGACCAGGACGATAGCATCGCCGGCAGCGCTTCGCTCGCCGCCACACTGGTGGGCGGTTCCGGGAAGCTGGAGATCGAGCGGCTGCGGGTCCTCAGCGATCGTTCGCAGTTCCAGTTTCATGGCGCCGTCGGACCGCGTCCCGAAAGCGACGGCGATCCCGGCTACAGGTTCGAATTGGTGAGCGACGGTTCGACCGTCGCGCCGCAAGACTCGCCCGAGCCCGCGCTGCCGTTCGTCGCCCGCGTCGGCGGATGGTACGACACGACGGGACAGCGCCTCGTGCTCGAGGCGTTCGGAGTGCGCACGAACGGCGGCGAGTTGCTGGGTACGGGCGAATTCGAGTTCACGGGCGAGGGCAGCCCAGGGATCTACATCGCCGCCTCCGTGCCGGAAATGCCGGTGGCTCACGTCAAGCAGCTATGGCCCTTCATGGCCGCCCCGGGCGCGCGGCGCTGGGCGATGAACAATTTGTTCGGCGGAACGGTCAGCGACAGCACCCTGCAATATCGCGTGGCGCCTGGCCGGATAGGCAATGGAATTCCGCTCACCCGCGACGAGGTTTCCGGCCGTTTCGTTGTCGAGGGGACACGTTTCGATGTCGCCGGCCGCATGCCGCCGGTCCGCAGCGCCTCGGGAACCATCGCCTTCGGCGGCAATGACGTCGACGTCGAGCTCTCGTCGGGCACGGCCTACATGGCAAGCGGTCGCTCGGTCGGCGCGCGCAACGGCTTCCTGCGCATACCCGATGCCCATCTCGACCGCGTCGTCGGGTCGCTGGACATCGAAGTGTTCGGCAGTGCCGACGCGATCACGGAACTGGCGAGCTACGAGCCGATCGACGCCATGCGCCATACCGGCATGAAGGCTGACGACTTCACCGGTTCCGTCGAAGGAACCGTCACGGCCGACATTCCCCTGCACGGCGAGTTCGCCGAGGACGAACTCCCCTGGCTGGTCGATCTCACCTTCGCGAACCTGTCCGTCTTGCCGCCAGTCGACGGCCAGAAGGTCACGGAAGCCAGCGGCCGGATCGTCGTCGACCCCGCCAAAGCCGTTATCAACGCAAAGGCCAAACTGAATGGCGCGCCTGCGGAAGTCGAACTCGTCGAGCCGTTCGAGTCCGGCTCGGCGGATCGAAAACGAGATATCGCCATGGTGCTCGACGACAAGGCCCGCTCGGCCCTTGTCCCTGGCCTCGACGGGCTGCTCACGGGTCCGGTCCGGGTCAGGTTCGACGCGGCGTCGAGGGAAACCCAACGGATCGAAGCGGACATCACGGACGCGAAGCTCCACATTCCCTGGGCCGGCTGGAGCAAGGGGGCGGGGGTCGAAGCGACGGTCGCGTTCGACCTCGGCATCGACGGGAACGCTTCGAAGCTCACGGATTTCTCGGTGAAGGGCAAGACCTTCCATGTGAACGGCGAACTCACGCTCGATGGCGGTTCGCTGTCGTCCGCCAGGTTCTCGTCCCTCGCGCTCAATCGCGAGGACGACGTATCGCTGACGATCGACAGGAAGGGCAAGGGTTACGACATCGCGATGTCGGGAAACTCTTTCGACGCGCGTTCGGTCATCAAGCGCTATCTGTCCGAAGACGGTGACGGCGGACGCGGCGCGCCGGATGACACGCGCGTGGATGTAGCGGTGCAGGTGGAGCGCATGGCGGGTTTCCACGGCGAGGCGATTTCCGGGGCGAAGCTGTCTCTCTCGGCGACCGGCGACCGGATCGCCAGGATGGAGGTTTCGGCTCGATCGGCCAGGGGAGGCGCCATCGCGGTGAGGAATGGCGAAGCCAATGGAGCCCGCTTCATCGAGATGCAGTCCGCTGACGCCGGCTCTTTCCTGCGGTTCCTGGACGTCTATCAGCACATGGAGGGTGGCGCGGTACGGCTGGCGATGACCGGTCCGCCCGACGGATCGTCGATGAAGGGTCAGGTCGACGTCTCGGATTTCTGGATCGTCGACGAGCCGAAGCTTGCGTCGATCGTCGCCAAGCCGCTGCCCGGCGACAGCCGCTCCCTGAACCAGGCCGTCCGGGGCGATTTGGACGTATCGCGCGCACAGTTCCAGAAGGGCTATGCGGTGTTGGAGAAGCGTTCGGGTTTTCTGGCGCTGGAGCAGGGCGTGCTGCGCGGGCCGCTGATCGGCTCTACCTTCCAGGGAACGCTCTACGACGAACGGGGCAACATGGACCTCACGGGCACGTTCATGCCGGCCTACGGGCTCAACCGCATATTCGGCGAGATTCCGCTGTTCGGCGAGATCCTCGGTAATGGACGCGACCGCGGCCTGATCGGCGTCACCTATCGTCTGTCAGGCAAGGCGGCCGAGCCGCGATTGCAGATCAACCCCCTCTCGGTGATCGCGCCAGGAATTTTCCGGACGATCTTCGAGTTCCGCTAGGCTGTGGTGACAATTTAGTCATTTGAGCCAGAACATGATGGCTGCGAGCTTGACGAAGCCGAGGAAGGTTTCGGCGAGCTTGTCGTAGCGCGTAGCGATGCGTCGCCATTGCTTGAGCCTGGCGAAGAAGCTCTCGATGCCCCAGCGGTGGCGATAGGCGTTGCGGTCATAGCCATGCTGGAACTTGCGATGGCGGCGCGGCGGGATGACCGGTTGGCCGCCTTCTTCGAGGATGACGTCATGGAGGCTGTCGGCGTCATAGGCGCGATCTGCGATGACCTTGCCCGAAGCGAGACCCGTGACCAGCCCGCAAGCGGGAGCCATGTCGTTCTGCTGGCCCGGCCCGAGTTCGAAGCGGAGCGGCAGGCCGAGCGCGTCTACGACGGCATGGAGCTTGGTGCCGAAGCCGCCGCGCGAGCGGCCGAGAGCCTGGGCTTCAGGTCCCCCCTTTACGCGGCGCCCCCGCGGCTTGAGCCTGAGCCCGGATGACGGTGGCGTCGATCGCCAGCCATTCGAGATCGGGATCGGCCACGACAGCCTCGAACAGACGATCGAACACGCCCATCTCGATCCAGCGATAATAGCGCCGCTTGACCGTCTGGTAGGGACCGAACCGTTCCGGCAAGTCGCGCCAGCGACCACCCGAGCGCGCCATCCAAAGCAGCGCATCGAAGAAGCGCCGCCCGTCGCTGCGCGGACCGCGCTTGCCCTTGCGACCGCCCGGTACGAACGGCTTCACCTTCTCCCACTGATCGTCCCGAAGAACCTCGCCGTCCATCGCCAGCCTCCAAAAGCCAGCGTTGAATCTGATTTGCAGCCCAGGCGGAATCCCAAGCCCTTAAATTGTCACCACAGCCTAGAGCCTGTCATCTCTTGATGGAAACAGCTCCGTTTCTCCGATGGCGAGGCGACCCGCAGGAGGACGGCGAAGGTCGATGTGGTGCATCGGCCAAGTCCGTCCGACGAAGCGGGCGCCCGCCAGCGGGAAACCACCCGTTGGTTTGCTTTGCAAACCAACAAAGCGTCCTGGGGGGCCGGGTCAATTCGGGCCAAATCCTTCGGTCTCCGGCTCGGCCGATGCACCACATCGACCGTCGCCGAAGCCCTCGACCCTGGCCCGAATTCCCTCCGGCAGAGCGATTCCATCAAGAGATGAAAGGCTCTAGGCGGTGCTCACGCGCTCCGGACGAGGATGTGCTTCTTCTTGCCGAGCGACAGTTTGATGACGCCCTCCGCCGTGACGTCGCCGCCCCCCACGATGCGGCGCTCGTCACCGATCGGCTGGTCGTTTACGCGGACCGCGCCGCCCTGGACATGACGCCTTGCTTCGCCGTTCGACGAGGCAAGGCCCGCACGCACCATCAGGGCCAGCAGGCCGATGCCGGTTACGATTTCCGCGCGCGAAACATCCACGCTCGGCAGGTTGTGCGCCAGTGCGCCTTCCTCGAACGTCTTCCGCGCTGTTTCGGACGCTTGCTCGGCGGCGTCGCCTCCGTGCAGAAGGGACGTGATCTCCGTCGCAAGCACTTTCTTGGCGTCGTTGATTTCTGCCCCGCCAAGCGCGGCAAGGCGCTCGATCTCATCGATCGGCAGCGTCGTGTAGAGCTTCAGGAAGCGGCCGACGTCGGCGTCCTCGGTGTTGCGCCAGTACTGCCAGAACTCGTAGGGCGACAGCATTTCCGGATCGAGCCACACCGCGCCCGAGGCCGTCTTGCCCATCTTTGCCCCCGACGAGGTTGTGAGCAACGGCGAGGTCAGCGCGTAGAGCTGCGGCGTTCCCATCTTGTGGCCGAGATCGATGCCGTTGACGATGTTGCCCCACTGGTCCGAGCCGCCCATCTGAAGCCGGCAGCCGAGCCGCTTGTTGAGTTCGACGAAGTCGTAGGCCTGCAGGATCATGTAGTTGAACTCGAGGAATGACAGCGACTGCTCGCGGTCGAGCCTGAGCTTCACCGAATCGAACGACAGCATCCGGTTGACGGAGAAGTGCCGGCCGACGTCGCGCAGGAACTCGACGTAGTTGATCGCCATCAGCCAATCGGCGTTGTTGACCATCACCGCGTCGGTCGGGCCGTCGCCGAAAGTCAGGTAGGGCGCGAAGTTCCCTCGGATTCCGGCCAGGTTGGCGTCGATATCGGCGGGGGTCAGCAGCTTGCGGGCCTCGTCCTTGAAGGACGGGTCGCCGATCATCGAAGTGCCGCCGCCCATCAGGGCGATCGGCTTGTGACCGGTCTTCTGCATCCAGTGCAGCATCATGATCTGGATGAGTGACCCGGCGTGCAGGCTCTTCGCCGTCGCGTCGAAGCCGATATAGCCGGTGACCGTCTCGTTGGCGAAGAGGTCATCCAGTCCCTGATCGTCGGAGGTTTGCTGGATGAAGCCGCGCTCGGCCAGCGTACTGAGGAAGTCGGATTTGAAGGCGGGCATGGCTGTTCCACCGGGGAGCGAGGCGCGGCTGGTCGCGCGGTCGGCGCGGCTTTAGCATCGCCCCGACGGGAATCACAAGGCAAGCGGCAGTTGCAGCCCCTCAAGGCACTCGGATTGATGAGCGGCACGTCCATGGACGGCATCGACCTCGCGATGATCGAGACCGATGGCGAGACCGTCCAGGCCCGGGGTCCGTCTCGCTTCGTCGCCTATGACGCCGCCTTTCGCCGACGTCTCGAAGCGTCGCTCGAAACGGCGAAGGCGATCCGTCGGCGCGACGATCGTCCGGCCGACCTCGCCGCGATCGAGCGCGACGTCACGCTGAGGCACGCCGAGGCAGTGATGGCGTTGCTCGCCGACGCATCGGAGACCTGGCGTCATCCCGAGGTCGTCGGATTTCACGGCCAGACGGTGCTGCATCGGCCATTGGAAGGTTTGACGGTCCAACTGGGTGACGGCAGCCTTCTGGCTGGCGAGATTGGCCGGCGCGTAGTCTATGACATGCGGGCCAACGACATGATCTTTGGGGGGCAGGGTGCGCCCTTGGTGCCAGCCTATCACGCGGCGCTGGCTCGATCGCTGCCAACCCGGCTGGCGGGCCAGTGGCCCATCGTGTTCGTCAATATCGGCGGCATCTCCAACATCACCTTCGTTCCCGAGACCGGCGACCCGGTCGGGTTCGACACCGGACCGGGCAATGCGCTGATCGACCAATGGGTCGCGCGTGAGGGCGGCGTTCCGTTCGACGCGGGCGGCGCGATCGCCAGCGAGGGTGGCGTGGTCCAGGCTGTCGTCGGGCGCTATCTGGAAAAGCCGTTCTTCGGCCGGTCGGGTCCCAAGTCGCTCGACCGCAACGACTTCACGCTGGCCGAGGCGGCGGGCCTCGGTCTCGCCGACGGCGCCCGCACTCTCGCCGCGATTTCGGCCCAGGCGATCCTGCGCTCGGTCGAGCACCTGCCGCAGCCGCCCAAGCTCTGGATCATCTGCGGGGGCGGGCGCCGGAACCCGCACATCGTCGCCGATCTGCGTGCCGGGGCCGGTGATTCGGAAGTCCTCGTCGCCGAGGACGTCGCCCTCGACGGCGATCAGACGGAAGCCGAGGCGTGGGCGTTCCTCGCGGTGCGCGCGCTGCGCGGCCTGCCGCTCACCTGGCCGACGACGACGGGTTGTCGGGAGGCGGTTAGCGGCGGTGTGGTCGCCTTGCCCTAGTTGTAGGGCGAATTGCAGTACCGACGCGGCCCGTGATACGGCTGGTATGTATCCGAGTAGACGTCGTAGGAGCGCCAGCGGTTCAGGCACCACCGCTGGTGTGCGTCGATGCCTCCGCGCGGGGAGTAGTCGACCCTCGGCCGGTAATAGCGGCGCTCATAATAATAGTCGTCATAGTAGCGCGGCCTTGTCAGCGCTCCGATGATCGCGCCGGCAGCGAGCCCGCCGATGATGGCGCCGGCCACGTCGCCGCGACGCCCCCAGTGTCTCCTGCGGTGGTTCACATCCGTGACGAGCGGCGCCTGCTCCTGCAGGGCCGGACTGACGCGGAGCGGCGCCGCAGTGACGGGCGCAAACGAAAAGACCTCCGCCGCAAGGGCGATGGCCAAGAGGGTCGACAGCTTGCTTGTCATGACATCCACCTTGTGCGGCGGCTCGGCGCCGTTGGCCCCAACCCTACAAAACGCCCGATGCGGATAATGGTTCCCGGGATTTTTGCGGTTCAGGAAACGCCCCCGAACCGCCGAACGATGGCGGCCATTTCGCTGGTCGGCCGCTCGGCGGTGAGGCCTTCGGCGACCCCGACGCGGTCGCCGACAGGGCGGTTCTGGCTGACCTTCCACTTGCCCGCCAGCTCGGCGATGTCGATCTCGATGCCGACGATCCCCTTGAGCTGCGCTTCGATGAACCGCTCCGGCGCGTCCGACACCTTCCACGGCTCGGCGCGGCCATTTTCGTTGAAAGCGGTCAGATCGGCGATCTGGCCGGCCAGCCAGACCTTGTCCTCGATCAGCCTCGCCCGCCCGACAGCCTGGACGATGACGTAGTTCCAGGTCGGCACGACCTTCCCCGTCTCCCGCTTCGTTTCGTACCAGGACGGCGTGACGTAGCTGTCGGCCCCCTGGAAGACGACAAGGACCCTCTTGTCGTTCTCCGCCAGCAGGTGCACCTGCGGGTTGGCGCGGGCGATATGGGCGCGCAACCGGCCGAATTGTCCGATTTCCGGATCGAGCAGGAAGGGCACGGGATCCGCCACCGGCGCATCCTTGCCGGTCGAGATCAGAAGCCCGAGCGGGTGCGCGCGGATCAGCGCATGCAGGATGTCGAGCCGCGTTTCCTTGTGGTGGGGCGGCTCGTACATCACGTCTATCTCAGCCGCTTCGGCCGCGGATCCGAGAGTTCGCCGTTGAGACGCCGGTCGAGATAGGTCGAGCACTCATCGATCAGTTCGTCGGCGGAGGTTGAGAAGAAGTGATTCGATCCCGACAGCGTCTTCTGGGTGATGGTGATGCCCTTTTGCGTATGCAGCTTGTCCACAAGCGTCTGCACATCCTTTGGCGGGGCGACCTTGTCGGAATCTCCGTGGATGATCAGCCCTGACGAAGGGCAGGGTGCGAGGAACGAGAAGTCATAGGTGTTCGGTTGCGGCGCGACCGAGATGAATCCCTCGATCTCCGGCCGGCGCATCAGGAGCTGCATGCCAATCCAGGCGCCGAATGAATAGCCTGCGACCCAGCAACTCTTGGAGTCGGGATGCAGCGACTGCACCCAGTCCAGCGCCGCCGCCGCGTCCGACAGTTCGCCCGTGCCGTGGTCGAACTCGCCCTGGCTCCTGCCGATGCCACGGAAATTGAAGCGCAGCGTGGTGAAGTTGCGCTTCTGGAACATGTAGAAAAGGTCGTAGACGATCTTGTTGTTCATCGTCCCGCCGAACTGCGGGTGCGGATGGAGAACGATCGCGATCGGCGCGCTCTTCTCCCTCGATGGCTGGTAGCGGCCTTCGAGGCGGCCGGCGGGACCGGTAAAAATGACTTCGGGCATTCGTTACTCCGGATCGCGGCTATGCCGGGAAGGACGGCCTTGACGTGGCGCGGGCTGCTCCATAGAAGGAGCTAGTTTAGAATTATTCAAAACTGGAAGGCATGTCGGCCTGCCAGGGAAGCCGGGTAAATAGGACGCCTCGCCCCCGGATTTCAAGGAAATTGCACGGTCTGGCAGGGGCGGGGACGCAAACAGGAAAAACAACGGGTTGATGGCCTCCGAGCGCGCATATCTCGACTTCAACGCCAGTGCGCCGCTGCTTTCCGAAGCGCGCGCGGCGATGGTCGACGCCCTGTCGGCCGCCAATCCATCGTCCGTGCATGCCGAGGGCCGCGCGGCGCGTCGCGTCGTCGAGGAGGCGCGCTCATCGATTGCCGCGCTGGTGAATGGCCGGACCGGACACGTCGTCTTCACGTCCGGCGCCACGGAGGCGGCGTCGACCTTGCTGACGCCGGAATGGCGTCTCGGACGCTCGCGGCTCGCCGTCAGCCGCCTCTATGTGACGGCGGCGGATCACCCGTGCATGTTGTCTGGCGGGCGCTTCCAGCCGGATCGGGTTACGCACCTTGGCGTCGGCGGCGATGGCGTCGTCGATCTCGCGGCGCTGCGCCGCGTGCTCTCCGATCATGTCCGGAGCGAGGGATTGCCGCTCGTCGGCGTCCACGCGGCCAACAACGAGACGGGCGTGGTGCAGCCGGTGGCGGCCGTGGCCGAGCTGGTGAAGGAAGCCGGCGGCATCCTCGTGGTGGACGCCGTGCAGGCCGCCGGCCGGCTGCCGATCGACATGGCCGACGGCTACGCCGATTTCGTCATCCTTTCCGCCCACAAGTTGGGCGGCCCCAAGGGGATGGGTGCGATCGTCGGCGCCGGCGACCTGATGATGCCTTCGCCGCTGGTGACCGGCGGCGGTCAGGAGAGGGGACATCGGTCCGGCACCGAGAACGTCGCGGCGATCACGGGGTTCGGCGCCGCCGCCAGGGTCGCGGCCGACGATCTTGCCCGCATGGGCGATGTCTCGGCGCGCCGCGCGGTCATCGAGCGCGCCATCCACGACCTCGCTCCCGACGCCGAAGTCTTCGGCGCCGATGTTCAGCGCCTGCCCAACACGACCTTCTTCGCCATTCCCGGGATCAAGGCGGAGACGATGCAGATTGCCTTCGACCTTGCCGGCGTCGCGGTATCGGCGGGATCGGCCTGCTCGTCCGGCAGGGTCGGACCCAGCCATGTATTGAAGGCGATGGGACGCGGCGACGACGCATCGGCGCTGCGGGTCTCGATCGGCGCTTCGACGACCGACGCCGATGTCGAGCGGTTCCGTGCCGCGCTTGCCGGGATCGCCGGGCGGCGGGGCGCGAGAAACCGCGCCGCGTAGGCGTGCCGATGTCGCAAAGCGGATGAACTTCCCGTTGCGGCGCACTATATGAGGCACACGCCGCCAGCGGTGCCATAGTTTGAAGACGGCCGGGCCTTGAACCCGGCATGGATGGAGAACGCGATGCCTGCCGTGCAGGAGACGATCGATCAGGTCCGAAAGATCGACGTCGATCAGTACAAATACGGATTCGAGACGTCGATCGAGATGGACAAGGCGCCGCTTGGCGTCGACGAGGATATCGTCCGTTTCATCTCGAAGAAGAAGAACGAGCCCGAGTGGATGCTCGAATGGCGGCTCGAGGCCTTCCGGCGCTGGCTGACCATGACCGAGCCGAAATGGGCGCGCGTCGACTATCCGAAGATCGATTTCCAGGCGATCCACTACTACGCCGCGCCGAAGTCGACGCCCGGTCCCAAGTCGCTGGCGGAAGTCGATCCGGAGTTGCTCCGGACCTACGAGAAGCTGGGCATCCCGCTGCGCGAACAGGAGATCCTGGCGGGCGTCCAGACGCCGGTTGGCGACCTCGATGAGGCCAACGACAATGTCTACAAGTCGGGCCGGGTCGCGGTCGACGCGGTGTTCGATTCCGTCTCGGTCGTGACCACCTTCAAAAAGGAACTGGCTGCCGCCGGCGTCATCTTCTGCTCGATCTCGGAAGCAATCCGCGAGCACCCGGAACTAGTGAAGAAGTATCTCGGCTCCGTGGTGCCGCAGTCGGACAATTTCTACGCGACGCTGAACTCGGCGGTTTTCACGGATGGGTCGTTCGTCTTCGTGCCGAAGGGCGTGCGCTGCCCGATGGAACTGTCCACCTATTTCCGCATCAACGAGAAGAACACCGGTCAGTTCGAGCGCACCCTGATCATCGCCGAGGAAGGCGCCTATGTCTCGTATCTCGAGGGCTGCACGGCGCCGCAGCGCGACGAGAACCAGCTGCACGCCGCCGTGGTCGAACTGGTCGCGCTGGACGACGCCGAGATCAAGTATTCGACCGTCCAGAACTGGTATCCGGGCGATGCTCAGGGCAAGGGCGGCATCTACAACTTCGTCACCAAGCGCGGCGACTGCCGCGGCGACCGCTCGAAGATCTCCTGGACGCAGGTCGAGACAGGCTCGGCGATCACGTGGAAATATCCGTCCTGCATCCTGCGGGGCGACGATTCACGCGGCGAGTTCTATTCGATCGCGGTGTCGAACGGCTACCAGCAGGTCGATTCGGGCACCAAGATGATCCACCTGGGCAAGAACACCTCAAGCCGGATCATCTCCAAGGGCATCGCCGCGGGTTTCTCGCAGAACACCTATCGCGGCCAGGTCTCGGCGCATCGCAAGGCGACGAACGCGCGCAACTTCACCAACTGCGACTCGCTGCTTATCGGCAACAATTGCGGGGCGCATACCGTCCCCTACATCGAGGCCAAGAACGCCACGGCGCAGTTCGAGCACGAGGCGACCACGTCGAAGATTTCCGACGATCAGAAGTTCTACGTCATGCAGCGCGGCATCCCGGAGGAGGAGGCCGTGGCGCTGATCGTCAACGGCTTCGTCAAGGACGTCATCCAGGAACTGCCGATGGAGTTCGCCGTCGAGGCGCAGAAGCTGATCGGCATCTCGCTCGAGGGGAGCGTCGGGTGATGGACCCGGTGACGCTGACCTTCTACGCCGCCGTTTGCGGACTGCTTGCCGGCTTCGTACCGACGGCGAGCCGTGCTTTCCGCATCGCGCTTGGCATTGGCGTCGGGCTGGTTGCTGCGGCAGTCCTGCCTCCGCTTCGCGCGGCCATGGGCATCTAGGTGGCTTTGATGGCGATCGACCTTCCACCTCATGTCTGGTTCGTCCGCTCCAATGGCGGCTCGGGTTCGTATCCCGTGACGCCCGAAGGCTGGCGCGCGGTGTGGTATTTTGCCGGCGGTATGGCGGTCTCCGCGATCGCCGCGATCGTGCTGGCCATGACCGGCCCGGTCTGGCTGTGGGTCGCCGTGTTCGCTGCCGGCGCGGCCTTCTCCGCCTGGCGCTTCATCGACACGGCCCGAAGACACACCGACTATACGATCACCTACAACGAATACGTCCGGCGCAAGACTGTCGCCTGAGACAAGCGGCGAAGGCCGCCAACGAGACCGGAAAGAAAACATGCTCGAAATCAGGAATCTCCACGCCCGCATCGCCGATGGCGGCGCCGAGATCATTCGTGGGCTGAACCTTACTGTCGCCAGGGGCGAGGTCGCAGCGATCATGGGCCCGAACGGCTCGGGCAAGTCCACGCTGTCTTACATCCTCGCCGGCCGCGACGACTACGAGGTGACCGAGGGCGACATCCTCTTCGACGGGCATTCGATCCTGGAGATGGACCCGGCCGAGCGTGCGGCGGCCGGCATCTTCCTCGCCTTCCAGTACCCGATGGAAATCCCCGGCGTGGCGACCATGGAGTTTCTCAAGGTCGCGATCAATTCGCAGCGCAAGGCGCGCGGCGAGGAGTTGCTGAAGATCCCCGAGTTCCTGAAGCGCGTGAAGGATGCGGCCGGATCGCTCTCGATGGACATGGCGATGCTGAAGCGTCCGCTCAACGTCGGCTTTTCCGGGGGCGAGAAGAAGCGGGCGGAAATCCTGCAGATGAAGCTGCTCGAACCGAAGCTGTGTGTGCTCGACGAGACCGATTCCGGCCTCGATATCGACGCCCTCAAGATCGTCGCCGATGGCGTCAACGCCCTCCGATCGCCCGATCGCGCGATGGTGGTCATCACGCACTACCAGCGGCTGCTCGAGCATATCGTGCCTGACACGGTGCATGTGCTCTACCGGGGGCAGGTGATCCGGTCGGGGGACAAGAGCCTTGCCCTGGAACTGGAGGAGAACGGCTATGCCGGCTTCATCCAGGAGGCCGCGGAGTGACGGTTGTGACCATGCGGGCCGAACCGCAGCGCACCGTCGCCGAAACGGCGCTCATCGCCGCGTTCTCGGACCGGGTGTCCGCGCTTCCCGGAGACGCGGCGGTAGTCAACGCGCGCGACGAAGCGATGGAGCGGCTGAAGCAGGGTCTGCCCACGCGCCGTGTCGAGGCATGGCACTACACTGATCTCAGGCGCTTGCTCGCGCGCGTTCCCGACCACGATCCGGCTGCGGCGCCGAAGCCGGTGGCGCCGGTCATCGCCGGGTCGTCGATCCTGCCGATCCTGAACGGGGTCGCCACCGGGAAGCCGCCCGCGATCGAGGGGGTGACGGTCACCAGGCTCGCAGAGAAGCTCACCGACGGCTCTTTCGCCCGCGCGCTCGTCACCGCACCGGACGACGCGGTCGGGGCGATCAATACCGCGTTCGTCGCCGACGGATGGTTCGTCGATATTGCGGACGGTGCCGCGCCGGAAGCACCCATCGAGCTGCAGAACGTGCATGCGGGTGGTCAGACCCATGTCCGTATGCCTGTTCGCGTTGGCGCTGGCGTCAAGGCGACGATCGTCGAACGGCAATCGGGCGAGGGTTTTGCGCTCGCCTCCTCCATCAGTCACCTGACGCTTGGGGAGGGTTCCGACGTCACCTGGATCATCGTTCAGGACCAGCCCGAGGACGCGACCCATCTCGGCCAGTTCAACGCCTGGATCGGCAAGGACGCGCGGCTAACGCTCTTCGTCATGAACACCGGCGGCAAGCTGGTTCGTCAGGAAATCAGGATCGCCGCGAAGGGCGAGGGCGGGACATTCACGCTGCGCGGCGTCAACCTGCTGGCCGGGGATGGCCACACGGACGTCACCATGGTGCTCGATCACGAGGTGCCACACACGGATTCGACCGAGGTGGTTCGCAACGTCGTGACCGGCAAGGCGCGTGGCGTCTTCCAGGGTCGCATCAACGTGTTCCAGGCCGCGCAGAAGACTGACGCCAAGATGGCCTGCAACACCTTGCTGTTGTCGGACGACGCCGAGTTCTCCATCAAGCCGGAACTGGAGATCTTCGCCGACGACGTGCAGTGCGGCCACGGCGCCACCGTCACAGAGATCGATGCCGGGCACCTGTTCTATCTCAAGTCTCGTGGCGTCGACGAGAAGTCGGCGCGCGGCCTGCTCGTGAAGGCGTTCGTCGCCGAGGTGGTCGAGGAACTGGACGACGAGCCCGTTGTCGAGGCGCTGGAGGCGCGCATCGAGGACTGGTTCGCCAAGCACGGCTAGGCGCAGCGATCGTGGACCACAAGGTCGAGCCCCCCCCCTATGACGTCGCGGCGGTGCGCCGCGACTTCCCGATTCTGTCGCGTGAGGTCTACGGCAAGCCTCTGGTCTATCTCGACAACGGTGCATCGGCTCAGAAGCCGCAAGCAGTGCTGGACGCCGTCAGTCACGCTTACGGCCACGAATACGCGAACGTGCATCGTGGCCTGCACTTCCTCTCCAACGCCGCGACCGACGCCTACGAGAAGGCGCGCGAGACCGTAAGGCGCTTCCTCAACGCCGAAAGCACCGAGGAGATCGTCTTCACGTCCAACTCGACGGCCGGCATCAATCTCGTGGCCTATGGCTACGGCATGCCGAACATCGGCGAAGGCGACGAGATCGTAGTCTCGATCATGGAGCATCACTCCAACATCGTGCCCTGGCATTTCATTCGCGAGCGGCAGGGCGCGAAGCTGGTCTGGGTGCCGGTGGATGAACTCGGGGCCTTCCACATCGAGGAGTTCGAGAAGCGGCTGACGGCGCGCACGAAGCTCGTCGCCATCACGCACATGTCGAACGCGCTGGGCACGGTGACGCCAATCAAGGAGATCTGCCGCATCGCGCATGCGCGCGGCATCCCGGTGCTGGTCGACGGCAGCCAGAGCGCGGTGCACATGCCGGTCGACGTGCGCGATCTCGACTGCGACTTCTTCGTGTTTACCGGCCACAAGGTCTACGGGCCGTCCGGCATCGGCGTGCTCTACGGCAAGAAGGCGCTGCTGGAAGGGATGCGTCCCTTTCACGGCGGCGGCGAGATGATCTTCGAGGTGACCGAGGAGACCGTGACCTACAACGACCCGCCGCACCGGTTCGAGGCCGGTACGCCACCGATCGTCCAGGCGATCGGGCTGGGCGCGGCGCTCGACTACATGGAGACGGTCGGCCGCGAGCGGATCGCCGCGCATGAGGCAGACCTCAAGGATTACGCGCACCAGCGCCTGCGCGCCATCAACTCGCTTCGCATCTTCGGCGATGCGCCGGGCAAGGGCGCCATCATCTCCTTCGAACTGTCGGGCATCCACGCGCACGACGTGTCGATGGTGATCGACCGCTCGGGTATCGCGGTGCGCGCCGGCACCCATTGCGCGCAGCCTCTCTTGCAACGTTTCGGCGTGACCTCCACATGCAGGGCGTCCTTCGGCATGTACAACACGCGCGCCGAGGTGGATGCTCTGGCCGAGGCGCTGGAAAAGGCGCGGAAATTCTTCGGATGACGGCGATGGACGAGACTGCCACCACGGCGAACACGCCTGCGACCACCGGCGCCTCGGCGATACCGGCCGACGAACTGGCGCGACTGACCGACGACATCGTCTCGGCGCTTAAGACCGTCTACGACCCGGAGATACCGGCCGACATCTACGAACTGGGGCTGATCTACAGGATCGACATCGAGGACGATCGCGCCGTCAAGATCGACATGACGCTGACCGCGCCAGGCTGCCCGGTCGCGGGCGAGATGCCGGGCTGGGTGCAGAACGCGGTCGCTACCGTGGAAGGCGTGTCCAACGTCGATGTGAACATGGTGTTCGACCCGCCCTGGACTCCGGATCGAATGTCCGAGGAAGCCCAGGTCGCCGTCGGCTGGTACTAGAGCAATGTTCGACCAGATTGAATCGTTCTGCCGGAGGGAATTCGGGCCAGGGTCGAGGGCTTCGGCGACGGTCGATGTGGTGCATCGGCCGAGCCGGAGCCCGAAGGATTTGGCCCGAATTGACCCGGCCCGAAGGGTTTCCCGCTGGCGGGCGCCCGCTTCGTCGAGCCGCTCGGACGATGGAACCCCATCGCCCGTCGCGTCTCTCCTGCCGGATCGCCTCGCCATCGGGGAAACAGAACTGGTTCAATCTGGTCGAACATTGCTCTAGCGCCAAGGGTTGATTCAGCCGCGATTCTTCACCATTTTCATGAAAGATCGTTCGCGCGGGCCTTGAACCCGCCCCGGATGGAGACTGCGATGGGACGCTTTGCCGTCATTTCGATGACCGATAGGGCCGCTGGCCGTGTGCGCGACATCGTGTCGGCCCGCGACGATGCGCAGGGCATCCGGCTCGGCATCAAGAAGGGCGGTTGCGCGGGCATGGAATACACCGTGGACCTGGTGAAGGATCCGAACCCGAAGGACGACCATGTCGAGCGCGACGGAGCCCATGTCTGGGTGGCGCCTGAGGCGGCGCTCTTCCTTCTCGGCACGGAGATGGACTTCGAGACCACCACGCTGAGGACCGGATTCACCTTCACCAACCCGAACCAGAGTTCGGCCTGCGGCTGTGGCGAATCGGTCGAACTCAAGCCCGCCGACCTGAAGGCGCTGGCGGAAGCCCGCGCCGCGGCGAACGCCTGATCCATCCGTGGACGACGAGGCCATCGCCGACCTCTTCGCCGGCCTCGGGCCCGTCTCGATCCGCCGCATGTTCGGCGGCAAGGGCGTCTACCACCGCGGCGAGATCGTCGGCATCGACATCTTCGATTCGATCCTGGTGAAGGGCGACGCCGAGACGTCGGCGACCTACGAGGCCGCCGGCGGAGAGCGCTGGGTCTACGAGGGCAAGAACCGGCCCGTCGCCATGCCCTACTGGTCGGTGCCGGCAGACGTCATGGAAGACATGGACGAAATGGCGCGCTGGGCGCGGCTCGCCTACGACGCCGCGTTGCGCGCCAAGGCGTCCAAGGCCGCGAAACCTCAGGCGAAAACGAAGAAGCAGCTCAGACCTTCGCGCTGACCTTCATGAAGGCCGGCAGGTCGTCGCCGAAGCCGACCGTGCCGTCATTGTCCAGTTCGCGCTGGCGGCGGTTCTGCTCGGTGCGGTCCGGCCGTTCGTCGCGGCGGGAACGTTGTTCGCGCGGCGTGTCGACGCGTTCCCCGCGCGGCTTGCGCTCGTTGTTCTTCGCACGGATGGCGTCCTTGCGGGCCTGTCGCTCGGGCGGCGTCGTTTCGGCCGTCGCCGGCATCGGCTCGGCGGCGGGCTTTTCGGTCTTGTCCTCGGCGGCGCGTTCGGTCCGCGGCTTGCGCTCGCCGCGCGGCCGCTTCTCGCCGTCTCCGCGGCGGCCCTGTCCGGCCCGTTCGCGCCCGCGGCCGCGCCGCGGCGTCTCGTCGCCTTCGCTCTCGACCACCGACGACAGGTCGCCGTCATGCCATTCGATGGATTGGCCGATCAGCTTCTCGATCGCCGCGATGTACTTCGCGTCGTTGCGGGTGGCGATGGTAAACGCCTTGCCCGAGCGGCCTGCTCGCGCGGTGCGCCCGATGCGATGGACATAGTCCTCGGCGTGGATCGGCACGTCGTAGTTGAAGACGTGGCTGACGTCGGGGATGTCGAGGCCGCGCGCGGCGACGTCGGACGCGACGAGCAGCTTCAGCTTGCCGTCGCGGAAACTGGCGAGCATCGCCATCCGCGCCCGCTGGTCCATGTCGCCGTGCAGGGCGCCGGCGTCGAAATCATACTTCAGGAGCGAGCGGAAAAGCTCCGAGACTTCGACCTTGCGGTTGCAGAAGATGATCGCGTTCTTGAGCCCGTCGGCTTCCGCGTTGATGAGGTTGCGCAGCGTCTCGCGCTTGTCCCAGGGCTTCGCGCCCGACTTGACCAGTCGCTGGGTGACATTGGCGCCCGTCGAGGCTGCGCGCGACACCTCCACCCTCACCGGCGCGTGCAGGAACTGCTCGGTCAGCTTGGTGATCTCGGGCGGCATGGTCGCCGAGAAGAACAGCGTCTGGCGGGTGAACGGGATCAGCTTGCAGATGCGCTCGATGTCGGGGATGAAGCCCATGTCGAGCATGCGGTCGGCCTCGTCGATGACGAGGATCTCGACGCCGGTGAGCAGCAGCTTGCCTCGCTCGAAATGGTCGAGCATCCGGCCGGGCGTGGCGATCAGCACGTCGGCGCCGCGCTCCAGCTTCTTTTCCTGCTCGTCGAACGACACGCCGCCGATCAGCAGCGCGATGTTGAGCTTGTGGTTCTTGCCGTAGCGGACGAAGTTCTCCTCGACCTGCGCGGCGAGTTCGCGCGTCGGTTCGAGAATGAGCGTGCGCGGCATGCGGGCCCGCGCCCGCCCCTTCTCCAGCCGGGTCAGCATCGGCAGCACGAAGGACGCCGTCTTGCCGGTGCCGGTCTGGGCGATGCCGAGGATGTCCTTGCCGGTGAGGGCGTGCGGGATCGCTCCCGCCTGGATCGGCGTCGGCGACGAGTAACCGGCGTCGTGCACGGCGGAGAGGACTTTGGGCGACAGCCCGAGGCTATCGAAGGTCAACGCTTCTTGAGCGGTCTGGTCGTCTGAGGGCAATCTTTTGTCTTGCTGGTTGGGGGCTGCACGTCGCCATGGGCCCCGCGGGCGCGGCGCGCCTGCAACTTTGTGCACCGCGATACGAACACCGTCCGCTCTTGTCAACAACGAGGCTAAGGGTTCCCGCTTTTGTGTTAATGGCGAACGCCCCCGCAAATGATCGACGACGGGCATTTTTCAATAGCGGAACTGTTCGGAGAGGATGCGCTCGCGCCACGAATGGCCGGCGTCGAAGAGCAGCGTCGCGGTCTTCGTCCGCGACTCCCTGACGGTCACGGAAACCACCGACGTTACCTCCGTGTGGTCCGCGACTGCGTTGACCGGCCGCTTCTCCGTGTCCAGCAGATCGAAGCGCACCGTCACCTTGTTGGGCAGCAGCGCGCCCCGCCAGCGCCTCGGCCGGAACGGGCTCACCGGGGTGAGCGCCAGGAGCGGCGCGTCGAGCGGCAGGATAGGGCCGTGGGCGGAAAGATTGTAGGCGGTCGAGCCGGCGGGCGTCGCCACCATGACGCCGTCGCAGATCAGCTCGTCCAGCCGCTCCTTGCCGTCGACGAAGATGCGCACCTTTACGGCCTGGTAGGTCTGGCGGAACAGCGACACCTCGTTGATGGCGAGCGCCTCGGCCTTGCCGCCGTCGGCGTCGAGCGTCCGCATCTCGAGCGGACGGATCGTCTCGGCCGACGCCGAGGCGATGCGCTCCGGCAGCCCCTCCGTCCGGTACTCGTTCATCAGGAAGCCGACCGTGCCGCGGTTCATGCCGTAGACGCGCCGGCCGCTGCTCATCGTGTCGCGCAGCGTCTGGAGCAGGAAGCCGTCGCCGCCCAGCGCCACCACCACGTCGGCCTCCGTTGCCTCGACGCTGCCATAGAGGCTGGCCAACTCCGCCGCCGCCCGCCGCGCTTCGGGCGTGTCGGACGAGACGAAGGCGAAACGGGTGTCTTTCGGGGCCATCGAACCGAACCTTGGTGGACGGCCGGGTTACCACGCGCTGGCGGCTGCGCAAAGACAGGCGCGTTAGAGCTATGGTTCGACGGCGCGGCGGGGTGATCGCTCGGCAGCGCCTCGTTCCTTCGCGCCCCCCTCTGTCCTACCGGACATCTCCCCCGCACGGGGGGCGATCAGCCGGCCGTTTTGGATTCGCCGACCTGCAACGTTGCAGGACCAGTGCCAGGATCGACGCTGCCAATCTCCCCCCTCGCGGGGGAGATGTCCGGCAGGACAGAGGGGGCAACGTGGAGCGCAACCCTTCCAACAGATCGCCCGGGACGCCGCACCGAACCCTCGCCCGGTAACCCAACGCGGACAATTGACTTTACTGGCGCGGCCAATGTGCTAACCCGCGCGCCGTGCCCTTGTAGCTCAGCTGGTAGAGCAGCGGTTTTGTAAACCGAAGGTCGCGGGTTCGATTCCTGCCGGGGGCACCAGAATCTCGTTGTCGCCCAGCCCACCAGTGTTTGGCTGATCGCGATTGATGAGAATCGCCTACATTCTTCGGCGAAAGGGGATGCTGGAGGCAGTCACTAAGTCCTCTGCATTCTGAAAGCCGAAGCGTTCAAGCATGGCAACCAAGCCTGCACGAACTGTGTTTTGTTCATGACAGGGCCCGAGAACAATGCGTTCGAGAAACAACCTAGCAGGATCGAAGTCTGGGTCACAGGGTAGCCCGATCGGCATCCGATAGACAATCTGCGGTGTGCCTCCCCAGACGACCGCTTCGCGGCGAGAGAGCATCTCGGCCGAAGGAAAGTTGGGCATATAGACGAACCGCCACTCCCTCTCTTCGGCGAAACCCGGATGCTTTACTGCCACAGCAAGATTCGTGGTAACTCCTAGAGCTAAATGCAAGAGCCAGTCCGGCTCGAATCCTGCAAATACACTGCGGTGTGAAAGTAGTGCACTTGCCTTAGCTTCAAGCTCAGTTCCGACCTTTGCCACATCCCCATAAATGACAGGTGTTAGAAATACACCTTGTGTTGCCATCGGGGCAACCAAGGCGGGTCGAGCAAGCACGGCAACGCGCACTTCTCCATCGCCGTAGGCTCGCCACATCGACAGCAGCCCGTTGTTGTCATCCGGTTCAATGTGCTCGCATACAGACAAAATGTAGCAGTTAGGAATTACTAGTTGGGCAGCACTTTCGACAAGACTTGGGAGCCGTTCTTCTACAGAGGGGTCAATCTTGCCCCAGGCACTCAGATATTGGACTCCTCCGGTGGTCTGTTTCATCGCGTCCAGCACCGTGCCGAACCCATGCCACACTTCGGAATGATCATTCATTAGTCGGGTGTTACGAAGATAGAAACCGCGAGCGTCTGCAATCTTCTTGAGGGTGTCAGCAGACGTGTAGTGCGCAAAGAAAGCACTCCGACGACGAAGGATCTCTCCTTTGTCCGCGTTTGAGCCGGCGACTACAATTGCCTGTATCGAGCGCTGCTGTTCGTCGTTCAGATCGATATGTGAAACTGCCATCCAGTTACTCCACGGTAGAGCAAAGGCGAATTCACCTTACCTCAAGCGAGGGTATTGGCTATCGCCTCGCGCGCGCCGTTCCCAAAGCCCACAGCATGCTAGAGTTCGAGTTCCCGCCAAAATCCCGCCCCACCTCTCCGCCATCATCCCCGCGTCATAACCCCCTTGGCGCGCCCATGATCCGCTTCCTGATCGTCCTGATCCTCGTTGTCGCCCTCGCCCTGCTTGTCATGGCGGTCGTGCGCAGGTTGAGGGGCGCGCGCGTCGACTGGACCGGCGTGACCTTCGCCGTCGGCTTCGTCGTGCTGGCCTTCTGGCTGCGCCACGTCACCGGGATCGTCTGAGGGCAGGGGTGGCGATGCGAAGGCCGCTTCTGTAAAATGCCGGCGCTCGCGGGCGGGAGCCGCGTGGGAGTTTTGTGGATGAAGGCGAAGAATTCCGGCTGGCTGGCGCTTTGCGCCGTACTGGCCGCCAACGGCGCGCTGGCGCAGGACCGGCTGGGCGTCCGCCCAGGCATGACCCTCGCCGAGGCGTCCGCCGTTCTAAAGCCGCGCTGCCCCGGCCTCCTGGTCACCGGCGACGACGAGAAATACCTGTCCTGCACGACCACCGACGGCGCGATGGACGTCGAGGCGACGGCCTCGCCGCAGGGCCGCATCTACTACATTTCCTGGGCCGAGCCGGCGTCGGAGACGGACGTGCTCGCCTATACGCAGCGCGTGGCCGGCGAGCTGGGATTTTCGGGCAAGGGCAAGGACTGCCGCTTCTACGACTACGAGTTGCGCTGCTGGACGAAGAAGGATGGCACCACGCTCTATTCGGGCGAGCGCGACGACCGGCAGCGCTACGTCTCTTATCTCGTCAACGAGACGATCGAGACGGAGGACATCGGCGCGCCTGTCGCCGCACCGGTGACCGGCGGCGTCGACCCCTGACGGTCAACCCGGCGCGACGCCGCCGATCGAGGCGGTGATTGCCGCCGCGGCCGCGACGACCATCGGCGCGACTGCCTCGGCGCGTTCCGGCGTCATGCGCACCGTCGGACCCGACACCGAGACCCCCGCCACCGCCTGTCCCTGCTCGTCGAAGATCGGCGCGGCCACGCAGCGCATACCGTCATGCCGCTCCTCGTCGTCGAGCGCCCAGCCCCGCGCCCTGACGGCGGCGAGATCGCGGCGCAGGCTGGCCGGTTCGGCGAGCGTGCGCGTGGTGTAGGCGTCGAGCCCGGCGGACTTGATGAGCGCCTCGAGCCTGGGTTCGGGCATGAACGCCAGCACCGCCTTGCCGATGCCCGACGCATGCAGAGGACTGCGCGCGCCGGGCCGGAAGAAGGCGCGGATCGCCTGGTGCGTCTCGACCTGTGTGACGAACACCACGCAGTCTGGTTCGGCGACGCCGAGATTGGCGGTCTCGCCCGTCTCCTCCACCAGTTCCTGCATGATGCCCCGCGCGCGGTCGACCAGCTTGCGGCGGCGCAGGAAGGCGGCTCCCGTCCGGTAGGCCCCGACCCCGACCGACCAGAGTTGCTCGGCCTTGTCGAACTCGACCATGCCGTGCGCCTCCAGCGTGGTCAGCATCCGATAGGCGGTCGAGGGTGCCAGTCCGCTCGACGCGGCGATCTCCGACAGCGACAGGCCGTCCGCCGCCGCGACGACGCCGAGCACGGCGAGGCCGCGGTCGAGCGCCTGCACCTGGGCCGCATCCGGCGATGGCTTGAAGGCCCTTGGACGCCCGCGCTGGCGTCTCTCCTGCTGCGGTTCGTCCATGATCGACCTGCGACAAATCGGCAGAGCCCCGGTTTCGGGGCGGCTGGCCGGCGGAAAATGAAAACCGTCGCGAAATCATATGGCTGCACCGAAGACCCGGTCAATGAAAAATATTTCCGGAAAAATTGAGAAAATCAGCCCGCGCTGCCATGGTGGTGACGATCGATGGAAACCGGGAGGAACTGCCATGGCCAGGATGCGCGCAATCGACGCCGCCGTTCTCGTGCTGGAGCGCGAAGGCGTTTCATGCGCCTTCGGCGTGCCGGGCGCGGCCATTAACCCGTTCTATTCGGCGTTGAAGGCGAGGGGCACCGTTCGCCACATCCTCGCCCGCCATGTGGAGGCGGCCTCCCACATGGCCGAGGGTTTTACGCGGGCGAAGGCGGGCAATATCGGGCTCTGCATCGGCACCTCGGGGCCGGCCGGCACCGACATGATCACCGGGCTCTACTCCGCGTCCGCCGATTCGATCCCTATCCTCTGCGTCACCGGGCAGGCGCCGCGCGCCCGGCTGACCAAGGAGGACTTTCAGGCCGTCGACATCGCGGCGATCGCCGCGCCTGTGACCAAGTGGGCGGTCACGGTGATGGAGCCCTATCAGGTGCCGATGGCCTTCCAGAAGGCGTTCCACATCATGCGCTCGGGCAGGCCCGGGCCTGTGCTGCTCGACCTGCCGATCGACGTGCAGTTGGCCGAGATCGAGTTCGATATCGAGACCTACGAGCCATTGCCTGTCTGGAAGCCGGCGATGAGCCGCGCCCAGGCGGAGAAAGTGCTTTCGATGCTCAACGCGGCCGAGCGGCCGCTCATCGTGGCGGGCGGCGGCATCGTCAACGCCGACGCCTCCGATCTCCTGACCGAGTTCGCCGAGATCGCCGGCGTGCCGGTCATCCCGACACTGATGGGCTGGGGCACGATCCCCGACGACCATCCGCTGATGGCCGGCATGTGCGGGCTCCAGACGTCGCACCGCTACGGCAACGCCACCATGCTCGCCTCCGATTTCGTGCTCGGCATCGGCAACCGCTGGGCCAACCGGCATACCGGCTCGGTCGACAAGTACACGGCCGGCCGCCGGTTCGTTCACGTCGACATCGAACCGACCCAGATCGGCCGCGTCTTCGCGCCGGATTTCGGTGTGGTTTCGGATGCGGGCGCCGCCCTGAAGATGCTCCTCGACGTCGCCACCGAATGGCGCACGGCCGGCAAGCTGCGCGACTGGTCCGGCTGGGTGAAGGAGTGTCGGCAGCGCAAGAAGGTCATGAAGAGGAAGACGCATTTCGACCAGGCGCCGATGAAGCCGCAGCGCGTCTACGAGGAGATGAACAAGGCGTTCGGGCGCGAGACGACCTACGTCACCACCATCGGCCTGTCGCAGATCGCCGGCGCGCAGTTCCTCCACGTCTACCGGCCGCGCGACTGGATCAATTGCGGGCAGGCCGGGCCGCTCGGCTGGACGCTGCCGGCGGCGCTGGGCGTCCGCGCCGCCGATCCGGACCGCACCATCGTCGCGCTGTCTGGCGACTACGACTTCCAGTTCCTGATCGAGGAGCTCGCCGTCGGCGCGCAGCACAGGCTGCCCTACGTCCATGTCGTTGTGAACAACGCCTATCTCGGCCTGATCCGGCAGGCGCAGCGCGGTTTTTCCATGGACTACGAGGTGAGCCTCGCCTTCGACAACGTCAACGCGACCAATGACGGCACCGCCGGCTACGGCGTCGACCATGTGGCGGTCGCCGAGGCCATGGGCTGCAAGGCCATCCGGGTCACCCGCCCGGAGGAGTTCGCGCCCGCCTTCCGCGAGGCCGCCCGCCTGATGAGAAAGCACCGCGTGCCGGTGGTCGTGGAGGCGATCCTTGAAAGGGTCACCAACATCTCGATGGGGACCGAGATCGACGCCGTCGTCGAATTCGAGGACCTTGCCGAGAGGAACGAGGACGCCCCGACGGCGATCGCGCTGCTGGACTGAGGATTTTTCGATGCCGAGATTTTCCGCCAATCTGTCGATGCTCTTCCAGGAGTTCGACTTCCTCGACCGCTTCGACGCTGCCGCCGCCGCCGGATTTTCGGGCGTAGAGTATGTCGGCCCGTACGATCATGAACCGGAAACGGTCGCCGCGAGGCTGGCGAAGAACGGGCTTACGCAGGCGCTGTTCAACCTGCCGCCGGGCGACTGGGCCAAAGGCGAACGGGGCATTGCGATCTTCTCCGACCGCACCGGGGAATTCCGGGCCGGCGTCGACAGGGCGATCGTCTATGCGAAGGCGCTGGGTTGCGGGCAGGTCAACTGCCTCGCCGGCATCGCGCCGGCCGGGGCGGACCGGGCGGTTCTGGAAAGGACGTTCATCGAAAATCTGAAGTTCGCCGCCGACCGACTCGGCGAAACCGGCATCCGGCTCCTGATCGAGCCGATCAACGATCGCGTTGATATTCCAGGGTTTTTCCTCACCACCAGCCGGCATGCGCTGGCGATCATGGACAAGGTGGGCTCGGACAACCTCTACCTCCAGTACGACATCTACCACATGCAGGTGATGGAGGGGGATCTCGCCCGGACAATCGAGGCAAACCTCGACCGCATCGGACACATCCAGGTCGCGGACAATCCCGGCCGCAACGAACCGGGCACGGGCGAGATCAATTTTCCCTTTCTTTACAGCCACCTCGACCGGATCGGCTATGCCGGCTGGGTCGGCGCGGAATACCGGCCGAAAGCAGGCACGGAGGCCGGGCTTGGGTGGTTCAAGGCATTGAAGAACAAGGCGGCGGCGTGATGGAAACGATCGGCTTCATCGGACTGGGCATCATGGGCGCGCCCATGGCCGGCCATCTGCTCGCGGCGGGCTATCCGGTGGTGACCAGCGGCCACCGCAAGTCGCCGCCTGCGGACCTGATCGCCAAGGGATTACAGACGGTTAGCGGCCACGACGCGGTGGCGCGGGCGGCGGACATCGTGATCGTCATGGTGCCCGACACGCCGCAGGTCGATGAGGTGCTCTTCGGCGAGAAGGGCGTCTCGGACGGGCTGTCCAAGGGCAAGCTGGTCATCGACATGAGCTCGATCTCACCCGTCGCCACCAAGGAATTCGCGAAGAAGATCAATGCGCTCGGCTGCGATTATCTCGACGCGCCGGTGTCCGGCGGCGAGGTGGGCGCGAAGGCCGCGTCGCTGACAATCATGGTCGGCGGTCCCGAAGAGGCGTTCGAGCGCGCAAAGCCGGTGTTCGAGAAAATGGGCAGGAACATCACGCTGGTCGGCGGCAACGGGGTCGGCCAGACGACCAAGGTGGCCAACCAGATCGTGGTGGCGCTGACCATCGAGGCGGTGGCCGAAGCCCTTGTTTTCGCAGCGAAAGCGGGCGCGGACCCCGCCAAGGTGCGTCAGGCGCTGATGGGCGGGCTGGCCAATTCGCGCATCCTCGAGGTCCACGGCGAGCGCATGATCAAACGCACCTTCGCCCCCGGTTTCCGCATCGAGCTGCACGCCAAGGACCTCAACCTCGCGCTGGAGGGCGCGCGGGCGCTGGGGGTCTCGCTCCCCAACACCTCGACCACCCAGCAGCTCTTCAATTCCTGTGTGGCCAATGGCGGCGGCAGGGAGGACCATTCGGCGCTGGTCAAGGCGCTGGAGCGCATGGCGGGGCAGGCGGTGATGTGAACAAATTCTGGCGCGGGTGACGAAACGTCGCGACGGAGATCGAGGCGGATCAAAGAGTTATGAGATTCTGAGCGCGCGCGCACCGACGTTTTTGTTCACGCCCCCTCAAAGAGGCGTCGATAGGAACCGTTTCGCTGCATAAAGCGCCACCGCCGCAGCGTTCGAGACGTTGAGCGAGCGGATCGGTCCCGGCATGTCGAGACGGGCCAGTACCGCCACCGTCTCGCGGGTCTTCTGACGCAGACCCTTGCCTTCCGCTCCGAGCACGAGAGCGATTTTTCGACCAGTGAAAGACTTTTCCATTTCAACGTGTCCCTCCGAGTCGAGACCGACTGTCTGGAAGCCGGACCGTGCAAGGTCGTCCAGCGCCTCGGCGAGGTTCTTCACCTCGATCAGGTCGATGTGCTCCAGCGCGCCGGAAGCGGCCTTGGCGAGCACGCCGCTCTCGGCCGGGCTGTGGCGGGCGGTGGTGACGAGAGCGCCGGCGCCGAAGGCGACGGCGGATCGCAGCACCGCGCCGACATTGTGCGGGTCGGTCACCTGGTCGAGAACGACGACGAGGCTGGCATCTCCTAAAGCGCCGAGTCGCTTGGGAACGAGCGGTTCGGCTTCGACCAGCGCGCCCTGATGGACGGCGTCGGCGCCGACCAGCCTGTCGATCGCCTTCGGATCGACGATTTCTGCCGGGAAGGGCAGGGCCGCCGGGTCGGCGATCTCCAGGCGTTCCAGCGCGTTGCGGGTGACGAGCAAGCGGCTGATCTTTCGACGCGGATTGTCGATCGCCGCGCGCACCGTGTGCAGTCCGTAGAGCCGCACGAGGCCGTCGGGACTGCGCCCGGCGACCTGTGGCTGGACCGGAGGCTGCCCGCCCGCCTTCTGGTCGCGGTGGGCGCGCCTGAGATTGGCGTAATGCGTATCCTTCGGGGTGTGGGTCTTCGGCGGCTTGGTCATCGCGGTCCTATAGCGGCGCTTACGGCCTTTGAATATGGCCGCCCACGAGGATCGACGCGCGCGGCTTTCTGGCCCGGCGCATTGGTTGACAGCGAGGGGGGGCGTCGCCATAAGGCGCTTCGCGGATTTCCCGGGGCCTGACCAGTTCCACAGCCGGAAGTTCGTGCATTGCCTGTCTCTGGCGGCGGTAAGGAAGGGTGCCCGAGTGGTTAAAGGGGACGGACTGTAAATCCGTTGGCTTCGCCTACGCTGGTTCGAATCCAGCCCCTTCCACCAACGCCGCACCGGAGCCGGACTGGCGTCGCGGGTATAGCTCAATGGTAGAGCAGCAGCCTTCCAAGCTGAATATGCGGGTTCGATTCCCGCTACCCGCTCCAGAATGCAGGACCCTGGCATTCGCTTTCCGGTCTCTCCGATAACGCTCAATTTATCGCCCGGGCTGTAACGATCCCGCCGGCGAACCCGTATGGAGATCGTGGCCAGGTCTCGCGGCCGCGCCACGCCCAACCGGGACGATCGATGGAAATTCCTTTCGCCTTCCTGGCCGGCCTGCTGACGCTGGTGAACCCGTGCGTGCTGCCGGTGCTGCCGATCGCCGTGGCCAGTGCCGCGTCGGGCGGCAGACTTGCACCGCTGGCGCTTGCCGCCGGCATGGCGGGCTCGTTCACCGTGCTCGGCGTGGCGATAACGGCCGCCGGACCCGCGCTCGGGCTTTCGGCCGACGCGGTTGCGCGCGCCGGAGCGCTGGTGATGGTCTGTTTCGGCCTCGTCCTCCTGACCCCGCGTCTCGGCTCGGTCTTCGCCACAGCGACGTCGGGATTGGCGGACCGGGCGAACCGGCAACTCGGCACAACTCCCTCACAGGGCCTTCAGGCGAATTTCGTCGGCGGTGCGCTTCTGGGCGCGGTCTGGTCCCCATGCATAGGTCCGACACTGGGCGGCGCCATCGCGCTTGCTTCCCAGGGCGAGAGCCTGGCGCGGGCAGCCGCGATCATGCTGGCGTTCTCGTTCGGCGTCTCGGTCCTCATCCTCGCCTTCGCCTATGGCGGGCAGGCGATCCTGCGCCGGCACGGAACCATGCTGCGTTCTCTTGGCGAGCGGTCGCACCAAATCCTGGGCGCGGTGTTCCTCGTCGTCGGCGCATTCCTGTTTCTCGAACTGCATCACCCCGTGGAAGCGGCGCTCATCGAAGCGATGCCCGAGTGGCTGCAGGATCTTTCCGTGACGTTCTGATCGTTCGACAAGAAGAGTTGCCCAAGGAGACGCTCGTGCAAAGACGCCATTTCCTCTTCCTGACGGTCGCGGCCGGATTGCTGGTTTCGAACCCGACGTTCGCGACCGAGGGTTTCGTCGACTACCGCCCGGGCGTCATCGAGAACGCGCTGAAGGCGGGAAAGACGGTGTTCGTCGACTACGCCGCCGTCTGGTGCACGACCTGCCGGGCGCAGGAGCGCGTCATCTCGAGACTGATGAAGGCAAACCCGGCCTATGCGAAGTCGATGACCTTCGTGCGTGTCGACTGGGACGACTATGGCGACGAACCGGTGGCGCGCGACCGCAACATTCCGCGGCGGTCGACGCTGCTCGTGCTCCGCGGGAGCAAGGAACTCGGCCGCATCGTCGCCGGCACCTCGGAAGCCGACATCAAGGCGCTGCTCGACAAGGGCCTCTAGAGACCCGCGCACCCGGCGCGGCGACGGCGCGCGGTCAGCCGCGCCGCGCCGCTTCGATCTTGGCGACGTCGATCTTGCCCATTTCCATCATCGCGTCGAAGGCGCGCTTTGCCTCCGCGCCGCCGGCCGCCATCGCCTCCGTCAGCACGCGCGGCGTGATCTGCCAGGAGACGCCCCAACGGTCCTTGCACCAACCGCAAGCGCTCTCCTTGCCGCCATTGCCGACGATCGCGTTCCAGTAACGGTCGGTCTCTTCCTGATCGTCGGTCGCGATCTGGAAGGAGAAGGCCTCATCCTGCTTGAACATGGGGCCGCCGTTGAGGCCCATGCAGGGAATGCCCGCGACCGTGAAGTCGACCGTCAGGACATCGCCCGCCTTGCCTGACGGAAAGTCGCCAGGGGCGCGATGGACGGCGTGCACCGCGCTGTCGGGGAAGGTCTCGGCGTAGAAGCGGGCCGCGGCCTCGGCGTCTTTGTCGTACCACAGACAGATCGTGTTCTTGGCAATCGCCATGACTTGGTCCTTTCGCATCCGGAGGCCGTCCGCCGGATGCAGGAATAGCCGGTACCGTCCGACACGACCATAGAAAGTATTGCCGCATCCGCGGTTCCTCGCGGCGGGTCCGAGTTCCGTGGCGGTCGATCCACGGCGTGTCGCCGCCATGCGCCAACCCGTGGGGCCGGAGCGGCGGGGCTTGTGTTTTGCGGTGGTTGCCGCTAAGCGCCCGCAAACCGCAGACGAACCGCAGGCTTGCAGGGAAAGAGACATGGCGAAGGGTAAATTCGAGCGTACGAAGCCGCATGTGAACATTGGCACGATTGGTCATGTTGATCACGGCAAGACGTCTCTGACGGCTGCGATCACGAAGTTCTTCGGCGAGTACAAGCCGTACGACCAGATCGACGCGGCTCCGGAGGAGAAGGCGCGCGGCATCACGATCTCGACGGCGCATGTTGAGTACGAGACGCCGGCGCGCCACTACGCGCATGTGGATTGCCCCGGTCACGCCGACTACGTGAAGAACATGATCACGGGCGCGGCGCAGATGGACGGCGCGATCCTGGTGGTGAGCGCGGCGGACGGCCCGATGCCGCAGACGCGCGAGCACATTCTTCTGGCGCGCCAGGTCGGCGTTCCTTCCATTGTGGTGTTTCTGAACAAGGTCGACCAGGTCGACGACGCGGAGCTTCTGGAGCTTGTCGAGCTGGAGGTTCGCGAGCTTCTGTCGAAGAACGAGTTCCCGGGCGACGACATTCCGATCGTTCAGGGTTCGGCGCTTGCCGCGCTGGAGGACTCGAACAAGGAGATCGGCGAGAACGCGATCCGCAAGCTGATGGAAGAGGTCGACCGCTACATCCCGACGCCGGAGCGTCCGATCAACCAGCCTTTCCTGATGCCGATCGAGGACGTGTTCTCGATTTCGGGGCGCGGCACGGTTGTGACGGGTCGCGTCGAGCGCGGCATCGTCAAGGTCGGCGAGACGGTGGAGATCGTCGGCATCCGTCCGACGTCGTCGACGACGGTGACGGGCGTCGAGATGTTCCGCAAGCTGCTTGACCAGGGTCAGGCGGGCGACAACATCGGCGCGCTGCTGCGCGGCGTGGATCGCGAGGGCGTGGAGCGCGGTCAGGTCCTGTGCAAGCCGGGCACGGTGACGCCGCACACCAAGTTCAAGGCGGAGGCCTACATCCTGACGAAGGAGGAGGGCGGCCGCCACACGCCGTTCTTCACCAACTACCGTCCGCAGTTCTATTTCCGCACGACCGACGTGACGGGCGTGGTGACGCTGCCGGAAGGCACCGAGATGGTGATGCCGGGCGACAACGTGACGGTGGACGTGACGCTGATCGTGCCGATCGCCATGGAGGAGAAGCTGCGCTTCGCCATCCGCGAGGGCGGCCGAACGGTTGGGGCCGGCATCGTCGTCAGCATCACCGAGTGATCGGATAGCGCTTTGACTTAGGTATGGTCGCCCGGGAGCAAAGGCTTCCGGGCGATTTGTTTTGGGGGTGGTGCAGCGCGCTGATCCGCCCACCGCCGGCGCATTGCCGCGATGTTCAGGCATGGATCCCCGGGTCTTCGCGACGGCCTGCGGCCTGCTCCGCCCGAGATGACGAGGTGGGTTGGGGGGCGCTGATCACCAGCGCTAGCGACTTAGGGGCTAACTCGCGTCCTTGCCAGTCCCGCGCGGGCGCAGCGCGTCCTCGACGTCGACCTCGGACTGCGCCATGCCGGTGCGGTCGCGCACGCTGAGCCGGGCGAGAAGGCGTCTGCGCAGGCCACGAAGCGGCACCGCCACCTTGCGGTGCCAGCGCACCAGCGCGGGCGGCCGCGTGAAGCGTTCCAGTTCCTCAGGCGTCAAGAGATGCGGCAGGCAGCGCGCATAGTGCTTGCGGTAGTGGTAGTCGTCCATCTCCTGAAGTTTTCGCACAAGGTAGCGTGCGAAACGCCCGTTCCAAGGCCAGCGCGAGCCGACCGCGGCGCAGACCTGGAAGTCGATCAGGTGGGGACGACCGCCGGTGTCGATGATGATGTTCTCGCGCTTGTGCAGGTCGACATAGGCGATCGCATGGGCGTGGACCTGGTCGATCACGGCCCGCAGGTCGCGGAAGAACGCTTCGTCGACGATCGAGTCGCCACGGAAAGGCTCGCCCTCGACGTAGCGCCGCGCATTCGCATTGGAGGCCAGGCGACCGCCGACCAAGACCGGACCAAGATCGTCGGGTACGAGTTCGACATCCTTCAACCGCCTGAGGAAACTGGCCTCGCGCCGCCCCAAGGCGCCTCCGACCCAGGCCATGGGAATGCCGACGAGCGAAGAGGTGCGGCCGAACTTGCAGATGATGCGCGTGCCATCGTCGTTCCGGTAGAGGCCGGTCGCCGCCCAGGAATCGTGCTTGAAAGCGGTTTCGAGGCGGTAGTCGCCGCCCTGCACGGTGACGACCGCCGGGTGGTCCTCGCGCCCGAGCGCCCGCAGCCATGGCGGCCGCTTCTTCGTGCTGCTTGCTTCTGGCACTCCCCCCTCGCCACGTTGACAGGTCCCGACCCTAGTCGCGCATCCCGGCGGCGCCGACAAGGGCAATTTCCGGGCGGCATCCCGAGCGTCGACCCATCGACGGTGACGGTTCCGGCCAGCGCGCGGGCGGAGGCGCCCCCGGGGCGACCATCCGGGACTTGAACGAAGGCCCGCTTTGTGAAATGTAGCGCCCGCCTGAAGGGGTATAGCTCAGTTGGTAGAGCGGCGGTCTCCAAAACCGCAGGTCGCGGGTTCAAGCCCTGCTGCCCCTGCCAGGCTTGCCCGGGCGCGTTTTTTCGGGCAGGAAGGCGCCATAGCCGTGGACGGACGACTGGATGGTCCGATGCCGGCGCTTGGAGATAAAGCGGTTCGGTTGCCCTTGCGGGGAGCAGGAATCGGCTTTATGTAGACGTAACAGACACGCGGCGCGTGGAGCTGAGAGGTCGGCTTTACGCGCCCGAAATGCATGGGCGCAAGACGCGATTCGCGACGAGGCGGCTAGAGCATCGGACCGAAAAGTGGAATCCGGTTTTCGGTAATTCCGATGCTCGTTCATAGTTCAAGATCGTCCTTTGTGCGTCCGGAAGGACGCACGGCGATCTAGGCGGCGGCGAAAGCCGGACACATCCAGCGGAAGGCCCGGGCACACGGGTCTCCGAGACAGAGCGGCAGATGGCATCGAAAATCACGAATCCCTTCGCCTTCCTTCAGCAGGTGAGGACCGAGACGGGCAAGGTGACGTGGCCGTCCCGGCGCGAGACCCTGATCTCCACGCTGATGGTGGTGATCTTCGCCTTCATCGCCGCGATCTTCTTCTTCGCCGCCGACCAGCTGATGGCGCTCGGCGTCGAGTTCATCCTCGGCATCGGCCGCTGACGCCAGACCGCGACGGAGAGCATCTGACATGACGGCCCGGTGGTACATCGTCCACGCCTATTCGAACTTCGAGAAGAAGGTCGCGGAGGACATCGAGAACAAGGCCAAGCAGAAGGGCCTCGACGGGCGGATCGAGCAGCTGGTCGTCCCCACGGAGAAGCGGGTCGAGGTGCGGCGCGGGCAGAAGCGCGAGGTCGAGCACAAGTTCTTCCCCGGCTACGTGATGATGAAGGCGGATCTGAACGACGCCGTCATCAGCCTGGTGAAGAACACGCCGCGGGTCACCGGCTTCGTCGGCGAGGACAAGCAGACGGCGAAGCCGCTGCCGATCACCGAAGCGGAGGCCCAGCGCATCCTGAACCAGGTCCAGGAGGGCGTGGAGCGTCCGAAGCCGTCGGTGACCTTCGAGATCGGCGAGGCCGTGCGTGTCTCCGACGGGCCGTTCGCGTCCTTCAACGGATTCGTTCAGGAAGTCGACGAGGAGCGTTCGCGGCTCAAGGTGGAAGTTTCGATCTTTGGGCGCGCGGTGCCCGTCGATCTTGAATTCGGGCAGGTCGAGAAGAACTGACCCGGCTCCGGTCCCGAAAGGGTTCCGGGGCGGCGCGCGAGCGCCTTTGATGGTGGGAGGCGAGGCGGTCTTTAGCCGGGCCGCCGGACCGCACCACCGGACTGCAACCGCCGGAGCGAAAGTCGCCGGCACGACATGAGGCAGGTAAGAGATGGCTAAGAAAGTAGCGGGCCAGCTCAAGCTCCAGGTATCGGCCGGATCGGCGACCCCGTCGCCCCCGATCGGTCCGGCGCTGGGCCAGCGCGGCATCAACATCATGGAATTCTGCAAGGCGTTCAACGCGCAGAGCGGCGAGATGGAGAAGGGTTCGCCCATCCCCGTCGTGATCACCTACTATCAGGACAAGTCCTTCACCTTCGTCATGAAGACGCCGCCGGTGAGCTACTTCCTGAAGAAGGCGGCCAACCTGAAGTCGGGCTCCAAGGAGCCGGGCAAGGTGAAGGCCGGGACGATCGCCCGCGACAAGGTACGCGAGATCGCCGAGAAGAAGATGAAGGATCTCAACGCGAACGACGTCGACGCGGCCATGCGCATGGTCGAGGGCTCGGCGCGCTCGATGGGCCTGGAAGTGGTGGGCTGACGGTCATGGCGAAGATTGCAAAACGCGTTGCCAAGTCCCGCGAGGGCGTCGACCCCAACAAGGCCTACAGCCTCGGCGAGGCGGTGAAGCTGCTCAAGGATCGCGCCACGGCGAAGTTCGACGAGACCATCGAGGTGGCGATGAACCTCGGCGTCGACCCGCGCCACGCCGACCAGATGGTGCGCGGCGTCGTCAACCTGCCCAACGGCACCGGCCGCACGGTGAGGGTTGCGGTGTTCGCCAAGGGCGCGAAGGCCGACGAGGCCAAGGCCGCGGGCGCCGACATCGTCGGCGCCGAAGACCTGGTCGAGATCGTCCAGAAGGGCACGATCGACTTCGACCGCTGCATCGCCACGCCGGACCTGATGCCGCTCGTCGGCCGTCTCGGCAAGGTGCTCGGCCCGCGCGGCATGATGCCGAACCCGAAGGTCGGCACCGTGACCATGGACGTCGCGGCGGCCGTGAAGGCCTCCAAGGGCGGCGCCGTCGAGTTCCGCGTCGAGAAGGCCGGCATCGTCCATGCCGGCGTCGGCAAGGTCTCCTTCGCGGCGCAGGCGATCGAGGAGAACATCCGCGCCTTCGCCGACGCGGTGACCAAGGCCAAGCCGTCGGGCGCCAAGGGCAACTTCGTCAAGAAGGTGTCGATCACCTCGACGATGGGTCCGGGCCTCAAGCTCGATGTCGCGAGCCTGGCCCCGCAGGCCTGACGAACGAGTTTCGGGTCAAGCCGCAAGGCGTTGATCCGCGTGAAGAATTCCGGGCTCACGGGCCCGGATTTCCGGAAGGAGACTTCCGGATGTCCTGTCCGAGACTGCAGGCGGCCCAAAAGGCCTTAATCGCCAAGCCTGCATGAGACGGGTGAGACCCGACAAAGGAGCCTCGGCTCCGATGAAAGGTTCGAACCGTGTTGGCCTTTTGCGGCGGCTCCGGGAAACCGGACCGGCGGGAAGGGGACAGGATCCTCGAGCGCCGTTCGGGTGATCCAGATGGAACGCCCGCCCGGCAAAAGGCAACCGGCCGAGGTTTCGCGAATGGAACCGAAGCCAACTGGAGATAGGCAGTGGACAGAGCGGAAAAACGCGAACTCGTCACGGGCCTGAACGACGCCTTCAAGGGCGCCGGTTCAGTCGTCGTGGCCCACTATGCCGGTATCACCGTCGCGCAGATGAACGATCTTCGTACGAAGATGCGCACTGCCGGCGGCACCGTCAAAGTCGCGAAGAACCGCCTCGCCAGGATCGCTCTTCAGGGTACGGGCTCGGAAGGCATCATCGACCTGTTCAAGGGACAGACGCTGATCGCCTATTCCGATGATCCGGTCGCGGCTCCGAAGGTCGCCTCCGATTTCGCCAAGGGCAATGACCGGCTGGTCATTCTCGGTGGCGCGATGGGAGCGACCGCGCTCGACGCAGACGGCGTGAAGGCTCTCGCCACGCTGCCGTCGCTGGACGAGCTCCGCGCCAAGCTGGTCGGCATGATCAAGACGCCGGCCACCAGGATCGCCCAGGTCGTCAACGCGCCGGCGGGTCAGCTCGCGCGCGTGTTCGGCGCCTATGCCCGGAAGGACGAGGCGGCGTGAGGCCGTTCCTCAGCAACACCAACACCTGTTCGAACTTTTTGAAGGAAGAAGAAAATGGCTAATCTCGCCAAGATCGTAGACGACCTGTCGAGCCTGACCGTCCTCGAGGCGGCCGAGCTCTCGAAGCTGCTCGAGGAGAAGTGGGGCGTCTCCGCCGCCGCGCCGGTGGCCGTCGCCGCTGGCGGTGGCGCCGCAGCCGCCGCCGCTCCGGTCGAGGAGAAGACCGAGTTCGACGTCATCCTCGCCGCCGTCGGCGAGAAGAAGATCGAGGTCATAAAGGAGGTGCGCGCCATCACCGGTCTCGGCCTCAAGGAGGCCAAGGACCTCGTCGAGGGCGCTCCGAAGCCGGTCAAGGAAGGCGCTTCCAAGGCCGACGCCGAGAAGATCAAGGCCCAGCTGGAAGGCGCGGGCGCCAAGGTCGAACTTAAGTAAGCGTCGAGGGTATCGCGGGGCGGCGTTCGCCGCTCCGCGGCCCCCGCGTGATTGGGGGACGTTGGGGAGAACCTCTTTCCTGAGGGCCGGGAACGGCTTTCAGGAAACGGGTTTTCTCCCGTTTTGAGGCCCGGCTGAACGGCCGCGGCGAAACCGGTTTGACCGTCGCGATGATTGGGCGGTCGTTTCGAGGCGAACAGGACGCGGTTCGCCCGCATAGAGATGGAAGCCGAGCTTATGGCTAAGCAAGGAGCAACGATGGCCCAGACCCAGACTTTCAACGGTCGCAGGCGGGTCCGCAAGTTCTTCGGGAAGATTCCCGAGGTCGCGGAGATGCCCAACCTCATCGAGGTCCAGAAGGCATCTTACGACCAGTTTCTGATGGTGGAGGAGCCCAAGGGAGGCCGCGCGGACGAGGGCCTTCAGGCGGTCTTCAAGTCCGTATTCCCGATCTCCGACTTCTCCGGCTCGTCGATGCTGGAGTTCGTCAAATACGAGTTCGAGGCGCCAAAGTTCGACGTCGACGAGTGCCGTCAGCGCGACCTGACCTATGCCGCGCCCCTGAAGGTGACGCTGCGCCTGATCGTGTTCGACGTCGATCCCGACACCAGCGCGAAGTCCGTCAAGGACATCAAGGAGCAGGACGTCTACATGGGCGACATGCCGCTCATGACAATGAACGGCACCTTCATCATCAACGGCACCGAGCGGGTCATCGTCTCGCAGATGCATCGTTCGCCCGGCGTCTTCTTCGATCACGACAAGGGCAAGTCGCACTCGTCGGGCAAGCTCCTGTTCGCGGCGCGGGTCATCCCGTACCGCGGCTCGTGGCTCGACATCGAGTTCGATTCCAAGGACGTGGTTCACGCGCGCATCGACCGCCGCCGCAAGATTCCCGCGACGAGCCTGCTGATGGCGCTCGGCATGGACGGCGAGGAAATCCTCTCGACGTTCTACAACAAGCTGACTTACGTGCGGGCCGGCGACCACTGGCGCATTCCCTTCACCGTGGAACGTTTCCGCGGCCTCAAGGCCGTCAACGACCTGGTTGACGCGGACTCGGGCGAAGTCGTCGTCGAGCAGGGCAAGAAGATCACCGCCCGGCAGGCGAAGCAGCTCGGCGACAAGGGCCTGAAGGCGATCCGCGCCACCGAGGACGACCTCTACGGCTCCTATCTGGCCGAGGACATCGTCAATCAGGAGACCGGCGAGATCCATCTCGAGGCGGGCGACGAGATCGACGAGAAGACGCTGAAGGTGCTGCTCGAGACCGGCGCCGACGAGATCGCAGTGCTCGACATCGACCACGTCAATGTCGGCGCCTACATCCGCAACACGCTGGCCGTCGACAAGAACGAGAGCCGCCAGGACGCGCTGTTCGACATCTACCGCGTCATGCGCCCCGGCGAACCGCCGACGCTGGAGACGGCTGAGGCGATGTTCAATTCGCTGTTCTTCGACAGCGAACGCTACGACCTGTCCGCGGTCGGCCGCGTCAAGATGAACATGCGTCTCGAGCTCAAGGCCGAGGACACGGTGCGAGTCCTCCGCAAGGAAGACATCCTGGCGGTCGTCAGGACGCTGGTCGAACTGCGCGACGGCAAGGGCGAGATCGACGACATCGACAATCTCGGCAACCGTCGCGTGCGCTCGGTCGGCGAACTGATGGAGAACCAGTACCGCCTGGGGCTGCTGCGCATGGAGCGCGCCATCAAGGAACGCATGTCGTCGATCGAGATCGACACGGTCATGCCGCAGGACCTGATCAACGCCAAGCCGGCGGCGGCCGCCGTGCGCGAGTTCTTCGGATCCTCGCAGCTCTCGCAGTTCATGGACCAGACCAATCCCCTGTCGGAGATCACCCACAAGCGCCGGCTGTCGGCGCTTGGACCTGGCGGTCTGACGCGTGAGCGGGCGGGCTTCGAGGTGCGCGACGTGCACCCGACGCACTATGGCCGCATCTGCCCCATCGAGACGCCGGAAGGTCCGAACATCGGCCTGATCAACTCGCTCGCCACCTTCGCGCGGGTGAACAAGTACGGCTTCATCGAGACGCCCTACCGGAAGGTCACCGACGGCAAGGTGACGCACGACGTCGTCTACCTGTCGGCGATGGAGGAGGCCAAGCACTACGTCGCCCAGGCCAACGCCGAACTCGACAAGAAGGGCGGGTTCACGGACGAATTCGTCATCTGCCGGCACGCCGGCGAGGTGATGATGGCGCCGCGCGAGAGCGTCGACCTGATGGACGTGTCGCCGAAGCAGCTCGTTTCGGTCGCGGCCGCGCTGATCCCGTTCCTCGAGAACGACGACGCCAACCGCGCGCTGATGGGATCGAACATGCAGCGCCAAGCGGTGCCGCTGGTTCGCGCCGAGGCGCCGTTCGTGGGCACCGGCATGGAGTCGATCGTCGCGCGTGATTCAGGCGCTGCCATCGGCGCCCGCCGCGGCGGCGTGGTCGACCAGGTGGACGCGACGCGTATCGTCGTGCGTGCGACCGAGAACCTCGAAGCCGGCAAGTCGGGCGTCGACATCTACCGGCTGATGAAGTTCCAGCGTTCGAACCAGAACACCTGCATCAACCAGCGTCCGCTGGTGAATGTCGGCGACGTGGTCAACCGGGGCGACATCATCGCCGACGGGCCGTCGACGGATCTCGGCGACCTGGCGCTCGGCCGCAACGTGCTCGTCGCGTTCATGCCGTGGAACGGGTACAACTACGAGGATTCCATCCTGCTCTCCGAGCGCATCGTCGCCGACGACGTCTTCACCTCGATCCACATCGAGGAGTTCGAGGTGATGGCGCGCGACACCAAGCTCGGGCCCGAGGAGATCACGCGCGACATTCCGAACGTGTCGGAAGAGGCGCTGAAGAACCTCGACGAGGCCGGCATCGTCTACATCGGCGCCGAGGTGCAGCCGGGCGATATCCTGGTGGGCAAGATCACGCCGAAGGGCGAGAGCCCGATGACGCCGGAGGAGAAGCTGCTCCGCGCCATCTTCGGCGAGAAGGCGTCCGACGTGCGCGATACGTCCATGCGCATGCCGCCCGGGACCTTCGGCACGGTCGTCGAGGTGCGCGTCTTCAACCGCCACGGGGTGGAGAAGGACGAGCGCGCCATGGCGATCGAGCGCGAGGAGATCGAACGCCTCGCGAAGGACCGCGACGACGAGCAGGCGATCCTCGACCGCAACGTCTATTCGCGCCTGTCCGACATGCTCGCCGGCAAGGAGGCGATCGCCGGGCCGAAGGGCTTCAAGAAGGGCAGCAAGCTCGTCAAGGCCCTGCTGGACGAGTATCCGCGTTCGCAGTGGTGGCAGTTCGCCGTGGACAACGAGAAGCACCAGGGCGAGATCGAGGCCCTGCGCGGCCAGTACGACGATTCCAAGAAGGCGCTCGAGCAGCGCTTCATGGACAAGGTCGAGAAGGTGCAGCGCGGCGACGAGATGCCGCCCGGCGTCATGAAGATGGTCAAGGTCTTCGTCGCCGTGAAGCGCAAGATGCAGCCCGGCGACAAGATGGCCGGCCGTCACGGCAACAAGGGCGTCGTGTCCAAGATCGTTCCGGTCGAGGACATGCCGTTCCTGGACGACGGCACGCATGTTGACATCGTGCTCAATCCGCTCGGCGTGCCGAGCCGCATGAACGTCGGCCAGATCCTGGAGACACATCTGGGATGGGCCTGCGCGGGCATGGGCCGCAAGATCGGCGAGCTGATCGATGCGTACAAGGCGGGCGGCGACATCAAGCCGCTCAGGAAGACGATCGAGGGCATCATTCCGGCCAACGACCGGAACGAACCGGTGCGCCAGTACGACGACGACAGCGTGGTGCGGCTCGCCGACCAGATGAAGCGCGGCGTGTCCATCGCCACGCCGGTCTTCGATGGCGCGCACGAGGCCAACATCGACGAGATGCTCAAGGAGGCGGGCCTGCAGTCCAGCGGCCAGTCGACCCTCTATGACGGGCGCACGGGCGAGACGTTCGACCGCAAGGTGACGGTGGGCTACATCTACATGCTGAAGCTCCACCACCTGGTCGACGACAAGATCCACGCCCGTTCGATCGGTCCGTACTCGCTCGTCACCCAGCAGCCGCTGGGCGGCAAGGCGCAGTTCGGCGGCCAGCGCTTCGGCGAGATGGAGGTCTGGGCGCTCGAAGCCTATGGCGCCGCCTACACGCTGCAGGAGATGCTGACGGTGAAGTCGGACGACGTGGCCGGCCGCACCAAGGTCTACGAGGCGATCGTCCGCGGAGACGACACCTTCGAGGCCGGCATCCCCGAGAGCTTCAACGTGCTCGTGAAGGAGATGCGTTCGCTCGGCCTCAACGTCGAGCTCGAGAACACGCGCCCCGAGGAAGGGCAGGTCAGCCTGCCGGACGCGGCGGAGTGACGACATCCGAGCCGCGGGGCGCGAGCCCCGCGGCGCCGGCCGGACGCCGGCGATCATGGGGCTCGAGGCCCCCGCAATGGGCGCATTCGCCCGCTAGAATTCCAGGGACTTCGGTCCCGGCAAGGAGAACGGCATGAACCAAGAGGTCATGAATCTCTTCAATCCCCAGGCGCCGGCGCAGGTGTTCGACGCGATCCGCATCTCGCTCGCCAGCCCGGAAAAGATTCTGTCCTGGTCGTTCGGCGAGATCAAGAAGCCGGAGACGATCAACTATCGCACATTCAAGCCCGAGCGTGACGGCCTGTTTTGCGCGCGCATCTTCGGTCCGATCAAGGACTACGAGTGCCTGTGCGGCAAGTACAAGCGCATGAAGTACAAGGGCGTCATCTGCGAGAAGTGCGGCGTCGAGGTGACGCTGTCGCGCGTGCGCCGCGAGCGCATGGGCCACATCGAACTCGCGGCCCCGGTCGCGCATATCTGGTTCCTCAAGTCGCTGCCGAGCCGCATCGGCACGCTGCTCGACATGACGCTCAAGGATATCGAGCGCGTTCTCTATTTCGAGAACTACATCGTCACCGAGCCGGGCCTCACCGACCTCAAGCAGCACCAGCTGCTGTCGGAGGAGGAGTACATGCTCGCCGTCGACAATTTCGGCGAGGACTCGTTCACCGCCATGATCGGCGCGGAGGCGATCCACGAACTCCTCGGCGGCATGGAGCTGGAGAAGATCGCGGGCGAACTGCGCTCGGATCTCGCCTCGACGACGTCGGAGCTGAAGCAGAAGAAGCTGCTCAAGCGTCTCAAGGTGGTCGAGAACTTCATGGAGTCCGGCAACCGTCCGGAGTGGATGATCATGAAGATCATCCCGGTGATCCCGCCGGACCTGCGCCCGCTCGTCCCGCTCGACGGCGGCCGCTTCGCCACGTCGGACCTGAACGACCTCTACCGCCGCGTGATCAACCGCAACAACCGCCTGAAGCGCCTGATCGAACTGCGCGCGCCGGGCATCATCATCCGCAATGAGAAGCGCATGCTGCAGGAGGCCGTCGACGCACTGTTCGACAACGGGCGGCGCGGCCGCGTCATCACCGGCGCCAACAAGCGGCCGCTGAAGTCTCTGTCCGACATGCTCAAGGGCAAGCAGGGCCGGTTCCGCCAGAACCTGCTCGGCAAGCGCGTCGACTATTCGGGCCGCTCGGTGATCGTGACCGGTCCGGAGCTCAAGCTCCACCAGTGCGGCCTGCCGAAGAAGATGGCGCTCGAGCTGTTCAAGCCCTTCATCTACGCCCGCCTCGACGCCAAGGGTTTTTCCTCGACGGTGAAGCAGGCGAAGAAGCTGGTCGAGAAGGAGAAGCCGGAGGTCTGGGATATCCTCGACGAGGTCATCCGCGAGCACCCGGTGCTCTTGAACCGCGCGCCGACGCTGCACCGCCTCGGCATCCAGGCGTTCGAGCCGATCCTGATCGAGGGCAAGGCGATCCAGCTTCACCCGCTGGTCTGCACGGCCTTCAACGCAGACTTCGACGGCGACCAGATGGCGGTGCATGTGCCGCTGTCGCTGGAGGCCCAGCTCGAGGCCCGCGTGCTGATGATGTCGACCAACAACATCCTGCACCCGGCGTCGGGCGCGCCGATCATCGTGCCGTCGCAGGACATGGTGCTCGGCCTCTACTACCTGTCGATCGTCAACCAGAACGAGCCGGGCGAGGGCATGGCGTTCGCCGACATGGGCGAGCTCCAGCACGCGCTCGAGACGAAGGCGGTGACGCTGCACACGAAGATCAAGGGTCGTTTCAGGACCGTCGACGCGGACGGCAAGATGGTGTCGAAGATCCATGACACGACGCCCGGCCGCATGATCATCGGCGAACTGCTGCCGAAGAACGTCAACGTGCCGTTCGAGACCGCCAACCAGGAGATGACCAAGAAGAACATCTCCAAGATGATCGATACCGTCTACCGCCACTGCGGCCAGAAGGAGACCGTGATCTTCTGCGACCGCATCATGGCGCTCGGCTTCAGCCATGCCTGCCGCGCCGGCATCTCGTTCGGCAAGGACGACATGCTGATCCCGGCCGCCAAGGAGACGCTGGTCGCCAAGACCGAGGCGCTCGCGAAGGAGTACGAGCAGCAGTACAATGACGGACTGATCACCCAGGGCGAGAAGTACAACAAGGTGGTGGACGCCTGGGCGAAGTGCTCCGAGAGCGTCGCCGAGAAGATGATGGAGCGCATCAAGGCGGTGGAATTCGGCGACGACGGCCGCCAGAAGCCGATGAACTCGATCTACATGATGAGCCACTCCGGCGCCCGCGGGTCTCCGACCCAGATGCGCCAGCTCGCCGGCATGCGCGGCCTCATGGCCAAGCCGTCGGGCGAGATCATCGAGACGCCGATCATCTCGAACTTCAAGGAAGGGCTCACCGTGCTCGAGTACTTCAACTCGACCCACGGCGCCCGCAAGGGCCTTGCCGACACGGCGCTCAAGACGGCGAATTCGGGTTATCTGACGCGGCGTCTGGTCGACGTGGCGCAGGACTGCATCGTGGTCACCGAGGACTGCGGCACCGACAAGGGCCTGACCATGCAGCCCATCGTGGATGCCGGACAGGTCGTCGCGTCGCTCGGCCAGCGCATCCTCGGGCGCACGACGCTGGAGGACATAAGCCATCCGCTGTCGGGCGACCTGATCGTCAAGGCCGGCAAGCTGGTCGATGAGCGCGACGTGGACGCGGTCGAAAAGGCCGGAATCCAGTCGGTGCGCATCCGCTCGGCGCTGACCTGCGACGTGCAGGTGGGCGTCTGCGCGGTGTGCTACGGGCGCGACCTCGCCCGCGGCACGCCGGTCAACATCGGCGAGGCTGTCGGCGTCATCGCGGCGCAGTCGATCGGCGAGCCGGGCACGCAGCTCACCATGCGCACCTTCCACATGGGCGGCACGGCGCAGGTCGTCGACCAGTCCTTCGTGGAAGCCTCGTATGAGGGCACCGTCCAGATCCGCAACCGCAACGTCGTGCGCAACTCCGACGGACAGCTGATGGTCATGGGCCGCAACATGGCCGTTCTCATCCTCGATGAGGCGGGCAAGGAGCGTGCGACCCACCGGGTCACCTACGGCAGCCGTCTCTACGTGGACGACGGCGACAAGGTGAAGCGCGGTCAGCGCATCGCCGAGTGGGATCCGTACACGCGGCCGATCCTCACCGAGATCGAGGGCAAGGTTGCGTTCGAGGACCTGGTCGACGGCCTCTCCGTGCAGGAGACGACCGACGAGTCGACCGGCATCACCAAGCGCGAGGTCATCGACTGGCGGTCCACGCCGCGCGGCTCGGATCTCAAGCCCGCGATCACCATTCTCGATTCCAAGGGGAAGATCGGCAAGCTGTCCAAGGGCGGCGATTCGCGCTTCATGCTCTCGGTCGAGGCGATCCTTTCGGTCGAGCCCGGCGCCCATGTGAAGCCGGGCGACGTGCTGGCGCGCATCCCCATGGAAAGCGCCAAGACCAAGGACATCACGGGCGGCCTGCCGCGCGTGGCCGAGCTGTTCGAGGCCCGGCGTCCGAAGGATCACGCCATCATCGCCGAGATCGACGGCACGATCCGCTTCGGGCGCGACTACAAGAACAAGCGCCGCATCATCATCGAGCCGCACGACTCGACGATGGAGCCGGTCGAGTACCTGATCCAGAAGGGCAAGCCGTTCCATCTCCAGGACGGCGACGTCATCGAGAAGGGCGACTACATCCTCGACGGCAACCCGGCGCCGCACGACATCCTGGCGATCAAGGGCGTGGAGGCGCTTGCCTCCTACCTCGTCAACGAGATCCAGGAAGTCTACCGTCTGCAGGGCGTGGTCATCAACGACAAGCACATCGAGGTGATCGTCAGGCAGATGCTGCAGAAGGTGGAGATCACCGAGCAGGGCGACTCGACCTACATCGCCGGCGACCATGTCGACGTGATCGAACTGGAGGAGGTCAACGATCGCCTGATCGAGGACGGCAAGAAGCCGGCGGCCGGCCAGCCGGTGCTGCTCGGCATCACCAAGGCGTCGCTGCAGACCCCGTCCTTCATCTCGGCGGCGTCCTTCCAGGAGACCACGCGCGTGCTCACCGAGGCGGCGGTCGCCGGCAAGATCGACTCGCTGCAGGGCCTCAAGGAGAACGTCATCGTCGGACGCCTCATCCCGGCCGGCACCGGCGGCACGATGAGCCAGATCCGGCGCATCGCCAAGCAGCGCGACGAGCTGATCCTCGACGAGCGCCGCAAGGCGTCGGGCGCCGAGGCGGCCGACCCGATGCTCGCCGACATGTCGACCGCGGCGCAGTAGGCGGCCGGACGGCACACGAAGCGAAAAGGCCGGCGGGGCGACCCGCCGGCCTTTTCCGTTGATGGTGTATCCGGGCTAGATCGGCTCGTCGAACGTCACGATCGACACGTCGCCCTCCAGCGCGCCCTGCCATGCCGACAGATGCGGCTCGTCGTCCGGCTCGCCTTCCATGTCGCCGATCTGGTCGAGTTCGGCCTCGACGTAGCCTTCCTTAGTCAAGGCATGGAGCGCCGTGCGCACGGCCGTGTCGTCGTCGGGCGCCACGAGGAGGACGTGGACGCCCTCCGACTCGCCGCCCTTCGCGCGCCAGACGCGTCCGGTGATGATCGTCACCGGCCGGGGCTCATTGTCATTCACGCCCTGATTCCTTCGCTCGCCGCCGACCATGGCCCATTGTAGCCCAATGCGGCGGTCGGAACACCCCGCGACGGGTTCCATTCGTTCGCTTCGATTGGGGGTCGCGCAACTTCCTTTCGTCAGAGGCCGCAGCCGCGACACACGCGCCGAAGCGCGCATTTCTTGGGCCGGCAGGGTTGACGGTCCCAGGTGTTGCGCGTATGACCCGCCGCGTCTGAGCCTATGTGAGGCCTTTTCTTCCAGGGCGTCTCGCCCCGGAGTTGGTCTCAAACAGGGTTCGTCCTACGAGCGAACGACATTTCTGGCGTGCACGAAGCGGGGTCCGCTTCCTCTGCCATTTGTTCGGGCAAGACCGCGGCGAGCGGTGCGTTGCCCGAATTCGCGTATGGAAATGACGCGCTGGCAGGCGGTCCGCGAGGGACCGGGACACGAGTTTGGACAAGAAGGACGGTTTGATGCCTACCGTAAACCAGCTGATCCGCAAGCCGCGCATCGCGCCGGTGAGGCGCAACAAGGTTCCGGCCATGCAGCAGAACCCGCAGAAGCGGGGCGTCTGCACGCGCGTCTACACGACGACGCCGAAGAAGCCGAACTCGGCGCTGCGCAAGGTCGCGAAAATACGCCTGACCAACGGCTTCGAGGTGATCGGCTACATTCCTGGCGAAGGCCATAATCTCCAGGAGCACTCCGTGGTCATGATCCGCGGCGGCCGCGTCAAGGACCTGCCGGGCGTCCGCTATCACATCATCCGAGGCGTCCTCGACACGCAGGGCGTCAAGAACCGCAAGCAGCGCCGCTCCAAGTACGGCGCCAAGCGTCCGAAGTAGGGGTTCCCGGCTTCGGCGCTTTTTTCTTTTTCACGCCCGAGCCCGAGACAAGAGAGACAAGAGCATGTCCCGTCGTCACCGTGCAGAAAAGCGCGAGATCAATCCGGACCCGAAGTTCGGCGATCTGGTCGTAACCAAATTCATGAACGCCGTCATGTTCGACGGCAAGAAGTCCGTGGCCGAGACCATCGTCTACAGCGCGCTGGACCAAGTGAGGGCCAAGACCAAGCAGGAACCGGTCACTGTCTTCCACCAGGCGCTCGACAACGTCGCGCCGCATGTCGAGGTCCGCTCCCGCCGGGTCGGCGGCGCCACCTACCAGGTGCCGGTCGATGTTCGTCCGGAGCGCCGCCAGGCCCTCGCCATCCGCTGGCTGATCACCGCCGCGCGCAACCGCAACGAGTCGACGATGGTCGATCGCCTGTCGGGCGAACTCATGGATGCCGCGAACAATCGCGGCACGGCCGTGAAGAAGCGCGAAGACACCCACAAGATGGCGGAAGCCAACCGCGCCTTCGCGCACTACCGCTGGTAACGGCGCGAGCAGAGTTTCGAGAGGCACCTTCCATGGCCCGCGAATACAAGATCGAAGACTATCGCAACTTCGGCATCATGGCGCATATCGACGCCGGCAAGACGACGACCACAGAGCGCGTGCTCTACTACACCGGCAAGTCGCACAAGATCGGCGAAGTCCACGATGGCGCTGCCACGATGGACTGGATGGAGCAGGAGCAGGAGCGCGGCATCACCATCACCTCCGCCGCGACGACGACCTTCTGGAAGGGTCGCGACGAGAAGCTGCGCCGCTTCAACATCATCGACACGCCTGGCCACGTCGACTTCACCATCGAGGTGGAGCGTTCGCTACGCGTGCTCGACGGCGCCATCGCGCTGCTCGACGCGAATGCCGGCGTGGAGCCGCAGACCGAGACGGTGTGGCGTCAGGCGGACAAGTACCACGTTCCGCGCATGATCTTCTGCAACAAGATGGACAAGATCGGTGCCGATTTCTACCGCTCGGTCGAGATGATCAAGTCGCGCCTCGGCGCGCATGCCGTGGTCATGCAGCTCCCCGTCGGCGCGGAAAGCGACTTCAAGGGCGTCGTCGACCTGATCGAGATGAAAGCGCTGATCTGGCGCGACGAGACGCTCGGCGCGGCCTGGGACGTGGTCGAGATCCCGGCCGAGCTGAAGGAGAGGGCTGAGCAGTACCGCGAGAAGCTCATCGAGGCCGCCGTCGAGATGGACGACGGCGCGATGAACAACTACCTCGAGGGCAAGCTCCCGTCGAACGACGAGATCCGCGCGCTGATCCGCAAGGGCACGATCGCGGTGAAGTTCTTCCCGATGTTCTGCGGCTCGGCTTTCAAGAACAAGGGCGTGCAGCCCCTGCTCGACGCCGTCGTCGACTATCTGCCATCGCCGATCGACGTACCCGCGATCAAGGGCATCGACGCCAAGACGGAAGCCGAGATCGTCCGCAAGCCCGACGACAACGAGCCGCTGTCGATGCTGGCGTTCAAGATCATGAACGACCCGTTCGTCGGTTCGCTCACATTCTGCCGCATCTATTCGGGCAAGCTCTCCAAGGGCGTGTCCCTCGACAACACCGTCAAGGGCAAGAAGGAGCGCATCGGCCGCATGCTCCAGATGCACGCCAATTCGCGGGCTGACATCGACGAGGCGTTCGCGGGCGACATCGTTGCGCTGGCCGGCCTCAAGGACACGACCACCGGCGACACGCTGTGCGACCCGCTGAAGCCGGTCATCCTCGAGCGGATGGAGTTCCCGGAGCCGGTCATCCAGATCGCCATCGAGCCGAAGACCAAGGGCGACCAGGAAAAGATGGGCCTCGCGCTGCATCGCCTCGCCGCCGAAGACCCCTCCTTCCGGGTCAAGACCGACGAGGAGAGCGGCCAGACCATCATCGCCGGCATGGGCGAACTGCATCTCGACATCATCGTCGACCGCATGCGTCGGGAGTTCAAGGTCGAGGCCAATGTCGGTGCGCCGCAGGTCGCCTATCGCGAGACCATCACGCGCCGCCACGAGCAGGACTACACGCACAAGAAGCAGACGGGCGGCACCGGCCAGTTCGCGCGCATCAAGGTCGTCTTCGAGCCCAATCCCGAGGGCGAGGAGTTCATCTTCGACTCCAAGATCGTCGGCGGCTCGGTTCCGAAGGAGTACATCCCCGGCGTCGAGAAGGGCATCCAGAGCGTTCTCGGCGCGGGTCCGTTCGCGGGCTTCCCGATGATCGGCGTCAAGGCGACGCTGATCGATGGCGCCTATCACGACGTCGACTCCTCGGTGCTGGCCTTCGAAATCGCCAGCCGCGCGGCTTTCCGCGAGGCTGCCGCGAAGCTCGGCGTGCAGCTCCTGGAGCCGATCATGAAGGTCGAGGTCGTCACGCCCGAGGATTATGTCGGCAACGTCATCGGCGACCTCAACGGCCGCCGCGGCCAGATCCAGGGGCAGGAGAGCCGCGGCGTCGCCGTCGTGGTCAACGCCATGGTGCCGCTCGCCAACATGTTCAAATACGTCGACAATCTGCGTTCGATGTCACAGGGCCGCGCCCAGTACACGATGCAGTTCGATCACTACGAGCCCGTGCCGACCGCCGTCGCACAGGAAGTCCAGAAGAAATACGCGTAATCCGAACGGGTTGCGTCGGAAACTGAAAGTAAGGCCGGAAGCGGCTCAAGGAATGGAGGCCTCACATGGCGAAGGGTAAATTCGAGCGTACGAAGCCGCATGTGAACATTGGCACGATTGGTCATGTTGATCACGGCAAGACGTCTCTGACGGCTGCGATCACGAAGTTCTTCGGCGAGTACAAGCCGTACGACCAGATCGACGCGGCTCCGGAGGAGAAGGCGCGCGGCATCACGATCTCGACGGCGCATGTTGAGTACGAGACGCCGGCGCGCCACTACGCGCATGTGGATTGCCCCGGTCACGCCGACTACGTGAAGAACATGATCACGGGCGCGGCGCAGATGGACGGCGCGATCCTGGTGGTGAGCGCGGCGGACGGCCCGATGCCGCAGACGCGCGAGCACATTCTTCTGGCGCGCCAGGTCGGCGTTCCTTCCATTGTGGTGTTTCTGAACAAGGTCGACCAGGTCGACGACGCGGAGCTTCTGGAGCTTGTCGAGCTGGAGGTTCGCGAGCTTCTGTCGAAGAACGAGTTCCCGGGCGACGACATTCCGATCGTTCAGGGTTCGGCGCTTGCCGCGCTGGAGGACTCGAACAAGGAGATCGGCGAGAACGCGATCCGCAAGCTGATGGAAGAGGTCGACCGCTACATCCCGACGCCGGAGCGTCCGATCAACCAGCCTTTCCTGATGCCGATCGAGGACGTGTTCTCGATTTCGGGGCGCGGCACGGTTGTGACGGGTCGCGTCGAGCGCGGCATCGTCAAGGTCGGCGAGACGGTGGAGATCGTCGGCATCCGTCCGACGTCGTCGACGACGGTGACGGGCGTCGAGATGTTCCGCAAGCTGCTTGACCAGGGTCAGGCGGGCGACAACATCGGCGCGCTGCTGCGCGGCGTGGATCGCGAGGGCGTGGAGCGCGGTCAGGTCCTGTGCAAGCCGGGCACGGTGACGCCGCACACCAAGTTCAAGGCGGAGGCCTACATCCTGACGAAGGAGGAGGGCGGCCGCCACACGCCGTTCTTCACCAACTACCGTCCGCAGTTCTATTTCCGCACGACCGACGTGACGGGCGTGGTGACGCTGCCGGAAGGCACCGAGATGGTGATGCCGGGCGACAATGTGACGGTGGACGTGACGCTGATCGTGCCGATCGCCATGGAGGAGAAGCTGCGCTTCGCCATCCGCGAGGGCGGCCGAACCGTCGGCGCCGGCATCGTCGTCAGCATCACGGAATAACGGAAAACACGGGTCCGACGCGGGCGCGGATGCGCTCCGCGCCGCGACGGGCTTCGAAGGAAAGACCAGATGAACGGACAAAACATCCGCATCCGCCTCAAAGCGTTCGATCACCGTGTGCTCGACGCCTCGACGCGGGAAATCGTGTCCACGGCCAAGCGCACCGGCGCCAACGTCCGGGGGCCCATTCCGCTGCCGACGCGGATCGAGAAGTTCACCGTCAACCGCTCGCCGCACATCGACAAGAAGAGCCGCGAGCAGTTCGAGATGCGCACCCACAAGCGCCTGCTCGATATCGTCGACCCCACGCCGCAGACCGTGGACGCGCTGATGAAGCTCGACCTCGCGGCCGGCGTCGACGTCGAGATCAAGCTCTGACGAGCAGGCAACCATGAGCCCCGGGCGGAAGTCCCAAGGCTCCTCTGAAGGAAGATGAACCGATGCGTTCAGGAGTGATTGCACAGAAGGTCGGGATGACCCGCGTCTACAACGACGCGGGCGAACACATCCCGGTCACCGTCCTCCGCATGGAGAGCTGCCAGGTCGTGGCCCAGCGTACGCAGGAGAAGAACGGCTATACGGCCGTGCAGCTCGGCGTCGGGCTTGCCAAGGTGAAGAACACGTCGAAGGCGCTGCGCGGTCACTTCGCGACCGCTTCCGTCGAGCCGAAGTCGAAGGTCGCGGAGTTCCGCGTCTCTCCCGACAACCTGCTCGACGTCGGCGCGGAGATCACGGTCGACCATTTCGTCGCCGGCCAGAAGGTCGACGTGACGGGCACCTCGACCGGCAAGGGTTTCCAGGGCGTCATCAAGCGGCACCATTTCGGAGGCGGCCGCGCGACCCACGGCAACTCGGTCTCGCACAGGACGCACGGATCGACCGGCCAGCGTCAGGACCCGGGCAAGGTCTTCAAGGGCAAGAAGATGGCCGGGCACATGGGCGCGACCCGTGTGACCACCCAGAACGTCGAGGTCGTGTCCACCGACAAGGATCGCGGGCTGATCCTGATCCGCGGCGCGGTGCCGGGCACGGCGGGCGCATGGATCCTGGTGCGCGACGCGGTCAAGGCAGCGCTTCCGGCCGACGCGCCGAAGCCCGGCGCGGTGCGCGCCAAGCAGGGAGCGTAACAATGGACATCAAGATCACCACGCTCGCGGGCAAGTCCGCCGGAGAGGTCAAGCTCTCCGACGAGATCTTCGGACTGGAGCCGCGCGAGGACATCCTGCAGCGCGTCGTGCGCTGGCAGCTGGCGAAGAAGCAGCAGGGCACGCACAAGGCGAAGGGCAGGGCAGAGATCGCCCGCACCGGCGCCAAGATGTACAAGCAGAAGGGCACGGGCCGCGCCCGCCATCACTCGGCACGAGCGCCGCAGTTCCGCGGCGGCGGCAAGGCGCACGGCCCGGTCGTCCGCAGCCACGAGCATGACCTGCCGAAGAAGGTGCGCGCGCTCGGCCTCAAGCTCGCGCTGTCGGCCAAGGCCAAGGCGTCGAACATCATCATCGTCGACGAACTGGCGCTGAAGGATGCCAAGACGAAGGCGCTGGTGGCGAACTTCTCGAAGCTCGGCCTGACGAGCGCCCTGCTGATCGGCGGCGCCGAGGTCGACCAGGGCTTCGCGCGCGCCGCCCGCAACATCCCGAACATCGACGTGCTGCCCGTGCAGGGCCTGAACGTCTACGACATTCTGCGCCGCGGCACGCTGGTCCTTTCCAAGGCCGCCGTCGAGGCCATCGAGGAGCGGTTCAAATGACGGACCTTCGCCATTACGACGTGATCGTGTCGCCCGCGATCACCGAAAAGTCGACCATGGCCTCCGAGCAGAACCAGGTCGTGTTCAACGTCGCCAGGAAGGCGTCGAAGCCCGAGATCAAGGCGGCCGTCGAGGCGCTGTTCGGCGTCAAGGTGACGGGCGTCAACACGCTCATCCGCAAGGGCAAGCTGAAGCGCTTCCGCGGCACTGTGGGCCGTCAGGGCGACGTGAAGAAGGCGGTTGTCACGCTGGCCGACGGCCACTCGATCGACGTCGCCACGGGCCTCTGAACGAAGGGGCGAGGATAAGAAGATGGCACTGAAGAAGTTCAAGCCGGTAACGCCCTCGACGCGCCAGCTGGTCATCGTCGACCGCTCGGGCCTGTACAAGGGCAAGCCCGTGAAGGGCCTGACGGAAGGCCTGGTATCGTCGGGTGGCCGCAACAACCACGGCCGGGTAACGGCCCGCTTCATCGGCGGCGGTCACAAGCGCTCGTACCGCATCATCGATTTCAAGCGCCGCAAGTTCGACATGACGGCGACGGTCGAGCGGCTGGAGTACGACCCCAACCGCACCGCCTTCATCGCGCTGGTGAAGTACGAGGATGGCGAGTTGAGCTACATCCTCGCGCCGCAGCGCCTCGCGCCCGGCGACAAGATCGTCGCCGGCGAGGGCGTCGACGTGAAGCCCGGCAATGCGATGCCGCTGTCGTCGATGCCGGTCGGCACGATCGTGCACAACATCGAGCTGAAGCCGGGCAAGGGCGGCCAGATCGCCCGCTCGGCCGGCGCCTACGCCCAGCTCGTCGGCCGCGACCAGGGCATGGCGATCCTGCGGCTGAACTCGGGTGAGCAGCGCGTCGTGCACGGCTCGTGCCTGGCGACCGTCGGCGCGGTGTCCAATCCGGACCACGGCAACATCAATGACGGCAAGGCCGGCCGTTCGCGCTGGCGGGGAAAACGTCCGCACAACCGCGGCGTCGCGATGAACCCGGTCGACCATCCGCATGGCGGCGGCGAGGGCCGCACCTCCGGCGGGCGCCATCCGGTGACCCCGTGGGGCAAGCCGACCAAGGGCAAGAAGACGCGGTCCAACAAGGCGACCGACAAGTTCATCATTCGCTCGCGCCACGTGCGCAAGGGCTAGGAAGAGGTAGTCACACGTGACCCGTTCAGTTTGGAAAGGCCCGTTCGTCGACGGCTATCTGTTGGCCAAGGCGGACAAGGTGCGCCAAGGCGGCCGCAGCGAGGTGATCAAGATGTGGAGCCGCCGCTCCACCATCCTGCCGCAGTTCGTCGGCCTCACCTTCGGCGTCTACAACGGCCAGAAGCACATCCCGGTCTCCGTTTCCGAGGAGATGGTGGGCCACAAGTTCGGTGAGTTCGCTCCGACCCGGACCTATTACGGTCACGGCGCGGACAAGAAGGCGAAGAGGAAATAACGATGGGCAAGCCAAAGGCCCCCCGCCGCCTGGCCGACAACGAGGCGCGCGCCGTGCTGCGCACCGTTCGCGTCAGCCCGCAGAAGCTGAACCTGGTCGCGGCGCTGATCCGCGGCAAGAAGGTCGCGACCGCGTTGAACGACCTCGAGTTCTCGCGCAAGCGCATCGCCGGCACCGTCAGGAAGACGCTGGAGTCCGCGATCGCCAACGCGGAGAACAATCACGACCTCGACGTGGACGCGCTCGTCGTCGCCGAGGCTTTCGTCGGCAAGTCGATCGTCATGAAGCGCTTCCATGCCCGCGGCCGCGGCCGCGCGAGCCGCATCGAGAAGCCCTTCGCGAACCTGACGATCGTCGTGCGCGAGGTCGAAGAGAAAGGGGAGGCCGCCTGATGGGCCAGAAAATCAATCCGATCGGCCTGCGCCTCGGCATCAATCGCACTTGGGACTCGCGCTGGTACGCGAACACCGGCGAATACGGCAAGCTGCTGCACGAGGACCTCAAGATCCGTGAGTACCTGAAGAAGGAACTCAAGCAGGCGGCCGTCTCCAAGGTCGTGATCGAGCGTCCGCACAAGAAGTGCCGGGTGACGATCCATGCCGCGCGCCCGGGCCTGATCATCGGCAAGAAGGGCGCCGACATCGAGAAGCTTCGCAAGAAGCTGACCGAGATGACCAAGTCGGAAACCCATCTCAACATCGTCGAGGTGCGCAAGCCCGAGATCGACGCGACGCTGGTCGCGCAGTCGATCGCCCAGCAGCTCGAGCGCCGCATCGCGTTCCGCCGCGCCATGAAGCGCGCCGTGCAGTCGGCGATGCGCCTCGGCGCCGAGGGCATCCGCATCAACTGCTCGGGCCGCCTGGGCGGCGCCGAGATCGCGCGCATGGAATGGTACCGCGAGGGTCGCGTGCCGCTGCACACGCTGCGCGCCGACGTGGACTACGGCACCGCCGAGGCGCAGACGGCCTATGGCACCTGCGGCGTCAAGGTTTGGGTGTTCAAGGGCGAAATCCTCGAGCATGACCCGATGGCGTCCGAACGACGCGCCACCGAGGGCGATCACGCCGGCGGCTCGCGCCGTCGCGAGAACGCCTGAGCGGCAGAAAGTTCCGGAGACTTAAGAGATGCTGCAGCCGAAGCGCACCAAGTACCGCAAGCAGTTCAAGGGCCGCATCCATGGGGCCGCCAAGGGCGGCACCAACCTGGATTTCGGCGGCTTTGGGCTGAAGGCGATGGAACCGAACCGCGTCACCGCGCGCGAGATCGAAGCGGCCCGCCGTGCGATCACCCGCGAGATGAAGCGCGCGGGTCGCGTCTGGATCCGCATTTTCCCGGACGTGCCGGTGACGTCGAAGCCGACCGAGGTTCGCATGGGCAAGGGCAAGGGCGCCGTCGACTACTGGGCGGCGCGCATCAAGCCGGGCCGCATCATGTTCGAGATCGACGGCGTGCCGGAATCGGTGGCGCGCGAGGCGCTCCGCCTCGGCGCCGCGAAGCTCTCCGTCAAGACGCGCTTCGTCCAGCGCGTAGCAGAATAGAAAGGGTTTTCACGATGAAAGCCGCCGACGTCAGGGCAAAGACCCAGGACCAGCTCTCCGACGAGCTGGCGAGCCTGAAGAAGGAGCAGTTCAACCTGCGCTTCCAGAAGGCCACGGGCCAGCTCGAGAAGACCGGTCGCGTGCGTCAGGTACGCCGCGACATCGCACGCATCAAGACGATCGCGGCCCAGAAGGCCGCGAGCAAGAAGGGTTGAGACAATGCCGAAGCGCATTCTGCAGGGCACGGTCGTCAGCGACAAGAACGACAAGACGGTTGTGGTCAAGGTCGAGCGTCGCTTCACGCATCCGGTGATGAAGAAGACCGTCCGCCAGACGAAGAACTACAAGGCGCACGACGAGAACAACGCGTTCAAGGTCGGTGACGTGGTGTCGATCCAGGAATCGCGCCCGATCTCGAAAGACAAGCGCTGGGTCGTCCTCGCCGACGCCCAGTAAGGCAAGAACGACAAGCCGGGGAGGGGCGACCCTCCCACTAGAGAAGAAGAAGGCGGCCAGTCATGATTCAGATGCAAACAAACCTCGACGTGGCGGACAATTCCGGCGCGCGTCGTGTCATGTGCATCAAGGTGCTTGGCGGCTCGAAGCGGAAATACGCCTCCGTCGGCGACATCATCGTCGTATCGATCAAGGAGGCCATTCCGCGCGGCCGCGTGAAGAAGGGCGACGTGATGAAGGCGGTGGTCGTACGCACCGCCAAGGACATCCGCCGTCCCGACGGCAGCGTGATCCGTTTCGACAAGAACGCTGCCGTTCTCGTCGACAACAAGAAGGAGCCGATCGGCACGCGCATCTTCGGACCGGTGCCGCGCGAACTGCGCGCGAAGAACCACATGAAGATCATCTCGCTCGCGCCCGAAGTGCTTTGAGGAGCCGGACAAAATGAACAAGATCAGGAAGGGCGACAAGGTCGTCGTTCTCACCGGCAAGGACAAGGGCCGCACCGGCGAGGTGCTGCGCATGCTGCCGAAGGAAGACAAGGCAGTCGTCGCCGGCGTCAATCAGGTGCGCCGTCATCAGAAGCAGACGCAGTCCCAGCAGGGCGGCATCATAACCAAGGAAGCGCCGATCCACCTTTCGAACCTGGCGCTTCTCGATCCCAAGGACGGCAAGGCGACGCGCGTCGGCTTCCGCACCGAGAAGGACGGAACCAAGGTGCGTTTCGCGAAGCGCTCGGGAGAAGTCATCAATGGCTAAGGCAGCGAAAGAATACCAGCCGCGCTTGAAGAAGGTCTACAACGAGACCATCCGCAAGGCGTTGCGCGAGCAGTTCAACTACGACAACGAGATGCAGATTCCGCGCATCGACAAGATCGTGCTGAACATGGGCGTCGGCGAAGCGACGGGCGACTCCAAGAAGCCGACGGTCGCGGCCGAGGATCTCGCGTTGATCGCCGGCCAGAAGGCCGTCGTCACCCGTGCGCGCAATTCGATCGCCGGCTTCAAGGTCCGCGAGAACATGCCGATCGGCGCCAAGGTGACGCTCCGCCAAGAGCGCATGTACGAGTTCCTGGACCGCCTGGTGAACATCGCGCTGCCGCGCGTCCGCGACTTCCGCGGCCTCAACCCGAAGAGCTTCGACGGGCGCGGCAACTACGCCATGGGCATCAAGGAGCACATCGTGTTTCCCGAGATCAACTACGACAAGGTCGACCAGATCTGGGGAATGGACATCGTCGTTTGTACGACCGCCAAGACGGATGACGAGGCAAGAGCCCTGCTCAAGGCCTTCAACTTCCCGTTCCGGCAGTAACGGCAGCGAAAAGAGGACAGTTCTGAAATGGCAAAGACCAGCTCAGTCGAAAAGAACAACCGCCGCCGCAAGCTGACGGCGCAGTTCGCTGCCAAGCGCAAGGCGCTGAAGGCGATCGTCATGGACCAGACCAAGCCCCTGGACGAGCGCTTCAAGGCGCAGCTCAAACTGGCGGCTCTGCCGCGCAACTCCGCGAAGATCCGCATCCGCAACCGCTGCGAGGTGACGGGCCGTCCGCGCGCCTACTACCGCAAGCTCGGTATGTCGCGCGTTGCGCTTCGCGAACTCGGCAACTTCGGCCAGGTTCCGGGCCTGGTGAAGTCGAGCTGGTAGGGAGGACGAGACAATGTCCATGAATGATCCGCTCGGCGATATGCTGACCCGTATCCGGAACGCCATCGGCCGCAAGAAGTCGAAGGTGTCGACGCCGGCATCGACGCTGCGCGCCCGCGTCCTGGAGGTGATGAAGTCCGAGGGCTACATCCGCGACTTCAGCCAGACCGACTTCGAAAACGGCAAGTCCGAGATCGAAATCGAGTTGAAGTACTACGAGGGTGCGCCAGTGATCCGCGAGATCGCCCGCGTCTCCAAGCCCGGCCGCCGCGTCTACGTGTCGGTCAAGTCGATCCCGCAGGTAGCCAACGGCCTCGGCATCTCGATCCTGTCGACGCCGAAGGGCGTGATGGCGGACCACGAGGCGCGCGAGAAGAATGTCGGCGGCGAGATCCTCTGCCAGATCTTCTGATCGGCCGCGGCCCGCAAGAAGGAAGTTTTCGAAATGTCTCGAATCGGCAAGAAGCCCGTATCGCTGCCCCAGGGCGTGACCGCCACCGTCAGCGGTCAGACCGTGACGGCGAAGGGTCCGAAGGGCGAATTGAAGTTCGTCGTCAACGACGATGTGCTGGTGAAGCTGGACGATGGCCAAATCGCTGTCGAGCCCCGCGACCAGACCAAGACCGCCCGTTCGAAATGGGGCATGTCGCGGACGCAGATCGTCAACATCCTCGAGGGCGTCAAGAGCGGCTTCGAGAAGAAGCTCGAGATCAGCGGCGTCGGTTATCGCGCCGCGATGCAGGGCAAGAACCTGCAGCTCGCGCTCGGCTTCAGCCACGACGTCGTCTACGAGACGCCGCAGGGTATCACGATCACCGTGCCGAAGCCGACCGAGATCACCGTCGCGGGCATCGACAAGCAGCAGGTCGGCCAGGTGGCGGCCGAGATACGCAAGTACCGCGGCCCGGAACCCTACAAGGGCAAAGGTGTCCGGTACGCGGGCGAAAAGATCGTCCGCAAGGAAGGCAAGAAGAAGTAAGCGAAGCGCCACGGGGAATTGTCGCGGGAGGCCACGCCTACCGCAGAAGGCAATCTCCGTCTCACAAGGCAGGAACGAAGACCATGGCTTCCAGGGAATCCGCCCAGCGCCGCGCCGATCGCGTGCGCCGGCAGTTGAAGAAGGTGTCGGGCGCGCGCCCGCGCCTCTCCGTGCATCGTTCGTCGAAGCACATCTACGCGCAGATCATCGACGATACGAAGGGCCGCACGCTCGCCGCGGCGTCGTCGATGGAGAAGGACCTGAAGGGTTCGCTGAAGACCGGCGCCGACACCGCCGCCGCGGCTGCCGTCGGCAAGCTGATCGCGGAACGCGCCGGCCAGGCCGGCGTCAAGGAAGTCGTGTTCGACCGCGGCGCCTATATCTATCACGGCCGCGTCAAGGCGCTGGCCGAAGCGGCCCGCGAGGGCGGCCTCAGCTTCTAGTTCGCCGCGGCCTCGCAAGCGGGGTCCGCATCAACGTCAACCGTGCTTCCGGAAAAGAACAAGGAACAGGATATGGCACAGGAACGCAGGGACCGCGACAATCGCGGCCGCGACCGCGAGGAGCGGGACAGCGAGTTCGTCGACAAGCTCGTCCACATCAATCGCGTCGCCAAGGTGGTGAAGGGCGGCCGTCGCTTCGGCTTCGCCGCGCTCGTCGTCGTCGGCGACCAGAAGGGCCGCGTCGGCTTCGGCCACGGCAAGGCCCGCGAGGTGCCGGAGGCGATCCGCAAGGCGACCGAGAGCGCCAAGCGCGACCTGATCTTCGTGCCGCTGCGTTCGGGCCGCACGCTGCATCACGACGTCGAGGGCCGCTGGGGCGCCGGCAAGGTGCTGCTGCGCGCCGCCAAGGCCGGCACGGGCATCATCGCCGGCGGTCCGATGCGCGCCGTCTTCGAGACGCTCGGCATGCATGACGTGGTCGCCAAGTCGATGGGGTCGTCCAACCCCTACAACATGGTGCGCGCGACCTTCGATGCGCTGAAGAGCCAGATGCATCCGAAGGACATCGCGGCGCAGCGCGGCATAAAGTACTCGGCCCTCCAGGCGCGTCGCGGCGCCACAGTGGCGGCCGAGGAATAACCGGCGCATCGGACCAGGGACCGCAATCATGGCCAAGACGTCAACCAAGACCATCACGGTCGAGCAGATCGGCAGTGCGTCGCGCCGCCCCAAGGAGCAGCGCGCAACACTCGTCGGCCTCGGCCTCAACAAGATGCACCGCCGCCGCACGCTCGAGGACACCCCGTCCGTGCGCGGCATGATCGCCTCGGTTCAGCACCTCGTCCGCGTCGTGGACGAGGCCTGAACCGGAGCGCGGGAGATTTCGCGATGAAACTCAACGACCTGCGTGACAAGGACGGCGCGACGCATTCGAAGAAGCGCCTGGGACGCGGCATCGGCTCGGGCTCCGGCAAGACCGCCGGGCGCGGCGTCAAGGGCCAGAAGGCGCGCTCCGGCGTCGCCGTCAACGGCTTCGAGGGCGGCCAGATGCCGCTCTACCGGCGCCTGCCGAAGCGCGGCTTCACCAACATCTTCGCCAAGGACTTCAACGTCGTCTCCCTCGCCCGCATCCAGCAGGCCGTCGACGCCAAGAAGCTCGATGCGAAGGCGACCGTGAACGCCGAAGCGCTGGTGAAGGCGGGCGTGATCCGCCGCGCCAAGGACGGTGTGCGCATCCTGGCCGACGGCGAACTCAAGGCGAAGATCGCCTTCGACGTGGCCGGCGCTTCCAAGGCGGCCGTCGAGAAGATCGAGAAGGCCGGGGGCTCGGTCAAGCTGCCCGAGAAGGCGGCCGCCGAGTAAGGGCCTGCGGGCGACGATACGTCGCCCGGCCGGGCGGCGGCGAGGGGATCGCCGCCGCTTGCATCCTCGGAGCCGCGCGCCTATCTCGTGGCTTCGTCGACAAACGCCGCCCGCTCGGGTGGCCACCGGCTCGGGCCGGGCGGAGATCAGCGCATGGCATCGGCTGCGGAACAACTTGCGTCGAACCTGAACTTCGCGGCGTTCGCCAAGGCCGAGGACCTCAAGAAGCGCATCTGGTTCACGCTGGGCGCGTTGCTGATCTATCGTCTCGGCACCTACATCCCGATGCCCGGCATCAATCCCGACGCCTTCGCCCAGGCGTTCGAGCAGCAGTCCGGCGGCGTTCTGGGCATGTTCAACATGTTCGCCGGCGGCGCGGTCGAGCGCATGGCGATTTTCGCACTGGGCATCATGCCCTACATTTCCGCCTCCATCATCATGCAGCTCATGACGTCGGTCATCCCGACGCTCGAGCAGTTGAAGAAGGAGGGGGAGCAGGGCCGCAAGGTCATCAACCAGTACACCCGCTATGGCACCGTGCTTCTGGCGCTCGTGCAGGCCTACGGCATCGCGGTCGGCCTCGAGAGCGGCGCCGGCATTGTCGCCGATCCGGGCTGGTTCTTCCGCGTTTCCGCCGTCATCACGCTGGTCGGCGGCACCATGTTCCTGATGTGGCTCGGCGAGCAGATCACCGCGCGCGGCATCGGCAACGGCATATCGCTGATCATCTTCGCGGGCATCGTCGCCGGCCTGCCGTCGGCGATCGGCGGAACGCTGGAACTGGGACGCACCGGCGCGCTGTCGACCGGCCTGATCCTGGCGATCATCGTGCTGGCGATCGGGCTGATCGGCTTCATCGTCTTCTTCGAGCGCGCCCAGCGCCGCCTGCTGATCCAGTATCCGAAGCGGCAGGTCGGCAACCGCATGTTCCAGGGCGACACGTCGCATCTGCCGCTCAAGCTCAACACGGCCGGCGTCATCCCGCCGATCTTCGCCTCGTCGCTGCTGCTGCTGCCGGCCACCGTCGCGGGATTCTCGGCGTCGGAGACGATGCCTGGATGGGCGCAGACCATCCTTGCGGCCCTCGGACACGGCCAGCCGCTCTACATGCTCCTCTATGCGTCGATGATCGCCTTCTTCGCGTTCTTCTACACGGCGATCGTCTTCAATCCCAAGGACACCGCCGACCAGTTGAAGAAGCATTCGGGCTTCATTCCCGGTTATCGGCCGGGCGAGCGCACGGCCGAGTACATCGACTATGTCCTCACACGCATCACCGTCGTCGGCGCCATCTATCTGGTGCTGGTCTGCATGATCCCCGAATTCCTCATCTCGGCGACGGGCGTACCGTTCTATCTCGGCGGCACCTCGCTGCTGATCGTGGTAAGCGTGACGCTCGACACTGTGGCGCAGGTGCAGGGTCACCTCATCGCGCACCAGTACGAGGGGCTGATCAAGAAGTCGAAGCTGCGCGGCGGAAAGAGGGGACGATGAGGCTCATCCTGCTGGGACCACCCGGTGCGGGGAAGGGGACGCAGGCCCAGCGACTGGTCGAGAAGCATGGCATTCCCCAGCTTTCCACGGGCGACATGCTGAGGGCGGCCGTCAAGGCCGGCACCGAGGTCGGAAAGCGTGCGAAGGCCGTGATGGACGCGGGCGAACTCGTCTCCGACGCGATCGTCAACGCCATCGTCGCCGAGCGCATCGACCAGGACGACTGCAGGGCAGGCTTCATCCTCGACGGCTATCCGCGCACGCTGGTGCAGGCCGATTCGGTCGCGGCGATGCTCGCCGCGCGCGGCATCGATCTCGACGTGGTCATCGAACTGGTGGTCGACGACAAGGCGCTCGTCGGTCGCATCATGAAGCGGGCCGAGGACATGAAGGCTGCCGGACAGCCCGTCCGCAAGGATGACAACCCGGAGGTCTTCGACGAGCGACTGCGCGAATACTACAAGAAGACCGCCCCGCTGATCGGCTACTACTGGGCCAAGGGAAAGCTCGTCGGCGTCGACGGCATGGCCTCGATCGACCAGGTCACCGCCGCAATCGAGGGCGTCATCGCCACTCACGCGGCAACGGCGAAGAAGATCGCTTGACTCGGGCTGCGGGCTGGACTATGGCGGCCCATCTCCCAAAAGGCGCGGTTCGCGGTCCCTTCGCGGGCGCCAACGCGTTTTGACGGAATGTCCGCAAGGGCGGGCCTCCACCGGACGCGGACCAACGAAGCGCCGGCCGCGTGCCGGCCCACATGGAGATGAGACATGGCCCGCATAGCCGGCGTCAACATACCGACCAACAAGCGCGTCGTGATCGCGCTCCAGTACATTCACGGCATCGGCAAGCGATTCGCGCAGGAGATCGTCGACAAGGTCGGCATCCCGGCCGACCGGCGCGTCAGCCAGTTGACCGACGCGGAAGTGCTTGCCATCCGCGAGGCGATCGACCGCGACTACCAGGTCGAGGGCGATCTGCGCCGCGAAGTGTCGATGAACATCAAGCGTCTGATGGATCTCGGCTGCTATCGTGGCCTGCGCCATCGCCGCTCGCTGCCGGTTCGCGGCCAGCGCACGCACACCAACGCCCGCACCCGCAAGGGTCCGGCGAAGGCGATCGCGGGCAAGAAGAAGTGATCTAGGGCGATAGGGCCTTAGGGCTGTAAGGCAGTAGGTTACATACTGCCATATTGTCCTACCGCCCCACTGCCTTCGAGGTGTAGCCGCTGGAACTACGGCGGCGTCGATATCAACCGGAAGGACTTTTCTGAATGGCCAAGGAAGCCACACGCGTTCGTCGTCGCGAACGCAAGAACATCTCGTCGGGCGTCGCGCACGTCAACTCGACGTTCAACAACACGATGATCACCATCACCGACGCGCAGGGAAACGCCATTGCCTGGTCGTCGGCGGGCGCTCAGGGCTTCAAGGGCTCGCGCAAGTCGACGCCCTTCGCCGCGCAGGTCGCCGCCGAGGATGTGGCGCGCAAGGCGCAGGAACACGGCGTGCGGCTTCTCGAGGTCGAGGTCTGCGGCCCGGGTTCGGGCCGCGAGTCGGCGCTGCGCGCCTTGCAGGCCGCCGGCTTCACCATTACATCGATCCGCGACGTGACCCCGATCCCGCACAACGGTTGCCGGCCCCGCAAGAAGCGTCGCGTCTGATTTCGCGTATTTTCATGACCACGGAGCGCGTCATCCGCGCGTTTCGCCATTTCCAGATTGCCCGCCACGATTGGATGGTGGCGGGACAAGGAAGGAAGACCAAATGATCCAGAAGAACTGGCAGGACCTTATCAAGCCCAACAAGGTCGAGTTCTCCTCCAAGGGCAAGACGCTGACCAATCTCGTCGCCGAACCGCTCGAGCGTGGCTTCGGCCTCACTCTCGGCAATGCGTTGCGGCGCGTGCTGCTTTCGTCGCTGCGCGGCGCCGCCGTCACCGCCGTGCAGATCGACGGCGTTCTCCACGAATTCTCGTCGATCCCCGGCGTTCGCGAGGATGTGACCGACATCGTGCTCAACATCAAGGAAATCGCCATCAAGATGGAGGGCGACGGCCCGAAGCGCATGGTCGTGCGCAAGCAGGGTCCTGGCGCGGTGGTGGCCGGCGACATCCAGACCGTGGGCGACGTCGAGATCCTGAACCCCGACCATGTGATCTGCACGCTCGACGATGGCGCCGAGATCCGCATGGAGTTCACCGTCAACACCGGCAAGGGCTACGTTCCTGCCGACCGCAATCGCGCCGAAGACGCGCCGATCGGCCTCATCCCGGTCGACAGCCTCTATTCGCCGGTCCGCAAGGTCTCCTACAAGGTCGAGAACACCCGCGAGGGCCAGGTGCTCGACTATGACAAGCTGACCATGACGATCGAGACCAACGGCTCGATCGGCGGCGAGGACGCAGTCGCATTCGCCGCGCGCATCCTGCAGGACCAGCTCGGGCTCTTCGTCAACTTCGACGAGCCGCAGAAGGAGGTCGCCGCCGAGGCGGTCACCGAACTCGCCTTCAACCCGGCGCTGCTCAAGAAGGTCGACGAGCTGGAACTGTCCGTCCGCTCGGCGAACTGCCTGAAGAACGACAACATCGTCTATATCGGCGACCTGATCCAGAAGACGGAAGCCGAGATGTTGCGGACGCCGAACTTCGGCCGCAAGTCGCTCAACGAAATCAAGGAAGTCCTCGCCTCGATGGGCCTGCACCTCGGCATGGAAGTGCCGGACTGGCCGCCCGAGAACATCGACGACCTCGCCAAGCGCTACGAAGACCAGTATTGAGCGTGATCCGGGGGGTCGCCCCTCCGGTGAACGCCTGAGTGAACACCAGGCGCGGGCGAGGCCCGGCAGCCAGATCAAGGAGAAGGCCCATGCGCCACGGATTTGCCGGCCGCCGGTTCGCCCGCAGCGTCAGCCACCGCAAGGCGATGTTCGGAAACCTCGCCGCCTCGCTCATCGAGCACGAACAGATCACCACCACGCTGCCGAAGGCCAAGGACCTGAGGCCGGTTGTCGAGAAGCTCGTCACCCTCGCCAAGCGCGGCGACCTGCATGCGCGCCGCCAGGTGATCGCCAAGATCGGCAACGAAGCGCTGGTGAAGCGCCTGTTCGATACGATCGCGCCACGCTACGCGCAGCGTAATGGCGGCTATCTGCGGATCATGAAGGCCGGGTTCCGCTTCGGCGACAACGCGCCGATGGCGGTGATCGAGTTCGTCGACCGCGACACCTCGGCCAAGGGTGCGGGAGACCGCGTCCGCGTCGAGGCGGAGACCGCAAACCAGGAAACCGAGGCGGCGTAGGCAGCCTCCTTCCTCGACAGCCGAAAAGGGGCCGCGAGGCCCCTTTTTCTATTGGGCGTTGTCCCGGCCGTTGCGCGCGGCCCATGCTTCGCCGCCCGGCGCCACGCCGATATCCTTGAGCATCTCATGACCGAATGAATGCAACTGGCGTTCGGCCCGCCAGGCAAGAAACGCGCCCCAGCCTATTCGCGCCAGGATCCGAATGCGGTTGACCAAAGCATGGCTGCGTCCAATCGAGGAGGCGTCGACAGTCATCTGCATGGTCATGGCGTCACCCGTTCGTTCGTGCCGGGACAAACCGTACGGACTCGATTGCCATAATGGAAACGAATGAGTATTATGATCTCGATAAGAGGTCATGATGGCACGAAACATCGACATCGCCCTGCTGCGCGCCTTCGCCGCGGTTGCCGACAGTGGCGGCATGACCAGTGCGGCCCGACTGCTCAACCTCACGCAGGCCGCGGTAAGCCAGCAGGTGAAGCGCCTGGAGGAAACGTTCGGCAGTCGCCTGTTCGAAAGGGAGCCGAAGGGCCTGCGGCTCACTGTCAGCGGCGAACGGCTCATCGCTCACGCGCGTCGCATGCTCAGAAGCAACGACGAGGTCTGGGCGGCGGTCAATGCGCCTGAGTTCGCAGGCGAGGTCAGGCTCGGCATGCCCTCCGACATCGTCAGGCCGTACGGGGCGCTGGTGCTGAAGAGTTTCGACCGGACCTGGCCGCGGGTGCGGGTTTCGCTGGTCTGCGACACCAGCGGCCGGCTCCTGGAGCGCCTCGACCGTCGCGACATCGACCTGGCGATGACCGTCGGCAGGACGTGCGAGCCGCATGGCGAGCCGCTGCTCACAGAGCCTCTGGTCTGGGTCGGCGCGCGCAACGGAACAGCCTTCGAGCGCAATCCGCTGCCGATCTCCACGGGCGACGACACATGTCCGCACCGGCCCGTGGCGCTTCACGCGCTCGCCGAGGCGGGCAGGGACTGGCGGTCGGTCTGCGAGGTCAGCAGTTTTGAACCGATCTGCGCGACGATAGAGGCCGACATCGCCGTAGCGCCGCTGCTGGCGTCCACCGTGCCGGACAACCTTCAGATCCTGGGTGAGCGCAGCGGCCTTCCCTGCCTGCCCGGCTTCTCGATCAACCTCTATCTTCCGCGCGCCGGCGCGACGGATATCGCGATCGAGCTCGCGCGGCACATCCGCGACGAGTTGACCAGCAAAGTCCAGCGCGCGGCATGACCTCATGTGGCGCGCGCTCTTCCTCGGTTTCCTTTTTCTCTTGCCGGCGCTCGCGGCTCCCGGCCGCGCGACGCCGGCCATGACCGGTGAGAACGCCATGGCGCTGATCGAAGCGGTCTCGCTGGGCGACGCCGCCGCGGTCGCGCGGATGATCTCCACCGGCGCGCCGCTCGAAGCGCGCGACGCGGCGAAACGAACCGCGCTGCTGATCGCCACCCGCGCCGATCATGTCGAGATCGCGAAACTGCTCCTCGACGCGGGGGCGGACGTGAACGCCAAGGACAACATCCGCGACACGCCCTTCCTCTATGCGGGCGCAGAGGGGCGCAACGACATCCTGCGCGCGATCATCGCGACGGGGCGCGCCGACCTGGCCGACACGAACCGCTACGGCGGTACGGCGCTGATACCGGCCGCCCATCACGGCCACCCGGAAACCGTGCGCATCCTGCTGGAAACGGAGATCGACATCGACCACGTCAACCATCTCGGCTGGACGGCGCTGCTCGAGGCCGTGATCCTCGGCGACGGCGGGCCGGTCTATCTGGAGATTGTCGGATCGCTGATCGACGCGGGGGCAGGCAACATCGCCGACAACGAGGGCGTGACGCCACTCGACCATGCCCGCCGGCGCGGGTTCGAGGCGATGGCGCAGAGGATCGAGAGAGGGCCACGCCGCTAGCGGCGGCCTTTCAATTTCCCCAATCGTCGCGACAATGCCGGCGGTTACCGAAGAGGATTCGTCCGTGCGCCTGATGACACTCGCCGCGCTGCTGATCGTCTCGTCGCTGGCGCTATCGCCGCCAGCCGCGCTCGCCCAGGAGGATGGGCTGACGCAGGCATTGACCGATCTGTTGCGCGGGGCGCCGGCCCAGGCGAGACGCGTGCCCTTCGGCCAGGAAGAAATGCAGCTCTCCTTCGCACCGCTGGTGAAGGAGACCGCGCCGGCCGTGGTCAACGTCTATGCCTCGGCCACCGTGGCGAACAATTCGCCATTCGCCGGCGACCCGTTCTTCGAGCAGTTCTTCGGCCGACAGATGCCGCCCCGCGTGCAGTCGTCGCTCGGTTCCGGCGTGCTGGTCGATCCTTCGGGCATCGTGATGACCAACTATCACGTCATCCGTGACGCCGACGAGGTCAAGGTGGCGACGTCGGACGGACGCGAATTCGCATCCAAGCTGATGCTGAAGGACGAGTCTCTCGACCTCGCGGTGCTGAAGATCGAATCGAAGGACCCGTTCCCGGTCGTGCCAATCGGCGATTCCGATGCGCTGGAGGTCGGCGACCTGGTGCTCGCCATCGGCAATCCCTTCGGGGTCGGGCAGACGACGACCAGCGGCATCGTTTCGGCGCTGGCCCGCACCCATATCGGCGTGTCGGATTTCGGCTTCTTCATCCAGACGGATGCGGCGATCAATCCCGGCAATTCGGGCGGTGCGCTGATCAACATGAACGGCGACCTGATCGGCATCAACACGGCGATCTACAGCCGCAGCGGCGGCTCGATCGGCATCGGTTTCGCGATCCCGTCGAACATGGTGCGCGCCGTGCTGGAATCGGCCAGGGCCGGCAGCGACTTCTTCGAGCGCCCCTATATCGGCGCGAGTTTCGACCCGGTCGACGCCCAGATCGCCGATGCGCTGGGCATGACACGGCCATCCGGCGCCCTGGTCTCGGCGGTCGAGGATGGCGGCCCCGCGGCGCGCGCGGGCCTGAAACCCGGCGACGTCGTGCTGGCGATGAACGGCGCGACGATCGAGCATGTCGATGCGCTGGGCTACCGTCTTGCCACGCAAGCGATCGGCGCGACGGCGATGCTGACGGTTCTCAGCCAGGGAAGCGAGCGCGACGTCGAGATTTCACTGGAGCGCGCGCCGGAAGGGGCTTCGGTGAGCCAGGTGTCGATCGACGGCTCGAGCCCGTTCTCCGGGGCGACCGTCGCGGTCGTCTCCCCCAGGCTGGCGCAGAAACTCAGGCTGCGATCCGGCGCCAAGGGCGTGGCGATCGTCGAGATCGCGCGCAACTCACCCGCCGCAGGTTTCGGCTTCCTGCCCCGCGACATCGTGCTGGAGGTCAATGGCGAGGCGATCACTTCGGCCGAGCAGCTTCAGAAGGTGGCGCTGTCGGATACGCGCTGGTGGCGGTTTACGGTCGACCGGGACGGGCAGATACTGAGGCAGATGCTGCGGTTCTGATCACGTTGGAAACTTCGATGCCGGCGTCCCTTCGCGCCCCCCTCTGTCCTGCCGGACATCTTCGCCCTCCTGGGGGAGATGTCCGGCAGGACAGAGGCGGGCAACGTAGAACGCTCCGGTTCGGGTGATGGCCGATCTGTTCCAAACTGACAGGCCCGACAACCCACCGCCCGGCCGGCCTCTCGCCGATCGGCTGCGGCCGAAATCGCTCGACGAGGTCGTCGGCCAGGAGCAGCTGACCGGCGCCGACGGCGCGCTGACGCGGATGATCGCCTCCGGCTCTCTCGGCTCCATGATCTTCTGGGGACCGCCCGGAACCGGAAAGACCACCGTCGCCCGGCTGCTCGCCGGAGAGACCAAGCTCGCCTTCGAGCAGATATCGGCGATTTTCTCGGGGGTCGCCGATCTGAAGAAGGTCTTCGAGACGGCGAGGATGCGCCGCGCAAACGGGCGCCAGACCCTGCTCTTCGTCGACGAGATCCATCGCTTCAACCGCGCCCAGCAGGACAGCTTCCTGCCGGTGATGGAGGATGGCACGGTCATCCTTGTCGGCGCGACGACCGAGAATCCGTCCTTCGAGCTCAACGCCGCCTTGCTCTCTCGCGCGCGCGTCCTGGTGTTCAACACGCTGGATGAGGAGAGCATCGGCAAGCTGCTCGCGCGCGCCGAGGCGACAGAGGGCAGGGCGCTGCCGCTCGACGTCGACGCGCGGGCTTCGCTGGTGAGGATGGCGGACGGCGACGGTCGTGCCTCGCTGACGCTGGCGGAAGAGGTCTGGCGCGCCGCGAAGCCTGGCGAGACCTTCGACGCCGAGGCGATCCAGCGCGTCGTCCAGCGCCGCGCGCCGGTCTACGACAAGAGCCAGGACGGCCACTACAACCTGATCTCCGCGCTACACAAGTCGGTGCGGGGCTCGGATGCGGACGCCGCACTCTACTATCTCGCGCGCATGCTGGACGCGGGCGAGGCGCCGCTCTATCTCGGCCGGCGTCTGGTCAGGATGGCGGTCGAGGACATCGGGCTCGCCGACCCGCAGGCTCTGGTGATCGCCAACGCCGCCAAGGACGCCTACGATTATCTGGGATCCCCCGAGGGGGAACTCGCGCTGGCCCAGGCCTGCGTCTACCTGGCGACCGCGCCGAAGTCGAACGCCGTCTACACGGCCTTCAAGGCGGCGACGCGGGCCGCCAAGGAGCACGGCTCGCTCCTGCCGCCCAAGCACATCCTCAACGCTCCGACCAAGCTGATGAAGGAGGAAGCGTACGGCAAGGGCTACGAATACGACCACGACCAGGAGGACGCGTTCTCCGGCCAGGACTATTTTCCGGACAAGATGGGACGTCAGAAATTCTACGACCCGCCCGACCGCGGCTTCGAACGCGAGATCAGGAGGCGACTGGATTACTGGGCGAAGCTGAGGCGCGAACGCGGCGGCTGACTTTTCAGCCGGTCGCAGCGCTCAATGCCGTTTGGCCTGGACCAGATAGGCGTCGATGACCGTCTCGCCGAGCCATTTCGCCGCTTCCAGCCTGTGCAGTCCCTCGACCAGCACATGCCGGTTGCCGTCGACCCGCAACTGGATCGGCGTCTTCATGCCGTTCTCGAGAATGTCCTCGGCGAGCACACGAACAGTTTCAGGATGGAGCGTCTTTCGTCGCGCGGTCGGCACGTAGATCGTGTCGATGGCGATCCTGTGGACCTTGAGCATCGGACTCCCTTGTCGGCCATCGATAGGGCTTGTCCGCCTCCAGGCCAAGGGTACGCACGCACAATACCGCCGCTTCCGCTTTGTGGTTGACCCCGACGCGAGGAGGCGTCAGTACACCGCCATGTTCCATCTTGCGCTCGTCGCGGCCGGCGGCGCCATCGGCGCGGCACTGCGGCACCTCGTCAACCTCGGCGCGCTCCGCCTCCTTGGGCCGCAGTTCCCCTGGGGCACCGTGGCGGTCAACGTCGTCGGCAGCTTCGCCATGGGCGCCTTCGTGGCGCTGCTTGCGCGACGTATCGATGCGTCCGCCGAAGTGAGGCTCTTCGTGGCGACCGGCATTCTCGGCGGCTTCACGACCTTTTCCGCATTCTCCCTCGACGTCGCCGTCCTTTGGGAGCGCGGCGCCGCGATGCAGGCCGCGGGATATGCCCTCGGCAGCGTGGCGGGGTCGCTCGCCGCGATCTTCGCGGGACTCGCGCTCGTGCGCGCGATGGGTTGACGGTGGCCGGCGTCGAGCAGATCAAGGTCGAGGCCGACGAGGCCGGAATGCGGCTCGACCGCTGGTTCAAGTCGCATTTCCCTGGCCTTGGCTTCGGCCAGCTCCAGAAACTTCTGCGATCCGGCCAGATCCGCGTCGATGGCGGCCGCGCCAAATCCGAAACGCGCGTCGAGCCGGGCCAGTTGGTGCGTGTGCCGCCGATGGCCGCCGACCACAAAGGCGACGGGCCGCTGACGCAGCGCACCATGCGCGGCCAGGACGACGGCGATGTGCTGTCCAAGATGCTACTCCACGAGGATCCCAAGGTCTTCGTCTTCGACAAGCCGGCAGGGTTGGCGGTGCAGGGTGGCTCGGGCGTCACGCGCAGCGTCGATGCCATGCTGGAGGCATGGCGCAACAAGAAGGGCGAAAAGCCGCGGCTTGTGCATCGCCTCGACCGCGACACGTCAGGCGTGCTCGTCGTGGCGCGCACGCGGCTCGCCGCCATGAAGCTCGCCGAGGCGTTCCGGCATCGCGAGACCAAGAAGACCTACTGGTCGCTGGTCAAGGGCGTTCCGAGGAAACACGAGGACAAGATATCCACCTGGCTGGCCAAGGAAGCGACGCGCGACGGCGACCGCATGCGCGTCGCCAAACACGGCGAGGATGGCGCCGATCACGCCGTTTCCTACTATCGCGTCGTGGAGCAGGCCGGTCAGACGCTCGCCTGGCTCGAGATGGAGCCCTATACCGGCCGGACGCACCAGCTCAGGGTCCACGCCGCCCATATCGGCCATCCGATCATCGGCGACCCCAAATATTTCGAAGCCGACATCAACTGGGACTTCCCCGGGGGCATCCAAAACCGGCTCCACCTTCACGCCCGCCGCATCGTCATCCCGCATCCGGACGGCGGCCGCGTCGACGTCACCGCGCCGTTGCCCCCGCACATGCGCCAGAGCTGGAACCTTCTCGGCTTCGAAGAGGCGAGCATCGAGGCGCCCGAATGAGCGCGTTGGCTCAACCGCTGGCGCGCCGTCAGGCCATCGACGTCGCCGCCGCGGCGATCATGGTCTGGCTCACCTTCTCCTGGGGGCTGAACGGTGTCGCCGCCAAGATCGGCAACAGCGGCTACAATCCCATCGTACTCTCCATCGTCCGCTCGGTCATCGCCGCCGTGCTCGTCTTCGCCTGGTGCCGCTGGCGCCGGATACCGCTCTTCGACAGGGACCGGACACTCCTGCCCGGCATCCTTGCCGGCGCGCTGTTCGGCGCCGAGTTCGCGCTCATCTTCTTCGGCCTCGAATTCACCACCGTCGCGCGGAGCACCCTGCTGGTGAACACCATGCCGTTCTGGGTGCTCGTCGGCGCGCATTTCCTGCTCGGCGAGCGCATGAGCGGTGGAGCCGTCGCGGGCCTACTGCTGGCGTTCGCGGGGGTCGTGGTGGTGTTTTCCGACAGGTTGAGCTCGCCTGGGCCCGATGCCTGGATGGGCGACCTGATGAGTATTGGCGCCGGCGCGCTCTGGGGCGCGACGACGCTGGCGATCCGCCGTTCGACGCTGGCTGCCGCCCGCGCGGAAAAAGTGCTGCTCTATCAGCTTGTCGCGGCGCCGATCCTGTCGCTGCCGCTCCTGCCGCTCGGCGGCGCGATGCTGCGCGAGCCGGATGCCCTCAACACCGCCGCCCTGCTGTTCCAGGGCGTCTACATCGCGGCGTTCACCTACATGGTGTGGTTCTGGATGGTCGCCCGCTATCCCGCGGCGGGGCTCTCCAGTTTCGCGTTCCTGACGCCGGTGTTCGGGGTGCTGCTCGGCGCGATCGTGCTCGACGAGCCGCTGACGTGGCGGATCGGCCTGGCGCTGGCGCTGATCGCGACCGGCATCCTGATCGTCAACCGGCCGGCGCGGCGGCAGGCCGTGATATCCGATGCGTGAGATCCTCAACGACCTCGACGCCCAGCGCTTCGTCTCGGACCCCGATCCGGTGCGGCGCACCAGGAATCAGATGCGGCAGGCGCTGCCCAAGCGCTTCTACACCCGCGTCGAGGCGGTGCGGACAGAGGAAGGGTATCAGGTCCGGCTCGACGACAAGCCGGTGCGCACCCCGGGTCGGCAAGTGCTCGTGTTGCCAACGGAACAGGCCGCGCGGCTGGTCGCGGAGGAGTTCGAAGCCCAGGCCGAGTTCATCGATCCCGTCGCCATGCCGCTGACGCGGCTGATCAACACGGCGATCGACGGCGTCGCGAGCGACCCGCAGGCGGTGATCGAGGACATCATGCGATTCGCCGCGTCCGACCTCGTGTGCTACCGCGCCGAGGGCCCCGACGGGCTGGTCTCGAGGCAGGCGGATCAATGGGACCCCGTGCTCGACTGGGTGAGGGCGACGCTCGGGGCGAGGTTCCTGCTTGCCGAGGGTGTCATCCATGTGGATCAGCCGCGCGAGGCGGTCGGCGGGATCGGCCTGCACCTGCGGCAACGGGAAGACCCGCTCAGGCTCACCGCCATGCACCTCATGACGACGCTGACGGGTTCGGCGCTTCTGGCGCTCGCGGCCGAAGCCGGCGCACTGACCGCCGAAGCGGCCTGGACGGCCGCCAATGTCGACGAAGACTGGCAGGCCGAGCAGTGGGGCCGCGATTCCGAGGCGGTGGCGCGCGATGCGGCGCGCCGTCGCGACTTCATGGCGGCCGCCCAACTCATCGCCGCGATCGGCCGCTGAAGGTCAGCCGGAAAGGCCGAGGGCGGCGAGGACCGTCGGGACAGCCGGCAGGCTGATGAGGGCGGCGGCCGCGAGCCAGATCGTACCCGTCACATGGGGTTGGGGGGCGGCGGCGAAACGCTCATACAGCGCGGCCGGGACGCCCGATATCATCAGTGTCAGCGTCGAGACGACGAGCGCGCTGGCCATATAGACGAACTCGACATGGGTCGGCAGCCAGCCCGGGTACCAGATGAAGTAGCCCGCGGTGACGAAGATGACCGCAGGCGAGAAGATGCCGTTGACGATCGCTATGCCGATGATGGGGACGAGCGCGTTGGGATTCATTGCGCCGCGCCCCGCAATGGCGACAGACCGATGCTGACCAGCAGCACGAAGTAGGCGACCCGCACGACCATCAGCCAGATCGTACCGAAGACGAGCACGATCGGCTGTCCGAGCGCCGATGGCGTGATCGTCCGCACCACCCTGACCGCCGGGTCCGTCACCAGCCGGAAGCCTCGCCAGATGTAGTTGTCCCAGTCTTCGGGAACGAAGAAGCCGAGGAGGAGGCGGCCGATCATCGTGTACATCACCGCCGCGAGCACGAAGTTCGGGATGTGGAAGTACCAGTGGGACCAGAAATCGCTCATGTCGCCCGCGGTTCGCTGTGTGCCCGCCTTATGAACCGGGCCTGCGCAAAATGAAAGCGGGGCCCGTCGCCGGGCCCCGCTTCGATTCCGATCCGGGGATCAGGTGGTCTTTTCTTCCATCATCTGCTTGCCGCGGGGGATGCGCAGTTCCTCGATGAAGTCCTGCATCTCCTTCGATGGCTCCTTGGTGAACATGCTGACCAGCACCATCACCGCGAAGCCTACCGGCAGGCCGAAGGCCGCAGCCGAGAGGTTCTTGACGCCCCACCAGCTCGCGATCGACTGCGCATGCTTGTCCAGCGCGACCCAGGCTGCCGTCTGCGCGTCGCCGGTGGCGGCGGCATAGGCGGCCTTGAGCTCCTCGAACTTGGCAAGCTGCTCCGCCGTCGCCGTCGACAGACCGCTCCACATCTCCACGAAGCCGACCGCGCCGTAGCGGGTGCCGAGCAGATAGTAGAGGCACATGCCGAAGCCCGCGATCATGCCGACGATGGCGCCGACAGACGTGGTGCGCCGCCACCAGACGCCAAGCACGAGCGCCGGGAACAGGCCCGCCGCCGCGAGCGAGAACGCCCAGGACACCATGGCCAGGATGTCTCCCGGCTTGGTCGACGCCACGTAGGCCGCTGCGACCGCGACGACCACCAGCAGGATGCGCGACACGACGAGCCGACGGGCGGTCGGCGCATTCTGGTCGATCATCTTGTAGTAGATGTCGTGGCTGAGCGCGTTGGCGATGGCGAGCAGCAGTCCGTCTGCGGTCGACAGCGCAGCGGCGAGACCGCCGGCAGCGACGAGACCGGAGATGACGTACGGCATGCCGGCCATTTCCGGCGTTGCGAGCACGATCATGTCGGCGTTCAAGCTGATGTTGGCGAAGCCGAGCTGTGTGATGCCGGCTTCACCGCAGGCTGCCGCGACCGCGGCGGCATCGACCGCTGCCTTGCCGCAGATCTGCACCAGAGCCGGATCCGCAGCCGCCCACCGGAACATCCACGACGCCTTGTCGGCGATGTTTTCCGGCGTCAGGCCCGAAGCCACCAGGTCGAGCATCGTCCACTTCGCGAAGGCGGCATAGGCCGGCGCCGTGAAGTAGAGGATGAAGATGAACAGCAGCGACCACGCAACCGACTTGCGCGCCTCACGCACCGAAGGGGTGGTGAAGTAGCGCATGAGGATGTGCGGCAGCGACGCCGTTCCGACCATCAGGCAGAGGATCAGCAGGAAGTAGTTCAGGGCGTTGTAGCCGCCATGCGAGAACGGCGCGATATGCCCGACCGCGATGCCCTGCGCGGCCTCGAGGGCAGCGATGCCCTGGAGCGCCTGGCCGTACATCAACTGCGGGATCGGCACGCCGGTCTTGACCGTCGACATCCAGATCGCGGGGATCAGGTAGGCGATGATAAGCACGATGTACTGCGCGACCTGCGTCCACGTCACCGCCCGCATGCCGCCGAGCATCGAGCACACCAGGATGCCCGCCAGGCCGACATAGACCGCGACGTTGAAGTCGAGGCCGAGGAAGCGGGCCGAGATGATGCCCGTGGCGAAGATCTGCGCCACGACATAGGTGAACGAGCACGAGAACAGCACGACCACGCCGATAAGCCGCGCCAAATTGCCGCCATAACGGGCCGACAGGAAGTCGGGGACCGTGTAGGCGCCGAACTTGCGCAGGTAGGGCGCGACGAGGATCGCGACCAGGACATAACCGCCCGTCCAGCCGAGCACGAAGGCGAGGCCGTCGTAGCCCAGGATGTAGAGCGTTCCGGCCATGCCGACGAAGGACGCGCCGGACATCCAGTCCGCGCCTGTCGCCATGCCGTTGTAGAAGGCGGGAACCCGCCGTCCGGCGACGTAGTATTCGCCGACCTGCATGGTGCGGCTCATGATGCCGATTACCGCGTAGATCAGGATGGTGAAGCCGACGAACATGTAGCCGATGACGCGGTTCGGCACGCCGACCGCGCTGAGGATCGCCATCAGGATGATGAAGGCGATGAAGCCGCCCGTGTAGATCGTGTAGATGCGACCGAGGTTGGAGGTGAAATCACCGCCGCCTGCTGTTGTATTGGCCATGACGTTTCCCCCGCTCAGTCTTCAGCGACGCCATGCTCTTCGTCGATCGCGTTCTGCTTCCGGGCGAACCAGAAGAGCATGACCACGAAAGCGATGAGCGAGCCCTGCGCGGCCATGTAGAAGCCGAGCGGGAAGCCGAGAATGACGATGTTGTTGAGCGCGCCCACGAACATGTGGACGACGTATCCGAAGAACACCCACAGCGCCAACATGATGAACATGAGGCGCCGGGTGGCGTTCCAATAGCTGACGCGGTCAGGCGTTGCCATTGCGCGAACCCTCCTCCCGAATGGACCCGCCGACGTCTCCGAAGGCCGGGTCCTGTTGCCCTTGTTTCGGCGCGCCGCCCGTCCGACGAGGCGCCGAAGCATCGCGAATCGCCCGGCAAGCGGATGACCCGATGGTGGCGGAGTGGTACCATCTGGGGCAGCGCCTGTTCATTCAACTTTAGAATCGGTCGCCTTGGGGCCGCCGCTCTGGCCACAGCGCGGCGTTCACGATAGGCGAGGCGGGCAGGCGAAAGTCGTGGAGGACGCGTTGGGCATTCTGGAAAAGGTCGCTTCGGCGCTGTTCGGCCGGGCCGAGCCGATCGCCGACCGCGCCGCGCTCGCCGCCTTCATGAATGCGCGGGCGGCCTTCCTCGCGCAGAAGTGCATCGTCGAGTTCTGCCGCGTGAGGGCGGGAGTCTACTGGCAGAAGCTGTTCGCCGAAGCCGAGTTCCAGCGGGAACTCGACCGTTCGCGCTGGCGCGCCTACCCGGCAACCTACGGCATGATGGCGGAAATGGTCGATGCGGCGCTGCGCGAGGCGGCAGGCGTGCGTCGCGTCCGCCTAGGCTCAGCGCTCGAAACCATCGCCGCGGAAACGTTCCGATCCTATCCCGTGCCGGATGGCGAGGCCCCGGATTTCTGGGAGAAGGCCCTCGTTCCGGTCCGCGAGACGCTTGCCGAGGCGCAGGGACGCGCGGCGCGCCCTGTCCGCGAAATGCCGAAACCGCTCGCTCGCAGCGTGTTCAAGGTGCTGCCGATCCACGAAACGATCGTCACCAACGACTATGACTATATCTTCAATTTCCTGCGCATGAACCTCTTGCGCGCGCATGACGATTTTCTCGCGCAGGCGCGTCCGCGCGAAATCGCCAACGACCTTCTAGGCCCCGCCTAAGCCGGCCAAAGCGGAATGAGCGGCGCCGCGGACGCCATTTCGATGCGTCAGCTCGCCTGGCCTCGGTCTTCGCGAACCGCCTCGGCGTGATACCAGGCGTCGTAGTCGACCACCTGGCGCGGATTCCTGTCCGGAAGGGCGACGAGGTCGCCTCCCATCGCGATCCGGCGGGGTGGACGCAACATCGACTTCGCCGGGAACGCGATGATCGTCCCGGTCTGCTGGTTGTGTTCCGCCGCTATCATGATGGGTCTCGTCCTTCCAGCGCGTTGACGTGCTCAACCGAGACGTAGGACTCATCCTATGACATGCAAGGATTTTTCTCAAGTTAAGCATGGAAAATCTGTCAAAGATGCCAAAATGAGCAGCAATTTTCATTGCTCTATTTATTTGCGGCGGCGCCTTTCCGGTTCGACTTTTCGAATACTTGCGCAATCCGCGTGCACAGTCGCGCCCTGCCGAAAAATGAGGCATTTGCGGTCGTGGCGGGCGCGGGCGAATGGCGGGGGTTCGGCGGAAGCGCGGATTCCGCCCGAATTCGCACGTTCCGGCGCATGGCATGGATGTTGCATCGCAGCATCGGGGATTGACCCGGATATCCGCGCAGGCGGCATCCTCCCAGCCGGGTCAGCTTGCATGAGGACAGGCATGACAAAGTACAAGCTCGAATACATCTGGCTGGACGGCTACATTCCGGTGCCGAACCTGCGCGGCAAGACTCAGATCAAGGAGTTCGCCGAGTTCCCGAGACTCGAGGACCTGCCGCTGTGGGGCTTCGACGGCTCGTCCACCATGCAGGCGGAGGGCCATTCCTCCGATTGCGTGCTGAAGCCGGTCGCGGTTTTTCCGGATCCGGCGCGCACCAACGGGGCGCTGGTCATGTGCGAGGTGATGATGCCGGACGGCGTGACGCCGCATGCATCCAACAAGCGCGCCACCATCCTCGACGACGAGGATGCCTGGTTCGGCTTCGAGCAGGAGTACTTCTTCTACAAGGACGGGCGGCCGCTCGGCTTCCCGACGACCGGCTATCCGGCGCCGCAGGGTCCTTACTATACGGGCGTCGGCTACAAGAACGTCGGCGACATCGCGCGCCAGCTCGTCGAGGAACATCTCGATCTGTGCCTGGCTGCCGGGATCAATCATGAAGGCATCAACGCCGAGGTGGCCAAGGGCCAGTGGGAGTTCCAGATCTTCGGCAAGGGCTCAAGGAAAGCCGCCGACCAGATCTGGATGGCGCGCTACCTGCTGCTGCGCCTCTGTGAGAAGTACGGCATCGACATCGAGTTCCACTGCAAGCCGCTCGGCGACACCGACTGGAACGGTTCGGGCATGCACTGCAACTTCTCGACCAAGTATCTGCGCGAGGTGGGCGGCAAGGACTATTTCGAGGCGCTCATGGCGGCCTTCGACAAGAACCTGATGGACCATATCGACGTCTACGGACCCGACAACGACAAGCGCCTCACCGGCAAGCACGAGACGGCGCCGTGGAACAGGTTCTCCTATGGAGTCGCCGACCGCGGCGCCTCGATCCGCGTGCCGCACTCCTTCGTCAGGAACGACTACCGAGGCTATCTCGAGGATCGTCGGCCGAATTCCCAGGGCGACCCCTATCAGATCGCGTCGGTGGTGCTGAAGACGATCGCGGAAGTGCCGACCGGCGCGGTGAAGAAGGTGGCGGCCTAGCCCGGATCCGGTCGGATCGACCTTGCCCGGCGGTTAGCCGCCGGGCAACGCCGCAACCGCTGTATCGCGAGAATTGCTCCGATCGCGGCAAGCAATCGTTAAGGCCGATCGCTGACCGAAGCTTAAGGCGCATCGTGTAGCTTCACCTCACAAGACCCGACAACGGGCCATCGAGGGCAGGGGCCATGCGTCTGAACAGTTTCGCCGTCGCCACGGTACTTGCAGCCATGCTGGTTTCGGGCTGCACCACCGGCGCGATCGACACCACCAAGACGACCGCGATCGCGCCCGAGGCGAAGGACGTCTCCGCCAACGATCTCGCCGCCGGCAAGGCGCAGTTCCGCGAGGCCAACTACGGTCTCGCCGAGAAGCATTTCCGCAAGGCGGTCGAACTCAGGGCAGACAGCGCGGAGGCCTGGATGGGTCTTGCCGCCTCCTACGACCAGCTCGGCCGCTTCGATTTCTCCGACCGCGCCTACGAACAGCTCGTGAAACTCGCCGGCCGGCAGCCCCGCATCGTCAACAACATGGGCTACTCGCAGCTCCTGCGCGGCAACAGGAAGAAGGCGAAGACGCTGCTCATGGAAGCCAAGGCGGGCATGGGCGACACCACCGTGGTCGACGCCAATCTGGCCTTGCTGAAGAAGGGCTGAGCCCTCGCGCAGGAATCCCCTAGCTGGCCGCCCCCGCATAGGCGGCCATCGGCGGGCAGGCGCAGACCAGGTTGCGGTCACCGGCCACGTTGTCGATGCGCGACACCGGCGGCCAGTACTTGGCCCCGCTGTCGGGGTCGCTTGACGGGAACACCGCTTCCGCCCTCGAATAGGGATGCGTCCAATCGCTCGCGGTCGCCTCCGCGGCCGTGTGCGGCGCGTTGACGAGCGGATTGTCGTCGCGCGGCCACGCCCCCGAAGACACCGCCCTCGCTTCGCCGGCGATCGAGATCATCGCCTCGCAGAAGCGGTCGAGCTCGGCCTTCGGCTCCGACTCGGTCGGCTCGACCATCAGCGTTCCGGCCACCGGCCAGGACATGGTCGGAGCGTGGAAGCCATAGTCGATCAACCTCTTCGCGACGTCCTCGACGGAAACGCCGGCCGTCTCCTTCAGGACCCGCGTATCGAGGATGCATTCGTGCGCCACCCGCCCGCTGCCGCCCCTGTAGAGGACCGGGAAATGCGGATTGAGGCGGGCCGCGATGTAGTTGGCGTTGAGGATCGCCGTCTCCGTCGCCTGCTTCAGTCCGGCGGCGCCCATCATGCGTATGTACATCCAGGTGATCGGCAGGATCGACGCGCTTCCGAACGGCGCCGCCGCCACCGCGTGGTCCGTCCCGAGCCCCACATGGCCTGGCAGGAACGGCTTCAGATGCTCCTTGACGCCGATCGGGCCGACGCCCGGGCCGCCGCCGCCATGCGGTATGCAGAACGTCTTGTGCAGATTCATGTGGCAGACATCGGCGCCGAGGTCGCCGGGCCGCGCCAGGCCGACCAGCGCGTTGAGGTTGGCGCCGTCGAGATAGACCTGCGCGCCGTGCTCGTGCGCGATCTCGCAGATCTCGCGGACGTTCTCCTCGAACACGCCGTGGGTCGAGGGATAGGTGATCATCAGGGCGGCCAGCTCCTTCGAATGCTGGGCGGCCTTGGCTCTCAGATCGTCCTCGTCGATGTCGCCGGCGTCGGTGCACGCGACGACCACCACCCGCATTCCGGCCATCGCCGCGCTTGCCGGGTTGGTCCCGTGCGCCGACGAGGGGATGAGGCATACGTCGCGGTGCGGCTCGCCCCAGGAGAGGTGGTACCGCCTGATCGCGAGCAGTCCGGCATACTCGCCCTGGCTGCCGGCGTTGGGCTGAAGCGAGACGGCGTCGAAGCCGGTGATCTCGGCCAGCCACCGCTCAAGGTCTTCCGTCATCGACCTGTAGCCCACGGTGTGCGCCGCGGGCGCGAGCGGATGCAGGCCGGCGACGCTCGGCCAGCTGACGGGCATCATCTCCGCCGCGGCATTGAGCTTCATGGTGCAGGAGCCCAGCGGGATCATCGCGCGGTCGAGCGCGAGATCCTTGTCGGCGAGCCTGCGCAGGAACCGCATCATTTCCGTTTCGGATCGATTCTGGTGGAACACGGGCTGCGTGAGAAAGCCCCTGGATTCACGTTGTCCCGGCAGCGCCGCGTCGGCGCTTGCTGGAACGGGCGCGCCGAAGAGGTCGCCGATCGCCTGGAGATCGGTCTCCGTCGCGGTCTCGTCGAAGGCGATGGAAACCGTGTCGTCGTCAAGCACACGCAACAGGCGTCCGCCATCTTCCGCCGCCTGCGCCAGCTTGCGGGCGCGGCGCGGCGCGGTCACCGTCACGGTGTCGAAACGCCGCTCTCCGGCAACGGCGAGGCCGGCTCCCGTCAATGCCGATGCGAGGCGGGCGGCAAGCCCGTGCACGCGCCTCGCTATTGCCTGCAGCCCTTCCGGGCCGTGCCAGATCGCGTAGGAGACCGCCATGTTGGCGAGCAGCGCCTGTGCGGTGCAGATGTTGGACGTCGCCTTGTCTCGCCTGATGTGCTGCTCCCGCGTCTGCAAGGCCAGCCGGTAGCCGGGGCGTCCGTGACGGTCGACGGACTGGCCGACGAGTCGGCCCGGCATCAGCCGGGTCAGCTTGTCGGAGACGGCGCAGTAGGCGGCGTGCGGGCCGCCGAAACCCATCGGAACGCCGAAGCGCTGCATCGAGCCAACGGATATGTCGGCGCCCAGCTTCGCCGGCGCCTCGGTGATCGCCAATCCGAGCGGATCGGCGACGAAGATCACGATGGCGCCGGCGGTCCGGGCCGCCGCGATGGCTTCGGCGTGTTCGCCGTAGGCGCCACTGGCGTCCGGCCACGGAACGATCAGCGCCGCGGTGTCGTCGTCGACCGCATCTCCGCCGACCGAAATCCCAAGCGGCTCGCCGCGCGTTTCCACCACGTCGAGGATGTGCGCGTGGAGCGCCCCGGCAAGCGCCACCCGGTTGCGCTTCTCGCGATGATGCCGCCAGGCGATGCCGACGGCTTCCGCCACCGCCGTGGCCTCGTCGAGCAGCGATGCCGACGCAACCGGCAGTCCGGTCAGCTCGGCGATCAGCGTCTGGAAATGGAACAGCAGTTCCAGGCGCCCCTGGCTGATCTCCGACTGGTATGGCGTGTACGCGGTGTACCAGGCCGGGTTCTCGAACAGGTTTCGCTGGATCACCGGCGGCAGGTGCACCCCATGGTAGCCAGCGCCGATGAAGCTCTTGAGAACCGTGTTGGCGGCCATCTTTGCCGACAGTTCGGCCAGCGCCTCCGCCTCGCTCGCCGCCTCCGGCAGGTCGAGCGGGCGGCCGAGCCTGATCGATTTCGGCACGGCCTGGGCGATCAGCGTCTCGACCGAGGGAACACCCAGAGTGGCCAGCATGGCGCGCACATCGTCGCGGCCGGGACCGATATGGCGGGACGTGAATGGAGCGGTCATGGCGAACTCCGTCAACCTATGTGGGCCTTGTAGCCGGCCTCATCCATGAGGCCGGAAAGCTGGCTCTCGTCGGCGAGCGTCATCTTCCAGAGCCAGCCATCGCCGGTGGCCGACGAATTGACGAGGGCAGGATCGGACGAGAGCTTGGCGTTCGCCTCGGTGATCTCGCCGTCGGCCGGCGCATAGACATCCGAAGCCGCCTTGACGGATTCGACGACCACCGCGGTGTCGCCCTTCTTCAATGTCCGACCGGCCTCGGGCAATTCGACGAAGACGAGGTCGCCGAGCTGCTCCTGCGCGTAGTCGGTGATGCCGACCGTCGCCACGCCGCCCTCAACGCGGATCCATTCATGGTCTTCCGTGAAATAGGTGGTCGGCATGGGGTTCATCCTTTGCGATAGCGGTGCGGGGTGAAGGGAAGGGCATGGACGTCAACCGGCACCTTGGCGCCGCGAACGTCCGCGAACACGGTCGTGCCGGGCGAGGCGAGGGCGGCCGAAACATAACCGATTGCAACCGGGAAGCCTGCCGAAGGCCCGAAACCACCGGAGGTGACGATGCCAACGCCAGAGCCGCCGGAGTCGACGAGCGCGGCCCCGGATCGCACCGGCTGGCGCCCCTGCGGCTTCAGCCCGACGCGCCTTTCGGCCGGGCCGGCGGCCATGGCCGCCCGCAAGGCGTCCGAGCCCAAGAACCTGCCGGTCTCCCGGACCGCCTTAGGAATGGCCCACAGAAGGCCGGCCGATACGGGTGTCGTTGCACTCGTGATGTCGTTTCCGTGCAGGCACAGGCCGGCTTCGAGGCGCAGGCTGTCCCGCGCTGCGAGGCCGATCCACTGGACGCGCGGGTCCGCCAGCAGGCGCGAGGCGAAATCGTGGGCGTCGCCGGCTGGCAGGCCGATCTCGAAGCCGTCCTCGCCCGTGTAGCCCGATCGGCTCATGAACCAGCCCGGCCTTGGCTCGAAGCCTGTCATGAAGGCGAGCGTCCCGGTGGCGAAACCGGCCGCATCAAGGACGGCGGCCGCGGCCGGCCCCTGCAGGGCCAGAAACACGCGATCGAGCGGCTCGACCGCCGCGTCGAAGCGCCTGACGACATCCTCGAGATGCGCGACATCGACGTCGGCGTTTCCCGCGTTGGCCACGACCATGAAGCGGCTGTCGCCCAGCCGCGTGACGATCAGGTCGTCGATGATCCCGGCCTCGTCGTCCAAGAAGAAGGTGTACTTCGACTGGCCGATCGCCAGCACCGCCGGGTCCAGGGGGCAGGTGAGAGCAAGAAGCCCGGCCGACTGTGGTCCCGACACCTCGATCAGTTTCATATGGGAGATGTCGAACAGGCCCGCCTGCTCGCGGGTGTGCAGGTGCTCCTTCATGACGCCAGCGGGGTAGGTGATCGGCATATGCCAGCCGGCGAACGCACCGAAGCGCGCACCGGCGGCGACATGCAGGTCTTCGAGAGGGAGATGGTGCAATTCGCCGTCGTCCATAGGTCCTCCAGAACAGCACGCTCACGGCCGCTGAATGCGGCCGATCCGTGCCCCTCTGTCGGAAGCCTGAGAGACTCGGCGCCCCGGAACCCTGTCGGGGAGCCTTACACCTTCGGCGCGGGGGAGAACCCCGACTTTCCAGAGTGTCGTTTCGGTCTACGGTTCTTTTGCCTGAGAGATTTCGGGCGATTTCCCCTTCGGCGGCGGCAAATGCCGCTCTCTCCCGCAAACCGGCGGAGCATTCGCGCTCCTCGACGAATCCGACGCTAGCCGATGAAACCGGGCTTGTCACCTGCGGCCGCAGCTTGTGATCGCCCAAGCGCCCGATGGCGCTGTCGAGGAACTTCGGATCGAGCGCCGTGACGATCGATCCTCCGTTCGTGCGGCTGTTCCGGCGGGCCGGGCGACCCGGCGGACCCTAGCGGGAAGCCGCCCGCCCGAGGTCGGACTGAAGCTTCTGGATGAGCGCGCCGGTCTCCGCATGCAGCGCGACCAGCCGTTCGAGACGGCCATTGATCTCGGGGTCGTACACCGGCGCGTCGTAGTCGTCGGACGGAGCGGTCCCGACCCCATGCAGCAGCCATGAGAGGCTGACGTTGAGGATGCCGCCGATCGTCGCCAGCCGGTGGGAACTGGGCATCGAACGATCGCTTTCCCATGCCTTGACCGTCGCGACCTTGACGCCCAGGCGCCAGGCAAAGTCCGTCGGCGACAACCCTGTGACATGCCGCGCGCGGGACAGACGCCCGCCAATGGTGTCCCCGTCCGGGGTCTCCTCGAAAATGTTCATGGTTTCGGACAACCGACCCGCCTCCGTCAATGAATTGGATTCGCCCCCGTGGGCCCGTCAAAGGTGGGGCATCTGGCCGTCGAATACAACCCTTAGCGGTCAATCAAATGCCGGCATACCAATCGTAGCCCCTGTCTTCCCAATATCCGCCCTTGCCGAATCCGAGGGGCTCGAAGCTGTCCACGACCTCGATGCGGTGCAGGTACTTCGGCATCTTGTAGCCAAGCTGGCGCTCGACCCTGGCGCGCAGCGGCGCGCCGTTCTCGACGGGCAGCGATTTGCCGTTCAGCCCGTAGGCCAGGATCGTCTGCGGGTGGCGCGCGTCGATCATGTCCACGGACCCGTAGTACTTCACGTCGCCCGAAAGCGTCTTCTCGATCGAGTCGAGGCAGTGGAAGACGACATAGCGCGCCTCGGACTTCGGATGCGCCTCGTCGAGGACCAGCGCAAGCGGCACGCCCGTCCATTTGGCGATGCAGCTCCAGCCTTCCACGCAGTCGTGGCGGGTGATCTGCGTGCGCGACGGCATCGCGGCGAGCTGGTCGAGGCTCAGCGCCAGCGGCTTGTCCACCAGCCCGTCGACGACGAGCCGCCAGTCGCGGAAGTCGTTGGACAGCAGGCCCTTGTAGATTTCGTCATCGGGCGCGGTGACGCCGTTGGGCCTTTGCGGTTGGCGGATGTCGGCCTCCGAAAACTCCTGGGCGAGACTGTCGCGGCCGATCAGTGCGCGATGGACGCGGTAGGTGAGATCGTTCGCGCCTTCCATGAAGTTGCGCACCGGATGGTCGTAGTTCGCGAGCCCGTCGAGGACATCGCACCCCGACAGCGCCACGCCCGACAGGCCGGCCGACGCAGCGGTGAGGAAACGGCGGCGGTTGAGGATCAGCTTGCCCATCTCACGCTTCCTTGTCCTGCGATTTTTCCGGATCGGTCCGATACCAGCCGGTGATGATCGACCTCAATTCGTTGAACGGGCCCGCGAGCACGATCATCGCGATGTGGACGATGAAGAACCCGACCAGAAGCAGCATCACCACGAAATGGATCGTGCGCGCGGTCTGGCGGCCGCCAAACAGTTCCGGAAGCCACGGCATCATGGCGTTGGCGCCGGGCGACATGCACAGCCCGGTCAGGATCATCGCTGGCAGCATCACGAACAGGACCGACCCGTAGGCGAGTTTCTGCAGCGGACTGTAGGCGCGTGTGTGGTGAAAGCGCAGCTTGACGTGGTCGAGGATGTCACGCGGCAGGTTGCGAACGTCACGACCGCGGGGCAGCAGGTCGCGAACCACATGCCCGGTGAAAAGGCCTGCCAGCAGCCACACCGTGAGCGTACCGACAAGGATCCATGCGAAGAAGAAATGGACCACCCGGCCCGTTGCGAGGTTCTGGCCGGTGGGCACCGTCGCCCATGCCGGAAAGGCGCGCTGCTGGACGGGCCGGTCGCCCGACAGGCCGAGCACGCCGGTAGTGTCGAACTTCGCCCCGAGGATTTCCGTCACGCCGACGCGGCCGGCCTCGGTATTCTCGGAGTAGATCGCCAGAACATGGTTCTCGAACTGGAACCCGGACTGGTCACCGATGTAGAGCGCGGGATGGGCATTGAAGATCTGGAGGCCGGTCAGCATCAGGAAGAACAGCGACACCGCCCAGATCCAGTGCGTCACTCGGGTCCAGATCGTCTGGCGGTAGACCAGCGTTCCTTTCGCCGCCCCATGCGCCGTCGTTTCGTGCGCAGACATGTCCCGTCTCCCGCCGTCGTTCGACGTTTCCATCGTGATTGCAGAAAGCTACGGAGCCGGGACGCCGCCGGTTTCAGCCCGGCGCGGGCAAGACCTCTAGGACCAATCGACATTCAGGATTCAATTCTGCGGCGATGTGTGATTCATCGGGTGCCAGGTCTGCTGATCTGGAGCCCGATGATGGCTAAGCCGAAGCGTTACGAACTGACCCCTGATCAATG